>CAWAQW010000042.1:0-72634 GCA_963784075.1 uncultured Alphaproteobacteria bacterium | reverse complement strand
ATAAGCTCGATCGCAACGACATTCGTGGCGTTCTCCGCCATGGCCAAAAGCCGGCGCGCGCCGTGTGCCGCCATCGACACATGGTCCTCCTGATTGGCGGAGGTCGGGATCGAATCGACGCTGGCCGGATAGGCGCGCTGCTTGTTCTCGGCGATCAGCGCCGCCGCCGTCACTTGCGCGACCATGAAACCGGAATTGAGACCCGGCTGCGGCGTGAGAAAGGCCGGCAGCCCCGAAAGCGTGGGGTCGATCAGCATGGCGATGCGCCGCTCGGCAAGCGAGCCGATCTCGCACACCGCGATCGCCAGAATGTCGGCGGCGAACGCCACCGGCTCGGCGTGGAAGTTGCCGCCGGACAGTGCCTCGCCGCTGTCTGCGAAGATCAACGGATTGTCCGAGACCCCATTCGCTTCCGTCGCCAACATGGCCGCTGCCTGCCGCAGCAAATCCAGTACGGCACCCATCACCTGCGGCTGGCAGCGCAGGCAATACGGGTCTTGAACGCGATCATCGTTGGCACGGTGAGATGCGCGGATCGAGCTGGCCGCTATGAGCGCGCGCAAGGCAGCAGCTACCTCGATCTGGCCGCGATGACCGCGTAATGCGTCGATCCGCGCATCGAACGGCGTGTCGGAGCCCTTGGCGGCATCCGTCGAGAGCGCGCCGGTGATCAGCGCCGCCTGGAACACGCGTTCAATCGCGAACAGGCTTGCCAACGCCTCCGCGGTCGAGAACTGGGTGCCGTTGAGCAGGGCGAGCCCTTCCTTCGGGCCGAGCACGATCGGCGCGAGCCCGGCGCGCGCGAGCCCGGCTCCGGCCGGCATGCGCTCGCCGGCAAGCCGCACTTCGCCGATCCCGAGCATTGCCGCCGTCATATGCGCGAGCGGAGCGAGATCGCCGGACGCCCCGACCGAGCCCTGGCTCGGTATCACCGGGATCAGATCGCGTGCCAGCATGGCTTCAAGCATTTCAACAGTTCGCAACCTCACCCCGGAGGCGCCGCGGCCGAGGCTCGCGACCTTCAATGCCATCATCAACCGCGCGTTCGCCGGCCGCATCGGCTCGCCCACCCCGACGGCGTGCGAAAGCACGATGTTGCGCTGGAGCGTGGCAAGGTCGTCAGACCCAATGTGCACGCTCGCAAGCTTCCCGAACCCAGTGTTGATGCCGTAGACCGGCTCACCCCTGGTGATGATGGCGTCGACCGCCCGCGCGGCGGCCTCAACCGCAGACATCGCGGCGGGATCGAGCCGGACGGCAGCACCATCTGCAACGGCTTGCCAGTCGGCGAGCGTGGCGCGTCCCGGCGTCAGCGTGATCGCGGCCGTCATTTGCCTCTCCAGACCCGCCCATGCAAGGGATTGAAGCCGATACGGTAGACCAGCTCGGCCGGTCGCTCGATGTTCCAGATGGCCAGGTCGCACCACTTGCCCGGCTCGAGCGTCCCGATCTCGCCCAGCCGGGCGAGGGCGCGCGCCGCTTCGCGGGTGACGCCGGCGATGGCCTCATCGACCGTGAGTCCGAATAGCGTCGCCGCCATGTTCAATATGAGAAGCAGTGACGTAATCGGCGACGTACCGGGGTTACTGTCTGTCGCAATCGCGATCGGCACGCGCTGCCGACGGAGGGCATCGACCGGCGGCACGTGTTTTTCTCAGGACATAGAATGCACCCGGAAGCAGCACGGCCGCAGTGCCGGCGCGCGCCAATGCCGCGACGCCATCATCGTCGGTATTTTCGAGGTGATCGGCGGACAGCGCGCCGTGGTCGGCAGCGAGTTTCGCGCCGTGCAGGTTAGAGAGCTGGTCGGCGTGGAGTTTGACCGGCAATCCCGCCGTCTGCGCGGCCCGGAACACGCGCGCCGTCTGTTCGGGAGAGAATGCAATATTCTCGCAGAAGGCATCGACCGCATCAGCGAGCTTGTCCCGAGCGATGGCGGAAATCATCGCACAGACCTCATCGATATACCGCTCCTTGTCACCGTTTGCTTCCGGTGGCAATGCGTGCGCGCCAAGAAAACTCGTGCTGACCTCAACCTTACGCTCCCGAGCGAGCCGGCGCGCAGCGCGGAGCATCAGCACTTCAGTTTCCCGATCGAGGCCATAGCCCGACTTGATTTCGACGGTTGTCACGCCTTCGGCAAGGAGACAATCGAGCCGCGGCAGCGTTGCGGCAACGAGACCGTCCTCACTCGCCGCGCGTGTCGCCTTCACCGTCGAGACGATGCCGCCGCCTGCCTGGGCGATTTCTTCATACGAGGCACCGGCAAGGCGCAACTCGAACTCGTGCGCCCGGTCCCCCGCATAAACCAGGTGAGTGTGGCAATCCACCAGCCCGGGCGTCACCCAGCGGCCGTCGAGGGCGATGCGGTGGTGCGCATCCCAGCCGGTCGGAAGCTCCACCATAGGTCCCGCAAAGGCGATCCGTCCCTCCTTGGCCGCGACAGCGCCGCGCTTGACGATCCCGAGCCCGGGCCGGCTGGGAGCGAGCGTCCCAAGACGCGCATCGAGCCAGATCGTATCGAACTGCATGGCGTCCTCGATCGAGTGGTCGGAAAGGCGTGCCAATCGTCTATATATAGGTCGCGCCTTATGCGAGCGGAGAATGCCACTTGCGACGTGAATTCTTTTTCGATCACGCTCTGCTCCCGTCCGGCTGGGCGAGCGGCGTGCGGATCAGCGTCGCGGACGGCACCCTGCTTGGCACGGCCGAGCATCTGGAGCGTCACATTTTCAAGCTTGATGCCGAGTTCCTCGGAGATAAGCTGACCCGCGGTCAGGATGGCGATGCCCTCGAGCATAGCCTTGCGGCGATTGCTGAAGCCTGGCGCCTTGACGGCGGCAATTTTCAGGCCGCCGCGCAACTTGTTGACGACGAGCGTCGCCAGCGCCTCACCCTCGACATCCTCGGCAATGATGACGAGCGGCTTGCTACTCTGCACCACGGTCTCGAGAATCGGCAGCAGGGCCTGCGGCGAAGACAGCTTCTTCTCATGCACGAGAATGTATGGGTCTTCGAGCTCTGCGACCATCCTCGCGAGCGCGGGGGATCCGCGCAAAGATTTCTCGTCAGCTGCGAAACCCTGCGAAGCCGCATCCAATTTTCAAAAACATGACGAAGCGAAAGCCCGCAACGCCGTGATAATCCCATTTGGCAAGTTCCACAGTGATGGATGACGTTGCCAACCGGTTCCGCAGTCCTACTGAAATGCGACTTCGGCAAAGCTCCTCAACTTACGCGAATGCAGACGTTCGCGTTCCTGAGATTTCAGCCTTTCGAGCGCGTTAAGTCCGATCTCGAGATGCTGGCCGACCCGCCGACGGTAGAACTCGCTGGCCATGCCCGCGAGCTTAATCTCTCCGTGCAGCGGCTTGTCCGAGATGCACAGCAGCGTGCCGTAGGGCACACGAAAGCGGAAGCCATTGGCCGCTACGGCGGCCAACTCCATGTCAAGCGCCACGGCGCGTGATTGTGACAAGCGGCGAATGGTCGAGACGTGGTCGCCGAGCTCCCAATTCCGGTTGTCGACGCTCGCCACCGTGCCGGTGCGCATCACCCGTTTCAGCTCGAACCCAGTCATCCCCGTCACCTCGGCGACCGCCTGCTCAAGCGCCACCTGCATTTCAGCAAGCGCCGGAATCGGCGCCCAAAGCGGCAGCTCTTCGTCGAGCACATGGTCCTCCCGCACATACCCATGCGCCAGCACGTAGTCGCCCAGCTGTTGCGTGTTTCGCAGGCCGGCACAATGGCCAAGCATCAGCCAGGCATGCGGCCGCATCACGGCGACGTGGTCGGTGATGTTGCGCGCATTCGAGGGGCCGGCGCCGATGTTGATCATAGTAATGCCGCTGCAGTCTGGCGCGACGAGATGAAGGGCCGGCATCTGAGGAGAGCGCTCCGGCGCGGCACCTGTGGGACCGGCGTCGCCGAGCCGCGCATTGCGCGTAATGACGTTTCCTGGCTCGACAAAGGCCTCATAACCGGGATCGCCTGTTGCCATGCGCTCGCGGCAGAGCCGCGCGAAGGCGTCGGCGTAGAACTGGTAATTGGTAAAAACCACGAAATTCTGGAAGTGTTCGGGATCCGTGCCGGTGTAGTGGAAGAGCCGATGCAGCGAATAATCGATGCGAGCAGCGCGGAACAAGGCAAGCGGTGCCGGCGCACCATGTGGCACGTGCAGCGTGCCATTGACGATCGCGTCGTCCATCGCGGCGAGCTCGGGCGTGTCGAAGATATCTCGGAGCGGGCGGTCTGACAGCGTCTGATTTCGCGCGGAGACGCCCGCCGCGATGTTAATGTCGCGCCGATAGGCGAAGTGGATCGGGACTGGTTCGTCCAATTCGCCAATCTCGACTGGCACCCCGTGGTTCTCAATCAGAAGGCCGATCTGCTCGGTCAAATAGGCACGGAAAAGGTCGGGCCGGGTCACCGTCGTCTCGTGTGTTCCCGGCCCCGCCACAAATCCGTAGGATAATCGTGAGTCGAGGCGGGCATAAGTGGTGGTTGTAATCCGCACGAAGGGGTAGGTGGCGCGAACGCGCCCCACGAATGGCTCGCTCCTAGCGTAGGCCTCGAAATGACCGCGTAAAAATTCGGTGTTGCGCTCGTAGATCTCTTCGATCCGAGCGACGGCGGCGACGGCATCGGTAAAGAGTTCGGGAGCTGTCGGCTTTGGCGAGAGAATGTTTGGCGACATCGACATGAAATCAGTGGTTCCACGAGGCGATGCCGGCGTCAAGCGGGAGGGCGCTTCAGAAGATCGCATCATTGCAAACTCGTTCAGACTCGAGCAGCAGTCGGCGCTGTCGCTCCCCGGATCCAGGAGAACCCCTCAAGCTCGGCATCGAAATTGGTCAAACCCCGGTCGCCAAATACATGGCAAGGCACAGGCGACCACCATCTCAAGGCTGGAAGACTTTTCTCCGCAACCACGCCGATGGGATTGCATCCTTGACTTGTTTGTCGTTCCGACAC
Organism: uncultured Alphaproteobacteria bacterium; assembly: GCA_963784075.1. Taxonomy (GTDB): domain Bacteria; phylum Pseudomonadota; class Alphaproteobacteria; order Rhizobiales; family Beijerinckiaceae; genus Methylocapsa. Next base: position 67,660 of record CAWAQW010000042.1, on the reverse strand, counting down.
TCTCCTTTCGACTGCTTTATGGTTTGGTGATTCTCCGGCATGGCCGCCGCCAAATCTTAGGGCTGGGAATGGCGGCACGGCCGACCGCCGAATGGATGGCCCGGCAACTTACCGAAGCCTGCGCCAGGAAATGCCCACCGAGGTACATCGTCCGCGATCGCCCAATAACAGCGAGAGGATCTACCATGGACAAGCACGCGCTATACAAAGCCCGCATTGGGGGTCATGCGCTAAGGCCCGAGTACGATCCAGCTCTTTCCACTGCGAATGGAGAGTCACTGTCGCCATGCCGAGAAAAGGGCCGATTGGCCCCATCCGGGATCCTGTCCCGCTGGCGATGGTGCCGAAAAGCTAAATCCGAACGTAGTGATGATGAAGTCCCCCGAGGACCGCATGTGATTTAACGATTCCAATCCGCTGAATCGCGCGAGAGACCGGTGCATCTTTGTTTAACGACCGATGGGTTCTGATCTCGTTGTAATAACGAGCGTAGGATCGCAGGATCCGGCGCAGATGAGCCTCACCCAAGACAATGATGTGGTCCACACACTCGCGGCGGATCGACCCGATCAACCCGCTCGGCAAAGCCGTTCTGCCAAGGCGAGGCGGGTGCAATGGGCTTGTCCCGTATGCCCAAGGTCCGCAATCGACGTGTGACGACGGCGCCAAAGATGCGGTCCCGATCGCGAATGAGGTAGCGCGGAGCCTCATTCCAGGGGAATGCCTCTGTGACCTGACGCGCAATCCATTCCGCTGTCGGATGTCTTGTGACGCTGATCCAGATAAGGTCTCTGCGGTCCAGGCGGACAACGACGAAGGCATAGAGCAAGTCGAAGCCAATGGTCGGGACGACGAACAAATCCATCGCGGCAATATGCGGGGCATGATTGGCCAGAAAAGCGCGCCACCCCTGGCTAGGGGGCCCCCGTCGCTTCACCATGTACTTGGCGACGCTTGATTGAGAAACTTGATATCCAAGCTTGAGCAATTCGCCGTGGATGCGAGGCGCACCCCAAAGCGGATTCTCGATGCTCATTCGCCGTATGAGCACACGCAGCTCTGTCTGAACCTGCGGTCGCCCTCCCCGTTGCCGTGATTTCCAATGCCAATAACGACGAAAGCCGGCCCTATGCCAACGCACCAACGTCTCGGGACGGATGATCGTGAGGACCTCCAGGACCGACGGGAACCATCGGTACAGCTGGACAAAAAACCAGCGATCGTTGTTCGTCAGCTTGGCCCGGCCCCTCACATTGCGCCGCAAAACGGTCAATTGGTGTCGGAGCGCTCTGTCATTGTCACGGATGAGATATTTGGGCGCTGTGTCCCAAGGGAATGCTTCGGTGATTTGGCGCGCCAGCCACTCCGCCGTTGGGTTCTGGGTCACCGCAAACCACAACAGCTGCCGCCGTCGATGGCCGAGAACGAGAAATACGAAGAGCCGTTGAAAGGCAATCGTCGGAACGACAAACAGATCAATCGATGCAATTTCCTTCCCATGATTGCGAAGGAAAATCTTCCAGGTCTGCAATGGCCGACCCTGCCTCGGCACCATGTACATCGAAACCGTGGACTGCGCGACATCGATGCCCAGCGTGCGCAGCTCACCGTGGATCTTGGGCGCACCCCACAGCGGGTTCTCAATACTCATTCTTCGGATCAGATCGCGCACCTCTTTGCCGATCCGTGGTCGGCCACCGCGCGGACGGGATTTCCATCGCCAGTACGCGGCGAAGCCCATTCGATGCCAACGCACAACAGTCTCGGGCCTGACGATGGTTACGGCGTCAAGAATGCGAGGACAGCGACGATAGAGCCAAATGAATAGGGCGCGGTCGGCCCAACGCAAATGCAATCGGCGTCGTGCGCGCTGCTGCAGGACATTGAGCTGATGCCGCAATACCAGGATTTCGGCTTCCAGCCGCCGCGACTTGAAGCAGTCGCACAGCACGCAGACGAAAAGGAAGGCAATTGCAATCATTGCTGGTTAAAGACATGCGGGGACATTCCTCATGGCCATCCATAAGCAAATTCTCGATTGGCAGGCGGGGCTCACCCTAACATCACATGGATCGGCTGGGGCATTGTTTGGGCTCCTGTTTTGGCCGCGAGCTGTGGGGGGATAGAATGCGTCGCCTGTGTGCAGTGCCGGAACACTGCCGCGCAGCTTTAAGTCCTCAAGGGGTCGCCGACCACCGGTCCGAGGGGCTTAGCGTGAAGCGTCGCCATTAAGGCGAGGAGGGGCCACGATGACGGCCGTCGGTAGTGTCTCAGTTTGAAAACTGAGCCCCTTGACGTGTCCTCGCGCCCGGCCAATCTCACTGCTATCCTGGAACGATGCGAGGCTAGTGACCAGAAGCATGAGCAAAGGCGAGATGCGACAGGCTCCGGAAGTGCTACTCACCCAGCCCCCTCGCGATTCTCTGCAACGAAGATAACGCCGGCGCTTAGGATGGCAGGAACGACGGCGGGAGGATGCCTTCCTCCCTGGCAAGCCCCAGTCACGCACACGCAGTTATTTTATCTATCAGACCCATTGCGCTGCCCATCTCCGCCACGCCGTTCGTAGCTCGACCGGCCCTCGAAGCTGTCCTGACGGTCATAGCTGTTCCGCCGGTGTATCCCATATACACAACCAGCGGCGGCCCCCATGCCGCCATGCCCGACAAAGTGGCCAACAATTGCCCCGACAATCGCACCCTTAACGCAGCCGCCCGGTCGCGCGTCAGCTTGACCGGCGAACGCCATAGCGGCAAAGCCAAGGATGGTCGGAACGATAAACAACTTTTTCATGGATGACTCCTTCTAAGCACCCAACTGTTCAGGCGAACATTGGTTCATCATCTCCAGATGCCAAAATCATACTACCCCGACGATCAGCGAGCGTGTCAATCTAAACTCGCAATGCACAAAGAGTGGAATCGTCCGTCGGGATAATCCGCACATTCGCGACCGAGTTGATCAGGAAGTAGAGGCCATAGCTCAGGCTGTCCGGACGGGTGGACCGTCGGCGTGAAGCTGGCGGCTAACCCGCGCCTAAGTTCTCGGTGCCGCCGGGTTAGGTACGCAAGCGTGAAGGATTATGTGGCTGGCTGGCATCGGCGGGCTCAAGAGATGTTCGTGCCGCTGGAGCATCCTCCGGGGCATGCTCCGGTAGACTTGTATGGGGTTCATTCTGTCAAGTGATACTTCAAGGCATTGTGTAACCTCTTTTACCAAATTAAGCGTGTCGGCATGCTTTCGGCCAGGAGAAGAGAGGATCGATTGAGATAATCCAATCTCGCATGCGTCGATTCCGAGGGGAGCCCGCTGCTGGCGAATGATCACACTCGCGTACTTGTATGCGGCGGGCCGACAAGACCCGAACCATGATGCAATAATGCGCATCGAGAGCGAGGCTCCAAGGTGGCGGTTCCATTCTTTGGCGCGGCGCAAAGTCCATGTCGAGCTGCGGAGGCCACCACCTCGGATCGGCATTGGGTCCGGGCGTCGTCACCTCGAACCCCAAGAGATGTGTCGTTGTCTCTTTTTTGTCACGCTGCCGGGCGCAATATCATGCCTTCGGGAATCTCTCCCGTCGTCGCCATGCGCCACAGCGCGATGAGCAGCTTTCGCGCCAGCGCCACGATCATCGTCTTGCGTGTGCCGCGACGTCCGTCGGCCGCCCGAGCGCGGAACCACTGGGCAAGCTCGCTGTCCTTTTGAAACCTGAGGAAGCGCCAAGCCAGCTGGATCATTCCGCGCCGTACTCGCGCATTGCCAGCGCGCGCCAGCCCCTTTTCACGCCGTCGCTTGCCGCTTTCGTCAGGTGATCCGGTGAGGCCAGCGTAACGGGCGACGGCCTTGCTGTCGCGTAGATGGCGGGACAAGATTTCATTGACCAACATGTCCGCCGTCTCGATGCCGATGCCCATGACCCGCGCAATGAGATGGATCATCGCATGGGGTCCCTTCTCTGCGGGAGCCGCCGCCTCGAGCTTGCGCAGCCGCTGTTGTTCGATTTCTTTGAGCTGCTCGCGCACGACACGAAGCCGTGCCATGTCGCGACCAAGCTCCTCACGCGTATTCTCAGGCAGAAGCGTTCCTTCTGCAGTGCGCAGTTCGCCGAGCTTTTCTTCGGCCCTGCGTAAAGTCGGCTTGAACCATCGGATCCCAAGGCGCGCCAGCGTCGACTTCATTCGATTCACGATGCGCGTGCGATCGCCGACAAGCTTTTCATGTTCGCGATTGGGCCGTTTTGCGTCCTCCTCTTCAATCGTCGGGATCGCCGCCATGCTGCAGTGGCGCCTTTCACCCCGCAGCCAGCCCAGAAATGCGCGCATCAATAGTTCCGTATCGAGGCGGTCGGTCTTTGCGCGCCGATGTTCACGTGACACGGCGACGCTCGACGGGTGCATGACGTAGGCCTCAACACCCCGCTCTCGAAGCCAGCGCGCCAACCAAAATCCGTCACGCCCCGCTTCATCGATCCGTTTAGCCGGATGATCGGGTAATTTCGCGAGGACATAGGCGAGCCAGGCCTGCGGATCGACGTCGTTGAGCTTGCATGTCTCGATCAGCGTGTAGACAGCTGCGGCGCGACGCCTCCTGCATCCGAACCCGCAAATGTCCAATTGACGCGGCCTATGGCGACGCCCCGCACAACGCGCTCGGCCGCATTGTTGCTGAGGCAGATGCGCCCGTCGTTGAGGAAGCGCGTGAAGGCAGGCCATCGGCTCACGCTGTAGTTGATGGCCTTGGCGATCTCGCTTTTTGAAGAGACACGATCGCGCTGTTCGCGCAACCAGGCTTCGAGCGCAAGGACGATGGGCTTTGATTGCTCACGCCGTATGGCGAGCCGCTGTTCCGGCGCCGCTCCGTTGATCGCGCGCTCAATCTCAAAGAGTTCGTCGATGCGGCGCATCGCGCGCGGATATGGGCAAGAAGCACCATGTCCTTGCACCGGCGTTCACTAACACGGTGCGCAAGGTTCTTCGCTCGGGCGAGACATCGTTTTCCTACAAGCGTGAGGATTTGCCATGGGCATTTGCCCGAGCGCGAGGTCATGACCGGTATCGGTCCGGTCGGCGTGCGCGCGCCCCGGGTTCGCGACCCTGTCGGCCAGGGCGAGGCGTGCATCCGCTTTTCCTCGGCGATTCTACCGCCCTATGCACGCCGCTCGAAGAGCCTGGAGGTATTGATCCCGATCCTCTACCTGAATGGCATATCCACGGGCGACTTCGAGGAGGCGCTGGCCGCCTTGCTCGGCAAGGACGCCGACGGCCTTTCGGCCTCAACCATCGCGCGGCTCAAGGACGCTTGGGTCGACGAGCATGTGCGCTGGTCGAAGCGTGATCTTACTGCCCAGCGCTATGTCTACTTTTGGGTCGACGGGATCCACGTTCAGGCTCGGCTAGAAGACGCCGCGCAGTGCCTATTGGTCATTGTCGGCGCGACACCGGAAGGCAAGAAGGAGTTCGTCGGTCTGGCCGACGGCGTCCGCGAGAGCACGCAATCCTGGAAGGAGCTGCTCCTCGATCTGAGACAACGAGGGCTCACAATCGGTCCCGAGCTCGCGGTTGCCGATGGTGCACTCGGGTTCTGGAAGGCGCTCGAGGAAGTTTGGCCAAAGACCCGCGGCCAACGCTGTTAGAGCTGGCTCGGTTTGTTTGAACAGCCGGTTGGCTGCGGCTAAGTGAATTTCTGCCATGGTTATGCTGCAACCGCGATTGGCTGCAGCGCAGTGAAGTAGGCCTCATCCGGCGTCCGCCGATCAAGGCTCGAATGGGGCCTTCTGGCATTGTAAAAGCCGTCGATATATCGGCCGATGGAGGCCCGTGCCTCCGGGACACTGGCGTAGGCCCGTAGGTACACCTCCTCGTATTTGATGGTCCGCCACAGGCGCTCGACGAAGATGTTGTCTCGCCAGGCGCCTTTCCCATCCATGCTGATCTTGATCTCATTCTTGAGCAGCAGGCCGGTGAAGGCGATGCTGGTGAACTGGGAGCCCTGATCGGTGTTGAAGATCTCCGGCTTGCCATATCGGGCAAGAGCCTCCTCGACCGCCTCCAGACAGAACTCCGTTTCCAGTGTAATCGATAACTTCCATGCCAGAACCTTCCGGCTGAACCAGTCGACGACGGCCGCAAGATAGACGAAGCCCCGCGCCATGGGGATATACGTGATATCCATCGCCCAGACCTGATTGGGCCGCGTCACCGGCAGCTTGCGCAGGAGATACGGGAAGATCGTGTGCCCCGGCGCAGGTTTGGACGTGTTGGGCTGGCGATAGATCGCCTCAATCCCCATCCGCTTCATCAGAGTGGCGACGTGGAGGCGCCCGACCTCATATCCCTCGCGGGCCAGAAAAGTCTGAAGCATCCGGCTGCCCGCGAACGGATAATCGAGATGCAATTCGTCAATCCGGCGCATCAGCGCCAGAGCGTCGGCAGAGACCGCCCGGGGCAAGTAATACACGCTGCCCCGGCTGATCCCGAGAACCTTCGCCTGTCGGCTCACCGGCAAGTCATCGTTCCGGTCGATCATCGCTTTGCGCTCGGCAAAAGTCCGGCTTTCCCGAGCGCTCCGGACAAAAAATCTCGTTCCAGCGTCAGCTCCCCGATCTTGGCGTGCAGCGTTTTCACATCGATCGCAGGCGGACTTGAATCGGGTTTCGTCTCGGCGGCAAAGATCCCGGCAGCCCCTTCGAGAAGCTGCGATCTCCAGGTCGTGATCTGGTTCGGATGGACATCGAATTGTTCGGCCAGTTCGGCCAGCGTCTTCTCGCCCTTGATAGCGGCCAAAGCCACCTTCGCCTTGAAGGCCGAGCTGTGGTTCCGGCGTGGTCTCTTCGTCATGTTTTCTCCTGTTCACGGCAGCCTACGCCGCGTTCAGGCAGAATTTCCACTCATCCAGGTTGTTCAGATTTCCCGAGCCAGCTCTGTTGGGTGCACAAGACCGCCAATGTTTTGAACAAGTGCGCGCTTGGCCCTGGCATGTACTTGATGTTTCCAAGGACGGTGTTGACCCATTTGAAGGCCGGCTTTTTGGCGCGAATGCCTAACCAAAGATCGCGGTGCTTTGCTCGTCTTCTACGACTTCCCGGCAGAGCACTGGAAGCATCTACGCACGTCGAACCCAGTCGAAAGCACGTTCGCGACCGTGCGTCACCGGACGGTACGCTCTAAGGGGTGCCTATCGAACAAAACCGCTCTCGCCATGGTTTTCAAGCTTGCTCAAGCCGCCGAGAAACATTGGCGCCGCCTCGATGGACAAAACCAATCCTGATTACGCATAAACGTCAGCCAGCTTTAGGAGTGAATATGGCATAGGCGCGGTCCTCAGAGCGACGTATGCGAGACGCGGTATCATTGTTTCGAGGCGGTATCTGCGGTTGAACCGATATTCGAACTCGGCGAGATATCGCGGCACGTGTTTTGAGTGCACGGCCCTGTAGGTTCCGACCAAAGCCGACATATAGGCGTCGTCCATTTGCACGTTGCCATTGAGACGCTTGGCGCCGTTTCGCTCGATCATGACCTGAGCGAGCTTGTGTTTCATCGTCCAGGCGGTCGTCTGCGTGACGCCGAGCCGACGCCCCAACTCGATGCTGGAGATTCCCTTCTTCGATTGGGTCACCAGATACATGGCTTTGAACCAGAGCCGCAGCGGCAGCTTGCTGGATGCGAAAATAGTCCCCGCCTTCACCGAGGTCTGCTTGCGGCAGGCGTTGCATTGGAATAGCAGGCGCGCGCCGCGCTTGACCAACGCAATGGCCTTGGACACCACAATCGGGACATTCGAAGCCTTCGGGCCAAGAAGGATGCTCTCGTCGCATTCGACGCATTCGTCGAAATCTACGCCATCAAATACGAGAAGGCGGTCCGGTGGCGAGCACTCCGGCAAACACGGGCGCGGTGCGGCGGGTAAAACCCCCTTCGTCGCCGCCGTTGCAACAACCGAGGACGGCAAGCCAGATCAGATCATTCTTCGCCGCGTCATCGGCTTCCGAAAGGTGGCGATTGGCAAACTCACGAGCACGGCGCTTACTGGCGGCGCCAACGTCATCACCGATGCGCTCGCGTGTTTCACCGCCGTCGCAACGGCTGGATGCACGCACACTCAAATTCAAACTGGCAGCGGCGCGCAGGCCTCAGCGAGGCCGAATTCGATGAATTATACGGGACCGAGGAACGGTGTCACGCAGAGTTGGCGCGCTGTTCACCGACGGAATAGAGGTCACAAAAGAACAAGCTCAAACTGCCGCCTGACCTCGCTCGTCACCAACATTCAATCATAGCTCAAGCGTGGTCCTCTGTCCCCTCATTGACATTTGGATTTTTCGAGCGGCAATAGCCGCAGATGTGACGCCCAAGGCTCCGCGCTCAGCGATGTATCCCTATGTCCGAACAGTCCTGTGAATTTTTTTTCGACGCCTGGGCCACCTATCAAAAGGTGGTTGCTGGCAATTACATGTTTCATCGAGAAATCGGGGCGGAGCTTGACGTCGCGCTTCGCGCTCATTTCGCCGGCCGGCCTTTTTCCTTCCTTGATCTTGGTTGCGGCGATGCGGCGGCCCTGGCGCCCTTGCTGAAGCATCTGCCGCCAGAGCAATACAGGGGCGTCGATGTGTCGGACATTGCCCTCGCCCTCGCCGCTGAAAATCTAAAAGTCCTGTCCTTGCCCGGTGGAACTCGCGCACGAAGACATCATGGCCGCGCTGGCCGAGGATGGCCGCGACGATGTGATCCACAGCAGCTTCGCCCTGCACCATTTGCCGACCGCGCAAAAGGCTGAATTCTTTCGGCGGGCCGCGCAAAGGCTGACTCAGGGCGGCTTATTGCTGCTGGTCGATGTCGTGCGCGAGGAGGATGAAAGTTTGGAGGTCTATCATCAGCACTATTGCGCCTGGCTACGCAGCAGCTTTCACGATCTCAACGAAGACGAAAAAGACGCCATCTGCGATCATATCGTGAAGAACGATAGGCCTGAAGCCCGTTCCCTTCTCCAAGCGCAGGCCGAGGCGGCGGGGCTGAAGGTTGCGCCGCCGGGCGCCCGCTATGGCTGGCATTGGCTCTTGTGCTTTACCCCCGCCTAAAGCTTTCCAAACGAAGACAAAGAGGCCGTGAGCGCGAGCTCCCGGCGCACTTGTAAGTCCGTTATCCCGAATTGCGCAGGCCCGCCGCGACGCCATTGATCGAAATGAGGATGGTGCGCAGGATTCGATCCGCCTGCTCGCCACTGCGCCAGCGGCGCAAAAGCTCAACCTGCAGGTGGTTGAGGGGCGCGATGTAGGGAAAGCGGTGCCTGATCGAGCCCGCGAGCGCCGGGTTATCGGCGAGCCGCTCGGTCGTCCCTTGGATTTTGTCAAGCGCCTTGACCGTGCGCCGCCATTCCTCTTCCAAAATGCCGAACACTTTCTCGGCAAGCGCCGGGTCGGGAACGAGTTCCGTATAACGTTTGGCGAGCCCCATGTCGGCCTTGGCAAGCACCATGTCCATATTGGACAAAAGCGCGCGGAAGAACGGCCATTCGTCGTTCATGCGGATCAGCAAGGCCATGCGTTCCTCGGGCGCCTCCTGAACGAAGGCTTCCACCGCCGAGCCGAAGCCGTACCACCCCGGCAAAGTGATGCGCGCCTGGCCCCAGGAGAAACTCCACGGGATGGCGCGCAGATCCTCGATCCGCCGCGAGGCGCGGCGGGACGCGGGACGCGAGCCGATGTTCAATTCGGCGATTTCCGCGATGGGCGTTGCCGTGAAGAAAAAGTCGACAAATCCCGGCGTCTCATAGACGAGCGCGCGATAGGCCGCCATGCTCAGGCGCGAGAGCGTCGCGGCGGCGTCGAGAAAATCCTGGGACGCGGGGCGGGTGGGCGTCAGGAAGGTGGCTTCGAGAGTCGCCGCGACAAGCGTTTCGAGGTTGTAAAGACCAATATCGGGATTTGAGTATTTCGAGGCGATCACCTCGCCTTGCTCGGTGAGCCTGATGTGACCATCGACGGTCTCCGGCGGCTGCGCCAGTATGGCTTGATAGCTTGGGCCGCCGCCGCGTCCGACCGCCCCGCCACGCCCATGAAAGAGCCGGAGCGTGACGCCTTTCTTTTCCTTGAAATATTTCGCAAGCCCCGTCGCGGCGCGATAAAGCTCCCAGTTGCTCGTAAAGAATCCGCCATCCTTGTTGCTGTCCGAATAGCCGAGCATGACCTCTTGCTGGCCGCCCGACCTGCGCACGAGATCGAAAATTCCCGGCACCTCGTAAAAGGACCGCATGATGGTCTCGGCATTGCGAAGATCGTCGATTGTCTCGAACAAGGGAACGACGAGCAAAGCAGCGGCTGCATCAGGATCGCCCAGGACGCCCTCCATCATGCCGCATTCTTTTTGCAGAAGGAGCACTTCGAGCAGGTCGCTCACTGTTTCGGTGTGGCTGATGATGTAGTGCCGGATCGCCTGCTTGCCGAAGGATTTGAGCAAGCGCCGCGCGGTTTCGAAGATCTCGATTTCTTCTTCGGTCCGCGCGGAATAGACGACACCCGGGACGCGCAGCGGCCTTGGATCGCGCAGGAGACCGAGAAGCAGCGATTGCTTCGAAGGCTCGTCGAGGCGGACATAGTCGGCGGCCACTCTTGCGGTGGCGAGAAGCTCGGCCAGCGTCTCTTCGTGCCGGTCCGAGCTTTGCCGAAGATCGACCGTCGCGAGATGAAAGCCAAACACATCGACCGCCCGCCGCAAAGGCGCGAGCCGCGCCGGGATCAAGGCTCCGCCATGATTTTTGGCAAGCGAGGCTTCGATGACATCGAGGTCGGCTTGAAACGCCTCCGCGTCGCGATAGGGTTCACCGTGAGAGACGGGGTGGCGCGCGGCCTCGGTGCCGGTGAGCTCAAGCAGGGTCGCCGAGAGCCGTGCATAGATACCGATCAAGGCCCGCCGATAAGGCTCGTCGTCGCGCTGCGGGTTTTTGTCGCCGGAGCGATCCGCGAGAGCTTGCAGGTCGGGCGTGCAGCTGACGAGCCGCAAGGTGGAGGAGAGCTCGCCGCCCAACAAATGGACCTCGGTCAAATAATGGCGCAGCACGACCTCGCACTGGCGGCGCAGAGCGAGGATCAGCGTCTGAGCGTTGACATTCGGATTGCCGTCCCGGTCACCGCCGATCCAGGATGCCATGCGGAAAAAGGAGGCGACATGAATACCCCCGAGCTGGTCTTCGAGCTCGGCATAAAGCTGCGGAATTTGCTGCAGGAAGGTCGTTTGGTAATAGCCGAGCACATTTTCGATTTCGTCGTGCACGCTCAAGCGCGAATAGCGCAAGAGCCGCGTTTGCCAAAGCTGCGCGATCCGGGCGCGCAGCAGCATATCGTTGTGCTTTCGTTCGCGCTCGCTGGCGAGTGTTTCGCGCTCGAGCAAGAGCTGCGCGATGGAACGTTCGGCGTCGCGCTGGCTTTTGCGCTGGACCTCCGTCGGATGCGCGGTGAGAACCGGCGACACGAGACTGCGGTCAAGTTTTTCCGCGATCGCTTCGGCGCCAACACCGGCCGTGGCCAAGCGCTCGAAGGTTGCCGCAAGGCTGCCCGGCTCGCGGGTCTGCGGTTGCTGCATTCCGCGAGCGGCGCGGCGCCGGATATAGTGCCGGTCCTCGGCAATATTGGCGAGATGGGAAAAATAAGTGAAGGCGCGTAAGACCGCCATCGCTTGATCGGCGGTCACTCCGCGCAGCACCGCCCCGAGCTGTTGACCGGCTTGCGGATCGGCATGGCGTTCGAATGCGACGCTGAGCTTTCGAATCGTCTCGATCAGCTCGAACGTCTTTTCACCTTCCTGTTCCCTGATTGTGTCGCCGAGCACCTGGCCGAGCAAGCGGATATCATCGATGAGCGGCATTTCCTTCACGGAAATATCATTCATCGGCGTCGTATTTGGCGCGGTTGTCATTGCAGTTGTCATTGAAGCCTCAAACGGTGATTGTCCCGTTCATTCGATTGACCTGTCAATAGGGCGTGGCGCTCAAGCCCCATATCCAAATATCATGCCCATCCTGCTCGCCGCCGCGCCAGATCGGCGCGAAATGTGAACCGCTCTTTAACGCGTCATCACGAGGTTCGCGAGCAATAGCTTAAGTCAAAGCTCAAATCGATGTGGCACCGCCTCCCCTGCCCACGGCTTTTGAAGATGGCAAAGGACAGCGCCGCCCAGGCGCCGTCGATAAAATAGGCGCGAACGCTATAACATGCGCCAATACCAAAGTGGGCAGGAAATTCCGGAGGCTCTTTCGATGGGCAAGGTTTCAAGGCGTAAGATGCTGACAGGAACGGCCGCCGGCGCGATGGCAGCGGCCGCGACGACGGCTGGTGTCTCAATCAATGAACGCTGAGACTAAAGATAGGCTTCGAGTTCGCGCGCGGCCTGTTGCGGCGGCCTTTGCAAATTGAATGCGCTCACGAATTTTCCACGCTTGTCCATGAGATAGACGACGCCGGTATGATCCACCGTATAGTCGCCGGCTTTCTCGCTCGGCACTTTTTTGGCGAAGACACGAAAAGCCTTGGCGATGGCCTCGACCTTCTGGGTATCGCCGGTGAGCCCGATGATGCGGGAATCGAAGTTTTCAAGATACGTCTTCATAACATCCGGCGTATCGCGCTCGGGATCGACGGTGACGAAAAGCGCGGCGACCTTTTTGTCCGGCCCCATCGCCTTGAACACCGCCGAAATATCAAACAGCGCCGTCGGACAAAAGTCCGGGCAATGCGTGTAGCCGAAAAACACCAAATAGGGGCGCCCGGCAAGATCCGCATTCGTCACCACGCGGCCATCCTGCCCGATCATGGCAAAAGAACCGCCGATCTCCGGTGACCCACGATTGGCGGGACCCGGCATGATGGAGTAAACGACGCCACCGAGCGCGGCGAGGCCAAGCGCAAAGCCAAGGACAATGGTAAAGAGCTGGCGGGAAGCTTGCTTGTGAGGAGCCTGCCGCCGGGGAGCCTTCTTCGACATAGGGTTCATGCCCAGAAATTAATCAAAACGCGCGGCCAGCGCCAGTACTGGAAAGTAAAATTCTGCCCCAATTTCTCAAAGCCAAGTTTAGGGCGCCCCACCTCGCCGGTGTCTTGCCAGTCCGAGCTTACAACGTTATAACCTTCACCATGCTGCTCTTACCCCCGCAAGGACCAGCCAAGGAACAGCGATGAGGGTTGCCCGGGACAGGGAGGGCCGCATCGCCGCCGCGCCCAAGTTCTCGCTGCTGCGGATGTCGGCGCTGGCACGTTGCGGCGGCGCTTTGGTTGTGATTGCGTGCTTATGGGCCGTGGTATTTTGGGCGCTCGCTTGACGATCTTTTTTACGATCCTCGGGAGCTTCGTATGATGGACATCGCCCTTTGACGGATATTGCGATTCGATTCAGCGATCTGACCCTTGGCTATAACCGGCATCCGGCGGTGCATCATCTCAATGGCGAGGTCGAGAGCGGCGCCCTGCTCGCGATTTGCGGCCCGAACGGCGCCGGCAAATCGACCTTGCTCAAGGGCATCGCCGGAACGCTTGCGCCGCTCGCGGGCGCGATCGCCCTGCCCCGCGTCAAACCCCGCGACATTGCCTATCTGCCGCAAGCGGCCGACATCGACAAAAGCTTCCCGATCAATGTGTTCGATGTTGTTGCCATGGGCCTTTGGAAGCGCTGCGGCCTGTTCGGCGGCATTTCCCGGAATGAAACCGTGAAGATCCTCGAAGCGATCGCGGCGGTAGGGCTTGACGGTTTTGAGGCGCGCCCGATCGGAACGCTTTCGGGTGGTCAATTGCAGCGGATGCTGTTCGCCCGGCTCCTCATGCAAAATGCCACCCTTCTTCTGCTTGACGAACCATTTACGGCCATCGACTCCAAAACCGTCGCCGATCTTCTCGACCTCGTCGCTCGCTGGCACAAGGAAAAGCGCACCGTCCTTGTCGTGTTGCATGATCTCGAACTCGTGCGGGAGCATTTCCCGCAAACGCTCTTGATCGCGCGCGAAGCCGTTGCCAAAGGAGAAACCGCGGCCGTGCTCAGTCCGGAAAATCTCTTGAAAGCCCGCTCCATGATCGAGGCCTTCGATCGGCGGGCGCAAGCCTGCGCGCGGGCGGCATGACATTGAGGTTTTCGCGCGCGTTTGTGCTTTTAACCTTGGAGCGCGGTCTTGCCCTTGCATGAATTCTTGATCGCGCCTTTTGCCGACTATGCGTTCATGCGCCGTGCGCTCGCGGGCTCGATCGCGCTTGCCATTGCCGGCCCGCCGCTCGGCGTGTTTTTGATTTTGCGCCGCATGTCATTGACAGGGGATGCCATGTCGCATGCGATTTTGCCCGGCGCGGCGCTCGGCTATCTCGCCGCGGGCCTGTCATTGGGGCCGATGACCATCGGCGGGCTCCTGGCGGGCCTGATCGTTGCCGCGGGTTCGGGGGTTGTTGCACGCGCGACGATCCTGCGCGAGGATGCCTCGCTTGCGGCATTCTATCTGATCTCGCTTGCCCTCGGCGTCACCATCATCTCGCTGCGCGGCTCGAATGTCGATCTTCTGCATGTGCTTTTTGGCAGCGTGCTGGCGCTTGACGACGCGACCCTGATCCTGCTCGCCGCGATCGCGAGCGTGACGCTCGCCGCGCTCGCCGCCCTTTACCGGCCCCTCGTTCTGGAGACCGTCGACGCCGGGTTTCTCGCCTCTGTCAGCCGCAGCGGCGGGGTGGTGCAAATTGCGTTTTTGGCATTGGTTGTCTTGAACCTCGTTGGCGGATTTCAAGCGCTCGGCACGCTTCTCGCCGTCGGCATGATGATGCTGCCCGCCGCCTCCGCAATGCTGATGACCGAAGATATGACCCTGATGATCGCCGCCGCCACGGCACAGGGAATGGTCGCGGGCTATGCCGGACTCGTTATTTCCTTTCACGCCGGCTTGCCTTCGGGACCTCTCATAATTTTGGTCGCAGGCCTCCTCTATGTCCTGGCCCTTATATTTGGTCCGGCGGGCGGACTTCTGCGCCGCTTGAAACCCGGACGGCATTTGGAGGCCTGACCCCTTCCCTCACACGGAGCCGTTTCATGGCCTTCTGGCGTTATGTTATAACCTTGATCGTGGCTTTTGCGAGCGTGGCGGGCGCAGGGCCCGCACAGGCGCAGACTCCCGAAAAACTGCCGGTCGTTGCGACCTTTTCAATCCTCGCTGATTTCGCCCGCAATGTCGGCGGCGAGCGGATCGAGGTCACGGCACTCGTTGGCCCGAATGGCGACACCCATGTCTATCAGCCAAAGCCGGCGGACGCGAAAAAGCTCGGCGCGGCCCGGCTCATTTTGGTGAACGGCCTCGGTTTGGAGGGCTGGATCGACCGCCTCATAAAAGCTTCAGGCGCGACCGCACCTGTCGTCGTCGGAACAAAGGGAATTATGCCGCAGCAAATACGCGAGGAAGGGCGGCTCGGGCCAGACCCGCATGCGTGGCAATCGATCGCCAATGCCAAAATCTATGTCGCTAATATCCGCGATGCCCTCACCGCTGCCGATCCCGGCGGCGCATCGGTCTATCGTGCCAATGCCGATGCCTATCTTGGAAAGCTCGACGCGCTGGACAAAGAAGTCATGGCGGAAATCGCGAAAATTCCGCCCTTGCGGCGGGAAATCATCACAACCCATGACGCTTTCGGCTATTTTGGAATGGCCTATGGGTTCCGCTTCATCGCGCCGGAAGGCGTTTCGACGGAGACGGAGGCGAGCGCCCGCGACGTCGCCAAAATCATCCGGCAGATCAAGGCGCAAAAAATCCCGGCGGTGTTTCTCGAAAATGTGACCGACCCAAGACTCCTGCAAAGCATCGCCGCCGAATCTGGGGCCAAAATCGGCGGCACTCTTTATTCCGACGCGCTTTCGTCTCCGGACGGCCCCGCCGCGACCTATATCGAGATGATGCGCAATAACATCAGGCAACTCTCCGCCGCGCTAGCAAACTAGCGCGTGATTGGCACGCATCATGCTCCAGAGTCCTTGATTTTGCATGATCTTTTCGGAAAACCCGTTTCCACTTTCGCGGATCATGCTCGAGCGGGCGGCCTTGACGTGCTCCCGCAACTTCAAGACAAGCTTTTGGCGGAAACCCTTGCCGAGTGGGCCGCGCTTTTTATCGCGGCGGCGCGCCCCGATCGGGCGATCTCCCGAGCATGATCTTAAAAAGTTGCGGACTTTTTGGATAGGCTCATGCGATAAAGCAAAGAAATGGAGACCATGAACGCTTCGATTTGAAGCAAGGGTCGAGGAGTTTCGCATGGATGAAAAAATTCCCGTCACCGTGCTCACCGGCTATCTCGGCGCCGGCAAGACGACGCTTTTGAACCGCATTCTTTCCGAGGACCATGGCCGGAAGTTCGCCGTCATCGTCAATGAATTCGGCGAAATCGGCATCGACAACGATCTCGTCGTCGGCGCCGACGAGGAAGTGTTCGAGATGAACAATGGCTGCATCTGTTGCACCGTGCGCGGCGATCTGATCCGGATCATCGAAGGCTTGTTGAAGCGCAGAGGCAAATTCGACGCGATCCTTGTCGAGACGACGGGCCTTGCCGATCCCGCCCCGGTGGCGCAAACCTTCTTCGTCGATGCCGATGTGCGCGAGGCGGCGAGGCTCGATGCGGTCGTAACCATCGCCGACGCCAAATGGCTCGGCGAACGGCTGAAAGACGCGCCGGAAGCCAAGAACCAGATCGCCTTCGCCGATGTGATCATCCTGAACAAAACTGATCTCGTCGACGCCGGCGCGCTGAAAGAGATCGAATCGCACATTCGCGCGATCAACCCCTATGCCAAGCTGCACAAGACGGTGAATTGCGCGGTGCCGCTCGACGCCGTGCTCGGCCGCAACGCCTTTGACTTGCAGCGCATCCTCGAAATCGAGCCGGAATTTCTCAACGCCGGAAACGATCATGAGCATGACGATCATGCACACGGCCACGGCCACGATGATCACCACGGCGGCCATGAGCATCACGACCCGCATGGCCTAAAGCATTATCACGACGAAGACATGCAGTCCGTCGCCTTGTCGATCGAGGGCGATGTCGATCCGGAAAAATTCATGCCCTGGCTGCAAGACTTCGTGCAGAGGGAAGGCGCCTCGATTTTACGCGCGAAGGGCATACTCGCCTTCAAGAATGAGCCAAAGCGTTTCGTCTTCCAAGGGGTGCACATGCTCCTTGACGGCGATCTGCTGCGCGAATGGAAGCCTGAGGAAAAGCGCGTGAGCCGGCTCGTCTTCATCGGCCGCAATCTCAAGGAAGACGAGATTAGCCAAGGCTTCCTGAGCTGCGCGGCGTAAAGCTTGAAGCGATGCCACGGCGCGCCCGGGCAAAAGTAGAAGATCATGGCCGCAGCCTCCCTCACCACGAAGGTCACGCCGCTCGATGCCGGGGCCCCCGTTGCGGCGGCGGCGTTCCTTGGGCAAATCCCGGCGCTTGCGCTCGAAGACGGCACCGTGCTCTTCGCCACGCCGAACAGCACGCAGCGCATCACGGCGCATCCTGATGCCGCCATTCTCGCGGCCGCGGCGGCGGGGGACAAATTCATCACCGGCGGCGATGATGGCCGCGTGGTGGCGGTCTCCCAAGATGGCGCGACCCAAGAGATCGCCAATGAAAAAGGCAAATGGATCGACGCGCTCGCCGTGCGGGACGATGGTGCGATCGCTTGGTCAAGCGGCAAACATGTCCGCGCCCGCGATCATGACGGCTCTATCAAGACCTTTGTTGCGCCGTCGAGCGTGCGCGGTCTTGCCTTCATGCCGAAAGGCTACCGGATCGCGATCGCCCATTACGATGGCGCAACCCTGTGGTTTCCGAACGCCGCGGCGGCCCCTGATGTCTTCAAATGGAAAGGCTCGCATCTTTCGGTCGCCGTTTCCCCAGATGGGCGTTTCCTCGTGACGGCGATGCAGGAAAACACGCTGCACGCCTGGCGCATCAAGGACAAGAAGGACATGCGGATGAGCGGCTATCCCGCCAAAACGCGCTCCCTGTCCTGGTCCTATGATGGACATTGGCTGGCCACGTCCGGCGCCGATGGCGCGATTGTTTGGCCGTTCAAGGACAAAGAGGGGCCGATCCACAAAGCGCCGCTCGAATGTGGCGTGCGACAGGCAAGGGTCACTTGCGTCGCGTTTCATCCGAAATCGCTGGTCGTTGCGCAGGGCTATGAGGATGGACTCCTCCTGCTTTGCCGGATCCCCGATGGCGCCGAGATTCTTGTGCGCGCCGCGCCGGAGGGCGGCGGAGCGGTGAACGCACTCGCTTGGGACGCTTTGGGTGGAAAACTTTTGTTCGGCGCGGCGGATGGCGCGGCGGGCCTTCTCGTCATGCAAGCTTGAGGCAGTTTTCAAATCTGTCATGCTGCGCCAGTATAATTTGGCGTTTGCCAGGTCCTGTGGCCGAGAGGAGCCTCGAGATGAAAATCGCCGACGTGCGCGCCCGTGCTTTCGCCATGCCGCTCAACAATCCTTCCTATCCGCCGGGGCCTTATCGTTTCAATGATCGCGAATATTTCGTGATCGAATATCTTACCGATCCGGATGCCTTGCGGGCCGTCGTGCCAGAGCCGCTCGAAATCTCCGATCCGCTCGTCAAATTTGAATTCATCCGCCTCCCCGATACGACCGGTTTTGGCGATTTCACCGAATGCGGCCAGATGATTCCGGTCAACTTCCAGGGCGAGAAAGGCATCTTCGTTCATTCGATGTATCTCGACAATGAGGCTCCGATTGCGGGCGGGCGTGAAATTTGGGGATTTCCCCAGAAACTGGCGCGGCCCAAACTCTGCCACGAGAGCGAGGTGCTTGTCGGCACGCTGCATTTGGGTTCGGTGCTCTGCGCCATGGGCAGCATGGGGTATAAGCATCAAGATCTCGATCCCGCCCCGATCCTGCGCGAACTCAGCCAGCCGAATTTCCTCATCAAGATCATCCCGCATGTCGATGGAAGCCCGCGGATTTGCGAACTTGTCCGCCATCGCTGGCAAGATGTTTCGCTGAAAGGGGCATGGGCCAGCCCGGCCGCCCTCCAATTGTTTTCCCATGCGATGGGAAATGTCGCGAAACTTCCGGTTTTGGAGGTGCTTTCCGGTGGCCACTTCATCACCGACGTGACGCTTGGCCTCGGCGAGGTGGCGCATGATTATTTGGCGGATGGACACAGCGCGGCGGTTCAGCGCTTTTCTTTGGCGCCGGAACCCGCACAATGAAGGCGGGAACCACTTTCGCCCAAAAAGCAAAGGCGCCTTGCCCGCCTGAAAAGACTTCAGCGACATATGTCCGAAGATGTCCGCTTGTGTCTCGGATAACTGGATGATATCTATGGCACATGTCCCGGCCTTTCCGGGATAGTCTTGTTAAAATATGATACCCGAGCGGTACCCCCAAATGCCAAAACGGCGAGAGACTCCAGACACCAAAGTAAGCGGCCTTTACAAAATCACGCAGCCGAGCGGGAAGCAAAGCTGGGCTTTCCGATATCGTCACGAGGGCAAATCCCGCAAATTGACATTGGGATCATGCCCCCCGCTCAGTCTTGCCGATGCTCGCAAGCGCGCCATGGAAGCGGCCGTCAAGGTTGCCGATGGGTGTGGGGACCCTGCTGGTGAGAAGAAGGTGGCTGCGCGGCGCGCGCAGGCGGCGCCGCCGCCAAATGACCTCCTCGAGCATGTCTCGGCGCAATTCATCAGGCACTACGCCAAGCGCCATCTGAGGCCGCGGACCGGGCAAGAACTGCAGCGCCTGCTTGAAAAAGAAATCGTCGGGCCTTGGCGCGGGCGCCGACTGTCCGAAATTGGCAAGGCGGACATTCATCAACTGCTTGATGTGATTGTCGAGCGCGGAAGCCCCGTCGCCGCCAACAGGACCTTTGGGGTGAAATCGATTTCGGGGCCAGGGTTTGGACCCTGCCAAAAGAGAGGGCCAAGAATGGCCGCGAGCTGGTTCTGCCGCTGCCCGACACCCTTGTCGATATTCTGAGCGCGTCAGCCGCTCTCCGCGGCGGGAACCCGCAAGACTTTGTTTTCACGGTGAATGGCCGCAATGGAATTACCGGTTTCGACCGGATCAAAGAGCGGCTCGACGAGATCTTACCCAAGGACATGGCGCCTTGGACATTTCACGATTTACGCCGAAGCTTTGCTTCTGGATGTGCGCGGCTCGGCGTGGCGGTGAATATTGCCGAGGCTATGCTCAATCATTGGAGCGGGACTTTTAAAGGTATCGTTTCCGTATATCAAAGGCATGATTACGCGGCAGAAAAGCGCACGACCTCGTCACCACTACCTCGTCGATCCAACCACGCCGAGGGGATTGCATTGATTGACGTGTTTTGTTGCTCCGACTCTCTCATTTCGACTGCTTTATGGCTTGGTGATTCTACAGCACGGCCGACACCAAATCTTATGGCTGGGAACGCACAGTCACTCCGACTTCGGCCACAGCCCGGATTACGGCTCTCCGCCCTCGGCCTCAACCGACCCAGAACGGCTGGTCTCTTCCGCTTCTGTTGCGCATAAGGCACAGCCCTTCAAATCGGCACAGCTAACGGCTAATTCATCCTAACGGCCATCGTAATGGCGTAAGTTAGCGGCTTCCTCCTTAAAGGAAAAAGCTCATTAAAAGGAAAAAGCCCATGTTCCGTAAATTTCTCCTGGGATCTGTTGGTGCCATTGCTTTAGCCAGCTCGGCGCTTGCGGCCGAGCCGCCCCCGGCCCCGCCACCGCCACCGCCGGTTCCGATCTTCACCTGGACCGGCGTTTATGTCGGCGGTCAAATTGGCTATGCCTGGACCAGCGGCAATAACCAATTCACTGGATTTGATCCATTCTTCAATACGGGTACCTTTCTCTCAACCTCGATCGGCGGCACTCCGAATGGGGTGATCGGCGGCGCCAATGTCGGCTACAACTACCAGATCAACCAATGGGTCCTGGGCCTCGAAGGCGACGTCAACGGCCTTAGCCTGAGCAATACCTCTGCGGCGTTCTTCCCTGACGGCACGACTCTGACGGCGCACACGAACGCTGATGTTCAGGGATCGATTCGCGGCAAGGTCGGTATCGACTTGGGCGGAATACTTCCGGTCTGGGACCGCGCCCTGATCTACGCGACCGGCGGCGTGGCCTTCGGCGGCTTCAACACCACCGTGTCGCTCGCAAACACCGGATTGCTGAACGGTGGCTTTCCGTTCTTCGGCTCCGGCAATGTTTCGACCACCCGTGTTGGCTGGACCGTCGGCGGCGGCGTCCAATATGCCGTCACCAACAATTGGTCGATCTTTGCCGAATATCGTTATAGCAATTGGGGCAGCATCAGGGAGAACAATTTTGCGCTGCTGCCTGCCGGCGCCTTCTTCAACGGGAACCGTACCATCAATCAAAACCAGGTTCAGGTCGGCTTCGATTACAAATTTGACTTATGGGGTCCGCCACCGTTTGTCTCGAAATATTGAGCCAAGTTTGTCTGGTCTCGACCTTATCCAAGAACAATGAGACCCGGCCTTTCGGCCGGGTTTCTTGAGGTGCATCAGGTCGCTGACCTTGCGCTTGACCGTTATCGACGTCCGGCGTCCCGGCGAGATCATGGAAGACCTTCGCGGGTTCGTGCTCGACAAACTAACCACCATCGAGATGGATATGGACGCCGCGACCGGCGGCACATGCGAGCACCAGCATAATGGGCCAGTCGGTCTGCACATAGGCGGCCATGTCGATGTCATGCACGGCGCCGTCGATGATCGCTGACGAGCGGAAACGATGAGAAGTGACGCAAATGGCTGACTTGCCCCAGCCGCCGCGTCCCTCCGCCAGGCCGCTGCCGCGCGATTGTCGCGCCGGAAGTCGGCGATGGTCTCGAAGTCCGGCTTCAGGCTTCGCAACAGCCAGATGACCTCGATGTTGCGATGGCTCTCCATCTCCAGCCGCCGGCTTGACGCGATCTGGTTGATGTAGCCGTAAACGTAGATCTTCAGCAGCGCGCCCGGATGATAGGCTGGACGTCCGGTCGATTCTGGAATCACACCGTCAAAGCCCAGCGCCCCGAGATCCAGCTCATCGACAAACACGTCGATTACCCGCACCGGGTTGTCCTCAGCAACGTAGTCATCCAGATACTCGGGAAGCAGAACGCCCTGTCTACGGTCTTCACTCTGGACAAAGCGCGTCATCTCACCCCCCAGACGCAAATCATTCAGATTATAACTCAACAGGCGTTTTCACACAGCCTCCACCCACTGCGGAAATTCAAACTGAGACACTACCAACGGCCGGCAAGGCTATCATCGACGGCTCCGTCGGGGGGACGCCTCGCCGCCTACTGAGAGGGGTGGCGTCGCCCTCATCCGCGTAGCTTCCTTGGGGCTTGCGGCCGGGATTTCCGACTTAAGGAGAGTTTGCGATGGGTTCGTCTTCGATGGGCCCAATTAGGCTCGGGTCATCGTCTCCACGGCCCGACACGTTGACCCGCTTCGATACCGGCCACATGCGCAGAAGATCATTCGGCGCCGGCCGCTCAGCACTGGCCTTTCTGGTAGAGAGATTCCGAAACCTTTTTAGATGGCATAGAATTCAACAAAGATGGACACGACCGCCCACTTCGAGAATTCCACCCTTCGGGAGCGTATCGTCGAGCACGTATTCGTCGGCGAGGCGTTGCGCACGCTTTGGTGCCGGGGTGTGGTGGACGTTGAGGTGCTGCGCTCTGAGTTCGATGGGCACGGTTACGATCTGGTCATGGCGCGCGGGCGCATCGTCCGCCACATTCAATTCAAGACCGGCACGTCCTCAAAGCCCGGTGACGTGTCAATCTCGATGGCGCTCGCCGACAAGCCGAGCGGCTGCGTGCTGTGGATTCGCGTTTCAGAGAAGCTCGATTTGCGGCCGTTCTTTTGGTTTGGGGGTGCGCCGGGCGATCCGTTGCCACCGCTTGATGGCTACGCGATCCCCATGCGGGCGACGCCCAACAAGGCTGGCGAACGCCCGTCTCGGAAAGATCATCGCTTGATTCCGGGCAATCAGTTCCAGCGCCTTGAGACCCTCAACGAGGTGCTGGAGATTTTGTTCGGTACTCTTCCTAAAGAGGTCACCCTGTCGGACCGTGAGTAGCTACAGAAGGCGCGTCGGCTGGGTCAGCCGATAAAGCTCGACCAGTTCGCGCCACGTGTAGCTTTGGGTGAAGCTCCGCAAATGATGCGAGCTTATCACTTATGAGAGATCGCCGAAAACCAGCGGCGCCGTTGTGCCGAGGGCTGGGACGGGCCTGCTCCAAGGCTGCAATAGATGCGGTGGCCGTTGGAGAGACGGGTTCCATGCCGCTAAGGACTAGCCAGTTCCTAGATCATGACCTGAATGATCCACAAAAAAAGAAAGAGCAAGAAGCCACGATCGGGGGCAATACGTGATTCCATTCCCGGTCGTCTTTCGAGACGATAGCTGGTGGAACGCTCGCACGGGAGAAGAGCTCGACGCCTTTGTCGCGGGATGGCGCCCAGCAGGCGATGTCGAATGACGATGCGCGTTGATGTGTATTAGCCGAGACTCGATCTGACAGACGGTGCCTGGTTGAGCGATCGGGTTTTGGTGTCCGGTGTTGTTTTTTAGGCGGCGATCATTTTCTCCTTCGCCATCGGCATTGCGTCAAGGAACGTTTGCATCGGCGTTTCACCAGCGGCCTTGATGCGGCAGCGACTCGTTGTATTCGCGGACCCACACATCAAGATCGGCCTGCAGCTCGTCAATGGAACGGTACACCTTTTTGCGGAACGCGACGCGGTAAAACTCATTGAGCACGGTCTTGTGGAAGCGCTCGCAGATACCGTTGGTCTGCGGGCTCTTCGTCTTGGTGCGCGAGTGATCGATGTCCTCGATCGCGAGATAGAGCTCATACTCGTGCCTCTCTGGATTGCCGCAGTACTCGCTCCCGCGGTCGGTCAGCATGCGTAGCAGCTTAACCTCATGACTGTCGAAGAAGGGGATCACGCGGTCGTTCAAAAGATCGGCCGCCGTGATCGGCGTCTTGCGATCATAGAGCTTGGCGCAAGCAACCTTGGCGTAGGTGTCGATGAAGGTTTGCTGGTAGACGCGTCCGACCCCCTTCAGATTGCCAACATAGAACGTGTCCTGGGCGCCGCAGTAGCCCGGATGCTCGCTCTCAAATTCGCCATGGGCCTCCTTCTCGGTCTTGGCCTTTTCCAGCGCGACGAGCTGGGCCTCGGTCAGGACCAGGCCTTCCTGGGCGCTCTTGGCCTCCAGGGCTTTGAGCCGCTTGCTCATGGTCTCGAGGTCATGACGCTGCCATACGCAACGCACGCCGGCGGGCGAGACCGGGAGCCCGCGCTTCCTCAGCTCGTTGGCGACGCGGACCTGGCCAAAAGCCGGCTGCTCGATGGCAACCGCCACGATGGCGTCTTCGATCTCCTGTGCGACGCGGTTTTTCAGCACTGGCTTCTTGCGGCTGATCTCTTGCAACGCCAGCTCGCCGCTCGCCGCCTTTGATGGTGTGGACGGCCCCACTCGGCGCCATCAAAGTGCCAAGGGTGGCCGCTGGAGCGCCACAAAAGAGGAAGACCGTCCATGAATAAATTTATCAGAATCGGTATTGATCTCGGCAAGAACCATTTTCAGGTTCATGCGCTGGAGAGTGAAGACGGGCGAGTGAGGACGCGTAAACTGAGTCGCCAAGCAATGCGTAAGTTCTTTTCCGAGACTGAACCATGCTTTGTCGGCATGGAGGCTTGCGCTTCATCGCATTATTGGGCGCGCGAACTTTTGGCGATGGGTCACGACGTGCGACTTATCCCGCCTATTTACGTCAAGCCCTATGTCAAACGCGGCAAGAACGACGCGGCCGACGCGGCAGCGGTCTGCGAGGCCATGTCACGGCCCGGCATGCGGTTCGTTCCGGTCAAGAGCGAAGAGAGCCAAGCGACATTGATGCTGCATAAGACGCGTGAGCTTTTGATCAAGCAGCAGACGATGAGCGTCAACGCTCTACGTGGGCACCTTGCGGAGTTCGGCATCGTCGCCGCAAAGGGGATCGGACGCGTCGATGAACTGATCGAAAAAGCCGAGAATGACGCGACTCTTCCAGCAGCTGCCCTGGCGGCTCTAAGGGTTTTTGTCCAACATCTCGAAGCAATTGACACTTCCGTTGCCGATCTCGACCGCCGGATCGCGAGCGCCCATGCCCAAAATGAGACCAGCCGATTGCTGGCGGGCATTCCCGGCATTGGAAAGATCACGGCTTCGGCGATCGTCGCCAGCGTGCCGGATCCGAACGTTTTCAAGTCGGGGCGCGACTTTTCCGCCTGGCTCGGATCAACGCCTCGGCAAAACTCCGCGCGACGTCGTTGCTGAACGTGATCGGCAAACGCAAAGGGGCGTTGCGCGATTGGGTCGTCGCACTTCTAGCGCGCAGGCCCGCAAGAACTCGTGACGGTGGCACTCGCCAACAAGCTTGCCCAGACCATATGGGCGATCATGACAACGGGCGAGGCCTTTCGTATAGAGACGTTCGCGAAGACATAGAGACCATCGCGGGAGCCGAATTCTTTAGGAAGAATTCGGCGCGTTCGAGTTTGGCAAGCGCGAAGTAGACGTGATGAATGACGCGGGGGGACACCGAAGACGAAGGATACTCCGTTTTACGACAGGAGCGTCAGAGCTCGTGCCTTTGATAGGAACCTTCGCCGTCGGACCTCATCAGGGCCAGCGGACTTAAGCTCCGCGCAACAGGCCGGACATATGACCGCAGGCCGACCCAACGTTTGCAACGTCAAAAAATTGCTTGTCAACCGGGGCCGTCCACATATGTCGTAAAGCTCCTTGAAGCGGTAGAAGCTGTCGCGGCTATAACCCATCATCTTGCAAGCTTGGCTCACATTGCCAAGCTGCTTGGCAAGCTCCAGCAGCCCGACCTTGGCGCAGATGATCTTCTGTTCGGTGGTCATGGTGTTCTCCAATTCGCCGAGGCGGGGCGCTGCGCAACCCCGACCGCTCCGCGCCCCGCCTCGGCTACCGTTGTGCCAGGGGGCCAGAACACCATATGTCAGATTAAATCTTAGCTAATGCAGTTGATGCAGTTGATGCAGTTGATGCATCCGTAAGCTGTCGGTGATGGCTCTCCGCCGGACGAAGTTGATGCGCTGCCAGCTTATTTTCGAACGGTCGCTCCTGATCCGTTTACGGAGAACTTTGAGCTTCTGGCGTCATGCTCTCGGCACGCTTCTTGCTGCCCTTGCGGCCTCACTCCTAAGCGGCTTTGTCTTTGCCGCTCTCGGGACTGTAATCTTCCCCCTCTTCGCCAGTAGCGATGCGCATGACTTGACGGCGGCGCCGTTCACATCGGCAGGACGGCGCTCGCCTTTAGGTCCGGCAGGCATGGCTCACGACCTACGCTGGAGTTTATCAGTCACGTCTTCAATTTTCCCTTCAACGACGATCTCGTGCTTATCTGCAAGCATGATGGTCACGCTGCCGGCGCCTGCGTCGCGCACAAAGTGGACGACTTCCGGATTTACCGCGACCGTTCCTCCGTCGTCCTTCAATTTGAAGAGACATAATTCCAGTGGCACGCTCCCCTCCCGTTTTGCTTTGCGCTAAGCATAGCATAGGAGGAGGCGGTGATCAGTCCAGCTTTCCTCCGTTGGGCCGCCGATGTCCGCGACCTCCGCAACAAATGCCGCGCGCAATTCCGAAGCCTTGGCCTCGAATTCACATTCAAGTTGCCGCATCCTGGCGGAAAATCTGTAACTGGCAGCCTGGAACGCGGCTGTTTTGTCGCTGTCGTCGATGCGATTAACCGTCTCCATGCTCGGCATGCCGAATATGGATTTTGTGATAGTCCTGTTTGTAGCCATGATTGAAACACTCCGGTTGTTTCGGTTGTGGTTAGGACCGGAGTCGGCGGCCATGCCTTCTCCGGTCCGCTTTATTCAGACTTAACCCCTTCCAGTCGAATTTCTTCAGGCTTTCGAGCTCTGCTTTCTCGACCTTGGCGCAATGGTTCCATGCTTCCTGGTCGATGTAGGAGAGAATTTCCGAGCGGACCCGCTCGCGCAGAACCGGCGGCGGCAGGGCGTCCAGTTCCCAGCACTCATTCCCGTAATTCCGGACAAACCAGTCATAGCGGGTATCACCGCGTTTAGTGTCGGCGCGAAAGGATGGGAGCTCTCCGGAACGCACGTCGTGTTCGTCCAACGCAATTCTGTTGAGAAACACGTTGGCGCCGTATTCTTCTAGCCTACGGGGAAGGTCGCGCTCCGACATACAGAGCCCGGACGGGTAACCGCCTATGAAATTCTTGAGCAGATTTAGCCCGCGTCGGTGCGGTCGGTCTGCTACCACCCGAAATGCCCGCTGATTGCGGCAGCTGATGTCCGGGCGTTTGCTTAACCGTCTCGTTTGGTGAGCTCAAGGCACAAGGCAAAAGTCAAGTTCGAGGATTAGGGGCCTCAAGTCGTTTCGTCTTATCGTCTTAAGGGCTAAGCGCCCTCTTATTTATTTGGCAAAACCGAGCAGGGCTTGCGGACCCCTGAGCCCGAGGAAGCGTAGATTTCCGGCGATGCCGGGCCGCCGCCGTTTCCGCTGACATAAAGGCGGCACAGCTATCCGGCGCCGTGTCACAACGGTTCCCGCTGATTGAGTTGAACGGATGATTAGTTTCATTGTTCCGGGCCCGTCCTCTTCACGCGCGGCGGCAAAGGCAAGTTTCGAATCCCCCCGCCATGCAAGCACGCCTATCAAGCCGAAATTTCAATTTTAGCTTCAAAAGCCATGGACGGTGCGCCGCCCTTCGTCGGACCCGTCGAAATTGCCATCCGCGCCGAATACGTCATCCCAAAATCATGGCCAGAAAAGAAAAAAGAAGAGGCCTGTGGAAAGCGACAAGGAGCGACGCGGATAAGATCATAAAGCTATGTATTGATGCCATGAACAAAATCGTTTTTGCCAGCGAGGCGCAAATCGCAAGTCTTTCCGTGAAAAAAGTTTATGGAATGCATGCACGCTTGTTTGTAAGCGCAAGGGAGTTAAGCCGGGGCGATTGGACCGCGGCAGGTTTGCTCCGGATACAACGCCAAACTTTGGGGTCCTGAATGGCGCGGCGGCGCTCACAAAGCCGCGTGATCCGTTCCGCCCGGCGAAAACAAACCGTCGAACCGCTCATATGAATTGCGCGCGGTCTATTCCACGGTGACGCTTTTTGCGAGATTGCGCGGCTGGTCGGCATCCTTGCCCATGACGACAGCGGTATGATAGGCGATCAATTGGATCGGCACCGCATAGACCAAAGCCGCGAATTCCGGAGCCATATCCGGCATGACGATGGTGGCGGCGGCCTCACTCGCAAACTCATGCGCGAGACTGCGGCTCCCGATGAGGATCAGTCTTCCGCCGCGGGCGGCAACTTCCTGCATGTTCGAAATCGTTTTTTCGAGCACACCATCGTGGGGAGCGATGACAATCACCGGCATGTCCTGGTCGATGAGCGCGATCGGCCCATGTTTCAGCTCTCCCGCCGCATAGCCTTCGGCATGAATATAGGAGATTTCCTTGAGTTTCAGTGCGCCTTCGAGCGCCAATGGATAGGACGTGCCACGGCCCAGATAAAGCACGTCGCGCATCTTGCTGATTTCACGCGCGAGACCTTCCACCGCGCTCTCGCATTTGAGCGCTTGTGCGATCAGACCCGGGATTGCCATGAGTTCGGACACGAGCCGTGCCTCGGTCTTTTCGTCGATCGTATTGCGCAGCTTCCCGAAAGCCAGCGCAAGGCAGGCGAGAACCGCAAGCTGACAGGTGAAGGCTTTCGTTGAGGCAACGCCGATTTCGGGGCCGGCAAGGGTCGGGGCGAGGATGCCGCTCTCGCGCGCCATGGTGGAACTCTCGACATTCACCACCGATATGAGATTTTGCTCCTTCGCCTTGGCGCAGCGCAATGAGGCCAAAGTATCGGCGGTTTCACCCGATTGCGAGACGAAAAGCGTGATCCCGCCTTTTTCCAAGGGCGGATCGCGGTAGCGAAACTCGGAGGCAACCTCCACATCGACGGGCAGCCTCGCGAAGCGCTCGAACCAATATTTGGCGGTCAGTCCCGCGATATAGGCGGTCCCGCAGCCGCAGATCGTCAGACGCGATAGTTTCGTCACATCGACCGGCACACGGAAGGGAAGCGCGACTTTCCCTGCCGACATATCAAGATAATGCGCAAGAGTGCGCCCGACCACCTCGGGCTGCTCGTGGATTTCCTTCGCCATGAAATGGCGATAATTGCCTTTGTCGATCAGGAGCGCCGAAGCCGACGATTTGACCCTTGGCCTGTCCACAAGATTGCCGTCCACATCATAAAACGTCGCGGAGGCCCTTGTGAGCACGACGAAATCGCCGTCCTCCAGATAGGCAATCGATGAGGTAAAAGGGGCAAGCGCCAGCGCGTCGGAGCCGAGAAAAATTTCTCCTTCATGGGCAGCTTCGCCAAAACCCACCGCGAGCGGTGCGCCGCGCCGGGCGCCAATCAAAAGATCTTCCTCGCCCTCGAAGATCAGGGCGAGCGCAAAAGCACCCTTCAAGCGCGGAAGGCTCGCGGCCACGGCGTCGGTCGGCGCCATGCCAGCGCGCATCGCATTACTCACAAGGTGGGCGATGACCTCGGAATCGGTCTCGGTCGAAAATTCGTGGCCCTTGGCTTGCAGTTCGGCGCGCAGCTCACGGAAGTTCTCTATGATCCCATTGTGCACGACGCCAACATTCGCGCTGATATGGGGATGCGCGTTATTCTCACTTGGCTTTCCATGCGTCGCCCAACGGGTATGGCCGATGCCGATGTGCCCGTTCAGCGGTTCGGCCGCGAGACGAAGCTCCAAATTCCTGAGCTTGCCGCTGACCCGCCGGCGGGTCAGCTGGCCTGCTTCCAAAGTCGCAATGCCTGCGGAATCATAACCGCGATATTCGAGCCGCTTCAGCGCCTCCAGAATGGAAGAAGCAACCGGCCCCTGGCCAATCATCGCAACAATCCCGCACATTAAAACATCTTTCGTTTTGCAGCTTTTATCAAAAGATGAACGTCATTCGCTCACCCGGCGGGTCAACCTGGAAGTCCTAGGGATGAACCGGGGACCGGCAACCAAACAATCTTACCATGAAAGCGCCGCCCTCATTTCCGGTTCTTTTCCCGGAAAGCCCTGGCCCAGCCTAGCTTTTCGATAGGGCGGGCACGGGTCAGCGCCAGCGCATCGGGCGCGACATCCTGGGTGATCACGGATCCCGCCCCGATATAGGCGCCATCGCCGATCTTCACCGGCGCCACCAAGGCGCTATGCGAACCGATGAACGTAGAAGCGCCGATCTCCGTGCGATATTTGGCAAAGCCGTCATAATTGCAGGTAATGGTTCCCGCGCCGATATTCGTCTTGGCGCCGATGCTTGCGTCTCCGATGTAGCTCAAATGATTGATTTTCGCGCCGGCGCCAACCTCCGAGGCCTTCACCTCGACGAAATTGCCGATATGAACATGTTCGGCGAGTTGAGCGCCCGGACGCAACCGTGCGAAGGGGCCGATCGCTGCGTTCCGGCCGACGGCCGCGCCTTCAAGATATGAAAACGAACGGATCACGCTGCCTTCACCAACGCTGACGCCGGGACCGAAGACGACATGCGGCTCGACGGTCACGTCGCGGCCGAGCACCGTATCAA
Organism: uncultured Alphaproteobacteria bacterium; assembly: GCA_963784075.1. GTDB lineage: Bacteria > Pseudomonadota > Alphaproteobacteria > Rhizobiales > Beijerinckiaceae > Methylocapsa. Next base: position 36,962 of record CAWAQW010000042.1, on the reverse strand, counting down.
ATGCCAAGGTCACACTCGAAGGATCGACCAATGTCGCCCCGTCCCGCATCGCTTTCGCGCGAAGCCGCGCTTGCAGAATGGCTTCGGCGGCGGCAAGCTGCGTCCGGTCGTTGACACCCAGCACGTCGTCCTCGGCGGCGATCGTGGCGGCAACCGTGAGGCCGCGCGATCTGGCAATGGCGATCACGTCGGTCAGATAATATTCCTTCTGGCTGTTGGCGTTGCCAATCGCGTCCAGAAGCGCCAGGGCGCGGCTTCCATCGAGTGCCATCAGGCCTGCGTTGCAGGTTTCGATTTGCCGCTCGGCCTCGCTCGCGTCGCGATCCTCGCGGATGGCCTTGAGCGCGCCATCCTCCAGAATGAGCCGTCCATATCCTGCTGGATGTTTCGTTTTGAATCCCAAAGCGACGGCCGCGTGCTGGCCTTCCCCGAGGACCTTGCGCATCCTGACGAACGTCTCGGGGCGCACCAGCGGTGTATCCGCAAAGACAATAAGGAGGTCGTCGTAGCCCTTGGCGATCGCGTCGCTCGCGGCAAGGACGGCATGCGCGGTTCCAAGCCTTTCCCTCTGGATCGCGATTTCGACGTCGCGGGTGCTTGCCTTGGCCTCGGCGATGACCGCGTCATGGTTTTCACCCACAACGACAAGGATCCGATCCGCTCCCGAATCCTTGAGGGAACTCAAAACATGGGCAAGCAACGTCCGCCCGGCAAGTTTATGCAGCACCTTGGGATGCCCCGAGCACATCCGTGAACTTTCGCCGGCGGCAAGAACGATGGCAAGACATCTGCGAGCTTGATGTTCGAGAGGCGGCATGAAATATTTTTCTCCACGGGCTGACGGCCCCGCCTGCCCGGCGCAGGGCGAGCAGCTTATATGGGCAAATCGTGAAAAGTGTTTGCTTCTGCTATGGCGCGACGGCGCCAGAAAAACGCAACCACAGATTGCACGGCTTGGCGCTCTTTCTGGCCGGGCAGGCCGAATCATTTCGAACGCGGAAAGATCATTGGCCCGAAAAGTCCAAAAAGGGAACTTACGTTTGCCCGATTATCGGCTATAGAGATCGCCCATAAGTGTTTTCTAGAATTGCGGCGCAACAAGGCGCCGGCCAAGACGGATTCATGGTCGAGCGCCGAGAGGTTTTGAAGTTGGTCCTTGGCGGGATCGCGGTGCCGCTTGGCATGCGGGGCCTCAGCGGGACGCCCTGCGCAGCGCAAGAATCGCCCGCGCCGGCGCCGCTCCAGGGTTTCGCCTTGGGAGATCCTGCCCCGTTCGATCCCGGCATGGTCACGGAGGCAGCCAGAAACTTGTCGAAGCGGCCCTTCAGGCCGCTTTCGGCCGACATCCCCGGCGCCTTTCGCGACCTTAGCTATGAACAATATGCCACCATTCGTCAGCGCCCGGGAACGGCGATCTGGGGGGCGGAAAATACCGGCTTTGCCATCGAACCCTTGCATCGCGGATTCATCTTTTCGGACCCCATGGAAATCAACCTGGTCGCGGACGCCAAAGCGCGCCGCGTCCTTTATGATCCGGCCCTCTTCGACTTCGGCAAGCTCGCGGTTCCGAGCGACGTCGGCGACATCGGTTTTTCCGGTTTCCGCGTTCTCGCGCAAGGTTTGAACGGTTTTTCCGACCTCGCCATTTTCCAGGGGGCGAGCTTTTTCCGGGCCGTGGCGCCGGGCCAAACCCTCGGCACCATCGCAAGGGCCCTGTCGATCAAGACCGCCGATCCCCGCGGCGAGGAATTTCCGGCTTTCCGGGCGGTCTGGATCGAGCGTCCGACGCTTGCCGCCGGCGCGCTCCTCATTCATGCGCTGATCGACTCCGAGAGCGTGACGGGCGCCTACCGCTTCACCCTCCGGCCCGGTGACGCCACGATCATCGACACGGAATGCGCGCTTTTCGCCCGCGTGGCTGTCGATAATCTGGGCCTCGCCACGATGAGCGCAACCCATATCTCCGGCCCCATCGGCGAGCGCCGCAACGACGATCTGCGTCCGAGCGTGAGCGAGGTTACCGGGCTCCAGATGCTGACAGGCAAAGGGGAATGGCTGTGGCGGCCCGTGGCAAACCGCGACACTTTGCAAATTTCGACCTTCGTCGATGAAAATCCGCGCGGCTTCGGCTTTCTGCAGCGCGACCGCAATTTCGATCATTACCAGGACGACGATCAGCACTTCGAGACCCGCCCCTCGCTGTGGATCGAGCCGATCGGCGACTGGTCAGCGGGCGGCGTTCAGCTGATCGAAATTCCTTCCGATTCCGAAACAAACCATAATATTATTGGCTATTGGAAGCCGATCGCAGACGCTCGCCGCCGGAAGCGAAACATTTTTCGCCTACCGGCAGTTCTGGTGCTGGAATCCGCCAGAGCAGCCGCCGCTTGCGATCGTCACCCAGTCACGCTCAGGGCGCGGTTCGTCACCGAAACGCCGCCGTTACGTTGTTGAATTCGCCGGAGACATTTTGAGCACGCCGCAAAACATGGCCGCAATGAAGCCAAATTTGAACGTCGCGCCGGGATCGATCGTTCTGCTTCGAACATTTTGTTCAACGGAAAAGAAATCCTGCAGGATTTTGTTTGAAATCGATCCCGGTAACGAAACCTATTCCGAAATGCGCCTTGTGTTGGAGGCGGAAGGCAAACCCATTAGCGAGGCGTGGCTCTACCGATGGACGCTCTGAGCAATCCAAGACCAGCCGATCCGGTCGTGACCTTGCTGCGCCCCGGCGACGGCGCGCCCGCGCCGGATAGCGCCGCCTGCGTGCCGCCCGAGTCGCCCCTCGCGATGCCGACGCAAAGCCTAACCCGGTTCAACCGCGCCGAGCGCCACAAGAATCTCATGGGCCACCCGGTTTTGGGCTGCTGGCTGGCGCGGCTCTTTGTGTTTGGCGGCGGCTTATGCTTGACCGCCTACGGCGCCTATCAGATGTACAAAGTGGTCGAGGTCGGCGGCGTAACGCTCCCTAAATGGGCGCTCTTGTTTCTCTTCGTCGCCAATTTCTCTTGGATCGCGCTCGCCTGCACGAGCGCCCTCGCGGGATTTATCTGGCTTTTGGTCTTTCCGCCAAAGCCGTTCACGCCGCCGATTTCGTTGCGCCAGCGCACGGCGATCGTCATGCCGATTTACAATGAGACGCCGGCACGCGTCTTCGCCGCACTCGAAGCGATGATCGAAGAGGTCGAGGCGAGCGGCCTTGGCAACGCCTTCGAATGGTTCTTTCTGTCCGACACCACCGATCCAGAAATTTTCCTCGCCGAGGAGCACGCGTTTCTCGCCATGCGGGAGCGGCTTGGCCAATCTTGCCATCTGTTCTACCGGCACCGGCCGAAGAACCTCAATCGCAAGTCCGGCAATATCGAAGAGTTTGTCACCCGCTGGGGCGGCCGCTATGCGCATATGGTCGTGCTCGACGCCGACAGCTTGATGACCGGCCGCACCATTATCGCGCTCGCCGCCGCCATGGAAGCAGATCCCGACGCCGGCATCATTCAAACCCTCCCGCTCATTGTCAACCGCAACACTTTATTTGCCCGCCTCCAGCAATTCGCGGCCCGCATCTACGGTCCCGTGATCGCCGCGGGCGTTTCGGTTTGGATGGGTCGCGACGGCAATTACTGGGGCCATAACGCGATCATCCGCACCAAGGCTTTCGCCGCGCACTGCGGCTTGCCCGTTCTGCGCGGGCGGCCGCCCCTCGGCGGTCATATCCTCAGCCATGATTTTGTCGAGGCGGCGTTGATCCGGCGGGCCGGTTATGCGGTCTATATGCTGCCAAGCGTTGGCGGAAGCTATGAAGAATGTCCGCCCTCGCTCATCGATCTGTCGACGCGCGACCGGCGCTGGTGTCAAGGCAATCTCCAGCATTCACGGGTGCTGTTCGCGAAAGGCCTGCATCCGATGTCGCGGCAGCATTTCATGACCGGCATCATGGCCTATGTCGCCTCGCCGCTTTGGATGGCGCAACTTATCGTTGGTATCGTGCTCGTCCTAGAGGCAAGCTATATCAGGCCAGAGTATTTCCCGAGCGGCTTCACTCTGTTCCCGGCCTGGCCGAGGTTCGATCCCGAACGATCGCTCGAGCTTTTCGCCGTCACCATGACGATCCTCCTGCTGCCCAAATTTTTCGGTCTGGCCCTTGGCTTGATTAATGGCGAGACACGGCGGAACGCCGGCGGCGCGATCAAGCTCATCGCATCGGCTTTGTTCGAAATCATCATGTCGGCGCTTCTGGCTCCGATCATGATGCTGATCCAGTCGGGTCACGTCATGCATTTCGTGTTCGGCCTCGATACGGGCTGGGACCCGCAGCGGCGCGACGACGGTTCGATTCCCTTCAAGGATATCGTGCGCCGCCACCGCTCGCATGTCGCGCTGGGAGTCTTGAGCCTGGTCGCCGGTCTTTCGATCTCGCCCTCTCTCGTCGCCTGGATGTCGCCGACGATCATCGGTCTGATCCTCGCCATTTTCTTGTCGTGGGGGACGGGTCTGCGTGGCGCCGGCATCGCCCTGCGCCGCGCCGGTCTCTTGCTGACACCGGAGGAGCGGGTAACACCGCCCGTCGTCGCCCGCGCCAATATTCTCGCAGCCGAGCACGCCCACCTCGATGCCGAAGTCCAAAAAGGTCTCTATTTGCTGCATGCCGATCCGCAGTTCCGCGCCTTCCACACGGCCTGTCTCCCGCGCCAGCAAAAACGGCGGGATGGCAGCAAAATCACGCCGGAATGGGCGCTTGCCGAGGCCAAGCTCTCGATGGCCGAAACCCTTGATGAAGCGATTGCTTGGCTGCAACCAAAGGAGCGCATGGCGGTCTTGCTGGATCCAGCGCTCATTGCGCAATTGGCGCTGTTGCCGAAGGAGCCGCTTGCCCCCGAAGCCGCCGCCCCGGCGATGTGATCGCCGCCCCCTCTGCCTCACACTTAAGGTGCCCAAGTGGCGGTTAGAGGCCGAAGGGATAGGTTTCCGCTGCGCCCTGCGGCCGGATGCCGGCACGCGGCGTCACCGCGGTCGTTTGCTCGAACCAAACATAGGCATCGAACTGGTCGGGGAGAACCGCCTCGAAATAGTGACTGAGAAATTCCGTCTCTGGCCGGTAGACAACCCCAATGGCGCGCTCGAGGCGGGGCTTCAATAAGACATCGCGCAATTTTCTCTTTTGGCCCGATCGCCAATCCGTCAAAGACCGCGCGACAAAGGCCTTCCGAAAGACACACTCATAACTGTCCGGGCGCGCCGGAAGGACCGTCTTCACCTCCATTGGCGCATCCCAATCGCTCGCGGCCGCCACCGTTCCGCGATCGGTGCCAAACCGATCAGCACCGCCAAATCCCCGAAGGCCGCGCGGCAGGATTCGCCGATGTTGAACTCACCTTGCCAGCCCATGGCGGTCGCCGCGGCATTGCCGACATGTGAATTATGCGCCCAGACGACGGCTTTTGCATCATCGCCCCGCGCGGCGAGCAGCCGCACCAGGGTGTCGAACATGTGCCGGTCGCGCAGATTCCACAATTCCTTGGAGCTACGGTACATCAGCCGGTAATAATGCTCCGCCGCCCGCACAACGCGGGCGTTCTGCGCGGCATCGAAGAAGGAATCGCCGTCGCGGCGGACATAGGTGAGCCGCTGATCGAGCAGCGCCCGCAGTTCCGCGAGCACACCTTCTTCGCAAGGCGATTGACCGCGATGGCGCGGCGCGGCCATAGCTCGCGGGCTCGTCCTGCCAGGGTGTGAGGCACCCATAGCGCCGGCGCGCCGCTTTCGCTTCCTCGGGATCGACACGGCCGAGATAGGCAAGAACGGCGGCGATCGAGCTTCGGAGACTATAGATCGAGGCCACGGAACTCGGCGCGCGCCCTCACGGGCAGCCGCTCATTATGTCCCCGCAGCCATTCGACAAAATCATGGACCTCGACATTGCGCGACATCCAGGACGGGAAGCGCGCAAAGGCGTCTTCGGACGAGGCTTCATGCGCGTGATGGCGTTTGTAACGGTCGATCCGCGCGGCGTCCGGCCAATCCGCCTCGACGGCGACGATATTGAACCCGTGCTTTACGATCAGGCGGCGCGTGATCGCCGCGCGGGCCTTGTAAAATTCCGACGTGCCATGGCTCGCTTCCCCAAGAAGGATGAGTTTCGCGTCCGCAAAACGGTCGAAAAATACACCGAACTCGTCGGTCTCCTCAGGCGGCGGGAGGGGTTCACAAACGTCGCGAACAATTCTCGCCGCCTCATCGGCGCCTTCGGCGCGAAGGGCCTCGTTGAGGGGGAGGATACCGGCCATCTCTTTCTAAGGCAGATGGTGTTTGCCAACCAAGCGAACCGTGCTCGCCTGCGGGCCTTTCTCTCCCATCTCCTCGACGAAGCGAACCTCGGAGCCAACGGTCAGATGGTCGAACTTATTGTCGAGAACGCTGTTGCGATGGAAATAGACTTCGCGGCCGTCGGCGGTCTCGATGAACCCATAATCGTCGCCGGCCACGAATTTCGACACACGGCCATGGTCCTCGGCTTCATGCGGCTTGACCTGACCGCGCATCTCGCGGACCGCGTCCTCGATCTGACGCTGCGCCGCGCCAAAAGCATCCTTGATCGCGACCGCGACATGCTCGTGCTCGGCGGTATCGCCATGCGTTTTGGTGACGAGAATGTCTTTATGCTCCGGCATCGCGATGCGAATATCGATCTTGAACAGATCGCCCTTCCGGTGCCGCGTTTGCGGCGCGATGACCGCCACGTTGCAGCTCGTGATCCGGTCGTGGAATTTTTCCAGCCGTTTGGCCTGCTTTTCAACTTCAGTCCGAATGGCCTCCGATGGCTCGGCATTCTCAAAAGTGATATCAAGCGGCACTTGCATTTGCTGTCCCCTTACATCGAAAACTCAATTGCCTTCGGGGACGCGTCCCCGCGAACTCGAAGTTGGGCCTTGCGACGCCACCGTATCATAAGGGTGATTCCTTCGCCGCCAAAATCCACCCATCATCAAACGAATTGATGGAAGCAGAGCATTGACCCTCATCTGAATTAGTAGACACCTCTGATAGTTCCTTTGGAGCAGGAACGTGGTTTATGGGTACGGACGGCACATTGTCAATATACGGATGAATTCAAGCGGAAGACGTCGGGGCTGCTGGCAAGCCAGATTGCCGGCGACCTCGGGATCTACGAGCGCACGCCTCATGCGGATCGGAGCGATTCTGGCTCTCACGGTTTGAAGAGATAATGGTGCGACGTTGGATGTCTGATGTCGGGCAACTTCAGGAAAGCGCGAATGACATCCAACTGGAGGAGCGATACATGACTCATCAATGCCTCCAAAATTAACGTAACTAGAATTTATATTTATTTCCGTTTCCTCGTACATCACTTGATCTGGATCAGCTCCCGCGATCACATGGAGACGTTCGGGTACGGCCGGCATCAGTCACGATCAGGCTCGCCGATTGGAGCCGGATTTGCGAGCGTGTCCTGTGCATCGAGACATTGATCGGCTCATCGAAATGACGCGCCTTGTCGGCGACGCTGACCCGCCCTTGCTCCTTGTCCTGTGAACTGTAGGTTCACAGTGAACGCGCGCTGCCGACTGATCAAGCTCAATGACAAAGGCCTAATAACGCATTAGCTACATATCCCAAGTAAACAGATGACATCGTGAAGAACATCTGATAGTCTGTATGAATGCAGCTCTGGTGATGCCCGCAAATCCTGTGATCAGCAGGGCGCAGGAAGCTCTATCGCCAACGCGCTCGTGCTTCTTGTCGAGAAGGGCGCGACGCACATGAGGCGGCGTGGGCTCTGTCCGTTCGGCGTGTAACCTCGTCCGATCTTCGCTGCCGTGAGCAATCGCGGCCTCATGCGGTTCAAGCTCTACAAGGGTGCGCTGAACGTGGCGATCTTCATCGATTTTCTGGAGCGTCTCATCATGGACGCGAAGCAAGTCTTTCTGATCGTCGACAATCCGCGTCCATCACGCCAAGGCCGTCCAGGAAGGCTGGCGCAACACAAGGACGAGATCGAGATATTCTACCTCCCGGCCTACGCGCCGGAACACATCCCGGATGAATGTCTCAACGACGATCTGAAGCAGACGATCAAGAACAAGCCGCGTGCCAAGACCCCTGACGACCTCGTCACCACTACCTCGTCGATCCTCAAATCGATCCGGAAACGCCCCAACCGGGTCAAGTCATACTTCCACGCAAAGCATGTGCGCTACGCTGCTTGAGTAGTCGTCGAGGAGATCACAATCCCTTTCCAACGCCCACGCGGTGGCACGCGCTTTGACAATGAGGCCATGAAGACAGTCTTGGCGATTATGCGGTCACGCCGTTCCGCCCCCCGGGGAATATCACCCCCTCGAACCACGTTTCGATGATGAATGAGCCCAGGCTCGAGCTCATACTCGCCCACCAATTAAATGCTGCCCTGCGCTGTTCGAACTTTATGCCGGAGTGCCGCCTGCGCCGCGGCAAGCCGCGCGACCGGCACCCGGAAGGGCGAGCAAGAGACGTAAGTCAGCCCGGCTTTCTCGAAAAATGCGATCGAGGCCGGATCCCCCGCATGTTCGCCGCAGATTCCGATCTTGATGTCCGCCCGCGCCTCGCGGCCGCGCGCGATGGCCATTTCGATGAGTTCGCCAACACCTTCTTGGTCGACCGTGGCGAAAGGATTGGCGGGAAGAATTCCCTTGGACACATAGTCACCAAGGAAGGATCCGGCATCGTCGCGGGAAAGCGCAAGGCAGGTCTGGGTCAGATCATTGGTGCCAAACGAAAAAAACTCGGCGGTCTTGGCAAGTTCGCCGGCGCGCAGGCAGGCGCGCGGCGTCTCGATCATCGTGCCGACACTATAGGCTATGGTCTCTTTCGTCTCGGCCTCGATGGCCTGCGCCACTCTATCGATCCGCGCCTTGATCAGATCGAACTCGGCCTTGGCGATGACAAGGGGCGTCATGATTTCCGGCCGCACCGCGATGCCCGTCTTGCGTCTGGCCATGATCGCCCCCTCGAAGATCGCCCGCGCTTGCATCTCGGCGATCTCGGGAAAGGCGATCGCAAGCCGGCAGCCGCGAAACCCCAGCATCGGGTTATATTCTTGCAATTCGGCGGCGCGCTGGGCGAGTTTTTCCGGCAAGACGCCCATGACCTTCGCAACCGCGGCGATTTCGTCCTCGGTTCGCGGCAAAAACTCATGCAAAGGAGGGTCGAGCATGCGGATCGTGACGGGGAGACCCGCCATGATCTCGAACAGCTCGGCGAAATCGGCCCGCTGGATCGGGAGCAGCTTGGCAAGCGCGGCGCGCCGGCCAGCTTCATCCTCGGCCAGGATCATTTCCCGGACCGTCAGAATCCGGTCGCCTTCGAAGAACATATGCTCCGTGCGGCAAAGGCCGATCCCTTCCGCCCCGAATTTCCGCGCCACGCGGGCGTCCCGCGGCGAGTCGGCATTGGCCCGCACACCGACGCGGCGCAACGCATCGGCCCATTCCATCAGGATCGTGAATTCGCCCGAAAGCTCGGGCTGGCGCATCTCGACGACACCCTTGATCACTTGCCCCGTGCCGCCGTCGATGGTCAGCAAGTCTCCTTTATTGAAGGTGAGGCCGGCCGCCGTCATTGTCGCTTTCGCGTAATTGACCCGGATCGTGCCAGCGCCGGAAACACAAGGCTTTCCCATGCCGCGCGCGACAACCGCTGCATGGGACGTCATGCCGCCGCGCGTTGTCAGAATTCCTTCGGCCGCATGCATCCCCAAAATATCCTCGGGGCTTGTCTCGATGCGCACCAAGATGACCTTGCGGCCGGCGCTCTTCATTTGCTCGGCGTCGCTGGCACTGAACACGATCTCACCGCTCGCCGCCCCCGGCGAAGCCGGCAGGCCGGTCGCGACGACCTCGCGCGCGGCATTCGGGTCAAGCGTCGGATGCAACAGCTGTTCGAGCGACATCGGATCAATGCAGGCGATCGCCTCCTCTTTGCCGATCAATCCTTCATTCGTCATCTCAACGGCGATGCGGAGCGCGGCTTTGCTGGTGCGCTTGCCACTGCGTGACTGCAACATCCATAATTTGCCACGCTCAACCGTGAATTCGACGTCCTGCATGTCACGGTAGTGCTTTTCGAGAAGAGTCATGGCGCCGGCAAGTTCGGCGAAGGCATCCGGCAGCACCGATTCCATCGAAGACTCTTGCGCGCCAGCGGCGATGCGCGCGGCCTCGGTAATGCTTTGCGGCGTCCTGAGGCCCGCGACCACATCCTCGCCCTGCGCATTGAGCAAGAATTCGCCGTAAAGCTCCTTCGCCCCCGTCGAAGGATTGCGCGTGAAGGCGACCCCCGTCGCCGATGTTTCACCCATGTTGCCAAAGACCATGGCCTGAACCGTGACCGCGGTCCCGTAGCTTGCCGGAATATCATGCAGCCGCCGGTAGGAGACAGCGCGCGGATTCATCCAGGAACTCGAACACGGCGCCGATCGCGCCCCAGAGCTGTTCCCGGGGATCTTGCGGAAACGGTTTGCCTTGGATTTTTTCGAACGTCTCCTTGAAAGCGCTGACAAGCGTCTTCCAATCCTCGGACGAAAGCTCGGTATCGAGAATTATGCCTTTGTTTTCCTTATAATATTCTAGGATCCCTTCAAAGATGTGGTGCTCGACTCCCAAAACCACATTCGCATACATTTGGATGAATCGGCGGTAGGAATCATAAGCAAACCGGGCATCGCCGGAACGTTTCGCCAAGGCCTCGACGGTGATGTCGTTGAGACCGAGGTTTAAGACGGTGTCCATCATTCCAGGCATCGATGCCCTTGCCCCGGACCGCGCCGAGACAAGGAGAGGATCATGCGGGTCGCCATAGCTCCGGCCCGTGGTTCGGCCAATCACTTCGAGCGCGGACTCGACCTCGGCGGCAAGGTCTGAGGGATAGTTTTTCCCATTCTCGTAGAAATAGGTGCAAACTTCGGTGGTAATGGTGAAGCCTGGCGGCACCGGCAGTCCAAGCCGAGCCATTTCGGCGAGATTGGCTCCCTTCCCGCCGAGAAGGTTTTTGAGACCGCGGCCGCCTTCGGCGTTGCCCTCACCGAAAGTGTAAACCCATTTTCCCATCGTCAACCTTTTGCGGCGTTGCCGCATTTCAATCAAACCGGGGGCTTTGAGGGAAAGCCCCGCGGCGAGCAGGCAGCGTCTTTACCCTGACGGTTCATTCGCCGCCTCTTCAAAGGCGCCGCAATTGCAACCCGAACACAATCCAGGCCGCGCCCCAAAACAAGAGATCAAGGCCAAGGAGAACGCCGAGGACCATAAAACTGTTTTCCGGCCAGCCCCCAATGATCAAAATTCCAACCAGCGCCGTAAGCCCGCCCGCGAGCAGAACGGGGCCGCGCAGGGGCGCTCCAAGATGCACCCCGAGGTAAATCCGGACCGCACCGGTTACGATCAATCCGGCGCCGAGGACCAAAGTAAAAAAGGCCGCCGCGACCAAAGGCTGCGCAAGCGCGAACGCCGCGACGACGATATAGGCAAGTCCCGCCAAGATCCAAAGCAAAAACCGGCCCCACGTCTTGGCACTGAGGCCAGTGGCGATCTCGGCGCCACCCGCAAGGATCATGAAAATCGCGATCGTATAAACCGACGCGATGGTCGCCGAAACCACAAGGATCAGCGCGGTGGCGCCCATGCCGGCGATCAAAGTGCCCAGAGCGACAATGAAGCCCCAGCGAGGCCTAAGGATTTCGATCGCCGTTTTCAAATCCCGTGGCCCGTCCCGAAAGAGCGAGGGATCGTTCGAAAAATCCATTGATCTCAACTCCGTCACGTCGCAGGCCATAGCTGTGCGCACGCTTGGCGACACCGCGAACGGCGCCAGCAGCGCGCCGTTTCGCGCTGGCCGGCCAGCCACCATTATTCATAATTCATAATCCGTCGGTCATAACAAACCCGCAACTTATTTCCCGTGGATCTTATTTTCTGTCTCCGCCGCGGCGCAATCCCTCATAGCCATTTGATATTGTTCGGCTTCCGATCAGCCGCCGATCGCCGGGGCCTCGCCCAGCAACACGCCCTGCTTTAACTTCATCCATCCGTGCTTCGGGAGGAAATTAGCTTGTCTTTCGATACCGACGCGGTGTGATGCAAAAGTCGCAGCGGGCAAGAAATGCTGTACCCGCAAATGGTTAGCGTTGCAGGTTACGCTTTTGTTCGCTATTCACGATTTAGACAGGTCGGCTGTGCGTAAGTTCGGCTAACTATCCCAACTTCTTGCTTATGAAGCATCTCTGCATTTTTGCTCCTGGCTTGCGGTCCTGTTCCGAAAAAAGGCGCCCTTGATGATATCCTCAAAAACCCCCTTGCTCGACACGATCGCATCACCCTCCGACTTGCGGCGCTTGGATGAAAGCGTTCTCGCTCAAGTCGTGGATGAGCTGCGCACCGAGACGATCGACGCAGTCTCGGTCACGGGCGGTCATCTCGGGGCGGGACTAGGCGTGGTCGAGCTCACGGTTGCCTTGCATTATATTTTTGATACGCCAAACGACCGGCTGGTTTGGGACGTCGGCCACCAGGCGTATCCGCACAAGATTTGACCGGACGGCGCGACCGGATCCGGACCTTGCGGCGGGGCGGCGGTCTCTCGGGCTTCACCAAACGCTCCGAGAGCGAATATGATCCTTTTGGCGCGGCGCATTCCTCAACGTCCATTTCCGCCGGGCTCGGCATGGCGGTGGCCAACACGCTTTCGGGAAAGAAAACCAATGTCGTCGCCGTGATCGGCGATGGCGCGATGTCCGCTGGCATGGCCTATGAAGCCATGAACAATGCAGGCGCCATGCACTCACGCCTGATCATCATTCTCAACGACAATGAGATGTCGATCGCGCCTCCGGCCGGTGCCTTGTCCGCCTATCTCGCGCGTCTCGTGTCCGGCGGCACCTACCGCTCCGTGCGCGAAACCGCAAAGCAGCTCGGCCGTCACTTGCCGAAGTTCATCTATGACCGTGCGCGCAAGACCGAGGAATTCGCCCGCAATTTCTGGGCAGGCGGGACATTGTTCGAGGAGCTCGGCATCTATTATGTCGGGCCTATCGACGGCCACAACCTCGATCATTTGCTGCCGGTGCTGAAAAACGTCCGCAACTCCCACAATGGGCCCATTCTCGTCCATGTGGTCACTCAAAAAGGCAAAGGTTATGCTCCGGCCGAAGCATCGACCGACAAATATCATGGCGTCAACACATTCGATGTCGTCACCGGCGTTCAGGTCAAGCCCAAGGCGAATGCGCCGTCCTATACGCGGGTCTTCGCCGACGCCTTGATCGCCGAGGCCCGTCAGGACGACAAGATCGTCGCGATTACCGCCGCCATGCCGAGCGGGACGGGTCTCGATATTTTCCAAAAGGTCTTTCCGGAGCGCACCTTCGACGTTGGGATCGCCGAACAACATGCGGTCACCTTCGCGGCCGGCCTCGCGACCGAAGGGTACAAGCCCTTCTGTGCCATCTATTCGACGTTTCTGCAGCGCGGCTACGATCAAGTCGTCCACGACGTGGCGATTCAAAACTTGCCGGTTCGCTTTGCGATCGACCGGGCGGGCCTTGTCGGCGCCGATGGCGCGACGCATGCGGGCTCTTTCGACGTTTCCTTCCTTGGCATCCTGCCCGGCATGACCGTGATGGCGGCGGCCGACGAAGCCGAGCTTGTGCATATGGTGGCGACCGCCGCGGCCTATGACGAAGGGCCGATTGCCCTGCGCTATCCGCGTGGCGAGGGCGTCGGGATCGAAATGCCGGCTGTTGGCCAAATCCTTGAACTCGGCCGCGGCCGGATCTTGCGCGAAGGAACGAAAGTCGCGATTCTGTCCCTTGGCACCCGTCTGGCGGAGGCCCTTAAGGCGGCGGAGGATCTTGCGACCTATGGCGTCTCGACGACCGTCGCTGACGCGCGCTTCGCCAAGCCCCTCGATCAGGACCTCCTCTTCCGTCTCGCCGCCAACCATGAAGTCTTGATCACGATCGAGGAAGGGTCCATCGGCGGCTTCGGCTCCTTCGTGATGCAGGCGCTTGCCGAGGACGGCGCTTTCGATGGCGTTGGCGCGCGGAGCCTAAAATTCCGTTCCATGGTGCTGCCCGACCGCTTTCTCGACCACGACAAGCCGGAAAAGCTCTATGCGAGCGCGCGCCTTGACGCGAAGGGCATCGTCGCCAAGGTCCTCGCCACGCTGGGCCGCGACAGCGACGCCAAAAAAAGCATGATCGCTTGAGGAGAATCTTTTCGCCGCTATGGAGCAAAACGCCGCCCATGTCAGCGATGGCTTGCAAGCGGCCGTGCCGCCGAAATAGGCCAGCAGGGGCCGCAAGCCGATCTTGTCAGCGCGCTCTCAGGCACGATCTTCGGAAGGGCTGCCGCCTTAAATACGGGGCGCCCCGCGGCGTCCCTCACCCCAGTTTCGCAGAAACGAATCGCCCCTCCCCCAAAATTCCGGTTCGCAGGCCACCAATCCCGCTTCGACGCAGCAAAGGCAAAGCCCGGTAAACGACGGACCACCAAGCCAATGAAATTGGGCCGCCCGCTGAACCTCGCCTCCTCCCGCCATACCGGCGCGGGGGTTCAAATCTGGAAAGCCGGGACATGATCCCAAACCTTCTTTCCATCGCGGGCTTTGATCCGAGCGGTGGCGCTGGCATCGCCGCCGATCTCAAAACCTTTGCCGCGCTTGGCTGCAACGGAATGGCCGTCATCACCGCCTTGACCGCACAGAACACGCAAGGCGTGAAAAGCCTCCATGTCCCACCCGCCGATTTCGCCGCGGCGCAGATCGATGCGATTTTCGAGGACATCGAGGTCGCAGCCGTGAAAATCGGGATGCTGGCCTGCGGCGCGATCGCCGAGGAGGTCGCCGACAGGCTCGCGTTCTATAAGCCGCGATTCATCGTCCTCGATCCGGTGCTGGCCGCGACAAGCGGCGACGCCTTGGCGACCTCCGATACCGCCACGGCGATTGTCCGCCATCTCTTCCCGCTCGCAACGCTCATCACGCCGAATATTTCCGAAGCGGCGCGGCTCTCGGGGCATGTGCTCGCACCGGATCTCGAAGGCATGCGCCGCGCCGCCATGCTGTTGCAGGCGCGCGGCGCGAAAGCCGTTCTGATCAAGGGAGGACATGCGGGCGGGCCCGCCGCCGAGGATCTTTTGTTCGACGGCGCTTCTTATCATTTGTTTTCCGCACCCCGTGTCGCGGCCCGCAACACGCATGGCACCGGCTGCACCCTCTCCTCGGCGATCGCCGCATCTCTCGCGCAGGGCAAACCGCTGGGCGAGGCCATCGGCGTGGCAAAAACCTATCTTTCCGGCGCGCTCGCGGCGGCCGATCAGCTTTCCGCTGGCCACGGCCCGGGGCCGGTCCATCATTTCCATGAGATGTGGAAAGGTTAGAGGAAGCTTTACGGAGTAACGTCCAGCTTGTCCAAATCCTCCCGCCCGGCGGCGGAGAGCGGCGGATACTGGTTTCCAAACCGCTTTCTTTCCTATATGGAATGCTGCAACCGCGAAGAGTCCACCCCATATAGGGCTCTCTGGCATTTCTCACAAAAAAACATCGTCTGGGGGGTGTACGGTCCGCTGGCCGTCCGGACGCGGCACATTTGATTCAAGGTCTGAAGATGAAGCTTCGCAATATCGCGATTATCGCGCATGTCGACCACGGCAAGACAACGCTCGTCGACCGTCTGCTCCAGCAATCCGGCGCGTTTCGCGAGAATCAGCGAGTCGCCGAGCGGGTCATGGATTCCAACGATCTCGAAAAAGAGCGCGGGATCACGATCATGGCCAAGGCGACGTCGATCGCCTGGAAGGACGCGCGGATCAATATCGTCGATACGCCGGGCCACGCTGATTTTGGCGGCGAGGTGGAGCGCATTTTGTCGATGGTCGACGGCGCGATCGTTCTCGTCGATGCCTCCGAAGGGCCGATGCCGCAAACCAAATTCGTCGTCGGCAAGGCGCTAAAAATTGGCCTGAGGCCAATTGTCGCGGTCAACAAGGTCGATAAGCCGGATGCGCGGGTGAGCGAAGTCGTGAACGAAGTGTTCGATCTTTTCGCGGCGCTCGATGCCACCGACGAACAGCTCGATTTTCCGATTCTCTATGGTTCGGCCAAGCAAGGCTGGATGGCGGAGAGCCCGGACGGACCGCAAGACGGCATGGCGCCGCTGTTCGATCTGGTCCTGAAGCATGTTCCGCCGCCGGCCACGGCGGAGGGCGGCTTCCGCATGCTCGGCACTTTGCTCGAAGCCAATCCCTATCTCGGCCGCCTCATCACGGGGCGTATTTTCGCGGGCTCGGTCAAGCCCAATCAGAGCGTCAAGGTTTTGGACCGCAAGGGCAATGTGGTCGAACAGGGACGGGTTTCCAAAATCCTCGCCTTCCGCGGAATCGAGCGCACGCCGATCGAGGAAGCGGAAGCTGGCGATATCGTCGCCATCGCCGGGCTCGAAAAATACAATGTCGCCGACACGCTGTGCGCGCCGGACGTCATGGAGCCCCTGCAGGCGCAGCCGATCGATCCGCCGACCTTGTCGATGACGTTCCTTGTGAATGATTCGCCGCTTGCCGGAACCGAGGGCGACAAGGTCACGAGCCGCGTCATCCGCGCCCGTCTTTACAAGGAGGCGGAGGGTAATGTCGCCTTGAAGGTCGAGGATTCACCTGGTGCGGACGCCTATATCGTCTCGGGACGCGGCGAATTGCAGCTTTCGATCCTGATCGAGACCATGCGCCGCGAGGGCTTCGAACTCGGCGTGTCGCGGCCGAAAGTGGTCTTTCAAAAAGACCCGGCCACGAACCAGCTCCTCGAGCCGGTCGAGGAGGTTGTCATCGACGTCGATGAGGAGCACTCCGGCGTCGTCGTGCAAAAAATGGCCGAGCGCAAAGGCGAGATGATCGAGATGCGGCCGTCCGGAGGCGGCAGGCTTCGCCTCGTGTTCCATGCACCGACGCGCGGCCTCATCGGCTATCAGGGCGAGCTTTTGACCGACACGCGCGGCACCGCCATCATGAACCGGCTGTTCCATTCCTATGCGCCATGGAAAGGCGAGATCGCCGGGCGCCGCAATGGCGTTTTGATCTCGAACGACAATGGCGAATCGGTCGCCTATGCGATGTGGAAGCTCGAAGACCGCGGCCCGATGATGATCGAGCCCGGCTGCAAAGTCTATCGCGGCATGATCGTCGGTGAACATACCCGCGAAAACGACCTCGAAATCAATGTTTTGAAGGGCAAGCAGCTCACCAATATCCGGGCCGCCGGCAAGGACGAGGCGGTCCGCCTGACCCCGCCGATCAAGATGACTCTTGAAAAAGCGCTTGCCTATATCGAGGACGACGAGCTCGTGGAAGTCACGCCAAAGTCGATCCGGCTGCGCAAAGCGCTGCTCGACCCCAATGAGCGCAAGCGCGCGTTCCGGGCCAAGGAAATCGCCTGAACCCTGCCCGGCCGCCCCTAAATCGAGAAGGCGGCGGGGCTTACAGTGTTTCAGGGCGAGGCACCGATTTTTTTGGCGAGAGCAGCGGCCGTCACACAGCAAAGCGCGAGAAAGGTGATGGCCGCATTTATGGCATGCGCAAATTCCCATTGAACGCGTAACACGATCCAATTGTCCGGGACGACGGTCCAATTGTTGGTTGCTTGGTTCACGGGATAGATCTCGGCAAAAAAGATCACGAGCGTCATGCCAATAAAGAGCGCGGCGGCCGCCGCGAGATAAAAGCTATTGCCCTGCCCGCGCAGCAGGATCGCAAGCGCGACGTTGGCGGCGAGCGCGGAAGTCAGCACAATCCCGAAGAGGGACCATCCCCGGTAGAGACTTTGCGCCACGAAATAATCCTCTTGGGTGAGGCCGATTTTTGTTTGGAAGCGAGAAAAGATGCGCTCCGGATGGAACGAGCGCAAGCGCTGTCAGTATAATGCCGAGACCTGCGATAATGCGTGCCCTCATGCCTCGCTCCTGTTCAAGCCGCGGCCTGCCGCTTCACCTCGTCGTAATCACCCGCAAGATGGGTACGAACTAGAGCCGCGACCAATCGCGGAAATGCGTCACGCCCGACAAGCCTGGAAAGATCGCCGGCGGTATCGCCAAGCTTCAATTGTCTGGCGGTATCGAGCTCGATGGCGCCGGCAAAAGGATAAAGCTCGTGCCATGCGGCCTGCATCTCACGGCAGAAGATGTCGGCTCCGACCGGGCCAATTCCCTTGAATTCCTGAATGAGACGGTGCTCTTCCCCCGCATCGCGGTCGGCCTGTTCGCGTAGACGACGCAAATCGCCATCATATCGATCGAGAAGAAAGCGCGCGGCTTCGCCAAGCTTGGTGGATGTACTCTCATCATAGCGGGCGTAGCCCGAGGCGTTCAGAACATGGGTGCGCTCATCCCAGCTGCTTGCCGCCATTTTGCGTGCCGACGTCCATCCCCGCTGGGTAAGGGCCGTCGCGGCGGCGATGGCGGCGCTCGCATGGATCCGGGCGGAAAACAGGATCGTCGCGCAAAGCCACCGGAACAACACCGAGGGTGTATTGCGTCCGATATTTATTCCGAGCTCGTCACAATAGGTGCGCCCGTGCTTTGCCAAAAGCGCTGCCGCCACTCTTTGCGCCACATCGGAGTCTCGGGAAACCACCGGTCTCTGCCCCGCTTGAACAGCATGGATAACCCTGACCTCGCGGCTTCGTTCCGCAAACCGGACATTCGAAATCGGCACGAATGGCGCCGTGATTCGCCGCGAAGCATCAGGCGGCCGCACGCACCGAAGTGAACGGTCCCCGAAGGGACCGGCTCGAATGGGCCGCCTCGGCAAACAGTAGAGGGAAAAGACAGGCAAGAGCTGGCGGCACATCCGCCGTGCAATTAGCGCAACAACATAACGAGGGCGATGGCCGCGATGAGCCACAGCGCGATATGGCCCAGGCGTTGGCCTCGCGCTTCGGCCTCGGCGATCCTTTGCATCGCCGACTCGGAGAGTTCGAACCCGTTTTCGGCCATGCCTTCGAGTTGATTCACGATATTTTCGCCGCGCAAAAGCACGGCCGGCAAATTGGAGGCAAAGCGCGCAAGAGTCGTGGCGGCGCGGCCGGCATCCTGCAATTTCCCCACGGGGCCGAGATTCTGCTCGATCCAGGCGCCGACCACCGGCTCGGATGTTGTCCACACATCGAGTTTCGGATCGAGCGTACGCGCCACGCCTTCGACGACAACCATGGTCTTTTGCAGAAGGACAAGTTCGATCCTTGTCTTCATGTCGAAGAGGCCGGTGATCTCGAAAAGGAGTGTCAAAAGCTTGGCCATGGAAATCTGATCGGCGGGGCGGGAATGGATCGGCTCGCCGATCGCCCGGATGGCCTGCGCGAAATCCTCGACCTTATGGACGCGCGGCACATAACCTGCCTCGAAATGGACCTCCGCCACGCGCCGGTAATCGCGCTTGATGAAGCCGTAGAGGATTTCGGCGAGAAAGCGCCGCTCCTTGAAACCGAGGCGGCCCATGATGCCGAAATCCACCGCGGTGAGACGCCCCTGCGCGTCGACGAACAAATTCCCCTGGTGCATGTCGGCGTGGAAAAATCCATCCCGCATCGCGGTGCGCAGGAAGGATTGGATGACGTTGCGGCCGAGGTCCTGCAAATCATAGCCTTTGCGGGCGAGCGCCTTGATATCGGACAAGGGCGTTCCGTCGATCCATTCGAGCGTCAGCACCTCTTTCGCCGTCCGGTCCCAATCGATTTGCGGGACCCGGATATCCAGATCCTTGGCGACATTCTCCGCGAATTCCGAAGCGGCGGCGGCTTCGAGCCGGAAATCCATCTCCATCTTGACGGTGCGGGCGAGCGTATCGACGACCTCGATCAGCTTCAGGCGGCGGGCATCGCTGACCAAGCGTTCGGCGAGGCGCGCCGCGAAATACATGTCGCCGAGGTCGCGTTTGAAATGCCGCTCGACGCCCGGACGCAGCACCTTGACGGCGACGTCGTGTTCGCCGCCTGCATCCTTCACGCGGGCGCGATGAACCTGGGCGATGGAAGCGGCGGCGACCGGCTCTCCGAAGCTTAAAAAAATACGGTCGAGCGGCCTGCCGAAGGCCGCCTCGATCGTGGCGATCGCAACCGCGCGTGGAAACGGCTCCATCCGGTCCTGCAAAAGCTCGAGCTGCTCGACAACCGCGACACCGACGACATCCGGCCGCGTCGCGAGGAACTGGCCGAGCTTGACATAGGACGGCCCGAGCCGGCCGATCGCGCCGGGAAGATTGGCAAGACCACCGCTCGCTTTCTTGGCAACGCCTTTGGCCCCGCGTTTTTTCGTGCTGGGCGCGGCAAATAGTCTTGCCAAGGCCAGGGGCAGCCGGGCGGCGGGCGGCAGAATCGATGGATCGACGTCGCTGAACACGCCGGCCCGCGCCAGCACGAACATCGCGCGCCCGAGGCGCAGCAAGGAACCCAGGGAAGAACGCAAAATGACCGCCTGCCTAGAGCGTTTTTCGATCACGTGAAATCACGGGATCGAAAAGGAATCGCTCAGATTAAAGAATTGGAGAATGTTCTCATCGAAAAAGCCGAACCGCTTTTCCGGGTCATGCTCCAGCGCATGGGCAGCTCCGGCAAGGCCGGATCGCGCCGCGAGCTGTGTTGCCTGAAGTTCAGGGGGCGGCAGCCGCCTGCCATGTGTTTGCCGCTCATGCCTAAAGCTTCCAGCCCGAATGAATGGCGACGATACCCCCCGAAAGCCGTGTAAACGAGGACCGCTCGAACCCCGCGCCCGCAATTTTTTTCTCAAAGCTCTCGGCGTCCGGAAAGCGCGCGATCGATTCGACGAGGTAGCGATAGGGCTCCGAATCGCCCGCGACCAGACGGCCGATCAGCGGAATGCAGCGGAACGAATAGGCTTCGTAAATGCGGTCAAGCACGGGCACGTTCACATGCGAAAATTCAAGACAGAGAAACTTGCCGCCGCGCTTGAGAACCCGGTGCGCTTCGGCAAGAGCCTTATCGATGCGGGGCACATTGCGAATGCCAAAAGCGATCGTATAGCAGTCGAAGCTGTTCGCGGCGAAGGGCAGATCCTCGGCGTTGGCCTCGACAAAATCGAGCGTCGCGTCGAAACGCCGCTTGGCGGCGCGCCGCCGTCCTTCCTCCAGCATGGCCCCATTGATGTCGAGGACGACGACCTCGGTTGCGGCCGAGCCCGCGTCCGCGACCCGGAAGGCGATGTCGCCCGTTCCCCCGGCCACGTCGAGGTGGCGGAACCGGGTCTTTTTGGACGGCCTGATCCTGGCCGTGAAAATATCCTTCCAGACCCGGTGAAGGCCGCCCGACATGAGATCGTTCATAAGGTCGTAGCGCGAAGCCACCTTATGGAAAACATCGTCGACACGCGCCTGCTTGTCTTGCAGCGGCACGCGGGAAAAACCGAAATGCGCTTCTTCAACCATGTGATGCTCGAACCATGTGATGCTCGCGCGGGGCCGCGGTTGGGAGGGGGGACGAAAGTGGATTGGATGAGGCTTCATAGCGTGGAACGCGCGTTATGGCTATGGACGATGCCAGGACGATAAACGCCGGCGCCGCCGAGCCACGGCTATTTTACCCGGCGCTCCAGCGCGGGGCACGCCCGCAAACGAAACAAAGATAGAGCACAAGCAGCCCCGCTATGGAGAAGAAAAACCCGTTCGGCGAGACGAGATCCATGCCAAGCCCAGCGATTGGCGGGCCCCCGAGCATGCCGAGCGAGTAGAGCATCACGAAAGCCGCATTGGCGCTTGCCAATTCCGGCCCGGCATAGCGCGACCCGAGATGCGCGAGCCCGACGGCGTAAAGACTGCCGACGATGCCTCCCCAAAGGACGAGCAAGACACAAAAGAGAGAAAAATGCGACGGCCCGGCAAATGCCAGTGCGATGGCGCCGACGAGGCCCAGACTTGCAAGCCAGACCAATAATTTGCGCCGATCCATCTGATCGGAAGCGATGCCAAGCGGGAATTGAAAGAGAACATTGCCGAACGCGAACAGGGTGACGAACAAGGCTCCGGTTTCCGGACGAAGACCGGCGCGGAGGGCATAGACGGGCAGAAGGCCGAGACTCGCCGTTTCGATCGCGCCATGCACGAGGCCGGCAAGGGTGGCGACCGGAACGCTGGTGAGAAAGGCAAAAACGGGGACCGGCCGCGTGGTTTTGACCTCTGGAACCTTGCCACTCCAAAGGACGATCGGCAAGGCCCCGAGAGCGAAAAATGCCGTAGCGACAAGGAAAGGTGCCGCACCGGCGGTGCCGACAAAGCCCAAAATCCCAGGGCCCACGGCAAAACCTCCCGCGAGACTGGTCATGTAAAACCCCAAGACGAAGCCGCGATGCCGTGGCGGGGCGATCGCATTGATCCAATATTCGCTCGTGACGAAGAGAACGCTGAGAGCGCCGCTGAACACGGTGCGAATGGCAAGCCACGCCCAATAATCATTGGTCAAGGTAAAGCTTAAAAGACTAAGGCCGCTCATGAGGAGGGCAAAGATGAGCAAGGTTTTTACGCGCATCCAGCGCACCAGGGCCGGAACCAGGGCGGCGCCGGCAAGGATCGCCAAGCCGCCCGCGGTCGGATTTAAACCAATCGCGCGGGCGCTATAGCCTTGTTCGCCAAGGCGCAGCGCAAGGAGCGTCATGGTCAGCGAAAGTCCGACGCCAACGATGGTCACGGTGGCGATCGCCGAGACAAGGGCCGGGACGACCCCGCCGCTGTTGAGCAATGACACCTCTCGGTTCTGTTGGGATTTGACCGACAATCGCGCGAAATCCTCTGGGTTGAAACGTCCCATGCCGAAAAATTCTTTTGTGGGCTCGTTGTGGGGCTGCTGTCGCGAGGGGCTCTGTTTACTGAATTTATCAAGATCGTTACAAGGCCAGGAATGTCCAGCCGGGTAAGCTTGGCCGCGAGGTGGCGCCATGGGATAGAGTTCGCGGAAGTTCGCCCGCGGTCACGTTTGCTGTTTCCCGCGACATTTGTCCACGGTGTTTACCTTTAAAGGCGGCCTTCCGCCATAACGACGGCCTTCCGCCCGCGCTTTCCTCATGTTAGAGCGAGTGCCCGAATGGCCCTCGCCTAAGCCTTTTTCTCTCGCGTGCCCGAAAATCATTATGCCGACACGTATTGATCACCGATTTGAAGATCTGGCGCGGCAAAACCGCGCGGCGCTGGTGACCTTTGTCATGGCGGGTGATCCGGATCTCGCGACGAGCCTCGAGATTTTAAAAGCGCTTCCCAAGGCGGGTGCCGATGTGATCGAGCTCGGCATGCCTTTCACCGATCCGATGGCGGATGGGCCGGCGATCCAGGCGGCGGGACTGCGCGCGCTCGCGGCCGGAACGACCCTTGCCAAAACGCTGGCGCTCGCCGCCGATTTCCGGAAAAGCGATTCGGCGACGCCAATCATTCTCATGGGCTATTACAACCCTGTCTATGTCTATGGCGTCGAGGCTTTTCTTCGCGATGCCAAGGCGGCCGGCGTGGATGGTTTGATCATCGTCGATCTGCCGCCCGAGGAGGATTCCGAGCTTTGCCTGCCGACGCTTGCGGCGGGGCTCAATTTCATTCGCCTCGCGACCCCGACGACGGACGACGCCCGTCTGCCCGCCGTGCTCGCCCATACGTCTGGCTTTGTCTATTATGTCTCGATCACCGGCATCACCGGCGCCGCCGCCCCGGACCCTGCCAAAGTCGCCGCGGCGGTTGACCGCATCAAGGCGCATACAAACTTGCCGGTCGCGGTCGGCTTCGGCGTCAAAAATGCCGGAAGCGCCGCCGCAATCGCCGCGCACGCCAACGGTGTGGTGATCGGCTCGGCGATCGTTGACGCCTTGCGCGCCTCGCTCGATAGTCATGGCAAGGCGACCGGGAAGAGCGTAGAAACAGTGGCAAGCCTCGTCGCCGATATCGCCAAGGGCGTGCGGTCGGCGGCGCTCGCCCAAGGGTGCGCGCAAGGGTGATGGGGCCGCACAAAGTCCCGTAAAAACGTAACGCCATGGCAAAACTGGATCGCCGATGAACTGGATCTCCAATGTCGTCCCGCCGAAGGTGAGGTCTCTGCTGCGCCGTGAGACGCCCGAAAACCTCTGGGTCAAATGCCCTGAATCCGGCGAACTTGTCTTTCACAAGGATCTCGAAGCCAATCTCTTCGTCGTGCCGGGCTCCGGCTATCACATGCGCCTCGCCCCTAAGACACGACTCGACACGCTTTTCGACGATGCGGCCTATGAGGAAATCGCGACGCCGGAGGTGCCGCTCGATCCTTTGAAATTCCGCGACGTCAAGCGCTACACCGACCGGCTCAAGGAAAATCGCCTGAAAACCGGCGCCTCCGACGCCGTGAAGCTCGCCTTTGGCAAGCTGCAGGGCAGGAATATCATAGCCGCCGTGCAGGATTTCGATTTCCTCGCCGGCTCACTCGGCATGGCGGCGGGCGAAGCGATCATCACAGGAATGACGATGGCGGTCGAGCGCCAAACACCTTTCATCATCTTCACCGCTTCCGGGGGCGCCCGGATGCAGGAAGGCATTTTCTCGCTCATGCAAATGCCGCGCACGACGATCGCCGTGCAGAGCCTGCGCGACGCCAAGCTGCCCTATATTGTCGTCCTGACCAATCCGACGACGGGGGGCGTCACCGCGTCTTATGCCATGCTCGGCGATGTCCATATCGCCGAACCAGGCGCGGTCATCGGTTTTGCCGGGGCCCGGGTGATCGAACAAACCATTCGCGAACGCCTGCCCGAAGGCTTTCAGCGCGCCGAATATCTCGAGGCGCACGGCATGATCGACATGGTGGTGAAAAGGCAGGACATGCGCGCGACGCTCGCCCGCCTTTGCGCGCTGCTGACCCGGACCCCGCCGATCGAGCAAGCGGCCGCCTAAAGGCCGCGAAACAAGGGCAACATGGATTCGCTCGACGCGCTCCTTACCCGCCTCTTCACGCTGCATCGCAAGACGATCGAACTCTCGCTTGGGCGAATCGAGCGGCTGCTCGCGGCGCTCGGTTCGCCAGAAGCGCGCCTGCCGCCGATTGTTCATGTCGCGGGAACCAATGGCAAAGGTTCGACGATTGCTTTCATCCGCGCCATTCTGGAAGCGGCGGGCAAGCGCGTCCATGTCTATACGTCGCCGCATCTGGTGCGCTTTCACGAACGCATCCGGCTTGGCGCGGACGACGGCGGAAGGCTCGTCGGCGACGCCGAGCTTTTTGCCGCCCTGACAGCCTGCGAACGGGCCAATGAGGGTCAGCCGATTACCTTCTTTGAAGTCACCACAGCAGCGGCATTCAAGCTTTTCAGCGAGCGTCCCGCCGATTATTTGCTGCTGGAAGTCGGTCTCGGCGGAAGGTTCGATGCCACCAATGTCATCACCCGGCCGCGGGCGGCGGTGATTACGCCCATCTCGATCGATCATCCCGAGTTCCTTGGCGCGACGGTGGATAAAATCGCCTATGAGAAGGCGGGAATCCTCAAAAGCGGCGCGCTCGCCATTCTGAGCACCCAGGAAGACGCGGCTCTCGCCGTGCTCGAACGCGAAGCGAGGCGCTTGGGCGCGCCGCTGATTGCTGGCGGGCGGGATTACACCGCCTTTGAAGAAAATGGCCGTCTGATCTTCGAGGACAAACGCGGCCTTCTCGATCTGCCGCCGCCGCATCTCATCGGCCGCCATCAGCATCAAAATGCCGCGACCGCGATCGCCGCGGTGCGCGCCATCGAGCCTCATCTGGCATCGTCCGCGATCGAAGACGGCTTGGCGCGCGCGGAATGGCCTGCCCGCTTGCAAAATCTCGCCAAGGGTCACGTGGCGGCGCTCGCTCCGGCCGGCTCCGAGATCTGGCTTGATGGCGGCCATAATGAAGATGCCGGGCGCGCCCTCGCACAATCGATGGCGGAATTAGAAGACAAAATCCAACGGCCTCTTATCGTCATTTGCGGCTCGCTCGCATCCAAGGATACGGGCGGCTTCCTCCGCGCCTTCAAGGGCCTCGCCCAAGAGGTTGTCGCCGTGCCGGTGAATGCGGATCAATATGCAAAGCCCGCGGCCGAAGTCGCCGCGGCCGCCACCGCGAATGGCATCCCCGCGGCGGCCTGCGGAAGCCTCAAATCGGCGCTTGCCTTTCTGACCGCGCGAGAATGGCCAGCTCCGCCTCGCGTCTTGATCGCGGGCAGTCTTTATCTTGCAGGAGAAGTGCTGGCGCTCAACGGAACGCCGCCGGAATAGGCGCCGAGAGTCTTGCCAGGCCGCGTTAGCGCGCCATTTATCAGGCTGAACCCATCCGGCATGACAAGGGAAAGCCAAGAACGCCAAAAAATCACAACATCATCGGGCGTTATTCCGTCGGGCTCAGGAGTGCCGGAACATCGCCGCGAACTATGTAAAATTGAAGACCGAAAATTTCGTGCCAGTACCTCGCACCGCGGCTCGATTGAGGAGCGGATCTTAATTATTTCTTATTGGAGATCGTGGCACCCCAAACCACACGGCAGCGAGGCAAAATCCAGACGGAAACGCGAGATGTTGACTTTTAAACTGCAGGGATCATTATTGGTTACCTAGTTTTTGATAATCAATTAGGACTTTTTTTATGGGAACTCATATTTCATTAGTTTCCAGCGTGGTACGCACAGCTAAGCTAAGTCGTAAAATCGGCATGCGTTCGGCGGTCCTTGTCGAAAGCGCGCTTCGTGATCCGCGTTCCCCGGAAAACGCCAAGTTAATTGAGGTTACCCTGCCCGGCTATGCTAGTCCCATTTATCTCCGGTCTTGCTCGGCGGACGTCAATACTTTCTATCAAATCATAGTTAATGCCGAATATGATATTCGACCCTTCCAGCAATTTCAGAGAATCGATGGCCTCTACCGGAAAGCGACAGCGGATGGCCGCCGGCCCTTGATTATCGATTGCGGGGCCAACATCGGCCTGAGCACCATCTGGTTCGCACGCCTGTTCCCGGAAGCGCAAATCATCGCGGTGGAGCCTGCTTCCGACAACATTGAAGTGGCAAAGCAAAATCTGCGTGCTTATCCAAATGTCACTCTGCTTCAAGGCGCCGTCTGGGATCGTCCAGTCCGACTTAAGATTTCCGATCCAACAGTCACGCCGGATTCCTACCAGATGGTTGAGACGCAGGGCGGAGCCGACGAAAACCCGGGCGACACCCTGAGAGCCTTTACGATTTCAGAACTCATCGACATGGCGGACACGCATCAGTCCTTGATCGTCAAGATTGACATTGAAGGTGGGGAAGCAACCCTTTTTCGCTCGAATACGGAGTGGATCGGCGTCACCGACCTCATCACCATAGAACTTCACGACTGGCTGTTGCCAAAACAATTGACCAGCGCGCCTTTTATACGGTCGTTTGCAAATCTCGATTTTGAATTGCTGCAACGGGGCGAAACCCTGTTTCTCTTCCTCAACAGGCCGGTGAAATAAACGAGGGTTTTGGAGGCCCGCGACGGCGGCGGCGGCTTTGCAGGACAGCGGAACATTCGCGCCTCGAACGGGGACACCTCTGCCGGGCGGTCACGCCAAACCACAAATCATTCGCTGGCCGCGGCAGCGGCTTTCACCTCACGCCGTCGCGCGTGAAGGATCCACTCCGTGTAGCCATTGGGCTGCGCGCGTCCCTTGAAGATCAGATCCGCCGCCGCTTGAAAAGCGTGTCCATCGAAGCCGGGCGCCATCGGATCG
This sequence comes from uncultured Alphaproteobacteria bacterium, assembly GCA_963784075.1. Classification (GTDB taxonomy): domain Bacteria; phylum Pseudomonadota; class Alphaproteobacteria; order Rhizobiales; family Beijerinckiaceae; genus Methylocapsa. The sequence continues at coordinate 9,209 of CAWAQW010000042.1, read as the reverse complement.
TAGAGCGGATCGCCGCCATTTTGCCGGTCGACGACGGCAGCCATCCGCTTCAGCGTTTCCATCACCTGCTCGCGCGTGACAATCCCATGGTGCAGCCAATTGGCGATGTGCTGGCTCGATATGCGCAAGGTGGCGCGATCTTCCATCAAGCCAATGTCATGAATATCTGGCACTTTGGAGCAGCCGACCCCCTGATCGATCCAGCGCACGACATAGCCCAAAATTCCCTGACAGTTATTGTCGAGCTCGGCTTGAATATCATCTGGCACCCAGTTCGCGCGGCACACCGGAATGGCAAGGAGGTCGGATAGATGCGGCGGACTGCGCCTTGCGAGTTCCTTCCACCGGCTCGCGACATCGACCTTATGATAATGGATTGCGTGGAGGGTCGCGGCTGTCGGTGACGGCACCCAGGCGGTGTTCGCTCCGGCAAGCGGATGCACGATCTTTTGCTTCAGCATGTCGGCCATGCGATCCGGGGCAGCCCACATGCCCTTGCCGATCTGCGCCCGCCCAGGCAAGCCGCAGGCAATGCCAACATCGACATTGGCATTCTCGTAAGCCGCGATCCAATCCGTGTTCTTCATGTCGTTCTTGCGGACCATCGCGCCGGCTTCCATCGAGGTGTGAATCTCGTCACCGGTGCGATCGAGGAAGCCGGTATTGATGAAAAACACACGGTCGGCCGCCGCCGCGATACATGTCTTGAGATTAACGGACGTGCGCCGCTCCTCGTCCATGATCCCCATCTTGATCGTGTGCCGGGAAAGGCCCAGCATGTCCTCGACACTGGCGAAAAGCGCATTGGCGAGCGCGACTTCGTCCGGCCCGTGCATTTTTGGCTTGACGATATAGATCGAACCGTGGCGGCTGTTGCGCAGACCCGAAACATGCTTGAGATCATGGATCGCGATCAGCGTGGTGACCGCCGCATCCAGAATGGTTTCGGGGATTTGGTTGCCAGCCTTGTCGAGCACCGCATCGGTTGCGATGTGATGGCCGACATTGCGCACCAGCAAAAGGCTGCGCCCATGCAAGGTCATCGGAGCGCCGTCGCGGCCGATATAGGTGTGGTCCTCCGCAAGCCGGCGCTCGACAAGCAAGCCGTTCTTTTCGAGGCTTGCCGTCAATGTTCCCTGCATCAGTCCAAGCCAATTGCGATAGACGGTGACCTTGTCCTGCGCGTCGACAGCCGAAACGCTGTCCTCAAGATCGATGATGGTGCTGAGAGCGGCTTCAAGGATCACGTCGGCGACGCCAGCCTTGCTCTCGGCTCCGACGAGGCTGTTTTGATCGATTTCGATCTCGATATGCAGGCCATGGTGGCGCAAAAGAAGGACAAAGGAGTCGAGCGATTTCTTCCGATATCCGGCGAACCGGCCAGGATGACGCAAATGGGTGTCTAGTCCATTTTCGAGGGTCGCAATGAGTTCGCCCCCAGAGACTTTGTAAGCGGTCACCGCTTTGTGGCTGCCCTTCGCAAGGGGAACGACGTCATCGAGAAAGGCGCGGACCCAATCGATGACCTTGGCACCGCGCACTTTATTGTAACCTCTCCCGCGCTCGGCGCCATCGGTCTCGGGAATGGCGTCGGTGCCATAAAGCGCATCATAAAGACTGCCCCAACGGGCATTTGCCGCATTGAGAGCGTAGCGGGCATTCGACGCAGGAACGACGAGCTGCGGCCCGGCGACTCTCGCGATCTCGAGGACATTTTCGGTGCGAATGGTAAAATCGGGCGGCTCTGGAACAATATAGCCGATGTCGCGCAGAAATTTTGCATAGCCCGCCGGGTTGAAAGGCATGGTCCCGGTGGTCCCGTGATATTCGTCGATCTTCGCCTGCAGCTCGTCGCGAACCCTCAATTGATCGCGAATACGCGGCGCGAATTCCTGAATAAGCCCCGCCAGCCCGTGCCAAAATTGGTCAGCCCCGATCATCGTTCCTGGCAAGGCTTCGTCCTTGATGAAGTCATGCAAGGCCTTCGCGACACTGATTTCGCCAATTTTCTCGTAAGCCGCCATGTTCAAGCCATCACACCTAAAATCTTGGGGAAACTGATCGATCCACGCCGGGCATCACCCTGCGCGCTTGCAAGGATCACCGGCCGCCTGCGGGAAACCCATGCCGGTCGACACCCGCCGGCTTGGACAAGTTCCAAGATTTCTAACATGCAAGGCCGCCCTCTGCCAGCGGCAATTGTGCAGTGCGAACTGGCGCATAAAAATCGCCTTGCCCTGGTGGCGAAGTCCCGCAGCGTGCTCGCGGGTTTAAGGCACGTCAGGATAGCTCGCCACGCACAAGCGTGGCAATGAAGAAACCATCGGTGCCGCTCGTCAGGGGCGTGAGGCGCAAGCCAAAACCAAAGCGCGACGCAAACCGTGCAAGTCCTGGCAGCAAAGCCCTCTCCGTCATCTCTTGCGCGGGAAGGCACTTATACTCCGGATGAGCGCCGAGGAACGCCGCGATCCTATCTTCGTTTTCTTCCCGCAGCACAGAACAAGTGACATAAAGCAATGCGCCCGCGCGGCTTTACGAAGCGGGCGGCCTCTTCCAGAGCCTCGCCCTGCTCCGCGATCCGGATCGCGAGCGCGCCCGGCCGCATCCGCCATTTCGCATCCGGATTGCGCCGCCAGGTGCCCGTGCCGGTACATGGCGCATCGACCAAAACGAGATCACAGCGCCCTTCGAGAGCCGCAAGCACGTTGCGATCCCCGCGCGGCGCGTGCAGTTGGACGTTGCGGACCCCGGCGCGTTCGAGTCGCGCGACACTCCGCATGAGCCTTGCCCCGTCGCGGTCGCTGGCATGGATCTGGCCCTTGTTCTGCATCGATGCTGCGAGCGCCAAGGTTTTGCCGCCCGCCCCCGCGCAAAGATCAAGCACTTGCTCGCCCGGCCTTGCGAGGGCAAGGGTTGCGGCAAGCTGCGAGCCTTCATCCTGAATTTCAACGAGACCCTTGATATAGGCAGGCTCGGTGGCAAGCGGCGGGCCTCGCCCGTCGGGCGCCAAAGGCAAGCGCAGGCCGAGAGAGGAAAATGGCGTTGGCGCCGCGTGCAGATGGGCAAGACTCGCCAGCACCTTCTCGCGCGTCGCCTTGAGGGTGTTGACGCGCAGATCCACAGGCGCGCGGGTGGCGAGCGCGCTCATCTCAGCGATGATGCTATCCCCGAAAACGGCGGCGAGAGATGGCTCCAGCCATTGCGGAAAGTCACCCGCCACAAAGCTCGGCGCGTTGGTCAGATCGCCATGCGCGAGTCGGTCGGCTTCTTTCGCATCGAGCGGAGGCGGCGCGTGCGCTTCGCCGGAACAGAGCGACGCGACCGCGCCGGCGTCCATGCCGCGAACTTGACGCAAGGCGCCGAGAACGATCGCGCGTGGCGTATCGCACCCCATGATGAAGGCGGACGAGGCCCGGTGGCGTTCGGCGTCGAAGACGAGAGACGCGATCGCCGCGCGATCCTTGGATCCCGCGAAACGATGCGAAAGACCCCAATCCTTCAGCGCATCGGCGGCGGGCCTTTTGCGCGTTTCGATGTCTTGCAAAACTTCAATCGCCGCCGAAATGCGAGCGCCAGGCGTCATGGAAAACCAGCTCTCATACCACCCCGCCGGCCAAAATCCGGAACGCGAAGACCGCCCACATGAGAGCCAAGATCAGGGTTCCAGCAATAAAGAATTGGCCGCGCAGCGGCACATAATTCGAGGTCGCAAAAACATAGGCGTGCGCGATGCGCGTCGCGACGAAATGCCATTCCATCCCAACAAACACAAGATCGGCTTTTTTGGTGAGGATCACCAGCACCACAAGGACATAGAATAAAATGGGTATTTCGAACTGATTTTCGAAGCAATGGGCGATCTGCTGAGCGCGGCCCGGCCAGGCGTTTTGCCGCAGAGCGATGTCTTGCCATTTGACCACGCGGCGCTTGAGAAGGACGGTTCGTTCCTTCGCCATCCAGATGATCAGGAAAAACGTCAGGCCGGCCTGAACGAACAGCGGCAGCAGGATTGAGGGCAATGTCATGCGGCGGCGTTCCCACAAAGGTTCATCGGCAATGGCTTCACTCGCCGGTCGGATAATTCGGGCTCTCACGGGTGATCGCCACGTCGTGAACATGGCTTTCGCGCAGGCTTGCCGCTGAAATGCGGACAAACCGCGCGCGGGCTTGAAATTCCGCGATGTCCGGGGCGCCGACATAGCCCATGGCAGCCCGCAAACCGCCGGCCAATTGATGCAGGATCACCGAGGCGGGACCGCGGTAGGGCACCTGACCCTCGACGCCTTCGGGCACAAGCTTCAACTGATCGGTAATGTCCTGCTGGAAATAGCGGTCCGCCGAGCCGCGCGCCATCGCCCCGACCGACCCCATGCCGCGATAGGATTTGAACGAGCGGCCCTGATAGAGATAGACCTCGCCCGGGCTCTCGTCGGTTCCCGCGAGAAGCGAGCCGATCATCACACAATCGGCGCCGGCCGCGATCGCCTTGGCGACATCGCCGGAATATTTGATGCCGCCATCCGCGATGACCGGGATATTGGCGGCCCGCGCGGCTTCCGCGCAATCCATGATCGCGGTGAGCTGCGGCACGCCGACCCCGGCGACGATCCGCGTCGTGCAAATGGAGCCAGGGCCAATGCCCACCTTGATCGCGTCGGCGCCGGCATCGATCAGCGCCTTGGCGCCATCGGCGGTCGCCACATTGCCGGCCACGAGCCCGACCTTGTTGGACGCCAGCTTCAGGCGCAACACCTGGTTCAACACGGCCTTTGAATGACCATGCGCCGTGTCGATCACGATGCAATCGGCCCCGGCATCGATCAGCATGAGCGCCCGCTCATAGCCCTGGTCGCCGACGGTCGAGGCGGCGGCGACCCTCAGTCTTCCCTCCGCATCCTTGCAGGCGGCCGGATGCAAAGTCGCCTTTTCCATGTCTTTCACGGTCACGAGGCCGACGCAGCGGAAATCCTCGTCAACAACAATCAGCTTTTCGAGGCGATGCTGATGCAGGAGGCGGCGCGCCTCGCTCTCGCTCACCCCTTCGCGCACGGTGATGAGATTTTTGGTCATCAATTCGCTGACCGGCTGCAAAGGATTGTCGGCGAAACGGACATCGCGGTTCGTCAATATGCCGCAGAGCCGCGCCGGTTTGCCGCCCGGCCCCCGCTCGACCACGGGAATGCCCGAAATCCCATGCCGCCGCATGAGGGCGAGCGCGTCGGCGAGCGTTTCATCCGGAAAAATCGTGATCGGATCGACCACCATGCCGCTCTCGTAGCGCTTGACCTTGCGCACCTCCTCAGCCTGTTCGGCCGGGGTCAAATTGCGATGAATGACGCCGATTCCTCCGGCTTCCGCCAGCGCGATGGCAAGCTTCGCCTCGGTCACCGTATCCATGGCCGAGGAGACGATCGGGATGTTCAAACTGATCGTCGCGGTCAGCTTCGTTTTCAGTTCCGCCATGCCCGGCAGGACTTCGGAATGGCCCGGCAGAAGGAGCACATCATCGAACGTAAATGCTTCATTCAAGGGGGGTCGCGTAGTCAGGGTCAATGCCAACTCCGTGATGTGCCTCCCGGCAAAAAAGAGCCTCCCGGCGCCGCAGGAGTTTATGCGGGAAGCTTTTTCTGTAAGATTGCGCCGGTGTAGAGTTGCCCGCGGCTCATAGCATGCCCGGAGCGGACGGCAAAGGAGCGCCTCGCTTGAAACTGGAGCCGGTTTTCTATCCTCTTCGCCTCAGGAACTTTGAGCCGAATCTTGGGCTTGGGGCACATAAACCCTAAGCATCTCAGCCTTCGCGAAAGGCAGCCCGCGGCATCACCAGAAGTTTACAGGGTCTTTATAAATAAACCCGGAGCCTCGTTTGTCCTCTTTGTCTGGGATTTTGAACTTGGCATGCATATGTCCCACCTAGAAGCGCATGATCGAAAAAGAAAAGGGCCGATTTCAAAGAGTTGGAGCACGCTTGTATCGAAAATGTCGAGTAACTTCTTAAAAGTCCTCCGATTATCTTTTGATTTCGCAACCGAAATTCGCTTCAGGAGCCGCGCTTGCCGTCCTACCGCATCTCGGCGCTGACCGTTGCTTGCGCCTTATTCATGGAAAATCTCGATTCGACCGTCATCGCGACATCGCTGCCCGCGATCGCCACGGATCTCCACGAAGACCCGATTTCCCTAAAGCTTGCGCTCACCTCCTACCTCGTTTCGCTCGCGATTTTCATTCCGGCGAGCGGCTGGGCGGCCGACCGTTTCGGCGCCCGCAAAATCTTCCGCTTGGCGATTCTTGTCTTCACCTTGGGCTCCATTTTATGTGGCGTGTCCGGAAGTTTGCCCGGGTTTATCGCGGCCCGCGTCATCCAGGGTCTCGGCGGCGCGATGATGGTTCCGGTCGGGCGGCTTGTGCTTTTGCGTTCCATCGAACGCACCGAACTCGTGAACGCTTTGGCGTTCTTGACCGTGCCTGCGCTTTTGGGGCCGATCATGGGGCCCCTGCTCGGCGGCTTTATCACCACCTATTTTCACTGGCGCTGGATTTTTTGGATCAATGTGCCGATCGGCGCCGCCGGCATCATCCTCGCGACGCTTTTCGTCAAGGACGTCAAGGGCGAAGCTGCTTCGCCGCTCGATGTGACCGGCTTTCTTCTCTGCGGATTGGGGCTTGCCTGTCTCCTGTTCGGGCTTAGCGGCGCCGGGCGCGGCCTCATGCCCTGGGAAGCCGCGATTCTTCTGGCCCTCTTGGGCGCTCTCGCTTTGACCGCCTATGTCCTCCATGCCCGCCATGCCGCGTTTCCGCTGATCGATCTTAAGCTTCTGTCGTTCAAAACCTTTCGCGCGAGCGTGATGGGCGGCTCTTTGTTCCGGATCGGGATTGGATCGATCCCTTTCTTGCTCCCGCTTATGCTGCAGGCAGGGTTCGGGATGAGCGCCTTTCAATCGGGCTCGGTCACTTTCATTGCTTCGGTGGGGGCGATGGCGATGAAAGCCACGGCGGCGCCGATCCTGCGGATTTTCGGCTTTCGCCGGGTACTCGTCTATGACGCGATTTTGAGCGCCGCCTTCCTCGGCGCTTATGGCTTCTTTACGCCTTCAACGCCGGTTCTTTTGATGATGGGCGTGCTGCTTGTCGGCGGCTTCGTGCGCTCGCTCGAATTCACCAGTCTCAATGCGATCGTCTTTGCGGAAATCGATCCCTCCAAAATGAGCCGCGCCGTCAGCTTTTCGTCCGCCGCCCAGCAATTGTCGCTGAGCGTTGGCGTCGCGGCGGGCGCGGGCGCCCTGCAAGGCTTTGCTTTCCTCAACCCTGGCACGCATGTTCTCGCGCTCGAAAATTTTAGGTGGGCCTTTGTTGCGATGGGGGCTGTCTCACTGAGCGCGGCGGCCGCGTTTTTGCGCCTGCCGCCCGATGCCGGTTCGGACCTGATTGCAAGCCGGGCGGAGAAAGCCGCCGAAGCCGTCGCCCCGGCAAGCCAATAAGCTGCCGCGAGCTACGGCGCCGCAGCCCTTCTAAACCCCATCGCCAGCACATAAAGCTCGGCCGAGCCCGTACGGCTCGCCTGCGGCTTCACATGGCGCACAACGGCAAAATCCCGTCTTAGCCGGGCGAGTAGCTCGTTCTCGGTGCCGCCTTGAAACACCTTGGCGAGGAAGGTGCCGCCCTCGGCGAGCACCTCGCAGGCGAAATCGGCGGCAAGCTCGACGAGGCCGATGATGCGCAGCTGATCGGTTTTCTTATGTCCCGTCGCATTCGCGGCCATGTCGGAGAGGACGACGTCGGCCTTGCCGCCGAGCCATTCCATGAGCCGCTCCGGCGCATCCGCCTCGAGAAAATCCATGACCTTGAACTCGACACCCGGCAGCGGCTCCATGTCGAGAAGGTCGATGCCGATCACCCTGCCCTTGCCCTCAACCGCGCAAACCTTGCGCGCCGCGATCTGCGACCAGCCGCCCGGCGCCGCGCCAAGATCGACGACCCTCTGGCCTGGCTTCAAAAAATGAAAGCGCTCGTCGATCTCGATCAGCTTATAGGCCGCGCGGGACCTAAAACCCTCCCGCTTGGCGCGGGCCACATAAGGATCGTTGAGCTGGCGCTCGAGCCAGAGCGTCGAGGAGAGCGAGCGTTTCCGCGCGGTCTTCACCCGCGTCTTCAATGAGCGGCCGCCCTCGCGGCCAGAGGAAGTTTTCGAGTCGATCACGAGGGGTTCCAATTGGGTATAGCATGTCAGCCATACAGCGTCGGCCGACGCAAGTCCCGCAAAGTTTTGGCAGAAGGCGGAAGTTCGCCTCAGAGTTCTCGATGACGGGCGTTGACTCAATGCGGACCCAGGAAATGTAGACCCGGACGCAACCTCGGGCTGGTGTCGCGTAAGTAACTTATCCCGCATTCCCCGGATGACCAATGATTTTGCTGCGCGAATTCGACGATTTAGGCATAATCATCAAACATGATCGAGGCGGCCATCGCGAACCCAGCGGGTGGCGAACCCGGCGGACGAATTGAGGGGTGAGCTTCTTCAACTGGATGTCGACCGCTGTCGATGCTATGATGCTATGATGCTATGGGTGCAAGCCTCTAAAGCCAGTCTTCCACTGCATTTTGCGGGTTATTTTCACGAGTAGGAGGAACGAGCCTTGCACAGGATCCTTTGCATAGCGGGAACCATCGGCGCCTTGGCCATCATTATCGTCGCCTCTGACGCCAACGCATTTTCAATAGCATTGGTTCCTAACCAGAGCTCCAAGTGACGCTGGTCGCGGGAGGATGCGGCGTGGGCTTTCACCGGAGTCCCTATGGAGGCTGCCGGCCCAACATCGCGGGGGCCCCGGCGGTCGTGTACGGCGGTGGCGTGTACCGCGGCGGCGTTTACCGTGGTGGCGTGTATCATCGCGGCGCTGTGTATCGTCGTCGCTGAAAGATAGCCGTTTATGCCGCTTGATGAGCCGATGCGAACGGCGGTTTAAGCCGCTCGCGAACCCCTACCCTAAGCGTGCGAAGTTGGCGACGGCCGAACGCCATTCGGCGGAGGGCAGCTCGGGCCCGCACGTTCCAATCCGTGAAGAAGACGGCGATCGCGGGCGATAAGTCCGATGATCACGCTTCGCTTTGCAGCTGCCCAAAGCGGCGGGATAGCGAAAACAGGCCGAGCCGCTCACGGCTTACGGCATCCCCATGGCGATCGTGGCGCTCGCCGGCGAATGACCGCTCTTGTG
>CAWAQW010000041.1:0-9965 GCA_963784075.1 uncultured Alphaproteobacteria bacterium | reverse complement strand
TTGCTGGTGCCGTCGGCGCTACCGCCGCTGCTGCAACCGCAGTTAATCTCACCGCCGGTCCACCAGCGACAGCCACTGTACACGGCTGTGCGTCGACAAAGTTAACTGCCTGCCAGTCTGGCAGCTTAGGCCAGAAGCCACGCGCCGTGACATCCTCGACAGGCAGGCCGTTTATTTCGTAGTCGCCTTTCGCCGCACCAGGCTGCGGCTCGGTGCCGGGCATCCCGAACAACCCAACCGCGCGGGCGTCCCGGCCCCCTGGGCGTGTGATGGCGTCCTCAGCGCGGAAGCCAGGCCTAGCGCCGCAGTGCCGCCAAGGAAGGCGCGGCGGCCGAGCAAAGGAAATTTCGTGCCGTCGGCGCGATGATCGATCATGCTCTGTTCGTCCCCCGGGGCCGTTCGAGCAGCGAAGAGATATTCGTCGTTGCTAGGGCTATCCTGGCAACTATGCAGAGCGCGGGTAAGTTCAAGCATACTTATTAAAAGAATCGATTTTAAAATGCGCTGGTTCACCAATCTAAAACGGCCCCGCCGCTATGGAGAGGCCAGTTCGGCTATCGTGCTATCGGTTATCGCTTTGAGTTCGCTCAAATATTCGTTGCGCAAGTCGTTCTCGCGCGCAATGAACTCGCGCACTTTCAATGCTGGCGCCACTAAAGCGCAGAGACCAAAGCTTTGTCTTCGCTGTTTTAGAGCGTGGTCCTATTCAATTTGAACGGATCACGCTCGAGCCGCTCAGGTCCTGCCTTATTGCAGCGAGGCCCAAAGAAACAGCACAGTCGCAGAAATCCCAAGGATGCTCCGCACCGCGTGCAGTCTCCCCCATTTTTCGATCAGCGCGCGGCTGCCGGGGCCCGCGCTTTGCGCCTCGATCGCCATGAGACGATGATTTGTTGGCATGATGGCGATGAGCGTGAAGGGCCAATTGGCCAAAAGCACGAGCGCGCCTGCAAGCCAGCGCCATTCAGATTGAAAATAAGCCGCAATCGCGCCCAAGACAAAACCGATGAGCGCCAAGGACGCATTCATCGCGAAGCCACGTTTATACGCGGGTTTCCATTCAGCAAGGAGGGCGCTGTCGTCAAGCCCGAGGCGGGCAGGCTGTTCCGCCACATTGATATAGACAGCCGCGCCGGTAAAGAGAGCGGCGGCGATGAGTGCGAGTTGCCCTGCGAGCACGCGTTAGCCTCCTCGTCCGCAATCTCGCGGCCCGCCCGCGAAACGCTTGCGCCCGCTCGGACGAAGGATTACGAAAGCCGCGCAAGACCGCGCTAGCATGTTCCGCCCGAGGTGACAACCGGCGCGGTCCCGGCAGCCAAACGCCGCGCTGCGAGCGGGAGCGAAGCTTTCATGATGTCGCGCCTACGCCGTGCAGTCACACCTCGCATCCTTGGCGCTTTGCAGATGCTTGCGCGAGCCGGCGAGGATCGGTACGGTTGCTTGGCAAAAGCCGTCGCAATGGGCGCAGGAAACCTGCGAATGAGAAGGCATCACCGCCACCTTAGAGACCCCGTGCGGCGTCAATTCGATCCGCTTTCGCGCCAAAACCTTTCCTTCGCGCGAAACCCATGATCTATGATTTTGCAATCATTGGCGCAGGGATCGTGGGCCTTGCGTCGGCGCGCGAAATTCTGGCTTCACGCCCTGGCTCTTCCATCCTTGTTCTCGACAAGGAAAACGCCATTGCCAGCCATCAAACCGGGCACAACAGCGGCGTCATCCACGCCGGCATCTATTATGCACCGGGAAGTTTGAAGGCGAGGTTTTGCCGCGACGGCGCGGCCGCGACCAAGGCTTTCTGTGAGGAGCAAGGTATAAAATTCGAAAATTGCGGAAAACTCCACGTCGCCACCAATGAGCGCGAGCGCAGCCGCATGGACGCCTTGTTGAAGCGCGCCAAGCAAAACGGCATCGCGGCCGAACCGATCGATCGCGCCCGGCTCGCGAGCCTCGAACCCAATGTCACCGGGCTTGCCGCTCTGCTCATCCCTTCGACGGGGATCGTCGATTACAAAATGGTCTCTGCGGCATTTGCCAAGATCATCACGGCGCAGGGCGCCGAGCTTAAACTCGGCGCCGAAATCATGGCCATTCACGAAGATCGAGACAGTGTCGAAATTTCCACGGCCAAAACCCATTGGCGGGCGCGGGCGTTGATCGTATGCGCCGGCTTGCAGTCCGACCGTCTCGCCAAAGTGGCGGGCTTGCGGATCGATCATCGAATTGTGCCATTTCGAGGCGAATTTTATACCTTGCCAAAATCGCGGGCGGGTTTGATCAACCACCTCATTTATCCCATTCCGGACCCGAGCCTTCCTTTTGTCGGGATTCATCTGACCAAGACGATCGACGGACGCATCCTCGTTGGCCCCAATGCCGTGCTTGGTTTTGCCCGCGAGGGCTATGAGAAATTTTCCCTGAGGCCCAAGGATGTCTTGGACTATTTGGCGTTTCCCGGCTTTTGGCGAGTCATCGGAACGCATTTCGCGGCGGCCGTCGAGGAAATGCGCAACTCTTTGTGGAAAGAACGCTATCTCGCCCAATGCCGCAAATATTGCCCGGGTCTCTCGCTCGCCGATCTCGAACCTGGGGTCGCGGGCATCCGTGCCCAGGCGGTGTTGCGCGACGGCACCCTGGTGCATGATTTTCTCTTCGCGGAGACCGCCCGGATGCTGCATGTGTGCAACGCGCCCTCGCCCGCCGCGACATCGGCTATCCCGATCGCCCGCATGATTGCTGAAAAGGTTCTGGCGCGGTTCGCGCAATTGTGAATTGCGCGATTGGCAAATCTCCCTCCTTTCAGTACAACGCAGCCGTGCGGCAAGCCAATAACAAGGAGGAAATGCACGGATGTTTGGGATTGGCCGGTTGGCGGCAGCCTTGATCTTGGGAATTGTAATGCTTGGGGCGCGGGCAGAGGCCCAGGACACCAGCTTCATGGATATGAACATGAATATGGGCTGCATGCTGATGGCCGGCATGCACGAGATGCAAGTGTCGGTCTATCAATCCGGCGCCCTCGATGATTCATGCCCGGATATCCCCTATCCCGGCACTGCCGTGGTTACGCTTACCTCGGCTTCGAAAGAGTTGCGCGACATGACGGCGGAGGTCCGTATTGTCAGAGGCGCCGAAGCCGATGCCACGGCGGGCGCCCGTCTCGATCCGGTCACGCTTGCCTATCTGCCGCCAAAGAATTACCCGTCAGGGGTCATCACCCTCCCAACCAACTTCGATAAGCCAGGTCCATACGCGGTCCTTGTGACGGTCAGCGACGGCAGGGACATGACCATGTCCGGCCGGCTCGTCGTCACCGTCGCGCAAGGGACGCGGAAATGGATGCTTGTTCTCGCCCTTGCCGGAATTGTTGTGGCGGCTGGGTTTGGCTATTATTTGTGGGATTCGAAGCGCCGGCAAAAGCCGCCGGTCACGATGGGCTGAGTCGTCGTCTCAGAGAGCGGCGCTCGGTCCCGAGTGCGCGGCGCCGGGGTCAAGCGCCGCGCGTGAGCCAGAGGCTTTGATTTCCCCGAGCCAGGCCTGCCAGTCTTTGATCGAGCCGTTGAAGGCGTTGCGATCGACATAGCCGCGAATGCCGGCGACATGGCCTTCGGCCGTATGCTGCCAGAAATGCCAACGGCGATCGCCATATTTGACCGACGGATAATATTTCACGCTGCGGACCCAGATCGGATAGTCGGTGAATTCGCCCTGCATCACGTCGCGATGGAAATCGATTGACGTGTAGATGACCGGCTTTTTGCCATAGGCGCGTTCCATCGCGGCGAGCATGATTTTCATCTGGGCAATGGCGACGTCGCGCGGCAGGCGTTTGGCGCAGGTCTTCGATTGGCCGTTCCATTCGACATCGAGCACCGGCGGCAAGGCGTCCGGATCATTGGGAACATTCGCGGTGAACCAGGCCGCCTGCTCCTCCATCGGCCGGCACCAATAAGCGAAATGATAGGCGCCGCGCGGCAGCCCCGCGGCTTTCGCGGCGGCCCAATTTTGGGCGAATTTCTCATCGACGCGATCGCCACCCTCGGTCGCCTTGATCCAGGCGAAGCGAACGCCCCCGGCGCGCACGCTATTCCAATCGATATCGCCCTGATATCTGGAGACATCGATGCCGTCCACCTCATAATCGGCCGGAGTGGGGAAAAGATCGTCGCCGGTGATGCTGCCCGCGCAACCGCCGGCCAGCAGCGCGAGGCCAAGCCAAGAACAGGAGCCGAGGACAAAAAACCTGCGAGAAAGTAAGTGCATCAGCGTCAGCGCCAGACCATGACACCTTCAAATTATCCAATGTTTCGTAATATGTCGTTAAAAAGTCAAAAAAATGGCCGGCTCGCCCTCATATGTTGGCCCTTGGTTAACTTGCGGAAATTTGGTGAGGGGCGCGCCGCGCGCCCGTTTGGAGGCTTCGCGATCTGACGGCCGAAAGCCCATTCGCCGCTTGTTGTCATCTCTTTTTCATGTGTATCAACAAGCGTAGCCAAGCGCGCCGGTTTCCGGCCGGGCCTGGCTTGGAGTTCGCCTTCCCTCATATCTGTTTCCCAGCGCACGCAAGATCATCGTGAAAGGCCGCCATGCTGTCTCAATTCGTCGCCTTCACTTCGCTTGGCCGCAAGGCGCTGCCCAACCAATATGACCTCCTTGCACTTGCGCTGATTTTCGCCGCCTTCATCGCAGTCACTCAGGTTTCGCATGGAGTGACGCTTCCGCTGGCCGCTCCCGAATCGACGGTCATTTCGCTCGACTATGGGCTCTTGCCCTATTACGCCTTGCGCACGACCTTGCGAATGTTCGCGGCCATTGCCGCCTCGCTCGTCTTCACATTCACCTATGCGACGCTCGCCGCCAAAAGCCGGCGCGCGGATCTCGTCCTCATCCCTTTGCTCGACGTCTTGCAATCGGTGCCGATCCTCGGGTTTCTCTCTTTCACGGTGACGTTTTTTCTTGGGCTTTTTCCCGGATCGATGTTGGGCGCCGAATGCGCCGCCGTCTTCGCGATCTTCACCTCGCAAGCCTGGAATATGGCCTTTTCCTTCTATCAGTCGCTGCGCAGCGTGCCGCGCGATCTGATCGAAGTCGCGCGTGGTTTCCGCCTCTCGGGGTGGCAGCGGTTCTGGCAGCTGGAAACGCCCTTCGCGATGCCGGGGCTGATCTGGAACATGATGATGTCGATGTCGGGCGGCTGGTTCTTCGTCGTCGCATCCGAGGCGATCTCGGTCGGCGACACGACGATCAAACTGCCTGGGATCGGCTCCTATCTCGCCCTCGCCATCGAGGAAAAGCGCATCGATGCCGTGTTCGCGGCCATCCTTGCCATGCTGGCCGTCATTATCGCCTATGACCAATTGCTGTTCCGGCCGCTGGTCGCCTTTGGCGCGCGATTCCGGGTCGAGCTTTCGGCCGGGCAGACCCAGGAAAAGTCCTTCGTGGCGCAAGTCTTCGCAAGGACCCATTGGATGCGGCGCTTTGATGCGGGGTCCGGCCGAGCTTTTCCAGAGCCTCGCGCTGCTGCGCCTGGAACTGCCGATTCGCGCATCCGCGACCGCGGCACCGAAACAAGGGTTCAGCCGCCTGATCGATATTTTGTGGGTGGCCTTCGTCGGACTGGCTGCAATTTGGGCGGGATGGCTCATCATCGATTACATGCGGCAAGAGCTGAGCTGGAAAGACGTCTTGCAAAGCGTCCTCTACACGCTCATCACCATGGTGCGCGTGATCTTGCTGATGGCGCTCGCGACCTTGGTCTGGGTGCCTGTCGGCGTCTGGATCGGTCTGCGGCCCGCGCTCGCCGAAAAAGTGCAGCCGCTGGCGCAATTCCTGGCGGCCTTTCCGGCCAACGTCGTTTTCCCGGTCGCCGTCATTCTTATCCTCAAGTTTTCCCTCAACCCCGATATCTGGCTGAGCTTTCTGATCGTCTTCGGCACGCAATGGTACATTCTTTTCAACGTGATCGCCGGCGCCTCGGCATTTCCCAACGATCTCAAGGAAGCGGTGTCGAATTTTCGCATTCGCGGCTGGAATTGGTGGAAGAACGTCATCATTCCCGGGATTTTTCCCTATTACGTGACCGGAGCGCTGACCGCTTCGGGCGGATCGTGGAACGCGGCGATCGTCGCGGAATATGTGAAATGGGGCAACGACACGGTCTCGGCGCATGGGATCGGCGCCTATATCGCGAAGGCCACCGCGGACGGTGATTATCCCAAAATCGTGCTGGGTGTCGCGATAATGTCGATCTTCGTCATTATGTTCAACCGCTTGCTGTGGCGTCCCTTATACGATCTCGCCGAAAGGCGCCTGCGGCTCGATTGAGGTAATGTCATGCAAGACACGAACGCGCGGACGTCAATGACCAGCAAGCAGACCTTGCTCGAAGTCAGGAATGTTTCTCAGCACTATCTGACGGGATCGGGCGAGCCGGGCCCGGCCGTCCTCGACGATGTTTCGCTGACCCTCAAGGAGGGCGAAATCGTCGGCCTGCTGGGCCGCTCTGGCTGCGGCAAATCCTCACTCCTGCGCATCGTTTCCGGGCTCGTTTTTCCGTCCGGCGGCGAATTGAGCTATCTTGGCCAGCCGGTGCGCGGTCCGGTGGATGGGGTGGCCATGGTGTTTCAGAGCTTTGCCCTGTTTCCCTGGCTGACCGTGCTCGCCAATGTCGAGCTTGGCCTGCGGGCAAAGCAGATCGGCAAGGATGAAGCCCGAAGGCGCGCGCTGAAAGCGATCGATCTCATCGGACTCGACGGTTTCGAATCCGCCTTCCCGAAGGAACTCTCCGGCGGCATGCGCCAGCGCGTTGGCTTCGCGCGGGCGCTGGTCGTCCACCCCAATATTCTACTGATGGACGAGCCTTTTTCGGCGCTCGACGTGCTGACCGCCGAAACCCTGCGCACCGATCTTCTCGACCTCTGGGTCGAGGGACGCATGCCCATCAAAAGCATCCTCATGGTCACCCACAACATCGAGGAGGCGGTGCTGATGTGCGACCGCATCATCGTGTTGTCCAGCAATCCGGGCCGTGTCGCCGCCGAAATTCAGGTCAAGCTCCAGCATCCCCGCAACCGGCTCGACCCCGAGTTCCGTCAATTGGTGGACAAGATTTACGCGCTCATGACCAAACGGCCGGTGGCGGCCGGCCGCGACGCCGGCTTCCCAGGACTTGGCTTCGGGATGGCTTTGCCGCGCGTCTCGACCAATACGCTCGCCGGCATGATCGAGGAAATCGCCGCCGAGCCCTATCTGGGCCGCGCCGATCTTCCCGCGCTCGCCGAAAGTCTGCAGATGGAAGTCGACGAGCTTTTCCCGGTCGCCGAAACCTTGCAATTGCTGCGCTTCGCCGAAATCGAGGAGGGCGACATAAAATTAACGCCCGCGGGACACCGCTTCGCCGAGGCGGATGTCGATGTGCGCAAAAAGCTTTTCGGCGATCATCTCCTTGCCTATCTGCCGCTTGCCGCGCGGATCAAGCTCGTGCTCGACGAGCGCCCCACCCATACTGCCCGCGCCGTCCGCTTTTTGGAGGAGCTTGAGGATTATATGTCCGAGGACTACGCCGACCGGACCTTGAAGAGCGTGGTGAACTGGGGCCGCTATGGCGAACTTTTCGCCTATGACGAGACCTCCGAAACCTTTAGTTTGGAGAACCCGCAATAGACCCACGCCGGAGGTTTCCATGCTGTCGCGCCGTCGTTTTGTCGCTGGAACACTTGCGGTTGGCGCGGTATCGAGTCTGCGTGCAGAGACGGGCGATGCCGGGCTGACGGTGCTGCGGATCGAGCGCCGCGACATCGAGGTCAACGGCAAGCCGGCATCCAGGCTTTGCGTGCGCCAGCCGGGCGGAACCAATGGGATTACCACCGACGTCAGCACGCCGTTTCGTGTCCGGGTCGAAAACCATATCGACGAGCCAAGCCTGATCCATTGGCACGGCCTGACGCCGCCC
The DNA here is from genome assembly GCA_963784075.1 of uncultured Alphaproteobacteria bacterium. GTDB lineage: Bacteria > Pseudomonadota > Alphaproteobacteria > Rhizobiales > Beijerinckiaceae > Methylocapsa. The sequence goes on along the minus strand of CAWAQW010000041.1, from coordinate 2,014 downwards.
TGGCAGCAAGATGGCGTCCCAGACATTTCCGCGCCCGCAATATCCGCCGGGCGGGAGCGCCGACTATGATTTCCCGTTGCGCGCCAGCGGCACCTATTGGATGCATTCGCATTATGGCTTTCAGGAGCAGCATCTGCTGTCGGCGCCGCTCATCATCAAGGAGAGCGGCGAGGACTCCGGGGCGCAGGACATTGTCCTCGAGCTTTCCGATTTCAGCTTCACGCCGCCAGAGAAGATTTATGCGGACCTCCGGGCACGCCGGCCCCTCAAAATGGACATGCCGGGCATGGCGATGGCGGCCATGAAGAGCAAGCCAGATTTAAACGATGTTCAATATGACGCCTTTCTCGCCAATGCCCGCACCCTCGACGATCCGGACGTGGTCAAGGTCGAGCCCGGCGGCCATGTGCGGCTGCGGATCATCAACGCGTCCTCGATGAGCGCTTACCATATCGATTTTGGCGAGCTTGAGGGCCATCTGACCGCCGTTGACGGCATCCCTGTACAGAAAATGCCCGGCCGCATGTTCCCCATCGCTGTCGCCCAGCGGCTCGACATCGTGCTTTCCATTCCCAAAACCGCCGCCGCCTATCCGGTGCTCGCCGTGCTCGAAGGCGAGCGCAAGCAGACCGGCATCGTCCTCCAGGCTGGGGCGGGCCAAGTGACCCGCATTTCGGGCCTGGCCAGCACAGCCTCGCCGCCGATCACTCTTAGCCTTGAGCGATCGCTGAAGGCCGTTCGGCCTTTGGCGGACCGCAAGGCGGACCGGACGCATGTGATCAATTTGACCGGCGCGATGCAAGGCTACCAATGGTCGATCAACAATGTGGCCTGGACCAAGGATGTCCCGCCCCTCGAGGTTGCCGAGGGCGAAAGAGTGGAGCTTGTGCTCGCCAATCAAACCATGATGCCGCATCCCATGCATTTGCATGGTCATTCGTTTCAGCTTGTCGCGGTTGGGGGCGATCGTTTTGCCGGCGCCGTGCGCGATACGGTGCTTGTCCCTCCGAAAACGACCGTGACCGTGGCTTTCGACGCCAACAATCCGGGATGGTGGGCTTTTCATTGCCACCTCTTGTACCATCAGCACGCGGGCATGTTTACAACCCTGCGCTACAGCTGAACGCCCCGAGACGGCCACCCCGGCGAGAGATCTTTCCGATTCCTTTGTGGCGTCCGGGCGGCCGGCGGGACTCCGCCCTTGCATCGACAAGCCTGTTCACGCTAAATGCGCGCATATAGGAGTGTAGCTCAATTTGGTTAGAGCACCGGTCTCCAAAACCGGGGGTTGGGGGTTCGAGTCCCTCCTCTCCTGCCATGTAAGTCATTGTTCCCATTTATCAATTCAGTTGAACCTTTCCCATAGCTGTCATGGTTTGACACTTTTTTCAGTCAGGTTTGACAATTTTGTTCGCCGTTTGGCCCATTCCTCATCGAGGTTTTTGACGACTCCAGGCATCTTCTTGCGCAAATCCGCGCCCTTGGCATAGTGGCGCGCCATCTCAATAGTGCTCTGTCCCAAGGCGTCGGCAATGGTGCGCTCGTCGCAGCCCATCTCGCGAAGAACGACCGCCACGGTATGGCGAAGCCCATAGAGCGTCAGCCCCGGCCCGATTGCGTTCTCTTTTTCGAGACGAATGCGCAGCGTGCGCCAAGAGGCCCTGAAGCCGCATAGGGTCCATGGACGCCCAGCTGAATTGGCGCAGAGTGTGGTAGCAGCATGCTCCGGTGCGCCCATTAGGACTGCCTCTAGCTCCGCCGGAATTGGCCAATAGACGGGCTCACTGGTCTTTGCCCTGCGGGTCGCAATCTCGCCATTTCGCCGATGATTGCGGGGTAGAGTGAGAGCATCTTTGGGGCCAAGCCCAGTGAACATCATCAGCGCAATGGCAGGCCGCATATGCGCGGGTGCGGCATCTAGAACCGCGTGACGTTCGATATCAGTCCATGGCCGGTTCGGGTCCGGGGCGCCTCTCTGCCGGCGGATGTCCTTTATGTCAGACGCGATGCGGGG
>CAWAQW010000040.1:0-43348 GCA_963784075.1 uncultured Alphaproteobacteria bacterium | reverse complement strand
GCCATTCAGGAAATAAGGAGGTCGAGATGGAGCCTGGAACCTTCCGCCAATGGCTTTCTGAGCGTGGCTGCACTTTTGAAGCGGGGAAAGATACGGCTCGAACCCAAGGCCACGCCTATGTGACCGTGCATCGGGGCGACCGACGACCGTTTCTCCCAGGGGTCGGGACGAAGACGCAGCTTGATCCGAGAATTGTGAGACAAATCGTCGACGAACTCGGCCTCGACTGGAACGAATTGCCGGGTCCTGCGTCTCGTGTTTGATGCCTCGAATGGAATGGGAACTCGCCATGTTGACGTTCATCATGTTGACGCGCCTCAGCCCGGAGGCGGTGCGCTCGCCGAAGGCGCTCGAGGAGACTGAACGCCAGGCCATGGAGCGCGTCCGCAAGGAGTGCCCCGACGTTGAATGGGTCATGAGCTACGCCATACTAGGGCCTTGCGATTATTCGGATATATTTCGCGCCAAGGACATAGAGACAGCGAGCAAGGTATCGACCCTCGTCCGCACCTTCGGCCATGCCCACACCGAAATTTGGACAGCGACCGAATGGGATCGTTTCAAAGAGATCGTGCGCACTCTCTAGGGGCCGCTGAGGGCCGCGCGCCCCAATCAACATGTGACGTGCATGAGGGCGATTTTCTTGTCCCGTGTGTGATTGAAGGATTGAATGGCGGCTTGCGTCGGCTCAACGATGACGCGGCAGCGCTTCTTTTCGAAATAGGCGCCGGCCTCCGGAGACAGGCGCACATTCCCCTCTTGACCGGCGCCGATAATCAAGAGACCGCAGCCGTCCTCGAAGACGGACTTCGCCTCCGCTTTCGATATGATGTGAGACGTTCCATACTGCTCTTTCGAGAGCTTCTTTTGCCGCTTCCACTTTGCCGGAAAGTCGGATGACCACATCATGGTCATAGGTCTTTCCATTGATCGTGATGCTCCCGAATTCGCTTCCGTCGATCTGCATTTTTTCTCTCCGGCTGTTCAAACGCGAAACGCGGGCGCGTCAAAAGAACAAACCTAGGGCCGCGAAAGCCGGCAACCAGTTCCTCTGGCGTTCATGATTTTGGATTGGCTCAATCCAAAATCATCGTGAGTTAGGCGCTCGCCATGGGTCAAACGCAGCTGAACGAGCCAAGGTGTTGAGAGCAAGACGGCGTGTCAGCCAAAGCGCTCTCCCCATTTATGAAGGGCCTTCAGCACCGGACGAGCGCTTGGCCTTTGTCGGTCAGGAAATATTCGAAGCGCGGCGGATGTTTCTCATAGAGCCGCGTTTCGATCACGCCTTGCTTTTCGAGTGTCTTGAGCCGCGCCGACAGCGTGTTCGGGGCAACGCCCGGAAGCCCCGCCGCCAGTCCTGAAACCGCAACGGACCCTTACGGAACAGGTCCCGCAGGACGAGCAAGGACCATTTCTCCCCAACATCAAGGGCTGGGCAATTGGGCAATTTTGGTCATATCCGCCGTCATGGAGAAAGTCATATCGATTTCGCTTAAAATTTTCAAGTAACTATCACTTGACAAGTGACTATCAATTTTATAGTTAGTAGGCATAGCCTTCGAGGGCCATTTCGCTTTGGCCCTGGGCGAGGCCATGACGCGAGAGGAATTGTCTAACCCCATTTCTGGAGGTGTGTGATAATCGTTCCAGCCTATCTTCCCTATTACGTCGTCGCGGGCACCATTGGCGTGATGAGCCGCGATCCTCGTTTGGGCTAAGCAGCGCGCTTCGCAGCGCCGGTTGGGCCGCCGATGAGCGGGCCGCCACGGTTCGTGCCGCCGCCATAATCCTCATCGGCTGGTTTCTTCTGACCACCGCGCTCGCTTCGATCGACGTCTATCGCGCCGTTGCGGGGCGTATCCCAACGATCCAATACGGAATTCTCGTTCCGATCCTGATCGGCGGATGGCTGATCTGGCGCTCGCCGCGCCTTGCCCGAATCCTCGAAGCCGTGCCCCACCATTGGCTGACCGGGGTGCAAATCTATCGTGCCTTAGGGGTCGATCTTCCTCATCCTTTTTATGGGACGGGCAAACTGCCGGGCGTGTTCGCCTGGCCAGCTGGCCTTGGCGACGTGCTTGTCGGCGTTCTCGCGCCGGTCGTCGCGGTTGCCTATGCGCGTGACCCGAATCAAAATGCCGATCTCGTCTCCGCGTGGAACCTCTTTGGCCTCGCCGATCTCGTTATCGCGGTGGCGGCGGGCATGCTGACTTCCCCTTCACCGTTGCAACTGTTTGCTTTCGATCTCCCGAACGAGCTCGTGAGCCAATTTCCGCTGGTGTTTGTGCCGGCATTCCTCGTGCCGGTCTCGGTGCTCCTGCATCTGGCGTCGCTGAGGAAACTCCGCCGGGATGCCCTTGCCAGACAGCAACCGTCGCGAAATCTCACGCGCTCCGGCGTGATGCAGGTGAGGTCAATGAGCAAGCGGTCCTGGGGCCGTCACGCCGGGGCCGCTTCGCTGGGAGGCGCAGGCTGAAACGCACGTCTTTAGGGCTAGCCCGAGTGAAAACCCCGGTGACTTTGAATACAAACGCCACTCACGCGTCGAATGGACCGTGCCCCTCCCCTCTTTGCCATGCCATTTTCGTCACGTCACAAAATTCGTCGAACACGCCACCGGCGATGGCGCGGCGCATGTCCTCCATGAGATCCTGGTAATAGGCGAGGTTAATTTCGGTCAACAGCATCATGGCGAGAATCTCGCCTGATTTGACGAGGTGATGCAGATAGGCGCGGGAATAAGTCCGCGCCGCCGCGCAAGACGACAGCGGATCGACGGGCGAGGGATCATCCGCGTGGCGGGCGTTGCGCAAATTGAGCCGCCCGGATCTCGTATAGGCAAGGCCATGCCGCCCGGCGCGGGTCGGCATGACGCAATCGAACATATCAATGCCTCGCCGCACGGCCTCCAGGAGGTCGTCCGGGGTGCCAACCCCCATGAGATAGCGGGGCTTGGCCTCGGGCAGCCATGGCAGCACGCAGGCGATCATGGCGAGCATGACTGCTTGCGGCTCGCCGACGGCAAGCCCGCCCAGCGCGTAGCCGTCAAATTCCATCTGTGCGAGTGCCTTGCTGCTTTCCACCCGCAAGGACTCGACATCGCCGCCTTGGACAATGCCAAAGACCGCGCGTCCGGGCTTGGCGGCGAATGCAGCCCGCGAGCGCTCCGCCCATTTCAGCGACAAAAGCATGGCGCGGCGCGCTTCGGAGTCCGCGCAGGGAAGTTTGACGCATTCATCGAACTGCATCGAAATGTCGGACCCGAGCAGATCCTGAATTTCCATCGCTCGCTCGGGAGTCAATCGGTAGGGGGCGCCGTCGATATGGGATTGAAACGTCACGCCATTCTCATCGAGCTTTCTGAGTTTGGAAAGCGACATGACCTGGAACCCGCCCGAATCGGTCAGGATCGGCCAAGGCCAATTCATGAACTTATGCAGACCGCCAAGCGCCGCAATTCGCTCCGCGCCTGGCCGCAACATGAGATGATAGGTGTTGGCGAGCACGATATCGGCGCCGAGCGCTCTCACCCTTTCAGGATGCATCGCCTTGACGGTGGCCGCCGTGCCAACCGGCATGAAGGCCGGCGTGCGGATCGTTCCCCTGGGCGTGGTGATGAGCCCCGTGCGGGCCGCCCGGTCCCGGCTTTTGACCTCGAAGCAAAATGGCCCCGTCACGCCCCCTCCTCCGCGATGGCCGGAAACAGCAAACAGGCGTCGCCATAGCTATAGAACCGGTAGTTTTCCGCGATTGCATGCGCATAGGCCGCCTGCATGGTTTCAACGCCGGAAAAGGCGGCGGCAAGCATGAACAAAGTTGAGCGCGGCAGATGGAAATTGGTCAACAGCGCGTCAACCGCCTTGAACCGATATCCCGGGGTGATGAAGATCGATGTTTCGCCGGCATATGCCTCGATCCTTCCGTCCCCGGTGGCCGCCGAATTCAAGAATTCTCAGGCTCGTCGTCCCCACGGCGACGATCCGGCCGCCAGAGGCGCGCGCCCGGTTCAAGGCATCGGCCGCCGCCGGGCTGACCGCGCCCCATTCGGCATGCATCTTGTGGTCTTTTGTGTCGCTCGCCTTGACCGACAAAAAGGTGCCCGCGCCGACATGGAGGGTCACGCTTTGTAGAGCGACACCTCGCTCAACAAGCGCGGCCACAAGCCTTGGCGTGAAATGGAGGCTCGCCGTCGGCGCCGCCACCGCGCCCGGCCTTTGCGCGAACAAGGTCTGATAGTCTTGGGCGTCCCTTAAGTCGGCCAGCCGCCGGCTCGCGATATAAGGTGGCAGAGGCATGTGCCCAATCCGTTCGATCACCTTGTCGAGCGCCTCTCCCGCCACCGCGAATTTCAGCAAAATTTCTCCCTCTTCACCTTTCGCCATCACCTCGGCATCGAGATGTTCAACGCCGGTCATTGTGCCGTCCACGGCGGTGAAGCGAAGGCTGTCGCCTTCCCTCAATTTCTTGGCAGGCCGCATGAAGGCACGCCAGCATGCGTCACCCTCGCGCCGGACGAGGGTGGCCTCAATCCGGGCCGAGGCTGCGCCACGGCTGCGAGACCCGTAAAGCCGTGCCGGAATGACCCGTGTATCGTTGACGACGAGGACGTCGCCCGAGCCAAATTGACCGGGCAGATCGAGGATCGCGCGGTCCTCGAAGCGCGGCGAGCCTTGCGGGCGGACAATGAGGAGCCGCGCCGCGTCGCGCGGCTCAATGGGACGCAGAGCGATATTTTCAGGAGGCAGATGGAAGTCAAAGAGATCGACACGCATGCCGGTCAAACTATGCGCGAGCTTGCTGCATGTGCGCGCGGCGCAGCCCGCCCCCGAGAAAGACGCGCCGTGACTATTCAGGTCCCGTTGGGAAAAGGCGGCGCGTTAGCTGATCGTCGCGGAAACGATCCTGTCGGGATCGCGGACGGGTTCGCCGCGTTTGATCTTGTCGACATTCTCCATGCCCGACGTGACCTTCCCCCAGACGGTATATTGCTTGTCGAGAAAACGCGCATCGGCAAAACAGATAAAGAACTGCGAGTTGGCGGAATCTTTGTCCTGCGCGCGCGCCATGGAGCAGGTGCCGCGCACATGCGGCTCGGCATTGAACTCGGCCTTGAGATTGGGATATTTCGAGCCGCCGGTTCCGGTCCCGTGCGGACAGCCGGTCTGCGCCATAAACCCTTCGATCACCCGATGGAAGGCAACGCCGTCGTAGAATTTCTCGTCCACGAGCTTCTTGATATGCGCGACATGTGCAGGCGCGAGATCGGGCCGCATCTCTATGACGACCGGCCCTTGCGTGGTCTCTAACGTGAGTGTGTTACCAGCTTCCGCCATGCCGAACTCCTGACTTGATTTCCTGGCGCTTGCCATAGCCGATGCGGGGACCTGCGTAAACCTCGCATGACGCATGACCGGCAACACCGCCGCCCTCCCCAAGCAATCAAAGCCAAGACGGCGCGCTTTACCCTGGAGATCTTACGCCATATGGGGCACCGGCCTGGGAGCACAAGTGGCCCCGTTCAGGGGATGCTCTGCGGCCCAATTGCGCAGTTTATGCCATGTATAAACGAGTGAAAACGATAAGGATTCAACGATCAAGAGTTAGTTTGATTGTTTAGCTTAGATCGTCTGTCAGGCCAGGGTTTGATCGCTTGGCGTGCGAAAGACTTGCATGGAAGCGGAACGTCTTCGGAGCCTAATCATTTACGTCTGAGTTGCGGCGGCCATTTGGGCCGCATTGCCAAGGTGGGCGCGGGAATCCTCCCGGCGGGATGCCCTGTTTATGAGGCGGGATCTCGACCGCGCACCTGGCAAGCATGATCACCCCGCGGCTTTGATCGCTTTCCATTGTCCTCGTCCTAAGGACCGGCGATTTTTTTTAAGAGTAGGGAGCCAAGGCATGTTTGACGCAAAAGAACTTTTGAACGTGCTCACCGGAAACCAAGCTTCGCCGGAAGCCAAGCGCGCCGCCAGCGATCTTGCCGCCACGCTCGATCGCGGCACAAAGGCCGCCACGGACGCCGCCACTCAGGCGGCTTCGGCGGTCTCCAGCGCGCTTGGCCAGGCCCAAGCCAAACTCCAGGGCACCGAAGCGGCCACCTATGTCGGCAAAGCCAAGGAACTGGTGGACCAAAACCCTGTGGGGGCGGTCGCCGTCCTCGGCGGCCTCGCGGCGGTCCTCCTTGGAACCAAGGGCGGGCGCGCCGTGACCGGGGAAGCCGTCAAACTCGGCGGCCTCGCCGCAATCGGCGGCCTCGCTTATAAGGCGCTGCGCAACTATCAGGAAGGCAAGCCACTCACGCAAGGCGTGCCCGGTCTTGAACAATTGACGGCGGCTCCCGAAAACTCAGGCTTCTCCGAAAAGGCGCACACGAACGAGACAGCCCTTCTCCTGATCCGTACAATGGTGGCGACGGCCGCCGCCGACGGCGTCGTCGCCCCGACGCAACGAACGGCGATCATCGGCGAATTGAAAGGTGCCGGTCTTGATCCGGAAGCCGCGCGTTTTCTCGACGCCGAAATCCAGCATCCGGCCAGCATCGCCGAGATAGAACAAGCGGTGGGATCGTCGAAGGATCTGGCGTTGCAGGTCTATACCGCCGCTCAATTGATCGCGGCGACGGCGCCAGAGAAAGCCTTCCTCGACACGCTCGCCAAGGCGCTCGCGCTCGATCCAAGACTTGTCGAACATCTCAACGCAACCGCCAGCGTCTTGGCGCCGCCCGCCCCTATGGCGTTTGAAAGACGCTGACGGACATCCCTTCACGTGCCCTTTTTACAACAGATATCATGGTTTCACTGTTTGAAATCCCGGCGGAACTTGCGCAGGGTGCGCCGAGTCCCTTATTGACGAGCAAAGCTCGGACGATGGGAGCGAACCTCGGTGAGCGGCCGCACGAGATTGCAATTCGTAGGGAGAACCTCCGCTTTCCGCGATTTCCTCGTGTGGGCAATCATGTGCATTGCCCTTGCAACTTCCGCCGGGCCGGTCGGCGCCACCGATTTGCCATCCAAGACAGAGCTGCCGGTTTTTCAACCGCCGCCACCCGCTGAATTCGATTGGACGGGATTTTATGCCGGCGTCAACGTCGGCGGTGGGATCGATCATTTCGCCTTTCCCTACTCCATCCAGGTGCCGTGGTATTATGGCTATACGAAAGGCAGTAGCGGCATCACGGCGAGCGGACCTCTCGGCGGTATTCAAGCCGGGTATAATTACGCGCTTCCGTTCTTCCATCTTGTCGCCGGCGTTGAAATCGATGCCGATGCGGCAGGCATAAGTGGCCAGACGACAGTCAATGGCGTGCTCTTCTCCCGCCCGCCGGTAACTGCCACCTTCGGCACCAGGCTTGAGGATTTTGGCACGGCGCGTGTTCGCCTCGGCTATGCATGGGGCCAGTTCATGCCCTATTTAACCGCTGGTCTCACCTTTGCGACGACAGAGACCTTTTATAGTGCCGTCACGCCAGGGTTCTTTGCCACCGGGTCAAACACCGGAACGCGGGCCGGCATCTTCCCGCATGTCGGGGTCGGCGGTATCGGCCTCGAATATGCCTTTGCCCCAAACTTCACCGTGAGGGCTGAATATCTCTACGAGTTCATCAATGCGCGCTCGGTCATCTTCAATCCGGCCGTTGGATCAATGGTCCTGTTCAACACGCGGACCATGTATCATGTCGCGCGCCTTGGCTTGAACTATAAGCTCGATTGGTTGTCGCCGCTCGCCGAACCGGTTGTCGCAAAATACTAAACGGCTTGCGGATTATGTGGGCGCGCGTGACCGGAAACGCAGGCGAACCGGACCAAAATGTTTCCCGTGAAACAATTTGGTTCGATTGATTGGCAAAACCAGACAGCCCCGAAATGCGGCAAGATCACGCGACGCGTTTCGTCCCTTGGGTGAAGCGCCCATAGAAGCTCTCGCCCGTTTTCGCCATCTCCAAGAGAATGTTGGGCGGCGTGAAGCGCTCCCCATGTTTCTCTCTGAGCCGCTCGCAAAGCGCGACGAAATTGGCCGCGCCCATTCCATCGATATAACTCAATGTGCCGCCGGTGAACGGCGCGAAACCAAAACCGATGATCGAGCCAACATCGGCCTCGCGCGGATCGGCCACAACACCATCCTCGATCACGCGCGCCGCCTCGACCGCCTGGGTCACGAGAAAGCGCTGTTTGAGCTCGCCGATATCGATCGTGTCTGGATCGAGTTTTGTTGCTTGAATGGCATCAAGACCTGGCCAAAGAGTTTTTATGCCTTGCGCGGGATAATCATAAAACCCCTTGCTGTTTTTGCGCCCGAGTCGGCCATGATCGGTGACCATGGTTTTGAGCAAATTTTCCTGCGCCGGATCGACCGCCTCCGGCCCCAAATCGCGCTTTGTTGCTTGGAGAATTTTCAAAGCGAGATCAAGAGCGACCTCGTCGTTGAGGGCGAGCGGCCCAACCGGCATCCCCGCCATTCTGGCGACATTCTCGATCATCGCCGGCGGCACGCCTTCGAGCAGCATGATGTGGCCTTCGTGAATATAATTGCCGACGCAACGGTTGGCGTAAAAGCCGCGCGCGTCATGCACCACGATGGGGGTTTTCTTGATCATGCGAACATAATCGAGAGCAGTTGCAAGCGCCCGGTCGCCCGTGTCCTTGCCAAGAATCACCTCGACGAGAAGCATTTTTTCGACCGGTGAGAAAAAATGAATCCCAATAAAATCTTCCGGCGCGCCATAGGCCTGCGCAAGCGAAGCAATCGGCAGCGTTGACGTGTTGGAGGCGAAGATCGTGCCAGGCTTGAGAACCGCGCGCGCTTTTTGTGTCGCCTCGGCCTTGACCGCGCGATCCTCGAAAACCGCTTCGATCACGAGGTCGGAGCCCGCGAGCGCCGCGTAGTCGGCGGCCGGTTTGATCCGGGCAAGTAGCGCTTCCTTATCGGCGGTCTTCGCGCGGCCCTTCAAGATCTGCGCGGAGATCAGTCTGTCGCAGGTCTCCTTGCCCTTGTCGGCCGCCGCCTGATCCTGATCGATCAGCACCACATCCATACCGGCGCTCGCGGTGACATAGGCAATGCCCGCGCCCATGAACCCCGCGCCAAGGATCCCCACCTTCTTGATCGTGAGGCCGGAACCTGCGCGGGGCGGCGCGCCCCCTTATTCAATTCGCCCATCGATATGAACAGGGTGCGGATCATCGCGGCGGCCTCGGGCGAGCGCAAGATCTTGGCAAACCAGCGCGATTCAACGCGCAGCGCCAAATCAAAAGGCATTTGCAATCCCTCGTAGACACTATGCAAAATTGCCTTAGCCGCCGGATAGTTGTCATGCGTCTCACGGCGGTAGATGGCGTTGGCGGCGGGCCACACCATCATGCCTTGCGCCGAAAATACTTTTCCCGAAGGAAGCCTGAAGGACTTTTCATCCCATGGCGCGACGCCTTTGCCGCCCGCCGCGATAAAGGCCTTGGCCTTGCCGACGATGTCGGCAGCCGGGGCCACTTCGTGGACGAGGTTCATCGCCTTCGCCGCCTTCGGCCTGATCTGCTCCCCCTTGAACAGCATTTGCAGCGCATCGCCGGTCTGCATCAGGCGGGCGACGCGCTGCGTGCCGCCGGCGCCTGGAAACAGGCCGACCTTGATTTCGGGCAGTCCCACCCGCGTCTTGTCGTCATCGGCAATGACCCGGTAATGGCAGGCCAGCGCGAGTTCGAAGGCGCCGCCGAGACAGGTGCCCTTGATCGCAATGGCGAAAGGCTTGCCGCAGGTTTCGAGCTTCCGATAGACCTGCGAGAGTCGGCTCGCCCGCTCGAAAAAGAGCTTTATGGCCTCCTCTTCGCCTTTTTCTTGCCGGGCCCTTTGATATTCGGCGGCGACGCCTTGCAGCATGGAAAGATCGGCGCCACCCGAAAATGTGTCCTTGCCCGAGGTGATCACGCAGCCCTTGATCGAAGTCTCCGCCGCGACATGGTCGACTGCTGCTTCAAGTTCATCGATGACCTGCGGCGTGATGACATTCATCGAGCGCCCCGTCATGTCCCAGGTGAGCAGAGCGATGCCATCGGTGCCGGTCTCGAAGCGGAAATTTGTGAGGTTCATAGGTTGCTCCTTAGGTCCGCGCGGCTTGAGCAAGCATTGGGGGGGACAATCATCCGATGAAAGGGCAGCACGAACGCCAAATAGATCTGGCCAAGCAGATTATGCGGGTGAACCATTGTCGTCGCCGTGATCTGACTATGCGCGGCGCCGGTCTTGGCGACATCAACGATGATACGAAAATCAAGATGCTTATCATCGAATCCAAGAACAACGCGTTCGGGCGCGCAGCAGATAACTGGAAAGGATCCAAAGCGGACACGTTCATCCCGCAAAGTCCGTCGCGCTGGCTTTAGACCGAACAGGACGGCGATACGATTACGCAAGGACATCAGTCCACGACTCCACACGGGCGGACGTTCCATGACGCGCCGCGCCGCCGTGATGGCCTCGAGGCCAGGTTCGTTCACGATCAGCCGGTAGGCATCGGCGTATGCCGCCTGGGGGCGTGAGGCGGCGAATTCGTTATCCGCCGGGACCCTTCGCACGCGCATTGGCTTCCTCCATTGTTCGATGCTTCCATGACCGGCCCGCCATCGGCGCAAAGTCCCAAACGGGAGCGGCGCGCGCATTGTCCCGGCACCACTTTACTTTTTGAAGACACCGGAATTATTCCGAGTCCTTTCTAATCCAGACTTGATAATCCTTCATCAGAACCGTGATCTTGCGTTTGTAGATGCTCAAAAAGGCGTTGATTGCCGGTTTGGGCGTGCCGTGAGGCGAAATCCGGTCTTTCCATTTGAAATCGTCGAAAGCGATAATTCCGCCGCGCTTGAGGAGCCGGAACGAGAGTACCGCATCTTCAAGCACGTCAACCGCGCCATGGCCTCCATCGACATAGATAAAATCAAATGCATTGGCAGGGTAGGATCGCAGCAAATCGCGGGAAAGCCCGGTTTCCAAATGGACTTTCTCCGGCGACCGCGCGGCGAGGATGTTTTTCCGGAAAGACGGTTGTTCCGCCACATCGATGCAGTCGATTGCCGCCTGGGGATGCGTTGCGATGTTTTCAAGCAGCCAGACCGTCGCGCGGCCTTCGTAACATCCGATTTCGAGGATACGGCACGGCGTATCCGCAAGATGTGCGAGATATTTGCTGAAGTGCTTTTCGTTGCCGCAAAACCAGTCCGTGGTAAAGCTGAACCTCTCGGGCGCTTTCTGAAACTTGGTTGCGGGGCTGGGCATCCTCGTCAAGAACTTACCGAACAACATAAAAACCGTCCACCTTGGGATTGGGAGCCTCGGGCCTTCACACCCGCTCGATGATCGTCGCGGTGCCCATGCCGGCGCCGATGCAGAGGGTGATGAGCGCCGTCCCCTTGCCTAAGCGTTCGAGCTCATCGAGCGCGGTGCCAAGCAACATGGCGCCGGTCGCGCCAAGCGGATGGCCCATCGCGATAGCGCCGCCATTGACGTTGATTTTCGCCGTGTCAAGATCGAAGGCCTGCACGTAGCGCAGAACGACGGAAGCAAAAGCCTCGTTGACCTCGAAGAGGTCAATGTCTTCGAGCCTCATCTTCGCGCGCGAAAGGACCTTCTTGGTGACATCGACGGGACCCGTCAGCATCATCGCCGGCTCCGAGCCGATATTCGCGAAGGCGCGAATTTTCGCGCGCGGCTTGCGCCCCATGGCGCGCCCGGCCTCGGCCGAGCCAACGAGGACCGCGGCAGCGCCATCGACAATGCCCGACGAATTGCCGGCGTGATGGACATGCACGATCCTTTCCACTTCCGGATGTGCGTCGACCGCCACCGCGTCGAATCCGCCTTGTTCGCCCATGATTGTGAACGCGGGCTTGAGCGCGGCGAGCGACTGCATATCGGTTGTGGGCCGCATATGTTCGTCGCGATCGAGAAGGGTGATCCCGTTGACGTCGCGCACCGGCGCGATGGAATTTTTGAAGCGGCCCTCGCTCCAGGCTTTTGCCGCGCGTTGCTGGGACGTGACCGCATAGTGATCGACGTCGTCGCGCGAAAATCCATATTTTGTCGCGATGAGATCGGCGGAAACGCCTTGCGGCATGAAATAGGATCGGATCGCGATGGCGGGATCGACCGGCCAGGCGCCGCCCGAGGCGCCAATGCCGACCCGGCTCATCGATTCGACACCGCCGCCGACGGCGAGATCATGTTGCCCCGCCATGATTTGCGCGGCGGCGAAATTGACGGCGTCAAGGCCCGAGGCGCAAAAACGATTGATCTGAACACCCGGCACATGATTGCCATAGCCGGCGGTCAGCGCCGCCGCCCTCGCGATGTCGCCACCCGCCTCGCCGACCGGATCGACGCAGCCCAAGACCACATCATCGACGAGATGCGTGTCGAGATCGCCGCGCTCCTTGAGCGCCCGCAGCACTGTCGTGGCGAGCCCGAGGGTTGAGACCTCATGCAGCGTTCCGTCGGGCTTGCCGCGCCCGCGCGGCGTGCGGACGTGATCATAAATGAAAGCTTCGGGCATTTGGTCCTCTCCCGGGTTCGGGTTCGCTCGACTTTGATTTCGCGGATCGTTAAATCAGCAACCTTTGCTTCACATTGTCTTGTGCGGACCAAACTCAAAACTGCTCGGCTGGAAGCGCCATTATGGTCTCGGCGCCGGCGGCGATGCGGGCGAGACGGGCACTCGTGTCGGGCATGATTCGCTCCATGAAATATTTGCCGAGCAGCAGCTTCGCCTCCATCGCGGCGGCATCACCCTTGCCCGCGGCTTTGATCGCAAGGCCGGCCTTGGCGATTTGCGCCCACATGAAGGCCAGCGCGACCAGCCCGAAAAGATGCATATAATCATAGGAGCCCGCGCCCGCATTGTCGGGCTTGGTCATCGCATTTTGCATGAACCACAAGGTCGCCTGCTCGAGATGAGCAAGACCCTGCTTCAGGCCGGCGAGATAAGGCGCCAAGGAAGCATCGGCCTCGTTATCCTTGAGGAAGGTTTTGACCTCGCCAAAGAAAGCCATGATCGCGCGACCGCCGTCCTTGGCGAGCTTGCGGCCGACGAGATCGAGCGCCTGAATCCCATTGGCGCCTTCGTAGATCATCGCGATGCGGGCATCGCGGACGAATTGCTCCATGCCCCATTCCTCGATATAGCCGTGGCCGCCGAGGACTTGCTGAGCCATGACCGTGTTGTCGAAGCCGAGATCGGTCAGCACACCCTTAAGCACGGGCGTGAGCAGCCCCAAGCTGTCCGCCGCGGCCTGGACTTCGGCCTTGTCGCTGGATCGATGCGCAATGTCGCTTTTCAGCGCTGTCCAAATGATGAGCGCACGCGCCGCTTCGTTGAACGCGCGGATCGTCATCAGATTGCGCCGGACATCGGGGTGAACGATGATCGGATCGGCCGGTTTCTCCGGGAATTTTGGCCCCGACAGGGAGCGGCCCTGCAAGCGCTCCTTGGCATAGGCGGCGGCGTTCTGATAGGCGGCCTCGGAGATGGCCAAGCCCTGAATCGCGACCCCGAGACGCGCCTCGTTCATCATCACGAACATGGCGTTCAAGCCCTTATCCCGCTCGCCCACGAGCCAGCCCTTGGCGCCATCATAATTCATCACGCAAGTGGCGTTGGCATGAATGCCCATTTTGTGCTCGATGGAGCCGCAGGTCACTTTGTTGGGAGCGCCGAGCGACCCATCCGCTTCGATCAAGATCTTGGGCACGACAAACAGGGAGATGCCCTTGGTGCCAGCGGGCGCGCCCTCGATCCGGGCGAGCACGAGATGGATGATGTTTTCGGCGAGATCATGCTCGCCCGCCGAGATGAAGATTTTTTCGCCGAAAATCGCAAAGGATCCGTCGGCATTGGGCACGGCCTTGGTTTTGAGAAGGCCAAGATCGGTTCCGCAATGCGACTCGGTGAGGTTCATCGTGCCCGACCAGTCGCCGCTGATCAGCTTTGGCACGAAAATCTTTTTCTGTTCCGCCGTGCCATGTGTCAGCAGAGCGGCAAGCGCGCCTTGGCTCAAGCCCGGATACATAGCGAAGGCCATATTCGCGGAACTCGCGAATTCATTGACGATCGCGGCGAGGGTGTAGGGGAGGCCTTGGCCGCCAAAATCCGGATCAATGGAAAGACCGATCCAGCCGCCAGAAACGAAAGCCCGATAGGCTTCCCGAAAGCCGCGCGGCGTTGCAACGGAACCATCCTTATTGCGAACGCAGCCCGCGCGGTCGCCCGCCTGATTTAAGGGCAGAAGCGTTTCTTCGCAGAGCTTCGCGGCTTCCGACACGATGGCCTCGATGAGATCGGGCGTGGCGTCGGCGAAGCCAGGCAGATTATTGTAACGCTGGATCGGAAAGACATCGCGAAGCAGGAACAGAACATCTTCGACGGGCGCTTTGTAGCTCGGCATAAAATTCCTCCCGGCTCCGCACCTCCCCGGCACGTGCGCTTGCGTTGCTTATATAGGGGGATGGCGGACGCCGATCAAACGCGTTGGACAAATGCTATAAATGTTTAGGTGACAGCCATACCTCTTCCGGAGCCCTGGCGCACGCATCAAGGCCATTGATCCCCCATCAGCTCAAGAGAGTTTCTCTTTTTGATTGTTCCTCTTTTTGATTGTTCCCCTTTCGGGCGGTCTTCGCCAGCAAGATTCGGACGGGGATTATGCTCGTATTTGACGGGACATTCATTGGGATCCCGACACGACAGTGCCGAAATGCATTGCCACTCAGGCCGGCGGCCCATGAGATCATAGCCCTGGCCTGGTGCGTCCAAACCACGGAATGATTTTGACGCAATCGCTTCCAATTCGCTCGTTTCTGGTCTCCTCCGCTTTGCTTGGCTGCATGATCTTATTGAAATATTCTACAATTGATTAAGACCAGGCTTAAACAAGGGAACCACGAACGAGGAAGGCCCCGGCGTAGGCCCATGGCTTAAAGCTGGTTTCAGCGCCTTGCCAGATCAATTCCTTGCCAGATTAAAACCTTGCCAAGTCAATCCTTGCCGCCGGCACCTCGGGGGGACAATTCGAGCATATGTCCGAGGGCCTTGCGCAAAGTGCTGATGGCCTCGTCGATTTGGCTGCGCTGCCGTTCGAGATAATCAATCTGCGTGGTGATCTGCTCCGGCAGCACATCTCGAGATCCATTTTGTCCGAATCCTCTTTGTCCGAATCCTCCGCCCGGCCGGCCAAAATGTCGTGAATCTCGGACAGCGTGAATCCAAGGGATTGCCTTTGAGAATCATCTTGAGGTGAAGCCTGTCGCGGGAATCATACCGGCGATTGGCGCCTTCCCGGCTCGGATGCAATAAGCCGCGGTCCTCATAAAACCGGAGCGTCCGGATGCTCACTTGGAAATCCCGCGCCATTTCTCGAATTGTATAAAGTCGCGAAGTCCCTTCGGTTTCCGGAAAAACGCCGCCTCTTTCCGGCTCCTCATGCCCGCGAGCGGCGCTCAAACGCAACCCGCGCCCGGTTTCGTCTTGGTGTTGGGGGGCCGCGTCTCCATCGTCAATCCCGATTGCTTGCTGCTTGTCTCCGCAGCAAACATAGCGAAAATTTTAGCAAATACAACTAAAAAGTGTAGTTCTCTGGAATACAGCTTGAAATAGCTTTTCTATGCCCCAAAGTCCGCGGGCCGCCGGCGGTTGCGCCTGATCGAACGCGCAGGATTTCATCGGTGCGCGAACGGCAATTTTCCGAGGACTTTGCCGCATCATGCATAAAGCCATGAGATACGATGCCATCGCCGCGGGATGTCGGGGTTTCAACTGAAATTGAGGTCCAACCGCGGCGCGGGTGCGAATTAGGCAAAGCCTGGTTACGAAGCCGGCTTGCATGGTCCGCTCCGCCTCTGGAACTGAGCCGACCTGTCGGGAGCGACCAAGCACCCCCTGTGTCTCGAACACCTGGGGGGACCTGTGCCCCGACGGGCGGCCGCGGTGGATGCCCGTCGGGAGTTCGCGTCTTCGAGCGCCAGTACAGGGAACGGCGAACATCGCGGCGGCTCCATGCCAACGGGGGACTTCGGAATGGAGGATGAACGCAACTGGTTCGTGGGCGTCTTGGGCATCCGAGACGCATCACGTTCGCCTGTGGGATGCCAAAGGCCGTAAAGTCGGCGAGCGGGCCTTTGCGCATGGTGGCCAAGGGCTGGCTGAGATGGTGGCCTGGATCTTGAAGTTGACCGGCGCGACGCCCGATGCCGTCTTCGTCGCGATCGAGGTCCCACATGGCCCCGTCGTCGAAAGCTTGATGGAGCGTGGTTTCCGGGTTCACGCCATCAATCCAAAGCAGCTCGATCGCTTTCGTGATCGCTTCTCGCCCGCCGGCGCCAAGGACGACAGCCGCGACGCCGAGGTTCTCGCCGATGCGCTCCGGACCGATCCGCGCTGCTTCCGGCCCCTGGCGCCAATTGATCCGACCGTCGTGGAGCTGCGCGAATGGTCGCGTATCGCCGACGACCTGCGCGCCGAGCGCAATCGGCTTGGCAATCGCGTCCGGGAACTTCTGTGGCGTTATTATCCGCAGTTTCTCGAACTTACCGACGATATCGCCGCCGGCTGGTTCCTCGACCTGTGGCGTCTGATCCCAACACCTGACAAGGCAATGCGCGTGCGCGAGGCAACGGTCGACCGGCTCCTCAAACGCCATCGCATCCGCCGCTTGACAGCAGCTGGAGTGCTCGAACGGCTGAAAGCGCCAGCCGTCCCGACCGCCGCCGGAACCATGAACGCGGCGACGGCCCATCTCGAAGCCGTCGCCCAGCGGCTCGATCTCGTCAACCGCCAGATCGGCGAGGCCAATGACCGCATCGACCATCTGACTGAGAGGCTCGCTGATGGAGAGGAGAATGCCAAGGGTCAACTCGATGAGCAGCGTGACGTGACGATCCTGCGATCCTTGCCGGGCGTTGGAAGGAGCGTCCTCGCCACGCTGCTCGCAGAAGCCACGGATGCGCTGCGAAGGCGAGATTACCACGCCCTGCGATGCCTGTCGGGCGTCGCGCCAGTCACCAAGCGATCGGGCAAGAGCAAAATCGTTCTTATGAGACAGGCCGCTCACGTCCGCCTGCGCAACGCCGTCTACCATTGGGCGCGCACCGCCGTGCAGCATGACCAGCGCAGCCGAGTCAAATATGCCTGCTCTCCGGGCTCGTGGGCATGGTCATGCCGAGCGCTCCGCTCAATCGGCTGAAGTCCTTTTCGCGGGGAGGTCTGGATCGAAGATGGTTCTGGTTTCGAGCATGGCGCAGGGGGAGTCCCCCACAGACCGCTTCGGCCGCCAACGGGCTCGGCAAAGAGCTTCTTGGAGAAGCTCAATCCGGCAATGCGGCGGCGCAATTCGATCTCGCGCTTCGGTACGCCGAAGGCAGTGCCGCTGAACGGAACTATGAGCTGGCCGCACAATGGTTTGGCAAGGCGGCGGAGCAAGGCCTTGCGGTGGCGGAATACCGGCGCTCGCTTGCCTCTATGAAAAGGGCCTTGGCGTCGGCCAGGATATGCGGCAGGCCAAAAATCTGTATCAGCGCGTCGCCGAAAAGGGCAACACGCGCGCCATGCACAATCTCGGCGTTCTCGTCGTCGAAGGCTCCGACAGCAAGCCCAAGTACACAAGCGCGGCCTTGTGGTTTGGCAAGGCGGCCGAATATGGCATACGCGACAGCCAGTATAATCTCGCGGTTCTGCTCGCGCGCGAGCCTTGGTCTGCCAAAAGACCTTGTCAAGTCTTATACTTGGTTTGTAATCGTCGCGGCGGCGGGTGACGCCGACGCCGCAAAGAAACGAGACGAGGTGGCGACGCGGCTCACGAGCTCCGAGCTCGCCGCCGCCGCCGCCGCTTTTGAGCCCCGCCCGATTGGACCGCGCGGCGAACGAAGCCGCGCCACCGCCGCCGCCCAGCGGGAGACAGTTCCCGCACCGCAAGGACAGCTGGTCAAGCCACAGGTTTCGGGACTTTGATCGAAATTCGCTCTGGCGAAGTGGCGCTGGCGCAATCGCACACGCGCTCGGCATGCGCCTACATCTTTGCCGCCATCGCTGATGGAACCTTGCCCAATCTCGAGCGCTTTCGGCGTCCCTGGACACCGAAAGCGCTCTAACTCTTTGATTTATCGTATTTTCTGGACGCGAACCGGGATTCCCTTCGCTTGAAAGCTCTCGTTCAGGCTTGCGCCGGAAGGCGGCCCATACGCCCGCTCCGGTAGTCCGCCATCGCTTGGCTGATCTCGGCCGTCGTATTCATCACAAAAGGCCCGTGGCCAACGATCGGCTCATCAATCGGCTGCCCCTTGAGGAGCAAAATCGTGGTGTCTTCCAGCGCCTCGATCTCGAACGCTTGATCCTCGCGCGCCAAGACCGCCAATTCCGCTGCTCCCGCGATTTCGCCCGAGCCAGCGATACGCCCTTGAGCACAAAGAGTGCCGTCGTCCAGCCCGCGGGCACTTGAAATTCCGTGCGCGCGCCGCCTTTTAGCCGCATATCCCAAACATTCATCGGACTAAAGCTATGCGCGGGTCCGCGTTGGCCTTGGTAGTCGCCCGCGATCACGCGCACAAAACCCGCGCCCGAAGGCAGCTCGACCCGTGGAATATTCCTGTCGTTGATACTTTGGTATCTTGGCGGGGCCTTTTTGTCGTTTGCGGCAAGATTGACCCAAAGCTGAATCATCTCGAATGCCCGCCGCGCTTGGCATATTCGGCGCCATGAAATTCCTCATGGACCAGTCCCGAAGCCGCCGTCATCCATTGCACGTCGCCCGGACCAATGGTGCCGCCGCCGCCCGCGGAGTCGCGATGCTCGACCTCCCCGCTATAGACAATCGTGACCGTCTCGAACCCCCGGTGCGGATGCGCGCCGACTCCACGCCGATGCTGTGACGGCGGAAAATTCTCCGGCCCGGCGTAGTCGAGCAACAGAAACGGCGATATGTCCTTACCGAGGTCGTTGTAAGAAAAGATACTGCGCACGGGAAAACCGTCGCCGACCCAATGGCGTTCGTCATTGCGCCGGATGAAGGCAAGTTTTTTCATCATTTGGTCTCCTAGAGCATGTTCCGAAAAAGTTGATCGACTTTTTCGATCAGAACATGCTCCAACTCTTTGAATCTGAGCGAGTGTTATCGATCAAATGAGTCCACTTGATCGGGACGCACTCTAGCCTATCGCTTGAAGTCCAAATCGACACGCTTGTTTCGTTTTTCAATGGTCGATGTGCTTAGGCTGCCACGCTCACGCTGAGCGGGCAATCGAGCTCCACATGCGCCAAAGCCGCGCGCAAGGTCTCAACACTCGCGCCTGATTTCACGGCCTCCGTGGCGAGATGACGCCGCCATGCGCGCGCCCCGGGAAGGCCGTTGAAAAGTCCCAAAAGATGCCGCGTCATCGCATGAAGCGGCACACCTTCGGCAAGCTGTGCCTCGATATAGGGAATAAATGCCGCGACCGCCGCCTTTGCGCTTGCGACAGGCGCCGCCTCGCCAAAGAAAGCCGTATCCGCCTCGAGAAGCAGGGAGGGCTCCTGATAGGCCGCGCGCCCAACCATCACGCCATCGACATATTCGAGCTCGGCGCGCATTTGCGCAAGCGATGAAAGCCCGCCGTTGAGCACGACCGGGACATTGGGAAAGCGCTTCTTCAGGGCGCGGACGAGAGTGTAATCGAGCGGCGGCACATCACGGTTCTCCTTCGGCGACAGGCCTTTCAACCAAGCCTTTCGCGCATGAACAATGAGCGCATCACAACCGGCCGCGATGACACATTCGGCCATTGCCCCGAGGGCTGCCTCCGGGTCCTGTTCGTCGACACCGATGCGGCACTTGACCGTCACCGGAATTGTCACTTGCGCCTTCATCGCGGCGACGCAATCGCCGACAAGCTCCGGCACGCGCATCAGACAGGCGCCGAAGGCCCCGCTTTTCACGCGCTCGGACGGGCATCCCACATTGAGATTGATTTCGTCGTAGCCAAACTCGGCGCCGGCCTTCGCCGCCGCCGCCAATTGCGCGGGATTGGAACCGCCGATTTGCAGGGCGACGGGATGCTCGGCCGCGTCGAATTGCAACAGGCGTGCACGGTCGCCGTGCAGGACCGCGCCAACCGCCACCATCTCGCTATAAAGCCGTGCGCGGCTCGACAAGATGCGATGAAAAAACCGGCAATGCCGGTCCGTCCAATCCATCATCGGCGCCACGCTAAATCTAATCCATTGATTTGGCTGCATTTTTTAATGTACCTTTAGCGCTCGCGGAAATATGTTCCATCCTTGCCACGAAGCGGTGGATGTCGCGCTCAAGAGAGCCGGCGTCAGGCATACGTCCGAGTCCCGAATCGTTGCGGCCGTGAATGCGATAGCATCCGAGCTCCTGGGAGATACTGACAACGTCGCCCAATAGCGGCGCGGCGAACAGAATGACACCATCGACCGCCCTGTCGTAGTCGACTTCCCGAAGGAATTCACACAAATCGCGGCGGAACACGTTCCCGGTCGGCGGCGTCTTGTAAACGCCGCTTCTGAGCACCCGACGAGCGAGGTCGTCGCGACTGCGGAACGCCTCGAGTGATGAAAGCGTGCCACCGATCGTATTGCCGTCTGCATCGATCCGCGTGAGGGGAAACTGAAGCTTTGCTACTCCAGGCTCAAGCAGGTCGATAATCGCGCCAAGGGCGCCGGGCTTCAGCTCATCGTCGGCGTCCAGGAAGAGGACGAACGGCGCCCGGGCCCGGTCGAGGCCGAATAGGCATGCGGCAAGCTGACCACTGTTGTCGATCTTGAGGGCAGTCACGCCAGAGCGGATGATTGCGTCCCATGAACCGTCTGTCGAACCGTCATCGACGACGACGACCTCGCAGTCATGACGGCCCTGATCAAGGACACTTCGAATGGCGCGCTCGACGAATGACTCGTAGTTGTAGCTGGAGATGATCACGGCCAGCTTCGGACTGTCGGGCATGCAAAACTCCGAAGGAGGTTTTCGCGGATGGCTTTCGGTTTCGGATCTGGTCATGTTCGGGTGGTCAAGCGCGCTCTGAACGCTTCCCCCGAATTTGGCGAGAGGCGGTCGCGTAAATTTCCAGCGTCTCGCGAGCGACCCGCTCTATGCGCAAATGATCGACGTTAAATTGACTTTTTTCCTTCCACTGCTGCAAGGTCGCCGAATCCTCAACGAGTGGGCAGATTGCTGCTGATAACGCAGCGGGATCGCGGGCTGGAACGAGGATACCAGCCTGTCCCTGCTCCAATAGCTCAGGGATTTCATCGACATTTGTCGCAACAATCGCGCATCCAGCCTCACGTGCTTCCGACAGTACGAGGGGCGCCGGATCGGCATGCGAAGGCAGCACGAAGACGTCCGCACCCAACAGGAACGGAAACGGATCGTCCTGAGCGCCCATGAAAGTTACGGCGCTTCCGCAATTCATTGAGCTTACCAATTTGATATATTCATCTCGGTGCGGACCATCACCAACAATATACAATCGTGCCGCTAAGGTTCTCTCGTGAACTGTGTCGAAGGCCGCGATCAGATCCGGAAGACCCTTCCGAGGGTGCAGGCCACCCACAAAGATGATTGCGGGAGAGTTCGAGACGGCGCGGGGTTCGGTCCTTTCCCTCGAACCGGGCCGATCCTATCGTTCCATTTAATACGACATTCAGTCGGGACTTCGAGATTCCTCGCTTTTGCATTGAGCGGCTCCATCAGTACCGCGCTTTTCTGCCATCGAGAAAGAAAACGATGACCTGCGGTGACACGTCGACCCCGAAGGTGTGATAGTCTGCGACCAAATCACCGTCCGGAAAATCGATCTTTTGGTTTTTGCCTCTGCTTTTGGTTTGGTCCTTGTACCAGACATGCACGACTGCCTGGTAAGCGGACGTGAACTGGCCATAATATTCGATGACATCGATTTCGACATTTCCGTCAGCAATGTCCGCCGGCTTTAGCGCTGCCAGCCAAAAGGCCGGCCACGTGCCAGGCCCAGGCGGCATCTTCATCCGCGCTTCAAAATATCCGTAGCGTGTTTCCGGTACCCGCCTGAAGCATCGGCGGCGGCGATAAGGCCTGAAGTCCATCGCCCCTCACGATCCTTGGAAGCCGTTATGGAGAGAACTCCGTCCTCGACTTTGAACGGGCCTCTCGGGCCCGGATCCGCGAATCTTGCGTCGCCAAAATCGCCGCTCCAGGGCGTGTGCGCGGTCCACCGCGCCGGCCCGATTCGGTGCGCCGCGATGCTTTCCACGTCGAAATTTTCAATCATGACGGGACGGAGTTCACAGGAGCTGGGAGTCTCGGCTGAAGCCGGGTAATGCAAGCATGATATTCAAAGTGACGAAGGCAGCGGCTGCGAAGCCAAAAGGCGAATTTCTCATCTGAAAAGTTCCTGCCTGGGGTAGATGCCGTGTTGGTTAAATATCGACGTGGTGCCGCTGCTTGTCATGTCGGCTTAAGCAGGAACGCCGTGGCACTCGTCATCGCGCGGTTCCATGTAAGCGCCAACTTGCCCGCCGGGACGTCGGCATTCTTCAAACACGAAAACATCCCCTAGCCCGTCCGGCTTCATGGTAATCGCTGACAGGCCGGCAAACAACCTCTCGCTGGATGACCGAATCCTTCCGCAAAGCTGGACGCTTCTAAAAACCTCGCCAATTTGTTGGCTTCTGATTCCGTTTCCATCGGAGTGAACGAATCGGAGATGGTTCCATGCGAGGTCAGCCGTGGTTTTTCGATGCCAATGATCGCTTGGGTGGCTGAGCGAGGCGTTCCGTGCAGTGATGGATTTCGAGATATTCCGCGCTGACCTGAACACGATGTTGTCTTATTCCGATGGCGCGCAAGGCGGGCGTCCGCCGTTCGATCCGGTCATGATGTTCAAGATCCTCGTCATTCAGGCGAGGGACAATCTCTCGGACGAACGCGCCGAGTTCCCGATCAACGATCGCCTGTCGTTCATGCGATCTCCTCGGACTTGGATTGTCAGATCGCATCCCCCAAGCCTCCATCAATGGCGGCCAGAACACGTGAGCGGAGGTCATAAGAAAGAGACTTGGGCATGAAGGCCGGCCTGGGAACGGGACCGGCCTCTATCCATTTGATCCCGTTGGCGAGGCAGGCCTGTCAACCCTGAGGAATATTCAGGATTCCAAGCGTGAAAAGGGTTACAGCCCTTAACCTTGTCCCGCGGGGAAAATACGGAAGGCGATCGCGCCAAATGCCCACAAATGAAAGCGCCCGCCGGGGAGGATCGGCGGGCGCTTCTGACCGGTGAGGGGGCTTAAGTGCGGCCAGAGCCCCACCGGCGCATCTGAATTTTAGACCGTTACAGAACGTGAACTGTGACTACTTGGGAACCGAGACTGTGACAAAGAGGCCTAGTAAGACTTCATAACCTGAGACTTAGTAACCTGAGGCTTAGTAACGTAGAGACTAGTGAGGCTTAGTAACCGTGAGACTTAGTGAGTGACATGGACTTAGTGACCACAGAGAAACATAAGAGACATCGCACCCAGATTTCGTCCGCCTTCGAAGTTCGGCAGCAAGATCTTCAAGTGGTATAACGCGCGTTCCCCAATGAACCCGACATGAATATTCCCGCTATTGCGCAAAAAAAATCACCGCAGGCCTCGGGCTCTTGAATGGCACGGTGAACGCTTCTTATGCTGCAATGCAATATAGCTGATTGAATTCCACATGCAAGTCATGAAAATAGGCAGCTGTTATGCACTTCTTGCATAGCTCTCCGGACTTCTCGCCTTTGCCGTCCCGGACGCTGCCAGATTCGATTGTTCGCTGTTTGTTCCAAATCCATCCCTCCTGTGCATCCCTGCTCCGAGCCCTCCCCGGTCTCTCTGATAGAGAAATCCCCCCTCGTCAGGAAGCTCGCGCGTTAAGCTTGCCTGAGGCTTTCGCCGCTCTGATTGGCGCCGCCGCGCCACAATGCCGCGCTTTTCCGGTGCCGGCCGCTCACTCCGCCGCCTGTTTTTTTGGCGGACGGCGATCGAGCACCTCCTTCAAATAATGCCCCGTGTAGCTCCGTTTGGCTTTCACGATGTCCTCGGGTGGACCCGATGCGACGATTTCGCCGCCGCCGTCCCCGCCTTCGGGGCCAAGGTCGATGATCCAGTCGGCGGTTTTGATGACTTCGAGATTGTGCTCGATCACGATCACCGTATTGCCCTGATCGACGAGCTCGTGGAGCACTTCGAGGAGCTTGGCGACATCATGGAAATGCAGCCCCGTGGTTGGCTCGTCGAGGATGTAGAGGGTGCGGCCGGTCGAGCGCCGGGAAAGCTCCTTGGCGAGCTTGACGCGCTGCGCCTCGCCGCCGGACAGCGTATTGGCTTGCTGGCCGACCTTGACATAGCCGAGGCCGACACGGGCGAGCGTCTCCATTTTTTCGCGGATGGACGGCACCGCCTTGAAGAGGCTTGCGGCTTCCTCGACCGTCATGTCGAGCACATCGGCGATGGATTTGCCGCGATATTTCACCTCCAAGGTTTCGCGGTCGTAGCGCTTGCCCTTGCAGACGTCGCAGGTGACATAGACGTCGGGCAGAAAGTGCATCTCGATCTTGATCACGCCGTCGCCCTGGCACGCCTCGCAGCGTCCCCCTTTGACGTTGAAGGAGAACCGCCCCGGCGGATAGCCGCGCGCTTTTGCTTCCGGCAGGCCCGCGAACCACTCGCGGATCGGCGTGAAGGCGCCGGTGTAGGTCGCCGGATTCGAGCGTGGCGTGCGGCCGATCGGCGATTGGTCGATATCGATCACTTTGTCGAGATATTCGAGGCCATCGACCCGTTCATGCGGCGCCGGATGTTCGAGCGCGCCATTGAGCCGCCGCGCCGCCGCTTTATAGAGCGTATCGATGACGAGGGTCGATTTGCCCCCGCCCGACACGCCCGTCACGCAAGTGAAAAGCCCGAGCGGGATCGTGACCGAGATATTTTTGAGATTATTGCCCTGCGCCTTGACGACTTCGAGCTTGCGGGCAGGGTCTGGCGTGCGCCGTCGGCCCAAGCTCGCGACCTCGCGCGCGCCCGTGAGATATTGGCCGGTGAGCGAATTCGTGTCCGCCATGATCTCGGCCGCGGTGCCTTGCGCGACGATTTCGCCGCCGTGAATGCCAGCGCCAGGCCCGACATCGACGACATAATCCGCCGCGAGAATCGCGTCTTCGTCATGCTCGACAACAATGACCGTATTGCCGAGATCGCGCAGCCGCCGCAAAGTATCGAGAAGCCGCGCATTGTCGCGCTGGTGGAGGCCGATCGAGGGCTCATCCAGCACATAGAGCACCCCTGTCAGGCCCGATCCGATCTGCGAGGCGAGCCGGATGCGCTGGCTCTCGCCGCCCGACAGCGTGCCCGAGGAGCGGGCAAGGGTGAGATAGCCAAGTCCAACATCGACAAGAAACGACAGCCTTTCGGAAATTTCCTTTAAGATGCGCTTGGCGATCTCGCTCCTTTTCGCATCGAGCCTCGCTGGCAGGGCGGCGAACCATTCTTGCGCGGCCCGCACCGAAAGCGCCGTCAATTGGCTGATGTGGCAGCCCTCGATCTTGACCGCGAGGGCCTCGGGACGCAGCCGCGTGCCGTCGCAGACCGCGCAAGGCGACGCCGTCATGTAGCGGGCGATGTCCTCGCGCGCCCATTCGCTTTCGGTCTCGTGAAAACGCCGCTCGAGATTGGAGATGACGCCTTCAAAGGGCTTCACGACATCATAGGAGCGCATCCCGTCGTCATAGGAAAAGCGCACGGCCTCCTCGCCCGAGCCATAAAGGATCACATCGCGGGCTTTTTGCGGAAGTGACTCGAAACGCGTATCGAGCCGGAACTTGAAATGCTTGGCGAGCGCTTCGAGGGTCTGCAGATAATAGGGCGAGCTTGAACGTGCCCAGGGTGCGATCGCGCCTTTGCGCAAGGTGAGCTTGGGATCGGGAACAATCAAATCGGGGTCGACGGTCTGCTCGACGCCGAGCCCGCCGCAATGCGGGCAGGCGCCAAAAGGATTGTTGAAGGAAAAGAGCCGCGGTTCGATTTCCGGGATCGTGAAGCCCGAGACGGGACAAGCGAATTTCGACGAGAACACGATCCTTTTGGGGGCGCCGTCCGCCTCCGTCTCGTCGGCATATTCGAGGATCGCGATGCCATCGGCGAGCTCAAGTGCGGTCTCGAAACTTTCCGAGAGCCGCGCGCCCATATCGGGCCTGACCGCGATCCGGTCGACGACGACGTCGATGTCGTGCTTGAGCTTTTTGTCGAGCGTTGGCGCGTCGGCGATTTCATAAAAGTGCCCGTCGATCTTCAGGCGCTGAAAGCCGCGCTTCATGAAGTCCGCGATGTCCTTGCGATATTCGCCCTTGCGGCCACGGATAACGGGGGCGAGCAAATAGAGCCGCGTGCGCTCCGGCAAAGCGATCACGCGATCGACCATTTGGCTCACGGTCTGGCTCTCGATCGGCAGCCCTGTCGCGGGCGAATAAGGAATCCCGATGCGGGCAAAAAGCAGCCGCATGTAATCATAGATCTCGGTGACGGTGCCGACCGTCGACCGCGGATTCTTGGACGTCGTCTTTTGCTCGATCGAGATCGCCGGCGACAGGCCGTCGATCTGATCGACATCGGGCTTTTGCATCATTTCGAGGAATTGCCGCGCATAGGCCGACAGCGATTCGACATAGCGGCGCTGGCCCTCGGCATAGATGGTATCGAACGCGAGCGAGGATTTGCCCGAGCCCGAAAGGCCGGTAAAGACGACGAGCTTGTCGCGCGGAATCGTCAGATCGACATTTTTCAGATTATGTTCGCGGGCGCCGCGGATTTTTATCACGCGGCCTTCGAGGGCCTTTTCCGGCGGCGCCGCGGGCGGCGGGCTTTTTTTCACCCGGCCGGGCGAAGGCGCGGACTGCGGCGCGCCGGTCACCCGGCCAGAGCCGGCGGACGGTTTTGGTGTCTTCATCGATTCCGTCTGAATGTGGCGCTGCGCGGCACCGGGAGGCCGGTTCGCCGGATGCAAGGCTTTTCCCCAATGTAGCGGCCCGCACGGCTTTTGCAACGCAACTATGGACGCGGGGACGGGCGGTCCCGCCAGTGCGGCCCAAGAGCGGGACTCCCGCCGGTCGGCTGCAGGACGGGAGCGACAACGCCCCTGCCCTGCCCGGTGGCGTGCTGTCCGGCGTGACGGCGAGCGATCCGACGAAGACGCCGCAGCTTCGGCCCCGGCTTCATCGGCATTTTGGCAGGTGGCGGTCGCAGAATTTCAAGCTCGACCGCTGATGCTGAGTTGCCCAACCCGATTCGCGGCCTAGCTATTCGGCAGGCAGATGCCAAACCGGAGAATTTCCAAAACCTCCGTTCCGAGGGACAGCCGATGACTAGTGAGCCGGCGAATTCTGATTTCGATCTAGGCGCGATCTTCGACGCTCATGTCGCCGCCGAGTTTACCGCGCGCGATCTCGATGCGACCATGGCGACCATGACGGCGGCGCCGCATCTCACCCATGTCCCGGTCCTGACCGGCGGCTATGGCCGCGACGCGGTGCGCGATTTCTACAAGAATTTTTTCATCGGACGCTGGCCCGCCGACACAAGCATAACGCGGGTCTCGCGGACCGTGGGCGAGGACCGCGTGGTCGATGAATTGATCGTGGCCTTCACCCATGACATCGAGATGCCTGCGCTCCTGCCGGGCGTCGCCCCGACCGGCCGCAAGGTCACGCTGCCGCATGTCGTCGTGATGGGCTTCACCAGCGGCAAAATCGCCTATGAGCACATCTATTGGGACCAAGCCTCGCTCCTGGTGCAAATCGGCCTGCTCGACCCGGCAAACTTGCCGGTGAGCGGCGCCGAGCAGGCCGCGCGCTTGCTCGATCCGACGAATGCTCTCATCCGGCGCCCGCAGCGGGCGTAGCGGCCCTACCCGACGGTGTGCTGCTCAGGGTCACGGTCCAAAGGAGACGCAGCACCTCGCGGCCTCGGCTTCATCGGCATCATGGTGAGCGGCCATCACGACCGCTCGCATCGTCTCGCCTTGGCGTGGGGCGAGAGGGGGCGAGAATCCCAAAAGCCGCGGATTTCTTGGATCAGATCATGCGGCGGAACAAAGCGACAAAAACATCACCACACGGCGCCTCTTTCGAAGCGCCGCAGGCGGAGCTTGCCTTAAATGGAACGGCTGACCTCAGCGTGAATTGGGTTTTGAAGTCAAGGACGGCCCACAGGGCCGCCAGCGGAGCTGGCCGCAGGTCCTTGAGTTCAAAACCCAATTCACGCTCTTAATGCCGCCGCGCCATTTAGGGGGTCTCGCTGTGCCAGCAAATCTCAGACATTGGCAAGTTAAGGAATCCCCTTGCCCGCCGTCTCGCAAATTCGCGAGCTTTCCGTTTGACCGCTTCGTGAAGTTGGCACACCACTGGATCATGAGCGGCTGCATCGTCATTGTCCCTTCCCCCAGGATCAATGGCCAGCCGGTCGTCGCTTTCGACCCATTTATTGCCGAGCGGAACCTCGGGTAAGTTCCCGAGTATTTTAGCCCAGCGCAGCGCTGCGATCCGCCGTTTAATTTCGGCATTTACGATGGCCGGACCTCGGTCCCAGAGATCGTTGTCGATTTGCACATAGGCGAGTTCGATTTCTTCGTCCCGGACGCGGCCAGCGAGGCGGTCCTCGTGCCAATTCGTCCAGACGTCCCATTCTTGCCCAGCGTCGATGAGCGATTTTTTCATCTCCCGCCATAAAGATCGAAGCCTCTCCGGTTGGCCGTGTCGCGCTGGCGGCGGACCTTCAGGCCACATTTGCGTGCCTGCCATCACCGAAGCTGATATGCCCCCTTCGATACGAGACGCATCGGCGGAAACAGCAAACCAAAACGCGGCGGCGAAGGCAGCATCGGCGGCCTCGATCGCAGCCCGCGCGGTGAAGGCGGCGGCGTGGGCGGTGGCGCCCAGTTTCGTCGCCAGGGTTGAGTATTTGGCGGCAACCCAGGCAACGCCTGTAGCACGGAAAACAGGCAGAACAGCGTCCGCAAAAAATTCGCGTCGATAGGCTTTTCTTTGCGCCTGCATAACAATCGGCAAAACCCGCAACGCCGCGCGCGCAGCAAATGCGACCGCTACGCGAGGCGGCTTCCCTTGCAGCAAAGCATCCAATTCTTCGCTGTTCTTGATCTTGACCAGCGGGCCCCTCCCGCCAAAAAATTCGGCGCACCCAGCATGGCCGCAGGCCCAAGATTTGGCAAGGAATCACTGGCCGCTATCCAGCCAAGCCAACTTCTTTCAAGCCTCCAAACGTATGAGGCCTTGCGTACTCAGCCCCAGCAATCGGACCAAAAAGTTTCACGGGAAACATTTTTGTCCGATTGAGACCTCATATCGGACAATCCGGCCTCGCCGCGCTTTTTGGCACCCCCTGGGCGGACGCAGAAGCCATCACGATGGCGAGCGCGGCCCGAAAGGTTGCCTCGGCGTCGAGCATGGTCGTATCGAGCAGGACGGCATCCTTCGCCACGAGCAAGGGCGCCGTGGCGCGGCTTTTGTCGCGCGCGTCGCGCCGCAGGATTTCTTCGAGCACAGCGGCGTAATCGGCTTTCTCGCCTTGGCTTTTCAGCTCAAGAGCCCGCCGCGTCGCGCGCGCCTCGGGGCTCGCGGTCACGAAAATTTTGGGCGAGGCCTCGGGACAAATCACGCTGCCGATATCGCGGCCATCGAGCACGGCGCCGCCGGGGCGATGCGCGAAGGCGCGCTGGATCTCGACAAGCGCAGCGCGGACCTCGGGGATCGCGGCCACGATCGAGGCCGCTTCCGCCATCTCGCGGCCGCGCAGCGAAAGCTCGTCAAAATCGGTCAGCGCCAAGCCGCGCGCCGCGGCGATCGCGGCGTCCTTGTCGGCAAGAGCGTGCCCCTCCTCCAGCAAAGCCCGCGCGGTCGCCCGGTAAAGGAGGCCGGTGTCGAGATGCGGCAGGCCAAAATGCCGCGCGAGATTGCGAGCGAGCGTGCCTTTTCCCGAGGCGGCTGGGCCATCGATGGCGATGATCATTGGAAGCGCGCCCCCAACTCTTCCATGAGGGCCTGGAATTTGGGAAAGCTCGTCGCGATCATCGCCGAATCATCGATCGCCACCGGCCGGCGCGAGGCCAGGCCAAGACAAAGAAAGCTCATCGCGATGCGATGGTCGAGATGCGTCGCAACCAGGCCACCGCCCGCGACATCCCCGGCGCGGCCCTCGACGATGAGGTCGTCGCCGGCGATGTGGGTTTCGACCCCGGCGGCGCGCAAGCCCGCAGCCATCGCCGCGAGACGATCGGATTCCTTGACCCGCAACTCGGCAAGACCGCGCATCCGTGTCTCGCCCGAGGCAAAGGCGGCGGCGACCGCGAGAATGGGATATTCGTCGATCATCGACGGCGCCCGGGACGCGGGCACCTCGACGCCCTGAAGCTCGGCCGCGCGCACGCGCAGATCCGCGACCGCCTCGCCGCCCTCCTCGCGCCGGTCGAGGATATCGATCGCGGCGCCCATTTCAGCCAAGGTTTCGAGGAGTCCGGTGCGCAAGGGGTTCATCATCATGCCCTCGATGATGATGTCGGACCCCGGCACGAGCGTCGCGGCAACCATGGGAAAAGCGGCGGAGGACGGATCGGCCGGGATCATCACAAGCGCCGGGCGCAATTCGGGGCGGCCTTCGAGGCTGATTTTTTGGCCAAGTTTTTGGCCCGGTGTTCCGAAGGGCTCGACCCTGAGGGAGGCGCCGAAATGTTTTAGCATTTTTTCGGTATGGTCGCGGGTGGCCGAGGCCTCGATGACAGTCGTGTGGCCGGGCGAATTGAGACCGGCGAGAAGCACCGCCGATTTGATCTGAGCCGAGGCCACGGGCGGCGAATATTCGATCGGAATGGGCTCGCTCGTGCCTTTGAGAACAACAGGGCAGCGCCCGCCCGGCGATTGCGACAGCACCTCGGCTCCCATCAGGCACAAAGGATCTAGAATGCGTTGCATGGGGCGCTTTCGCAACGAGGCATCGCCGTCGAAACAGGCGGTGACCGCGTGGCTGCCCGTGACCCCCATCATCAAACGCATTCCAGTGCCCGAATTGCCGAAATCGAGGGTGTCGCGCGGGGCGAGGAGCGAGCCGATGCCGCGGCCTTGGACGCGCCAGCGCCCATCGCCGTGCCGTTCCACCTTGGCGCCGAGCGCCGCGCAGGCCGCGGCGGTGCGCAAAACGTCGTCGCCTTCGAGCAGACCCTCGATGTTTGTCTCGCCGACGCAAAGGAGGCCGAGAATCAGGGCCCGGTGCGATATCGATTTATCGCCCGGAGGCTTCACACGGCCGCGCAAAGGCTCGCCGCTGCGCGCCTTAAGTGCGGGCGCTACCGGCACCATCCTAGCCTCCCCAACGAATAATCATGAAAAATCAAACTCATCCCGAGGTTCCCGCCAGTTTTGCATTGCTGGTATCATGGCGAAAGGATCCTGTCATCAAATCGGCCCCCCAATTCAACTTCCATTTGACAGGACGGCCTTGCATCACTAACCGGACCGCAAAGTCGTCCCTTCGAGAGGTAGGTTCCGTGGCCAAACCCGAACTCGGTAATAAGCACCATTGCCAGAACTGCGGCACGCGTTTTTTCGATCTCAACAAATCGCCCGCCATTTGCCCGAAATGCGGGACAGTGTCTCAGGCCGCGCCCTTGTCACGGGCGGCGCAAAGCGCCTCCGGGGGCGATGAAGACGATAGCGACGCGGTGCCGGTGGCGGAGCTGGTTCCGCTGGAGGAAGCCGATGCCGGTGACGACAAGGTCGTGGTCGCGGCGGACGACGATGTCGAAATTGAACCCGCCGACGATCCATTTCTCGAGGAAGAGGAAGAAGATAACGACAATGTCGGCGATCTCATCGATGGCGAGATCGGGGAGGAGGAAGAACGCTGACGTTTGCCTTGTGGCGCGTGGCGGGTGAGGGTATACAGCCGCCCAAGGGTTCGGTCCGCTGGCCTTGCCAAGAACGCAAGTCCAGCTTAAGGGACGTTGCAGAAATCACGCGGAGGGTGTCGAAATCGCCCTCGCAGATGTCAAACGGTTTGGGGTCATAGCTCAGTTGGGAGAGCGCTTCAATGGCATTGAAGAGGTCGGCGGTTCGATTCCGCCTGGCTCCACCAATAAAATCAATACGATAAAGACAGAAAACCCGATTTTCTATTTATCGTTTGGCGATAAGTCGCCACCACGTCGCCACTGCCCCGGAAGTCACCCATCGCTCGGCATTGACAGCCGTTGCGTTCGGTAAGCACACGGTAAACAGAAATTGGAAACTCGGCGCAAATCATCGCACGGCCTCTTTTTGAACCGCTACGATGGCCCGCTGCAACTCGCGACTCGATATACCGCCAGAGGCAAAGGGTCAGGGAGTCCGGCCTTGCTTGGCTTGGGCTATTGCGCGAAGTTTGGCGTCCCACTCATTCGCAGTTTCAGTTTGGTGAATATCAGAACTATCAAACCCAGCCGGCCAGCAGCCGCAGATTTCTTTGTACTACTTCACCGAGGCCCACCCAGGCTTGAGCCCGCGCTCCTTCTCTATTCGGGCGGTGGCGGTCAAGCGCGTTCAGGCTAACAACTCCAATTTTTGTCGCTCGCGGGCCCGCGCTTCTCTTCGGGATCAGCCGTTGGCTCTCCCAGCATGGTCAGCAGGAAGAGACGGAACAATCTGACTCGCGTACTGATCGCGGTAGAGCGATCGACACAGAGAAGCGAAGTTAGCCAGCAAGTTGGGTCCTGGGTACCAGATTCATTTTCAACACATCCAAATTGGCTGCGGTAGAGCACCGACCTGAGGCAGCAACACAATGCCAAGCATCAGTTATCCGCTTGGAAAATGAGGCGCTGAACAGTGAGCTGCTGCGTATGATGGATGCCCATACGGTTGAACTGTATCCGCTGACGCCGGTTGAGGCGAGCGTTTAATCTTTCCCGTTAGAGCCTGACCCAAAAGGTTGTTGCGCTCGCGCTGGTTGCATGATTCCGGAGATTCCGAAGAGTCGGAGGATGATTTCGGAATGTGGACTGAGCAGCACCGCAAGATTTACCGGCGGGTCGAGAGGCGGTATCCGAGCCACATGACTGATAGCGAATGGGCGCGTCTCGAACCATTTGCAATAGTTGATATTTGATCGGACATTTGGTGTCATAGAGCCGAAGCGCGAGCCGAGGCCGAGCGCGGAGTGGTCAGCGATCCCACATTCTTTGATGCGCCGACTTACGATCGCGCGCTACTTGTTCCAAATGGGTGTCGAACAGTCTCACCGAGGCGAGCCTTTCGGCGCTCTCGCAATTAGCCCATTGCACGATGCGGCGGAGCTCTTTCTGCAAGCGGGCTTAGAAGGTTACGTGCGCAAGAAGCCGCCGGCTAGGCCAAAGCTTGATCCATTTATTCTCGTGATACCGCGATGACCGGCCCCCACTGACGGGTCCACTTCGAATGTTAGTGCATTGACGGCCTCGAGGCCAGCGAGGGCGGCGTAGCTGGCCGGGATTGCGAAGCCGCCCGCGCGGCCAAAGGGGGCACGAAGACCTCGGGCGCTGGCGGCTTGTAACCGAGCGATCCATGGGGCCTCACGGCGTTGTAGTGACGCCGCCAGCTTTCGATTACGATCTTGGCTTCGGCGAGGGAGTAGAAGATTTCGCCATCGAGCAACTCATCGCGCAAACGCGCATTGAAGGACTCGATGAAGCCGTTCTCCCACGGGCTGCCAGGCGTAATGTAGGCGGTTTTCGCCCCGACGGCGGTAATCCATTCCTGCACGGCCTTGGCGACGAACTCCGGGCCATTGTCGGAACGAATGTGCTCCGGGACGCCACGCAAGATGAAGAGATCCGAGAGCAGGTCGATGACGTCGATGGATTTCAGCTTCCGGGCGATACGAATGGCCAGACATTCATGTGTGAACTCGTCGATCACGTTGAGCATCCTGTATTTCTTGCCTTCATGCGTGCGATCCTCGACGAAGTCGTAGGACCAGACATGGTTCGGCCGCTCGGCGCGAAGACGGATGCAGGATCCGTCCGCGAGCCAAAGCCGGCCGCGCTTGGGTTGTTTGGCGGGAACTTTCAGCCCCTCGCACCGCCAAATCCGTTCGACCCGTTTGTCGTTCACGACCCAGCCGGCGGTCGATCGTAGAAGCTCCGCGATCTTCCGGTAGCCGTAACGACCATATCGGCGAGCCAGTTCGACGATGTCGGCGGTCAGCCGTTCCTCGTCATCTCGCCCCGCCGGTACGCGGCGCTGCGTCGAACGGTGCTGTCCGAGCACACGGCAGACCCGTCGCTCGGACAGTTTCATCCCGGATCGAACATGGTCGATGCAGGCTCGGCGACGCGCGGGGCTCAGAAGTTTCCCTTTGCAGCCTCCGCGAGGATCATTTTGTCCAAGGTTAGATCGGAGACAGCGCGGCGCAGTCGGGCGTTCTCCGCCTCGAGCGCCTTCATCCGCTTCACCTGATCCGTCTTCAGCCCGCCAAACTCTTGGCGCCACCTATAGTAAGTGACCTCGGTCACGCCGATCCCGCGAACGGCATCCGCGACCGACTGTCCCTGTGAAACCAAAACGTCTACCCGTCGCAGTTTGGCGACGATCTCCTCAGGCTTGTGGCGCTTTCTCGGCATTCCGGTCCTCCTTTTCATGTCCAAAGACATACCTCAGGGTGGACCAGTTCAATGGGGGTGGATCACCGAAGCGGATCTTCGAGCGGCTTCGGGACGAATACGGCTTCACAGGCGGCATCACGATCGTGAAGGATTATGTGGCGGGCTGGCATCGACGAAAATTGTCGAATTGATTGTGATCAAGATGCATCTCTCCCGTGAGTTTGGCTCGAACGCATGACGACCGAACATTTCACGTAGGCGCTGGATCGGGCGGCGGTCGAAGTTCGGCGATTATTCGTAGGATGTCGGCGAAGAGATTTTTGGGAATGGCGATTTCGGCCATCTGAAACGCGACATAGCGGCCATGGCTCACGATCTTCGCGCCGATCTTGATCAGCTTTTCCTTCAGACTCGTCAGCGACCAATCCTCACATGGGGAGGTCCAGGTCAAGGGGTGAGATTCAGTCGCGCATAAGTGAAACTCCGGTCGCTGTTTCGGTATCCACGGTCTGAGCCCGTTTCCATGATCTAGTCGTTTCCGCACCAGATCAACCTCACATTGTCGCCGCGCGAAGCGGCTGCACCAATATCCCGCTTGCGGCGGGCGAGGCTCAGGAGGACGAGACCATTCTTGATAACGGCTTTTCAGGCCACGGATTGGTTTGGTTCGTCCACCCGGATTCCGCCGAGACTGATCGAGTCCCGGTAGATTGCTTCAATCTCTTCCGATCGCCTTTCAGGCGCTCTTCACAATGGCGCCTTCGATGACGACGCCGGCAGTCACATATTTCCACAGCGCCACGAGCAGCTTCCGCGCTAGCGCCACGATGCTCGTTTTCTTAAGACGGCCGCCATTGCGGCTGACCCGGTCCTTGAACCACAGAGCCAGCGCCGATTGCGGCTGATTGCGCAGCCATAGCCAGGCGAGTTGGATGAGTGTTGTCCGCAATCGCGGATTTCCTGCTTTAGACACGCCCTGTTCGCGATCGACCGATCCACTTTGCCAAGGGGTCGGAGCTAGGCCCGCGTAAGAAGCGACCTGGCGTCGATTGTCGAAGTGTCGGAACAGCCCTTCCGACCAGAGGACGGCGGCGAACTCTGGCCCGATACCCTTGATGTTGAGCAACATCGCCGGCGGCCCCGGCGCTGGCGCCGCGGCTTTCGCCGCAGCGAACAGCGCGTCGCGCTCGGCCTCCACCGCCTTGATCTGTTCAAGTAGCTGTTCGAGTTCGAGCGAGTTCCCGGCCGATCTGAGCCTTGAGATGCTTTGGCAAGAGACGGCCATCGCCCGTCCTCAACTCGTCGAGCCGTTGCCGTCGATCGCGGCGTAGCGGCTTGTAGCCGGATACACCCTGGCAGAACAGCAATCCTTTGATGCGATTGACGTGCTTGACCCGCTCGGCGATCAGGATCTTGCGCTCGCGACAAAGTCGGCGGCGGTCCTCTTCCTCGGGTGTTGGCGCTTTGACCATCGCGCACACCCGAGGCTCGCCGCGCTTATACGCCAGCAGCGTGCGAAGCAGCGCCTCGCCGTCGATCCTGTCAGTCTTCGGCCGCCGGCGCCGACGTGAGGTCGCGATCGAGGCCGGATCGACGACGTGGCTTTCGATCCCTTCATTCTGCAACACACGGTGAATCCAGAAGCCGTCCAACCCCGCTTCCTGAATGACGATGATCGGGAACGATTTTCCAGTCCGCGCAAACGCCTTCTGCTTGAACTCCGAAAAGCGCGCCAACAGCGCGTAGATGTCCCCGGCAGGCACGCTGTGCTTCGACATCTTCTCTCCGCCGTCTGGTGACAGCGACGTGATCAGCCAGGTTGAACGACTGAGTTCCAACGAGATGAATATCGCGCCAAGATCATTACGGATAGCGTTCGGTGCTTCGGATCGGTCAGCTACGGTTTGCATGGTCGTCTCCAGAGTGGGTGGTCGCAACCTCACTCTGCCAGAGCGCCGGTCGCTATCCACCTCCCCATAGGATCTTGATCGGCTCCGGCGTCGCCAGCGTGCGCAGAAAATTACCGAGATTGTAGGCCAGCGCATGAAGTTGAAGCCGAACTGCGTTGGCGGCGAACGACCGACATGAGAGCCAGTCCACTTGATCGCGCCCTTGCCCTCCTTGATCTGCTCGCATGTCCCGCGCTTGTTGTAGAAGGCGACGATATTCTCGGCGCGGCGCACCATGTTGGTGACGATGAATCCAACGCGCGGATAGAGTTCGCCCGGATGCCATTCGACCTTGGCAACGACGCGGCGCGGCTTCGTCCAGCTTCCGGCCTGATAGGTGAAGCTCGCATATGATCGGCGCACATCATTGGACGGGCGGCCGACTGGCCGTTTGAGCAGATAGCCGATCCTGTCCTGCAAGACCCGGTTCGCCGGAAGCCGAATGGCGTATTTGATCCCCTCGGCCTCCAGAAACTCGTAGACTTCGGGATTTGCGAAGCCGGCGTCAGCGCGAAAATAAATGCGCGAGACCTTGCCACGATACCGCGCCACGACGGGCTTCAGCACCTCATCCCAGCCATCTGCGCTATGAACATTGCCGGGGCGTAGGGCGCAGCGTTCCAGATCGCCGAACTGGTTGAACAGGAACAACGGATGATAGCAGGTGCAGGCGTAATGACCGTTCCAGACGCTGTTCTCTTGTTCGCCGTGCGTGGGGCTCACGCTCGAATCCATGTCGAGCAAGATACCTCTCGGCGGACGGCGGTCATGCACGCGGTCGATCCATTGGCCGGAAAGATCGGCGAGAGCGGATAGGTTCTTTTCCGTCGCCAGCCAGTGCGTCTCAAAACGCCCCATCTGGCTTGCCGATGCCGCGCATCCCGAGGCCGCTTTGCCGCCGACAATCCAACGCATCGCCGGATCATGGCGCAGGCGCTCGGCGTCGTTCACATCTTCATATCCGGCAAGTCGCCCAAATACGGATTGCCGCAACATCCCGACGAGTGCATGCCGACCATTCTTGCCGGTGCAGGCGTCAGCGAGCATCTCGCCCGCCATCGTCGACAATCCGAGCGCGTCGTCGAGTTCGCGATAGGCGAGCAATCCTGCGTCGGAGGTGACCACCGATCCGCGAAATTGAAGCATCAATCGGCGGTCGAAATCGAGCCTGAGAGCGCCATCATTCGATTCACCCGCCGGATTCGCCATGACGGCCTCATTCGATCCGAAATAACATGCTGATTATGTTAGCTGAATTGCGGCATCGACGCTGCAAATTATTGCGTCATCCGGCGAATGCGGGATAAAAGTGCCTGGTGTTTCAATCACTGGCTGCCCGATCGGCTCCGCTGTCCGGGATGCCGAATGTCGCTTTCGGGTCCCGCCATCGAGAACACTGAGCCGAACTTCCGCAAAGGGTGAGCGGACATTCGCTCAAGCCGCCTGAATATCGCCGGTGCGCCATGACTGGGCATTCAGAAATGACTGGGTGGCGCCAAAAGGCGGCGTTTCTAGATGCCGAGCGGCTGCCGCGAGGTCGGGTATGATTTCGAGGCCCCAAACAACGGCGCCTCGATGCGTCATTCCGTCATCGGCGAAGAATCAGGTGGGTTTCTTTTGCAGATCGTGGATAAGACGGGTCAGAGATGGCTCATCGAGATCATGCAACACGTCTCTCAATTTTTCGTCGCCAGATCGCCCAGGAGCGAATCCGGCTCCATAGGACTGCCGCAACGTGGATATCAGCGTATTGCCGTGCTTCTTGCTAATTTCGCCGTTCTTGTCTCGATGACGGCCGTCGATGCCCGGTTGCTTTGTCATGACGGTCTCCTGCTTCGATGGAGAGGGTAGCGTCGCAAATTATTTTGGTATTTGTTTTAGATAAATTTTTAGAATATTGAGGTTAGCTCATTATGCGGCAAGGTCAACCGACTAAGCTTCTTTGGGAGCGGCCCAATCTGGTTGGCTCGTGAGGTACCTTGCATGAAAATGCCAATGCGGATCACAGAAAATAGGCTCGTTGAGTTTGTTGCTGCCCTTAAGGAAGCAGGTGGAAGCTCTGGCAACCGTGCCTTGAGGCAACGCCTCGATTGGGACGAAGAGTTTTATTGGGGCACCTCGAAAAAATATCCCCTTATGGTGTGATGACCGGCGTTCGAGTTCGCAACGCGGTAGATCGTTCAATCCTTGGCCTCTCATCGAGGCTGCCTGAAGTCGCCACCGATTTCTCAGGTGGTGGCTTGATCGGCTCAACGCACGCGACCCGACGCATGGCGCGCCGGTTCACCCGGCCGCGGCGGCCATCCTTTCAAGACAAACGAAGCGGCGCATGTTGTAGACGAGGTTCATCATTCCGATCTTGCACCGGGCGCGAACGATGCCGATGGTGCGCACGAGCTCGGCTCCCATGCCATTCTTTTGATCACCAAATACATGCTCGACGCGGGCGCGCACCTTCGAGCGCGTCGTATTGGCGGCCTTCTGCGCCTCACTGAGTTTGCGATTGCGATAGGCCCTGCGATGAATGCGGCTCTTCAGGCCGCGCTCAGCGAGCTTTTCCTCGATGTCATCGCTGCGATAGGCGCTGTCGGCCCACACGTCCGAAGCCGTGTTGCTCGTATCAAGAACATCTTCGAACTTTTGACTGTCGTGCACGCTCGCGGCGCTCACCACGTAACGGCGCACGAGTTTGTGCCGGCGGTCGACGCCGATATGGTTCTTGTATCCAAAATACGAGCGCTCATGCTTCTTCGTCCAGCGCGCGTCCTTGTCCTTCTGGCGGTTCTTGGCCGGCTTCGATTTCCAGTCTTCCGGCATCTTGCCTTCCTTGATCGTCTCGTTGTCCTCGCGCGAATTGTGCTGCTTGGGCGCCGACACGATCGTTGCGTCGATGATCTGCCCGCCCATGGCGAGATAGCCCTTGTCCTTCAAGAACCCGTCAAACAGATCGAACAGCTCTTCCACCGCGCCCGCCTTCGCCAGCGCCTCGCGATAGAGCCATAAAGTCTTGGCGTCGGGAACCGCATCCTCCAGCCCCAAACCGAGAAAGCGCATGAAGGAGAAGCGATCACGAAGCTGGTATTCCGCCTGATCGTCGGAGAGATTGTAGAGCGCCTGCAACACCAGCGCCTTGAAGATCACGACTTCATCCCAAGGCTTGCGTCCCGCTGAACTCTTGCGTTCCGCGTCGCTCTTGCGAAGCTCGCCTTTAATCAGAGCCGCCTTCAGCTTTGGCCGGAAGGATTCGAACGGAACCATCGCCGCGATCACTGCAAGCGGATCGCTCTTTTTATCGAGACTTTCATAACGTCGGTTCAAATCGAAAAAACCAAGCTGTCCCATTCCAACCTCCCGCGCTCAGAGCATGAGAACCTTGAATCTGATTTGCACCGTGGAGGGAAGCGCCTATTTTTCGAGGTGCCCATTGGAAGGTCCAAGGCCGATTGATTGAGAGCGGCAAAATTGCGCCTGGCCGAGGAACCTTGTGGACGCTCTTCGACATGAGCCCGATCCGGCACGGCTGGAAACATTTATTGGAGACTTGCCGAGCGACGGCATGAAAAACGACCTCGCGAAGTGGAAAGACTAATTGGCGGTTGAACGTGGGAGCGCAATCCGCTCTGGGTTATCATGCGCCAATCGGGAAGGGCGGGATCGCGCCAACTGCAGACACCCCGATGCCGATGTGAAATATGGTGCTCAGGCCATTCGGATTTGATTCGAAGACTTGGATATGTTCGCGCGTTGATGGCGCATCCAAACACACGCATGAAAAGGGCGATAAGGCGCGACAGCATTTATTGAACCGTTCCGTTCATCCCCAGTTACAAGGACAAAGCGAGCACATTGTGATTTATGATAACACCGATGGGCAAATAAATATTGGCACCCAATTAATGCAGTGAGCGGCTATGTATAACGCAATCATTATTCTCATCTTAACTGCAATTGACGACTCCCGACGGAGTAAAAATGACACCCGTAAAATAGCTTAACGCGACACGGCAAAACGCGCCCTCGGCCCGATAAGGCGGCGCAGCGCGAAGAGTGTCGAGCGATCGCCGAGGCGCGGGCGCAGGGGCGTGCCCTTGGCCGAAATCAAGTTCCCGGCTGAGCCCGCCGCGCGCCCCTGGCACCGAAGCGACGTTGCTCAGGGATGAAAAGGCCAGAGTAGCCCGCCGATCGGCCAGAAGCGCCAATGTATTTTGCTGCACGTTCGCGCGAGGTGCGCTCGTTACCTTATGCCAGATCTGCCATAAGTACTTCGCCTTTAGGTTGAAAACCTTGTCGCAGATCTGCGACAAGTGTTTCAGCGGACCTACTCGCTGGATTTCTCCCGTTGTGGCAGATTTGCCACCACGGGGGCTTGAACGTTGCCTTTCATCAGGCCAGATGCTCCGGCGACGCAACAGAGCGGGCCTATCGCCGAGGCGACGCACTCGAAAAGCGCCGATCGCTCATGGAGGATTGGGCGAATTTTATTCTATCCTCACACAAATTTAACGGCTTTCCTGTCTGATCGCCCACATTGACCATTTGACCGGAGAGAATCATGGAGAGCCGTCAGCATGGCAAGAAAGGCTTTGCTCCTCACTTTCGCCTCGTTCTGCAAGGCCATAGCTCAGCAAGGCCGACGGAGAATTATCTGATCGGTGACTGCACAAAAGGATATATTTAGTTGGTTACTCAAAGTTGTCCGCTGTTCTCGAACTCGCCCTCGCCGGGCACTGCACCGAGCGCTATACTCAGCGCGATCCTGTTCCCCGACTTCGAAGAATTTATCAGCTGGCTACCCTTTTTGCTGATCCAAATGGTGATGCGGATTTGGATCAATTGTCATTACCTTGCTTTAAATACCATGCAAAGGTTGCGTAGCTTGGTCTGACAGCCCAAGGCGCTTCTCGATTGGTGTGAGTAGGGCATCCGTGAGGTTTGCAATCCGCGTTCTATGCGAAAGCTTCGCCCTAATGGCACGTGTCTCACAGACGCTTTTTGATCCACATACGGCTTGGGTTAATTGGGCGCCTCGATCCTAGCAAAACATATTGCCCCTAACTCACCAGGCGACGAAGATACAAATGGTGTGATTCGCGTCCGAATCCGATTCTCTTCCACACAAGGTGCTGGGTTGACGGCTTTTGGCGGCCTCGAT
The DNA here is from genome assembly GCA_963784075.1 of uncultured Alphaproteobacteria bacterium. Classification (GTDB taxonomy): domain Bacteria; phylum Pseudomonadota; class Alphaproteobacteria; order Rhizobiales; family Beijerinckiaceae; genus Methylocapsa. The sequence goes on along the minus strand of CAWAQW010000040.1, from coordinate 1,598 downwards.
GGCCGGCGGCCCCCTCTGGTTGACCCTGACGAGCAACTAAGCCGAAACTACAACCGGCACCATTTCGAGTTTCAGCATGTGCTGAAGGCTCATCCTCTTTTCGAGCTACCTAGTTTGATTGAGCTGTCTCGGCGGCCATATCATCGGGACACCATTTGGGCGAATGGCTCGGTGAGGATCGCCGATCGGTGGGACCCCAGATGCAGCGCTGGTCGCTGCAAGATACAATTGCTAAATCGCTGACAATGAACTTCGGTTACCTAAGCACGTCGAGCAAGACCCGGTCTACGCCTCAGCGCTCAGGAGGTCTTAGGCGGCGTTGTCGACGTGTGCGGGGAGGAGTTGCGTCAAAACGTGGCGGTCGGGCAGGCAATAATAGTGATCGCCTCGCCCAATCGCGTGACCTTGTTCCATATGGACTTCAATGAAGCTTTCTGTTCCAAATCGTTGGACACAAGACGCTTTCCGTGTTCGACCAGACCGACCGAACTTTGATCTCGCACGAGGAACGGGAACGGTACTGCGCAGATGTCCAAAACAACATCGTATACCAGGAGAGCAGACAGTCCGAGGCGACCGCTTAGACTGGGCGCCGGCGACGGCGTCGATATCCCGATGTTTGCGCCGCATTGGGCGCGCAACCACGACAATATTTCCATCGCACTAAGCATTAACTACGAACTGCACTCAGTGCGCAAGCAAATGCAAATCTACAAAACGGATTTTTTGATGCGCAAATGGGGCATAACCCCAATCGCGCCGGGGATCTGGCCCTGGCAGGATAAATTGAAGCTCTCTGCCGCCAATACCCTCCTCGCAGCCCGTCGGTTCGTGAAGGGGCGTCCGGCGAGCGAACAGAAGCCGGTGTGGACTCCGCCTCCGGCCTGACTACCAGCAGCGCGACCGCGTCGTGCGTTGCGAAATGGCTTCCGGGTAAAGGCCAAGCCGGGCAGCCAAAAAAGCAGATGAGAATAAAAATACAAAATAGAGGAGAGTAAAATTGAAGGCTAAATTGATTTATAGTAAGAAGCCTATATTCAGAGACCGCCTCGTTTTTTTTATTGTTAATTTGTGTATTTACCTTAGTAATCCACGGTTTACTTTACGGTAGATCGTAAGCAGAAGAGACTACCAAATTTCGCTGAGCCCAGTCGTCTAACAGAGCTTGTACAGTGGCGGAAGCTCTTTGATCGTAATCCTCTTTTCCCGCTGTTTTCAGACAAGTTGCTTTCTAAGGAGTGGGTCCGTGCACGCTGCCCAACTAGCTATCCCAGAAACGGTATGGATTGGTCATCGGCCTGAAGATATTCCGCAGGCTCTGCTCGCGCCCGGCTACGTGATCAAGACAAACCATGGCTGGAATCAGAACTATTTTCCCCATCGGGAGACTTGGGATCGCAACACGATCAACACTCGTTTTAACCGTTGGCTGCAAGGATCCTTAGCCGATTACGGCGAGTGGGCCTACGGGCAAGTTGAGCGGAGAGTTTTTGTTGAGCGTCTATTGCCTTCAAATGGCCCCTTAGTTGATCTGAATTTCCGTGGCCATAATGGAAACATCTCATTTGCTACCGTCGCCACCGACTTTAAGACACCGA
>CAWAQW010000039.1:0-36369 GCA_963784075.1 uncultured Alphaproteobacteria bacterium | reverse complement strand
TCCAGGATTCCGACTTCACCGTCGTCGGCCAGCACGCGGTAAATTTCGCTGAGTCCGCGGTCATAGTTGGCAAGATTTCTGAATCCGAAGGCTGCGGTTACGAGGTCGAATTGCCCCGCGCCTACTGGCAGGTCGAGAGCATCGGCCTCGATCCATCGGATATTTCTGGAGCCCGTTTTGGCTGCGGCCCGCACCAGCATGGCGTGCGAGAAGTCAGCGCCAACGAGATTCGCCGAGCTTGCCCGGTCATACGGCGATGCAAGGCGAACGTCATGTCGCCGGTTCCGCAGCAAAGGTCTAACACTCTCGCCCCGGGCCGCGAAAGAATCGCGTCGAATGCCCGCGCCGTGCGGTTCCACCAGATGCGGTCGATATTCATCGACAAGACATGGTTGAGCAAATCGTACTTCGGCGCGATGGAGCTGAACATATCGCGCACGGCGACTGCTGCCTCGCGTTCGTCGCCCGCACCCGCGGGAGCGGCGCCCACAACCCGATCCTCGGACATCGCGTCTGTGGTGCCTCGTTGCTTGTCTCGTTCCGTGGTATCGGTCATGACTGCGAAAGCCTCGCAATCTCAGCGACAGCGCTAACTACGTTCGCTGCCGTCAACGGAATTTACAACTTCCACCTTGCCCATCGACTTCGCCAGAATGAAGTGAGGCACGCCGCCTATCGTCTTCTTGTCGGACTGGAGTAGCTTCAGCACTCGTTTTGCGCCGACGTTTACCGATCGGCAGAGGGCCGTAAGCGAGTACCAGACCTTTGATTCGTTCTGCGACAGACCGGTTCGGTCACGCCCATCTCCCTGCCAATCGCCGCTGCCGCAATCATTCCCCAGCCAACAGCTTCGCCGTGAAGAAAATGACGATACTTGGTGGCCGACTCCAGAGTGTGCCCAATCGTGTGGCCGAAATTCAGGATTCGTCTCTCGCCGCCTTCCCTCTCATCGGCGCTCACTACATCGGCTTTGACCCTGATGCACTCGACAATCAACCGCTCCAGAGCAGCTCCACGTCGCGGCGCAAGATCGCGTCCCGCTGTGTCTCCATCAGGTCGAAGATCGCAGGATTTCGGATCACACCGTACTTCATCGCTTCCAACAATCCCGAGCGGTATTCGCGATCAGGAAGCGTCGTCAGTACGTCGGGGTCTGCCAGCACCGCCAGCGGCTGATGAAACGTGCCGATGAGGTTCTTCCCTGAAACCAGATTGACGCCGGTCTTGCCGCCGATGGCCGAGTCCACTTGCGCCACAAGCGTGGTCGGAACCTGCACGACCGGAATGCCTCGCATGAAGATCGATGCGAGGAATCCGGCGACATCGCCCACGACGCCTCCACCGAGCGCGAGGATTACGGAATGGCGATCCGCACCGGCGGCGACCATCGCAGACGCCAGTTTTTCCAACGTGCCCAGCCGCTTCGCCGCTTCGCCGTCGGGCATGGTCAGGACGATCGCCGAGCGTTCGGCTTGTGTCAATCGAATCGACCAACACGCCGCCCCAGAGTTCGAGAATCGGCTCCGTGGAGACGACGAAGACCTTCGAATGGCTTTGCAGGAAATCGCGCAGAACTGCCCCGGCAGAGCGCAGGAGTCCGCGCTCGACCAGAACTTCGTAGCTTCTTGATGCAGTACGAACTGGTATGCGAGTCAAACTTCTAGTTTAATCGAAGCTCTCGTTCACGAGGAAATCTTGACGATTGCGATTGCGGAGAGCGCGGTTGCGCAGCGTAATAACGCCATCGTAAAGGTGTTACCATCAGCTTTACGAAGCAAGTTGAGGCGCACGAAGATGTGGCCAACATGTCTATGAACGTCTTACCGAGCGAAACAGATTTCATCGTAGTAGGCGCGGGAATCGCGGGCCTACGCGCATCCGTAGAACTCGCCGCCGCTGGAAGAGTCCTTTGCCTGGCGAAGCGCGAAGTGACTGAGTCCAACACCCAATACGCCCAGGGTGGTATCGCTGCCGCCTTGAGCGACGACGACGAAGTCAGCCTGCATCTCGACGACACCTTGAAGGCCGGCGATGGGATCTGCAACGAAGCAGCGGCGCGCATTCTGGTTGAGGAAGGTCCGGCTCGCATCGAAGAGCTGATCGAATGGGGCACCGAATTCGACCGTACCGGCAGCAAAATAGCTTTCACCCGTGAGGGCGCTCACAGCCGTAATCGCGTGCTGCATGCCCACGGCGATTCCACTGGTCGCGAGATCGGCCGCGCTCTCTATCTGAAGGCCCGGGCGATGAAGCCGATAGTCTTCCGCGAGTTCGAATTCACCACCGATCTGGTCGTACGTGATGGGCGGGTCGTCGGCGTGCAGGTTCTCGACGACCAGGGGCGTCTGCATGAAGTCCGCGCCTGTTCAGTGCTGCTGGCCACGGGTGGACTGGGCCAAGTCTACAGCGACACGACAAATCCAGCTGTTGCGACGGGCGATGGCGTTGCCATGGCGTTCCGCGCCGGCGCGGAAATCAGCGACATGGAGTTTGTGCAGTTCCATCCCACGGCACTCTTCCTGAAAGGCGCGCCGCGGTTCTTACTGTCTGAGGCATTGCGTGGCGAGGGTGCGTACCTTCGCAATCTCGAGTTGCAGCGTTTCATGCACAAATACCACGAGATGGGAGAGTTGGCTCCCCGCGATGTGGTCGCCCGCGCCATCGCGCACGAACTTGAGATCACTAAGAGGCCTGACGCGGCGGTTTACCTCGACCTGACTCACCTGAACGCAGACAAGGTCCGCAAGCGTTTCCCGACCATTTACGCAACCTGCATGCAGTACAACATCGACATCGCCGAGGAGTTGGTGCCCATTCGCCCGGCTGCGCACTACGCGATGGGCGGTGTTCGAACGGACTTGGACGGATGTGCTTCCCTTCCTGGCCTTTACGCGGCCGGCGAAGTCGCCTGCACAGGTGTTCATGGCGCGAATCGCCTGGCCAGCAATTCCCTGCTCGAAGGCCTGGTTTACGGTGCGCGCGCGGCCCGCACGATGCGAAACGAATTACGCGCGCCTCAGACCTCCTCGGCGGAGATCCAAACCGTTCCTACCCAACCGAATGGCAGCGCCACCGAGACTGAGAAGACGATCCAGAAAGTTCAGGCGACCATGTGGAAACACGTCGCTGTCGTGCGTGATGGTAAGGCGCTAAGAGAGACGCTGGCTGAACTGAACTCCATAGGCTCAGCTGCACCGAAGTCCGGCGACCGGCGTGCCCACGAGGCCGCCAATATCCTTCAGACAGGCACGCTCATCACCCGTTCTGCCATCGCCCGGGAAGAGAGTCGCGGCGCACACTACCGCCTGGACTTTCCGCTTAAGAACGAGCGCAAATTCGACAAGCACTCCGTTATCGAAGGTGATGTGATTCGCTTTGAGTAGCGACTCGCACCCACAGGTTTCAGGCAGTCGCCTTGTGTTTGGGCGGAAACAGCAGCGATAACACGACCGAAATCAGTAGTACACCCGCCACCACACCCAGCGCCACGCCTATGGGTATGTGCACGTAGTGCGACGCCAACATCTTGACGCCAATAAAGATCAGGATGACCGAGAGCCCATAGTGCAGAAGATGAAAGACTTCGATCATTCCCGCCAGCGCGAAGTACAGCGAACGCAGCCCGAGTATCGCAAAGACATTAGACGTAAACACGATGAACGGTTCGCGCGTAACCGCCAGCACCGCCGGAATCGAGTCGGTGGCAAACAGCAAATCGGTCGTCTCAATCAGCACCAGCACCACCGCCAACGGTGTCGCATAGCGCAGACCATTGCGGACCACGAAAAACTTGTCGCCTTCAAATTCTTTGGTGACCCGGAACAGCTTTCGGAACCACCGGAGCACGATGTTGGCTTCGGGATTAATCTCCGCATCCGACTGGCGAAACAGTTTGATGCCGCTATAAATCAGAATCGCGCCAAAAACGTAGATGATCCACGAGAACGCGTTCAGCAGCTTGATTCCCACCAGAATAAAAACGGCGCGCATGACGAGGGCGCCGAGGACGCCCCATAGCAATACTCCATGCTGCAGTCTTCGCGGCACGGCAAAGTAGCGGAAAATCACCAGAAACACGAACAAGTTGTCAACGCTGAGCGACTCTTCAATCACGTAGCCCGTGAGGAACTCAAGCGCAAGCTCGGAGTTCTTATGCTGGTAATTTCCCGTGATGGTATGGCCGAAGTAGTAAATCAATACCGCAAACGCGCCCGCGAGCGTGACCCATACCATCGTCCATCCAATGGCTTCACGAAACTCAACCACGTGCTTCTCGCGATGGAAAACACCCAGATCGAGCGCCAGCATCGCCAGAACAAAGACGTTAAACAGAATCCAGAAAATCCAGTTGGTCGGCATCAGAGAGTGGTCGAGTTTCCTATTCTATCTACGAATACGCGCAAAGTGCAGGCTGGCGAGCATTTGGTCGCCCGCTGCCCGCAGCACGTCCGGAAAATACTAGAATAGAAACAGCGGTTTCGTTTTTTTCGTGACCAGGCTTGGTCGCATTGGACCGCTTTCACAATATTACGGTTCTATGGAAAGGACTACGAATGTCCAGGCAACCCGGCGTTTACGCCACATTCAACACCTCTGAAGGCACGATCGTGTGCCGTCTGTTTGAGCAGGAAGCACCCGTCACGGTTAAGAATTTCATCGATCTCGCGGAAGGCACCCGCGAATGGACGGATCCGCGCACCAACAAGAAGAGCAATGCGCCGCTGTATGACGGAACCATTTTTCATCGCGTGATTCCGCAGTTCATGGTCCAGGGTGGCGACCCGACGGGAACCGGCATGGGCGGCCCAGGATACAAGTTTCAGGATGAAACCAAAGGCTCGCCGCATCGGTTCGACAAAGCCGGCAAACTCGCGATGGCCAACGCCGGGCCCAACACGAACGGTTCTCAGATTTTTATTACCGTCGCTCCCACTGACTGGCTTACGGGCAACCACACCATCTTCGGAGAGGTCATTGAAGGCCAGGACGTTGCCGACAAGATCACCGCGGTGCCCCGCAACCGGCAGGACAAGCCGCTCACGGATGTCGTACTGAACTCGGTGAAGATCGAACGGGTTTGAGGATTTTCTGTTGGACAAGGATGAAGGCCGCGTATAGCGGCCTTTTTTTCTTGCTTAGCTGTTCGCGAGGCAGAAGTGGATTTCGCCTACACTGGCGACATTACGGCAGACCGATACGGTCCACGCAAATGCACCAGGTTAACTAGGCGACAAGTTCATGGTGCCGGTTGGCCAGGTATTTTTCTTCGCACGCCGACGAGCAGAAACACGCCGCGTTTGGCTCCAAGGCTTTCTTTTCATCCCAGTAGTCCAGAATGAACATCGTATTCCTGATCGCCGTTCCCGGCTTGCCCAACTCGATTACCAGGCGCCATCCTTGAGGCCCGCCCTCTCGCTTACCGCAAACACTGCACAAAAAGTCCATGATGGGAGCCTCCTTTCCAACAATGTTCAACGCTGAGTTCATGCTAGTTCTGCCTTCCTGGCATTGTCAGTGACCTGTGATCTAAATCAATGCCAATTCCGCCCCTGCTGTCATCTGGTACGAACCAAACTCCACTGTGGTTCCCTGAATTTCTTTTCTTGAATAGACGAACGCACCGAACAAATGTCACTGGGCGTCCAATGCGCCAGGCAGTGCCATTCATCACGATCCATGTATCCTTGAACAGCGGGCTCACCGATGACCAACTGTCACACCTGCGGACGCGAAATTGCCTCTGGATCGGTGTGCCCCTATTGCGGCGCACACAACGCTCCTGTGCCCTTCGCGACGGCAGCGAGCGACAGTGCCGCCACGCCGGGCCCGCGGCGACTCGACCTTTCAGTCACCCACATCATCGTCGGCATCAATGTGCTGGTATTTGTTGGCATGGTTCTCACCGGCTCATCGCTCACTGAACCGACGCGTGAGCAACTCTTGCGTTGGGGCGCCAATTGGGGGCCGCTTTCACTGGGAACGCAGCCGTGGCGGATTCTCACCTCCAATTACGTCCACATCGGGATCATCCACCTGGGATTCAACATGTGGTGCCTGTGGAACCTCGGCCAGTTGGCCGAGCGGATTTTGGGGCGCCTGAATTTCGCTGTGCTTTACACCATTTGCGGGATCGCCGGCAGCCTCGCGAGTTTGTGGTTTCACCCCATGGTTGTCGGCGCCGGTGCGTCGGGAGCAATCTTCGGGTCTGGCCGGCGCCGCAATTGCTGTCTTCTATCTCGGTCATTTGCCGATCTCGAAAACTGCTATTCGCAGCACCATGAGCAGCTTAATGACCTTCGTCGGCTACAACCTGCTGTTTGGATTGGCGCCAGGGATCGACAACTCCGCTCACATCGGGGGGCTGGTCGCGGGACTGGCCATGGGTGCGGCGCTCTCCAAGCATATTCTTGTAGCCCCGGAAGTGCGGCGAACTTGGGCGCGACTTACCTGGATCACCATGGCGGCGATACTCTTGCTGGCCAACAGCGGACTTCGGCGTATGTACCCGCAAATGCCGCTGCTTGCCAGCCCGCAGGTCGTTGCGTCCCAGCACCTGGCAGCGGCCCAGCGTGCTCTGCTGCAGCGACGCCCGGACGAGGCGATTGCCAACCTTCAGGATGTGATCGAGGCGCTTCCACAAGGCCCCTGAACCGCGCTTCCTGCTTGGGCAGGCCTATCTGATGCAGCGCAACCCAGACAAGGCCATACTGGCCTTTCAGGAGGCATTACGGCTCAATCCTGAGTACGGCGAGGCGGCCGCCGGACTGGGCACGGCATATTTGGCGAAAGGCATGAAGACCGAAGCCGAACAAGCATTCAAGAAAGCTGCTGAGCTGGGCTACACCGGCGACTGATCACCAATGGGATCGCGCAAAACAGAACGGGCGCGACCGAAGCCGCGCCCATCGAAAACCACCGTCGAAGTACTACACCCCGATTACGCCTACCAGTTCCTTCACCGAGTCTGCGCTCTTCTGCAACGCAGCCTGCTCATCGGCGGTCAGCTTGATCTGGATGATCTCTTCAATTCCCGCCGAGCCCAGCTTGCAGGGCACGCCGACATAGAGTCCGTTGATGCCGTACTCGCCCTCGAGGAAGGCGGCGCAAGGCAGGATCTTCTTCTTGTCCTTCAGGATGGCCTCGACCATTTCCGTCGCTGCCGCCGAAGGCGCATAGTAAGCGCTGCCGGTCTTCAGGTACTTCACGATCTCGGCGCCGCCGTCCCGCGTCCGCTGTACCAGCTGCTCCAGCCGGGTCGGCTCAATCAGTTCCGTGATCGGAATCCCGGCCACCGTCGAATAGCGGCTCAGCGGAACCATCGTGTCGCCGTGTCCGCCGAGCACGAAGGCCGTCACGTTTTCGACCGACACTTTGAGTTCCGCCGCAATAAACGTCCGGAAGCGCGCCGAATCCAGCACGCCAGCCATTCCGATCACGCGGTTGCGAGAGAATCCGCTCAGCTTGTACGCCGCCTGCGCCATGGCATCGAGCGGGTTCGAAACCACAATCAGAATGCAGTTGGGCGAATACTGCACCACTTTGCCCACCACATCGCTCATGATCTTGTAGTTTGTGTTGAGCAGATCGTCACGGCTCATGCCCGGCTTGCGCGGAATGCCGGCCGTGATAACCACGATGTCGGAGTTCGCTGTGTCGGCATAATCGTTGGTTCCGATCACGTACGAGTCCCGCTTCTCGATCGGCATCGCTTCCAGCAAGTCGAGACCTTTTCCCTGCGGCACGCCCTCAATGATGTCGATCAGAACGACGTCACAGAGTTCCTTGGCTGCCATCCAGTGCGCCGCAGTGGCGCCCACATTCCCCGATCCAACCACCGTCACTTTTTTACGCATGATTTCGCACTCCGATAAGTGATTTTATGTGAATATCTTACAAGCATCTTTCGAACTAACTACTTTAAGTCGACCGCGAATCGCCATGCACCCGACATTACTCGGCATGCAACTCCGCAATCGGCTCCATGTTGTGGATCATGTGAGTCGCAAACTCACTGGTCTTGACCTTGGTCGCACCTTCCAGCATGCGTTCGAAGTCGTACGTTACCTTCTTCTGCAGGATGGTGTGTTCCATCGATCCCTCGATCAATCGCGCCGCCTCATGCCAGCCCATGAAGTCGAACATCATGACGCCTGACAAAATAACCGATCCAGGATTGATGACATCTTTGTCCGCATACTTCGGAGCCGTCCCGTGCGTGGCCTCGAAAATCGCGTACTGGTCACCAATGTTCGCACCGGGCGCAATGCCAAGTCCGCCAACCTGCGCCGCCGCCGCGTCGGAGATATAGTCGCCGTTCAAGTTCGGCGTCGCCAGGACCGCGTATTCATCCGGCCGCGTAACAATCTGCTGGAAGATGCTGTCGGCGATGCGGTCGTTGATCATCAACTTCTTCTTCCACGCGCCGTTGCCGTGCGTGGCGTAGATGCTGTCAATCACGCCCTTGACCTCGGCGTAAAGCGCGTCGCGGAAGTCCTGCGGAGCAAACTCCAATCCCGGTTCGATCATCTTGCCATTCTCTTCAACAGTGAGCCCGGGGTTCTTGTCTTTGTTGTCGAGAATCCAGCTTTCGCGCTCGGTAACGACCTGGTCGCGAAATTCCTGCGTTGCCAGTTCGTATCCCCACTCGCGAAACGCACCCTCGGTGAACTTCTGGATGTTGCCTTTGTGAACGATGGTCACCGATTTCTTGTCATTCTCCAGCGCAAACTTGATGGCCATGCGAACCAGTCGCTTGGTGCCTGTAATCGAGATCGGCTTGATGCCAACACCGGAGTCTTCGCGCACTCGTTTGTTCGTTCCCGCCAACATCTCATTGTTCAAGAAGTCGATGAGCTTCTTGCATTGGGGCGTGCCTTCCTTCCACTCGATGCCGGCGTACACGTCTTCCGTGTTCTCACGGAAGAGAACGATGTTCATGCGCTCCGGGTGCTTCACCGGAGAAGGAATTCCCTTGTAATACTTCACCGGACGCACGCAAGCGTAGAGGTCGAGAATCTGCCGCAATGCCACGTTGAGCGATCGGATACCTCCACCCACCGGTGTGGTCAAGGGTCCTTTGATGCCGACACGCAGTTCGCGAAACGCACTCACGGTGTCGTCGGGAAGCCACGTCTTGAACCGGTCCATTGCCTTCTCGCCGGCGAAGACCTCGTACCACGATACCCGGCGTTTGCCGCCGTATGCCTTCTCAACCGCTGCATCGAACACGCGAACCGACGCCTTCCAAATGTCGCGTCCGGTGCCGTCGCCTTCGATGAAGGGAATGATGGGATTGTCAGGAAAAATAAATTTGCCGTTTTCGTGTGTGATTTTGGTACCGCTGGTAGGTAGGGGAATGCCGTTAAACGAAGCTGCCACGAAACACCTCAGGAAGTATGGGTCGGAAATAAGAAGACCCCGAGTAACAAGTGCTCATTGTGTCAGGGCAATCGCAACTTTCCAGTGACGAACGTCACAACCGTCACCGGAGCCTCATATTGTCGCCGCACTGCGCAAAGATTCTCCATGTGCAGCATGGCGTAAGACCTTAGGAGTAACCCGCGTTTGCCCGAACTTTCTAAGTTATCACCCGTCGCGGAAGCCCTTCAATTAAAAAGGATATTTCAAGTAGATCTCCCTGTTTCGACGGAGGACTGCCGTCAGTTTTGCTTCGAGTGCCGAGATACCGCTGGTAGAAGTATCCATGAGCTTCACAACGCAAGACTGGGCGTGGTCCCCCGCGGGAAGCCACTTCCCCGGGCGGCCGGTGACGAGCCGGACGTAGTGCTCCAGTGACCGCAGGAATGTCGCGTTTTCCGATAAGCAGGCAGCATGCTCCGAAGAGAGCAAACCACTCCGCTGAAGCTCGGCGATTCGAGCGCACAGGTTTCCGGCAGTCCATACGCTGTGTTTTGCCTGCAGATATCCTGCCAGGTAATCGATATCGTACGTGCCGCCCGGTCCCGTCTTGAAGTTGTCGTTGCAGTCGGTCTCTTCCAATCGCCGCCGCATATCCGCCAGACCACCAGGCAACGAGGCTCGTCTCGCGATCTCGCTAATGCCTTCGCGCACAGTCTGCAGCGCTACTTCGCCGACCTCTTGAGATCCAGCGATGTATCGCAGGCGGAGATACGAAATCGCTTCCCACGGCCTTGCTTCTCGCGAGAAATACCGCGCCAGCCGACCGCGCGTGGTCACCAACTCGCCTTGTGTTCCCTGCGGACGCAACCTTGTATCAATGGGAAATGCTGTCCCGTCGCGTGTATAAGCCATCAGCAGCGCCATGACTCGCTCGGCGGCGCGGCGACACTCCTCCTGGTTTGCTGATTCGTCAGCGATGAACAGAACGTCGGCATCTGACAAAATGTCGAACTCCCGACTTCCTAACCTGCCCAATGCCATAATGGCAAAACCATCTGGAAGCCCAGCAATTGCAAGCGAGTTTCGCAGCGCCCGGTCGGCAGTCTCGGAGTAATCCGACAGCAACTGCCAGATGTCACCGCGCGCAAACAGGTCGTGGGCACTCGTTTGAAACAGCCTTCGTCGAAATTGCATCCGCAAGACCGACTGCGCTTGCTCCGGATCGATCGAGCCTTCGCCTACTTTTGCGCCGCCGGCCTTCGAATCGTCCGGAGCCGATTCCTCGAGCAAATTCAATATCGGAGGGGTGTCGAACCAGAATGTCCGTCAGATACTCGCTGCAATCAAATACCTCGAGTGCGCGCCCGATGGCTTGCGGCGAGCTCAAAACCGCGCGATACCCCTCCGCACTCGTCGCCGCTGAGCCCAAATATCGACTCAGGTTGCGGCGGGCGCTCTGCGAGAGGACTGCCTTATCAACCGATTCCAACATTTGCGGCACGTCTACCGCGGAACGCCGCGTGGTCTGCGCGTCGAAATTCTCAGGCGCATGCTGACCGTCGAACTCGTACGAGTCTGCGCCGCCGGAGCTCGCCAATTCCGCGCTTTGTTCCTGATACACAACGCGTCGGTAGACCTCGGCCACCGCGGCCATTCTCGATTGCACTTCGGCAACAAAGCCCTCCGACGACGTCACTGTCGCGTCTCCGACATGCATGCACTTCGCCAGTACCCTCAGTTCGGCCTCGTTGGCCGGTAGTTGGTGCAGTTGCTGTCCGTGGCGCAGTTGCAGGTGGTGTTCCAGGTTACGGAGGAACTCGTACGCCTTCGTCAAATTGTGATGATCTTTGCCGTTGATATGCCCCTTGTCGTGCAGCTTGTGTAAGGCAAACAGGGTTCCCCGAGACCGCAGCCAACGCTCCTCGCCGCCATAGACGCGCTGCAGGCACTGTACGAGAAATTCGATATCCCGGATTCCTCCACGGTCGAGCTTCACGTCGATCGTCCGGCCGACCGTAGCCCTCGACAACACCCTCTTGCCTCGTTGGTCGATTCGTTCGCGCGACTGAAGCGCTGTCTTCACGGCCGCGAAGTTCACATTGGGGTGGTACACATAAGGCGCGATGGCGGTAATGAATTCCTTGGAGAGCCCCGGGGCGCCGGCGGAGTGCCGCGCTTTTATCATGGCCTGCAATTCCCAATCGTGGGCCACCTCCGAGTAGTACCGAACCGCATTCGGCAAGCCAACGGCCAGTTCTCCCTCATGGCCCTGCGGGCGCAACCGCAGATCGATGCGAAACACCTGCCCTTCGGACGTACGGCGAGACAACAATTCGGTCGTCTGCTGGGCCAATTGGATAAAGTACTCGCGGTTCGAGATGGATGCCTTCTGAGGCTCTTGTCCACCGTCGAAAAGGAACAGCAGGTCCACGTCAGAGCTGTAGTTCAGCTCGTTGCCGCCTAATTTTCCCAGTGAAAGTACTGCGAAGCGCGACTCTCGCTCTCTCCCCTGCACATCGACGTATCGCGGCGTGCCATGGCGCAGCGCCAAGCTGGCGTTAACCGCAACAACTGCTTCCTGAAGAAGCGCATCCGACAGCGCGGAGATTTCCTCGGTAATCTCACCGAGTCCTGCGATGCCTGTTACGTCCCGCAACAGAACTCGCACGTATTCCCGTTTGCGGAAGCGGGCCAGAGAGCGCGCAAGCTCTGGCTCCTGCGATCGCCCCCGAAACCGCGCAAACTCGTTGCGAAACTCTTCCGTCGACAGGCACCTGTCCATGTTCCCGCGGCGGCCGAGCCGTTTCAACAAATCGGCATTCTGGATGAGGGTCTCTCCCAACCACTTGCTATGCCCGAAAATCAGGCTGGCTCGGTGCAGCAAGTTTGGATCCCCGGCAACCGTCGTAGATGCAGCTCCAGACGCATCTTCTAGGAGCCTCCCCATCAGGGCCACTACCGAGTCCGGGTCGGGCGAGTCTGCCAGGATATGCAGAAATGATTGATAGTTCGCACTTCCGAACGTTTCCCGCACCCTGGCGAGGCTGTGCTCCGCGGAGGTGCGCAAATCGGGCCGCATAGAAGCCGAAGCGCCCTTCCTCCTTGGTGAGGTCGCAAAGACGCCGGACATCACGCTCGTCGAGCTTCAGGAGAGGTTGAAGGTACGCGGCGTCAACGCCGGCATCGGGACGCTATGGCGCTTCTTCGACCGGCGGCGCATCACGTACAAAAAAAGACGGCGCATGCCGCCGAGCAGCAACGCTGCGACGTGAAGGCTGCTCGAGAGGCATGGTTCGAGGGGCAGCTCGATGTTGATCCGGCGAAGCTAATCTTCATCGACGAGACGAGCGCCTCCACCAAGATGGCGCGCCTCTACGGGCGGGCTCCAAGAGGAGAGCGCTGTCTTGCTGCGATTCCTCATGGTCATTGGAAGACGACGACCTTCACGGCTGGGCTGCGGATCGGAGGTCTCGTGGCGCCTTTTGTGCTCGACGGTCCGATGGATGGCGATGCGTTCCGCGCTTATGTAAGCCAAGTCCTTGCGCCCGAACTCACCACGGGTGACGTCGTCATCATGGACAATCTGCCAGCCCACAAGGTGCATGGCGTACGGCAAGCGATCGAAGCGGCCGGTGCGATGCTGCTGTATCTGCCTGCCTACTCGCCGGACTTCAACCCGAACGAGATGGCATTCTCAAAGTTTAAGGCGCTGCTGCGCGCTGCAGCCGCGCGCACGATTGATGATTTGTGGGAAGCCATCCGTCTCGCCCTCGGCGCTTTCAAGCCAAGCGAGTGCCAAAGTTATTTCGCCGCCGCAGGATACGACGCAACATGATAGGAAAATGCTCTAGCTAGAGCATGTTCCGAAAAAGTTGATCGACTTTTTCGATCAGAACATGCTCCAACTCTTTGAATCTGAGCCTAGTCCTTATCGATCAAAAGAGTCCATTGATCGGGACGCGCTCTAAAAGCCGCGCTCAATTCTTGTTGCGCCGACCGACGTGAAGGGGCACCGGATCGGATTTGAGCAGGCCATAGAGCAAATGATCCTGCCAGATCCCATTGATCCGCAGATAGGCCCGGGCGTAGCCTTCCCTGGTAAATCCCGTCCGCTCCAAGAGTTTGATCGAGGCTTCATTATGCGGCAGGCAGGAGGCTTCGATCCTGTGCAAGCGCAGCGTGCCGAAAGCATAGCAGGTGACGGCCCGGACCGCGGCGGACATTAAGCCTTGCCGGGCATGCGGCGCGCCGATCCAATATCCGAGCGTCGCCGCTTGCACGACACCCCGCTTGACCTGCCCAAGTGTGAGGCCTCCCGCCAGCACGTCATCGTTACGAAAGACGAGGAAAGGGTAGGCTTCATCATTGGCGACTTCCTGACGGTTCCGGCGCACCCGCCGCCGGAACGAGGCGTAGGTGAGATCATCGCTCGGCCAGGTCGGCTCCCACGGCGTCAGAAAGGCGCGGCTCTGGGCGCGGATGTCCGTCCAGGCATCGTAATCGCGCATTTCCGGCGGCCGCAGATAGATGCCGTCACCGCGTACCATGGTCGGGGCAGGGATGGTTGGATAAAGACGGAATAAAGCCACGGCGCCGCCCCTTCAGACCCCGCGCAGCCGCTCTGCGACGCGCTCGGGGCTCAGAGCTTTGGCCACGGGACCGATGGCGGCGACGGTGGGCGCCGAACGGAGCGCGCAGGCGCCAGCGGCGCGGATTTGGGCGACATCGAGGCGATCGATGGCCGTGATGATTTCTTCGCGAGACAGGACCCGGTTGAAGGCCATCAATTGCCGGGCGATTTGTTCGCAACGGGCGCCGGGCGATTCGAGCGCCGCGAGGAGCGAGACTTTCATTTGCGCCTTGGCACGCCGGACTTCGGCGTCGCTCAAGTTAAGTGCCGCCTGGCCCAAACAGTCGAGCGCGACGGGCAGAACTTCCGCGACATCGCGGGCACTCGTTGCGGCGTAGAAGCCGAACACCCCGGTGTCCGAATACCCCCAATGGAAAGCGTGGATGGAATAGGCGAGGCCACGCGTTTCGCGCACCTCCTGGAACAGACGCGAGGACATTCCGCCGCCCGCCGCGCTGGCGAAAATTTGCATGGCGTAGAAATCCTCATTCGCGTAACTTTTGCCCTCGAAGCCAATCGCAATATGCGCCTGTTCGAGCCGCCGCCTCACGCGCATATCACCGCCCTGGTAGCGCGCCGGCGCCGTCTTGGTTTCGATTCCCTCCGAGGAAAGACAGGCGAAGCGCTGCGCGGCGACGTCGCAAATCGAAGCGTGATCGACCGCGCCGGCCGCCCCGATCACCGTCGCGCCCGTGCGATAATGCGTATCAAGATAGGCGCTGATGGCCTCCCTGCCGAACCCCGAAACTTGTTCCCTCGTGCCAAGGATCGGGCGCCCAATCGGCTGATCGGGAAAGGCGGTCGCGTTCAAGAGTTCGAAGACGAGATCGTCGGGCGTGTCTTCGACCGCGCCGATTTCTTGCAAAATGACGCCCTTCTCACGTTCGAGCTCGACGCTGTCGAACGTGCTTTCCGTCAAGATGTCGGCGAGGATATCGAGCGCGAGCGGAACATCGTCTGCCAAGACATGCGCGTAATAGGCGGTATGTTCGGTGCTTGTCGCCGCGTTGAGATCGCCGCCCGCCGTCTCGATCTCCTCGGCAATGTCGCGCGCCGAGCGCCGCCGCGTTCCCTTGAACGCCATATGTTCGAGAAGATGCGACAGGCCATGCTCGTTCGTGCGTTCATGGCGCGAGCCAGCGCCGACAAAAACACCAAGCGAGGCGGTTTCGAGATGTGCCATGCGCTCGGTGGCAATCCTGAGGCCGGACGGCAAAGCCGTGATTTCGACACTCATGAGGCTGCCCGTTGCGCCGCGCCTCTCGCGCGGGACCGTATAAAGCGCTCAATTTCCGTCTGATCATTCGGCAATATCGTAAATCTCTCTTTTCGTTTGGAAAGACGGGCAAGATGCTCTGGCAGATCTGGCCTGAGGCCCGTCGCACGCTCGATCGCGTCGGGGAATTTGCCGGGATGAGCAGTGCCAAGAACGACAAGCGGGCTTGCCGAAGCGTCCGGCGTCGCCTTGCGCGCGGCGCTTATGCCGACCGCGGTGTGAGGGTCGGCGAGATAGCGCGAGTCCTGCCAGCTTTGGGCGATCTCCCGCGTGGTTTCGGCCTCGGTGACGCTGAACGCGTCAAATTCGGCACGAATGGCAGAAAGCGGACCTTGGGCGATGGAAAATTCTTGCGATTGCCGCAACCCCGCCATCAAGCGGCGAACGGCGCCCGCATCCCGGTCATGCGCTTCGAAAAGCAGACGTTCGAAATTCGATGAGACTTGAATATCCATCGAGGGCGATTGGGTTGGCTGAACCGTGTTCACCGCGTAGTGGCCGCTTGCAAGCGTGCGGGCAAGAATGTCGTTGGAATTCGTCGCGATGATCAGGCGGTCCACTGGAAGGCCGAGGCGTTTGGCCATCCAACCAGCGAAAATATCGCCGAAATTGCCGGTTGGCACGACAAAGGAAATTTTCCGGTGCGGTCCGCCGAGAGCGGCGGCGCTCGTGAAGTAATAGACGGTCTGGAACAGGATGCGGGCGAAATTGATCGAATTCACCCCGCAAAGATTGAGGTCTTCGCGCAGGGTCTTGGTGTTGAACATGTTTTTGACGATGGCCTGGGCATCGTCGAAAGTGCCTTCAAGCGCGATCGTGTGAATATTTTGCGCTTCGACCGTGGTCATTTGGCGCCGCTGCACGTCGGAGACGCGGCCATGCGGATAAAGGATGAAAACATCGGCCTGGGCAAGGCCGGCAAAGGCCTCGATCGCCGCGGCGCCCGTGTCGCCAGAGGTCGCGCCAATGATGGTCGCGCGCTCGCCCCGCGCCGCGAGAACATGGTCGATGAATTTGGCGAGGAGTTGCATCGCCAAATCCTTGAAGGCGAGCGTCGGCCCGTGAAACAACTCCAGCACGAAAAGATTGGAGTCGAGCTGCGCGAGGGGGGCGACCGCAGGGTGCCGGAAATTCCGGTAAGCCGCCGCGATCATGTCCCGCAGGGCTTGCGTCTCGATCCCGCCCGTGAAAGGCGCGAGGATCGCCTCCGCGACCTCCGTATAGGGCCGGCCGGCGAAGCCGGCGATGGTGGCTTCCGGGAGCGGCGGATAGGCGTGCGGCAGATAAAGGCCGCCGTCCGGCGCGAGGCCGGCAAGCAGCGTCTCAACGAAGGGAACCGGTGGCGCCTCACCGCGCGTCGAAATATACTTCACGTGCTGAACCTGCGTTTCTCGCGCGGCCAAAGGAATTTGGTCTATCTAACATTTGGTCTATCTAACATAATGTGGCGAAGGGGAAATCGGAACCTGCACGACCTTTTTGTCGAACTTTCTCCGGCTCCGCTCCGCCGCGGCCTATTTCTTTTCCGCCGATCGCCATTCCTTGCTGCCATAGCCCCGGCTGCCCAGAAGGCGGTGGCCTTCAGCGACTTTGCCAAGCGAAGGCCGCAAAAACGCCTATGAGGGCGAGGGCGATCCCGAACCAGGTCAAGGCATAGGAGAAATGGTTGTTGGGAAGGCTGCGCTCGGTCGCGCCGCCCTTTGGCCAGCCTCCCGGAACCGGAGTGTCATCGGCATCGATGCTGAACGGCGCGGCGGGAGCCAGACCGAAATGCTTGGCAATGGTGTCCGGATCGCGGGTGAAAAAGGCTCCGGTCGCCGGATTGTCGGCGGGGGTGAACAAATTCCGCGACTCGGGCTGCCGCATCAGCCCTATGACCTCCGTTTCGCCTTGGATTAAGCCCGCGAGCCGGCTGCTCTGCGCCTTGCGGTCGAGAGGCACGAAACCGCGATTGACGATGACAATGCCGCCCCCTTTGAGGCGGAAGGGGGTTAGCACGAAATAGCCAGGCTCTTTGGCAGCGCTGCCGCCCGAGGCGCGGAACACCGGCGCTTCCTTGCTGTTGTCGAATGTCCCTTGCGCCACGACATGGCGATATTCGTAATCCTCGAGACGAAGGCTTGGCCATTCTCCAACCGGCGGCAAGGGCTGCGGCGTGGCATTCGCCCTGATCTCGATTTCGGCGATGAGTCCTTCTTTCCAGGCAAGGCGGTGGAGCTGCCAGATCCCCAACGCCACCAAGACGGCGGCGGCCACGGCGGTGAAGATGGCAGGCCAGATGAGGCTCGTTCGGCGGGGTGACATGCGTCTAATTTTTGAGGCGTCCCTGTTCCGCCTTGTGGCGATATTGCAAGGCGATGAGTATCCCTTTGAGGGGGCGCAACAGACCAAGGCAAACAATCAGCGTCAGCGGCAGGAATACCACGAGATGGACCCAAAACGGCGGCTCATAAACGAGTTCCGTCCATAAAGCCGCGCCGAGCACAATGAAGCCGCCGATGAGACTGACGAAGACCGCCGGACCGTCGCCGGAATCGGCAAAGCTGAAATCGAGTCCGCAATGGCTGCAGCGCGGCGCAAGCGTGAGGAATCCCGTGAAGATCTTGGCTTCTCCGCAGCGCGGGCAGGTTCCCTTCAGGCCGCACAGGAAAGCCGATTGCGGCGCATAGTCCTTCTCAAAGCTCATCCATTGTCCCTAGCAGGATTTTTTAAAAAGGTGCGCGGAAAAAAGGGCGGCACGCGGCCGCCCATGTCACGAGACTGGCTGTGCCGGGGCAGGCGTCAATGCTCGATCGCGGCGCCCCAAGAGCCCCACACGTAAATGCAGGCGAAGAGGAACAGCCAGACCACGTCGACAAAATGCCAGTACCAAGCCGCGAATTCGAAACCGAGGTGCTGCTTGGGCGTAAATTGTCCGGCGAAGGCACGCCCGAGGCAAACGCTGAGAAAAATCGTTCCGACGATGACGTGAAAGCCATGAAAACCCGTCGCCATGAAAAAGGTCGAGCCAAAGATCGAGCCTTTGAAGGCGAAGGGGGCGTGGGCATATTCATAAGCTTGAACGCCGGTGAAGGTGGCGCCCAGCAGAATGGTGAGGATGAGCCCCGCCTTCAGACCGAAGCGGTCGCCGTGCAGGAGGGCATGATGGGCCCAGGTCACCGTCGTGCCCGAGGTCAGAAGAATGAGCGTGTTGAGGAGCGGGAAGTGCCAGGGATCCAGCGCTTCAATGCCCTTGGGCGGCCAAATTCCGCCGGTGAATTCGGCCCTCGAAAACTGACCCTCAAAGCCGGGAAAGAGGCTTGCATCGAAAAAAGCCCAGAACCAGGCGACGAAAAACATCACTTCCGAGGCGATGAACAGGATCATGCCGTAGCGGTGGCTGATCTGTACCACACGGGTATGAAAGCCGCCGTATTCCGCCTCCTTGATGACATCGCTCCACCATGAAAACATGACGTAGAGAATGCCCAGGAGACCGGCCCCGAAGACGTAGCTTCCGGGTTTGATGCCGCCGAAGGAAATGTGCTTCATCCACATGATGGCGCCGGCCGCCATGATGAAGGCGGCAATAGCGCCGACGATCGGCCAGGGGCTCGGATCGACGAGGTGATAATCATGGTTCGGTTTCGCGTGAGCATCCGCCATCGGACTGGTTTTCCTCTCGCCTCGTGAGTCTGAGCTAACAAACGCCGCTAGAACGAAGCGGCCCAATGTGGACCGCGCGCCTTTCGCAGAACGGCGTTTGCCGTGAATGGAGCCGCCGGTCAAGGCGACCAAACGTCTCGTTAAAAAGCCTTCCCCTTCGCCGCCGTCACGCCGTCCGCCGAAGCCTTGGTCCCGAAAAATGTGTAGGACAAGGTGATTTCCTGGATCCCCGCCATGGTGGCATCCTTCTCGAGCGCCGGATCGAGGAAAAACACGACCGGCAGTTCCAATGTTTCGTGGGCTGCGAGCTTCTGCTCGCTAAAGCAAAAGCAGGCGATCTTGTCAAAATAGGCACCGGCACTCTCCGGGGTCACGTTGAACATCGCCCGCGCCGCCGTCGGCTGGTCCGATAGATTCGTGACTTTGTAATAGATGGTCGCGGTTTCGCCTGTGCGCAGCTTCATTTCGGGCGTCTCAGGCGCGAATTTCCAAGCAAGGCCGGGCGCGACATTGGCATCGAATCGAACCGTTAAATCGCGTTCGCCGGTTGCCGCGGGGGGGCGCTTGGCAACCTGCGGCGTTCCCGCATATCCGGTTGCAGCGCAGTAGAGGCGGTAGAGGGGCACCGCGGCAAAGGAAAGACCGAGCATGACGAGGCTCGCGCCGCCGGTCACCGCAGCGACGAGGCGGCGGCGCCGAATCTGCCGTGCCGGAGGAAGGTTTGGCGAACTCACGGTGCGCGGCTCATGGCAGGAAACTCACAACGGCCGGTTGAGCACGCCCGGGCCAAGCTTGGCGATCGTGACGACATAAAACAATACAACGAAACAACCAAGCGCGAGGGCGATTGCAACGTTGCGCTGACGCCGGGCTTTCTGCTGCTCCGGCGTCAGTACGACACCTTGTATTTTGCTATCCGTCTTCATGGACTCACCCTGGCAGATACGCAGCCAATATCGCAATAAGCCGCTCGCCTGCAATTTCGGCGAAAAGCAGGAAAAGATAGAGGATCGAAAAGCCAAACAATTGCCTCGCGCATGGGTCGGCTTTTGGCCCGGCACGGTAATAATACACTCTTGCCGCGAACAACAGCATGATGGCGCCAAGGACGGTAGCAATCACGCCATAGGCCAAGGATGCCACGCCCATGAGCCACGGCATCAGGCCGAGCGGCGCAAGAAGGAGCGCGTAGAGGAAAATATCGCGGCGCGTGCGATCAGCGCCCTTCACATTGGGCAGCATCGGAATGCCGGCGCGGCCATAGTCGTCGGCCTTGACGAGGGCCAGGGCCCAGAAATGCGGCGGCGTCCAAACAAAGATGATGGCGAAAAGAATGAGGCTCGCGAGGCTTATCTCGCCCGTGGCGGCGGCGTAGCCGACGATCGGCGGCAGGGCGCCCGCGGCGCCTCCGATCACGATATTCTGCGGCGTCGAGCGCTTGAGCCACATCGTATAGATGGCAACATAGAAGAAGATGGTGAACCCAAGAAGCGCCGCCGCGAGCCAATTGGCGACGATGCCCAAGGTGATCACCGAAAGTAAGGACAGAACCAAACCAAAACCCAGCGCGTCCTGTTTGAGCACCCTGCCGGCGGGAATCGGGCGCCGCCGCGTTCTCCGCATCAGCGCGTCGATATCCGCGTCGTACCACATGTTAAGAGCGCCCGACGCACCAGCGCCAATCGCGATCGCGAGCAGCGAAGCAAATCCAATGACCGGATTGACATGCGCCGGTGCGATCAGAACCCCGGTGAGCGCGGTAAAGATCACCAGGGACATGACGCGTGGTTTGAGAAGCGCCACATAGTCGGCAGGGCGCGCGATCGAAACTTCGAAACTTTGACCGCGGCTGCTTTCGCTGACGAAGCTCATTTAAACCATTTCAGGGCAAGTCTTCATGCCCGCTCTCGGATTTTGCGACCAATCACGCCTCTCCCGGGGGCAGAAGCGGATTTAATGATCCGCGCCTGCAATGACGGGAAGGGTCTCGTAAGTGTGGAAGGGAGGCGGAGACGACAAGGTCCATTCGAGGGTCGTCGCCCCAGCGCCCCAGGGATTGTTGCCGGCAAGCCGCTTCTTGGCGAAGGCGTCGTAGATCAGATAGAGGAATAAGACAGCCCCTATGCTGGAGAGATAGGCCCCATAGGAGGAGATCCGGTTCCACAGCGTGAACGCGTCGGGATAATCGATGTAGCGGCGTGGCATCCCGGCAAGGCCAAGGAAATGCTGCGGGAAGAAGGTGAGGTTCACACTGACGAACATCACCCAGAAGTGAGCCTTG
This sequence comes from uncultured Alphaproteobacteria bacterium, assembly GCA_963784075.1. GTDB lineage: Bacteria > Pseudomonadota > Alphaproteobacteria > Rhizobiales > Beijerinckiaceae > Methylocapsa. The sequence continues at coordinate 15,177 of CAWAQW010000039.1, read as the reverse complement.
GCGACCGACTCATTGTACATATAGCCGGTCATTTTCGGGAACCAATAATAGAACCCGGCGAATATCGCGAACACGGCCCCGAGCGAAAGCACATAGTGGAAGTGCGCGACGACGTAATAGGTTTCATGAAGGGCGCGATCGGCGCCGGCATTGGCGAGAACGACACCGGTGACGCCGCCGACGGTGAACAGAAAAATGAAACCCACCGCCCACAGCATCGGGGCCCTGAAGGAGATCGAGCCGCCCCACATCGTCGCGATCCAGGAGAACACCTTAATGCCGGTCGGCACCGCGATCACCATGGTGGCGAAGACGAAATAGCGTTGTGTGTCGAGCGACATGCCAACCGTGTACATGTGATGCGCCCAGACCACCAAACCGACGATCCCGATCGCGACCATGGCGTAGGCCATGCCGAGATAACCGAAGATGGGTTTGCGGGAAAATGTCGAAATGATATGGCTGATGATGCCAAAGCCAGGCAGGATCAGGATGTAGACTTCCGGATGACCAAAGAACCAGAACAAGTGCTGGAACAAAAGCGGGTCACCACCCCCCGACGGATCGAAAAAGGTCGTGCCGAAATTGCGATCGGTGAGAAGCATGGTGATCGCGCCCGCGAGCACCGGCAGGGTCAGCACCAGCAGGAAGGCCGTCACCAAGATCGACCAGGCGAACAGCGGCATTTTATGCATTGTCATGCCGGGCGCGCGCATATTGAAAATCGTGGTGATGAAATTGATCGCGCCAAGGATCGAGGAGGCGCCGGCCAGATGGATCGACAAGATCAAGAAGTCCATCGCCGGGCCGGGGTGTCCCGTGTTGGCGGACAGCGGCGGATACAGCACCCAGCCGCCGCCAAAACCCATCATCCCCGGCGTACCTTCGACAAACATCGAGATCACGGCGAGCGTGAAGGATGCCGGAAGCAGCCAGAAGGACATATTGTTCATGCGCGGGAAGGCCATGTCGGGCGCGCCGATCATGATCGGAACGAACCAATTCCCGAAGCCGCCGATCAGCGCGGGCATGACCACAAAGAAGATCATGATCAAGCCATGCGCGGTGATCATGACGTTGTAGAGGTTCTTGGCCGCGTCAATCGCCGTTTCGGGCGTAGCGCCATTGACGATCTGGGCCAGAACGTTGAAGACCTGAATACCAGGCTCTTGCAGCTCCATCCGCATCAAAATCGACATTCCGCCGCCGATGAATCCGGCGACAATCGCAAAAAGGATATAGAGGGTTCCAATATCCTTATGATTGGTGGAGTAGAGATAACGCCGCCATCCGGTTGGATGGGCATGCGCCTCGTGCTCTCCATGGTGTTGCGCCGTGCGTTCCACGATGTTCGCGGGCAATGTGGGTCTCCTCGAACTTTAAATTGCAGCTTGTAAACTATTGCCGCGTGTCGGCAGGCGAGTCATTGGCCGCCAAATGGACCGGCGCCGCGTCCTTCATTGCGAATTTCTTGGCGGCTTCGGCAAGCCAGGCCGCGTATTTCTCTTCGCTTACGACACGAATAGCAATCGGCATATCGGAATGGTCCTTGCCGCAAAGCTTGGAACATTGGCCGTAATAGATACCCTCGCGCTCGGCCTTGAACCAGGTGTCGTTCATCCGGCCAGGAATAGCGTCGATACGGATGCCAAAGGACGGAACCGCGAAGGAATGAATGACGTCCGCCGCGGTGACTTCGACATGAATAACTTTTCCAACGGGCACAACCGCTTCGTTATCGACGGACAGCTGGCGGATATCGCCCGGCTTCAGATCGGCCGCCTGGATCATCTCGGAATCGAATTCGAACCCGCCCCCCTGATCCTTTGGATAGGTATAGGTCCAGTACCATTGCTTGCCCGTCACCTTCATCGTGATGTCCGCCGGAGGCATGGTCAACTGATGGGTGAGCAGCCGGAACGAGGGAATGGCAATTACAACAAGGATCATGACCGGGGTGACGGTCCAGGCCACTTCGAGACCGGAATGATGCGTGGTCGGTGACGGGGTTGGATTGGCCTTTTCGTTGAACCGGAAGATGACATAGAGGAGCAAGCTCAAAACGAACAGGCAGATGACCGTGATGATCGGCAACAAGATCCAATTGTGGAAAAATGCGATCTCTTCCGCGATGGGCGTGACGGCTTCCTGGAAGCCAATCTGTCCCGGTTCTGGATATCCGTTCGCATGTGCCGCGCCAGACACCAGCGCAGCGAGCCCTACGCTTCGCGGCAAAACGCTAGCGCCAAGGGTTGCAATTCGTTTGGAGGCTGTCTTGGCAAATCTCATAGGTCGGCTTCTCCGGCCGCGGCCAATATGGCGCGTTTTGATTTTGATTTCTACCGCGCCTTTGTACTTTGTACTTGGCGCTAGGAACAGTGGGTTCAAAACCACAAACGCCGATTCAGCGCAACCGGCCGTATTGCGGCATAAACGCGCGTCGATTGGCGGAGGCCGCAGCCTATTATCCGGCGCTTGACAGGGTCCAATCACAACCGTTTTTTAGAGATTTTTCAAATATCCGCTAGTTCTTTTTGCGAAAGGCATCGATCGAGACGACGTTGGGTTCGCCGTGCGACGGCACCGATCCCTCCGGGCTCTTGGCCGCCGCCGCCGCGCCGCTGGCGTTCTCGCGATGCAGCGCTGTCTCGACATCCGGCAAAGGAGTCGATGCCGGCACGCTTTCCAAAACGCTCACGGGCGCCCGTTGCGGCGGCGAATTTTCAAGCTTTGCCGCGGGGCTCTCCATGGCTTCGTCCTCGGCCGCGAATTTCGCCTCGAAACCGACGGATGGATCGAAAAAACGGGTTACCGCCTCGAACGGGATCAGCAGCATTTCCGGCACGTTGCGGAAGGACAGACCCACTTCGAAAGAGTCTTCAGCGACGCTCAGATCCCAAAATTGATGTTGCAGGATGATCGTCATTTCATCCGGATAAAGATCACGCATCCGCGCGGACAGCCGCACGCCCCGCGCATGGGTGCGGAAACTGATGTAAAAATGGTGGTCCCCAGGAAGACCGTCGCGCGCCGCGCCGGCGAGGACCTGCCGGATGACCCCGCGCAAGGCGTCCTGGACAAGGAGATCATAACGGATCAGGTCGACTGGCATTGCATCCGCTCGCGGTCCAATTTTGGCGCAAAAGCCACGCCCCGCAAGAGGAATTAAGAAACGCCTCCCGCGAAAATGGAGGCTTCTGTTGCCAGGTGCCTCCGGACCCCGCCTTGAAGTGCTACCTCCAAGGGCTTGATTTCGGTACCATTACCGCGTTACGCGGCAACAGCCACCGGAGCATAGTTGTCGTTGGCAACTATAAGTTCGGCCCGATGACGGCGGAACCATGCCGGGCAAAAGATCATCCTTTACACTCCCCGTCGAACCTATTTCGCCCCCGCCAAAACCTGCGTCGCTCGGACTGCGAAGCAGGCTTTGGTGGAGGCGCCGGGTACCGCCCCCGGGTCCGAAGAGCTTATTTCGACGCCGTTTATCGCCATAGCCGCACAGGGCGGCGATCTAAATATAGCATGATGGCGCTATTTTCAAAGGGCTGGACAGACGTAAACCTCATCGGCGGCACCTTTGTGGATAAGACGTGATGCGGTCTTTTCGCGAGACGGAGGACCTCCCATTTAAAAGATTTGGCACGTGGCCGCCGCTTTTGCGCGATGCGGCGCCTTGGCGAGGGGCGCCCGAAGCGGTAAAAGCTTTGCGCGGGTGGCTCTGGATCGCCACCAGAAAAAATAAAGAAGAAAATAAACCTTGGAGACGCTTTCAATCGCGGCGCGCGGGTGCGCCGGCAGAGGAGGACCATCGATGGCGGCCAAAACGGATTTTACTCCGGATGAATGGAAGACCCTTTTGGAGAGCGTGATGATGGCGGGGCTCGCCGTGACGGCGGCCGATCCCAGCGGGCTTTGGGGAACGCTCAAGGAAAGCATGGCCACCGCGCGGACGGTCGTCGGCGCGAAACATGATGCGACGGCCACGGAGCTCATCAAAGCGGTGGCCGGCGAATTCGAGACAGGCGAGGGGCGGGCCGCCGCCCGCGACGGGCTGCGGACGCAGCTGTCCGGCAAGACGCCCGCCGAAATCGTCGCCAAATCCCTTGAAATCCTCAAGCAGGCGGCGGCCATTGTCGGGGCGAAGTCTCCCGCCGACGCCGCCGCTTTCAAGGCTTGGCTCCAGCATATCAGCCAGACCGTCGCCGAGGCCTCGGCCGAAGGGGGTTTCCTCGGGTTCGGCGGCGTGCGAATCAGTGATGCGGAAAAGGCGACGCTCGCCCAGATCGCGGCATCTCTCGGCCTCGCGGCCTGACCGCGGCCGGGCCGAGCCTTGCCGCGCTCCAGGGCCGGGGACCATCTCTTCGCGCAAAGCGAGCGAACCGGTTTCCCGCCACGCCGGAAAGGCACCACGTCCGCAGATGCAAAACTATCTCGACCTTCTGGCCAAAATCCTGCGCGACGGCGAGGTCAAGGCCGACCGCACGGGGACCGGAACCCGCTCGATCTTCGGCTATCAGATGCGGTTTGCCCTCGCGAACGGCATTCCGCTCGTCACCACCAAGAAGCTGCACTGGAAATCCATCGTCCACGAGCTTTTGTGGTTTTTGCGCGGCGACACCAATATCGCCTATCTGAAAGAGCATGGGGTCGGCATTTGGGACGAATGGGCCGACCGCAAGGGCGATCTCGGGCCGGTCTATGGCAAGCAGTGGCGCGCCTGGCAGGCCCCGGACGGGGGCGTGATCGACCAGATTTCCGAAGTGGTCGAGGAAATCAAAAGGAATCCCTTTTCCCGCCGGTTGATTGTGTCGGCGTGGAACCCCGCCGATCTGCCGGCCATGGCGCTCGCGCCCTGCCATTGCCTGTTTCAGTTTTATGTCACCGAGGCGGCGGACGGCACAAGAAAACTCTCCTGCCAGCTTTATCAGCGCTCGGCCGATGTGTTTTTGGGGGTGCCTTTCAATATCGCGAGCTATGCGCTGCTGACCGCGATGGTCGCGCATGTGACCGGCCTCGAGGTGGGAGATTTCGTGCACAGTTTGGGCGATGCGCATCTTTATCAAAACCATCTCGACCAGGCCCGCCTTCAGCTGACCCGGACGCCACGCCCCTTGCCCCGGCTGAAGCTCAACCCCGGCGTTCGTTCGCTCTTTGATTTCCGCTTCGAAGACATCCTGCTTGAGGCCTATGACCCGCATCCCGCGATCGCGGCCGCGATTGCGGTCTAAGTCTTGGCTTCGCGCGTCTTGGGTTCGCGCGCGGAGAGCGCGGAGAGCAAGGACCTGCGAGGAGATGAATGTCGGCCGGCAGCAAAGTCGCGATGAAAGCGCAATCGCATTGACGCTCGAAACCCAGTATGCGACCACTTTCAGCCGCGCGGGCGGTTAGCTCAGTTGGTAGAGCATCTCGTTTACACCGAGAGGGCCGGCGGTTCGAGTCCGTCACCGCCCACCAATGAAATCAAATAGTTTCAGCGCTCAGCTTGAGCGCGTTCGGCCTCTCATGTTTGCGTTTGCGTCTCTTGGACCTTGCGGACGCTTTGCTCGATCCAGGTAAGGCCCAGAGAAACGCGGCCGGCTCAACTGGCCGAGGCAGGCAAGCAGCCCTATTTTCTTCAGCACGGCAAATGGCGCGGGTCCGCCGTCGCGTCGAAGAAGAGGAGCATGACGCCATGATGATGCAAGAAATCGACATTCATGACTTCGCCCGGCAATTGTTGGAAGCGCACGGCGACAAGGCCGTCGTCGAGGCCGCTCAAAGGGCTTCCACCTTGGAGAAGGAAGGTAAAAGCGAGGAGGCCAAAACTTGGCGGCACATCGAAGCGGCATTGAAGACGATGCGCGGGCCGCACGAAAGTTGACGCGATGGCCGGCGAGCAGCGCCACCATCCAGCATCTTTTATATGAATGATCTGCCTTGTCGCTTGGGGTCGCGTCATCCTTGAGCGTGGCTATGCGCGAAATGGAGGCGGAGGGCGGGGTTCACTAAACTGCAGCCAACGCCTTCACGCGCGCGATTTGCCATGCTATTTGACATTTTCGTCATCCCGTGCCGGGCCGTTTCGCTGACTGTTTTTAGCCGCGATTCCGCGCCGGGCCGCCAGCGCAGGAACACGCAGCATGAGCCAAACCGTCACCAGCCGCACAGGGGCTATTAACTCGTTTTTCACGGCTGGGCTCGCCGATGCCGATCCCGAAATCGCCAAGGCGATCGAACTGGAGCTCGGCCGCCAGCAGCATGAAATCGAGCTGATCGCCTCCGAGAACATCGTCTCCAAAGCCGTGATCGAAGCGCAGGGCTCGGTGATGACGAACAAATATGCCGAGGGCTATCCGGGCCGGCGCTATTACGGCGGCTGCCAATTCGTCGATATCGCCGAGAATTTGGCGATCGAGCGCGTCACCCGGCTCTTCGACTGCAAATTCGCCAATGTGCAGCCGAATTCCGGCAGCCAGGCGAACCAGGCGGTGTTCCTCGCGCTGTTGCAGCCGGGCGATACCTTCATGGGGCTCGATCTCGCCGCGGGCGGCCATCTGACGCATGGCTCGCACGTCAATCTCTCCGGCCGGTGGTTCAAGCCGATTCCCTATGGGGTTCGCCGGGACGACAACCGTATCGACATGGACATGCTGGCGCGTCTCGCCGAGGAGCACAAGCCGAAGCTCATCATCGCCGGCGGTTCCGGCTATCCGCGCCATTGGGATTTTGCCGGGTTCCGGGCGATCGCCGATAAGGTCGGCGCCTATTTCTTCGTCGATATGGCGCATTTCGCGGGCCTCGTCGCGGGCGGCATGCATCCCTCGCCCTTCCCGCATGCCCATGTGGTCACGTCGACGACCCACAAAACCTTGCGCGGCCCGCGCGGCGGTTTGATCCTCACCAATGACGAGGCGATCGCCAAAAAGATCAATTCGGCAGTTTTTCCGGGACTCCAGGGCGGCCCGTTGATGCATGTGATCGCGGCCAAGGCGGTGGCCTTCGGCGAGGCGCTCAAGCCCGAATTCAAGGTCTATGCAAAGCAGGTCGCGGACAACGCCAAGGCGCTGGCCGCAACGCTCATCGAGCGCGGCTACACGATCACGACCGGCGGCACCGACAATCATCTGATGCTGGTCGATCTGCGGCCGCAGCAGCTCACCGGCAAGGCGGCGGAAGCCGCGCTTGGGCGCGCCGGGATCACCTGCAACAAGAATGGCGTGCCGTTCGATACCGCAAGCCCCATGGTGACCTCCGGCATCCGGCTCGGCACGCCCGCCGCGACCTCGCGCGGCTTCGGCATCGCCGAATTCAAGAAGGTCGGCGAGCTGATCGCCGACACCTTGGACGGCTTGGCCAAGAACGGCGACCAGGGCAATGCGGCGGTCGAGGCCAAAGTCAAGGCAGCCGCCAGCGAATTGACGCCAACGCTTCCCGGTGTATTGAGCGTCACAAGAGCGAGTGTGGCCCTAAGCCTGGGCGCGTGATCCGGCTTGGCGGCGGGCCGGCCGCGTTGCCTAATCCCGGTGACGCATGTCTCGTGGTCGATACGGCCGCGAGACCGTGCCATGAGGCCAAAGCGCCATGCGGTGCCCGTTCTGCGGCAGTCTCGACAGCCAGGTGAAGGATTCCCGCCCGGCGGGGGATGGTTCGGCCATCCGCCGCCGCCGCGTCTGTCCCGATTGCGGCGGCCGCTTCACGACCTTCGAGCGCGTGCAATTGCGCGAATTGACTGTCGTGAAAAAATCCGGCCGGCGGGTGCCGTTCGACCGCGATAAGCTGATGCGTTCGATCGAAGTCGCGTTGCGCAAGCGGCCCGTCGAGCCTGATCGCCTGGAACGCATGGTGAATGGCATCGTGCGCCAGCTGGAAAGTCAGGGCGAGAGCGAGATCCCCAGCGAAAAAATCGGTGAGCTTGTCATGGAGGGTTTGCGCACGCTCGACAGCGTCGCCTATGTGCGTTTTGCCTCGGTCTATCGCAATTTCCGCGAGGCGCGCGATTTCAATACGCTGGTCGACGAACTTGCGCATGAGGCGGGCGAGACCACGGAAGACACACCGGCGCCGTCTCCCGCCAAAGCACCTCCGCCGGGCCGGGCATGAACCCGTACGAGGCGGATCGGCGCGCCATGGCGGCGGCTTTGGAGCTTGGCCGGCGCGGGCTCGGGCTTTGCGCGCCCAATCCCGCGGTGGGCGCTCTCCTTGTGAAGGACGGCGTTGTTTTGGCGCGCGGCTGGACGAAGCCCGGCGGCCGTCCGCATGCGGAGACCGAAGCCTTGCGCCAGGCGGGCGCGGCGGCGCGGGGCGCGACCCTTTATGTAAGTTTGGAGCCGTGCAGTCATCATGGGCAGACGCCGCCATGCACGGATGCGATCATCGCGGCCGGGGTCAGCCGCGTCGTCTATGCCATTGACGATCCCGATCCCCGGGCGTGCGGCCGGGGCGCCTCTATTTTGACGGACGCCGGCCTTGAAGTGGCGCGCGGCGTCCTCGCCAAGGAGGCGGGGCGGGCCCATCTCGGGCATTTTTTGCGGGTGACCCGCGGCCGCCCCATGATCAGTTTGAAACTTGCCTTGACGGCGGATTTATTTGCGGCTGGATTGCCGCCTGGCCCGCGTCTCATTGTGACGGGAGGGGCGGCGAATGGGCTTGTGCATGTCATGCGCGCGATGCACGACGCCGTCATGGCGGGCATTGGCACCATTTTGGCGGATGATCCCTTGCTGAACGTGCGGCTTCCGGGACTAGAAGAGCGCGCGCCTTTGCGGGTTGTCCTCGACAGCGATCTTCGCCTGCCGCCGCAAGCCCGGATTGCCGCGGCGGCGGCGAAGCGTCCGGTGCTCGCCATCGCGGGCGAAGGGGCAAGTGAAGAGAGAGCCGAGCGCTTGCGCGAGGCGCATGTCGAGGTCGTCGAGGTGCCGCGGGATGAGACAGGGCGTGTCGATCTTGGCGAGGCGCTCAAACTTCTTGGCAGGCGGGGTTTGACACGGATTTTTTGCGAGGGAGGGCCCAGCGTGGCGGCCAGTTTGATCGGGCAGGGGCTTGCCGACGAAGTTCTGATTTTCACGAGCCCGGTGCCCCTGGGGCGGGACGGCGTTTTGGGCCTCGGCCCCGCGGCAGCGGCCCGGCTTGACGATCCGGACCACTATCGCCTGATCGAGACACGCAGGATCGGCGCCGACCGGCTCACCCGCCATGAAAGAGTGGCCTAGATGTTCACGGGAATCATCAGCGACATCGGCGAGATTGAACGGGCCGAAGCGGGGACCAATTTACGCCATCTGCGCATCGCCTGCTCCTATCTTTTGGACACGATCGCCCCCGGCATGTCGATCGCCTGCGGCGGCCCTTGCCTGACCGTCACCGCCTGCGGCGCAAGCACGGGCCGCAGCTGGTTCGAGGTCGATGTCGCGGCGGAAACGCTCGCACGCACGACCGCCCGCCATTGGAAAATCGGCACGAAACTCAATCTCGAACGAGCGCTCAAAATGGGCGATGAGCTTGGCGGCCATCTCGTCACCGGCCATGTGGATGCGGTCGCCACGATTGCCGCGATCTCGGATTTCGATGGCATGCGGAACATCGAGATCGTCGTTCCGCAGGATCTTGCGAGGTTTATTGCGGAGAAAGGCTCCGTCGCGCTCGATGGCACGTCTTTGACGGTCAACTCCGTCGAAGGGAATTTTTTTTCCGTCCTGCTCGTGCCGCATACGCTCAAAGTCACGACCTGGGGGGAAAGGCACGCGGGCGATAAAATCAACCTCGAAGTCGATCTGATGGCCCGCTACGCGGCGCGGCTCGCTGACACCCCCAGCGGGCAACAGCAAGGCCCTCAGCGGCGCGTGTGCCTCCCGCTGACCGCAGCAAATTCCTTTTCAGAAATGTTCGCTTTGAGAGCGACATTTTTGAGGATGATCATCTCGAAATTTGGAAGCGCATTTGGTGAAGATCGAGAAGGAACGCTTTGGCGGGCGCAGCCAAGCGGAAAGACATGCATAGCATTAATAACTCTGAAATTTGCTCGATTGCATATTTCGAATAAGTCAATCGCCCTGATTTCCGAACAGACTCCGGACGCTTGCCTCATGCGCTGCCTTATCCGATAAGAGCACCTCTCCAAAGGAGACTCGCGTGCCTTCTCTCATCCGGTTTCTGTTCATCGTCGGGGTTCTGGCGGGGCTTGTTTACGGCGGCATGTGGGCGCTCGTGACCTTCGTCGAGCCGCAACCGCGCGAGATGGTCCAAGCGGTCCCGCCGGCGCGGCTGAACAAATAGGGCCCCCGATGCCCGACGCGCGAAGCCTTCCTCCGCTGATCGAAGCCTTTCTTGACATGATCGCGGCCGAGCGCGGCGCGTCCAAAAACACGAAGGACGCCTATGCCCGCGACCTCGCCGATTATGCCTCAGGCCTTGCCCGCGCCGGAAAGACGCCGCAGACGGCTTCGACGAGCGATATTCGCGCTTATCTGTCCTCGCTCGCGGAACGCGGTCTCAAACCGGCATCGAGCGCCAGGAAACTGTCCTCGATCCGCCAGTTCCATCGGTTTCTCGTCACCGACGGGCGCCGCGCCGACGATCCGGCGCTGATCATCGAGGCGCCGAGACGCGGCCGCAATCTGCCAAAGACGCTGTCCATCGCCGAGGTCGGCCATTTGCTGGCGGTCTCCAAGGAGGGGCTCGACGACGAAGAAAGGCCCAGAGCCGAGCGATTGCGCGCTTTGCGCATGGCGTGCCTGCTCGAACTTCTCTACGCCACGGGTTTACGGGTGTCGGAGCTGGTGGCGCTGCCCGCCGGCGCGGCGCAAACAAAGGATCCCTTTCTCCATATTCGCGGCAAGGGCGGGCGCGAACGGCTGGTGCCGCTTTCCGGCGCGGCGCGGCAAGCCATTGCGGCTTATCGCGGGTTTCTCAAGACGGCTGAAGGCAGGGCGTCAACCAGTCCTTGGCTGTTTCCCGCCGATGGCGCGAGCGGCCATCTGACGCGTCAAGCTTTCGCCCGCGATCTCAAAGCCTGCGCCGCCGCCGCCGGCATTGCGGCGGCGCGGGTCAGCCCGCATGTGCTCCGTCATGCCTTCGCGAGTCACTTGTTGCAAAATGGCGCCGATTTGCGCGTCGTGCAGGAATTGCTCGGGCACGCCGACATTTCAACGACGCAGATTTATACCCATGTGCTCGATGAGCGGATGAAAGCCATGGTGCGGGATTTGCACCCGCTCAGCGGCGGCGACTGACACGCGGGGGCGCTCAGTGCAGCGATTTTTCCGCGGCCGAATCGGCGACGGTGACAATGGCGACGGGAAGATCCAAGCCGAGCCAGGGAAGTTCCGCGACGGCGCCTTTTGTCCGCAGCGGTGTCACCATCACACGCAGGGGTGAGCGGCGCGGTCCGCGCTGAATGAAAAATTTTCCGCCGGGACCCTGTGGCGTGAAGGCCTTGCGCGAGCAAGAGGCGATCAATCCTTGGATGGCGCCCGAGTTGTCGGTGCTGTGCAGGCAGCCTGCCTTGACGGCGAGGCCGCCGCGAGACCCGAGCAGCTTCCGGGCCGCCGCATTGGCAAACAGCACCCTTGCGGCGCCATCGACCAGCATCACACTCCGCTGCAGATGTTCAAGCCGTTCCGGCGCCGTATCATGATCAAGATCGTGCGTCCGAAGCTCACGATGAATCTGAACCGCGCGGGTGACGTGGGGCAGCGCTGCCTTGAAAGCGAGCATCTGCTCCGTGGTGATATGATCGTTCTTGGTTGTATTGGCGACGCACAGCAAAGATGAAACTTGGTCCCGGGCGAATAAATTGGCCGCGACGAAGGCAAGCCCAAAGTCGGCTGGGCGAAACCACTCGTTGAACACGGGTGTGCCTGTGAACTCCTTTCGCGACATGATGCTATCGAAGGAGAAGACGGTCCCGGCGGGCTGTTGCGCGGCAATGTGCCAAAGCGGATTATGAAAGGCCCAATAATTCTTGTACCTCGCGTGCATGACCGGATCTGTGCGCGGGGCAATCGAGTCGAAGGTTTGGGCGCGACAGTCCATCGAAGCCAAGGCCACCTGCGCAGTCTTCGTGATGTCGGCAAGTCTTATGAGGGCCGCCGGCCATCGCGCGCTATTGACGGCAGCCTCATAGATCAAGTCTATGAAAGCGAGAAGGTCATCGTCTATGCCCATTGCAGACCTCAACCGGCAAAATATCAAAAATGAAGCGCACGGCGATTGGCTTGGTGCCAATCGCTTAAATTGGAAAGGGGAACGCAAATGGCACTATAAGAAGGAGGGGCGAGCTCACAAATTAAAATTTATTTATGAATTCGGTTTGACACCTTTCGAGGGTGCCAAATCGTGGTTGACGGCTTCCCGCGCAAGTGACCCGCTTTACGGTCCTGCCAAATGAGATGTTCGATTGCTGAGTTGCTCACGCTTCCTTTTTGCGTGCATCGAGCCGAACGCCGATGAGTTCAGCCTGCCAGCGTGCGGTTTCTCGAAAATGTTCGACCGGATGGTTGCACTGCCGCGGCAGGAATTATTGCGCATATGTTTCGCGCATGGACATCGCCGGCGGGCGAGCGGCTGAAAGCGATGCGGCCGAATTTCCACCCGCTGTTTGGCGAATAACGCGCGGCGCTTCAGTTTATCGATTTTTCCATGGCCGGATCGGCGACGGTGACAATGGCCACGGTCCAAGCCAAGCCAGGGAAGCTCCGCGACGGTGCCTTTTGACCCCAGCGGCGTCACCGTCACCCGCAAGGGTGAACGGCGCGGGCCGCGCTCAATCGAGATTTCTCCGCCGGGACCGTTTGCCGCCAAGGCCTTGCGCTTGCAGGAGGCGATCAAGCCTTGAATGGCGTCGGAGTTGCTGGTGCTCCAAAGGCGGCCGGCCTTGATAGCGAGACCGCAGCGCGAACCGAGCAGTGTCCGGGCCGCCGTATTGGCGAACAGCACCCTCGCGGTGGCATCGACCAGCATCACGCCACGGGGCAATTGCTCGAGCCAATCGGGCGCCGTGTCATGGTCGAGATCACGCAACCGAAGCTTGCGATGGATACGTATGGCGCGGCCGATGTGCGGCAGCACGGTCTTGAAGGCGAGCGTCCCTTCTTTGGTTATTTCATCTTTTATCGGGGCGTTGGCAACGGAGATCATGGTCGACACTTCGTTCCCGACCAGCAAATTGGCACCCATGGACGCAATCCCGAACTCCGCCGGGCGCATCCACTCGTTGAAGAAAGAGGTGGCGACGAAGTCCTTTCGCGGGATCAAGCTGTCGAGCCAGAATACCTCGCCGAGCGGCCGCGCGATTGTGCGGGGCCAAAGCGGATTATGGAAGGCCCAATATTTCTTGAAGATCGCGTCCATGGCCGGATCGCAACGCGGCGCAATCGAATCAAAGGTGCGGACGCGACGGTCCAAACTGAGCAAGCCGATCTGCGCCGTCGCCATCGCATCGGCAAGCCCTATGAGAACAGCCGGCCATAGCGTGCTGTCGATCGCGGCCTCGTAGATCAAATCTATTAAAGCAAGAAGCTCATCTTCGATGCCCATTGCTGAAACCTAACCGGCTACGTTCCGTGCTTTGGAAATCAATCGGAAAGGAAGAGGACACGTCAAGAAAAGACGGCAAGCAGACAATTTCGGATTCTGAACATTTCCGGGTGGCGGCACACCTCCGTTGAGGCCGGGCTCACGCCGCAATACAGACTTGGGCTTCGCTAGAAAAAGGTCAGTTAATATTATTCTGAATGACAATAGCCGTCAATCATATTGTCATCAATTTGTTAGATTAGAACCCCGGGTGCGAGACCGGAACAGGCAACGGAAATTTGGCTTCGGCCGGGTTCATTCGAAGCCAAGCTGTCCTTGGGACCTCGCTATGAGCCATTGGCCATTGCCATGGCATTGCCCGATGCGCTCAGCTTTCCAACTCGCGGGATGGCGTTGTGGTCAAGGAGGAGGCGGATAAGTTCGGCCTGCCGGTGCGTTCCCGTCTTCTCGAAAATGTTCGAAAGGTGAGTTTTGGCCGTCGCGCCGGAAATGCCGCGCCGCCGCGCGGCCGCCGCGCGGCCGTCGCCTTTCAAAATTTCGGCGGCCAAGCCCAATTCCGCGGCGGTCAGGCCGAAGCGGCGGCGCAGATCGATCTCCTGCTGCCGGCGGTCGATGTCGGGGTCGCGGACTGTAACAATGGCGGCCGGAGTCCCGACACCAAGCCACGGAATATCCGTGAGCGGCGTTTTGGATTGAAAGGGTGCGACCGTGACTTGGAGGGGCGAACGGGGCGGCGCGCGGAGGATTTTGAGTTCGCCGCCGGCCTTGTCAGCCGCCCACAGGCTTCGTCCGCAGCCGCCGATGAGTTTTTGTAAATCGTCCGAACTGCCCGCCGCCGTAAGATGTGAAATCTTGCAAGACCAATCCCTCACCATCCTCGAGCATTCTCCTTGCGGCCGTGTTCGCGTGAACCACTCTGGCCGAGGCGTCGACGAGGAAGGCGCCGTGCGGCAAAGTGTCGAATTGCTCCGGCGGGGCCGCGTGCTTGAGCCCCAGGTTCCAGAGCTGGCGACTGATGCGCACGGCGCGGACGAGGTGCCGCAGCGTCGCTTGGAACAGCCGGATTTGCCGCTCGGACAGGTCGTCCTTGCCGGGCGCATTGACCATGTAGATCAAGAGTGAAAACTGGTCTTCTTTCAGCAAATTGGCGCCCGCCGCCGAAAGCCCGCGCCCGGATGGCCGCCACCATTCGTTAAACACGGGCGTCGCGCTGTACACGTCTCTCTGCACGAGGCGGTCAAGGGCATAAATTTCGCCCGCCGGCCACGATGTGGTTTGCTGCCAAAGCGGATTGTGAAACCGCCAATAGTCCTTATAGCCAGCAGACCAAACGGGATCGGTGCGCGGGGAAAGCGTCGTAAAGCTACCGGTCCGCTTATCTCTTGAGGTCATGCTAACTTGCGCGGCGCCGGTGACGTCGGCAAGCTTAACCAGCACATGTGGCCACAGACTGCCGTCGAGCACGGCCTCGTAGATCAAGTCGATCACCGCAATAAGCTCTCTATCTTCGCTCATGGCATGGCCCACCCACTTAAAGCAATTCTGCCCAGTTGAGCTCGCGGCTTCTGTCTAACCTTTTTTGTGAATTTTTTCTCCTTCAGACGAAAAGCCGGAAGGAACCCCCGCGAGGCAAGCGTTCACGAACGTTTGCTCCCCCACGAA
>CAWAQW010000038.1:0-10318 GCA_963784075.1 uncultured Alphaproteobacteria bacterium | reverse complement strand
GGTGATCGAGAACGGCGTGTTTTGCATCAATACCCTCACCCCTTCGCATGAGGCTCTCGCGGATATTTTCGCGGGGCGCACGGGGTCTCATCTCGATGAAAGATTCACCTGCGGCGAATGGACCAAGCTCGTGACCGGCGCTCCGGTTCTGAAAGATGCGGCCGCCGTCTTCGACTGCCGTCTCACCGAGGTCAAGGAGGTGATGACGCATTTGATCCTCATCGGCGCTGTCGAGGCGGTGGACTACGGTCCACAAGGCAGCAGTCTCATCTACGCCCACCGCAACTACGGAACCGTTTGAGACGAAGCGGGCGGGGCAGATCGGTTCAGCGTTTTCTCCCGGCGGACGGCTTTTTCGGCACGCCCCTTTTCGTGCCGGCTCTCTTTTTGGGAGTTCTCCCTCTATTTGCGGTCTTGGCGGCGGGCTTTTTTTGCGGCCCCTTCGTTTTGATTGTTTTGCTCGATGGCTTTTTCGCGGGCGCTTTCTTTGTGGCGGCTTGCTGGCGCGGAGGTTTTTTGGCGGCCACTTTCTTCGCCGCCGCTTTTTTGGCCGGCGCTTTTCGGCGGGGGGGAGGTTTGACCGCGGCGGCTTCAGGAGCGGTCAGGAAATCGATGGCCGCCTTGGTGAAATTCGCCGCATCCTCGATATTCGACATATGCGATGTGTTGAGCGTGACGAGTTGGGCGCCTTTGATGGCATTCGCGACGAAGGCGCCCATCTCCGGCGGCGTCGATCGATCGTGGCGCCCGGCGATGACCAGAACCTTGTTGGTGATGCCGCGAATGGCTTCGCGCTGATCCATGTCGCGTCCGGCGGCGCAAACGCCCACATAGCCGTCGAGAGGCGTCGTGCGGACCATCTCCAGCACGCGGTCCACTTTTTCCGGATGGGTGTCGCGGAACGCCTCGGTGAACCAGCGTTCGGCGGCCGCCGTGGCGACGCCATCCATGCCGGTGGCCCGGGCCGATCGAATGCGGCTGTTCCACAGATCGGGGCCTGGTATTCGCGCCGCCGTATTGGCAAGTACCGCCCGGCCGATGCGCTCGCGCGCATGGGTGAGAAGCCATAGTCCAATGATGCTGCCCATCGAAAGGCCGAGCCAATGAACTTTTGCTATTTTGAGCGTATCCATGATTGCGAGCGCGTCGCGGCCAAGGCCTTCGATGGAATAGGGGCCTTGATTGGCGATGCTTGCGCCATGCCCGCGCGAATCGTAGCGCACCAGCCGGAAATGGCCGAGCAACGCCGGGACTTGCGGGTCCCAAATGTGAAGGTTGGTACCGAGTGGATTGGAAAGCATCAAGACCGCTTTCGCCTCGTCACCCTCAACGAGAACGTTGAAGGCCTCTCCCGCAATGGAAATTTCAGTCATGCGCGGACCCAAGTGAGCGTCGCTAGGGGAGACCATGAGCGGCCGAACGCAAACCGATCATGGCCGTAGCCAAAAGAGCGGGCGAGATCATAACCCCTCAAGAGCCGCATCCAAAGCCGAAGGATTGGGCAACCCGGCGCTGACGCGACGGCGTTTCCTCGCGCCGGGGCGAGGCGGCATCTTTAAGCGAAAGGGAGGGCGGTTCGCGTCAAAAAAAGGCGATAAGACAAAAATCTAAGTCAATTCGCCGGACCAGCGCTGCGAACGGAACGCCTGCGCGATCGCCACGGCCCGCGCGGTCTGCGCAGCCTCCACGCTCTCCGCGGCGCTGAGGTCAGCGGCAAATTCAGTCTCATCGATGTCAGCGCAGGCCCGGAGCGCGGTTTCCAGCAAAGCGGTTTTCGGATAATCCTTTCCGGAGCGGTCTCCGTAAGCGCAGTAATCACAAGCACATACGGCCATCAACAGCTCGAAAAGCTCCGGGGCATCAAACGCTCCGACCCGTTCCAGCATCAAAGCGACAGGGCCAGCGCGCACCTCCGACACCCGGTGCACACGCTCGCATTCGGCAAGGGCAAGGAGGGCAAGTTCGCGGCAGACCGCCTGCACCCCGAAGCGGTCGCAATCGCTTCGATGCGAGGGCGCCCGCGCTATGCCGGTAATGGACCGGCAGGTGCTCGCGTGGCGAATCCGCCTTGCCGACATTCATCACAAGCAGGGCGAAACGGACCGCCAAAGGCGCGCCGCGCCGTGCCGCCTCGGAAAGCGTGTTCAGCAAATGCTCGCCAAGGTCCACCTCCGCGGGATCGTCGGCGATTTGGGGAACACCAAACAAACCTGCCACCTCGGGCAGCACATCCGGAAGGGCACCGCACTCGCGCAAAGCCTGGATCATCTTGGCGGGGGAGCGGGCCATGAGGCCGCGAACCAGCTCCGGCCACATTTCGGCAGGCCCCGTGTCGACCAGCTCGCCGGCCTCCACTTGTTCGAACATGGCGTCCAGCGCGTCTTCATCGAGCTCGCCATCCCCCTCGGCGAGCAAACCCGCCAAACGCAGGATGCCAAGCCCAGGATGCGTTTGCACCAAGTCCGAGGGAAGAGGGGTGAATTTGGGAGCCATGGCGAAAGAGGCGGGCTTTGAGCAGATGTCAGCTTCATTATAACGGAAAGATGTCGCGGTTGATTTTTTAGATTGTGCCCTGGCGCCACGTTTCTCTTCCGCGCGGCGGCCGCAGCTGGTCAATCCCCCGTGATCATGACCTCCGGTATCTCTTCCGGATCGGGAAGATCGAGCCCATCTTCTTCCGCCAGCTGGACCCCTGTCAGGCACACATCGCCATCGTCGATCACCAGCGCAATGGGCGTTAGGCTCTGGCCCTGGCAGGGCCCGATGAAGCAAGCGCCTGTATCCAGATCGAACTGGGCGTGATGCTTGCCGCAGGTGATGAAATTCCCCTCTTCGTCCAGAAACTCGCCGGGCCTCGTGTCCAGGTGCGAGCCTTGATGCGGACAGGCATTTTCAAATCCGAAGAATTGATTGCCCTTGTGCGTGATCAGGATCGGCCACGGTTTGGCCTCGCCACTCTCCTCCGCCCGCATCAGCACAAAACCCATTGCCTGACCGTCATCGATCTCAATTGTCCTACATATCGCAAAAAGCTCATCCATCGACTGATCCCTTTCGGACAAAATTGAACGCACCGGTCGCGAGGCCGCGGAATGAGCTTCGCCCAAGCAATCGACGCGCCAGCATGCTGGGCTCTCGTGTTCGGCAAAGCCGGGCGCGTTTGCCGATCGATAAACACGATCATTTTGGCCAATGCCGAGATCATCTTGGCGCCTTTGGAAGCTTCTTCATCTCGTGGCGGGGCGCTGCGGGGCGTCAATGGCGGGCATTCTCAAAAGCGCGCTCAACGCTCCGGGAAGCGCCCTTCGGCGGCCGTGCGCGCGACGATCTTGCCGGCCTTGTCCAAAGCCTCAATCGTCCAGATATAGCGGTGAACGGAGCCGGCGGGTGGGCAAGGGCCGATGTAATTTATCGCCCCCTCCGGCACGAGTCCGTTGCCGCTATAAGGAACGGTGCTGCCGCCGTGCCGGAAGCCGGGGGCGTCCTTGTCGGTCAAAATGAAACGCAGGCTTTCCGTTTCCTTTGGCGCATCCTGGACCCTGAAGGCGGGAGAGGTTCTGCCGCAAGCTTTGATCCCCGCCCATGTGAAATTTGCACTGAAAGCCGCCGCGCCATGCACTGAAGCGAGAATTATCATGGCGGCGCTGCCAATGAGTTGAGACGGCTGGCGCATCTTCGGCCCTTTTCTAAAACAAGCCCACCCGCATGTGAAAGCCAAGTGTGAGAGAGGCAAGTGTCCAGGTTTCGCCGGGCCCGTGCCCATGATCGCGGTTGATGGGAGCGGGCGCGCCGGCGGCGCCGAAATCTGCAAAGGCCTACCATGAATAGGGGGTGCGGGACAGAACTCAGTGACTAGGATATCGGCATTTGAAGCACCTAACAATTTTCTGCGCTGCCGCCTCTGCTTGTCTCGCGTGCGGCCGCAGGCCACGGCCGGCATGATGCCGTGCGGGGCGGGCGCTTCTTCGAAAGCTTTGCCGCCGAAATCAGCTCTTCGGAGCGGATCGGCGCCCGATCGCTGAGAACCATACGTCCCGATCCATCGTCCATCCCGGCAAGACCGGCGAAGCCGCGCGTGGGAAAGGGATGCGATTAAGCCCGATCTGAGACGGGCAACACCGAAGGAGGCGTCTCTAAAGCCGTGCGGCCCGTCGTCAACGCTCTTTCGCGCCTATGCCCTTTGGGGCGAGGCCTGTTTGGCCGAAAACGAGGGATCTTTGTCCTTGTCGCGGATCCGATCGCAAAAGATGATAGCGCCATGAACACACTACTCCGCGATCGATCATCGCAAGAGATCCCGAGGAATGCGTCTGAAAAACCTCAATGTGCTCACCGGCCCGTATGCCATTCCGACCCATTCCGTCGTACGCAGAGTGGGGCCAGCCGACCTCAAGGATGCTCTGACCAAAGGCGTCAACGATTTCTTGCCCATCCTCGATTTCTTGGGGCAGCCGTTGTTCACTGTTTTGTTCAGCATGATCTATGCGATCATCTGCATAGTCCTCATTAGCACTGATCTGCCGCTGCTCTTTCCACTCATGTCGGGTTTCGCTCTGCTTGGCCCTTTCGTGGCGATTGGCTTGTACGAGGTAAGCCGGCGCCGGGAGCTCGGCCTGAACACCTGCTGGAGGCATGTTTTTGACCTTCGGCACTCGCCCTCGCTCCCCTCGATCGTCGCACTCGGCCTCGTGCTCCTGACGTTGTTCATTTGCTGGCAGGCAGCGGCTGAATCGCTTTACCTGTGGCTCTTCGGCGCCACGGCGCCGGGGTCTCCTTGCGCGGGTTCCTCACGGACGTCCTCACCACATCCCGGGGCTGGACCTTGATCATTTTGGGCAATGCCATCGGCCTCGCCTTCGCCGTGGTGGTACTGAGTATCAGCGTCGTCTCATTTCCCTTGCTCCTCGACCGCAATGTCGGCGTCGCGGTGGCTGTTCGCACATCAGCTCAGAGCGGTTCTCGCGAACCCGCTCACGATGGCGCTTTGGGGCTTGATCGTCGCGGCGTCCCTCGCGGTCGGCTTCTTGTTCGCGTTCGTTGGCCTCGCGTTCGTGGTGCCGATCCTCGCCCATGCGAGTTGGCACCTCTATCGCCGGGTCGTGCAATAAGTCGCTTCGGATCAAGACGTGAACGGTGTTGTCGCAGATGCGATCGTGAAAGAAGACAAGCGCCATGAACACACTCGCCCCAAGCCAGCCATCGCAAGAGATCACCCATTCCCGCCGGATCGGAGTCTTGATCTACCCGGGTTGCGATGCCCTCGATCTGTGCGGACCCTGCGAAGTGTTCCACTGGGCGGACACCTGGTTACCAAGGTTCGGGAGAACCGGCGAACCCGGTTACCAAAGCCATATCCTGGCCGCCACCCCTGGACCGGTCCGGACGTTATCTGGAATAGAGGTCGCCGCGACCCACAGTTTTCATGACATAGAGGACGGTCTGGATACTTTGGTCGTGGTGGGTGGCGTAACAAATGGCAAGCAGGCCTGCAAGGATCCGGCGCTCGTCGAATGGGTGCGCTCAATGGCGCCGCGGGTGCGGCGCGTGGCGTCGGTTTGCACCGGCGCATTCATCTTGGTGGCCGCGGGCCTCTTGCATCACCGGCGCGTGACGACGCACTGGATGTTTTCAGATGTCCTCGCGACGGAATACCCGTCGGTAGAGGTTGATTCCAGCCTCCTCTTCGCTCGCGACGGGAATATCTACTCTTCGGGCGGGATCACCGCGGGGATCGATCTCGGCCCTGGCCCTGGTTGAAGAAGATCTCGGCCGGGAAATTGCGATTGCCGCCGCCCGGATGATGGTGGTTTTTCCCCGCCGCCCCGGGGGGCAATCCCAATTCAGCACCCATGTGAAATACTTGGAAGTGAGGAGCCGGCCAGAGATAGAGGAACTGCAAGCTTGGATCCTTGGGCAGCACCCGGGCGACGATCTCAGCGTATCCGCCTTGGCGGCTCGCATGGCCATGAGCCCGCGTAATTTCGCCCGGCTCTTTCACAGCGAGACCGGAGACACGCCGGCCCAGTTTGCCGAACGGGCGCGGGTCGACGCGGCCCGCTGCAAGCTCGAACAAACCGTCTTGCCGGTCGAGACCATCGCCAAGGTATGCGGCTTCAGCAATGCCGAACGCATGCGCCGCACCTTTCAGCGCCATTTCGATGTCAGTCCGCACGACTACCGGGCGCGCTTTCGATCAACCCTGCTCACCTAACGACCCGTAAATAGACGGCGCGGCGGAGCGAGCCCTGAACAGGGGGCGCGGGGAAGTGGTTTTGCGCCTCTCCTTTCGCTGCGCCTTCGGCCTCGGCCTGCATGATCACGGGTTCCGGTTCATTTCGACGAACCAAAATATAAGGAGAAACCCCATGCGAATTCTTTTTTTGACATCGGCCCACAACAGCCTCAGCCAGCGTCTGTGGATCGAGCTCAGCGCGCGCGGACACGAAATCCGCGTCTGCATCGCGGCGACGAAGGAGGCAATGATCGCCGATGTCTCCCACGAGGCGCCGGATTTGATCCTTGCGCCGATGCTGAAGATCGCCATTCCGAAGGAAATCTTATCGCGCCATCTCTGCCTGATCGTGCATCCCGGCATAAGGGGCGATCGGGGTCCTTCCTCGCTCGACTGGGCGATCGCCAACCACGAGAAGAGCTGGGGCGTGACGATCCTTGAAGCGGCCGAGGAATTCGATGCGGGCGCGATCTGGGCCTCGCATGAGTTTGCCGTGGAGGAAAATCCTCCCGCGAAGAGCAGCCTCTATCGCGGTCTGGTCACCGAGGCGGCGGTGCGCGGCGTTCTCGAAGCCGTCGCCCGAATCGAATCCGGCGCGTATCAATCCGGCGCTTGGCAGCCAGAGAAGCTCACCGATGTGTCAGCCCATGTGCGAGGCTGTCTGCGGCCGCCGATGCGGCAGGCCCAGCGCGCTGTCGACTGGACGCGGGACAAGACGGCCACCATCCTGCGGAAGATCCGCGCAGCCGACAGCGCTCCTGGCGTCCTCGGCACGCTGCTCGGCAAAAGTTGCTTTCTCTACGGAGCGCATGAGGAGGATCGCCTCAAAGGTGCACGCCGGCCAGGTTCTGGCGCGGCGCGACGGCGCGATTTGCATCGGCACAAGTGATGGCGCTGTCTGGGTCTCGCATCTGAAGATCAAGGATGAGGCCCAAGCTCGGGAGGTAACCTGCCGCCTCGCACTGGCGGGCGTCGGCTGTGAACTTTGCGATGCGGACCTGTGCCCGGTCGCCGGGATCAAACTGCCCGCGACGCAGGTCTTGGGGCCGCTCCTCGCTGGCGTGCCCGAGGCGCCACTGCCGATCGATGCACCCGCCGATCATCGCAGCTTCCGCGAGATCGTCTATTCCGAGGAGGATGACGTAGGCTATCTCTCGTTCGATTTCTACAATGGGGCGATGAGCACGTCCCAGTGCAGGCGGCTGCGCGACGCGTTCCTCCACGCTCGCTCGCGCCCGACCCGGGTCATCGTTCTGCTGGGCGGCGCCGATTTCTGGTCGAACGGCATCCATCTCAATGTGATCGAGGCGAGCGCCGATCCGGCCGCAGAATCCTGGCGGAACATCAATGCGATCGACGATCTCATCTTCGAGATCCTCAACACCATGTCGCATCTCATCGTAGCTGGGATGCGCGGCAATGCCGGAGCCGGCGGCGCCATGCTGGCGCTGGCGGCGGACCACGTCTATGCGAGGTCTGGCATTGTCCTCAACCCGCACTACCGGAGCATGGGCGGTCTCTACGGATCGGAATATTGGACCTATACGCTGCCACGGCGGGTCGGCCTGAGGCGAGCGCTGGAGCTGACCGTGTCCTGCAAGCCGATCGGTACGCGGGCAGCGCGGGAAATGGGATTTCTTGACGACGTCTTCGGCGAGGATGCCGGGGCTTTCGTCGCCGAACTGAGGGAACGAGCGAGGCGGCTCGCCAGCGATCCGGAATTCCGCGTGATGCTTCGCCGGAAGCACGAGAAACGTCTCGACGACGAATCCATCAAGCCGCTCGCGAGCTATCGCGCCGCGGAGCTGGAACGGATGAAGGTCAATTTTTTCGGGACCGACCCAGCCTATCACGAGGCCCGCCGCCGCTTTGTCTTCAAAGGCGATCCGCCGTCGCGGAGGAGCCAAGCACCGGTCAAGACAACGGTCGAGGCGGCCCCTTGGGTTCTCTCTCCGGAGGCCGCCTGGCCCAGTATGGGTCTCCTGTCCATTCCGTGACCGGGACGCCGGCCGCGTCATTGCGATCCTGCGGCCGGCCGCGTTCTCATTTGCTGCTGACCGCGAAGGCAAGGGACTTCGGACAAGGCGCATCATGAGACGGCCGATTTGCCCTCCGCCGGCGGGATCGGCGCGTTCGGACCGGCGGCGGCGAGCTTCGCGGCGATCGTTTCGAGTTCGCCTTCGAGCGCGGCGATCCGCTGGCAAAGCTGGTCGTGGTCGAGCTTCATAAATACGCTCGCCGCCTTATTGGCGAGCTCGGCGAGCACGGCGCGCTCATCATGGTTGAGGTCATTGCCGGTGGCATGTGGCCCATAGAGCGCAAGGGCCAGGCAGCGGAGGCGGTCCCCGACGGGGACAGCGACGACCGGCCGCGTCAGTCCATCGGGCAGGCGATTGCGCGCGGCCGCCTTGGCGTCGACACCGAACGGTCTGTGCGTCTGGAGGGGCTCCAGCATCGGATCGCGTGGATCGAGCACGCGTGCCGCCGCGTTTTCCCAACTCTGATCTCCCGCGCGGAGGCGGAAAACCCCGCCCTCTTCACGAAAGACGCTGGCGGAGGCGAGGCCAAATGCCCTATGCGCCCCATGGACAAGATGGCCTTCGATCTCGGCGAAATTCTCGGCGTTCAAGATGGCGTTGCCAAGCCGCTCTCCTGCCTGGACGACGGCGCGATTGAAATACCGGTCCACAAAATGGACGGTCATTTCGTGGATGCGGGAGATGGCGAAGATGAGAGCCGCCGCGATAGTGATCCACATCCAGCCCGGCAGATGGAAACTCTCGTGGATGACCTCTCGCAAATGTTCAATCTGCTCATGAAGGAACAGCGTCGGCACGCTGAGCAGAAGGCCGAGAATGGTCACGCGGCGAAGCGGAATGCCCACGGACACGACCTGCGGCCGGCGCACGGCCTCGCTCACAAAGAGGCAAAGCACGCCATTGACGAGATGGAGAAGCCCCCACACTTCTTCGGGCGGCGGCTGTCCAGCCCATAGACCGTCGAGCAGCGTCGTTCCTTGCCCGACATCGGCGATGATGAGCGCCGGCAGTCCGATCAGGCATCCCCAGATCACCCAACGCAAGCGCTGATAGTCCTGTGGCGGCAGCTCGCCTCGGCGCACCAGCAGGATGACGAATGCGCATGCGGCGACGGCGAGCCCGCTCAATATGCCGGCCCTTGTCACCGTCTCGGTTGGGTAACCAAATAGATTAGCGTAGCTCAGCGTCAGCAGGGTCGCGAGCAGGACGCCAATGAGGGGTAAAGCCCTTTCGACCCCTCGCCAGCGCAAAGCGATTTCATCCGCCGGCGCGCGCAGCGCAAACCAGATAAAGCCGGCGTAGCCGGCTCCGTGCGCGATGGCGCCGGCGATATTTTGCGTCAGCAAGGCGGCAGGGCAAAGCTGCAACAGCGCATAATATTTGAAAGATTGGCCAGGGTTGAACCAGATGACATAGAGAAAGAAGCCCCAAGTCATGCCTCCAGGACGCGTCCAAACGAGCCATGCGGCCGCGAGAATGACGAGGATCGCGGCGATCTGGTCGAGCAGGAGAACCGCCAGAACCAGCCAGCTGAGAGGGCGTTGCTTGGCGACGATGTCGACTTGACGCGCCGGCCTCTCCGAGGTTGCGGCAAGGACGAGCTCGGCATCCCGGCCGACGCTGACGAGCCGCATGCCTCCCAAGGCAGCAAGGGTACTCGCGCATTTAAGCGTCTGGACGGGGATACAGCGCATCCGCGCAAGGTCAAGTCGATCCCCTTGTCTCAGGCCCGCCTGAAAAGCGGGCGAGGCGGCTTCATCCGGAAAAGGGCCCTGCACGTCGGTGATAAGGCCGTCATTGTTGGCGTAAAAACCGAAGGACCCGAGCGGCTGAACCAGGCGAAAAAAATCAGGGATGATCATCGCCAGCGCCCAAAGCGTGAATGCGGCGAGGAGAATGCGACTTGCGCTGCGCTTTTTACCCTGCATGCGGCCGCCAACTCCCATGACGCGTTGGGTGAGATCGAATGCCCATTGGCCGAGGGTGCCTGCACAATCCCTGCCACAGGGAACAAAGCCGGCGAATTCTCGACTCTCTCCCGCTCTTG
>CAWAQW010000037.1:0-66500 GCA_963784075.1 uncultured Alphaproteobacteria bacterium | reverse complement strand
TCGGCCATAGCCATTCCGGCTATTGGGGCGGCCGTCTTCCTCGCCGTTGTCGAGATGGTGATCGATCTCGGCGTTCAAGGCTCGTTCAGCAAACGCCTTCTTCAGCTCGTCGAGCAGCCCGTCCTTCGCAAAGGCTGTCTTCGGGTCGGCTCCCGCCAAAAGCTGATCAAGCAGCCCGTCGGAAATAGCTGGTTGCTTCCGTCTCGCCATACGATGTCTCCTTCTTTGCCATCGTTATGGCCCTCACACGAAATTTCCGACAAATCCCTCGTGCACCATAATAAAGCCGCACTTATTAAACACGTTCGCCGTTCCGCCTCTGAGCCATGCGATAAACTCGGCGGGGTATCATCGCAGCAATCGAGATGAGTTCCCTATTTTTCCTGACGGGAGGCGGGAATGGGCATTCTAGTCGTTGGGGGCATCCTACTATTTGGGATGATTCTTGGGCAATTCTTCGAGTGCTTTGCTCTTATTCTCGCTTGCGGGCTCGCCATCGTTCTGGTTCTGACCAACCCAGCGCAACTGGAGAACAGCCTTCTGGGCTGTGTTCTTCAAGTCGTCGTGCTGAACACAAGTCTCCAAATCGGCTACGTCATTGGATTGGTCGTGCGCAACTTCCACCGTGCACCTAACCGTTCGAAGGACCCCGGAGTCCGCAATCTCGACGAGACCCTGTCGTCAAGTGGCGCTGATCTCTCCGAGAGTGGCAGAAGAGCGGCTCGATATTAATCTGCCGGCTACGGATTCACACCAAGCCATAAAGTCAAGACCTGTCCCTGCCGGGCCGCGTCTCGAAGATGGGCAATGGCTATTTGCGGTCTCTTATTGTCGTCGGAGCCACAGCGATGATCCGCTATGCCCGCGAGAAGGGTCCGGTCTCATGACTCCCCTCATTTTCAAATGGCCCCGAAAGTATCTGCGAAGGCCGGGATTTCGGCGAGCAATTCAGCGAACCGCTCGATCAATGGCTGTAATCGGACCTCTGGCATTGTAGGGATCAATTCGTAGAGCATGCAGCCTTGGCGGAACAGCGAGTGGGTGCGGCGCTTGGCTGTGTTTGACTTGAGATATCGATCATAGCCGAGCACTTCACCGGCCGCCCCGAGTAAGGTCAGCAGTGCGATTGCAAATGCGTTCAGCAGCCATAGCCTGTCGCGCCGCTCCGGCGTGCTGACGTGGATCGATCCCATGCCCATGCCGAAACGCGGGTCCTTGGTGTCGCGCAGCCCGCATTCGAAGCGCCTGATATTCATATTCGTTGCGCCGGTTCTTGAGGGTGGATTTATCGACCGTCAGCCACAGAAGCGGTGTCGCTCGCCCGTGCTGGGTCAGCAGCGAGAGCATAATGGTGGCCTGGCCATCGGCATCGAAATCGGTCCAATCCATGGCCACATTGATGCTGGTGCGCGATCCCACCACATCGGGAATCCAGCGGCTCAGCGCGGCATCGACATCAATTCCCTCGTTGGACAGTAGCCGGTCCACTTGCTTGATCGCATGCTTGGTCAAAAGCCCCCGCGCCAGGGCTAGGCCCTGGCCGATCGTATTGACCGCCAGGGAAGCGCTCTTGATGACACCGAGCGTCGCATTGGCCAATGACAGGATCCGCTTGGCATGCAGGTCATCATCAAACAGCGCCTCAAGAAAGTGGTAGACTTCTTGAAAGCAAAGGGTCTGCTTCTGTCTCATCGTCTCGCCCAGCGAATCATATTGCATGAGCAGAGAACTCCCGATTTGTCGCCTCGGGGCAAGCAATCCATGACACGCGCGGATAGCAATCCACAAAAGGCAGCGTGGAGCACCTCGGAATCCCGCTCGATCAATTCGGAATGAGGGGATGGCTGAGGGTCCGGTCAGTGCCCGATGGATCAATGCGCTGCTCGAGAAGAAGTCGGCGCGGCTCGTCTCGGTTGCGGTCACCAATAAGACGGCGAGGATCGCCTGGGCGCTGCTCGTCAGGAAGGAAGATTATCGGGCTCCAATGACTGCATAGGGACTCGGTTTAGAACCCGCCACCCGATCGTAAGGTTTTTCAGCTTGGGAAGGGTGATTATGGCGTGATGCAAACCGGTCAGAACCGGGGATTGGACAAACCCGAGGTGTTGTCAGAGCATCAAGCTCGCTAACGTGAATGGGGTTCAATCCGCGGATATCATCAGGGCCAGCGGCCATAGGAGCCGCGCACAAAGGCCGGACATATGACTGCACCCGACCGTCTTGCACGAAGGCTCATAAAAACTCTTGCCAAACGGGGGCGTTCTCTAATCGTGTCTCCTTTGTCAATGTTTTTTTGTCGCCACCCCGGGTCACGGTTCTCTCCGCGGTCGGAATAATCCGCCGCAACATCTGGTCCGAAGCACAGGTGCTGCAATGTCCACAACGAGCTGGCATTCGATGACGCCGCTCAAGGCCCTCTCGCGCAGCCACCCGTACCCTCGCCCGGCGGGCAACCATTACATCCGTGATCTCGTTCGGATGAATTTTAGAGCAAGGCGATCAGGCGGCGTTCGAGGGCTCCGACCAGCGGAATGGCTTCCCTGAACGCCAGACACTATGCAGAATAACGGAGAGCTTTCTGGCCAGCGCCACACGCGCTTTGCCATTTCCCGATCGCTTGGCGATTGCTCGCGCCCAATCCTTCAAGCTCGAGGCTCTTTTGACCCGCGCCAGGATCACCACAGCAGCCTCATACAACAAAGTCCGGGCGAGCGTGTCGCCGCACCTCGATATCCTGACGAACGCGTTATCGAAAACATGCGTCGTCTGGAATGGAACAGAATCATTTTTGCGAAATTTGATCGCACCGGCGGTGACGTTCACAATCACGGTCGCTGTGTCCGCATCTGAGCGGCCAGACGGCCAAAATTGAGCGGTGCCGAGTGTGCCGGTAAGTTCCAGTAGACCCGCAGCCATTTTGAAACCTTTTTTTTCAAAAGCCGAGGCGTTGCGCGTTCAATTTTCCAAATTTCGCAATCATCAACCGAACCAGGAGGTTAACTCAAACTTGATCTTCTTGCCAGCCATTGTTCTTTCTTTGAAATTGCGTCGGGGTGTGAGCGCCCGGGGTGCAACTCCCCGAGCAACTCGCCAGGCGACACACCCAACCTTCGACGCCGATTGAGAGCAAACACTGTACCAATTCACAAACAGACTTCGAAACGTCTATTTCGGAAACCTATTCCTCTTTGGCGACTTGCCGAGCGCCTTCGCGATCATGTCGCGCAGGCGCTTTTCGTGGGCAATGTCGCCCTCGATGAAGCGTCGAAAGCGCTGTTCTTGCGGCATTGTAGCATGGCGGTGAGTTCCTTGATCTCGCGATCGCATTCGTCGAGGCGGGCGCGCAACCGGTCCCAAACGACTTTTTCCTCTTTGGTCATCGGGCCTTTGACGATGACCCGGTCCGTCTTCATGTCGATGTCGAGGTCGTCCGGATGGGGCAGGGGCTCCGGCCCCGTGACGCCAGGATTTGATGTCCGACAAAGACAGGTGTTGGCTTCGTCGCGAGCCACTACCGCTTCAATCCCAATTTTCTGAGCATGCGGCTATCTTTCGAGTTAAGTCCCCCTTTCACGTAGACGTCACCCGTTTCCAGATCGAAGAGAATATCATCCGTGCCCAGTTTGCGCCGGCGTTCAATCTCGATTTCGGCGTTAATCTTGTAGTCAACCATGACCTTGAAGAATTGATTGTCTGCCGTCGCAATATCGGCCTCAATGGCCTTGATCATGCGCAGCGAAGCCCGTTGGGCGGCACCGTTTCCTTTCAGGCCGCTTGCCAATTGACTGCGAAAAATCGCGGCGATCGCCGGCATACGCATTGTGCGCTCGCCCTCCCGCACCGTTACCGGAGGATAGGCTTCTTGCAGCATCACCTGTTTGGCCCGCTCCAGGGGCGTTCTCTTAGGAACTGAACCGCGCGGGTTGCCTGACTGGCCCTTACGAAAACGCGTATGAACGGGAGGCCTGCCATATCCCACTTCATAATTACCGGAGCCGGGCGGTTTGGGTCCTTTGGTGTTCATTGCGCTTCATCCCGTTCATGAGACAATGACACTGAGGTTTCTCGTGCCTCCTTCACGGCCTCGAATCCTTGTCCGGTAGCTGCCAGACGAGCCTCCTTGCCGGTCACCTGCTCGAACCGGCGCACAATGCCATCGCAATACACCGGATCAAACTCGATGAGCCGGGCCCGCCGACCCGTCTTTTCCGCTGCGATAAGGGTGGTGCCGGAGCCAGCGAAAGGATCAAGTACAATCTGGCCGCGCTTCGAGCAGTCTTTAGCATCGGCGATTAAGGCAACCGGCTTCACCGTTGGAGCGGCGTTGGACTTGTTCCAAACACAAATGTTTTCCTGATTACGCATAAACGTCAGCCAGCTTTAGGAGTGAATATGGCATAGGCGCGGTCCTCAGAGCGACGTATGCGAGACGCGGGATCATTGTTTCGAGGCGGTATCTGCGGTTGAACCGATATTCGAACTCGGCGAGATATCGCGGCACGTGTTTTGAGTGCACGGCCCTGTAGGTTCCGACCAAAGCCGACTTGATGTTTCCAAGGACGGTGTTGACCCATTTGAAGGCCGGCTTTTTGGCGGCCTGCGCGCCGCTGCCAGTTTGAATTTGAGTGTGCGTGCATCCAGCCGTTGCGACGGCGGTGAAACACGCGAGCGCATCGGTGATGACGTTGGCGCCGCCAGTAAGCGCCGTGCTCGTGAGTTTGCCAATCGCCACCTTTCGGAAGCCGATGACGCGGCGAAGAATGATCTGATCTGGCTTGCCGTCCTCGGTTGTTGCAACGGCGGCGACGAAGGGGGTTTTACCCGCCGCACCGCGCCCGTGTTTGCCGGAGCGCTCGCCACCGATATAGGCGTCGTCCATTTGCACGTTGCCATTGAGACGCTTGGCGCCGTTTCGCTCGATCATGACCTGAGCGAGCTTGTGTTTCATCGTCCAGGCGGTCGTCTGCGTGACGCCGAGCCGACGCCCCAACTCGATGCTGGAGATTCCCTTCTTCGATTGGGTCACCAGATACATGGCTTTGAACCAGAGCCGCAGCGGCAGCTTGCTGGATGCGAAAATAGTCCCCGCCTTCACCGAGGTCTGCTTGCGGCAGGCGTTGCATTGGAATAGCAGGCGCGCGCCGCGCTTGACCACGCAATGGCCTTGGACACCACAATCGGGACATTCGAAGCCTTCGGGCCAGCGCAAGCGCGCCAACTCTGCGTGACACCGTTCCTCGGTCCCGTATAATTCATCGAATTCGGCCTCGCTGAGGCCTTTCTGGAATTGAACTTTGTTGCGCGCCATCGGCAATGCCTTTACAAATCATAATGTTCCGTATTTGTTCTAAGCGGAAACTCAAGCTGACGCAACCGCGTAATCAGAAATGTTTTTGAGCTCCGAAAAGACCTCTTGTCCAGCGGCGAGAAGTTCGCCCAAGTGCCGCCAGTCCATGCAGACGAACGCGATTGCCCCATCCCGTGAATGCGCCGCAGCGTGGCCCAATGTCTGTCGTAAAAAGCCAGCGAACGCGTCAGGCGACATCTCGCCCACCCCTATGGCGAATTCGCGATGGCTAATACGTCCCAGCCCGCAGACATGTCCATCGAGGAACATTGTAAGGAGGATCGGTGAAGATAAGATCGGCTTCTTCACCATCCAGCAGCAGGCGTAGCGGCTCAGCGAAACGATAGTCCCCGCAAACGAGCCGGTGACGTCCAACCAACCATATGTCGCCTGGCCGTGTCACTGATCCTGCCGGATCACCGACCGCCGGCACTTCATCCTCCGGACCGGATGAAGTGACTGGCGAACCCTCTCTGGCGTCATCGAGAATCATATCGATTTCTGCGAGACCGAAGCCAGTAGGGTCGACCTGGAAGTCGAGATCTATGAGGCCTTGCAATTCGAGCGCAAGAATCTCTCGATCCCAGCCAGCGTTTTGCGCCAGTTTGTTGTCAGCAAGGATGTAGGCCCGACGCTCGGCATCGCTCAGATGCGATAAGCGCAAGGTTGGGACGCGCTCGATCTTGAGAAGCTTAAGCGGCTTCGACCCGGCCGTGGCCGGCAATGATCTGGCCATCATCGCTGATCAGCACGGGATTCGTAAATCCAAACCGCTCAATTCTGTTGGTGATCTGCCTGATCTGATTTTTGGAGTGGGTGCGGGCGTTGCGATGATAGGGGCGCAAGGATGGGACGGACCCATATTCGAGAGCGGGGTGAGGCATTTGCAAAACTCGCAGAGTGTACAAAACTGGAACATATTATGGCGGACCCAAAGTTCCTGAAAATCCAGTTTTCGCATTTTCCCGCAGCTGCTTTCGCCCGAACTTGAGTAATGACCGCGCTGATCCGTGCGTCTTCCCTGCCGAGGAGGAAATATTTCCCTGCTGAGATAAAAAAGTCCCTGCTATCGACACAGGGAAAATACCGGCAGTTATTTGAAATCGCGGAGGAATTTTGCTGTCTCTCCGAGCATTTTGCTGAAATTCCCTGTAAATTTCCCTGTTAACAGGGAATTTCTGCCCGAGACCGGTTGGCGGCTGACTGGTTCGTCAGCCATTTATCAAGTGCTTAATATTGCAGATGCTTTTGTTTTTCGAGGAGCCTAGTTTATGGCTCTAGGCATTGCCCGAGAGAGGCCGCTCTTGCTCGGCCTCTCAGCCCTGGAATAGGGGAGGGCCTGGCAAGGCCGGGGTGTGATTCGCCGGTGCGGTGCCATCGACGATCGCCCAATGATGCGGGGCGACAGGAAGGCAAGGGGCGAGCAAACGGAGGGGCCGTTTGCCCTGGGCCTCGCGCTCGGCAATCCCGGTAAACGAAGCAATGCGGCCGAAATGGATGCCATCGATCCATCCCCGGGCATTTGTCGCGATCGTCGGTGACGATGGGGGAGATATTGCCGATCCTCGTGCTGTCTCCGAGTTTTACATCCGCGCGGCGATCGAACAATCGTCAACCGGACGCACGGTGATCGTTGCGGCGCACCAGCTTTCGAGGGTGCAACAATTCGAGGACGGTTTCCAACGCCCAGCGGTTGCTGCGTCCGTCCGGCTTCGAAACGCAAGCGGGAAGCGAAAGGCCCGCAATTATGGCGCAAGCGTATCGGGCGGCGGGCGGACACGTCTTGGGGCCAGCGGCCTTCACCGGGAGCCATTTCGTCACAAAGGGGCCGGGCAAAAAATCTCTCGCCCCCCACCGCGCCTCCCACAGACCGCCAAGCCGACCCTGCGTTTGCCTCAAACACTCCGGCGCGGGCTCACACATGAAGGTCGCGAAGACCGCCTTTAACCCGCCAAAGGCACGTGGGACGGATTCGACTGACATGGATCAATGCGCGAAAAGACCCAAGCCGACACATTTTGTTTGTTGATAAGCGCACATGTCACGTCAAGATGTAAATGGAAGGTTCGATTTCCATCGTCACGCCGATCCGGTGTTCCTTGGAACCCGTGAAGGTCGTGCTTGTGGACGACGATCTCGCGGTATTGAGCTCGCTGCAATTTCTTTTGGAATTGGAAGGGTTCGATGTCGTCTCGTTCAAGAGCGGCCCAGAACTCCTATCACAACCCGCATTGCCCAATCGGGGCTGCTTTATTATTGATTATAGCATGCCTTTGATGAATGGTTTGGAATTGCTTGCAGAACTGCGCGCGCGCCGGTCAACGCTTCCCGTGATCCTCATGACCGGCCGCGCCGATCGTTCGATCGAACAGCGGGCGGCGCAGGCGGGCGTTCTCCAGGTCTTGCGCAAACCGCAACTCAATGATGGTCTTGTCAAGTCGATCCGGGAAGCCCTCTCAATTTATTAGCCGCCGTCCGGAACGCCATTGAGATCGCGCGATTGTGAGACGGATCGTGTTTTAAGTAGCGCGCTTGTCATCAAAGCGGCCGGGCGATGGCCCATTAGGGGCTCCTTGGCGTTTCCTTCCACCAGGGGGCAACGCCGCTGAAATTTCGTGAGAAGCGAGAACGACGATGACCGTGATTGAACCGCCCGCCGGCCCAACGGCTCTTTCGCCCGAAATGATGCGTCTGATGCAGGCGTGGTGGCGCGCCGCCAATTATTTATCGGTCGGGCAAATCTATCTTTTGGACAACCCGCTGCTCAGAGAGCCGCTCAAGCTTGAGCACGTCAAGCCGCGGCTGCTTGGTCATTGGGGCACGACGCCGGGTCTCAATTTCATTTATGTGCATCTCAACCGGATCATCAAAGCGCAGGATGCCAATGTCCTCTTTATCGCCGGCCCCGGGCATGGCGCACCAGGTGTCGTGGCCAACTGCTGGCTGGAAGGCACTTACAGCGAGTTTTATCCCGGGGTGTCGCAAGACGAGGACGGCATGCGGCGGTTGTTCCGCCAGTTCTCCTTTCCAGGGGGCATTCCGAGCCACGCGGCACCGGAAACGCCCGGTTCGATCAACGAGGGCGGCGAACTCGGCTATTGTCTCTCGCACGCCTATGGAGCCGTGTTCGATAATCCGGATTTGATCGTTGCCTGCGTCGTCGGCGATGGCGAGGCGGAAACGGGGCCGCTCGCGACCTCCTGGCATTCAAATAAGTTCTTGAACCCGGCCGCCGACGGCGCGGTTCTGCCGATTTTGCATCTCAATGGCTATAAGATCGCCAATCCCACGGTGCTCGCGCGGATCAGCCTCGAAGAACTTAAAGCCCTGTTCCAGGGGTACGGCTATGCTCCCATCATCGTCGATGGCGATGAGCCCGAGCTCATGCATCAGCTTATGGCCGCGGCGCTCGATCAAGCCTTCGCGGAGATTTGCGAGATCCAGCAAAGAGCCCGGGAGGGCGGTTCTCAGGATCGCCCGATCTGGCCGATGATCGTGCTCCGCAGCCCCAAAGGCTGGACTGGCCCTAAAACGGTCGATGGGCTCAAGACGGAGGGATATTGGCGATCGCATCAAGTGCCATTCAGTGACATGAGCAAGCCCGGTCATCTGCGCCTTCTTGAAGAATGGATGCAGAGCTATCGTCCGCAGGAGTTGTTTGACGAGACGGGCCGCCTTTGCGGCGAGATTGCTGCCCTCGCGCCGTCAGCGCATCGCCGGATGAGCGCCAATCCGCATGCCAATGGCGGCGCCCTCAAGCGCCCGTTGCGGCTTCCCGACTTTACGAGCTATGCCATTCCGGTGGTCCGTCCGGGGCAGGTGGAAGCGGAAGCGACGCGATGCATGGGGAATTTTCTGCGCGATGTGATGCGGGAAAATGCGGCAAGCCGCAATTTCCGGCTCTTCGGCCCTGACGAGACGGCCTCGAACCGGCTCCAAGCCGTGTTCGAGGCGACCGGTCGTGCTTGGGACGCGGAGATGAGTTCCGAGGACGACCATCTTGCTCACGACGGCCGGGTCATGGAGATCCTCAGTGAACACACCTGCGAAGGCTGGCTCGAAGGCTATCTGCTCACCGGGCGGCATGGCTTTTTCTCTTGCTATGAAGCCTTCATCCATATCGTCGATTCGATGTTTAATCAGTATGCGAAATGGCTGAAGTCCTCGCGTGAGGTTGCCTGGAGGCGGCCTGTCGCATCATTGAATTATCTTCTGACATCGCACGTCTGGCGGCAAGACCACAACGGGTTCAGTCACCAGGATCCAGGTTTCGTCGATCACGTCACCAACAAGAAAGCGGATATCGTGCGGGTCTATTTTCCTCCCGATGCCAACACTCTGCTCACGATTACCGACCATTGCCTCCGCAGCTGGAACAGGATCAACGTCATCGTGGCGGGCAAGCAGCCGGCCCCGCAATGGCTCGACATTGAGGGGGCGATCAAACATTGCAGCGAGGGGATCGGCCTTTGGGAGTGGGCCGGCAATGACCGTGGCGGTGAGCCTGACGTTGTCATGGCCTGCGCTGGCGACGTGCCAACCCTTGAAACGCTCGCCGCCGTCGATCTTCTGCATCGCTATGCACCGAACCTCAAAATACGCGTGGTCAATGTCGTTGACTTGATGACCTTGCAGCCGCAAACGCAGCATCCGCATGGCTTGTCCGATCAGGATTTCGACGCGCTCTTTACCACGAATGAGCCGGTCATCTTCGCCTATCACGGCTATCCTTCGCTCATTCACAGGCTCGTCTATAAGCGGACGAACCATGATAATTTCCATGTCCGCGGTTACCAGGAAGAAGGCTCGACGACCACGCCTTTCGATATGGTGGTGCGCAATAGGCTTGATCGTTTCCATCTTGTTGGCGACGCGATCGACTGGGCGGCGAAAACGGGTGCCTCGGGCGTTTATATAAAACAGGCGATGCGCGACAAGCTTGTCGAGCACAAGCGTTATATCGCCGAGAATGGCACCGATCTGCCCGAGATCCGCGATTGGCGATGGCCCGCGGTCTAAACGCGGAGCGGAGGGGCGCTTGGGTCTCAACGGGCAGCAGCGGATCCGCTCCAACGGAGCGGATCAGGCGCACATTCTCGAGCGTGATCCGTTCAGATTGAATCGGACCACGCTCGAAAGTCTTTGATTACGCATGATCTTTTCGCGGAGCCGGCGCCCACTTTCGCGGATCATGCTCTAAAGCGTTTCGACTCGCATGCCGTTGGTGAGGTTCACCGGAGGGCTGAGGATAACGCGGTCTCCAGGCTGGAGGCCGGCGCGCACTTCGACATCGGCGCCATTGTCGGCGTCCAATTCGAGCTTGCGCAACTCGACCCTCCCATTTGAGACAACAGCCGCGCCGAGGCCATCCTTGTTGAAAATTACCGCCTGTGACGGCACCCGAACGACAGGAGCCGAGCGGTGGAGCCGCAGGCGAACGACCGAATAAAGGCCCGCCGTAAGCTCTCCGTTCTTATTGTCGACATCGACTTCCGTGAGCAAGGTGCGCGTGCCGCTGGCGAGCGCTTTCGCGTTGCGCGCGACCGTGCCCTCAAAAGTCCGGTTCACAAGCTCCGGCACAATGACCGTTGCCTTATCGCCTTCCTTGACGCCGAAATAGGCGGTCTGTGGCACGAAAACCTGCACGCGCAAGACATCGGTTCGCGCGATCGAGAACAACGGGCTTCCGCTGGCGGCGTCGGCGGTGACGAGGCTGCCGACATCGATGAAGCGGCCGGTAATCTCGCCATCGAAAGGCGCTGTGATCTTTTCGAAGCCTGTCAGTTGCTCCAGCCGGTTCACGGCGGCTTGTTGGGCAGCGACATTGGCTTGTGCAACAACGACGGCCGCGGCGCGCGCGTCATATGTCAGCCGGTCGGTGTCGCCCTGTTGCGCGCTGGACCATCCTTGGGCGACGAGGCGCGACGTCCGCTGGTTGGTCACGCGGCCCAAATCTGCATTGGCCTGCGCCTGACGGACCGCCGCTTCGAGCTGCACGAGCTGCGCCTTCGCCTGGGCGAGCTGCTGATCGAGATCCGGCGCGGCAATGACGGCGAGCACATCCCCTTTGTGGACCTTGGTGCCGATATCGGCGTTGCGGACGCTGACATAGCCGGTGGCTCTGGCATAGAGTGTCGCGCTGTCGAAAGCCGCCATGCTGCCAGGCAGATCAATGGTGCGCGGTTGCACTTCATCCTGCACCATGGTGCGCACGGCCGGGACAAGCGCCTTGCCCGCCTCCAGCACGGCGGCGGCCGCGGCGGACTGCCTATAATGATTTCAAGTCCCGAAGCCGGTCGACAGGGCCAAGACCGTGATCGCGCCAAGCGCAAACGAGCGGGCAAGTTGGCGACGTTGCTCTGTGTCCGGATTTGGCTGCCGGTAGACGCGCAAAGCATGGTTCTCGGGCATATAGTTCATGACAATGATCCTTGCCGGGAAAGCTCCGGGTTGAAGTCCGGCTCGCGCCGTTCGAAACGGCCGATCACCGAATAAAGGAAAGGCACAAACAGGAGAGTTGTGAGTGTGCCGACCGCGACGCCACCGATGACGGCGCCCGCCAGCACCGCATTTTGCTCTTCGCCAGGGCCGCCGATCGCCATCGGGATCATGCCGACAATCATCGCCGCCGCCGTCATCAAGACCGGCCGCAGCCGCGTCGTTCCCGCCGAGAGCGCGGCCTCGAAGGCACTCAACCCAGCCATCCGCTGCTCACGCGCGAATGTCACGAGGAGAATGGAATTCGCCGAGGCGACGCCAATCGACATGATCGCCCCCATGACCGAGGGCACGCTCAAAGGCAGCGTGTGACCGAGAAACTGGAACGCGCTGCGCTGATCCGGCAGGCATTTCGCCTTGAGTGGCTGACGCTTGCATGGATGACGGTCGAGGGTGCCGTGGCAATCGGTGCCGGTGTCGCGGCGGGAAGGCCTGGAAGATTTGCTCGGTGCGCTCGATGCGGGTGCGGGCAGGGGCGCGGACATGCAATTGAATTAGACCCGCATCGACGCCTGGAAAGAAATCGGTTCCGACGAAGGCGAACAAGACACTGCCGCCGATCACGGCCAAACCCGCCACCGCCGGCGTGAGAATCCGCCGGCGCAGAATGCCAGCAAGCAGCCAGCCATAGAAATTGCGGAAGCGATCGAATCTTGCGTTGAAACCGGCATGGAAACGCGACAGCCAGCCGGCTTCGGCCTCCTGGTGTTCCTGTTCCTTGCGCAACAAAAGCCCGATCATGATCGGCGTGAGGGTCCGCGAAATTCCATAAGAGGCGAGCATCGCAAACACCACCGCCATCGCCAGCGGCGTGAAGAGATAGCGGGCGGCGCCCTGCAAGAAGAACACGGACACGAACACGCAGCAGATCGCCAGCGTCGAGATCAACGTCGGAACGGCAATCCCGGCGGCGCCCTCCAAGACCGCCTGATCAAATGGCGTGCCTTCCTCCAAGAGGCGGTGGGTGTTCTCGATCGTTACCGTGCTGTCATCGACCAATATGCCAACCGCCAGCGCAAGGCCGCCGAGGGTCATGGTATTGATCGTTTGCCCGAGCGCGGCGAGCACCGCGATCGATGTCATGATCGACAGCGGAATTGCCACCATGACAACCAGCATGGACCGCCAGGAGCCAAGGAAGATCAACATCATGAGAGCGGTGAGACCAGCCGCGATCGCGCCCTCATGCAGCACGCCCTCAATGGCGTTGCTCACGAATACCGACTGGTCGAACAGCAAATCGATCTTCATGCCGGGGGGCGCCGCGCGCTGAATTTCCGGCAAAGCCGCCTTCACCTTGTTCACCACGTCAAGAGTTGAGGCATCGCCGTTTTTGATAATGGTCAAAAGCACCGAGCGCTTGCCGTCGGTGCGCACAATATTCTGTTGCACGGCCCAGCCGTCCCGGACATGCGCCACATCGGACAGATAGATGGTCGTGCCGCCGGCCTGTTTGATGGGAAGCCGGTTTAGGGCGTCAATCGAGGGCACCGCATTGTTGACGCGCACGATGAACTGGGTGTCGCCCATCTTCGCATCCCCGGACGGCAACGTCAGGCTCTGCGCATTCACGGCGTTGACGATGTCGTTGGGGGTGATCCCGCGCGCGGCAAGCGCATTGGGATCGAGATCCACCATGATCTGCCGGTATTTGCCGCCGTAAGGCGTTGGCAGCGTGATGCCGGCGATCGGCGCCAGCGCCTGCCTGATC
The DNA here is from genome assembly GCA_963784075.1 of uncultured Alphaproteobacteria bacterium. Classification (GTDB taxonomy): domain Bacteria; phylum Pseudomonadota; class Alphaproteobacteria; order Rhizobiales; family Beijerinckiaceae; genus Methylocapsa. The sequence continues at coordinate 52,944 of CAWAQW010000037.1, read as the reverse complement.
CGGTAAATGCCGTAATCGTAAAGCTGCTGCTCGTTCAGCTGATCGGAGCTCAAGCTCAGTTGGAGCACCGGCACCGACGACGCATTATATTGAACGACGATCGGCGGTTCGATGCCCGCCGGCAGCAGCGAGCGAATTGCATTGGACGCGGAAACGATCTGGCTGATCGCGAGATCGACATTGACGTTGGGCTGGAAGAAAATCTTCTCGACCGCGATGCCGGACAGCGTCTGGCTTTCTATATTGCGGATATTGCTGACATTCGAGCTGATGGAATATTCGCTATAAGTGGTGACGCGCTGTTCCATTTCCTCGGGCGTCAGACCGGTGTATTGCCAGATCACCGTAACGACCGGAATATTAATGTTGGGGAAAATATCTTTCGGCGCGGTCACAATCGCGCTGGCGCCGAGAAACAGCATCATCAAGGCCAGCACATAAAATGTGTGACGATAACGAAGGGCGAAGGCGACGATCCCCATGGGTCTCTCCAAGCGGTCCTTGCAATGTACTGTCTCGTACAGTACATAACAAGGCGATGGATCCCCGCTCACGAGGTTGTGAATGAAAGCGAGCGTGACAGACGTCAGCTGCACCGGACAGACGGGAGGCAAACGCCTTGCCGCCCGGCGGGAGGCTTTCCTTTCGGCGGCCCGCGGGGTGTTCGAGGAGAAGGGCTATGCGGAAGCCACGCTCGACGATGTGATTGCGCGCTCGGGCGGATCGCGCCGACTCCCTTGCGAAGGAAGGGGACCAAAACCGCGGCGAAGATCAGCGGCCCTTGCGTCGGAAGGCATGACCGGCTCGCGCTTAAAAGATCCAGCTTGCGAATTCCAAGGCCGGTGCAGATGCGATCAAGCGGGCTCGCTCTCATTCATTGATTTATCGCATTTTCTTGATGCGAACCGGCATCCACTTCGCTTGAAAATGCTCGCTAGAGCGGCGGATGCTCAGCTGAATCCATATCCGGCGGCTTTGAATTAGTTTTGGCATTCGGGTGGCTCGAAGAGATCGCAGATGTGTCCGATGGCCTGCCAGAGAGCATCGATGGTCCTGACGGCCCTGGCACGCAGATGGGCTTTGAGTTTTGCGAAGGCCATTTCGATTGGATTGAGGTCGGGGCTGTAGGGCGGCAGGAAAAGGACCCATGCGCCCTTGGCCTTGATCGCCTTTTCGGCAGCTTGACTTTTATGGGCTGCGAGGTTGATGGCTGGCCGAACTTGTTCGCTCGCCAGCAGCGTTTTTTTTGAAGCGATAGCCGTTGCGGATGAGCCAGCGCGAGAGAGAGGCAGGCTCCACTTTCGCGCCGGTAGCTGCGGTGAGTTCGGCCGAGAGTTCCGGCGAGTGATGTCGTTTTTCTCGGCAACGCGGGCAAGCAGAAAGGCACGATGTGGCTCGATCTTGGAATGCCGCCTGCCGCCGCTCGGCTTGGGCGCGAAGCCCGACGTCGTGGCAATGTCTGTGGGCTGGCTGAAGCGGCAGATGACCAGTATCGGAGGAGGTGCGGATTGTGCCGCGGGGCTGACGGGCCATCATCGGTCTCGCCCGTATCGTTCGAAACCGAAGCAGACGGGATTGGCACCGGAGATGACGTAGAAGCAAGCACGGCATCTTCCGTTGCGCCGGCCACAGAGGCGGCGTGCAGAGAAGCCATGGGATGTTTCGTCCAGGCATGGCGGTGATTATGATGTATCGCACCGAAACGGCTTCGGCTTCACTGACGGCATTTGCGCGATCGGCCGCATCACGCCGCCGCAGGCCTGGCAGATGCTGTCCCTGCAACTCTGTCCGGTGACGGGCTCCGCGTTGCCGGTGCCCGCCGTATCGTTGGCGCCCTCCCGAAGCGGCTGCGCCGCGATGAGCATACGACAGAGTTCGAGCTTCTGGCCGCGGCTGCCCTTGGCGAGGAAGCCGTAATGGCGAATGCGATGAAAGCCCTCCGGCAGGACATGGAGCAGAAAGCGGCGGATGAACTCGGGCGGGCTGAGCCGCATCACCTTATGCCGCCCGTTGCGGCGATAGTCCTTGAAGCTGAAGGCCACTTCGTCGTCTGAGATTGCGACGAGCCGCGAGTTGGCGATGGCGGCACGATGGGTATAGCGGGCGAGATAGGCAAGAACCGTTGCCGGTCCACCAAAGGTGGCTTCGCGTAGACGACCCATTTGGTTTCTCAGATAGAATCGAAGGGGATTGAACGAAGCCGCTTGCGCGGCAGCGACGGCGGGATTTGGAGCTGAAGCCTCCTGTCTGAGAGGATCGGGTGTCGCAAACCCATCCCAGACAGGAGCTCCCAGATGGCCGAGATGAGCCCTCTGCGCCGTCGGATGATCGAGGACATGACGGTCCGCAATCTTTCGCCGGCGACGCAACAATCCTACATCCATGCGGTCGCAAAGTTCAGCCGATATTTCGGCCGCTCGCCCGACCGGCTTGGGCTTGAAGATGTCCATGCCTTCCAGGTCCATCTCATCTCGACCGGAATTTCCTGGGCCTCCCTCAACCAGATCGTTTGCGCCTTGCGCTTTTTCTATGGAGTGACGCTCCGCCAGGACACGATCCCGGAGCGTATTCCCTATGCGAGGCAGCCCCGCAAGCTGCCGGTCGTGCGTTTTCTCGAAGCGGTTTCGAGCCTGAAAAGCCGGGCGGCCCTGACGACGGCCTATGCCGCCGGCTTGCTCGGAGGTGGTCGGCATCAAGATCGCCGATATCGACAGCCGGCGCATGGTGATCCGGATCGCCGCCGATCCAAAGCATCTCGGTGCCGAGATCGGACTCCTCGCCGTTCTCCACACCTGGGGCCAGACCCTGACGCATCATCCCCATGTCCATTGCGTCGTTCCGGGCGGCGGCTTGTCGCCCGACGGGCAGCGCTGGGTCAACATGCCGCCCGAACTTCTTTTTGCCTGTGCACCCACTCTCGCGCCTGTTCCGGCGCTTGTTCCTTGCCGGGCTCGAGGCGGCGTTTCAGAAGAGCGATCTACGCTTCTTCGGAGCTCTCGCCCCTCTCACCGAGGAACGGGCCTTCGCCAAATGCGTCAAAGCGCTTCGGCAATCCGCCGCTCTAGGACGTCGATTGCTCGGGGCCGCGGCGGGACGGCGGCGCTTCGCTCTCCCGCGGTTCGCACAGAAGCTTGCAAAGTGCCGCGGCGCTCTGGGCCTTGCGAAGCTTTGCCGCGAAGTCTTGGTCTCGCAATTGCCGGGAAACCGCGGCAAGCGCGCCAAGATGCTCGCTTCCGGCGGTCGTTGGGATCAGCAGAAGAAACACGAGATCGACCGGCTTGCCATCGATCGAGTCGAAATGGACCGGCCGGTTCAACCGCGCGAACATGCCAAAAAGCCGACCGAGCCCTTCGATGCGGGCATGCGGGAGTGCAAAGCCATTGCCAAGGCCCGTCGAACCCAGCTCCTCACGGGCCTGCAGACTGTTGAATATCGCCTGCGCATCGAGGTTCAAAAGAGTGGCGGCGCGCGTTGCGAGATCCTGGAGCAATTGCTGTTTGCTGCCGGCGCGGGCGGCGAAAATCACCCGGTCCGGTTCAATGAGGTCGGCGAGATCCATGGCTGTACCTTCGCAAGGGCTTTTAGCGGATCGCGCACGTGTCCGGCAAATGAGAGGCTCTAGTCCGGTTCCCGGAGACGATAGCCGACACCGGTTTCAGTGAGAATATGCGTCGGCCGCTCGGGGTCCGCCTCGATCTTCTGGCGCAAAGCGCGAATGTAGATCCGCAGATTTTGCACGTCCGTGGCGGCGCCCCAAATTTCCTTCAGAATGAAACGGTGGGTCAGAACTTTTCCGGCATGGGCCACCATGAGGCGCAGAAGCTCATATTCACGGGGCGAGAGTTTGATTTCACTGCCCCGCGCCCTCACCACCCGCCGGACAAGATCGACACAGAGATCGCCCGCTTGGAACACGGGCTTTTCGCCCTCCTGCTGCAAGCGATGCCGCTGCGCCGTGCGCAGGCGCGCCAAGAGTTCATCGATCCCGAAGGGCTTCGTGACATAATCGTCGGCGCCGAGATCGAGCGCTGCGACTTTGGCGCTTTCGTTCTCGCGGCTTGACAGAATGATGACCGGCAAGGTTTCGCCAGCCTCCCTGATCTGTTTCACCACGTCGAGGCCATCCATGTCCGGCAGGCCGAGGTCGAGGACGACGAGATCGGCGGTGTGTCGGCGAACCGCCTCGAGCGCGGTGGCCGCCTCCGCGGCGGTTGCGACGATATAACCCTGGCTCTCCAGGCTCGCGCGCAAAAAGCGAAGGATCGCTGGCTCATCATCAACGACGAGAATCCGAAGCGGGCCCGCGCGAGGCGTCATGGCAAAGCCTCGGCGAGGATGCCGGGCGTGACCGGCACAGGAAGCCTGATGGTGAAAACCGCGCCCTGCCGGTCCATCCGGTTAGCGGCCGTGATCGTGCCTCCCATGGCCTCGACAAAACCGCGGCAAATGGCAAGACCGAGCCCGGTGCCGGCGCGCTGCCGGTCCGAGCGGCGAACCCGGTAGAATTTGTCGAAAATCCGCTCGAGATCGGCCTCGGGAATGCCTTCGCCTTCATCGAGCACTTGGATGATGACGCAGCCGCCCTCGTGTCTTGCAACAAGCGTGATGCGGGACCCGAGCGGCGCGTATTTCGCCGCATTGTCGAAGAGATTAAACAGCACCTGTTCCATGAGCACCATGTCGAGATCAAGCAGAGGGAGCCTTTTCTCGAGCTCGATTGTGACCGGGTGGCCGTGCAGGATCTTATCCGCCCTTTGCAAGGTCGCGCCAACGATGTCGGAGAGATCGGCGGGGCCGGTTTGCGGCGTGAGCGGCCCGGATTCCAGCCGCGTCATGTCGAGAAGATTGCCGATAAAGCGGTTGAGCCGCTCGGCCTCCTCCAAAATGGTGCGCAGAAGGCTCGCCTGAACTTTTGCATCGAACTCTTCTCCATGCGCGACGAGGCTGCTCGCCGACCCAAGGATCGAAGCAAGGGGGGTGCGCAAATCATGCGAAATCGAAGTCAGCAAGGCCGCGCGCAGGCGATCGGTCTCCGCCGCCAGTCGGGCGCGGTCAATGTCTTGGGCGAGATTGACGCGATCGATCGCAAGCGCCGCCTGATCCGCCAAAGCGTCCAAAAGCCGGGACTCTTCCGGTGTCAAAAGCAATCCCGACTTGTCGCTGTCGATCCCAACAACACCGACAGCGCCGCGCCCGGTGCGCAAAGGCATGAAGCGGCGCTTGGCACCGGGCAGCGTGTCGGCGCCGCGCCCGGTCGGCTGATTTCTTTCAAAGCACCAACGCGCCGCGGCGAGATCGGCCTCGTCGAGCCTATCCTCGGGCGGAAATCCAGCCTTGACAACGAGACTGCCGTCCTCGGGCAAAAGCACGACAACACGAACCTTCAGCATCAAGGCGATCTGATGCACGGTTGCCCAGAGCAGATCGTCAAGCGTTGCAACGGCGGCGAGCTTGCGGCTGAAAAGATAAAGCTCCTCGGTGATCCGCGTGCGCTCCCGCGCGGCGACCGCCTGGGCCCGGACCCGCGCGGCGAGATTGCTCGCGATCAGCGCCACGACGGTAAAAAAGAACAAGACGACGACATTCTCGGGATCGGCAATGGTGAATGTGTAGAGCGGCGGCAGGAAAAAAAAATTATAAGAAAGCACGCTGACGAGACAGGCAAAAAGCGAGGCCCATAGGCCGTAGCTCACGGCACTCGCGAGGACCGCGATCAAAAACACTTGCGCGAGGTTCGAGACGCCAAGCGCCTGCCGCAGCAAAGCGGCAACGAAGATCGCGGCCGCGACATAGGCGAGGCTCGCGATATAGGCCTTGAGTTCCGTGGGTCTTGGCTTGGCCGCCGCGCTGTCGGGACCAGCGGACGTTTGGGCTTGCGGTTCCTTTGACCGCGCGACGATGTGAACGCTGGCGTCACCGGCGGCGCGGATCAGTTTCTCCGTAAAGGATTCACTGAAAACATGCCGCCAGCGTGCGCGCTCGGATTTGGCGGCGATGATATGAGCAAAATGATTGGCCGCGGCATATTCGCCGACAGTCGATGCAACGTCCTCTCCGGGGATGGAAATCACCGCGGCGCCGAGCCTCTGGGCGAGGCGGAGGGTCTGGGCGATCTTATCGCGTTCGGCCTCGCTCGCGTGTGCAGTGGCCGGCGTTTCGACATGGATGGCGGTCCACTGGGTGCGCAGCCGGTCGGCCATCCGTTTGGCGTGCCGTACGACCGCATTGCCGCCTTCTGCGGAATCCACCAAAACAAGCACGCGCTCGCCCGCGGGCCACGACCCTTCGATTCGATGCGCCCGCATATAGTCGACCATTTGGGCGTCGACCCTTTGCGCCGTCCGCCGCAGCGCGAGCTCCCGTAAGGCCGTAAGATTGCCGGGCGAGAAATAATTCTTTGTGGCGCGCTCGGCCTGTTCGGGCACATAGACCTTGCCTTCGTTGAGACGGGCGATCAGATCCTCGGGCGTAAGATCGATGAGCTCGATGTCGCAAGCAAGATCGATGATCGAATCCGGCACCGTCTCGCGGACTCGGATTTTGGTGATTCCAGCGACGATGTCGTTCAGGCTTTCGATATGCTGGATATTGAGGGTCGTATAGACATCGATCCCGGCGGCAAGCAACTCCTCGACATCCATGTAGCGTTTGGGATGCCGGCTCTCCGGCGCGTTGGTATGGGCAAGCTCATCGACCAGTACGAGGCTTGGCCTTCGTGCCAAAATGGCGTCGAGATCCATTTCGGCGAGCGTATGACCCTTATAGGTGACGATCCGGCGCGGGATGATTTCGAGCCCTTCAAGAAGCGCCTCGGTCTCCTTGCGGCCATGCGTCTCGGCAACACCAACAACGACATCGACGCCCTCGGCCTTTTTTGCCCGCGCCGTGGTCAGCATTTCATAGGTCTTGCCGACGCCGGGCGCGGCGCCGAAGAAGATCTTTAGGCGGCCCTGTTCGGCCTGTTGCGCCTCACGCAAGAGAGCGTCGGGTGAAGGCCGCCGGTCGGTGTCGTCGCGTTTCTCCATGTCACGCGATGCTCATGCTCAACGGCGCGCGGCATCAGCCCTTCGAAGCGAGCCTGTCGAGCGCGAGGTTGAGTTTTAACACATTGACGTGCGGTTCGCCCAGCAGGCCCAGCAGACGGCCCGTTGTATTGTCTTCAACGAGGCGGCGAAGACGGTCCTCCGGCAGGCCGCGCGCCTTGGCGACCCAGGGAATCTGAAACAGAGCGGCGGCGGGCGTGATGTCAGGATCGAGCCCGCTCGCCGAAGTGGTGACGAGATCGACGGGAACGTTGGCGGAAGAATTCGTCGCCGCCAGAAGATCCGAATCGCTCGCGACCCGGCCGACAAGCGCTTTTGACGTCGGGCCATAATTCGATCCGCCGGAGTTGCTCGCATTATAGGGCGCGGGCACCGTTTTGGTCGGATCATTGGGATCGGTGTCGGTCGTGGCCGACGGCCGTCCGTGAAAATAGCCATCGTCCGTGAAATTCTGCCCGATCAGCTCGGAGCCGATGATTTTTCCATCGCGTTCGATGAGACTGCCCTTGGCCTGATAGGGGAAGAGAAGGCCGGCCAATCCTGTCATCGCGAGGGGATAGGCAATCCCTGTGAGCAATGTCATCACAACGGTTAGCATGATCGCCGGGCGCAGTTGCTTGATCATTTTGGTTATCCTTAAAGCGTGCTCTTTGCCATCAAACGAGGTGCGCGGCGTTGACGGCAAAGTCGATGAGCTTGATGCCGATGAACGGAACAATGATCCCGCCAAGTCCATAAACGAGAAGATTGCGCCGCAAGAGGGTGGCCGCGCCGACCGGCTTGTAGCTCACCCCGCGCAGCGACAGGGGGATCAGGGCGACGATGATCAGCGCGTTGAAAATGATCGCCGACAGGATGGCGCTCTGCGGCGTCGCAAGATGCATGATGTTGAGGCTCTGCAGCTGCGGATAGAAGGCGGCGAACATCGCCGGAATGATCGCGAAATATTTGGCGACATCATTGGCGATCGAGAAGGTCGTGAGAGCGCCGCGCGTCATAAGGAGCTGCTTGCCGATTTCGACGATCTCGATGAGCTTTGTCGGGTCGCTGTCGAGATCGACCATATTGCCCTTCGCGGCCGCCATCGTGCCGGTGTTCATGGCGACTCCGACATCGGCCTGGGCCAAGGCCGGCGCGTCATTGGTGCCGTCGCCGCACATGGCGACGAGCTTGCCCTGCGCCTGCTCGCCGCGGATGAGCTTGAGTTTCGTCTCCGGTGTCGCCTGGGCGAGAAAATCGTCGACTCCCGCCTCGGCCGCGATCGCCGCCGCCGTCAGAGGATTGTCGCCGGTGATCATCACCGTCCTTATCCCCATCTGCCGGAGCGCGGCAAATCGCTCGCGGATGCCGCCCTTGATGATATCCTTCAGATAGATGATGCCAAGCAGCCGCCCATCTTTCGCGACAGCGAGGGGCGTTCCCCCCAATTTCGCGACCTTATCGGCGCTTGCGATCAAGGCGCGCACCGCGGCGTCCGACACCGAGGGGCGCGCGAGCGCGGCCGAATCCGTGCGATCCGCCACGGCCGCGTCGGCGACGGATCGGATATGGGTCAAAATCGCGTCGACCGCGCCTTTGCGAATAGAAGTCGTGCCGGTATCGACCCCGCTCAATCGCGTATGCGCGGAAAAAGGAATGAACTGCGCGTGGAGTTCGCCCATGTCGCGGCCGCGAATGCCATATTTCTCTTTGGCGAGCACCACGATGGAGCGGCCTTCCGGCGTCTCGTCCGAGAGAGAAGCAAGTTGCGCCGCGTCGGCGAGTTCCTTTTCGCTGACGCCGGGCAGCGGAATGAATTCCGCCGCTTGCCGGTTGCCGAGCGTGATCGTGCCGGTCTTGTCGAGAAGCAAGGTGTCGACGTCGCCAGCGGCTTCGACCGCGCGTCCCGACATGGCGAGAACGTTGAACCGCACCAGCCGATCCATGCCGGCAATGCCAATCGCCGACAAAAGCGCGCCGATCGTGGTCGGAATGAGGGTGACGAAAAGCGCGACAAGAATGACCACACCAACCCGGCCGCCCGCGTAATTGGCAAAGCTTGGGATGGTCGCGACCGCGAAGACGAAGATGAGCGTCAAGCCCGCGAGCAAGATATTGAGCGCGATTTCATTGGGTGTTTTCTGCCGCTCCGCCCCTTCGACAAGCGCGATCATCCGGTCGAGAAAGGTCGAGCCCTGCGCGGCGGTGATGCGAACCTTGATCCAGTCGGAAAGGACTCGGGTGCCGCCCGTGACGGCGGAACGGTCGCCGCCGCTCTCGCGGATGACGGGCGCGGATTCACCTGTGATCGCCAATTCGTCGATCGAGGCGATGCCTTCGATCACATCGCTGTCGCTCGGAATGAGATCGCCAGCTTCGACGAGATCCACGTCCCGGTCTTCAATCCGTCGCGGACACGCCTTCGACGATGGCCGCCATGCCGTCCTGCCATTGGGCTCGATCAGCCGCTTTGCCCGTGTGTCGGTGCGCGCCTTGCGCAAGGTCGCGGCCTGCGCCTTGCCGCCGCCTTCGGCCACGGCCTCGGCGAAATTCGCGAAAAGCAAGGTGATTCAGAGCCAGACAATGATCTGAAAGGTGAACTTCAATCCCTCGCCGCCGGTCAGGAGATTGCGCAGGAAGAGGATTGTTGTGGCCACACTCACGATCTCGACCACGAACATGACTGGATTGCGGCTGAGGGTCCTGGGGTTAAGCTTGCGGAACGACTCGCCGATCGCCGGCACGATGATCGCCGGATCGAACAAGGAGCTCACGCTGCGCCGTGTATGAACTCTGTCTTTCATGGGTTTGTCCCAAAGCTGCGTTTGCGGCAATCAGAAAAGGCTTCCGGCGAGCATCGCGAGATGTTCTTCGATCGGGCCGAGCTCCAGGGCAGGAAAGAAAGTGAGGCCGCCGATGATCAAGATCACGCCGATCAGAAGACCCACAAAAAGCCCGCCGTCGGTCGGGAAGGTTCCCGCCGAGGCTGGCACGATCTTCTTGCGTGCGAGAGACCCGGCGACGGCCAGTATCGGAACGATGAAGAGAAAGCGGCCGATCCACATCGCAAGGCCAAGCGTCGTATTATAGAAAGGCGTGTTGGCGGAAAGCCCGGCGAAGGCGCTGCCATTGTTGGCGGTCGCCGATACGTAGGCGTAAAGCGCCTCGCTGAAGCCATGCGGACCGGAATTCGCCATGCCGGCGAGGCCTGGGGTGACGACCACCGCGAGCGCCGTGAAGCCAAGCATCGACAAGGGAAGAATGAGAATGGCGAGGATCGCCATTTTGACCTCTTTGGCCTCGATCTTTTTGCCGAGATATTCGGGCGTGCGGCCGACCATCAGGCCCGCCACGAAGACCGCGACGATGGCGAAAAGCAGCATGCCGTAGAGGCCCGAGCCGACGCCACCGAAGATGATCTCGCCCAGCATCATGTTGACCATCGGCACCATGCCGGCGAGCGGCAAGAGACTGTCATGCATGGTGTTGACGGCGCCACAGGAAGCGTCGGTCGTGACGGTTGTGAAGAGGGAGGAATTGGCAATGCCGAAGCGCACTTCCTTGCCCTCCATATTGCCGCCGGCCTCAGCGCGCTTGGGCTCGCATCGACAGGAAACCCAGCGACAGCCGGATTGCCGCCGCTTTCAATGGCATAGACCGTGAAGGTCCCGGCGAGGAACAAAATCCCCATGACGGCGAAGATCGCCCAGCCTTGCCGCTCTTTGCCAACCATCCGGCCGAAGACATTGGTCAGCGCCGCGCCGATCGAGAAGATCAACACCATCTGGACGAAATTGGTGAGGCGATGAGTTGCTTGCCGCCTTCGAGAGTTCGTCGCTTCGGTATAGGCTCCAAGATTTTGCGGCATGCCCTGCCAGACGAAAAAGAGTCCGACGATGATCGAGACCGGCAAAAGCACATAGAGAACCGTGCGGGTCATATCGACCCAGCAATTGCCGATCGTTTGCGCCGAGCGGCGGGCAAAGCCTCGGATCAGCGCGATGGCCAGCGCGATGCCGGTCGCCGACGAAACGAAATTATGCATGGTGAGCCCGGCCATCTGGGTCAGATAGCTCATGGTCGTTTCGGGCGTGTAGGATTGCCAATTGGTGTTGGTGACGAAGCTCACCGACGTATTGAAGGCAAGATCGGGAGAGACTGCGTCGAAGTGCTGCGGGTTGAAGGGCAGGACCGCCTGCATGCGCTGCAAGGCGTATAGCGCCAGGAAACCCATGAGACTGAAGGTCAACACGGCAAGGCCAAGCCAAACCAGCCATGCTCCTCACTTTCGTTGACGCCGCTCACGGCATAGATGACGCGCTCCACGGGACGCAGCAAAGGCGACAGAAATGTGCGTTCGCCGTTGAAGACGCGGGTCATATAGAAGCCAAACGGCTTCACGAGGAGCGTGACGGCCACGCAATAAAGCGCGATCTGAACGAAACCATTGGCGGTCATGGGCTGCTCCTCAAAAACGCTCCGGACGTATCAAGGCAATGACGAGATAGACGAGGAGGATGATCGTCACAATCGCGCCGAGGCTGTTCTCGAAGTTCATGGATTGGGCCTCACAAATGGTCGCAAGCGGCGAGGTAAAGCGCGGTGACCGCGAAGGCGGCAGCGCCAATCGCGATATAGATCACGTCGGGGAGAAAGGCGTGCATTGGCTGGTCCTCCGGGTGCATTGCCGGCCGTCAAAAGGCGCTACACGTTGCGATCATGGAGACATTCAATTCATTGATCTGTTGCAACCCGGCGAATCCCTTCGCCGGGATGGATTTGGCGAGAACGCCATGGCTTAGATACAGAGCGCCGCATATAGATTCGAGCTGCGGCTGGCTGGGTTGGACCGCGGGCGCTGGACGGCTCATGGCGGCGCGCAGTTTGGCGCCGCGCAATCTGGCGCCGTGCAATGAGGCCACGACCCGTGCCCAAAGCGGGCCAAAGGAGATGGAGAATTTCCACCAGCAGCGTTTATGCCGGCTGAATTTTCCAAATCGGGCGCCCGTTTCCCGCTTACCTTACTCCCATAATTCAAGGGGACACGCCGTCCACCCGGGAATCCGACGATCTTGGCCGGGCACTCAGCGGGGGCCTCGGATGCGCGCCATTTTTCCCTGGCTTGAACGCGATGACGTCACCCACTTTTCTCTCCAGCGGCCAGAAAAATAGTGTGCGTGCCGGCCCGGAACTCCGCGCCTTGGGCCGCGTGAAACAACAACTTTAGCCAAATGCAATAGAAGTTGATTGAGTCAATGCAATCGTAGATGACGATGAATGACGTAAGTCCTCGCAACGCGCATCACCCATATAGGCCAGCGGCCTTCGTCCCCGTTTCACCGGGAAGGAGAACGTGTGGAGGGCTGATGCTTACGCGCTCAAGAGGAAGGCCGCGCCCCGGCCATCTTCGCCTTTTCCATCATGCCGACGAAGCGGGCGAACAGATAATGGCTGTCGCGCGGGCCGGGGGACGCTTCGGGATGGTGCTGCACCGAAAACGCGGGGTGATCGGTCAATGCGAGACCGCAATTTGAACCATCGAAAAGCGACCGATGGGTTTCTTGCGCATTGGCGGGCAGACTTGCCGCATCGACCGCAAAACCATAATTCATCGACACGATCTCGACCTTGCCGGTCGTAAAGTCCTGCACCGGATGATTGGCACCGTGATGACCCTGGTGCATTTTGTGCGTTTTCGCGCCGATCGCCAGCGCCAGCATCTGATGGCCAAGGCAAATGCCGAAGGTCGGGACGTTGCGCGCGATGAGATCCCTGATGACGGGAACCGCATATTTGCCGGTCTCGGCCGGATCGCCCGGGCCGTTCGAAAGGAAAACGCCATCCGGCCGCATTGCGAGGATCGCCTCCGCGGAGGTCTGCGCCGGCACCACGGTGACCGCGCAGCCGGCTTCCGTCAAAAGCCGCAAGATGTTGCGTTTGATCCCATAGTCGATGGCGACGACCTTGTATGTCCCGGCACCTCTGCGAAACCCCTCTCCAGGCCGCCAGGCTGCCTCCGTCCAGTCATAGCGCTGCGCGGCGGTGACGTCGGGCACGAGATCCATGCCTTCGAGACCTGGCCATTGCCGCGCCATAGCCCGCAAGGCGCCGATGTCGAAATCGCCGCTGGGTGAATGGGCAATGACCGCGTTGGGCATGCCGTTTTCGCGAATGAGCGAGGTCAGCGCGCGCGTATCGACGCCGCAAAGACCGATGATGCCGCGATGCTTGAGCCATGCATTAAAATCAGCCTTGGCCCGGTGGTTAGATGGCTCGGTGACGGGGGCATGGACAATGACGCCGCGAACCCCGGCGCTTGCCGCGAGATTGCTCGTCTCGATATCCTCGTCATTGGTCCCGACATTGCCGATGTGGGGAAAGGTGAATGTAATAATCTGGCCCGTATAGGAAGGATCGGTAAGGATCTCCTCATAGCCCGTCATCGCCGTATTGAAACAGACTTCGCCGACGGCCGCGCCTGCCGCGCCAAATCCGGTCCCCTCCAGCACCATGCCGTCGGCCAGAACGAGAAGCGCCGTCGCGCGCGGCGCCCGCCAAAAGGACGGATTGTGCCCTTGCTCCTGTGTCATGCTCACTTTAGATCCATTTCTTGCATTGCGATAAAGCGGCCGGCCGCCGCCGTCAAATTCCACAAATAGGCGAGGAGTTGTTTATGCGCGAAAAATTTTCGAGCGAGCTCAAGACGGCCATGAAAGCGGGCGAAAAGCGCCGGGTCGAGACGATCCGCATGATCATGGCCGCGCTCAAGGACAAGGATATCGAGGCGCGAGGGCAGGGAAAAGAAGTGTCCGGCGAGGACATATTGGCACTTCTCCAAAAGATGGTGAAGAGCCGCAAGGAATCTCTTGAGATCTACGAAAAGGCGGGCCGGAGCGACCTCGTGACGCAAGAAAGCGAGGAAATCGCCATTATCCAAAGCTTTCTGCCGAGCCAAATGAGCGAGGGCGAGGTCGAACAGGCGATCGCCGCCGCCATCGCCGAGACGGGCGCCGCCTCGATCAAGGATATGGGCCGCGTGGTTGGCGCGCTCAAGGCGAAATATGCGGGCCGCATGGATTTCGGCAAAGCCAGCGCGCGCGTCAAAGGAAAGCTAGGGGGCTAGAGTCTTTGATTACGCATGATCTTTTCGAAAAACCGGTTCCCACTTTCGCGGATCATGCTTTCGGCGGAAAGATCACGCTGATGTCTTCAGGAAAATCGCGAGTTCATCCTTGTCCATGGGAAACACATTTTCCTCCGCAGGAAAATTTTTGGTGCGGACGTCCGACACATAAGCTTTCACCGCGTCCCGCATGAGCCGGCCCATGGCCTGATAGCGCCGGTTATGCCGGAAATTTGCCTCGCCGAAGCCGAGCAGATCGGAAATGACAAGCACTTGTCCGTCGGTCAGGCGTCCAGCGCCAATTCCAATGGTCGGCGCTTTGATCGAATGGGTCACGCGGCCGGCGACCTCCTCGGGCACGAGTTCGAGGACGAGCATCTCCATCCCGGCACCATCGAGGGCGATGGCGTCGCGCAGCAGCCGCGCGGCTTCTTCGGCCCTGCGCCCCTTGAGGCGTTTGTCGTCATGGTGCTGCGGCTCGAGCCCCAAGTGGCAGCAGACCTCGATTGAGGCTCCCGCGAGAGCTTCAACAATCTCGGGGCGGGGACCTTCGAATTTCACAATGTCGGCTCCGGCCGCGATCAGCTTGCGGGAACTCGCGAGCGCGATCTCGGCTGTGTCGTAGCTCTGAAAGGGCAGGTCGGCGATGATCGTCGTTTTCGGCGCGCCGCGGCGGACAGCGCCCACATGATGGCACATGTCGGCGAGGGTCACGTCTTTTTCGCTGGCGTAGCCGAGGACATTGGTGCCGACGCTGTCGCCGACGAGAATGATATCGACGCCGCTGTCCTCCTCGGCCTTGGCCGTCGGCGCGTCATAGCCGGTGAGGACCGCGATCTTTTGGCCTTGCTGCTTCATGCCGCGAAACCGGGCGGTTTTGCTCATGCTTTCCGGCCCCCTATGTTTCATTGGCTCGATGATCACTTTCTTCCTCTTTCAGCTTGAAGCGCACTCTGTTTGCTTGCGATAAGAAGAACCCATCCAAGGATAATTCGGCGCGAGCGGCTTCACTCGCCGGTGCCGGACCCGGGACATCGGCGATTGCGGGCGCCTGAGCCAGCCTTATTGCACGGGAATATAGGGTTTCACGGGAATTTATGGACGCCTTGCATAGGCCGCCGGAGGCTTTTCTGGCGATGAGCGAACACACTATCGAGGCGCCCGCGCAAGTGAGGCGCGAAACCGCCGCGGCTTTCGCCCAAACCGGCGTGCGGCGGCTCACCCTGACCGATTTTCGCTCTTACGCCGCGCTCGATCTTCCCATTCATGCCCGCCTCGTCGTGCTGACGGGAGAGAATGGGGCTGGCAAGACCAATCTCCTCGAAGCCTTGTCGCTGCTGGCGCCGGGCCGCGGGCTGCGCCGGGCGGAACTCGGCGATCTCGCGCGAAACGGCGGCTGCGGCGGCTTTGCGGTCTCGGCCGAACTCGAAACACCTCTGGGCGGCGTCCAGCTTGGGACCGGCACCGAGCCGCGCATGGACGCGCCGGCGCAACGCAAATACCGGATCAACCGCGAGCCCGCCCCTTCCATACGGGCCTTTTGCGATCACGTCCGTGTGGTCTGGCTGACGCCCGCGATGGACGGGCTCTTTGCGGGACCGGCGGGAGAGCGCCGGCAATTCCTCGACCGGCTTGTGCTCTCCATCGATGCGGACCACGGCGGCCGCGTAAGTGCGTTTGAGCGCGCCTTGCGTGGCCGCAACCGATTGCTCGAAGAGGGCCCCGGCGCCGACCGCGGCTGGCTCGACGCGATCGAGGAGGAAGCCGCCGAACTCGCAATTGCGATTGCCGCCGCGCGGATCGAGGCCATAGCGCGCCTTTCGGCTCTTATTCTGAAGACTCGGGACAAGGCTTCGCCATTTCCATGGGCCGATCTTAGCGTCGAAGGCGACGTCGAGAATTTGCTGGAAACGCGCCCGGCGATTGAGGCGGAAGATATTTATCGCGGCCTTTTGCGCGACAACCGCTCGCGCGATGCCGCGGCCAGGCGAACCCTGATCGGCCCTCAAGCGAGCGATCTTTGCGTGCGGCACGGCCCAAAACAGGCCCCGGCGGCGCAGGCCTCGACAGGCGAGCAAAAGGCGCTCCTTGCCGGCCTGGTTCTGGCCCATGCGCGCCTCGTTGCGGCGATGAGCGGTTTGCCGCCGCTTGTCCTCCTCGATGAGATCGCCGCCCATTTCGATCCGCTCCGGCGCGACGCGCTCTTTGAAGCGCTGGAGAGCTTGGACGGGCAGATCTGGCTCACCGGCGCCGACCGGGCGATGTTCGCTTCCATCGGACAACGCGCCTTGATGTTGAAAATCATCCCGGGCTCTTGCGTCGAGGAGATATAATGAACAGGCGCAAGCTTGTGCTCTATAGCCAGCGGCGGACCTTGGCTTTATAGCGCAGATAGTCCTCGCCAAAATTTCGTTCGAGATAGGCTTCTTCCCGTTCGATCACGCCTTTTTGCAGGACAGCCGCGAGCAGCGGAACGAGACCGAGAAGCCAGAGCGAATCCGCAAGAAAAGCGATGCCGGCGCAGAGCAAAACCATGCCAAGATAAACGGGATTGCGGCTTTTCTGAAAGATCCCCGAGGTGACGATCCGGGTCGGGGCTTTGCGGACATGAAGGGGCGTGTTCGCCGCGCGCATCTCCCGCACGGCCAAGACTCCAATGGCGACGGCGCCAAGAACAATGAGAACGCCCAGCGGGACGGCCACGGCGGGGGCCAAGATTTTCGCGCGCCAGAAAAAATTTAAAATCAATCCGAGCGCAACCGCCGCGGCCAAAATCAAAGGGGGCAGGGCGATGACGTCGGGTCCACCGGAAGGCTTATCCTGCACGGTCTCTCCTTTTTCGCGCGCCCCCGCGGGGCGCTCAACCCCGATCGCTTCGACGTAAAGCGCTCAGGTCTCTCTCGGCCTTCAGATCCAGCGCCGGACGCGGGCTTTGTAGGCCAAATATCTCTGCCCGAATCGGCGTTCGAGATAGGCTTCTTCGGGTTCGATGACGCCTTTTTGCAGGACCACCGCAAGGGCCAAGGTGAGTAAAAGAGTCCACAAGGAATTGGTGAAAACCGCAACGCCGCCGCACAGCAAGACCATGCCGAGATAGATCGGATTGCGGCTCCACGCAAAGGCGTTCTCCGTTGCAAGGTCGGTCGCCGGTGTCTGCATGGATAGGGTGGTTTTGATCCTGATCATCTCCCTTGCCGCGAAAGTCATGAGGTTGACCGCGACAAAAATCAGGGCAAAGCCGACCGGCAAGCTATATCCCGCCGGCACGAAGCCTATTGGCCATATAAAATCGAGAATAAACCCGGCGAGCAGAGCTCCGGCCAGGAGAGCTGCAGGCGGAGCAATGACTTGCGCATTATAGCCCGAACCAAATGGCATGCCGGGCGGCCCCCTGCGTTCTATCGCGCATTTCACGAATCTCTCACCGCCATGGCAAATCTAGCACAGCGGCGTTTCGTCCGTCCACCTCCCCGTTTCCGTGGCGATGTTTCTGGCTGGCGTGCTCCTCTTCTTGGGCTTGGGCGTCAAAGCGCCTTGACTGCCGCAAGCACCGCCTCGGCGTGACCGGGGACTTTCACTTTGTTCCAAAGAGCTGCGATGCGGCCATCCTTGCCGATGAGAAATGTTGTGCGCGCGACCCCCATATATTTCCGGCCATACATGCTTTTTTCGACCCATACGCCATAGGCTTCGAGCATGGTCTTCGACTCATCGGCCGCGAGGGCGATGTCGAGCTTGTGCTTGGTCTTGAACTTTGCATGGCTTGCCACCGAATCCGGCGACACGCCAAGGATGGCCGCGCCGGCTTTTTTGAATTCGCCCCGCAAGCCGTTAAAGTCGATTGCCTCCTTGGTGCAGCCGGAGGTATCGTCCTTAGGATAGAAATAAAGGACAAGCTTGTGGCCAGCAAAGCTTGCGAGCGAAATTTTGGCTCCCGCATCGTCCGGCAGCTCGAAATCCGGAGCTTTATCTCCCGGCGCCAAGGCTTTGCGCGCAGTTCCGGCCAAGTTAGGGCTCGAATTCTTGTTTGCGTTTTCGGACTGTTCCTTCGACGAGGTTTTTGTCATGGGCCTTCCTTTCGTCACATTGAACGGCGATGGCCGAACGGCGATAGGCACGTCCAGCCCTTTGCCACTTTGCGACCTATGTCTTTTCGTTAGAGTGTACTTCGATGATATCCGGTAAGGTGCGTATAGGCGCATGGAGTCAAATTTTCTAGCTTCAGCTTGATTTTGAAAGGCCGCGAACGGTTGGTCGGACATGGTGAGGAAAATCCGGCTGGGTTGCGCGCTTGGCTGGGAAAGTGGCTGCACTGGCCAACGAGGACGGCGATTGTCGCTTCTTGCAAGGTAGCTTCTTGCAAGGTAAGAGATGGCCGAGGGCGCGGCGCGGCGCGGTTTGCCTGGTCCACCTGCAAGCTCGTACTGGGATTGGCTTTTCTAGCGCTCATTGGCGGCGGGTTTTTCGTGGCCCGCCTCGCGATTGGGCCGGTTTCGATCTATGGCCTCGGACCGCAAATCGCCAAGGCGCTCGACGAGCGTTTCGGCCGCGGCTATGAATTCAGCTTCGGGCAAACCGCGATCGTCAAGAATGGCTATGCGCCGCCGGCGCTGAGCATTGACGAATTGTCGATTAAGGAGCGTTCCGGTCACACGGTCTTGACCGCCCCGCGCGCCGAAGTGTCGGTTGATCCTTTTGCGCTCATTCTCGGACGCGTGACGCCGAAGCGGCTCGAAATCTTCGATGTCGAAGTGCATTTGGCGTTACGGCCCGACGGGTCGGTCGCTTTGCCGCTTTCGTCCAACGCGGGGGACGAGGTGGCGCTTACGCCGCCGCTTGCCTCGGCGCTCGCGGCGGACGGTTCTCCCGCCAGAGCGGCAAGCGAAGCCCTCGCCCCCGCATCGCCGACAAAACCGCCACGCGCTTTGCTCGTTAAGCAGTTGGCGGCGTCGATCCGGCTCGTTATCGACACTTTGACCAATCCGGCAAGTCCCGCCGCGGCGATCGATCGAATCGGTATCACACGCGGCAAAATCATCGTCGATGACCAGACGGCGGATCAAACGCTGGTCTTCAACGGCGTCAATCTCGCCTTCGATAAATACGCCGATTCCACGAGGTTCAACCTTTCCGTCGAGGGACCGAATGGCCGCTGGTCGGCTTCCGGGGTTGCCGAAGGGAAGCCTGGCGCCGAACGCGGGCTCAAGATTTCTGTCGTCGATCTGTCCCTTGATGAAGTTTTGCTTGCGACCGGCTCCCGTACAATCGGCGCCGATTTCGATATGCCGCTCTCTGGCAATCTCAGCGTTCGTTTGCAAGGCGATGGGACGCTTGCCGAGGCCGCTGGCCAATTCGATCTTGGGGCGGGCTATCTGCGGTTCGACAATCCCAACGACGAACCCATGATGGTCGACGGCATCAATGGCGGATTCCATTGGAACTCCGCGGCGCGGCGCATCGTCATCGATCACTCGCGGCTTTCGGCGGGCGCGACACATTTCGCGATTTCGGGGTCGGTGACGCCGCCGGTTCACGAGGGCGATCCGTGGTCGATTGGGCTTATCAATGCCGAACCTGGCGTGGCGGGTCCAGAGCGGCCCGGCGAACAGCCCGTCGTGATCGATCACCTCAGCCTGGCGGCGCGGCTTTTTCTGGCAGAAAAGAAATTCGCCATCGACCGGTTTTCGTTCAGCGGTCCGCAATGCGGCTTCGCCATGGCCGGAGCGATCGATTGGATCAATGGACCCCACATTCGGCTTGGCGCTTCGATCTCGCCGATGCCGGTCAGTGCCGTCATGCGCCTGTGGCCCTCCTTTCTCTCGCCGCCCGTCAAGACCTATCTATTGTCCCGCACCCATGACGGAACGGTGGAGAAGGGCACGATGCAGATTGATTTCGATGCCGCCGATTTGCGGACGATGTGGGCGGGTCACGCGCCTCCCGATGAAAAATCCGCGGTCGATTTCACGATCACGAATGCGAGCCTCGAGTTTCTGCGTGGCGTGCCTCCTTTGCGCGGCATCAAAGGGGTCGGCCATATCACCGGCCGGACTGCAACCTTCGCTGTGGCGAAGGCCGAGGTCGATGCCGGCGATGGCCACATGTTGACCCTGTCTGACGGAAGCTTCCGCATTCCCGACACCGGGGTGCAACCGGCGCCCGCCGTGGCGGAGGGCAAGGTCACGAGCACCGTCGAGGCGATTGGAGAGCTTCTGTCATATGACGGCTTAAAGCCCTATGCCCGCCTTCCGCTCGATCCCGCGACCTTGCGCGGCCAAGCCGATGGCACTCTCGAAATCGACATGAAACTCGGCCCGAATCCGAGCCCGGGGGACACAACGCTTAAGATCAATGCGGCCGTCACCGATTTCACCGCCGAGAAGTTGATCGGCAATGAGAAGCTTGACGCCGCGACACTGAACGTTGTCGTGGATCCCGCCGGTTTGAGAACGAGCGGACAGGGCATGATGTTCGGCGTTCCGGTCACCATTGCCATGGCGAAAGCGAGTGACAAGCCTGCCGAAGCTTCGATTTCTATGATCTTGGACGATGCCGCCCGCGCGCGGCAAGGTTTGGGTTCCTTCCCCGGCGTGAGCGGCCCCATCGGCACCAAAATTACCGCTCCGATCGGCACCGGAGAAAAACCGAAGGCGCGGGTCGAACTCGATTTGACCGGCGCTGTGATCGAGATTTCCGGCGTTTCAAAACCCGCCGGGCGGCCGGGAAAGGCGACCTTCGGACTGGTCGTGAATGACACGGGAGCGTCGCTCGATCAAATCGTGCTTGATGCCGGAACCATTCAAGCGCGGGGCAATGCGGACCTCGGCAAGGATTTTTCGCTCATCGCTGCAAGGTTTCCGCAGGTCAAGTTGTCGCCGGGCGACGATATGAAAATCGACGTGACGAGGGCCGGCGAGACCATGAAATTTGTCGTGCAGGCCACCGCGATCGACGCAAGGCCATTCTTGAAATCATTGCTTTTCAACTCTCCTGATCACGGCGGCGCCGCGGCGGACACGAGCGAAGAGCGCAAGGACGCTATCCCGGCCCGCCCGACCCCGGCCCCGGTCAAAGAGATCGCGTTCGATGTAAGATCGGCTCTTCTCAGCGGCTACAACAAGGAAATCATCAGCGGGCTCGATTTGAAATATGCGAAGCGCGGTGACCAGCTGCAGCAGTTCAGCTTTTCCGGCACGTTCGGAGCCCAGCAAATATCGTGCAATCTCACCGGCGGCGGCGGCGGCGGCGGAATGCCGAAACTCAATCTTGTCACCGAGGATGGGGGTTCGCTTCTGTCATTCCTCGACCTCTATAAGCACATGGACGGCGGCCGGCTGACCGTCGGCATGCGCGTCGCACCTGATACGCTCGCTGGTGTCCTTGTGATCGACGATTTCGTCATCCGTGATGAACCCGCCTTGCGCAGGCTCGTGGTCGAAGGCGCCCCTCCGGTTGACCGTGAGGGCCACAAAAAGATCGACGCCAATGTGATTGCATTCAACAAATTGCAGGTGCGTTTCCGTCGTAATGGCAGCCGCCTCGATCTCAGTGACGGAACCATGCATGGCGAAGCCATTGGCCTCACGGTCGAAGGTAGCCTCGATTACACGCACGACCAAGTCGACATGAGCGGCACCTTCGTTCCCGTTTATGCCTTCAACAATTTATTCGCGAAGATCCCTGTGTTTGGCTATATCCTCGCGGGCGGCTCGAACGAAGGTTTGTTCGGCGTGAATTATAGGATCAGCGGTCTGGCGAGCGCGCCAACCCTCAACATCAATCCTCTGTCGGCGATCGCGCCGGGAATTTTCCGGCAGATTTTTGGTGTCACCGATCTCGACCCCATGCGCCCGCAGTGACGAGAATTCCGATTACCCGGCATCTGTCAGATCGAGGCGCTCCTCGATGCGGGTGATGCGGTTGCGAGATGATCAAAGCGGTCTGGATGCTCCGCAAGCTGATTTGGATGTCCGGCGCCGGTTCTCAAATCATCGAGCCTCTATTCGATACGATCCACGCCTCCCCCGGATGTGCCGGAGATGTTCGAGAACGAGACTTTCCGCTCAGTCATCGGCGAGTCTCTAACTATGTAATCTTCAAGAGAATATGCCGCTTTTTCCCGAGCGACAGCTTTACGACCCCCTCGGCAACATCCTGCCAGCCGATCACAGCGCGCTCGTCCGTGACGGTTTGATCGTTGACCTTCAGGCCGCCGCCTTTGATTTGACGGCGTGCCTCGCTGGTCGAAGCGACGAGCCCCGCTTTGACGAAAGCGGCGAGCACCCCGAGACCTGCTTCGATCTCGGCGACGCCGATTTCGATGCCCGGAAGATTTTCAGCCAAGGCATCTTCCTCGAAGGTTTTTCGCGCCGTCTCCTCCGCTTCTCGTGCCTTCTCCCGCCCATGCACCATGGCGGTGGCTTCGGTGGCGAGGATTTTCTTCGCCTCGTTGATTTCCGCGCCGCCCAGCGCTTCGAGCCGGGAAATCTCATCAAGTGGCAATTCGGTGAAGAGCTTTAAAAACCGCCCGGTATCCTGATCCTCGCAATTGCGCCAATATTGCCAATATTCGAAAATCGGAAGCATGTTCTCGTCAAGCCACACCGCGCCCTGCGCCGTCTTGCCCATTTTGGCGCCCGACGCGGTCGTGAGCAGCGGCGAGGTCAAGCCGTAAAGCTGGCGCGTTCCCATCCGGCGGCCGAGATCGATTCCGGTGACGATATTGCCCCATTGATCCGACCCGCCCATTTGCAAGACGCAGCTGTGGCGCTTGCAAAGCTCGACAAAATCATAGGCCTGAAGGCACATATAGTTGAATTCGAGGAAGGACAGTTCCTGATCGCGTTCGAGCCGCAGTTTCACCGAATCCATCGCCAACATGCGGTTGACCGAGAAGTGGCGGCCGGTGTCGCGCAGAAAATCAATATAGTTGAGCGCTGAGAGCCAGTCCGCATTGTCTTGCATGATTGCGTCATGCTCGCCCTCGCCGAAGTTCAGGAATTTGGCGAAGACCCGTTTGATCCCCTCTTGATTGGCGGCGATCGCCTCAAGCGGCAGCAATTGGCGGCTCGCGTCCTTGCCGGAAGGATCGCCGACCCGCGTCGTGCCGCCCCCCATCAAAGCGATCGGCTTGCCGCCGGTCTTTTGCAGACAGCGCAACAGCATGATTTGCACGAGGGAGCCGGCGTGGAGCGAAGCCGCGGTGCAATCAAAGCCGATATAGGCGATGAGCTCGCCACTCTTGGCGATGTGATCGAGGCCCGCGAGATCGGAGCATTGCTGCAAAAAGCCGCGCTCGGAGAGCACGTTCAGAAAGTCGGATTGAGGACGGAAATCGCCGGTCACGGGAAGCCTTTGTGCAAAAGGAATCGCGCCCGGGCAATAAGGGGGCGCGATCCCCCTCGGAATTGGGAAGCCGTGAGATTTAGGGGGAAGGGCGCGGCAATGCAACACGCCGCTCATTCATGCGAGGCGCCGGGCGGCATTCCTATTGCTGTCACATCTTTTTGGCGGGCGCCGGGCGTTGCGGCTGATAAGCAAATCATGCAAAGTTAACCTTTTCAATGATCCAGGGGAGAGAGCCTATTCAAACATTCCGGGCGATCGGTCTCATGAGCGGCACCTCGATGGACGGCGTTGACGTCGCCCTGATCGAGACCGACGGCGAAGACAGGGTCGCGCTTGGCCCTTCGCGATCTTACCCCTATGTCGAGACGGACAGGGCTTTGCTGCGTAGCGCGGCCGGGGCGGCGGCGGCGCTCGAAGACCGCAATGCTCGGCCCGGCGTCCTGGCAAAGGCCGAGGCCATGATCACGGAGCGCCATGCGCAAGCGGTCGAGGATTTTCTCGCAACGGAATCGATCAGCCGGGCGGCAATCGACCTCATTGGCTTTCATGGGCAGACCGTTGTGCACCGGCCCGCGCGCCGTCTCACCGTGCAGATCGGCGATGGCGCGGGGCTTGCCGGGAAGCTTGGTATCAAGGTGGCGTTTGACTTCCGTGCGGCCGATGTCGCGGAGGGCGGTCAGGGAGCGCCGCTGGTGCCTGTGTTTCATCGCGCGCTGGCGGCGGCGGCGGGTTTTGCGGTGCCGGTCGCGGTGATCAACATTGGCGGCGTCGCCAATTTGAGTTTTATCGCGCCGGGCAGAGAGCCGATTGCCTGCGATACAGGACCAGGCAATGCGCTTCTCGATGATTTGCTGCGCGCTCGCCTCAGCCTTGCCTTCGACCAGGACGGCGCGATGGCGGCGCAAGGCAAGGTCGATCAGACGGCTTTGGATGAACTTCTCGCGCATCCTTTTTTCGCGGCCCCGCCGCCGAAATCGCTCGACCGCAATGAGTTTTCCGCCGGCCCGGTCGAGCGGCTCGCAACCGAAGACGCGGCGGCGACGCTGACCGCCTTCACCGCGGCAGGCCTCGCGAGCGTGCTGCCGCATTTGCCGTCCACGCCGTCGGTGGCCATTGTGTGCGGCGGCGGCGCCCGCAACAAAAGCTTGATGCGGGAATTGGCGAACCGCCTGCCATGCCCTGCCGTTGCGGCCGAAGCCTTCGGCTGGTCGGCTGACGCGATGGAAGCGCAAGCCTTCGCTTATCTCGCGGTGCGCAGATTAAAAAATCTGCCGATCACCTTTCCACTGACCACGGGCGTCAAACAGCCCTTGCCGGGGGGAATCCTGGCGCCGGCGCAGTGATCGCAGGCAAGCCTAGGGTTTGCGCGAAGAGGGCGAAGATCACTTCGGCAAGATTTCGAAACCTTGCCCAATAAAAATCTTGGTCGCCGCCTGGGACTTTAAATAGCTCAGAAAAAAGGCCGCGTCTGGATTGGCGGACGCCTCGACGAGAGCCATCGGATAGACGATCGGGCTATGGCTCGAATCGGGAAAGGTGCCAACCTGCTTTACCTTGGGCTCGGCCTTGGCATCGGTGGCATAGACGATGCCGAATTTGGCCTCGCCGCGCGCGACGAGGTTTAGGGCATTGCGAATATTGTCGGCCTGCGCAAGCTTGGGTTCGACACTCGCGAAGACCCCGAGCGATGTGAGCGCTTCCTTCGCGTAGATGCCGCCTGGGCAGGAGTCGAGGGTGCAGACCGCGATTTTGCCATCGCCCGCGGCGCCGGCGAGATCGAAGCCCTTGCCGATCTCAAGCTTGGTATCGGCGTCGCTCGGCTCGACAAGGACAAGCTTATTGCCAAGAAGCTTCCTTCGTGTTTCGGCGCGGATTAGCTTGGCTTTTTCGAGGTAATCCATCCATTTGAGATCGGCGGAGATGAAAATATCGGCGGGCGCGCCCTGTTCGATCTGTTTTGCAAGGACGCCCGAGGAGGCGTAAACGATCGTGGCGGTTTTGCCGCTATTGGTCTTCCAGGCCGCAGCGACCGCGTCGAGCGCCGTCTTCAAGCTCGCCGCCGCAAAGACGACAACGGGCTTGTCCGCCGCCGTTCCAGGCGTGACCGCGGGCGTCTCGGCTTTTCCGGCAACGGGCGTGAACAGGGCTGCCGCAACAGCAGCGGCGAGCACCCGGCCGGTGAACCAGCGCCGCGTCGCCTCGATTATCATACCGCATCCCCTTTGTTCGGGCTCCGGCGCTCCTCCCCGGACCAACGCAGCGGGATGAGCGGAATGGCGGCCTTATGCCAAACTCTCTTGGCCGGAGGATAAACCTGCCTTTGCGGCCGCCTTTTATCGTTATTTACAAGCGGTATATAACTGGCGGCGGGGCAAGGCAAGTCTCGCGCCCACCGCGTTGGCGGGCGGATCTTCTTTGGGCAATTCGAAAGGATGGAGCGCCATGATCCGCGAAAGTGGGAACCGGTTTCGCGAAAAAGATCATGCGTCATCAAAGATTCTAGAGCCTGATCCTGAACGGATCACGCTCTAAACGGCGAAGCTCGATCCGCAGCCGCAGGACGCCGTCGCCGCCGGATTGACGATTTTGAACATTCGGCCCATGAGATCGTCGCTGAAGTCGATTTTTGATCCCCGCAGGATGTCGAGCGAGATCGAATTGATCACGACCATCGCACCATCCCGCTTGATCACGAGATCATCGGAGGCTTGTTCGGTGGTGAGATTATAGGTGTAGGTAAATCCCGAACAGCCGCCGCCATCAACGCCGATGCGCAAAAACGAACCTGCCGGCTCGCCCTTCAAAATCTCGGCGATGCGCCGTGCCGCTTTTTCGGTGAGTTCGACTGGACATTCGGCCGTGGTTTCGCTCATTTTGAACACCTCGAAGGACGCTTGGACAGAGATTTCGACAAAGAGATAATGTCGGTATGAGGCAATTGCCTCCGGTTCGCATAGAAACTATGTCGCAAAGCGCACAGCCGCAACTGATCGGGCACGGATCAACCAAATTTCATGCCAGTCTGCTCACCCACTTTCGCCTTGGCTTCCGCGCGGGCACCTTATGCGACGGATCCCGCGCGAAGCCGGGGCCGGCTGGTGGCGGAGCCGGCCTCGCCCTCGCGCTCGGAATTTCAGCGTGACCGTGACCGTGTCATTCATTGCGCGGCCTTCCGCCGGCTTGCTCATAAAACCCAAGTCTTTGTCCCGCATGAGGGCGACCATTTCCGCACGAGGCTCACCCATTCGCTTGAAGTCGGTCAGATTGCGCGATCGTTGGCCCGGGCGCTCGGCCTCGACGACGATCTCGCCGAGGCGCTCGCGCTCGCCCATGATCTCGGCCACACCCCGTTCGGGCACACTGGCGAGGATGTGCTCGACGACGTCATGACGCCCTACGGCGGCTTCGATCACAATGCCCAGACGCTGCGAATCGTCACCAAGCTCGAACGCCGCTACGCGGCCTTCGATGGACTGAATTTAACATGGGAAACCTTGGAAGGGCTTGTGAAACATAACGGCCCGCTCTTGCAGGCCGATGGCACGGTGGCCCCGCGCTATGCCAAGCGCGGACTTCCCGTGGCGATCCTTGAATATAATAAGGTTGAGGATCTCGACCTCGCGCGTTTTCCGTCCGCCGAGGCCCAGGTTGCGGCGCTTGCCGACGGCATTGCTTATAATGCGCATGATATCGACGATGGCTTGCGCTCGGGTCTCATCGACTTTGCCCAAATGGGCGAGGTCGATTTTCTACGTGACCTTGGCGGCGAGATCGCCGCGCTCTATCCTGGCCTTGAGCTCGTGCGCGCCATACATGAGCTGGTGCGCCGTCTCATTACCATCTTTATCGAGGATGCCATCGCGGAGAGCCGGCGCCGGATCGCTTCCTGCGGCGCTGCGAGCGTCGAAGACGTGCGGGCGTATGGCGCGCCGCTCATCGGCTTTTCCGAGATCATGGCGCGGACCGGCAGGTCGATCTCGCTGTTTCTGTTCACCAACATGTACCGGCATCAGCGGCTGATCCGTATTCGTGACCAGGCGGACTTTATCATCCGCGATCTTTTTGCAAAGTTTTTTGGGGCGCCGGAACTGATGCCCGCCGAATGGGCGCGGGCGGCGGCGAAGAGCGGCGCCGACGAAATGCGCCGGGCGCGGCTCGTTTGCGATTATATGGCAGGGATGACGGATCTATACGCGATCGCCGAACATCGCCGGCTTTTTGACAAGACGCCGAATTTGCGGTTAACCGTAGACGCCCAGGAGGCGGATTAAACCCTTGTTTTATAGGATTTTCCGCGCCACGCGGTGGCCCTGCCGGCACCCTCCTTCGCGTTCCTTTCCATTTGGTGAGCAATGAACCTTTTTGCCGAGTTCCACGGCCTGATCGCTTCGATTCTGCAGAAAATTGCCGCGGCGGGCCGCTTGCCGGCAGCTCTTGACCTTGGCCGGTTCATCGTCGAGCCGCCGCGCGACCCCTCGCATGGCGACCTCGCCACCAATGCGGCGATGGTTTATGCGAAAGAAGCGCCCTCCGCCTTCGCCAATCCGCGCCAGCTCGCCGTTGAGATCGCCGTAGCCTTGGCCGATGATCCGCGCGTTGCGTCCGCCGAAGTGGCGGGACCGGGCTTCATCAACATCCTTGTGAAGCCGGAGGTGTTTGCGTCGGTTCTGCGCGCCGCTCTCGAACAGGGGCCGCAGTTTGGCCGGCCGCCCCAGGGCAGCGGAAAGTCCCTTAAGATCAATGTCGAATATGTCTCGGCGAACCCGACCGGTCCCATGCATGTCGGCCATGGGCGCGGCGCCGTCTTCGGCGACGCGCTTGCCAATCTCTTGGCGTTCGTTGGTCACGAGGTCACCCGCGAATATTACATCAATGACGCGGGCGCCCAAGTCGATGTTCTGGCCCGTTCCGCGTATCTGCGCTACCGCGAGGCGCTGGGCGAGGCCATCGGCGACATCCCCGAGGGGCTTTACCCTGGCGACTACCTAAAAAGCATCGGCGTCACGCTTGCGGAAAAATATGGCCGCCCTTTGCTCGGACGGCCGGAAAGCGAATGGCTCGATGAGGTGCGCGCCGTCGCGATTGAGGCGATGATGGCGACGATCAGGGCCGATCTCAGATGCCTGAACATCGAGCATGAAGTGTTTTTCTCGGAGCGTTCGCTCACCCTCGGCGGCGGCGGCGATTTGGTGGCCGGCGCGATCGCCGAACTGCGGCGGCGTGGTCTCGTCTATGAAGGCCGCCTGCCGCCGCCGAAAGGTCAGCCCATCGAGGACTGGGAGGATCGCGAGCAGACGTTGTTCAAATCGACGGAATTTGGCGATGACGTCGACCGGCCGCTTTTAAAATCTGACGGATCCTACACCTATTTCGCGTCCGATATCGCCTATCACAAGACCAAAATCGACCGTGGCTATGCGCTGATGATCGACATTTGGGGAGCGGACCATGGCGGCTATGTCAAGCGCATGCGCGCCGCCGTCAAAGCTCTCTCGGAAGGCCGGGTCGACCTCGACGTCAAGCTCTGCCAATTGGTGCGCTTGATGCGCCACGGCGAGCCCGTGAAAATGTCGAAACGATCCGGGGATTTCATCACCTTGCGCGATGTCGTCGATGAAGTGGGCGTCGACGCGGTTCGTTTCATGATGCTTTTTCGCAAGAACGACGCGGCCTTGGAGTTCGACTTGAGTAAAGTGATCGAACAATCCAAGGACAATCCGGTGTTTTATGTCCAATATGCTCATGCAAGAGCAAAATCTGTGTTACGACAGGCACTTACAATAATTTCTGAAAGTGATACTTCAACAAAGGCTCTGGCCGTGGCAGACTTTGGCCTCTTGCAAGACGAAGGCGAAATTTCGCTGATCAAGCTGATTGCGCAATTTCCCCGGATTGTCGAAGCCGCCGCTCTGAACCATGAACCGCACAGGATCGCTTTTTATTTGCACGATTTGGCCGCCAACTTGCATTCCCATTGGACGCGCGGCAAAGATCGGCCACAATTACGTTTTCTTAATGAAGAGCGTAGAGATTTATCAATTGCTAGACTGGCTTTGGTAACGGCCATCGCGACGGTTCTCGCGTCCGGGCTTGGAATTTTAGGGGTGCATGCACCCGAGGAGATGCGGTAAAATTCCCGCCTCCATGCCGCCACGGCATTGTGCCGCCTACGGTCTATCGCACTGCCCGCCGTCGCGGCGGGTCAGGCAAAGCGGCGCGGTGGCATGTCGTGAATTGGATCGAGGCGCGAATGGGATCCTGAATGCGGAAAATGATGCGCCGATAAAGTTCAACGACCAATATTCAATGAAGGCCGGCTCTGGCCGCTCGGCAGAGCGGTTTGAGCGGTGAAAGAGTTGACGCCCGCCGGTGAAGGCGTTTGGAGCAAGTAAACACGACCCAGCGTGGGATGCGCGATGGTAATGATGCGGATCGGCGGGTTGGTCCGCCCCGAAGTCGCGACAGGAGGGTGAGTAAGATGAGCGAGCCAATAGTAAAGCGGCGGCCGATGATCGATCTGGAAGAGTTTGAGAGGCGTTTGCGCAAGCCGGTCGCCGCGAGCCATAGGGACGATGATCCGCTTGCGGAACTCGCCCGCGGTTTCGCCGGCGAGGAAGAGGATCCTTATAAGACCATGTTTGAACCGCTGAGCCGGCGGCCTTCGGGCTCTTTTCGGAATGACCAGGATCGCGGCGACGGTAAGCTGCAAAGCGCGCGGCAGCCGCTCATCGGCGGCGATTTCGCGGCCATCGAAGCGGGCCTGCTCGGCGCCGCCCGGACGGATGGCGCCAATGGCCATTTCGCAACCGGCGAAGCGGAGAGCTACCCGCAGGAAGGCGAAGGGCACTGGCCCTACGCGGATGCCGAGATGTCCGAAGAAACCGACATCGCCTATGAGGAAATCCGGTCGCGCCGGCCCCTCTATGTCATGGCGGCGGTGATCTTCGCTGGTGTCGCCGGCATTGGCGCCAGTTTTGCCTTTAAGGGCGCGGTTTCCAACCCAACTGAGATTGCAACAATCAAAGCTGCCGATGGGCCAGCCAAGATACAGCCCCAGACAGTGGCCAGCACCGAAGTTGCGGATCGCGACGCCTCCGTCCTCGGCGGGGCGCCGCAGCAGGCGCCGGTCGCCGCCGTCAATAACATTGAACAGCCCGCCGATTTGTCGGCGCCAGCGGAGGGCATAGGGCACCAGGGGCAAGCCGAACCGACCGCCGTCGCCGGTCTGCCCAGCGGGGCTGCGAACGTTCCGGTGCCGCCGCCGCCCGTCGTCCAGGCTCAGCCGCAAACTTCGTCCGACGGCATCGCGGCGTTGATCGAACCGAAAAAGGTTAAAACGGTTACAGTCCGGCCCGATGGCACCGTCGTGCCGAATGACGTGCCGCCGCAAATGGCGGCGCCCGCGATGGCAGCGGGCCACCCCTCCGCGGCCTCGCCGGCCAAGGCGGCGACCCCCAAATCGACGGCGCGCGTGGTGACGACGCCAAAGCCAGCGGGTTCGCAAAACGCCAATGCTCAGGCGGCGCGGACC
The DNA here is from genome assembly GCA_963784075.1 of uncultured Alphaproteobacteria bacterium. Taxonomy (GTDB): domain Bacteria; phylum Pseudomonadota; class Alphaproteobacteria; order Rhizobiales; family Beijerinckiaceae; genus Methylocapsa. The sequence goes on along the minus strand of CAWAQW010000037.1, from coordinate 21,920 downwards.
ACGATTGCCGCTAAGGTAAAGCCTGTGCAGGTCGCCGACGCTCAGAGCCAAGCACCCGAGCAAGCAACCAACGAGGCCGCGGCCGCTCCAGCGGCGCTAGGCTCTTTCGCCGTGCAGCTCGCCGCTCCGGCGACGGAACAGGAGGCACGCGACGCTCAGGTTCGGCTCATGAAAAAGTTTGGCGCGGAATTGGCGGGTTTCCACCCCTCGATCCACAAGGCCGAGGTTGGCGGCAAGCCTGTGTATCGTGTCCGGGTCAGCGGTTTGGCCTCGCGCGACGAAGCCACGGCTCTGTGCCAGAAAGTTCAAAGCGGCGGCGGCAAGTGCTTCGTTGCCAAGAACTGACATTAAGATGACCGGCGGCGATTTCGGATCGCCGGTCACGTCCATATTCTGTGGATGGAAGCCGAGGGTTCATACTGGAGCTTGCGGTGGCGGCCGAGCCAAGGCAAAGTTCGAGGCCGGTTCCGCAGGGTCCAGACGGGGAGCGCCATTCATTGGATTTGCCTTTCGATCAAAAGGACGCGGAGGCCAGGGACGAAGGCTCCTTCGTCGTCGATGTCGAGGGTTTTGAAGGCCCGCTCGATCTCTTGCTTGACCTCGCGCGCCGCCAGAAAGTGGATCTCGGCAAGATTTCCGTTTTGGCCCTCGTTGAGCAATATCTCGAATTCATCGCCGCGGCGCGCCGCTTGCGGCTCGAACTTGCGGCCGATTATCTGGTCATGGCGGCGTGGCTCGCCTATTTGAAGTCGCGCCTTTTGCTGCCGCAAGCCGCCAAAGATCAAGGCCCCGAAGGTGCCGAACTGGGCGAAGCGTTGCAGCTCAGACTGCGCCGCCTCGAGGCGATTCGCGCCGCCGCTGAAGCACTCGTGAACCGGCCGCGCCTTGGCCGCGATGTGTTTTTGCGGGGGCAGCCGGAGGCGATTGTCGCAGCGGGCGCCCCGCAATGGCGGGTGAGCCTCTATGAGTTGCTGTCGGCTTATGCCCATCGGCGTCAGAAACAAGTTTTGACGCGGGTTGCCCTCAAGCAGCGCTTTGTCTGGTCGCTCGCCCATGCGCGTGGCGAACTCGAAAAACTCGCCGGGCGGGCGCTTGATTGGACGGTGCTCGACACTTATCTCGTTGCTTTTTGCACGACGCCCGAGGTGCGCCGCACGGTCCGAGCTTCGACGCTGTCCGCCTCGCTTGAAATGGCCAGGGAAGGCGCAATATCGCTCCGTCAGGACGAAGCTTTCGCGCCGCTCTGGATCAAGCGCAAATCGCCGCCCGCGGAGCGTTTTCCGCATGGGGTTGGCGGCTGAGCCGCCGCCGAGGCGAGCCGACGAAAGGGATTTGACCTTGGCTGAAATCGCGCAACTATTTGCTCAAATCGATCAAACCCAGCCGGCTGCGCGGGAGGACGGCCTGGCCGAGGCCATGCGGATCGCCGAAGCTTTGCTGTTCGCCGCCGCCGAACCCATGGACGAGAAGGACATCGCGAAGCGGATGCCGCGCGGCGTCGCGGCCAGCACGGTGCTCGAGGCGCTAAGGGCCGAATATGCGTCGCGCGGCGTTCATCTTGCGCGGGCCGGCGGCAAATGGATGTTCCGGACCGCGGCCGATCTTGCCTGGCTCCTCACGACGGGGGAGGGCGAAGCCAAGCGGCTTTCCCGGGCGGCGCTTGAGACGCTGGCGATCGTCGCTTATCACCAGCCCGTGACGCGCGCCGAAATCGAGGATATTCGCGGCGTCGCGATCTCCAAGGGAACGCTTGATCTCTTGCTCGAAACCGGCTGGGTCCGTTTGCGCGGCCGCCGGCGCGCGCCGGGCCGTCCGGTCACCTATGGGACGACGGACGCCTTTCTCTTTCATTTCGGCCTTGAGGCGATCGGCGACCTTCCGGGTCTTGAGGAACTCAAGGGAGCGGGCCTTTTTGACGGCCGCCTGCCGCAAGGTTTTGGGATCCCGCAGCCGAGCGACGGGGCGGAACTCGCCGAAGACGAGGATCCGCTCGAGGACGAAACGCCCACGCCGTCCGCACCACAAGCGGCGACGCCGCATGAGCAGACGACTCCGTGCCCGCGCCCGAGGAGCACGGGCCGTAACCGGCACCGCAAATCTTGTCCTCGGCCGCGCGCCTTTCTTGCCGTGGTGAAATCAGTTCTGCTGGGCCGCTCTTAAACATCGAGAATGGCGTCCGGCCTTCTTGTTTTTGCGCTCTCGAAAGCCTAGGTTTTCGCGACGGCGAACGGCTTTCTGTCATCGCAAACGCAAATTGGAGGTTTACGCCATGGGCGGTCTATCGATCTGGCATTGGATCATTGTCGGGGCCGTCGTGCTGATCGTTTTTGGCGGCAAGGGCAAAATTTCCGACATCATGGGGGACGTTGCGAAGGGCATCAAATCGTTCAAGAAAGGCCTCGCGGAAGACGATGAAAAGCCCGTGGTTCAGCGGCCGGGCGAGCCGCCGGTGCGCGCCATCGATCATCAAACCGCCGCCGAGGCGGACAAGATTCCCGAGACGCGCAAGCTTGGCTGAGGTGTTCCAGCCACGACTTTGCGCCGCCGCGACAGAGACATTGATGCCTGAACAGCCCTTGCAATTCGCCGGTGTCCCTGAGTTTGCCGGCGCGCTTTCAACGATGATTTCCCATGTTTGATTTTGAACCGGGCAAGCTCATCATCATTGGGATCGTGGCCCTTATCGTCATTGGACCGAAGGACTTTCCGCGGGTCATGCGCCAGCTCGGCCAGGCCGTGGCGAAGCTGCGCCGCATGGCGGCCGAGTTTCGCGGCCAGTTCATGGAGGCGATGCGCGACGCCGAAATCGAGGATATGAAGGCGGATGTGGGAAAGCTCGCCGAAAGCGCGAAGATCTCGGCGAGCCTCGATCCGCTGGCCGAAATCAAGGCGGGCATAACGAGTGCTTTGGAGGCGGCGGACAAGCCAGCGGCTCTTCCGGTGCCCCCGGTAATCGCTGCGCCGGGCGATGCGGACGCGTCCTTGAATTCGATCGCTCTGCCGCCGCGGCCGCCGGAAGCGCCGGCAAGCAGCGGCGGAACCTTTCTTGCGGAGGGCGTCGCACCCGCGGTTCCGGAACCGGAAAGCGGACCCGTTTCCGACCCCAAGGCGCCCGCCGCCGCCACGGAGGCCGAGATGCAGGCGCTTGCCGATGCGCTCAAAGCCGAGATTGCCCAATCCGCGCGCGCCGGCACCCCGAAGACGCAAGACAAGGTCTCTCTGTTCCGGGCGCCATCCTTCGGCTACATCAAGAGCATGTTCCGAAAAAGTTGATCGGCTTTTTTGATCGGAACATGCTGTACCTCTTTGAATCTGAGCGATTCGCGCTCAAGGCGCCCAAGCCTGCCGGAACGAGCCACCCATGACCGACGCCGATATCGAGGCGACAAAAGCGCCCCTGATGGATCATTTGATCGAGCTGCGCGCGCGGCTCATCAAGGCGCTCGCCGCCTTTGTGGTGATGTTCATCGTCTCTTTTTATTTCGCCAAGGACATCTACAATATTTTGGTCGTGCCTTTCGAACATGCCGCCGGTCCCGACGCAAAGCTGATCTATACGGCGCCGCAGGAATATTTTTTCACACAAATCAGGGTCGCGCTTTTTTCGGCGGCGTTTCTCTCCTGTCCGGTGGTGTTCGCCCAGCTTTATGCCTTTGTGGCACCGGGGCTCTATAGGCATGAACGCAAGGCCTTCGCGCCTTACCTCATCGCGACGCCGGTGTTTTTCGCGGCGGGCGCACTGCTCGTCTATTTCGTCGTCATGCCGAATTTGTTGCGCTTTTTTATCGGCATGCAGCAGGCCAAGGAGCCGGGCCGCGCGCAAATCGAGCTTTTGCCGAGGGTCAGTGAATATCTTTCGCTGATCATGACCTTGATCTTCGCCTTCGGCATCACCTTCCAATTGCCCGTTATTTTGACTCTGCTCGGGCGCATTGGGATCGTGACGTCGGATTTTTTGCGCAAGCAGCGCCGCTATGCAATCGTGCTTGTCTTTGTGGCCGCCGCGATCCTGACGCCGCCCGACATATTTTCCATGCTGGCGCTTGCCGTTCCGGCGCTCGGCCTCTACGAGCTTTCGATCTTCTCCGTCCGCATGATCGAGAAGAGGCGTGAGCAAGACGGGTCTAGCGGCCAGACGTCCGGAACGTGAGACGTTTTCTTTAGACCTTCACGGCGCGCGAGGCTGCCATGTATGACATCAAATGGATTCGTGAGAACGCCGCGGCTTTCGACAAGGGGCGGCGGAGGCGGGGGCTTGAACCGCTCGCGGACCTGCTTCTCGCCCTCGACGACAAGCGCCGCGCGGCGATCGCCAAAGCGCAAGGAGCGCAAGAGCGCCGCAACGCGGCCTCAAAAGAGATCGGCGCCGCGATGAAGGCGGGCGATGCTTCCCTCGCCAAGGCGTTGAAGGTTGAGGTTGGCGAATTAAAAGAGTTGCTTGCGGCTTATGAGGCGGAGGAGCGCGAGGCGATCGCGGCTCTTGAGAAGGTGCTTTCCGAAATCCCCAATACGCCACTCGATGAAGTGCCTGCTGGCCGCGACGAAAACGACAATGTCGAGCTGCGTCGTGTCGGCGAACCGCGCGCGCTGGGTTTTCAGCCCAAAGAGCATTTCGACATCGGCGAAGCGCTCGGCCTCATGGATTTCGAGACGGCGACGAAAATTTCCGGCGCGCGCTTTGTCGTCAACAAGGGCGCGCTCGCGCGGCTGGAACGCGCGCTCAGTCAATTCATGCTCGATCTGCACACGTCCGAACATGGCTATACGGAAGTGAATCCGCCGATTCTCGTGCGGGATGAGGCGATGTTCGGCACGGCGCAATTGCCAAAGTTTCGGGATGATCAATTTCTGGCCACGACGAACGAGACGATCAAGGAAGCAATTGGTCGAACGGTGCAAGAGCTCTATCAGACGGCTTCTGATCCAACGATTTTTGGCGGGTTGGATGTGGTGCCCTTACAAGAACAATTTTGGCTCATCCCGACCGCCGAGGTGCCCCTGACAAATCTCGTCCGCGAAAAAATCCTCGACGAAAAGGAACTCCCCCTTCGCGTCACCGCCTGCACGCCCTGCTTCCGCGCCGAGGCGGGCGCAGCGGGCAAAGACACGCGCGGCATGATCCGCCAGCATCAATTCACCAAGGTCGAACTCGTCTCCATTACCACGCCCGAAGCTTCGCTGGCCGAGCACGACCGCATGCTCTCCTGCGCCGAGGAAGTGCTGAAGCGCCTAAAACTTCCCTATCGTGTGGTGACGCTCTGCACCGGCGACATGGGCTTTGCCTCGCAAAAAACCTATGACATCGAGGTCTGGCTGCCGGGACAAAACCGCTATCGCGAAATCTCTTCCGTGTCCGTCTGCGGCGATTTTCAGGCGCGCCGAATGAACGCCCGCTACCGCCCGGGAGACGGCAAGCCCCGCTTTGTCCACACGCTCAACGGCTCGGGTGTGGCGGTTGGCCGCGCGCTGGTCGCGGTTTTGGAAAATTATCAAAACGAAGACGGTTCCGTCACCGTACCGGAGGCATTGCGCGCCTATATGGGTGGGATCGAATCCATTGGGAAAGCTTGAGGCCGCGGGGATGCGCATTCTGATCACCAATGACGACGGTATCCATGCGCCGGGCCTTGCCGTTCTTGAGCGGATCGCTCGGACGCTCTCGGATGATATTTTCGTCGTCGCCCCCGAATCCGATCAATCGGGGGTGTCTCATTCCCTGACGATCAACGACCCCTTGCGCTTGCGAAAAATCTCCGGCCGTCATTTCGCGGTGAAGGGCACGCCGACCGATTGCGTCATCATGGGCGTGCGCCGGCTGCTTGATGGCGCCGCCCCCGATCTCGTTCTTTCCGGCGTCAATAACGGCCAGAATATCGCCGAGGACATGACCTATTCCGGCACGGTCGCGGGGGCGCTCGAAGGGGCCTGCCTCGGCCTGCCTTCAATTGCCCTCTCCCAGGCCTATGGCCCGGTCGGCCACGACGAAGCCTTTTGGGAGTGCGCCGAAACCCATGCGCCGGAGCTTATCAGCAAGATCATCGGCGCCGGCATCCCGCAAGGCATCGTCATCAATGTGAATTTTCCGGCCTGCCCGCCGGAGGCGGTGCAAGGGGTCGCGGTCACCGTTCAAGGCCGGCGCGACGCGCAAACCGTCACCGTCGAGGAACGCGCGGATGGGCGCGGCAAACCCTATTTCTGGATTTCCGTGGCGCGCGGAGAGACGACCCTCGCGCCTGGCACCGACCTTGCGGCCTTGGCGCAAAATAAGATTTCGGTGACACCGCTCAAACTCGACTTGACCGGCGAACACGCCATCACTCATTTTGCCCGGGCATTGCTCTAATCGAAGCCTTTATCTATGCCCCTTGAAGAATTGCGGCTTGAAGCGGAGAAAGAAACGCGGGAGGCGCAAGACAAGGCCGCCTTTCTCATGGATCTTCGGGCGCGCGGCATCCAAGACCTCAATCTTTTGCGGGCGCTCGAAATCGTGCCGCGCGAGATTTTCGTGCCGCATCGTTTTGCCGATCTCGCGCGCCGGCCGATCTCGCTGCCGCTGCGCTGCGGCCAGACCCTTCCGGAGCCCTGGCTTGCCGCGCGGATGATCGAGGCGCTGGCCCCCTCCAGCACCCATCGCGTGCTCGAAATCGGAACGGGATCAGGCTATGCGACGGCGCTCCTCGCGCGGCTGGCGCGCGAAGTTTTGTCGCTCGAGCGGTTTCAGAAGTCTTGCGATCGAGGCCGGGGAAAGGCTCGCCCGGCTCGGCATCACCAATGCCGGCATCGTCTTTGGCGATGGCCTGGCGGTCTCGCCGGCGATTGGCCTTTTCGACCGGATCATCGTCCAGGGTCTCCTGATGGAGATTCCCGAAAATCTCCTCGCGGCGCTGGGGCCGGGCGGCCTTATGGTGGCGGCGCGGCCGGACCCTCAAATCGCCTCGCGCCAACGGATCACGCAGATCACGCGCGATGAGGCGGGCGGCCTTGCAGAGACGCCGGTGTGCGCCTCCCGGCTGCAAGCTCTTTTGCCGGGCGAGGCGCAAGCGCTCTAAAGGCGGCTATTGCTTGTCTCTGGGGCTGTTAGGAAAAATCGTAATTTTGTCCGATTTTCGATGAACATTCGTTCACCTTTAAACCGCCCTTAACTTAGTCAGCACATTAATGCCTCGAAAGACACTGTGCCGGTGGGTTGCGTCATGAGTCATTTTGTTTGTGTTTCGCGCGCGCGTTTCGCGTTTCGTCTGGCCTTGACTGGCGCTGCCGCGGGTATGCTCGCCGGTTGCGCCAATTCCGAGCGCCTGAGCGACCCTTTGTCCAATCCTTTCCAAACTTCGGCGAATGTCACCGATCAAACGGCGGCGCCTGGTGTTGCGGCGTCCATGCCGGTCTCGCCGGTGCAATCGCACCCACTCAGCGCCCCCATCGCGAGCGCCAGTCCTCCGGCACAACCAAATCCCAGAATGGCCGCTGTATCCGCACTGCCCTCGCGCGCTGTGCAAGGCGCCGCCGGCTGGTCCGCGCAGGGCGGCTCGCCAATTGTTGTCGCGCAAGGCGAGACGGCCACGATCCTCGCCAACCGTTATGGAATTCCGCTCGACGTGCTTGTCCGGACCAATGGGTTTTCCTCGGCGTCGCAAATTCAGCCGGGCAGCCATATTGTGATCCCGGTCTATAATGCCGCCTTGGCGGCTTCGAGCGGGGCGCCGACAGGGAAGGCGGCAACGCCGGTCAAGGCCGCGGCCGCCGCCGCGCCGCGCAGCTTGGCGAGCCGACGGAAGCTCGCGCAAGTTCCAGCAACGAAAATTCCGGCGCAAAAGACGGCGGCGGTGACGAGCGCAAGCTGCAGCCGGCCGCCGCCGCACCCGCCAAACAAGAAACGCTGCGCACCGCGAAAGCCGAGGCACCGCGTAAAGCGAAAGCACCGCACGATCCGGCACCGGTCCAGGTGGCGTCGACCGCTCCCGCTTCCGCGAAAACTAGCGCCCCGGTTTCCGAGGCCGCCAATCCCGAATTCCGCTGGCCCGCGCGCGGACGCATTATCCAGGCGTTTAAGCCAGGCGGCAATGATGGGATCAATATCGCCGTTCCAGAAGGCACCTCCGTGAAAGCGGCCGAAAGCGGCGTCGTCGCCTATGCCGGGAACGAGTTGAAGGGCTATGGCAATCTGATCTTGATCCGCCACCCCAATGGTTTTGTTTCCGCCTATGCGAATACGGGCGATATTGAAGTCAAGCGCGGAGAGACGGTCAAGCGCGGCCAGACGATCGCCAAGTCGGGGCAAAGCGGCAATGTGGCCTCGCCGCAGCTTCATTTCGAATTGCGCAAGGGAACGACTCCGGTCGACCCGACGCAATATCTTGCGGGTGTTTAACGCCGCAGCCTGAACGCTGGCGCATGGCGGGCGAAACGCCCGTCAGGGCTGCGCCGCGAAGGCAAGGTAATAGGCAATCTCGCTGAACTGCTGGGCGGCGCCCGCGACATCCCCGGTCTGTCCGCCGATTTGCCGTCGGGCGAGGGGCACGACGGCATAGGCGGCGCCTGTGGCGAGAGCCACGGCGGCGACGGCGCGGACCGGTTCCGCGCCCGCCACGAGGGGTGCTAGCGCAAAACCACCGGCAAGGATGGCTGCCACGGCGAGGGCGGGGGGCTGCGGTCGTCCCGCGGCATAACCGGCGCCGTCGGCCCGCGCTGGCGGGAGGGCCGCCAAAGGAATGAGAGCCGCGCTGCGCGACAATGCCGCCGCTCCCAACAGCACGGCACCCGCAAGTCTGAGGCTTTCGCTGGCGATAAGGGCAAGGCTCGCGGCTCGCAAAGAAAAGCTGAGCAAGAGCGCGAGGGTGCCAAATGTGCCGATTCTGCTGTCCCGCATGATTTTGAGCTTGCGCTCGCGGGTCGCGCCGCCAAAAAAACCGTCGGCACAATCGGCGAGGCCATCTTCATGCATGGCGCCACTCAACAGGATCAGCGAGCCCACCGCGAGGGGCGCGGCGAGCAGAGGGCGAAATCCAAGCCCAAAGGCGGCGCCCATGACAAGGGCCGCGCAAGCGCCAACACAGGCCCCGGCGAGCGGCGCGAGCCGCGCGGCGCGCGAAAAATGCGCGAAGCAATGGGGAGCCCCCGCGTGCCACGCCCGCGGGACGGGCAGGCGCGTGTAAAATCCGACACAAAACCAAAAATCGGCGAGAAGCGACGAGCCGGGGCGCATCGCTTCTCTTCCTTGATCGTGCCGATTTTGTCGAGAGGTGAACCGTGAAATCCCTATAGGTGTTGAAGCTTACCAATGAATGAGAATTTCAACGCTTGGCAACCGGCGCAAGCTCCGTTGAGCAGACCCAGCCGCGATGCACATTGCTATACTGAGCTTTCGCGCCGCTTTCACAAAAGCTGTGCCGGTCGGGGCTCTCATGTGGCGCAGCAATGCTCACTTGCACCGTCTCTCGGGAGAGAAAGGGGGGCGCGTGACCGACGGTCGCAATGGCAAGTAAGACAAAAGAGGGGATAAGCCCGATCGTAGTGAAAGAAAGCTGGCTTTTCATGGCGTCGGTCTCCGTTCCATGTTGATAACACGAGCTTTCCTCCCTGCGATTCGTAGACCAACATAACGTAGGAACATGAATGCTGCATTGCAATATCGCAACTGCAGCAAAAACGGGGCGTCTTGCCGCATGCCCTCAGTTGGCGGTGGCGGCTGCTCTGGCGTAAGAGAGAGTGTTCTCTTCCCGCTTCTTGCCGCGATGCCGCCATGTCCGCCCCAAAAATGCCGTTCGAACTCGATCCGTGATCTTATTGCGTACATGCCTGGGGCATCGGAGACGTCCCGTCAGGCGGTCCGCGCGCGCCAGGCCACTCTGACCAAACCGCCGGGGTCGCTGGGGCGGCTCGAGGAGATCGCCGAATTCCTCGCCGCCTGGCAGGCGAAGCCGGAGCCGTCGATCGACCGGCCTCTTGTCGCGGTTTTCGCGGGCAATCACGGCGTCGTGGAGCAGGGGGTCTCGGCCTATCCGGCCTCGGTCACACGCGCCATGATGGATAATTTCAAAGCGGGAGGCGCCGCGATCAACCAGATTTGCGCGGCCTATGGCCTCGGCTTGCGGGTTTTCGATCTGGCCCTCGATCTTCCAACCAAGGACATCACCAAGGCCCCGGCCCTGGACGAAAAAGAGGCCGCCGCGACCTTTGCTTTTGGGATGGAAGCCATCGCCGGCGAGATCGATCTTTTGTGCCTGGGTGAAATGGGCATCGGCAATACGACCGTCGCAGCCGCCATCTACCACGCCCTCTATGGGGGCGCCGCGGCCGATTGGGTGGGCCGGGGCACGGGCGTCGATGATCTAGGCTTGGCGCGGAAAATCGCGGCGGTGGACGCCGCCCTCGCGCATCACAAGGCGCATCTTGCCGATCCGCTTGAGGTGATGCGGCGTCTTGGCGGCCGCGAGATCGCGGCGATCGCCGGCGCGATCCTGGCGGCGCGGATGGAGCGCATTCCCGTCATTCTCGATGGCTATGTGGTCTGTGCCGCCGCCGCGCTTCTCCATGCGCTGGATGAAACGGCGCTCGACCATTGCCTCGCGGGCCATGTGTCGGCCGAAGGCGCCCATCGAGAAGTGCTGCGGCGGCTTGGCAAAAAACCTTTGCTCGATCTTGGCCTGCGGCTCGGCGAAGGCTCGGGCGCCGCCTTGGCCTTTGGGATCATCAAGGCGGCGATCGCCTGCCACACCGGCATGGCGACGTTTGAAGAAGCCAAAGTGGCTGGCAGAGCGGAGCCATAGGCAGAAGGCTTAGGGACGCCAGCCCTTTGCCTTATTTTCCCTCGATCAATTTACGCGCGTCGTCCCGCAAAGCCGCGCGGGATTTGTCCTCGAGATAAAGCATATGGCCGCCGCCATAGACCTTTAGGCGCAGGCGGTCGGGATTGCCCATCGGGGGGACTTGGTCGATCAGAAGCTTTGACGCAAAATAGGGGGTCACTTGATCGGTGACGCCATGCGCGACGAGGACCCGCAGGGAGGAATCGAGAGCCATCACGCGCTTGAGATCGGAAAGCGCCTCGACCCCATGGTCGCGTCCCTTGCTGTCCCAGTCCCAGGCATGGTTGACGTCTTCGTTGAGGATTTCATAGCGCGCATCGACGGGCCAGCCGAGACGATTGCCCGTGAGATCAGCCATCGCGCTGGCCAGCGGGGTCTTGATCGCGTCGAGAACGGGATCGGAATATTCGCTCGCCGCGGCATGCGGGAAAGGATCGAAACCGCTGATTCGCGCGTCGTAAATGCTGGTGATCTTTGCGCCCGCTCGCTCCCTTTCGCGGGCGAATGTCGCCATGTCGATACGGCCGCCGAGCTTGCGGACGAGCGCCGGATCGAGGCCCGTGAATTTCGCGACTTTTTCAGCCATGCGGGCGAGCGCCGCGGGATCGCGTTCGCCGCGCAGCAAATCATCGAGGTAGGGACCCGCCGCATAGGCTTCCACCTCGGCAAGCGGCGCGCGCCCCTCTTGTCCCGCAAGCCCTTTCGCGGCGGCGGCGGCCTGCGACGGCAACCGGGTGACGAAGGTCATCGGATTGTTGATGCCTTCGAACCAGCCGAAATCGAGGACCGGGGAAATCAGCACAAGACCTTCGACCCCTATCCCTTCCTCGTCCTGCAGCCGTCGCGCAAGTTTCGGCGCGCGAAAGCCGCCATAGCTCTCGCCCACGATGAATTTCGGGCTGGCGAGCCTTTTGTTGGCCGTGAGCCATTTCCGGATCGTGACCGCCAGCGCGTCGATATCGCCCTTGACCGAATAGAAATGGCGGCGCGTCTCATCGCCCTTCGCCAAGATGCGGCTGTAGCCGGTGCCCGGCGGATCGACGAAAACAAGATCGGTGAAATCGAGCCAGGTGTCGGCGTTGTCGACGGTGACGGGAGGCGCCGATGGCGTCAGCGACGCCTGGTCGAAAGGCAGCCGCCAAGGTCCGAGGCTGCCAAGATTAAGCCAGGCGGAGGCGGCGCCGGGGCCGCCATTAATGGCGAAAGTGACCGGCCGCTTGGCGGGATCGGCGCCCTCCAAAATAAAAGCGGTGGTGGCGATATCGGCTTTGGGCGCGAGGCTTTCTGCGTCGCTTAAGCGGATCGCGGAGGCGATCGCCTTGAAATGCAGGGTGCGTCCGGGGAGCGCGATCGTATGGGACGTCGTCGCGGCGGCGGGCAAAGAATTTTGCGCCGCCGCTGGCGTTTGCGCGCGCTCCGTGTCTTTTCCTTGATGGGCGTTGCTTTGTGGCGCGCTGGTCTCCGCTCCGGGCGGCGCGGCCGATGGCGCTGGCTGTTCCGCTGCAGTCGGTGCGGCGGTGAGACAGCTTAGGACCGCCGCCGCGAGCGTCCATCTTCGCAACGGGTGCTGCACGGGCTTCGATCGCGAAAGCACTTCTGCCTATCCTTTACTGATGCCTGGAAAGGTGCCGGTTGCGATGGGCGCGGCTGCCGCGTTGCGACACACTCTTTGCAAGAAGCCAAAGTCTTTGCAAGAAGCCAAGTTCTTTGGACGCCAAGCCGATCGTGAGACGCGGCGGTCATGGCTCACGCCGCTGGGCTGCTTTCCCGCCGGAGCCAGGCTCCGCTCCTTGGCCCCATATTTTTTTCCTCGGTCCCGGGCACGCTGTCCATCACCCGTTCGGGGGGAAAGATCACGATGACTTCGGTTCCTTCGCGGGGTTTGGATTTCAATGTGAAGGTTCCCCCGTGGAGCTCGACGAGACCCTTTACGATTGGCAGACCGAGACCCGAGCCTTCCTCGGCGTTCTTGTGCGCGAGCGATCCGCGGCCGAACGAGGACATGACGATGGGAATCTCTTCTTCGGGAATTCCCGGACCGCTGTCACGCACAGCCACATATTGACCGCCCTTTGAGGTCCAGCCGATCCTAATCTTGATCAACCCGCCTTCCGGTGTGAATTTGATTGCGTTCGACAGAAGATTCAAGACGACCTGGCGAACAGCGCGCGCGTCGGCCAAAATCTTCGGCAAATCCAGCTCGACCGCTTTTTCTATGGTGATATGCCGCTTTTTCGCCCGCAATCCCAGAAGACGCCGGCCTTCCTCGACAATATGAGCGAGGGCGACCCCTTCTTCCTTGAGGTCGAAACGTCCGGCCTCGATCCTGGAGAGATCGAGGATTTCATTGATCAGCATTAAGAGATGCTGGCCGCTCGCATGGATATCATTCGAATATTCCTTATAGGAGGAAATCGTGTGCGATCCGAACAATTCACCTTTCATGACTTCGGAGAAGCCAAGAATGGCATTGAGCGGCGTGCGCAACTCATGGCTCATCGTTGCGAGGAAGCGGGATTTGGCGAGATTTGCGGCCTCGGCGCGGTGACGGGCGAGATCGCTGTTCGCTTTGGCCTGTTCGAGCTCGGCAATGAGTTCGTCCTTCTCGGCTTGAAAGGACAGCGTTTCGAGCGAGACCGCATAGAGCCGCCTCGCATGAAACATGAAATAAAGCTGCGTGCCGCAGGCCAAGGCGATCAGGGCAAAGGTTCCAATGGAAAGGCGATCTGAGCAAAGGAAACCAAGAATTGCCAAGGTCATCGGCGTCAAGGCGCCGGTCACCGCGGCGGGAATGGAGGCGGAAATCGTCGCGTTGACCGCCGCGACGAGTAAAAGCAAAACAAGAATGAAGCTGCGCGCGCTGGGGTCCGGGGACTGGCCGATGAGCCAGACAATCATCCCCCATGTCAGTCCCTGGAAGGTCTCGGCGACGATGAATTTCCGGCGCCACCAGCGGGTATTAAGCGTGGAATCGTCCGCGGCCAGCAAGGTGCCGGCAAAACGGCAGGCCACGAAAAGCGCCGCGATATCGAGGGAGAGCCAAACGAAGACAAGATCGAGGGCGGCCCATAGGGTGGCGGCGGCGGCAACCACCACGCCGAGCACCGCCATGGCCGGGCCAGACGACCTTCGCCCTTTCGCGAAAAGTCGCAGCAGTTCGATGTCGAAGCCATATTGAGAGGGCGGCGGATGATGTCAGCTTTTCGCGTGCGAAGCGCAATTCGGCGGCCAGGCGTCCGCCCGGCATGGCGGCCGCCGGCTTGCCGGCGTGTCCAAGCGCGATGGTGTCGGCGGTCACATTCGTCATTCTTTGAAAGACCCGCTCAATTTTCGCAGCACTTGAAAGATTGCGGAGAGGATGCTGGAAAAAGATTAATGAGCCTCTCAAGCGATCATTCGATTTGTTCGCAACAAAGGCTGGTCTGGACCTGGTGGCCAGAGCCCCGGCGACGGGAGGTCCGATGGCTGATCTCGCGGCGCTCGCTTTGCGGATCGGGGCCTGCCGGCTTTGCGTCGAGGAGCCGCGCGCCGCACCACTCCCGCACGAGCCGCGTCCCGTATTGCGGGTGTCTTCCACCGCCAAGCTGCTCGTTGCAAGCCAGGCCCCGGGCATAAGGGTGCATCTCAGCGGATTGCCATTCAACGACGCCTCGGGGGACCGGCTGCGGCAATGGATGGGCGTCTCGCGGGAGGTCTTCTATGATGAGGCGAAGGTGGCGATTGTGCCGATGGGCTTTTGTTTTCCAGGTCACGATGCCAACAAGGGCGATCTTCCGCCGCGCCGTGAGTGCCGTGAAACCTGGCATGATGAGGTTTTTTTGGCTTTGCCTCGGATCGAATGCATTCTTGCAATCGGCCGCTTTGCGCAGGACTATCATTTCAAACGCCTGAAAAGACCGCTGCCGAAAGGCCTTGGGGTCGATGAAACCGTCCGCCGCTGGCGCGAATTCATGGGCGCGGCGCCGCGCATCATCGCGCTTCCGCATCCCTCCTGGCGCAATAGCGGCTGGATCAAACGCAATCCCTGGTTTGAGCAGGAGGTTTTGCCGATGCTGCGGGCCGAAGTCACCCGCGCGCTCTGCTAACATCGATCGGCTATTGTCCGATTTGGCAGGAGAATCGGACCAAAACGTTTCGCGTGAAACAGTTTTGTCCGATATTTGGGCAAAACCGGACATGCGCGCATGATTGGCGATATTGATCTCGGGGGCGCATGTGACTAAAAGGGGCTGCCTTCAAACTCGCTTTGCTTCGCGCAAGGCCGCCGCAATAGCTCAGCTGGTAGAGCACCTCATTCGTAATGAGGGGGTCGGGGGTTCGAATCCCTCTTGCGGCACCAAACAAATCAATAACTTAGCAAAAAAACCCGTCGATTTCTTGGTCGGCTATCCTCGCTAGCTACAGATTAGCAACAGCAAAAAAGCAATTGCCCGCCAGAGCGGCAAATCGTCAGCTATTGCATGCACAAACCCGTGCAGCGTCACGCCACGCCCCAGCGGCATTCAAAGCTCGCAAGCTAAGATCGATCTCTGCCTCTGCCGCCGATTCAAACAGAACTCGATCAATTGCATCAAGTTGCCGCCGGTCGGAGTCACTGAGCAGCTCTACGCAGCTTTGACACTGATCGATCGCGGGATCCTCTCGGCAGGCTCGCGCGGCTCCATGCACGGTGAGATCGGTCAGACACAATTCTTGCCCAAGACCATCCTAGACTACGGCACCGGCGGAAGTCTCGACAACGCGGCCAACTCGCTGGCCTCGACGGCAAATTTCCTCAGGGCCCATGGCTGGCAGGCGGGCGCGGGATACCAGCCCGGCGAAGCCAATTTCGGAGCTATCGAGGCGTGGAATGCTGCTCCGGTCTATGAGAGGGCCATCGCGCTTATTGGCAAACAGATTGACGGAGGAGAGGGCCGCTCTGAAGGTTGTGCACTGGAAATTCGGCCGGTTTTGCATCCTCGTCTGAGTACAACGCAAGACCAATCGGTTAACGCCCCCTCAACGAAGCGCTTCATCCGATCCCCCCCGCAAATCGCGAAAGAATGATATCAGCAAGCGTCGTCTTCCCTTGCGCTCACCCCACCGGACGCGAAAGGTGCCCGGCGTTCTCCAATGCGTAACGTTGGCCGTGGCCGCACGCCGGGCGGGGTGAAGTGATGATAATTCCCTCGCGTTCGAGAGCCGCGCGAACATACCGGGCAACTTCAACATGATGGACCGACCGAGACTCCGGACCATTGACCTGTAGCCAAGCTGTTCGAATTGCGGCGGCTAGAACTTCGTCAATGTCAACCATCGAAATTTTCCAAAACGAAACTCGGAGAACTACGAGATAGACAAGCCCATTTGTTCTTTGGAGGTTCTTCCCCGGCGCGTAGTGAATGACCGGCGCGGGGTCACTGGTGCACGGCGCCAGCGAGGCGAGCAGGAATGATCGGTCAGAGATGTGCGAAACAGGTTAACGTGGCCGACTAATCGTTATTCGACGCATTGTGAAAAAGCCTTTGCCCAGGGCCTTGGCCGCTCCCGCCGTGGTTTGAGCACGAAAATCCATGCCGCTGGAGATGCCTTTGGCAATCCGATCAGGCTGATCGGTGGCCCCGGACAGGAAAACGATATCACTCGTGCGCATGAACTCATCAACGGGTTCGCTGCTGCCGCCACGATCGCCGACAAAGGTACGACGCCAATCACCTGCATGAGAAGATTGTCGAACGCGGCGGCGACATTGTCATGCCAATCGTTGGCACTCGCAGATGCGACCCATACGTTATTAGGTTTGCTAAGGACGGCCATCTCGATTGGACGTCCGCCAAGCATATTACCCTCAATGGACTACAATAGTTGTGCTATCTCTATTGGCTGACACAAGCTTAAAAATCTGATGGCATGTGGTGTAGCAAGCCTGATACAACCATGGCTCGCATTTCGCCCTATGGAATGTCCTGCGTGAATACAATAATCTCCTCGAATAAAGCAAACCGCATATGGCATAGACGCATCATATTTCCTGGAATAAGCATCAATATCCAATGCCGTGACGTGGTAGGTACCGCGCGGAGTATGATATCCCCGTCTCGCTGTAGCTATACCCCATGAGTATGTCGGCTTTCCTCCTACGGAGACATTCAAACGATGCGCCGCAATATGAACCTCGGCTAGCAGCCCGTCTGACTGAGGCTTTGTAGCAGAACGCCGAGGACGATTTTGCCTCTGCCAGCTTCCGCCGGACGTTTGGTGGAGTCCAGATCGCGTTGTGATCTCCCCTCTGTTGACCGGCAACCGTCTGCTTTCTCGTCGCCAGGCCGCGCACGGCCTCGTCAGGCGGGGCTGAGGGCGAACATCCTCTTCATATTCCAGGCCATGGTCACGAGGCTCCACTCGCCGCGCACCTTGTCGAGCCCGCGGAGCGAGATGACGGAATCCGAGCGCCGCTTTGATGATGCCGAACACCGGTTCCGGGGTCTGTTTGCGCAGAGCATAGACCTTCCTGCCTTCCGGCGTCCTCAACCGATGCGCCATGGCTTCGACCGGCGTCGGATTCTCTGGAGCAGGCAGCGCCTGTTCAAAGCGTTCAGCCAGCGGCGGATGATGCGGCTGACGGCCCATGGCGATCAGTGGCTCGATCCCTGCCTTCTCGCAAGCCTCGACATTCGCCGCACTGAAATAACCCGTGTCCGCCAGCAGCGTTTCGCGTTCGCCCAATTCTTCCGGCAAGGCGCCGATCTTGCCCAGCATCGGCTCGAGTTGCTGCTTATCGTTGGGAGCCAAAACCACATCGATCGCGACCACCAGCAGGCTCCCCGCGGTCACGGCGGCTTGCGCATTGTAGCATTGCTCGAAGCCGCCTCCCGCCATGGGCATGATGCGTGAGTTTTCATCGGTGAGATTGATCTGATCGCGGGGCAGCGGTCCTTCCGTCGGCGGCTGCGGCAGCTTGCCGCCGGGCTTCTTGCCCGTTGCCGCGGTCTTGGCCTCGCGCGCCGCAAGTTTGGCTTCATGCTCCGCCTGCTCGCGCGCATGGCGTTCCTTGGCGCGCGCTTCGATCTTCACACGCACTTCGGCGATCTTACGCAAACGCTCCTCGCGCCGCGCCAGTTCGTCGGGAATCGACATGCCATCGGAAATGTCCGCCGCGTCCGCTGCCTCGGCTTTGGCCATGAGATCGGCGACTTCCGCCTGCAATTGCGCCTCGATCTTGATGTTCATAGGAAAGCGCGCTGTGCCGGCTGGCGTTGGCGTGGATTTTCGTGCCGTCGAGCCCGATCGTCCCCATTTTCAGCACGCCCATCTCGCGCGCCAGCAGCAGCACCTGAACGAACAGCCCCTCGATCTCCTTGAGAAACCGCCGCCTGAACGCCGCGATCGTGTCGTGGTCGGGATGATCGTTGGCCGCGATAAAACGGAACGCCACCGAGTCATAGGTCGCCCGCTCCAGCTTGCGGCTCGAAAACACGCCTGTCGCATAACCATAAACCAGAATGCCCAGCAGCATTCGCGGATGATACGACGCCGAGCCGGAGCCGCGATAACTGCCGCTCATCGCGCGAAGGTCGAGCCCGTCGATCACCTCCACAACGAAGCGAGCCAGATACTTCTCAGGCAGCCACTCGTCAACCGACGGCGGCAACAGAAACCCGGTCTGCCGATCGATCGTGCGGAAGTTGCTCATCCGACAGAACCCGTCATCATGCGAGAATCAATGCGACGATTCTATCGTATGTCGCTGGCGCCCGCTAAGTCCGACGGGCTGCTAGCCGATGAACGGGACGATCCATGTCCGTCTATGCTTTGGCATTGCTGATCGGCGTCGTTGCAGGCCGTGCTCGGGTGGCGCACGCTTTTTTATTCCATGGATCGCGTCGTGATCGAGGACTGCGAAACGTGAGCGTCGCCCTAATTGAGCGCAAGCTCATCGGCGGAACCTGCGTCAACACGGGCTGCACCCCCACGAAAACGCTCATTGCCAGTGCTTATGCCGCACGCATGGCACGGCGCGCCTCGGACTATGGCGTGGCGATCGGCGGGGCTGTCGGTGTCAACATGAAAAAGGTGAAGGCCCGAAAGGATGCCGTCTCGGGCAATTCGCGCACCGGCCTGGAGACCTGGCTTAAAGGCATGGCCAATTGCACCGTCTACGAAGGCCATGCCCGCTTCCAGACACTGCACGAAATCAGGGTCGGAGAAGAACTTCTGTCGGCCGATCGCATCTTCCTCAACGTGGGAGGCCGCGCGCTCGTGCCCGACATGGCTGGCCTCGACCAGGTCAACTACTTGACCAACACCATGCTGGATCTCGATGTCCTGCCGCGTCACCTCGTCATTGTCGGCGGTGGCTAGTCGCGCTCGAATTCGCACAGATGTACCGGCGTTTTGGCAGCGAGGTGACCGTCGTTGAGAAGGCACCGCGGCTAATCCAGCGCGAGGACGAGGATCTTTCCGCAGCGGTGCGAGACACCCTTGAGACGGAGGGCATCCGCGTTCGTCTCGGGGCCGAATGCATCAGCTTTGCGCGGCACGGCGCAGATATCGCGGTCGGTATGGATTGCGAATCAGGCGATCGAGAGGTCGTCGGCTCGCATGTGTTGCTTGCCATCGGCCGGCGGCCAAATACGGATGACCTCGGCCTCGACAGGGTCGGAATTGAAACCGACACACTCGGTTACATTATGGTCGAGGATCGGCTGCGCACGAGCGTGCCCGGCGTCTGGGCGCTCGGCGACTGCAACGGCAAAGGCGCTTTCCCCCATACC
Organism: uncultured Alphaproteobacteria bacterium; assembly: GCA_963784075.1. Taxonomy (GTDB): domain Bacteria; phylum Pseudomonadota; class Alphaproteobacteria; order Rhizobiales; family Beijerinckiaceae; genus Methylocapsa. Next base: position 2,362 of record CAWAQW010000037.1, on the reverse strand, counting down.
TCCTACAACGACTTCGAGATCGTCGCGGCCAACCTTCTCGATGGCGATCGCCGCCGTGTCAGCGACCGCCTTCCCGCCTATGCCCTTTATGTAGATCCACCGCTCGGTCGCGCCGGTATGACGGAGGTCGAGGCGTGGCAGTTGGGAAAGCGCATCCTGGTCGGAAGCGGCCGATGACCAGAGTGGCGCGCGCCATCGAGAAGGGAGAGACGCAGGGCTTTATCAAACTCGTCGTCGATGCCGACACACAAGAGATTCTCGGGGCCGCCATCCTCGGCGTCGGCGGCGACGAGGTGATCCACGGCATTCTCGACATCATGTATGCTAAAATGCCCTACACGACGCTGCAGCGTGCCGTGCACATACATCCGACCGTTTCGGAGCTCATTCCTACCATCCTGGCTGAACTCAAGCCCCGGCCTTAAACTCGAATCACCGTGTAACACGCAGAGCCAAATCGACTCCAACGTCGTCTATTCTTGGCCTTGAAACAACGCCTCCCTGCATGGTTCGCGCGGACCTATGAAACTGCGCGTGGGACCCCAGCTTCGCCAAGCGGGCATTCGAGCGCCGCGCGGTGCCAATTTCCGAAGTCGGCGGCGGCCTCATATGTGCTTTGCAGAAATTCTAAGAGCGTCTCATCCGGCATCTCAGCAGCTCGCACTACGTCGTAGGGCAGGATGAACTCTCGCAACTGCTCGCTGTAGAATGCGCCCTTCGGCCGGGCAGCGGCCGAGCGGAAACCTGCAGGTTCTGGATAAGCATAAGAATAAATTGCCGGATATTCGATGATCCCCCCGCCCGGCCAAAAACCTGCGCTGGTCACCTCATGCGAATATGCCTCGCGCACGACCTCATCCGAAAGATTGGGAATACCACCCGGGTGAAGAGGCGCCGGGCGGCCGGAAAATCGCGTTACCGCCAAATCGAAACTGCCCCAGAAGAAATGCACGGGGCTGCACTTTCCGATGAAGCCGGTCCGGAAGAGCTTGAACAGGCGATCCACCTGCAAAAGGATCCTCCAGAAACGCCGCGCATATTCGGGATCATAAGCTGCATGGGTTCTATCCTCGCCAAAACGAATTGGGTCCGGCACCTCGTTGGGCCACTCGCTAATTTTTACTCTTATTCCAAGGTCAGTCAAAGCCGCCATTAGAGCCGCATAGAAATCCGCGACTGATTGAGCCAGGAGGGGCAATTGCCGCTGTACTCCGTCACTCACCTCGATACGAAGCAAATGGTCGATGAAATCGAAGTCGATCTGAAAAATTCGTTCGCCGAAGGGAATTGGCGAAGTCGTGAGCCCGCGCGCCGTCACGTAGAGTGTGACGTGCCAGGAGTGATTGAGCCATGGAGTTTGCGACAGCCGAATTTTGCCAACAATCTGAGTCCATAACTGAAGCGTCGTGCAAGTATCTCGCCAGACCCTATAGGGAAGGTCCGGCCACGCCTCTCGATCTGTTTCACGCGAATTCATGTCTGCGCCAACAAAGGAACGCTTGCGAGCCGATTTGGCGGCACAGCCTCCGCCGTGTTACCATGTAGGGCATTAATTTACTGCGGCCAGAAGTCTGGCCGGCAATGTTAGGACCGCCGTCCTGCTCATACGGTGGTGCACCTCTGCGGCCTCGCGACAGGAAAAAGCCTACGATCGCTCGAAGAGAACCTGTGCGCGCACGCTTCGACTTCGGCAGCCATCCTCGAAAAAACTGGCGATCCGATGGATCGGAAGACGACGCTTGGGCCGCTGTTCTTCAGCTCCTTTTGAAAGCGCTCAAGAAACGTGTATTAGTCGAGACTCGATTGTTGCGCTATCGACCGCGTTCATGACGTCTTGCGATTCCAAGATCACTGGCTGCGGCAGCATAAGATCGTAGATCATCCGCGACGAGCTTCTCCGGGACAATGCCATATTCCTTCAAAAGCTTGCGCATCAATCAGGCGGTCAGCCCGAGGGCGCGCCAGGCACCTACTTGTGCCCTCCCTCAATGGACCGGAGGTCCGCCGTCGAGGGTGTCCTGATGCTGGCGTTGAGCTTCCGCAGCATCGTCAAACACAGCTGGTATCTTCGACCATGGTTTGGCGCTGGCAGGCGTATTTCGCCGAAGCCGGTGTCGAAGGCCTCGTGGAAGGTCGCTCCAAACCGTATATAGGCCGGAAGGTTTTACTTAGTGTCCCAGTGTCGCTGCCGAAATCTTCGGATCTGAGGCCAAGGCCGGCTTCGAGGGCGGCGCTTGGTAGATAAATAGCTGATCTTGTGAATTCGGCTTGTAAATCTCCTTCGTGACGTACGAAAATACCTTCCGCGGCGCTTCGATTTCATTGACATCGAATTGGCCTCGTGGCTTCACGCTCCTTTCCC
>CAWAQW010000036.1:0-85727 GCA_963784075.1 uncultured Alphaproteobacteria bacterium | reverse complement strand
AGGCGTTACCCCCGCGTTCGGATATCAGCCCGGGGTCACGGGCCGAGTGGGACTTCAACCCACCTGACACGTCAGCTGTCAGGCGCACACTATGCCGAAATGACTTCTCTGGATCGTGCATCGGCGGCTACGGCTCCTCACCTTCCCGCCACGGACCATTCACCCCAAGAGGGCCATGGCCGATCCAGAGAATCCCCCGGTTCCCGCACAAGGAGCGTCTGTACATGCCAGGGTCTCAGACCACGCAGGGTCCGCCAGACGCTCGCAGTAGCGCGCCCGCCGGTTTTGCCTTCGTCAAGTGAACAACGTCGGCACCCTGATTCATAACGCTTTCGCGGCTCCATGGCTGGCCTATACACTCCCCTACCGACGCTTCGCCAACCACCTCGCGGAGGCCTGCGCACGGATCGGGGCCGATGCGGATCGCTACTCCTTCATCGCAATGGACTTTCACCATCTACTCCTTGCCGGTCTCCCGGCGCACTGACCTCACGTTGCGGCCTGCACACTCGCGCGGTCACCAAGCCTTATTGCGCGTGAGGGCAAGAACGTCGTGATCACCCGCGGCACGACGTATGCCAACCGGGCCAATTTAGCACCTGGATTTTTTGACAGTGTTGTGGCGCGGTTTGAGGGAACGCGCCGAGGTCGGCAGGAACTGGAAGCGGCCGTTCTTGATGACATTGATGGTGCCTTATGCACTTATTCGATGATAGAGGCTGCGCGGCTTCCAAAGGGGCGTCGTTTGATTTCAGGCGGATTGTAGTTGCGGTCGATCCTGCGGCGACGGCGGGCGAGGACAGTGACGAGACGGGGATTGTAGTTGCTGCTCTTGGGATGGATGGCCGGGCTATATTTTGGCTGATCTCAGCGGCCGGTACAGTCCGCAGGAATGGGCATCGCGGGCCATTAATGCCTACCATGTGCATCGGGCTGACAAGGTTGTCATCGATACCAATATTGGCGGCGACATGGCGCATCAGACGCTTCTCACTGTTGACCGGAACATTCCGGTTTCGCGCATTCATGCGAAGCGCGGGAAGGTGACGAGGGCTGAGCCGATTGCGAGCTTGTATGAGCAGGGGCGGGTTTCGCATGTTGGCATGTTTGAGGCGCTCGAGGATCAGATGTGTTCCTTCGCGCCTGGCAGCACTGGCGGCGCCGACGATAGGGTCGATGCGATGGTCTATGCGCTCTCTGAGCTGATGGGGGGCTATCAACAGCCGATGAGCTTTCACGTGCCGCCTGAAGCGCCTGGCCGCACGCAATTTCTGGCGCACTACGGCGCTGGCTTGCTCGGCGCGACCGCTGGCGATTGCGACATGCCGCCGGGCGGGTGGCCGCATGGCACGAGCGCGGCGGGCTTCGCCCATTGGACGCCCAACAGCTCAAGGCGGCAATGATGATGCAGCTTGGCGAAATCATGGCGCGGGTTGCGCAGCTGCGTCTCGTCGCGGCGCGCTGATCGACAAGCGGCAGCGCTTAATGGTGCTCGACATTCCCGAGGCGTGCCCTGGCGTTCACAGCTTGACGGCGAAAATCGAGATAATTGACGCGGCGGTTGCGGGCTTAGAGGCCGAGCTGAAAGTTCGGTTTGAAAAGGAGTCCGTGCATGACTGATGTCACGAAATTCGAAGGATGGTTGGCCGAGCTCGAGGCCAAAGCCCGCGAGGCCCGTGCCAAGCGCGATCGGCTGGCGATCGAATTGCGCGCGGAGATCAACAAGGACATCACCCATCCAAACGGGCGGCTTCTTGATCGGCAGGGCGAATTGAACAAGGCGCTCGCCGAGGCCGGGCGCGAGATCAAGTATGACAAGCATGTGACAAGCATGCGACGCCAGTCTCCAGCTGGCCCGCGACCAGGCCAAATTTATGGCGATGAAGGCGAGCGCGGCCGAAGTCGGCGGCATTGCCGAAAGACCGGCTGTTCGAGGTCGAGAGGCCCGCATGCACAGCCAGGCGGTCGACCACCAACGGGCGACCGGGCGTCCTAAGAGCAAAGTTACGCTCACGTTTACTCGAAGCCGGAAAATGCGAGGCTTCGCAATCGAATTCGCGACGAGCACCTAAGCCGTTCGTCCGGATTCCGGGTCGTGAAAGCTTCAAACGACTTTTCGGAAACGGATATCGCTTCATCGGATCTGAGCCATCGCACATCTTTCGGATCGGTTTGCGTGCAGACTCTTCCACTGCCCCATCTGTAAATTGAAAGCAAATCAGACCGGGCGAATCGCAGGAAAGGCTTATTCCGCAGCGTCCGGTTCGATCAACATCTTGTATGTGACGGGCTTAGCGGCAAGGGCGATGGTGAAAAGTGAGCTGAAGGCCGCGTGACGCGAGCGCCGCGGTCTTCAAATTCGAAAAACGCGGTGGGTCCACGGCAACACGACATGAGCGGCCATGGCGCCGACGACATGAGGATCGTGATCGACGCCGGGCGCGCCGGGATAGGCGGCCCAACCGTCAGTCTTGATCGTCGCGCCTTGCGCCACATTGGCGGCGACGAAACCATGCAACGACGCGGCGGAGAAGTTCTCGATCTTTCCGAGACGAATGCGCCCCGGGCCGTCTCCATCGATCTCAACCGCGCCGGCGAGGAGCATTTTGCCCTGGCGAGAGCGCCCACCGCCGCCCGTGAGCGGCTCGTCCTTGCCCCGCAAGGGGAGCCGTCGTTTCGTCGATCTCGACAATCCCCGCAAGCGGTCCACGATCCGGAGCGGTCATAGCGCGGCGCAGCTTGGCGGCGAGCAGCCACGCTGTTTTATAGGAGCCGAACGCGAGTTGCTTTTGCAGTTGCAGCGCCGGAAATTCCGTTGGAATGCGTGGACATCAGATAGGACGCCCAAAACCAGACGGTCAGCGGCAGTTTGGAGCCGTGCAGGATCGTCCCCGCCGTGACGGAGGTCTGTTTGCCGCAGGAGGCGCATTCGTAAGTGAAGCGCTTGCCGCCGTGCGGCCAGCTTTTCTCGGCCCCACAGCCAGGACACCGGAAACCCGTCGGCCAGCGTGCGGCGAACAGCCATGTGGCGCAGGCGTCTTCGTCGGGGAAGCGGCGCTGAAAATCGATGAGCGAGGTTGGGAAATTGGCCATGGCGCGACCTTGGGACGGGAATTACGTTCCTGTTATGTTCTTACGCCCCGCCAAAGCTTCTGTCACTCATTATCTGGTACGCCCGGAGCCTGAGGGATAAGCCTTTCGCAGGAAATATAGCCGTGGTCGTCGGGTTTGGTTTTGTCACTGCGGTAGGCTGAAATTACGCATGAGACGAATGATACGAAAACGTGAACATGATCGCGGCAAGTTTGCGTTCCTGTAGCCCTTCGATAGCCATTTGAGAATGTGGTTTCATCAATGCGACAGGTTGATTTTCCTCATGATTTCAGGCTGCATGGGATTCGCGCAACTTCAACGCGTCATGATCGCACGGGTGCCCCAGAATGATGCGATACACCTCCACCGGCCGCTGGATGTTCTTCAACTTGACCTTGCCGATGCTCACCAAGATCTCCGGGATTTTGCTGTACACCTGATCGAACACTTGCTGTGTGATCGCGATCCCACCCGAATCGGCCAGTGGCTCGACCCGCGCGGCGATGTTCACGCCATCGCCCACAATGTCGTCCCCGCGGTGCACGACATCGCCCAAATGAATGCCAATTCGAACCTGCAACTGTCTGTCTGCCGTAGCGCCTAAGTTGCGTCGGGCCAGCGCCTCCTGGAGTTCGACCGCGCAATTCACCGCGGCGACCGCGCTGGCGAACTCAACCAGAAAGCCGTCGCCAATCGTTTTTACCTCGTGTCCTTGATGATTGAGGAAAGCGGGCCGCAAGAAAGCGCGGTGTTCCTCGAGCAACTCCAGCGCCAGCGCCTCGTCGCGCTGCGCCAGCGCGCTGTAGCCCACCATGTCCGTGAACATGATCGCGGCGAGTTTGCCTTGTTCTTTGCCACTACGGCTTTCGCTGCCTCGCTCGTGGTGACTCGAAAAACGCGCACGATAGTCGTGCGGATTTACGCCAAGCTGGTGCAGGAATGCCCGGCGCATTTGTTCAGGATCGCGAAAACCCGACTTGTCCGCCACGACGTCAATCGGCAGTTCTGAGCTCACCAGGTGTTGGCGTGCAGCATCGATCCGCGCCATTTCCACAAACTTGGCCGGCGTCATGCCGGTTTCACTCAGGAACATTCGGGCGAAATTGCGCGAGCTCATGCCCATGCGATCTGCAAGAATCTCAACTCCCAGGTCTTCCGTAGGATGCCCCATGATCCATGCTTGCAGGTCCCGCAGATCGGGACGGCAACTCGCCTCCGTCGGGATATACGCGCTGAACTGGGACTGCCCGCCGGGCCGTTTGACGAAGACCACCAGATATTGTGCGACCATTAGGGCGAGCTTGCGCCCCCAATCTTCTTCCACCATCGCCAACGCCAGGTCGATGCCGGAGGTGACCCCGCCCGACGTAGAGATTGCGCCGTCCCGAATGAAAAGCTGATCCGGCTCGACCCGTACCGATGGGTAATCGTTGGCCAGACGCTTGCAAAAGCCCCAGTGACTGGTGGCGCGGCGTCCGTCGAGCAGGCCGCTTTCCGCCAGCAAAAAGGCCCCGGTACAGACCGACGCGACCCGCCTGACGCGCGGGGCCATAGTCCGAATCCAATCCGTCAACACAGGGTCGCACAAGATCGAATTCACATCAACGGCACCAGCAATCAACAGGGTATCGATGCCGTCCGTAACCTCGCTGTACGCGCGGTCGGCGATAATCCTAAGTCCGCATGAAGTCCTTAGGGGCCCCGGTTTTTCGGCCAGCAACGCGATCTGATAGGCCGGTTCTGTTATCACGCCGTCGAACTGGAGGCACATGGTTCGCGAAAGCGAACACCTCCAGAGGTCCGGTAATGTCCAGGATCTCCGCGCCAGGGAACGCAACGATGCAAACCGTCCGCACCGATCCCGTTATGTTCTTTGTATCCATACCGGCCTCCTGTGCTTAGCCTCGTAAAGATTGCGCGTCACGATGCGCTTTGCGCCTTTCGTGCAGCGGGCCTTCAATGCGCGTTCCCGGCAGTCTTTAGTGCTGGCGCGATACGGCATGGTCCCATCATCGCGCACCAGACCGTTGTTCTTCAGTTCCTTGCCGGCTGGACAGACGAAGACATTCGCCGCCGCGTCGAAGGTGAAGTCGGCACGCATGAAGGTGCCCTTCGTCTGATGCTCATGATCGAGAATGGGAACGTGCGGTTCGATCCCGCGCCCCATCAGCCAGCCGAGCATCAGGCCAGAGCCATAGGCTGCGTCCGCCGCCAGCGTCTGCGGCGTCAGGCTATTGTCCTTCGCGATCTCATCAATGACAAGGACAAAGATCCCTCATTTTCAGCCAAACAAACTCGTCACGGGGTGAAACTGGGTATCACGGCAATGCTTTCTCGGGCCCGAAGAAATTGACCCACATCCGTTCCAGCTCCGCGGCGCGATAGCTCGCGAGCGGCTTGACGGATTTCGTCGTCGAGACGTTTCTCGTGCTTCCGGCGAAGCGTCACGCGGAATTCCGGATCGCTGGCGAGCCGCCTCGCTCGTTCCCTCAGTTCGGCGACGAAAGCCCCGGCATCCTCGCCGAAGACGTCGTCAAGAAATCCCATTTCCCGCGCTGCCCGCGTACCGATCGGCTTGCAGGACACGGTCAGCTCCAGCGCTCGCCTCAGGCCGACCCGCCGTGGCAGCGTATAGGTCCAATATTCCGATCCGTAGAGACCGCCCATACTCCGGTAGTGGGGGTTGAGGACAACCCCGGACCGCGCATAGACGTGGTCGGCTGCGAGCGCCAGCATGGCGCCGCCGGCTCCGGCATTGCCGCGCATCCCAGCGACGACGAGATGCGACATGGTGTTGAGGATCTCGAAGATGAGATCGTCGATCGCATTGATGTTCCGCCAGGATTCCATGGCCGGATCGGTGCTTGCCTCGATCTCGTTGAGATGGATGCCGTTCGACCAGAAATCGGCGCCGCCCAGCAGAACGATGACCCGGGTCGGGCGCGCGCGGGCGTAAAGGAACGCGTCGCGGAGCCGAGTGCACTGGGACGTGCTCATCGCTCCATTGTAGAAATCGAACGAGAGGTAGCCAATTTCGTCCTCCTCAGTATAGACGATCTCGCGGAAGGTGCGATGATCGGCCGGCGCGTCGATCGGCAGCGGCGCCTCGGGCACGCCGCGAAGCAGCGGTCCCAAGACCTGCGTCGCCGGCAACTTGATCCCGGCGACCGGGCATAGCTCGGCATCGCAGAGCTCGCAGCCTATCCCCGCCTGGGCGAGGCGGCAGGGCACCTCCTGAGCCTCGACCTCGTCCTTGGCTTTCAGATGGGAGATCCAGACGGCGCCATCGATCGTGCCGATGCAGATCGCGCCGTGGCGCCGGGCCAGAATTTGGCCGGGCGCACCGTGGCGGCGCTCGTCCTCATGCGCCCCGTAGAGGAAGCAAGTTTTGCCAAGCAGCGTGGCCAGGACGCCGGGAGCACTGTCCGCCGCGCGGATCGTCCGCACGATCATGGCCGTTGTGTCCCGCATCCAATCGATGGCACGGTGGGCCTGCCGCATCGGCGGGCGCAGACGGCCGCGCACATTGGCTGACCCATCGGTGAGCTTCTCTGGCTGCCAGGAGCCGGATTGATACGCGCCCGAATTCGATACGGGCGACGGCTTCGAGAACGCCGCGCACGGCTGCCTCGGTGACCAGACCGCGATAGAGGCTGCTCTTCGCGGGAGGATCGTCCGTGACGGCAAACTCATGCGAGGCCCAGACCGGACCCGCATCGAACTCTTCGGCCGCCTCGAGGACCGATACGCCCCAGATTTTCTCATGGTTGGCGATCGCCCAGTCGAGCGAGGAAGGACCCCGATCGCCCCTGATGCCGGGATGCGCGATCAGGCAGAGATGACGCGATAAGATCTCCTTCGGAATGGCGATCTTCAGCATCGGCGCAATGATCAAATCCGGCGCCTCGTGGGAGACATCGGCGATCATTGCCTCCTTCGTCGATGCGACGCAGACGCGGATTTCGTGGCCACGCTCGCCGAGTTCGATCAACAGACGCTGGCTGAGGCTGTTGTGGGCCGAGGTCAAAAAAAGAATTCGCATGGCTTTCGTCCTTGATGTTCGGCCAGTTGATATGAAACGAAACCAGTATTCCTCGAGAGCGAGGACGCGGGTCACACAGCGCTTCCCCCCTGTTCAGGGGACGCTCCGCCGCGCTCTATCGCCTGTGTCAAGCGAGAAGGGACGAAACCGCGCCCGGTAGTCGTGCGGACTGACATCGAAAAGACGCTGAAATGTATGCCGCATGAGTTCGGCATTACCGAAGCCGCATTGCTCAGCGATCGTCTCGACAGGTAAGATGGTTTGTACGAGCTTGCAGCGGGCCGCATCGGCCCGCGCCCGTTCGGTAAACTGCGCCGGTGTCATTCCAGTCTCGCTGCGAAAAAGCCGGGCGAAATTGCGCGGGCTCATGGCCATGCGATCCGCCAAGGCGGTTACGGTGAGATCCTCCCCCGGGTTCCCCAGGATCCAGGCATGCAGTTCACTGATGTCTGGGCGGTTCTTCACTTCCAGGTAATTCGAATAGGGTCTGAATTGTGATTGCCCCCCGGGGCGCTGAGGAAAAACCACCATCGTCTGGGCGACGGCGAGCGTAATTTCCTGGCCGAGATCTTCTTCAAGCAAGACTAGGGCCAGATCGATCCCCGCGGTGATTCCGCCCGAAGAGTAGATATTCCCGTCGCGAGCGGAGAGGAGGTTGGAATCGACCTGAATCGACGGGTATGTCCTCGCGAGGAGCTCCGAAAACATCCAGTGCGTCGTCACGCGCCGGTGATCCAAGAGGCCTGCGGCCGCCAATATGAACGCGCCGGTACAAATCGACGCCACCCGCCGCACCCGCGGCGCCATCGAACGCACCCATTCGATGAGGGACGGATCCTTGCAGGCCTGCTCGACACCTAGGCCACCCGCCACGACCAGGGTATCCAGACCGTCCCTTATGTCAAAGCAACTCTGGGGCGCGACGATCTCAATTCCACCTGTGGTCCGGACCGATCCGGGAGTGGCGGCGAGGACAACGCACTGGTAGCCGGCTTCGTTGGTTCTCCCGAATCGTGGCAACCAGGCACCGGCGAAAAAGAACGCCTCGAGGGGTCCGCACACGTCGAGGATTTGGCAATCCGGATATACCAAGAATCCGATCCGGCGCGACCGGGTGACCTCTTTCGGTGCTCGATCTTGGATTATTGCGGTTGCGTTCATGGCGCTATCTTCTTCCGCGATCGCATCCGCGACAAGGACAAGATCCCTCGTTTTCGGCCAAACAGTACCGAGGATGAGCGTCTTTGGGCCGAGCAGGAATGTCGGTTCTTTGGCGAATTTCGTTGAAAAAGTCGGAAAACGAGTGGTGACGAAACTATCGTTTTACGCACCGTGACGCCGAAGCGCTGCTCAATGCCATCGCAAATCGCTTACAGCGGCTCCAAGTCGAAAAAGCATCCAGTGAGGCGATCCCTTGCACTTTTCGCCAAGCGGCGCGCCTACGACCTTGAAAAATTTGGGTCGGGCGCAAAATCCGACTTTTTCAACAAAATCGGTGGGAAGCGGTCATTCGCCCCTGATTTCTGCACGAAGAAGCCCGACAACGCGAACTCGAGCTGTTTTGATCGCTGACATGATGATGTTGGAGCGGAAGGCGGCCCTCAAGCCCGCGCGCTAATGCGCGCCCCCGGCGGGCTGCGGGGCTTGACCACCGCCTCCCGCTCCAACTTGTGCTCACCATGCGATCGACGCCAGACTGTGGCGCGGCACGCCGGGTCATTTACCCATCGCCATCGCCGGGTCGAATTTCTTGCCGGTCTTCAGCACGCCGAAGCAAAGCACCAGAAGCTTGCGCATGGCGGCGATCACAATCTGCTTTCCCTTGAGGCGCCCCTGAGCCTTGAGCCGATCGACCAAAGCAACGACCGCTGGGTTGTAACGCATCGCCGACAAAGCCGGCATGTACAAGGCGGTGCGGAGCACGGCATTGCCAATTTTGGAGATCCGCACGGGCCGGTTGACCGAGATTCCAGACTGGTGTTGCTGCGGATTCAATCCCGCGTAGCCAGCGACCGCGGCGCTGGAGCCGAGGATATTGGGACCTGGCAATTCGGCCAGCACGATGCCAGCCAGGGCTTTTCCCACGCCGTTGATGCTGACCAATAAGTCGCGTTTGGCGGACAGCTCCACGTCGTTGTCGATTGTCTCCGCAATGGCTTGGTCGACCGCCTCAAGCTGGGAGGTAAAATGCTGGATTGTTGTCGCCGCCAGCGACAGCGCCAAGTCATCCGTCATGCCGCTACCGCGGCGATTCTTCCATTCCGTCAGGCCGGCGACCGTGCCAGCCCGGATTGTCTGGAGTTCGCACAAACGCCGCATTGCCGGCGAAGGCGGGATCCAGGGGCGCGGCTTGAACAGTTCAGCGTATTCGCGGATATGCACGGCATCGACCTGATCGGTCTTGTTGCGCCCCAGCTTCGTCCGTGCGAAGTCGCGGATCTGAGCGGGATTGACGATGCTCACGACGTGCCCAGCCTCATGGAGCGCAAGCGCGATGCCCAGGCCGTGGCGTCCGGTTGCCTCCAGACAGGCGTGAACCTGTCCGATCTTGTGTTCGCCGAGCCAGGCAATCAGTTGATGCCAGCCAGCGGGCGAATTGGCGAAGCTCTTGGAGCGCGCCTTTGTGCCAACCCCGAGGTTGGTGTCGAATGTGTTCTTGGAAACGTCGATGCCCAGTACAGCGTCAGTCATTTTAAGGCTTTCTCTTCAGATCCTCGCAGCGACGGCTCCGCATCGATCAACCTTGTACACAGGATCTGCGCCAGAACGCGTCCCAGGATACCGTCCAGCCTAAACAGCGGAGCTTGGAAAAGCGGGGCCGGATCTACCGCTCGGGCTTGGTCGCCAAAGGGACGCCGCAGGCTCACCGCTTTCCTCGCCATCCGGCAGAAATGATCATTTGCCGGACACTCGCAACGTACAAGGAACGGCCATTACTGACCGCCCCCCGCACAGATCCAGGACGCGCCCGATTAAGGCATCCGGCTCCTACCTTGGGTGTTTGACGTCAAAGCGAACGTCGGGCCAAGGATGAAGGATGCGAGGCGGGGGCAGCCAGTCGTTGACCAGTTCCTCCATGCGCTCCCATGTGAACCCGTCTTTCTGACTTCGTCGCCGGAGCGTGCGTCGCCAGTGATCGGTCACATAATGCCGGAACGCCGAGAGCGCCCGGCTATTTGTTGGGACCGCATAGTAGTTGAAGTGGCCTGTCACCACCTGCCTCAGCCACTTCCCCTGTTCGGGGATCGGGTGGTGCATGCGGCGCCGCAACTCCTCCTTAATGTCCTTCAGCTTCGCTCGCATGCGGTCGCGGCGGGTCTTCCTTTGAAGTTGGAATTTTCCGTCACGGGAGTGTCCGCAGATGAAGGTGAAGCCTAAGAACGCGAAGGTTTCCGGTTTGCCAATTCCGCGTAGCTTGCGATTGGTCGCCGCGAAGCGACCGAACTCAATCAGGCGGGTTTTGTCCGGGTGGAGCGACAACTGAAACTCCCCGAGCCTGTCACGCATCGCATCAAGAAAGCGACGTGCGTCGCCCTCTTGCTGAAAACCGACGACCAGATCATCGGCATAGCGCACGATGATCATGTCGCCGTGGGCTTCTTGCCGTCGCCAGCGTTCGGCCCAGAGATCAAAGCAGTAGTGCAGGTAGATATTGGCGAGGAGCGGTGAAATCACCGAACCTTGCCCAGTTCCCCTGTCATCAACGGTCACGACTCCGTCTTCAAGGATGCCCGCCTTAAGCCATTTCTGGATAAGGCGGATGATGCGCTTGTCGCCGATCCTATGCTCTAAGAAGCGGGCCAGCCAATCTTGGCTGACCGACCCAAAGAAGTTTTGGATATCGGCGTCGAGTATCCAGCTCACTTTTCTTATTTTGATCGCCGTCGATAGTGCATCCAAGGCATCATGTGGGCCTCGTCCAGGCCTAAACCCGTAAGAAAAGCCCACGAAGTCGCCTTCGTAGATTGTGTTGAGCACCATGACGGTTGCGCCCTGCAGGATTTTGTCCTCCAGGGCGGAGATCGCTAACGGCCGCCGCTTCCCATCCGATTTCGGTATATACGTTCGCCGGGAGGGTTGCGGTCGGTACGCGCCTCGGTGGACCCTTCCGTGCAGATCCTCAAGCCAGGGCTCAAGGTCCGCCTCGTAGTCCTGCCACGTCACGCCATCAGCGCCGGCTGCGGCTTTGCGCTTGAGCGCGTAGAACGCCGTCCGGAGCATATCGACGGTAATATGGTGGAGGAGCGAAGTGAACTGCTCCTTCTTCTTTTGCCTTGCGGCTTTCCGTACGCGGTCCAGCGCCTGGGTCACGCGAGCCCGGCTCTGAGTCCGGTGCGTGTTTTGCTGATCCGCGTTCCCCTTGGTCCCCGGCCTTGGCTCCACCGATTCCGCCACCGGGCCACCGGCTTTGTTCGTCGGCTTCGTCGCTGTAGAGTCGGGAGAGGTCGGGCTTGCGCCCTGCCTCCGCCCGCTCGCTCAAACGGCTCGTGCAGTTTTCCCGCAAGCCGCTTTCCTATGTGGTCGCTTTTGTAACGTCGAGGCCGGGTTTGATGCCGGGCACCAGATAGATCAGCCGCACGAGCCCGAATTCCTGTACCAGTCGCGAAAGCGGATAAATTCGCCACACTGCGTTCCGCCATTTCTTGGCGACGAACGAGCGTAGACGACGCTCAATCCAGCCATCCAATCGATGAAACAGTTTTCGTACGTGCGCCTTCCGGTAATAGTTCCCCCAGCCGCGTATGATCGGGTTGATGACTTCGATCATTTCGCGCAGCCGCACCGGTACGCTTCGGCGGGTCAGATTGCGGATTTGATCCTTGAACCTGTCTACCGATTTCTGGCGCGGAACCGCGTAAAGACCCGAAGGATTGGTTCGAGCTGTACGCTTGTGCGCAGGCAGCCTAAATCCTTTTCCTCGCTTGATCTTGTAGCCAAGGAACTCAAACCCGTCCGTGACATGCACGATGCGGGTCTTTTCCGGATGCAGTTCAACCCCGAGCTTCTCTCGCAGGAATGCGCGCGCCATCGCCATCGCCTTTTCGGCTTCTTTATAGGTTGGACACACGACGACGAAGTCGTCCGCCCACCGTGTCAGCCGAAAGCCTGCCTTGGTCATCGCATGATCGAACGGTGTGAGATAAATATTCGACCATAAGGGACTGGCGACACCGCCTTGCGGAACGCCAGTCTTGGTCGGCTCCCACGCACCGTTCACGATCGCTCCTGCTTCGAGAAAGCTGCGGATCAACCGCAGAACCCGTCCATCGCTGATTTCCGTGGCGATCAGACTGATCAGCCGATCCTGCGAGATACTGTCGAAATAGGAGCGTAGATCAGCGTCAAGTATCCACGGGTTGCCCTCGTTGATCTCGCACCACACCTTCCGCATCGCCATGTGCGGCGAGCGTCCGAGGCGGTACCCGAACGAGCAATCTGCAAACAAGGGCTCGAAGATGGGTGACATCTTTTGAGCCAGCGCTTGCTGGACCACGCGATCGACGACAGGAGGAATCCCAAGGTTCCTGGTTCCTCCCCCCAGCTTTGGTATGGCGACCCGTTTCACCGGACTCGGTCGATACGACCCGTCGCGCAGCTGCCGATGCAGCTGTCTCAGCAGGTCGTCTTCTCGGCTCGTGAACGCGGCGATGGTGACGCCATCTATGCCGGCGCTGCCCTTGTTCTCCCTGACATGTTCCCACGCCTCGGCAAGATTGATCGGATCATAGACCTTGTCGATCAGCGAATGGACTTTCCTATGCCCTTTGTCATTTCGACCTCCAGTGCCGCCCAACGCCTCCAGGGTATCCTCGATGCCGGCGCAGGGTCTTTCGCATCGCGAACTTGTCCGCACTTCCGTCATGTACTCACCCGTTCTTCGCCATTCGCCACTGCCACACAGCACGGGGCCTTCCCCCTCCGAGCGGCCTTTTGGGTCCGCTCGGCGCCGCCACTCCAAGGTGACGATCCGAGGCCTTTTGTTCTGACCTCGTTCAAGAGTACCTCGCCCCGATCCGACTCCTGGCACCGCATCGGCCGGAATTTCGCTTGCGCTTATATCCGCACCTACCTTCAGGTGGCTCCAGGCCAGGCTTTGCGTTCCCTGTTTCTCGCCCTTTCGTCGGCGAGTGTCGCATTATTCCAGCCATACCTGCCCTCTGGACAATACCAGGTCTCCCTGAGTTACTGACGCTCTTCCCCGCCGTGTCGCCCGCACACACCTTGGTGCGACGGAGTGGAACCCAATTGCCTTCGCCCCCATAGTGCGGGCTCGACCATTCTCCGTCTTTGGCCGACCGGTTCATCTGTCGGGATAGCTCCCGTCGATTACGACCCGGCGGTTCTCCTCAAGCCCTTCGGACCTCGCCTCGCGGCGAGCGCCCTGCCCTCCAGAGAGTCGTCGATGTGGCTCCAGGTCGGCCTATCCGTGTCCCGGCTTTCGCCGTCGTGCCTCAATAGCCTTTCCATACCTTCCATCCTCTCTGGCCCACGAGGCGTTACCCCCGCGTTCGGATATCAGCCCGGGGTCACGGGCCGAGTGGGACTTCAACCCACCTGACACGTCAGCTGTCAGGCGCACACTATGCCGGAGTCAGACTTCTCTGGATCGTGCATCGGCGGCTACGGCTCCTCACCTTCCCGCCACGGACCATTCACCCCAAGAGGGCCATGGCCGATCCAGAGATCTCCCGGTTCCCGCACAAGGAGCGTCTGTACATGCCAGGGTCTCAGACCACGCAGGGTCCGCCAGACGCTCGCAGTAGCGCGCCCGTCGGTTTTGCCTTCCGTCAAGTGAACAACGTCGGCACCCTGATTTCATAACGCTTTCGCGGCTCCATGGCTGGCCTATACACTCCCCTACCGACGCTTCGCCAACCACCCTCGCGGAGGCCTGCGCACGGATCGGGGCCGATGCGGATCGCTACTCCTTCATCGCAATGGACTTCCACCATCTACTCCTTGCCGGTCTCCCGGCGCACCGGTCTGCTTGATTTCTGCACAATGCCGAACGGCCGCTTTGGGTCGCATCGTGACAAAGGCGAGATGCCGAAGCGCCCTATTCCTTGTCTGCCGGGACGTAAGGAATTCTCATACCCTTCTCGTAGGCAATCACCTGTATCTCGCGCGCCATGTCGCGTAAGTCGACCAGCACGCCGTTGACCTCCGCCATCCAAACCAGCGGGTTCTGGTCAACCAGGCTCGGCAGCATCCGGGCCGGGTCCATGCGGTGCGCATGCAGTGCATCCGAAATGACCCGAGCCTTGGCACTCGCCGTGCTCTGACCGACGCTGAATGCGGCGCAGACGTCGGCCATAGCCATGTAAGGCTGGGTCGCCTTGTCGGACAGGAAGTTGATCTGTCCCAGTACGTAGATGATACTGCAGGCCCAGGTGCGCGGCTGGCCTGAGGCCAGGGGGCTTGGACGTTTACGGCAGAGGGCCGCTGGTCATCGCCCGGGCGAGGTCGCGGTATTCATCGTTTAGTTTGTCGCGGCAAAACGTGTCCGTCAGCGCAGCCCGACCACCCCCCTCCCCGTCCACGAGCCTGCAATCACATCGACGTCGCCGCGTCCGTCGTGCAGGGCGGCCTGTACGCCTCTGAACGATGGGGCTTTTGCTTGCCGATCATGCCCGATCATCTGCGCAAAAAATGAACCGTCCGGCTGAAATGTTTCGGCCGGGCGGAATTTATGTCAGGCCGCGCCAGGCGGGCGAGCCTAGAACGTCGCGACGACGTCACCGCCGAACGTGAATTGCGAACTCTTGGTGCCGACCCCGAAGACCGTGGGGCTGAAAGGCAAACCGGTGGTGGAAATTCCCGTGCCATCGAAGGGCGTCGTGCCATTCAAGGACGAATCATAGCGAACCTCGGGCCGGACGGTGAGCGTTTTGATCAAGGGCGCCCCGTCGGGAATTGGCGCAGAGATGTTGAGACCCGCCGTCAGCTCCAGATAGGTCGTTGGCCCGGGGCCGAGGATCGTTATGTTGTTCGGGAAGCCGAACTCGGAGTTGACGAAGCTAAAATTGCCGGGGAAAGCCGCGACGAAAGCGTTGTTGGCGTCACGCCAAACCTCGGCGCGGCCGACCAGTTTCAGCCAGTCGTTGACCTTGTAGACGCCCCATTGCACGATGCCAAAGCCGCTGGCATGAAGGCCATCATCGTGAATGTAATTGGCGTCGGTAATGAGAGTGAGCGAATTGTTGACCTTCCATGTGGCGTTGATGTCGTTGAGAAAGCGCACGTATGTTCGGGTTGCATAAGCAGCTCGCGATGCCGAACGGGCGTGTCAGGAATTTCCGGCCCGATATGGGTGGTCGCCAGGATCGTGAGGTTGCCGTCCAAGAGGTTCAGGCCGATCCCTCCATCAAATGCCGCGGCGCCATTGTTGTCGCCCTGGCGATTGCCGAAGGTCGTGTTCACGCCGGTGATGACGCCCGCGTAGACGTCAACAAGAGGATCGACATGCGAGATCGTCATGATGCCGGTATCGACGAGCGGGACCCGAAATTGAAGAGATAGGTGTTCGAATAAAGGTAATTGGTCGTGGGGTCGATCGTCTCGACGCTTTCCAAAGTGACAAATTGACCGGCCTTGATGTCGATGCCGCCCGAAAACAGCCAGGGCGTATGGACAACGGCCCAAGCCTCCACGGGGGTAAGTTGGCTCCTGTCGTTGATGATGTAATCGAGCTCGCCGAGGTAATGGGTGTAACGCGCGTCCGACCCATACATCCCCTGCAATTTAAAACCGAAATCGTAGTCGGTCGCTTTCGGATCGAGCGGGCGCTGCACGGTCAACAAGATCTGATTGAGCAAGGGCGAGTTGGCCTTGTCGGTGAACAAATGCCCGAAATTCAGTCCGTCCGGGGGATTTTGCGGATTCATAGTCACGCCAGCATCAACCGTTCCCGTCACCGTTATCGTATCCCACCAATTGGCTGGCGGCGGCGTGGGGGCCGGCTCGGCGGCGCGCGCAATCCCGCCGGAGAGGCCAAGGAAGGTGCCGGCGCAGAGAGCTGGCACCAGGATGGATTTTAGCGGACGCGGCATTAGCGTATCTCCAAGCAAAGCAATTCGTCGCCTAGAAGGGTGCGCCGTACAGTTTTAAATGCAATATGTCTCGCGACTCTGAATTCATTTCATTCGCTCGCGGTGCTCCTGTGTCACAGTTTGCACAAAAAGGAAGCATTCCGACCGCTAAAACGTCGCTCGGGACACCTCAATTCGGCATCAAACCGCCGTCGCGATATTGATCGCGGCATTGCCGAAAATATCATTCGTGACAAAATTATTCCCGGCGCGACGGCGCGTCGACACTCGCCAACAACTCGCCAGCTCTTTTCGAATGCCCGGCGCATCGAGGCTTCGCGAACGTTGCCGCGCGACCTTTGGATCGTATCCGACGAGCGCCTGCTCGCTACAAGGCGATCCTCGGCAATACTTTCAGGGTCGTAGAGATTCTTGCTTGACGAGGGGGCCGTTCCTGCGTCAAGCGCTTCTTGAAGCCGCGCAATCTGCTTCAAGCCAACCTTCTTGACCCGCCGCTGCCGCGATGATCGGCGCGAAGCAAGGATTCTATTTCGGACTTCCGCATTTGCTGTCACTGTCAATGTGAATAATCATCAATTGCACAACCCCTAATCACGCCGTGAGCCTCGAAATCGTCGCCACGCTCACGTTATAGCTGCGCCCAATCTCTGCAAGCGTTTCCACGCCCTCGTCCCGCCGCTTGATCGCCTCGCGGCGCTGATGCTCCGTCAGCTTCTGCCTGCGTCCGGGCTTCAGGATCCGCGCCTTGGCGCGCTTCCCGCCTTCATTCATGGGTGCGCGAATCAGCGCGCGATCGAACTCAGCCAGCCCGCCGAGGACGGCGAGCATCAGGCGGGCGTGCGCCGTCGTCGTGTCGGCCCATGTGTCGCCAAGCGAGCGGAATCCGGCCCCCTTGTCGGTGATCGCTGCAAGCGTGCTAAGAAGGTCGCGCGTCGAGCGTGCCAAGTGATCAAGGCGGGTGACAATAAGCACGTCGCCCTTGCCGAGTTGCGCGAGGACACGGCGCAATTGCACGCGGTCTGCGCGCGCTCCGCTGGCCCTCTTCTCTCGGTAGACCTTCTCGGCTCCGGCGGCGCGCAACTGCTCCATTTGCGAGTCAACGCTCTGGCCGTCCGTCGATGCCCGTGCATAGCCGTAAATCATGCCTAATTATGGCGGTGACTTAGGCAAATAACGGCTAAGGTCATAAATCGTTTCATTTTGCTTTCTCCTTCTTCTCGACTTGTCGGTCGACAATTTGCCGGACAACTTCTGATAATGGGATGCCAAGCCTGGCCGCTTCTTTTTCAAGGAAGTCAATTTGGCGCCTAGTGAATGTGATCGATAGTCTAGGATTTAATACCATGATGCAAATCTGCATCACATTTTTGCGAATTGTCAAGGAGCTATGGGCAAAAATTGGTGACGGCGTAATGAGGTGAGGCGGCGTATCGTGGGGTGTTCGAAGCTCCACTTTCCATTAAAGGAAGATACGCCGTGACCCAGGATAATATCGTTAAATTTGCCGAGCCAGGTGCATTTGAGGATCCGCTGACTGAAGTTCTTTGCGCTGTGGTGCGCGGAAGCTTTTGGCCGATGCCATCGAGGCCGAGGTTTCCGATTTCCTCGATCGGCATTCCCGCTTTTTAACAGAGGAAGGCCTAGGGCCAAGTGGTTCTCGACACACCGAAGGGGTCGGGACGTACAAGCATAATCTGACGGCAGCGCCGGTGGCATGGGATCGATAGAGGGCGCACAGCATGTCCGCTTTGGGTCGAAAGCGGTCGTCGGGCAACGACAGTTGCAGCTAAGCTGAGCGTCTCTTGCTGCGAGGCCATTTACTTCAGCTCCATTCTAAAAATCCCGGCCGCCACCCTGCCATGATCAAAGCGGCGGGCCGGTTCCGCAGCGGCGCAGGCCGTGAACTGCGCCGGCATTATCCTCGAAGGCGTAGGAGGCGCCGCGAGGAATTCGGAATTCGAAACCGGCGACGGGTAAGGAGATTCAGAGGAAACCCCGCCGCCGGTCGACTTAAAGGGGCGGGAAGGACCCATGGCAACACGGGAGGAAACCGCCCATATTTCCCGCGGTGCTATCCCCGCGGCCTACATCCGCGAACGCCGAAACAAATAACAGCGCCGCGAATTCAATATCCATCACCAACAATCCGGACTTGGCTTGGCTCGGCCATAATGCGGCGACTGACCGGCGACGCTGGTAAAATTCTGCCGGTCTTGATCACCGTGCGCCATGCCGTCGGATCGAGCGTGACGCCGCGATATTCGGAAAGGCCAAGCGAGATTGAACAACCCGGCTGAAATAGGCCGGAGTAAGGGATCGACCCGGTGGCGAGCACGGCGCTGAGAAATGAGACATTTGCAAATCCGCCCCTCGCGTGCCGATGCGGCCAAAAAATCGATGCATGCATCGCGTTGCGCTGTCCATGTGCGAATCGCCACTACACGAGTTCGCCGACAACGCCGTACATTGATAACGTGCCCCCTGGCAGTCCTCTACGGTGTGCATAGGTTTCGATGCCATCAAAGGGGCTTGCCCCGTCTGGCCATTGACCGGGGGCCGCGGCTAAGAGCTCCCGGGCGGTGTCATAAATGTTGTCGCCCCGATTCTTATTCTGGCGATCCACAAAAGGGCCGAGTTCAACGCGATGGATTGTCCGACCGTCGACCCGGTGAAGGAAGGCCTCTCACCTTTTCCGAAGCAGGCGAGCGATATTGGTATCCCTTCGCGCCGCTTGGATTGCCCTTTCCCGCCGCACCGTATCGGCCAGGACGGCCATCTTTCCAGTTTCCGGGGCATCTCATGGGTCATAGATCGCCCTCGTCGATCAGCGGAAGGTTTCGGGCACGCCGTCCAGCGTTGATAATCGCGAGCGCCGCCCTTCGCGAAGCGCTACGCGCGCCATTTTTGGTTGTATGGCTGAAATCATGGTGCATGATGCGGATAAGTATTTTTCATCGCAAGTAACGTCTTAGGAATATTGGGGAAACGCGGCCCGAATGGGCCGCTTGCCGAGGGGAAGGACTCCCCACCGTTTGTAAAGTGGGATCATGCGGCGGCTGAAGTCCTTTTCGCGGGGAGGTCTGGATCGAAGATGGTTCTGGTTTCGAGCATGGCGCAGGCGACGGCGAGCAATCGATCGGCGATTGAGCGGAGCGCTCGGCCATGACCATGCCCACGAGCCCGGAGAGCAGCATATTTGACTCGGCTGCGCTGGTCATGCTGCACGGCGGTGCGCGCTCGGATCAGGATGCAAACTTAGACGAGCTCAATGCCCGCATTCCGATAGAACAGTGGGAGATGGGGCACCTCAGTCCCGCCGAGCAAATCGTTCGGCAGCTTGATGCAAAGATTAATGACCGCGGAATTTATATAGATAGCGAGCTCATAAACGCCGCGATCGGCGGTTTTGCCCTTATCGCGGGCTTGGTCGAGGGGAAGGCCGCAAGCTCTATGCCCGAGGATAAAATAGGGTTCATCCTCGGGGTTTTTGGTGAGATCAAACGAGATCAATTGCCACGTCCTTGCCACGCAAGCCGAGGAAATACGAAGATCCTTCGCAAGTCCATTGGCATGAAGATTCGAGCCCGTCTTGAGCGGCTTTACTCATACTGTAAACAAGACGCATGTCTTCCGAGAGTAAAAAGGTTCTGTCCTTTTCGGATTGGTGAACAATAAACGTCCGGTTGCTTTCCGGTGACCGCGACGCAAAGATGGCCGACGCGTGGCACCGCGATAAAGGCTTGGCTCCCGATAAACTGATCACCTTCTCGTCATGCTTGATGGGCCGTTCATGTCGCCGCGACCGACGCGATCCTCGACGCTCGGCCCGCAACATACCGGGGCGGCAAGACGCTGGGGCGTGCTGTGCAGTGGAGACCGCAACGAAAGCGGAGGCGGCCGACTTTTCCGACGCGGCGTCTTGGACGGTGGCGGAAGCTGTCCGGAGAAAGGAAATAGCTTTAGCATTGACGCGCCAGCTCGCTTATGAGAAGGCGCGCGGTGCGGTCGTCGCCACCAAGGAAATAGAGCCTGCTTGGGCGCGAGTTGTGGTCGCCGTTCGTTCAAACAAGATGGCAGTCCCGGCGCGGGCGCGGCTCGCATTGGGATTGACCGAGCTCAAACGCAAGCCCTCGATAAACTCATCCGGGACGCCCTTAGTCTGGCCTCATTAATAGATGTTCCCCCAGAGCTTGCGGCATGAACACAAAATCAAAGACGATGATCGAAGCCGAGTTTGCCCGACACCGCGGTGTGAGCCGAAAAACCGTCTGTACGTGGAAGCGGCGCGGCTTAATCGTCCTTGCGCCGGACGGTGCCGTGCTGGTGCAGCAATCTGACGCGATCTTAGACGGGAGACCGAAGACATATCGCGGCGGCACGACTTCGCCAAAATCGAGCACAGCGCCCAATAAATCGGCTGAAGGCGCGCCGCGCGCCGAAAGGCCCCGGCCCTGCGGATTGGGAGAATTGGTCGCTCAGCGAGGCGCAAAGGCGCAAAGAGGTGTCCATGGCGAGACGGCGCGAGCTTGACTTTGAACTCGCGGCCGGCCGGCTCGTACCTACGCCCCTACCTACGAAAAAACCGTAGATTGCCATATACACCCATGGACATTTATGGGCAAGCTTGGACTGCTAACTTGCTGGCACTACATGCATTTCACCGGTTTTTAGAGAGGCTGTTGTTTCGTGAAGGACGACGCCACCTTCGCGCCGGAGACAGCGGGTGAGCCGGGCACGCAAAAACAGGCCGCCATCCTACTACTCGCCGATTTCGATAGGAAATTGTTGCCCGTCCTGACGCTTTTGAAGATCAGCTAAGGCGCATGGGAGCGCGCTGACGAAGCGTGGAACCGGCGGCTAAGCAAAGCGGCCGCTGGCATTTCGCTCAGCTCGCCCCATTGCCAGCTTTGGGCTTTGCCGGACGCGGCTTTTTGCCCGGCCAAGCCACAATATGGTCAAGGTAATCAGCCAGCTTGACGTCTGTCTCCGAGCCTTGGACACGGCCGCGCACGGAAACGCCCGCCTCATGCACGCTCTTTTCCGAGCCCGAAACCAGCGGGTGCCACCAGGCGAGATCGCGGCCCTCGGCGATCAACCGGTAGGCGCAGGTCGGCGGCAGCCAGCGGAGGCTTCGCACCGTAACCGGGGTCAATTTGATGCAATCATGCACTTTGCGGCGCCTGTGCGCATAATCGGCGCAGCGGCACGTCGCCGCGTTGAAGAGTTTGCAGGCAATGTCGGTGAAATGAATTTCGCCGCTGTCCTCGTCTTCCAGCTTGACGAGACAGCAGCGGCCGCACCCATCGCAAAGGCTTTCCCATTCGGCGGCGGTCAAGGTTTCGAGCGCTTTTCGTTTCCAGAAAGGCAAAGGCCCGGCGGCCCCGGGCTGTTCCCCGGGTTTTGCGCCGCGCGTCCGGCGCGATTTGTTACGCTGGGCTTCGCCGCAGGACGCGGCAGGAGAGAGTGGCGGCACGGGCGCCGGCATTGATTTCGTCCATGATCCGGAAGGGCGCCCACGCTTGCCACTTCGCTTTGCCAAACGTCAAGAGGATTGCCAAACCGCCGGCGCTTTCTTTATGGTTGGCGCCGGCATGCGAGGGAGCAACAGATAGTGTTCGATGAGCCGCGAACGTCGCGTCTTCGCCGGAAAATCGCGCGGGCTTTGCTCGCCTTCGATGCGTTGGTCGATTCCTCGCTCCATGCGAGCCGGGAGCGCATTCGCGAGAATTACGCCGCCTTTTCCGCCTTCATGGACGGGTTCCATATCACCGGTTGGCGGCGTGTTCTCAATGAACTCGCGTGCGAAACGCTCACTCTCGGGCTTGGCTTCAGCATCGTCTTGCTCGCCTTTGCCAGTCTCGCCTTCCAGGAAACGTCTGACGATTGGCTGAAAAAAACCGACCTCGCGGTGACGTTTCTCGATCGCTACGGCCAGGAGGTCGGGCGGCGCGGCATCATGCACGACGACAAGGTCTCGTTCGACGAACTGCCGCCAAATTTGATCCATGCGGTGGTTGCGACCGAGGACCGGCGTTTCTTCGAGCACTTTGGGATCGACGTGATCGGCACGCTGCGCGCCTTGACCGTCAATGCGCGGGCCGATTCCGTCGTGCAGGGCGGCTCTTCGATCACCCAGCAATTGGCGAAAAATCTCTTTCTTTCAAATAAGCGAACCCTGGAACGCAAGATCAAGGAAGCCTATCTCGCCATCTGGCTCGAGTTCCATTTGCCAAAACGCGAGATCTTGCGGCTTTACCTCGACCGCGCCTATCTCGGTGGCGGCACCTTCGGGGTGCAGGCCGCGGCAAAGTTCTACTTCGGCAAATCCGTGCGTGATCTCTCGCTCGCCGAGGCCGCCATGATCGCGGGCCTGTTCAAGGCGCCGACGAAATACGCGCCGCATATCAATCTGCCGGCCGCCCGCGCGCGGGCAAGCGACGTCTTGAACAATATGGTCGAGGTCGGCTATCTCACCGAGGGGCAGATTTACGCGGCGCTTCGCAATCCAGCGACCCCGGTCGACCGCAGCCAGGACCTCACCCCCGACTGGTATCTCGATTATGCCTATGACGAGGTCAAAAAACTCGCCGAGGAGAAAAAACTCGGCGACGATCGCGTGCTGACCGTGCGGACCGCGCTCGACAGCAATCTGCAAAAACATGCGGACGCCACGATCGAGAATCAATTGCGCGAGCATGGCCCCGACTATAAAGCCAAACAGAGCGCGATGGTCATCCTCGATCCGCTTGGCGCGATGCGGGCGATGATCGGCGGGCGCGACTATGGCGCAAGCCAGTTCAACCGCGCCACCGACGCGTTGCGCCAGCCCGGGTCTTCGTTCAAGCCTTTCGTCTATCTGACGGCGCTGATGACCGGCAAATTCAAGCCCTCGACGATCGTCGTCGACGCGCCGATCTGCCTCGGCGATTGGTGCCCGCACAATTACAAGAATACTTATGCGGGTCGCTTGCCCCTCGTCGAGGCCTTGGCACGGTCCTTGAACACGGTCGCGGTCCGCTTGTCGGTTGCCATCGGTGAGGCCGATCCGGTCCCCGGGCACAACAACATATTCGAGAGTGCCAAGCGCGGCCGCGCCAAAATCATCGAAACCGCGCGAATGATGGGGCTGACCACACCGCTCGCCGATACGGTCTCTTTGCCGATTGGCGCCGCCGAAGTCACGGTGATCGATATGGCA
Source organism: uncultured Alphaproteobacteria bacterium (assembly GCA_963784075.1). Classification (GTDB taxonomy): domain Bacteria; phylum Pseudomonadota; class Alphaproteobacteria; order Rhizobiales; family Beijerinckiaceae; genus Methylocapsa. The sequence continues at coordinate 62,344 of CAWAQW010000036.1, read as the reverse complement.
TCGGCCTATTCCACTTTCGCCAATGGCGGCTTGCGCGCGCCTCCCTATACGGCGGTGGAGATTACCAACAGCCGCGGCGAGGTGATCTACCGGCACGACCGCGACACCCCGCCACCGCGGCAGATTATCGATCGAAGCACGATCGAGACAATGGTTTCGATGATGATGCAGGTCGTTCTCGCCGGCACCGGACGCCGCGCGCAGCTCGACAATATCGAAGTCGCGGGCAAGACGGGGACAACAAACGGATATAAGGACGCCTGGTTCATCGGCTACACCGGCAATTATGTCGGCGCGGTTTGGTTCGGCAATGATGACGACACGCCCATGGAGAAAATGACCGGCGGCACCCTGCCCGCCGCCACCTGGCACGAAGTCATGGAATACGCCCACCAGGGGATTGAATTGAAGCCTTTGCCGGGCCGGCCAGCCCCGACGGCGGCACCGCCTCCCATGCCCAGCGCCGGTGTCGCCGACGCCCCGCGGCGGCCGGGGAGTTTGCCGGCAACAGCGGCAGCAGCACTCACCACCATCGAAGCGGCCATGACGGATATGCAAAAACGGCGTGGCGAGGCGGGCATCGCGACGAATTCCGCGGGCGAAACGGGAGAGGGCGTCTCCACGACTGCGGGCAAGCCTTCGGCCGGGGGTGGTGGATGAGCCTTGGCACGGCCATGGCCCCGAAGAGATCCTTCTGGGCGTCCGCCATGATGTTGGGCCTCTTCCTCTCGGCCGCCTGCTTTGGCGTTCTCCTCGGCCTATTCATAACCTTCGTTGAGATCGAGCACGGGAATGGCTTTGCGGCCATCGAGGCGGGGCCGTGGACCGGCTGGCCGCGCAGCGAAGCCAGCGAGCTCGACCCCTATTCCCGCGCCATTCTCGCCTATTCCGGCAAAATATCCTTGAGCGAATCGGAAGCGATGAGCTTTGTCGCGCATGGCGACAGTAGCGGCGCCACCTTCGATTCAGACTGCGATTACGTTGTGAAGGGCGAAATCCCCCCGGCCCGCTTTTGGACATTGACATTGCTCTCGCCGGCGGGCGCCCTCATCGCCAACGCGGCGGACCGGCAAGGCTTTACCTCAAGCGAACTGCTGCGGTCGGACGACGGCCACTTCGAGATCACGCTCTCCCGCCACGCCCGGCCGGGCAATTGGCTGCCTTTGGGCCGCGCCTCGAAATTCATTCTCGTTTTGCGCTTCTATGACAGCGACCTCAGCGCCCCGGCGGCAGCGCTCGACACCGCGCATATGCCGGCGGTCGTCAGGGGCCGCTGCGAATGAACCGGACCGATCGCCTCCTCGCGGCGCTCCTCTGGCTTCTCGGGGTCATCGCGGTTGCGGGTATTACCCACATCCTCGCCATTTTCGCGCTCCCGGATGTCGCCGCGAAAGATACATTTGCGCGGTTTTCGCAACTGGCAAAACCGGGGCAAGTGGCTCTCTTGCCACCCGCGACCCCAGGTAAGCAATTCATGCCCTTCGCCGACCCGGCCCTGGTGCAATCCGTTTGCCCCTTCGACCTTGCAAAGGGCGGCTTGCGGCTGCACGCCGATGTTGAAGCTGACAGGCTGCTCACCTTGTCGTTTCGGACCTCCGAGGGACAGATCTTTTACTCGATGAGCGACCTTGCCGCGCAACAAGGCAAGATCGACGTCGTCGTTCTGACCCCCGAGCAGCTGGAAGTCGTCGAGGCGGATGACGACGAAGACGATCCCTCACAAGACTTGCGGCTCATCGCGCCGGAAACCACGGGATTTGTGATCATTAGCGCCCTTGCTGCGCATCAGAGCGAAAGAGCGGAGGCGGAAGAGCGCGTCAAGTCGGTCGCCTGCGCGGTTGAGCCCATCGGGCAGGATTGACAGCCAAGCGTCAAGCATGGCTCGCCAAACGCATTCTGGAACGCGTCCCACGGGGGACATAACTCAGGAAAAGCAGCGCCACGCTTTCCGCCCGCACCCCGCTCGCAACGCCTTGGATCCGGGTGATGGCTTTGGATTGGTCCGATCCAAAACCATCGTCATCTAAGACGCCGACCCCTGCCCGTTGAAGGGCTCGCCGTCACGAGAGCTTTGTTTTCGAAGGTCTCAAAACACCCGCTTTTGAGGTCATGGAGAGGCCAAAGCCGATGGGTTCGGAACACCCCCGCGCTGACCGGAAGCGCGAAAAAGTTGATCGAGTTTTTCGATCAGAACATGCTCCAACTCTTTGAATCTGAGCTGGTCCTTATCGATCAAATGAGTCCGTTTGATCGGGACGCGCTCTAGGGCAACACGGTTTATTTGTGTGAACCGCTCCCCTTGCCATCGTCTTTCTTCGGCCGTTTGCTTGAACCCCGGCGCGCGCGTTTTGCTTGTCTCTCCGGGTCCGCCAGGCGCTCTTGCCAGACGCCGGTGAAAATGACGATCGTGGCTGGCTCGGCCGGCGCCGCCCGTAAGCGCACGCCACCTTTTGCTGGTTTGAAAGCAACGAGCTTACCCACTGTTTTTCTCCAGAAAATTCTCGCGTGCCTCGCGCAAAAAAATCCTTTGGTGCATCGAACCCGCCGCACAAGCGCGAGCTCAAGTTTCGCGAGACGCTCAGATCGCTCCGCCTATTTCAATCTTCTGCCCATTAGTGACCCGCATGCTTATCTGAAGCTGATCACTTGGGCTCCTCACATTGCTCTAGAGAAACTGGCCGAGCCCGGGGATCGCCGCGATGATCTGACCGACACGCTCGTCGCCGGCATTCTCGCGCGCATAGGCGATGAGCTGGCGCCCGGCGATCTGCATCTCGCCCATGCCAAGGCCAAGACCCGTGAGCTGGCCGGCAAGGCCCATGAGACCGCCTCCCATCCCGCCGCCCCATCTTCGCTCGCCGCCGCGTCCGCCGCTTCCGCCGCGCCGGGGAGGGCCGCGAACAGGGCATCGACCTCATCTTTGGGCCCCTCCTTGCGAAGGAATGCCAAAATCAGTCCCGCCGCTTTTTCCGCGACCCGAGGTTCGACACCGGCGTCAGCGGCGATGCGGGCGATCAAATCTTCCATTCTAAAACCTCGCTGGTGCTCAAGAATTGCCCGCAATTGATCACCGAACTTCGGCCAAAAGCAAGCCAAGCTTCGCCCATCCAAGATTTGCTGGCGCACTGATCCCACATTGTCTCATAATGGTGGCGTAAGGTGCTGCAATTGGCGCCGCGCGCTTCGAGGACCCCCATGGCCGACGATCCCGCCCATGTGCCTGGCCGCATTCTGATCGGCAAAAGCGATGTTTATCAATATTTGACCCTGGCGCTTGGCAACCGGCACGGCCTCATCGCCGGCGCCACCGGCACCGGAAAAACCGTGAGTTTGCAGCTTCTCGCGGAAGGGTTTTCGCGCGCCGGAACCGCGGTTTTCGCCGCCGACATCAAAGGCGATCTGGCGGGTATCGCGATGCCGGGAGACGCGAAGACTCCCTTTGTGCAGCGGGCGAAGGAGATCGGGATCACCTATGCGGCGGACAATTTTCCGGTCGCGTTTTGGGATCTCTTCGGGCAGTCGGGCCATCCTATCCGCGCCAGAGTCTCGGATATGGGACCCTTGCTCTTGGCGCGCCTGCTCGAACTCAACGATGTCCAGGAAGGCGTTCTCAACATCGCTTTCAAGCTCGCCGACGAACAAGGCCTGCTGCTCATCGATCTCAAGGATCTACGAGCATTGTTGCAGCATCTTGGCGACATGGCATCGGAGGTGACCAAGACCTATGGGAACGTCGCGCCGGCGACCATTGGCGCGATCCAGCGCCGGCTGCTGGTCCTTGAAAATCAGGGCGCCGCGGGTTTTTTCGGCGAACCCGAGCTCGACATCAATGATTTTCTGCGGTGCGATCGCGACGGGCGCGGCTTCGTCAACATTCTGAGCGCCGAAAAACTGATGCGCTCGCCCCGCCTCTATGCGATTTTCCTCTTGTGGCTGCTGTCCGAATTGTTCGAGAAATTGCCCGAGGTCGGCGATCTCGAAAAACCCAAACTGGTTTTCTTTTTCGACGAAGCGCATCTTCTGTTCGACAATGCGCCGAAGTCGCTTCTGAACGCGATCGAGCAGGTCGTCCGTCTCATCCGTTCGAAGGGCGTCGGCATTTATTTCGTCACCCAAAATCCGGACGATGTGCCGGAGACGGTTCTCGGACAACTCGGCAATCGCGTGCAGCACGCCTTGCGCGCCTTCACGCCGCGTGACCAGAAGGCCGTCAAGGCGGCGGCGGATACGTTCCGCCGCAATCCCGCCTTCGATACCGCCACCGCGATCACCCATCTTGGCGTGGGCGAAGCCCTGGTCTCGATGCTCGATGCCAAGGGCAACCCCGAAATCGTGGCAAGGAGCCTGATCGCGCCGCCGATGGCGAGAGTTGGTCCGATCAGCGACGAGGAGCGCCGCAGCTCATCCAGAAAAGCGGTCTTCTCGGCAAGTACGATACAGCCATCGACCGCCCATCCGCCTTCGAGACATTGCGCGATCAGAGCCAGCAGGAGGGCGAGGCCGAGCCTTCGGCAAGCGGCTGGCTCGGCTCCCTTGACAGCGCCCTTGGCACAGTTTTTGGCAATTCATCGCGTGGCGGGCGCCAGCGCATGTCGGCGGGCGAAATCGCACTTCGCTCCGCTGTTCAATCGGCCGCGCGCACGGCCGGGACAAAGATCGGCCAAGCCATCTTGCGCGGGATTCTGGGAGGCCGGTCGAAATAGGCTCGCGGCTTTACGACGCAAGCTTATCGAACTTGAGTTCCTGGCAGTTATCGGTGTGCGGCCAGGAGGTCTGCGCTGCATTTGTATTGTTCACAACAACAGACGGATCGGCAGATACCGAGCCGCCATCGCCCTCTTGCCGATCGTAATTGAGATTGAAGGAAATTTGCTCGACCGGGCGATCCCATCGGGGTTGACCACCGCGACGACGGCATAGCCATTAATCGCCGTTTTGGCACCGGGTGAGATCACGGTGGCTGTCGCCGCACGAACACCCATGGCCTGCGCGAAGCTCGTATCATTAGGAATAAACCGGCGGCTGTCGAGCCGGGCAATCCACTCCTGCGTCTCGCCAGGCTTGGCCACCCACGGCGTCTTGTTTATTGCAGGCTTGGCCACCGGCGGCGTCTTGTTTGTTCCCTCTTCGGCCCCTTGTTTCGCCGTGGCTCGGTCGACATAAAGGCGGGTCGGAAGAAACGTGAAATCCGCGTTGCGTTTGGTGTTATCGACAGCATCAATTTTGTAGACAACAAAGACTTCGTTCGGCTTTGCGGCTCGTTCTCCGCCCGGAGTCGTGTAGGTATTGCAAAAGCCGATCTGACGATAGTCAATCGTAGCCGGGACAGTGGAATTGTCCGCGCATCCCGATAGCACGGCCGCCAGCACGCCCAAGCTAGGTAATGCTTGGTACAATCTAAAACTCATCCTGAAGTCCTCTCCAAATTCTGAGGATGAGAGCCCCGGCTATGATCGATTCCAGCTGATGTGCCGCGATGGATCCCCTCATGTGTCAATTAGGTGGGGACAGGATTAAAGGACTGCAAGAAGCCCGGCCGTGCATTGGATCACCACCAACATTTGGCAATGACGAATGCGAAGACGTGTTTTTGAATATTGCCGCGTTAAACAGAGATCCCTTTCGCATGGCGTCAAAACCGGTCCTTTGGCTTGCGCATGCATTTGCGCATAATTGCCCGGCTTGATCTGAAGCACGCGGTCCAAAGGAACGTGGGAAAAGGCCGCTATTGGGCGAGACAGCCACAGCGTGTTTGCTCGACGCTCGCGCAAAGACGCAGTCGCCGCCCTAGGCGAATTTGTCGCGGCTTCCGAGAAAGCAATGTCCTTGCCAAAAACGATTTGGCGCCCACTTTGAAAGGGTAAAGCTCAACGAGGCGAGATGAGCCAAGATGCTGGCGAGGAGCTCGCCGCATAACCACGAGTGGAGGATCGATGCTACCGGAAAAGTTAGTTACAAGTCACGAAGTTTCCCCGAAGGACAAACGCCAAGCGGACGTCCTGTGGACGATTATGTGGCTCACGCGTTTGGTCATTCCGGCATACGTGATCTATGCAATTTATCTCTACTGGACTTTGCCACCCAGCGCATACTTGACAGGCGGCTATTAAAGTCTTGGGTCACGGTCGTCACGGACCGTTGCCCAAAAATCGAAGACCAGCGCCGGGCGAACCAGAGAGCGAGAACGCCCGCGCTTGGAATTGCTCCAGCACCTGCTCCAAACAGAGGTGCGTGCGGCACGATCTATCGCAAAGCGATCATTGCGAAGGCGTTGCTCTGGGTGTTCCGTGCGCAAATGTAAACGGTTTACTCGGCCCGTTTAATTTCACCGCTCTCCCACCCAGGCATGTTTGCTTCCGGTCCGGGCCTCTTCATCGGGGCGAGGAAAAGTGGACTTCCCGCCCCCATCCCGATGCCATCCAAAATAGATTGAACATTCGTTCATGCGCTTGGCTGACGCTCGCCGATCGCGTGCCGGACGCCGATGCGAACGAAATTTCCCTGTGTCTAACAAACCCGCTCTGTCCGCGTTCGCCACCGTCTGAGGGCGTTGGCCGCGCGCCGCCACGCTGTGATGGTTTGCCGCCGCCGGTGTTCCTCAAGCTCACCGAGTTCTTTGCGCAGCCGGAATCGCCTGCTGACATAGCCGAGGGTCGAGCGGCTGCAGACCTCGTAAAACGACTGGCCCAATTGCAGGCGCCCGGAACATGCGCAGGACGCGGTTCTTTATGGCCGCGGCGCGGCACAGCCTCGCGGCCAGTGCGAATTCCCGATTGCCCAAAAGAGCCGCGAGAAGGAGCAGCGCAAAGTCTTCCCGCGCGGGATCGATGGTGACGAGCTCCCGGGCCAAAGGCAAAACCTCCGGATAGCGGCCCCGGCGCAGGAGAAACGCACCGAGGGCGCGAATTGGAACCGGATGTTTCGGCAGGACAAGCTTGGCTTTTTCGAGGTGGCTCTCGGAGGCGCCGAAATCGCCCGCCGTCTCACTCAGATAGGCAAGATAAATATGGTAGCACGCGTCCTCCGTCGCCTCGGTTGCCATTTCCGCAAGCCGGATCTTGGCGTTGACATGCTGCGGCGGAAGCCGCCGTGCCAAGGTGAAGAGATATTGGCCGGAGGACCGGCGCCGCCCGCGGGCGGTCTCTTCCAAATCCGCGGGATCGAATCGTCCATGCGCAATGTCGAGGACGGCCGGCACGAGCAGGCCCGTCTCGCTCAGAAAGGCGCCCGCGGGATGGCCGGCGTGGGGCAGACGAACACCCTTTGTCCTCGGATAGGCCCGCGCGATGAGACGGAAATGTTCAGCATCGGGATCGCGCGGATCGTAGAAAACGATCGGCTCGACAGCGCCGGACGCCGGCTCCGCCAGCTCATGAATAAATCTTATATTCCGGGTCAACACCCGCCAGCGCGTCTCGAAGGGTGCAAGCTGCGGCGAGACGGAATATTGCGGCGAAATGGCGATCGCCGTTCCGGCGCCGATCGCGCCAGCGAACCTTATGGCGGCATAGCCGCCCATGCTCGATCCATAGGTGATGATGCGCGCATGGCCGGCGGCCGCCGCGGCAATCGTCTGCAAGGCATCCGGAAACTCGGGATATTGGTACCAAACATTCGTTCCGTTGATGACATGGATCGCGGCAATGCCATTGCGCTTCAGCATGGCTTCACCGAAGCCTGGCCGGTCAAGCCTTGGGTCATCCGTCAGCGACGAAAAGGTGACCACGCAAATCGAAGCCCCTTCGGCCTTGACAAAGCGGACAAGAAAATCGGGCGAGCGATAGAGAGTGAGACTTATTCGTCTGGATCTCTAGATCAGCTTTATGATTTTGTGTTGGTCCCGCCCGAATTCCTAAAGTGGATCGATTCCGGGAGTTTCGAGCGGGATGCCGGCGGCAATGCGGTTTTTCTTTTTCCGCATCCCCATCGGGCGGACCGAAACCGGCGGACTTTAGCCCGCCCTGCCCTTTTCGCAACGCTTCGTCAAGATCGCCCCCGGTTCGGGGCCGGGCACCGATGGCCCGCACGCGGCCCTGGAATGGCCAGTTGACGTGGCGCAACCGATCGGCTAACAGATTTTTTTCAGCCTGAAATGAAAGGGACTGGGGATATTTTTCCCCGGGCCCTCTTTTGCCGGGCGTCCCGCAAGGGCCGGCCTCCACCGGACGCGGGGAAATGTCCCCGGCGCGCCCTTGCGCGCGGGGCGCCAAATGGAGAATTGGTCTTGGCTCGTATCGCTGGTGTCAATATACCTACCAACAAGCGCGTCATCATCGCGCTACAATATATTCACGGCATTGGACCGGCGAAGGCCCGGGACCTCTGCGAAAAGGTGAAAATCCCCCCTGAACGGCGCGTTGCCGAATTGACCGACGCGGAAGTCTTGCAGATTCGCGAGGCCATCGACCGCGATTATATGGTCGAGGGCGATCTTCGCCGCGAGGTTGCGATCAACATCAAGCGCCTGATGGACCTTGGCTGCTACCGCGGCCTTCGCCATAGGCGGCAATTGCCGGTGCGCGGCCAGCGCACTCACACCAATGCGCGAACCCGCAAAGGCAAGGCCAAGCCCATCGCCGGCAAGAAGAAGTAGATTTGGGGCGAAGTGCCGGGGGCGTCCTTCACCAAGCCCTCGGCCAAACATGCGCCGGCAAGACTCAATCCGGCAAGACTCAATGATGATCCCGAGCGCCTGGCATGACGGGCGCGTCTGAAGGAATTGAAGAATGGCAAAAGAAGTTACCCGCGTCCGGCGCCGCGAGCGCAAGAACATTGCGTCCGGCGTCGCGCACGTCAATTCGACGTTTAACAACACAATGATTACGATCGCCGACGCGCAAGGCAATACAATTTCCTGGTCGTCGGCCGGAACCATGGGGTTCAAGGGATCCCGCAAATCGACGCCTTATGCGGCGCAGATGGCGGCCGAGGACTGCGCCAGGAAAGCGGCGGAACATGGAATGCGGACACTCGAGGTCGAGGTTTCGGGGCCCGGCTCCGGCCGGGAATTGGCCTTGCGGGCCTTGCAAGCCGCGGGCTTCACGGTGACCTCGATCCGCGATGTCACCCCCATTCCGCATAACGGCTGCCGGCCGCGCAAACGGCGGCGTGTCTAAGAACGCACGCGTCTCACCAACTCTTCCCGGCCTCCGGCCGGGGCGCCTTTTAGGCGCTGCCCCGTCGGGCAATTTGTCTCAAGGAAAGGTCCGGTCGTGATTCAAAAGAACTGGCAGGAGCTTATCAAGCCGAGCAAACTCGAGGTGCTCCCCGGCGACGATCCCAAGCGCATGGCCACGATCGTGGCGGAGCCGCTCGAGCGCGGCTTTGGCCTCACGCTCGGCAATGCGCTGCGCCGCATCCTCTTGTCGTCGCTGCAGGGCGCGGCCATTACCTCGGTCCATATCGATGGTGTCCTGCATGAATTTTCGTCGATCCCGGGCGTGCGCGAGGATGTGACGGATATCGTGCTCAATATCAAGGACATCGCGCTTAAGATGCCGGGCGAAGGCCCCAAGCGCATGGTCTTGAAGAAGCAAGGTCCCGGCAAGGTGACCGCCGGCGACATCGCCACAACCGGCGATATTGCGATCCTAAACCCAGGTCTCGTCATTTGCACCCTCGATGAGGGCGCCGAGATCCGCATGGAATTCACAGTCGCCACGGGCAAAGGCTATGTCCCCGCCGAACGCAACCGGGCGGAAGACGCGCCGATCGGCCTCATCCCGGTCGATAGTCTCTACTCGCCAGTCAAGAAAGTCAGCTACCGCATCGAGAACACGCGGGAAGGTCAAATCCTCGACTACGACAAGCTGACCATGCAGCTCGAAACCAACGGATCGCTTTCGCCCGAAGATGCGATTGCCTTCTCGGCGCGTATCCTGCAAGACCAGCTCAATGTCTTCGTCAACTTCGAGGAGCCGCACCGCGTCGAAGTGACACCGTCGATTCCGGAGCTCGCCTTCAATCCCGCGCTTCTCAAAAAGGTCGACGAACTCGAACTCTCGGTGCGGTCGGCGAATTGCCTGAAGAACGACAATATCGTCTATATCGGGGACCTCATTCAAAAAAGCGAGGCGGACATGCTTCGCACCCCGAATTTCGGGCGCAAATCGCTGAACGAGATCAAGGAAGTTCTGGCCCAGATGGGGCTCCACCTTGGTATGGACGTTGCCGGCTGGCCGCCGGACAATATCGACGAACTCGCCAAGCGTTTCGAGGAGCATTATTGATCTTATAATCCCCGCCCGTTCCGCTCTAAGGGGCGGAACGGAAAGCGGGAGCGGTCGTACCTTGGCACGGCGGCCGCACATCAACGGAGAAAGCCATGTATCACGGACACGCCAAGCGCCGCTTCGGCCGCACGCACGAACATCGCAAGGCGATGTTTGCCAATATGTGCCAAGCGCTCATCAAACATGAGCAGATCGTCACCACCTTGCCGAAGGCAAAGGATTTGCGCCCGATCGTCGAGAAACTGGTCACTCTCGGCAAGCGCGGTGACCTTCACGCACGGCGGCAGGCCATCGCGCAAATCAAGGATGTCGCCCTCGCCGGCAAGCTGTTCGATGTCCTGGGACCGCGCTACAAAGACCGGCATGGCGGCTATACACGCGTCTTGAAGGCGGGATTCCGTTACGGTGACAATGCCGCCATGGCGGTGATCGAATTCGTTGACCGCGATATTGATGCCAAAGGGAAAGACTCCGGGCCGGTGACGGTCGGCGAAGACGAAGAGGCGGCCGCTTAAGAAGCATCCCCGAAGGCGGCGGCCCGCCAATCGCGTGGCGGCGCATTGGCGTGAAGCGGTTGTGGTGAAACCGCTGTGAGGTCAAGTCCAAAGGTGCGGAGCGTTGAATGAACATGCCTTCGCGAGCTTTGCTCCGGGCCTTGACCGCTTCCTTCCTCAGTGCGCAGGCCCTTATTGCCACTGCCGCTGAGCCGGTGCGGCAAGTGCCGCAAGCGCAAAACGACGTCTTGTTGTCCTTCGCTCCCGTCGTCAAGAAGGCGCAACCGGCGGTCGTCAATGTCTACGCCTCGCGCACCGACAAACGTCCGCGCAATCCCATCTACGACGACCCGGTTTTCCGGCACTTCTTTGGCGAGGGCGGCAGCGGCCGGCCAGGCGGACCCACCGCGCGGGCGCTCGGCTCCGGTGTCCTTGTCGATGCGTCCGGGCTCGTCGTCACCAATTATCATGTCATAGAAGGCATGACCGATGTCAGGGTCGCGCTCGCCGACAAGCGCGAGTTCGACGCCGAGATCGTCTTGCGCGATCAGCGCACCGATCTTGTCGTCTTGCGATTGAAGGGGGGCGAGAACTTCCCGGTGATGGAATTGGGGGATTCCGATGCGCTTGAAGTCGGCGACATTGCGCTGGCGATCGGCAACCCCTTTGGGGTTGGGCAAACGGTGACGCAGGGAATTGTCTCGGCTCTGGCGCGCACCCAAGCCGGGATCTCGGATTATGGTTTTTTCATTCAAACCGACGCGGCGATCAATCCGGGCAATTCGGGCGGCGCGCTCGTTGATCTTCATGCGCGGCTCGTCGGCATCAATTCCGCCATCTTTTCGCAGACCGGAAGCTCGATCGGAATTGGCTTCGCCATCCCCGTCAATATGGTCAAAATCGTGCTTGTCGCCGCCAAGGACGGCGGACATAAGGTGCGGCGTCCCTGGCTCGGGGCGAGCCTGCAAGCCGTCTCGAGGGAAATCGCCGATTCGCTGGGCCTCGACCGGCCGACGGGCGCACTTGTCGCAGACCTTTCCGTAAAGGGGCCGGCCAGCGATGCGGGGCTGCGGCGCGGCGATATCGTCACCGCGATTGACGGCCAAAGCATCGACGATCCCGAGGGCCTCGGTTACCGGCTGGCGACGAAACCGCTCGGCGGCGCCGCCTCCTTGACCTATCTGCGCAACGGCAAATTCAGCACGACCTCGCTCAAGCTCATTCCCGCGCCGGAAATTCCGGCCCGCGATCCGGTCCGGTTAAAAGGGACCTCGCCTTTCGCCGGCGCAACCGTGATCAATCTGTCGCCCGCGGTCTTCGAGGAACTTTCCATTCACGGCGTCAACGATGGGGTTGTCATCAGCGAGATCGAGGAAGGTTCGCAGGCGGCGCTGGTCAATTTTCAAGTCGGCGATGTGATCGTTTCCATCAATGATGAGCCGATCAAAACGACGCGCGACCTCGAGCAAGCCGTAAGTCACTATCACAACTATTGGAAATTGACGATCGGGCGCGGCGGCGAACTGATCACCACGGTGATTGGCGGGTAGCCACACATCGACTGCCTCGTTTTCCTGCCCTAGGTCTTGCCGCTTTAACCAATCTTTCTTCGGCGCCTTCGTTCCACATGCCCTCATAAAGTCGCCGCGAACATGCTTGACGGATAAAAGCCTCTAGGCGTCACCTTACACAGCTTGACAAATCGCGATTGTCGGTTGTCCGCTTGGCTTGGGGCGAGCCTTTCATGAACCCGATGGGAGCTGGACATGCTATTGGGGCAAAAGCGGATTTTGGTCACCGGCGGAGCGGGTTTTCTCGGCACCCATCTTTGCCGGCGGCTGCTCGATCAAGGTCACGAGGTTCTTTGCGTCGATAATTTCTCCACCGGAACCCGCCGCAACATCGAGGAACTCCTTGACGATCCTATGTTCGAGCTTCTGCGTCACAATGTGACGTTTCCGCTCTTTGTCGAAGTGGACGAAATTTATAACCTCGCATGTCCAGCGTCGCCGATCCATTATCAGCTTGATCCTGTTCAGACGACGAAGACGAGTGTCTCCGGCGCGATCAACATGCTCGGCCTTGCAAAGCGTCTCAAGGTTCGCATCCTCCAGGCCTCCACATCGGAAGTCTATGGCGATCCGATCGTCCATCCTCAGCCGGAGGATTACTGGGGCAATGTGAATCCGATCGGCAGCCGGTCCTGCTACGACGAGGGCAAGCGCTGCGCGGAGACCTTGTTCTTCGACTATCACCGGCAACATAAAATGAGCATCAAAGTCGCGCGGATCTTCAATACCTACGGGCCCAATATGCGGCCGGACGATGGCCGCGTGGTCTCGAATTTCATTTGCCAAGCCCTGCTGGGAGATGACCTCACCGTCTTCGGCCGCGGCGAACAGACGCGTTCCTTCTGCTATGTGACGGATCTGATCGATGGATTGGACCGCCTCATGGGTTCGCCTGAAGATATCACCGGCCCGATCAACATTGGCAACCCCAACGAATTCACCATTCGGGAGCTTGCCGAAAAAGTGATTGCGGCGACAGGCTCGAAATCGAAGATCGTCGAACGGCCTTTGCCGGAAGATGATCCTAAGCAGCGGCAACCCAACATCGAACTCGCCGAAAAGCTGCTCGGCTGGCGTCCGACAATCAATCTCGACGAGGGATTGAACCGCACCGTCGCCTATTTCGAAGCGCTGTTGCGCGAGCATGGCAAGTCGATCGCCCGTGCCCCACAACTTCAATCGCCCGCATCCGCTTGACCGATGACGGGGGCGGAAAACGCTTGGCGTCAAGCCGTGGCCAGACCGGCGCCCCCTAAATCCATCCTCGATCATCAAAGCGATTGATGTCGCGCCAGGGCAATTGTCGAAAACCCGAGATCCAACGAGAGCGGGATGGCAAAGTGATCACCTCGAACCTCGAGGCTGAAACACGTCCTTTGCTTTCTTATTGCTGGGCGCCACTCAGCGGCAGCCGGCGCTTGACGGCCCGCCAAAGCGAACGCATTTCCCGCGCCGCTTCGCCTTTGGGATCGACCTCGGTCACGCCGTGGCCCGTTCTCGCGGCCTCCAAAAAGACGGCACGCGAACGGATGTGGGGGCGCAAGAGGGTGCCGACGGCTTCGAGCGCATCGATCGTACTCTTGCACATGCAAGGCTTGGGGGACCGGGGAACACTGGTTCAGGACAAAAACAAATTCCTTGTCCAACAGTTTCAGTTTGCGGCCGGTCACCTCGCTTGCCCAAATATCAAATGTGCCAGGCCTCACGGGAACAATGGAAAGATCGGCGAACTCCATGGCGGCGAGCGACGCTGGCGATTCGAAGGATGGCGTATCGAGAATGACAAGACTCACCTGGCGCTTGACGAGGACGCTCAATGCCGCCGGAAGCTTGGCGGACGAAACCGCGCGGACCGGCAGATTTCGATCCTTTCGTTTTGCGCTCCATCGAACGAGCGATTTCTTGGGATCCAGGTCGAGAACAAAAACACGTTCTCCCGCCGCTTGCGCCGCGACCGCGAGACACGCCGCGAGGATGCTTTTGCCACAACCGCCTTTGTGTGAGGCAAATACGATGGTATCCATAGATAAAATTTTACCTTTATCTAAATTTCTATTTAAAAAGCTGATGTATGAATTATTTATATATAGATGATTTCGATCATGACCTAATTGAGTGCAAATTGGATTAAAATTTGCAGCGGTCTTCTTTAGTAGTGTTTACCTTAACTTCCCTAGCTCTCCTGATCCTTCACTTTCTTCCTGCGGCTTGCCTTCAAAGCGTCCATAGCCCAAATTTAAGAGCCCCATGACCGATCTCTTCGCTGCTGCCAAACTCGAAAAGGACGCGCCGCATCCGCTGGCCGATCGCCTGCGGCCGCAAAGCCTCGCGGACGTGGCTGGCCAGGACCATCTTCTGGGGCCACGGGGGGCGCTGAGGCGGCTCATTGCCTCGGGCACGCTCGGCAGCCTGATTTTCTGGGGGCCGCCGGGAACCGGCAAGACGACGGTCGCCCGCCTCCTCGCGCGGGAGACGAAGCTTGCCTTTGTCCAGATTTCGGCGATTTTTTCCGGCGTCGCGGATCTGAAGAAAGTTTTCGAGGATGCGCGCGGCCGCCGCAAAACAGGCCAAGGAACCCTGCTTTTCGTCGACGAGGTGCATCGCTTCAACCGGGCCCAGCAGGACAGTTTTTTGCCGGTGATGGAAGATGGCACCATCACTTTGATTGGCGCGACGACCGAGAATCCGAGCTTCGAGCTCAACGCATCTCTCTTGTCGCGGGCGAGGGTCATGATCTTCCACACCCTCGATGCAACGGCGATCGAGACTCTCCTCGCCCGGGCGGAAAGCTGCGAGGCGCGGGCGCTGCCGCTCGATCCCGATGCCCGCCGCAGTCTGGTCCGGATGGCGGATGGCGATGGCCGCGCCGCCTTGAGCCTCGCCGAGGAGGTGTGGCGGGCCGCCGGGCCCGGCGAAATTTTTGATACGGCCACGCTCGCGTCGATCGTCCAGCGGCGCCCGCCGATTTATGACAAGGCGCAGGAAGGTCATTATAATCTGATTAGCGCGCTGCACAAATCGGTGCGCGGTTCGGACCCGGATGCGGCGCTTTATTATTTGGCGCGGATGCTCGAAGCCGGCGAAGATCCCCTGTTCATCGCCCGGCGGGTGGTACGCATGGCCGTCGAGGATGTCGGCCTTGCCGACCCCCAGGCGCTGATGCTCGCCATCGCCGCCAAGGACGCGTATGATTTTCTGGGCTCTCCCGAAGGCGAGCTTGCGATTGCCAATGCGGTGATCTATGCCGCGACGGCGCCGAAGTCGAACGCGGCCTATGCGGCATTCAAGGGCGCGGCGCGGCTCGCCAAAGACCACGGTTCCTTGATGCCGCCAAAAATCATTCTTAACGCGCCAACGAAACTCATGAAGAACGAAGGATATGGCGCGAACTATGCCTATGATCACGACGAGCCGGAAGGTTTTTCAGGCCAAGATTACTGGCCGGAGGCGCTTGGCCGCCAGACACTTTACCAGCCGGTCGACCGGGGGTTCGAGCGCGACCTCCGTGCGCGCCTTGACCATTGGGCCAAGCTCAGGAAACAAAAGAACGATCCGGTTTGATGCCGTGAACGATGGTTTTCCGTCCGGCAGCGCGCGTGATATGTTTCCGGTCTTCCACGGTTCAAATGGCGATCTGAAAAACAACGGGCCAAAGCGGACGCGGCTTCCTCGCGGCCGCCGCCAAACTCTTGCAGTGACCGCCCGCCGGAGGTCCGCTGCATGATTGATCGCACCGACCTGCATTGGTATCGCGACGCGATTATCTATCAGCTCCATGTGAAGTCCTTTTTCGACGCCAACAATGACGGCGTCGGCGATTTCGCGGGCCTCACCCAAAAGCTTGATTACATCAGGGATCTCGGTGCAACGGCGATATGGGTCATGCCCTTCTATCCCTCGCCGCTGCGCGACGACGGTTACGACATTTCCTATTATCGCGGAATCAATCCGGCCTATGGCGGCCTGCGTGATTTCAAGCGTTTCCTGCGGGAAGCGCATGAGCGCGGTTTACGGGTCATCACCGAACTCGTGATCAATCATACCTCCGACCAGCATCCGTGGTTCAAGCGGGCGCGGGCGGCAAAGCCGGGGTCCGCGGCGCGCAATTTCTATGTCTGGGCGAACACCGACAAAGGCTATAAGGACGCCCCGGTCATCTTCCTCGATACGGAAAAGTCGAACTGGACCTGGGACGATCAAGCCAAAGCCTTTTATTGGCATCGCTTCTATTCGCATCAGCCCGATTTGAATTTCGACAATCCGCGCGTCCTTAAAGCCGTGCTCGACGTCATGTCCTACTGGCTCGATATGGGCGTCGACGGCTTGCGGCTTGACGCTGTTCCCTATCTGATCGAGCGGGAGGGCACGACGTGCGAAAATCTCGCCGAAACCCACGCGGTCATCAAGAAGATTAGGGCGGCGGTCGATGCCCGCTACCCGGACCGGATGCTTCTCGCCGAGGCCAATCTCTGGCCGGAGGAGACAGCGCAATATTTCGGGCAGGGCGACGAGTGCCACATGGCGTTTCATTTTCCCCTGATGCCGCGGATCTACATGGCGCTGGCGCAGGAGGACCGCCATCCGATCACCGATATCATGCGGCAGACGCCGGAGATCCCGGATTCTGCACAATGGGCGATCTTTCTGCGCAACCATGACGAGATGACGCTCGCCATGGTGACCGGCACGGAGCGGGATTATCTTTGGTCCTTTTATGCCGCCGATCCGCGAGCGCGGATCAATCTTGGCATTCGCCGCCGTCTCGCCCCTTTGCTCGAAAACGACCGGCGCAAGATCGAGCTTCTGAATTCGCTCCTGTTTTCCATGCCCGGCACGCCGGTCGTCTATTACGGCGACGAAATCGGCATGGGCGACAATATTTACCTCGGCGACCGGGACGGCGTGCGGACTCCGATGCAATGGTCGCTGGACCGCAATGGCGGCTTCAGCCACGCCGACCCGGCCAAGCTCTTCCTGCCCGCGATCCAGGACCCGGTTTATGGGTTCAGCGCCGTCAATGTCGAAGCGCAGCTCGCGAGCCCCTCGAGCCTTTTGACCTGGATGCGGCGGATCATCGCGGTGCGGCGTTCGCATGTGTCCTTCGGGCGAGGCACCCTGCGCTTTCTTCATCCTTCGAACCGGAAAGTCTTGGTCTATCTCCGCGAATTCCAGGGCGAGCGCATTCTCTGCGTCGCCAATGTCTCGCGCGCGCCGCAAGCGGTCGAGCTCGATCTCGCCGAATTCAAGGACGCCGTGCCGATCGAGCTGACCGCCGGCAGTCTGTTTCCGGCGATCCATTCGCGATCTTATCTTTTGACCTTGCCAGCCTATGGTTTCTTCTGGTTCCGGCTCGAGCCGGCCGACGCAACCAAGGACCGCCACGACCAGCAAGTGACGCCGGGGCTTTTCACTTTGGTCGCCACGGGCAAGCTCGAAACGATCCTTTCAGGGCGGGAACTCGTCGCCTTCGAACGCACGGTCGCGCCACGCTTCTTGCCCTCGCGGCGCTGGTTTGGTCATAAGGAGACGCAGATCGCCAATGTCTCCGTCAGGGATTTCGCCGTGCTTCGCGACGGCGGCCGGAGCCGGTTTGTCCTGCCCCTCCTCGACGTCAAACTCTCCGACGGTCGAGTCGAGAGTTATTTCGCGCCGCTTGCCGCGGAACCGGAGCGCAAGGAGGGGCCGCCTCTTATTTACGCCGCCGCAAGGCTGCGCCGCGGCCCCTTGACCGGTGTGCTCTATGAAGCGGAAGCCTGCGACGGCTTCGTCCCGGCCATCGTGGCGGCGCTGCGGCGCGGCGAGAAATTGGAGACGGGCCAAGGCGGCACAATCTCTTTCTCGCCGACGCCTCGGCTCGGGGCCGAGCTCATGATTGAGGCAACCGATGTCTACCCTATTGGCACCGGCCAGCACAGCTCCTCCCTCGTCCTCGCCAACCAAATGATTCTGAAAATCCATCACAGGATAAAAATCGGCGCCGACCCGGAAGTCGAGACCCTGCGCTTTCTGACCGAGGTCGCCCATTTTGCCCATGTTCCTCCCTTGCTCGGCCTTGTCGAACATATCGACAGCAAGGAGAACCGCACGGTGCTGGCGGTCCTGCAAACCTTCATGCGCAACCAAGGCGATGCCTGGACAGTGACACTCGGAGCCTTGAAGCGAATCCTCGAGGCGGCGGCCCTCACGCCGGGGCAAGGCGATCGCGCCGGACATGAGGAATTCGCAATCTATGTGCCGCACATGCGGCGGCTCGGTTCGCGGACGGCGGAGATGCATAAAGCCCTGGCGACGCCCACCGACGATCCTAAGTTCAAAGCCGAGACGCTGACCTTCGCGGACGTCCGCGAGGCTGGGGAATCGGCAAAAAGCCTGGCCGATCGCGCCTTCAGCCGCCTGCAAGCGATCGCCGCCGATCTCAGCGAGGACAGACGCGTTCCGGCTGAACGTCTTCTGAGCCGGCGGCAAGAGTGCTTCAATCTGATCGGCGAGCTTGTTCAAAAGCCGCAGGGCGCGATCAAGATCCGCATTCACGGCGATTATTGTCTCAATCGTCTGCTGGTCGTGAAGGACGATGTTATTATCGTTGGTTTCGGGAGAAATCCCTCCCTCTCCCATGATCAAAGATGCGCCAAGGACTCGCCGCTGCGCGATGTCGCGGTCATGCTGCGTTCGCTTGCGCGTGCGGTCACTGCCGCGAAACGAGATCTCGCGCGGCTCGTCCCCGAGGCGCCCCTCGTGGCCGCACGGCTGCACGAGGAACTTGTCCTATTTTCGCAAATCTTCATCGAGGCCTATCTCGAGGCGGCCCGCGACAGCCCGGTCTGGATCGAAGATGAGCGCACGCGCCGGCATCTTCTCGTGCTCTATTTGCTGGCGGAATTGTTCCATGACATCGAGAGCGAAGCGGATGCGCGATCCGACTGGACCGATACGGCCATCGACGGCGTCAACGCGATCCTCGATCGCATGGCCTCCGGATCATGATGCGCCCCCATTCGGTGGCAAATGGCAGGCATCACGAGCGCCGTGAATGGGATTTGAGCCAAAGCGGCAGCGGGCGACCTTTGTCTCGCCTCGCCAAGGCGATGGCAACAAGCGCGGCCAGAGCGGGATGAGGAAAAGTGGACTCCGGTTTTCCGCCCGGATCCCGCTCTAACCTCGTGGAATTCGATCACGTTCATGATTTTGGATTGATTCAATCCAAAATCAAATCATGATCTAGGCGCAAATCTGCAGCGTTGACGGGCCGACGGCTTCGTGATTATTAGCGCGAACCTCACGCATGGTCTAATGCCGAAAAGGGGTCGTGCCTTGGACCTTTCGACTTTGCGTGACACTCATCGTGAACCTTGTTTCGGTTTCGAAATCATGGTCGAGCGGCCAGGCTTTGAGCAGCTTTCCCTCGCGGGAGCTGTTTTCGCCTGGGCCCATGCCTAGGATATTTTTTGATGGCGAACACACCCTCGGCCAAAAAGGCCGTCCGTAAAATCGAGCGCCGCACCGCGGTGAACCGCTCGCGGCGCAGCCAAATGCGCACCTATGTCCGCAAGGTTGAAGAAGCCATTGCCACCGGCGACCACGGCGCGGCGGCGGCGGCCCTTCGTGCCGCGGAGCCCTTGGTCATGCGCGCGGCGCAAAAAGGGATCGTGCATTTCAACACGGCCGCGCGAAAAGTCTCGCGTTTAAGCAAACGGGTCAATGCCCTGAACAAATGATCGCTGTAAGGCTTTATGGCGTTCAGCTGCAGTTGAGCCCGGCATTCGCCGGGCTCTTTTTTGTGGTGAAAGAGCGCATGCGGCATCGCCATTTTGCGCAAGCTCGGGGATCGCACAGGCAATTTCCATGCATCTCAATGGCTTGTCCTTAAAGCCAGATGACACCTCGGACGCTGGCTGGTTTCTGCACCGCTTCCTCTCTGCGCTGCGAAATTTTTTACGAGATTTCCCCAGCGTCCGGAAAACCTCGATCCCCGCTTTTGCTCCCTCTTTTATGGCCCCTTTGGAGTCGCGCGAAATCAGGCGGTTAGGCGCACTACGGCAGCATGCATGATTGAAACGGATGAACTGATATAATAAATAATTCGTAACACATCATGAAGCGGTCCTTACAAATTCGTTAAACAGCGCTTGCGGACGGTTTGGCCTATGCTAAAGTCTTATTCCGCTCCGGAACCGGCGAGCCCAAAGTTCGAGGCGGAATTCCTATGAGTTTTCTAGTTTGTGGGTGCGTTTAACATGTAAAGGCGCATCGTGTTCCCGTATGTTAAATCCACATGCGCAGCTTACGTGGCGCATTGCTTAAATATATACTGTATGGAAACTTCCTACGTGATGCTTGTTTAGCGGCCTCCGTTAATTAATCTCCAGAATATTTCGTTCGGAGTCCTCTATATAATTTGACATAAACATTCTGTATGACTCTCAATGCGGAGTGAAGGGGGATATACGACCGTGATGGCTTTCATTGAATATCCGTATGTTCTGTTTCCCCATTCGGCCGGAAGCGTCCTGGCCGAAAGCATTCAAAAGGCCTATTGGGCTTCCACGCGGCATCGTCGGCGCTCTCGCGGCTAGTTTCGCGGCAATCTAACTTTCCTTCATCCTTTCCACGACTGGCACCGGCGTTTGAGCGGATGCTGTTGCTTTGCCTTGCTTCCTAAGGAAGAAATCAGATGCCGAACGCGCGCAGACAAATGTCCGAACCCGAAACAGCCACTGGGGAAGCCTGGATGCGAATTTGCCGGCGGCTGCGCCTGGAACTCGGCGAAGAGATTTTCTCATCCTGGTTCGGATGCCTCGAGCTCGGCGGGCTCGCGGGCGAGGACGCCTCCCTCTCGGTTCCCACAAAATTTTTGAGGAGCTGGATCCAGTCGCACTATACGGACAAGATTCTTCAAGCCCTCACGAGCGAATTCCCCACGATCAAACGGGTCTCGATCAATGTCCGGTCGTCGACACGGCCAGCGCTCCCCCGTGCCGCCGGCACCCCTCTCGACTTACCTACTAGCGGCGACGCGGATTTGGCGAGAGGCCGGAACGTTGCTTCCCTGACATCCTCTGCTCAGGCGATGGCCGCCGCGGCGCCGCCATTTTCAAAAAAAGCGGCGTGCCTGGAAGGAGGCGAGGCCGACACTCTCATGGGTTCGCCGTTGGATCGCCGTTTGGTTTTCTCGAACTTTCTCGTTGGTGCATCAAACCAGCTCGCCCATGCGGCGGCGCAGAGAATTGCCTTCGCGACCGCCGCCGATCCCTTGCTTTTCAATCCGCTTTATCTCCATGCGTCGGTCGGATTGGGCAAGACCCACCTTCTGCAAGCCGTCGCGCATGCTTCGACCTCGATCAAGCGCAAGGTCATTTACCTCACCGCCGAGCGATTCATGTATGGGTTCGTCGCCGCCCTCAAAGCGCAGACGGCGATCGCCTTCAAGGAAACGCTGCGGGCCATCGATCTTCTCGTGATCGACGACATCCAGTTTCTGCAGGGCAAGTCGATTCAACAAGAGTTCTGTCACACGCTCAATGCCCTGATCGATTCCCGCCGGCAGATTGTGAT
The DNA here is from genome assembly GCA_963784075.1 of uncultured Alphaproteobacteria bacterium. GTDB lineage: Bacteria > Pseudomonadota > Alphaproteobacteria > Rhizobiales > Beijerinckiaceae > Methylocapsa. The sequence goes on along the minus strand of CAWAQW010000036.1, from coordinate 40,495 downwards.
CGCGGCCGACCGGCCACCGGGCGATCTCGAAAGTCTCGACGAACGAGTAAAGTCGCGCTTGGCGGGCGGGACGTGTATCGAAATCGGCGGGCTCGACGAGGCGCTCCGCGTCAAGATTCTCGAAGCACGCATCGCCGCCGCGAAATTGGTGCACCCGACCTTCGAGGTTCCGGCCGCGGTCGTCGCCTATGTCGCGAGCGCGGTTCAAACGAACGGCCGCGATCTCGATGGCGCCGTCAACCGTCTGCTCGCGCATGCCTCCTTGAATGGCGCGCCGCTTTCGATGGAAACCGCCGAGCGCGCCATTCGCGATCTCATCCGGACCCCGGAGCCGAAAAAGATCAAGATCGAGGACATCCAGAAACTCGTCGCAAGCCATTTCAATGTCAGCCGCGCCGATATCCTGTCCTCGCGGCGGACCGCGACCGTCGTGCGGCCGCGCCAGATCGCCATGTATCTTTCCAAACTCTTGACCCCGCGCTCGCTTCCGGAAATCGGGCGCCGTTTCGGCGGCCGTGACCATACGACCGTCCTCCATGCCGTACGCAAGATTCAGGGGCTCGTGACCGCCGACGGCGCTTTGTCGGAAGAGATCGAGCTTTTGAAGCGCATGCTTCTGGAGTGACCTCGTTTCTCATCTTCCACCGCGCCCGAAGACAGGTTAGGCTTCGCTATGGCGCAGACGGCGATTCGCATCATCGGCATTGATCCGGGTCTGCGGACCATGGGTTGGGGCGTGATCGAGGCCACGGGACCCCGGATCGCCTATGTTGCGAGCGGCGCCGCCCGTTCGAGCGAAAAGAGCGCCCTCGCGGAGCGTTTGCGGGAGCTCCACAAGAGTCTTTCCGCCATCATAAGCGAGCATAGGCCGATGGAGGCGGCGGTCGAGGAAACCTTTGTCAATCGCGATCCGCAATCGGCCCTCAAGCTCGGCCAGGCGCGCGGCATCGCCCTCGTCGTTCCCGCCCTCGCCGGCCTTCCCGTCGCCGAATATGCGGCCAATCTCATCAAGAAAACCGTGACAGGCTCGGGTCACGCGGAAAAGGCGCAGATCGCCTTGATGGTTAGAACGCTCTTGCCGGAAAGCGGCCCGCAAGGCGCGGATGCGGCCGACGCGCTGGCGGCGGCGATCACCCATGCGCGGCTCCGCCTTTTTGCGCGGAAACTGGAAACCGCCTTGGACCTTAGAGCATGATCCGCGAAAGTTCGAAGCGGTTTTCCGAAAAGATCATGCGTCATCAAAAACTCTCGAGCGCGGTCCGACTCAATCTGAACGGATCACGCTCTAGACCATGATCGCTTCAAGGTAAGGAGCTCATGATCGGCAAACTCAAAGGCATCATCGATAGCCAAGGCGAGGATTTCGTCATCCTCGATGTGCACGGCGTCGGCTATATCGTGCATTGTTCCGGGCGCACGCTGCAAAATCTGCCACCGTCCGGCGAGGCAGCGACGCTCGCGATCGAAACGCATATGCGCGAGGATTCGATCAAATTGTTCGGTTTCGTCTCCGAGACGGACCGCCACTGGTTCCGGCTGCTCCTGACGGTGCAAGGCGTCGGCGCCAAGGTCGCTCTCGCGATTTTGACCGTTCTCGACGCCGCCGGCCTCGCGGCCGCGATCGGCGGTCAGGACAAAGCGGCGATTGCGCGGGCGCCTGGGGTTGGTCCGAAACTCGCGGCGCGGATCGTCTCGGAACTAAAGGATAAGGGCGCCGTCCCCGGCACCCCCGGCATGGCAGCCCCCGCGCTCGCCGGACATGACGCCACGCCCGCCGCCGCGCGCGATGCGCTCTCGGCCCTGGTCAATCTCGGCTATGGGCGGCCGCAGGCGAGCGCCGCCATCACGGCTTCGCTCGCGGCGCTTGGCGAGGACGCGCCCGCCGCCGAGCTCATCCGCCGCGGCCTCAAGGAATTGGCCGAGATAAGCGGGGAATTACGCCTTGCCGTGATGCGCGGCCTCGGCATTGGCGTCGAGGGGCCAGCGCGGCCGTGCCGCGAAAGTCATGTCGTCGACGAGGCCGAGCATGAGCCGCTCGATCCCCGCCCAGGCGATCATGGCGCCATTATCGGTGCAAAGACTTGCCGGCGGCAGGATGAGCCGCAACCCGGCCTCGCCGCAAAACCGCATCAGCACCCGGCGAATGGCGCCATTGGCGGCAACCCCGCCCGCCACCACCATGGCGTTGGGATGGCCAACCGTTTCCCGGAACAGACGCAGGCCGGCGCGGCAGCGGTCGATGACCGTATCGACCACCGCGGCTTGAAAAGACGCGCAGACATCCGCCACATCGGCCGCGTTCAAAGGTCCCAAGCGCTCCACTTCCAGCCGGACAGCGGTTTTGAGACCGGAAAAGGAAAAATCCGGTTTCGACCGGCCAAGCATGGGGCGCGGCAGATCGAACCGCGCCGCATTGCCGTTCCCCGCCAAAGCCTCGACCTGAGGTCCGCCGGGATAGGGAAGGCCCAGCATTTTCCCGACCTTATCGAAGGCTTCCCCGGCCGCGTCGTCGACGGTCGAACCGAGGCGGAGGTAGTCCCCAACCCCCTTCACCGCGACCAATTGGGTATGGCCGCCGGAGACCAAGAGCAGCAAATAGGGAAAGGCGAGTTCGTCGGTGAGGCGCGCCGTCAAGGCATGCGCCTCGAGATGGTTGATCGCCAGGAAAGGCTTACGGCTCGCCAAGGCCAAGGCTTTCGCCGTGGTCAGCCCCACAATGACACCGCCGATGAGGCCCGGCCCCGCCGCCGCGGCGATCCCGTCGAGGTCCGCCAATTCGACCCCGGCACGGGCGAGGGCAAGCTCCACGAGCCGGTCGATGATTTCGATATGGGCGCGCGCCGCGATCTCCGGCACCACCCCGCCGTAAGCGGCGTGCTCGGCGATCTGGCTCATGACCTCGTTCGATAGAATTTCGCCAGCGCCGCCTGGCTGCAGCTGGACGACGGCGGCGGCGGTTTCGTCGCAAGTGGTCTCAATGCCGAGAACGCGCATAACACTCCTTATGAGAGTTTCTTCCGAGAGATTTCCTTGCAAATGAATTCGCTTGGGTCAAAAGCATTTTCTGGCCGCCGGCGCGGAATTTGGCATCCATCAAAGGCGGCATTACCTTTCACCCATAAAACCCTCCGAACCAAGAGGAAACGCGCCCATTCCTTCCGCTTTGCGATCAAGCCCAGCCCAGCCCGTCAGGATTGGGACGCGGGGCAGCCCCTTGGCGCTCGCCCAGACACATGAACTCGCCGCTCGCATCAAAGCGGCGCCGGGCACCGGCGCGGCCGCCATCGAGATTGTCGCCATCAAAACCAGCGGCGACCTGATTCTCAATGTGCCGTTGAGCGAAGCGGGCGGCAAGGGGCTTTTTACCAAGGAGCTCGACCTTGCCTTGCTGAATGGCGATATCGACATCGCCGTGCATTCGGCGAAGGATTTGCCAACCTTCTTGCCCGAAGGACTGGACATCGCCGGCTATCTTCCGCGCGAGGACGTCCGTGACGCCTGGATTTCGCCGCTCGCCTCGCACCCGCTCGGGCTTCCGTCTGGAAGTGTGGTCGGAACCGCCTCACTGCGCCGCGGCGCCATGGTCAAGCGGCTGCGGCCGGATCTGAAGATCAGCCTTTTGCGCGGCAATGTCGAGACACGCCTTGCCAAACTCGCCAAGGGCGAAGCCGCCGCAACCTTGCTCGCGTTGGCCGGCCTGAAACGCCTTGGGCTCGCGGCGCGCGCCACTTCTGTACTGGATGTCAGCGAGTTTGTTCCGGCGGCGGGCCAAGGCGCGATCGCCATCACTATGAGAAAAGGCGACGAGGCCGCGCGGGCGCTTCTGGAGCCCGTTCTCGATGAGGCGACGGCGATCGCCCTCGCTGCGGAGCGCGCCTTTCTCAGTGTTCTCGATGGCTCCTGCAAGACGCCGATCGGCGCCCATGCGTGGCTTGAGGGAGGCGTGCTTTCCTTTCGCGCGATCGTGCTCAAACCCGATGGCTCGCAGTTTTTTGAAACGGCGGTGTCCGGCCCGCCAAGCGAGGCGGCCTCGATCGGAGAAGCGGCAGGCCGTGATCTCGCGGCGCAAATCCCTGTGGGCTTTTTCGATCCTTAGCGTCATGTACGCGCTCTCGCGGTGGGTTCTCAAACTATCAGGGATTCTCGTGAGGCAACGTTTGTGACCCACTTCCGCAAGTTCCAAGCGTCGCGGCAATGCATCAGGTTTCGTAAGCGACCTTATGCGACAGGCGCGCGAGGTAAGGCTTTGAAATTACTGCGCCAAGGCGTAGAAACACGTCCCTCCGTAAACTTTTGTCCCCTTCATGATGAGAAAAGCAGTGGATTCTGCGGTTTTCTGGCTGGTGATTATCGGACGATCTTGATCGGTTTAGCCGGAGCCATTTTGGGACAATTCATTCAGTTTGCGTTCGTCCGTATCCGCAAGGACGATGCAGGCACCTGCATCAGCTAAAATTTTGACCAGCTCGCACCCCAGTCCTCCTGCCGCACCGGTTACGATGGCTACCTGATTTTCCAAGGAAAATTGATCGATCCATCCCATGTGTCATTCTCCTCTGTTTTGAACACGCCGATGGCGTCGCGTAAAGCTGAAATGCCGCACGATGAGGGCGCTCGCGTCGAAACTCTCTGGAATCGCGAGGTTGCGTGCCCTTCAAAAACTCAGATTCACGCCGGTTGCGCCGGTGTACTCTCTTCGGAACTGGGACTGGGTTACCCCTATGGTTCTGAATCTGTAGAGCTTACAATCATGGATGAGGACGGCAATCTGATACCGATGGCCAATCGTTTCGGGTGGACGAGTGATGTTCCAAACCCGATCACATGCAAGTTTTTGAATTTCATATCCGAGCGTCAGTCACCAATTGTAATCGACATCGGTGCCGGCTTTGGCGTTGCTTCATTGCCGGTTATGCAAGCCGGCGCGTTCGTCATTGTGAATGATCTTAGCGACGAGCATCTGAACCAAGTCGCCAGACAGGCCGAAAAGGAAGCCTATCTCGACAGGTTTCAACTTCTGAAAGCCCCACCGGTGCTAAATACCAGCGACAGACAAGGCTGGGTGGCGGAGGGTGATCGTTCCGCGAACAAGCCGACTCGTACAAATCTTACATTGGGGCCGCGCTCCGGCAATAAGCGCCGTCATCGGCGCGCCGCCGCCGCCCGTCCCGCATCGCACCAAAAATCCATCAATCTTACGCGGCCAAAGCAGCCCTAATGTCTTGGGCCTTGTAAGATTTTTGGTCCGAACCTACCAAAACGTTTCGCGTGAAACATTTTGGTACGATCGGCGCCGCCTGAAACAACCACTCACGCAATAGGTGCAGAATTCAATAAATACGCTGCAATATAACTAGAGTGCAGTTTTTGACCCTCCGCGAAGACCGATTTATCAGCCGTGCGGGGTTGGTTTGTCGGGGCTTGGCTTGCGGACTGGATCAGGTTGGGGGAGCACCTCTCGCAAGGCGCTCAAATACTCCCCCAACGTCGAGTCCAGTCGCTCATGCATAAAAGTCTGGAACGGTCGTAAATCCTCAGCGAGCGAGCCGCGCTCCCGAGCGTCGAGATAGGTTTTTCGGTCTTCTGGCCGCACGGCAACAGGCGGGTAGCCGCCTCGGAGCAGCATGAGATTCATCAAGAGCCGTGCCGTGCGCCCGTTGCCGTCGCCGAAAGGGTGAATGGCGGTCAGGCGGAATTGACCTTCGAATACTGAGGCCGGATCAGACGGCGCGGCTTTCAGCCACGCGCCGAATTCCTCCATGAGTTGGGGAATCTTCGCGGGGTTCGGAAAGACAACGGGCGAGCCTGCGATCCGTCGCGGGAGTTGGCTGTAAATTCCTGCAATCTCCGGCTGGCTGCGAGCAACGATGCGCCGGTGCAATTCACACACGGTGGTTTCGCTAATCGGCGTCGTCTGCGCGGCAAGCTCGCGCATCCACAGCAGCGCGTCATAATGATCGACGGCTTCGAGATGGTCGCGGAGCGATTTGCCGCCAACCGTAATGCCGTGCTCGATGACTTCCGCCGTCTCACGCAGCGTAAGAGTGTTTCCCTCGATAGCGTTAGACGTGTAGGTCAGTTCAACGTTGTAGTGCTTCTGAAGCTGCGCCAAGGCAGCCGCCGACAGCGGGCGCAAGCGGTCAAGCTGCGCTTTCTTCTCTTCGATCTTGCTGATAAGAACCTCAAGCATGGCCAGAGCGTAGCATATTATAGATATTAGGTTATCCTCTCGATTGAAGGCGAATTTCAATCGCGCTTCCTGTGCAAACCGTTTCCCCGGCGCAAACTCCAGGCGCAAAAGCATTTTGGTGCTGACAGCCGCACCGGTGTCAAACGCTGGCGACAGATAAGGCCGGGGGCGGTGGGTGATCGTTCCGCGAACACCCTGAGTCGTAGGAATCTTACATTAGCGCGGCGCTCCGGCAACAGGCGCCATCATCGGCGCGCCGCCGCCGCTTCTGCCCGCATCGCACCAAAAAATCCATCAAACTTACGCGGCCAAGGCGGCGCTATTGTCTTGGGCCTTGTAAGATTTTTGGTCCCGAACTTACCAAAACGTTTCACGTGAAACTTTTTGGTACGATCGGCGCCGCCTGAAACAGGCCTTAGCTCGTGGGCTTACCTGAACCAGCCCCCACCGGGTCTGCGTCTTCGCTCTTTCCCCGGCCTTTGCGCATCCCGGTTAATTGGCCTACCATGGCGCCAATAAAAGCCGGAAAGGCAGGGAGGAACGCCATCATGACAAGTTCTTCGGCAAAGGCCGCGGTAGCCGGGCCGCGCTCCGCCGCGTTGATCGGCCCCTATGGAAGCGGCAAGTCGACCCTCTTCGACGCTCTGATGGCGGCGGCGGGAACGCCCGTGAAACGGCCAATCGACCCGCGAAAGCGTGTCGTGAGCACCGAGTTGAGGCTTGGGCATTGTTCCTTTCTGGGCGATCGCTGGTCGATCTTGGATTGTCCGGGCTCGGTCGAATTCACCTATGAGACGGACGGGGCACTCGCCGCGGTCGATCTTGCCATTGTCGTCGTCGAGCCCATGGCCGGCCGGACATCGAGCGTGGCCCTTTTGTTGAAATCGCTTGAGAACTCGGGGCTTCCTCACCTCATTTTTGTCAATAAGGTCGATACGCTGACCGGCACGCTTGAGGACACGCTGGCGGCGCTCCAGGTCTATTCCAAATACCCGCTGGCGCCACGGCAATTGCCGATCCGCGAGAATGAAGCCGTGGTTGGCTATATCGATGTCGTGAGCAAACGCGCCTACCGCTATGGCGCGAACCAGGCCGCCGAGCGGATCGAAATTCCGGCGCAACTGCGTGATCCCGAGAAACACGCCCTTGATGGCCTCGCCGAGGTGCTGGCCGACCAGGATGATACTCTGCTCGAAAAACTGATCGAGGATGTGGAGCCGACGGCGAGCGAGCTTTACCAGCACTTGCACAAGGACCAGGCGAGCGGCACGATTGTCGAAGTCTTCTTTGGATCGGCCGCGCGGGGGCAAGGCATTTTCCCGCTTTGGAAGGCCATGCGGCACGACGTGCCGGATGCGTCGGAGACGGCGAGCCGCCACGGCATCGCCGCCGGCGGCGAGCCACTCGTTCAAATTTTCAAGACGCTCCAGGCGGGCAAGCTTTCCTATGGCCGCATCTGGCGCGGGGTCCTGCGTGACGGCGCGACCTTCGATGGCGTCCGGGTCGGTGGCATTCAGCGCTTCCCCGGCGGCGAAACCAGCAGAGTGCCGGAGGCCGACGCCGGCGAACTCGTCGCGCTCGGCCGGCTCGAAGGGGTCGCGACAGGAGCGGTCCTCGGAACCCCCGGCGCGGGCGCGTCCCTGCCCTATCCCTCCCCTCCCCCTCCAGTCTATGCTTTCGCGATCGCGGCAAAAGACCACAAGGACGATGTCAAGCTTTCCAGCGCCTTGCATAAAATCGTTTTGGAAGACCCGGCCCTCAGCGTCGAGCACAATCTCGAAACCGGCGAGACGGTTTTGATGGGGCAAGGCGAGATCCATCTCAACACGGCCATCGAACGTCTCGCCACGGCCTACAATCTCGTGATCACCACGGCTTCGCCAAAAATTGCGTTCAAGGAAACGATCCGGCGCAAGGTGCTCCAGCACTCAAGGCTCAAACGGCAAACCGGCGGGCATGGCCAATTCGCCGACATCAAGCTGGAGATCGAGCCGCGCGGTCGCGGCGAGGGTTTTTTGTTCATCGATAAAATCGTCGGCGGCGCGGTGCCGAGGCAATATATTCCGGCGGTCGGCGAAGCCGCCGAGGAAGCCATGCAAAAAGGGCCATTCGGCTATCCCGTCGTCGATGTCGCGGTCACCCTGGTCGATGGCATGTTCCACGCGGTTGACAGTTCCGACATGGCCTTTCGGACCGCAACCCGCATAGCGATCACCGAGGGTCTCGCCAAGGCCGACCCGGTGCTGCTCGAGCCCATCGAACATGTCACGGCGAGCGTGCCGAATATGTTCACCGCCGCGGCGCAACGCTTGCTCTCGGGCCGCCGCGGTCAGATCCTCGGCTATGCCGAGCGGCCCGGCTGGCCCGGCTGGGACGATGTCGAAGCGCTCGTGCCGGCGGCGGAACTGCATGATTTCATTATTGAACTGCGGTCGGACACCATGGGGCTTGGCCATTATCGCCACCATTTCGACCATCTCGCGGAAGCCCGCGGCATGACGCCTTAGGCGCGGACGTCAGCGTTTCCGGGGCGCATGCGGCGCCGATCGCACAGCTCGGCCCTGCCGAGATGTCCATGATCTGTTTTTGATAAAAACAAGCCGCCGCAAATGCCATGTGGCGAGCCGTGGCACCCGGCGGACTTACGTTTTATGCCAATTCGCCTACATATGAACCGATGCCAAGCCGTCTTTGCGCGCGGAGCGAAGCAACCCTACCCCAACCGGAGCAAAGCGCCCCGCAACCGCTCCTCGCCGCGAGCCGGCATCCGCCAGACTTAGGCCGTGCCCTTGACCAAACGAATTGCGCCCTTGAAAAATGCCGCTCCGCCTCCGGAGCTTGGCACGTCCGGCCAAGAGCTCGCCTTTTTTGCCCGGCCCGAACACAACGGCCAGAGGCTCGATCGCTTTCTCGCCGCCGCTGCGGCCGCGGGCCTATCGCGCACCCGCGTGAAAAACCTGATCGAGGCTGGCCATGCGGAAATCGACGGGGCAATCGTCAAAGACCCGGCCCTCCTGCTTCGCGCCGGCCAGACCGTCCGCTTACGCGTGCCGCCGCCCGCCGATCCCGCCCCTTCGGGCGAGGACATTCCCCTCCAAATCCTCTTCGAGGACGAGCATCTGCTTGTCATCGACAAACCGGCCGGGCTCGTGGTGCATCCGGCCGGCGGCCATGAAACAGGAACGCTCGTCAATGCGCTGATCGCCCATTGCGGCGCGAGCCTCTCCGGGATCGGCGGCGTGCGGCGTCCCGGCATCGTGCATCGTCTCGACAAGGACACTTCGGGGATTTTGGTCGTCGCGAAGACGGATGCGGCGCATCAGGGATTGGCCAAGCTTTTCGCCGATCACGGGAAAACCCTGCCGCTCACCCGCGAATATCGGGCCTTCGTTTGGGGGACTCCGGCGCGGCCCTCCGGCACGATCGACGCGCCGCTCGCCCGCCATGCCGCGAATCGCGAAAAGATCGCGGTCGTCCCGCCCGGGCGCGGCCGCCGGGCCTTCACTCATTGGCGGCTTATCGAGTGCTTTGCGGGAGAAGCAAGCCTTGTTTCATGCCGGCTGGAGACGGGGCGAACCCATCAAATCCGCGTCCATATGGCGCATATGGGCCATCCCGTGCTGGGCGACCCCGTCTATGCGACCGGGTTCAAGACCAAAACGGCGCGGCTTCCACCCGCCGCCCAGGCCTGCCTCAAAACCCTCTCCCGGCAAGCCTTGCACGCGGCGGAGCTCGGTTTTCCACATCCGGTGAGCGGTGTTCAAATGCATTTTACCAGCGCTCTTCCGCAAGATTTGGTAAGATTGCATAAATCGCTCACCGGCGTGGGAAGCCGCCCCTTTTTCCAAAAAGCCTAAAAAAGCCACGATAAGCACGATAAGCGAGTGTAAAATAGAGCCGTTTCCTAAAAACGCTTGATGCACCTCAAGGTGCAAGGTGCGGAAGCTGGACATTTTTATCCGATGCGAACCTCGCTCATAAAATCGGCGGACACCTAAAGTCAGCGGACACCGGGACGCCAGCTTGGCGCAAGATAACCGGCTATGATTCGTGTTCCGCTTAAGGTTTCACATATATTTTACCGCAGGACGTAACTTCCTTTTCGGTCCTAACGTAATTTAAAGAGCAGACTTTCCATCGTACCGGACAAGCCTCATGGGTCATGGAATATTGCTAATCTTTAATCCTCGTGCCTCTCTTCGTCCTCTTTCGGTCATGGTCGAGGCACTCTATATTATCGAATTGCACGGCCGACTACTGACGTGGCCGACAGCGAACCCGCTGATACAGGGGTTCCAAGGAGAATTGCAATGACTGCCGCCCTGCCAATGATTTCCGGTGAAAGCGGGCTTGCTCGTTATCTCAATCAAATCCGCCGTTTCCCGATGCTGGAGCCGCAACAGGAATATATGCTCGCCAAACGCTGGCGCGAGCATGAGGATCCCGATGCGGCGCATAAGCTCGTCACCTCCCATCTGAGGCTCGTCGCCAAGATCGCGATGGGCTACCGCGGCTATGGTCTGCCGATCAGCGAAGTTGTCTCGGAAGGCAATGTCGGTCTCATGCAGGCGGTCAAACGCTTCGAGCCCGACAAAGGCTTTCGCCTCGCGACCTATGCAATGTGGTGGATCAGAGCCTCGATTTAAGAATATATTCTGCGTTCCTGGTCGCTCGTGAAAATGGGAACGACAGCGAGCCAAAAGAAGCTTTTCTTCAATTTGCGCCGCGCGAAGAGTTAGATTTCGGCGCTCGAAGACGGCGACATGCGCCCCGACCAAGTCAAAATCATCGCCCACCGGCTCGGCGTCAGCGAGCAGGACGTCGTCGACATGAACCGGCGGATGTCGGGCGACGCCTCGCTCAATACCCCGCTGCGCGAGGAGAGCGAAGGCGAATGGCAGGATTGGCTTGTAGATGATGAAACGAGCCAGGAAAATGCCATGGTCGAACGCGAGGAGAGCGGCAATCGGCTCGATGCCTTGCACGATGCGCTCGGCGTTTTGAACCCTCGCGAACGGCGTATTTTCGAGGCACGGCGGCTTGTCGAGGATCCGGTCACGCTCGAGGCCTTGTCCGACGAATTCGGAATTTCACGCGAGCGGGTGCGCCAGATCGAAGTTCGCGCCTTTGAAAAAATTCAGTCGGCCGTGAAGGCGGGGGTCGCGAAAACGGAAGCGCTGCCGCCGCGCCGGATCGAAAGCCCCGCCGCGCCCCTGTAAAGGCGGTTGCGCTCGCCGTGCCGCGGAGCGCGTTGATTTTCTCGCATCCGGGCGCCCAAGGCAGAAAAGCCGGGGCCGCCGAGCGGCGAGGTGCAAGAATGATCGACCTTTATTATTGGACCACCCCGAACGGGCACAAGATCACCTTGTTCCTTGAAGAGGCGGGACTTCCCTACGAGATCCATCCGGTCAATTTGAGCCGGGGCGACCAGTTCAAGCCGGACTTCTTGGGGATTTCGCCCAACAATCGCATTCCGGCGATCGTTGACCACAATCCCGGCGACGGCGGCGCGCCCATTTCCGTGTTCGAATCAGGCGCGATCCTCGTCTATCTCGCCGAAAAAACGGGGATGTTTCTGCCCAAAAATCTGCGCGGCCGGACGGAAGTTCTCGAATGGCTCTTCTGGCAGGTCGGCGGTCTTGGTCCCATGGCCGGCCAGAACCATCATTTCAGACAATATGCGCCCGAAAAATTCCCCTACGCTATCGAACGTTATGTGAACGAAACCAGCCGGCTCTATGCTGTCCTCAACAGGCGCCTGGCGGACCGCGCTTTTGTGGCGGGGGACTATTCGATCGCCGACATGGCGGCCTACCCTTGGATCGTCCCGCACGAGAGCCAAGGCCAGACGCTCGCGGATTTTCCGCATCTCGAACGCTGGTTTAATGCGATCCGCGCCCGTCCCGCGACGCAGCGCGCCTATGCCAAAGCGGCGGACATCAACACGGCGCCGCTTCCTCTCGACGAGGAGAGCCGCAAGGTCCTGTTCTTGCAGACGGCGGCGAATGTGACATAGAGTTTCTCCACCGCGCCCCTGATAGACCGGTTGGGTCAGCTTTATTTCCTAAAATTGCTGGCTTATATCAGCCCCCAAAAGCTCACCTTGGCCGGCAGAGCCCGCACGCCGTGGCGTGAGGGGCACGCAAATGCTTCGCTTTGAAGCGGCGCGGCGGGGCCGCATTGGAGTAAGGACGGAATGGCGGGACATAGCCAGTTCAAAAATATCATGCATAAAAAGGGCAAGCAGGATGCGATTCGCTCCAAGCTTTTTTCCAAGCTCGCCCGCGAAATTACCGTGGCCGCGAAATTGGGTCTGCCCGATCCTGCCATGAACGCCCGGCTGCGCGCCGCCGTCTTGGCCGCCCGCGCGGAAAACATGCCGAAGGACAATATCGAGCGCGCCATCAAAAAGGCATCGGGAACCGATTCCGAGACCTATGCCGAAGTCCGCTATGAAGGCTATGCGCCGGGCGGCGTCGCCATCATCGTCGAGGCCTTGACCGACAACCGCAACCGGACGGCGGGCGAGGTGCGCTCTTATTTCACCAAAAGCGGCGGCTCGCTCGCCGAGACCGGCGCCGTCTCCTTTATGTTCGATCATGTCGGGGTCATCGAGTTTCCCGCGAAAGCCGCCTCGGAAGACGCCATGATGGAAGCGGCGATCGAGGCCGGAGCCGAAGACGTCCGCTCGAGCGCCGACGGACATGAGGTCATCACCTCCATTGAAAGCCTGCGCGAGATCGCGCAAGCGCTCGAATCGAAATTCGGCGAGCCGCGCAAGGTGAGCTTGGTTTGGAAGCCGCAAAACACCGTTGGCGTCGATGATGAAGCCGGCGAAAAAATTCTGCGCCTCGTCGGGATGCTCGAAGACAATGACGACGTGCAAAACGTCTTTGCCAATTTTGAAATTTCCGACTCGCTGTTGGCGAAGTTCGCTGGCTGAGGCAGCTTTCGGAAGTTCGAAGCACCGCGCCGGCCAGCCGGTCTATCCGACTCATTCATTTGCATCCTGCTTTGACGATGGCGAGGGCTTTTGGGCTCGACGATCGAGTTGGCTGTCCAAGTGACGGACCGACGCGGGAGTGCGGTTTCGGACCGCTCATGTGGCGGCGTGCGCTTAGCATTGCCAGCAAGGCTAAATGGAGCCAATCTGAGAATTGAATACCGGTTCGAGCGGGGAGTGTCGGCTCCATGGCGTGTCACTTGATTGATCCCGATGCTCGGCAGGACGCTTTGGCAGCTGCGCAACGGCTCAAGATGGCGCAGTCCGCGCATGCGTATGTCAGAGGCAACACTGCGCAGTTTTACGATTGGCTGCGCCATCTGAAGCGGGGACACCTACCCGAAGGCCCGCCTGTCTGGATTTGTGGGGATTGCCACGTCGGAAATCTAGGCCCGCTGGCGCACTCGGACGGTCGAGTCGAGATCCAGATTAGAGACCTGGATCAGGCGGTGATCGGAAATCCCATTCATGACATCGTCCGACTTGGCCTTTCAATGGCTTCTGCCGCCCGCGGTTCCGATCTTCCTGGGGTCACCACGGCGCGTATCTTGGAGCAGATGATCGAGGGCTATGCCGGAGCCATGAAACCCGGCCAAACGGGGGAGGAAGGAGACGAGGTGCCCGAGGCGATGCGCGTAGCGGTCAAGACCGCCAGACGCCGGTCGTGGCGGCACCTCGCGAATGAGCGGATCGAGAATATCAAACCGACCATACCTTTGGGTAAGAGGTTCTGGCCCTTGGCCGCCGAAGAGCGATCCGAAATCATGCATCTGTTCGAAAAGGAACATATTCGCCAACTTGCGACGATGCTGCGCTCTCGCAAAGACAATGCGCCCGTGGACATGCTTGATGCTGCCTACTGGAAAAAAGGATGCAGTTCGCTAGGGAAGCTTCGCTATTGTGTGCTGCTAGGCATCGGAGACAAGCAGTTGGAGCTATGTCTGATGGACCTGAAAGAAGCCGTGCAAGCTGCCGCGCCAGCGGATGATTCCAGGGACATGCCGGAGGACCAGGCGCAACGGGTTGTGGAGGGTGCGCGTCATTTGTCCCCGTACTTGGGGGAACGGATGCGCGCCACCCAATTGTCCGGCCGCTCGATCTTTATCCGCGAGCTTCTACCGCAGGATCTGAAGATAGAGCTCGAGACGCTTCCGCGTGAGCAGGCGATGAATATCGCTCGCTTTCTAGCCAATGTGGTTGGGAAAGCTCATGCACGTCAGATGGACGACGACACTCGATCGAAATGGGCCAAGGAATTAAGCAGGGCGCGGACCGGTGACCTTAAGGCTCCTTCCTGGCTCTGGAGTAGCGTCGTCGACCTGCTTGCAATTCACGAGAAGGCATACCTGGAGCACTGTCGGCTCTACGCGCTGAACGAATCCCGTTAGAGCTTGAACCCCAAAAACTTGCGGATTTTCGGGTAAGATACGGACATTTTGAAGCGGTCTCGGTCTCGTCACGCCGTGGCTTTTTGGGACTGTCTTCCCTCCTCGTGGCCGCTCTTCACTAGGCTTTCATCCAGCGCGGACTCGAGGGAGCCATCGGCCGCGCGAATGATCGCCGCGCCGATTTCATTGATCTTGTCCCGCAAAATTTCATTTTCCTCATGTTGCCTGAGGATCGTCTCGGCATCCTGGTGAGGCATCGTGGCCCGTAGCCCGTCGAGCAGCCGCGTCAGCCCCTCGCACGTCCGGCGGGCTTCGCCGAGCTCCTCCTGCGTGGCCGCATGGGCGCTCCGCAGCCGCTCGATTTTCTCGTGATAGCCAGCCTCGGTGGCGTGGGCGGTCTCCGTCTGCAACTGTCGGTGACGGATCAATTCTTTTTCCCGTTTGCCCGCAGCTTCGAGGGCCTCTTCGCGATCCGCGACCCGGGCCGCCGCGGTTTTCAGGGTCACCAGATCGGCCTGATGTTGAAGCTGCAGCGTTGCAACCTCCCCTTCGAGCCGCGCGATCATCTCGGCTTGCGCGGCGAGCGTTTGCTCCTCACGCGCCCGCTGGTTCTCAGCCGCCGCCAAAGCCTCCTTCTGCTTGGCGGCGAGCGCCTCGGCCTCCCGCAGGGCCGCCGCGAGCTCATTGATTCTGACATCCTTGCGCGAAACAAGGCCGCTGACGTCGTAAAACTCCTTGGCGGTCGCCGCGAGTTCCGCCGAGGTCTCGGTCAAGGCGCGCTTGAGCGCCGCGACTTCGGCGCCGCGATCGCTGCCTTGCTGAGACGTGGCAAGCAAATCGGCGGTTTTGGCCTCGATGAGCACCGCTTGCCGTCCGAGCTGCGTCATATCTTCCGCGTGAACGCGGTTGAGGGCCTCGACCTTTTGCTCGAGCCGCCTTTGTTCGACCGCGAATTCGGCCCGCAGCAGGTCGCGTCCGGCAAGGACTTCCTCAAGGGAGAGCGGCAGCTGCATTGCGAGCCGCCGCGTCGACAATCTTGTGGCGCGCCGCCAGAAGGCCGGGGCGATCGCAAGGGCAAGCACGCCCGCGACCAAAAACCCAAGCGCGAATATCATGACCTGTTCAATCACGTCCCGCCTGCTCCGACTCGTCAAAAAGATATCAACAATCCCTTTACGACAAATCTATGCGCGCCCCAAATTCCGGCCAAACCGGAGCTTTGGCGAGAGCGTGATCCGTTCAGAGGACCACGCTCTAAGAGTCTTTGATGACGCATGATCTTTTCGGAAAACCGGTTCGAACTTTTGTGGAGCATGCTCTAACTTGAGCGTATGCGCTCATCCACAGGCTGTCCCCGGCGCGGCGCAAGCTCTGCGGCTATTCCCCCGGGGAGCCCGGAGGGCGTGGTCGGCGCGGTGCGAAGATCACCCGCGGCGAGCACGGCGTCCTGGCTGAAACACAACGGACGGCAGGTCCAAGCCTCTCCCGGCCCTCACGGCGCGGAGCGATAACCGGATTTGCCCTGAAATAGTCCTGGATCGCGCCGTGGACCATCGTTTGAAGCAGCTGCACGTCATGGGTGCCGGCATGGCGGCAGATCACATCCAAGGGCTCGCCTTCCCTCTCACAACCCGCGATCCTGTAGCGCCGCGTGTCTTCGACGTCGCGGCCATCGACCTTGACCGAAACCAGGCGCTGGCCTTGCTCGGCCAAGGCGTTGAAAACAAATTCCATCCCGGACGCCCGCGGTCCCCAGCCGCCATTCAGCTTCCACGGATTTTTCGAATAGACGAGCTCAAGCTCGTTTTCGAGATATGTCTTGAGTTCCTTGCCGGTCACAAAGCCGGTCTTCATGCGTGCGTCCATCGGGAGCAGGTTCCACAGATCGGCCTTCGTCACATTCGTCGGCGGGATGGGCACGCCGAAGCGGAAGCCATTTGAAAAGCCGATGTCGGCCTTGGCGGAGTGACGCACCGCATCGGTGATGAAATCGTCGGCCGTGGTCTCCAGAACGTCGTAGCGCATCAATAAGGTTTCCGTCTTCCCCGCCGCCTCGGCCATACGCTCCCGGTAGGGCGCCAAGGAATTGTCGACCAGCACCTTCATTTGTGGGTCTTCGCGATAGCGACTTCGAGGACCGGGATCAGCCGGAACTCATGGCGGACAATGCCGCCGGGTTGGACGATAAGATCCAGGCGGCCGAGGAAGGAGCCAAAGCAGCCCGGCTCGACAATGATAACCTTGCCCTCGAGGATCGGCCGGGCGGTCCGCTCATGCGTGTGACCCGAGAGGATCACGTCGAACTTCGGCATCTCGCGGGCAATCTGGCGGGCGATCGAGAGGCCCGTATGGGTGATCGCCACGACGAGATCGGGCTCTTCGCGGGCGCGCAGCTCCTTGACGAAATCACGCAAGCCTTCGATCCGGGCCGTGTCCATTCCCCGGAACTCCGCTGGGGGCTGGCGCTTGCTGGCGCCAATATCGGTGATGCCGACGAATGAAATTTTCACCCCTTGCCGCTCGAGGGTGAGCGAGGGGGCAAAGAGGCGTTTGCCGGTGACGGTGTCGTGGAAATTATAGCAGATGACCGGGCAAGCGAGCCGGGCCATGGTTTCCTTGAATTTTTCAGGGCCATAGGCCGGCTCCCAATTGCCAGGAACGAAGACGTCAATGCCGAATGCGTTGAGCGGCCCAAGGATAACTTCGCCTTCGGACCAGGTCGCCGGCCCCGATCCCTGAAATTCGTCGCCGCCGTCGAGCAAGAAGCAGGCGCCATCGCAATTCGCCCGCTCCTGCTCGATGGCCGTCTTGAGGCGGGCATAGCCGCCCATCATTTGAATCTCGGGGCCCGGGAGATATTCCGGATGCGTCTCAAGCTGGGCATGGGTGTCGGTGAAATGCAGAAGCGTCACGCGCTTGCCGTCTTGGCCTTCGCCCGCGAGCCTGTTCGGGTTCGCGGCGCTCCTTGCCGAAGTCCCCAAAGCGATCGCGGAGCCTGAATTCCGACGCGAAGTGCAACACCCCAGCACTTTGAGCCTACTCGATTTTTCCTTTCCTCGGAGCCGCCTTCGCATCTCGAAATGCAGCGGAAGGCGGCGGAAAGGGAAGGAAAATCCGATCTTTCCTTGGTGAGCCCGAGCGCCCCAAGGTGTTGCACTTCGCGTCAGAATCCACCGAGGCTGCCGCCGACACAGGAATAACCGGCGCGTCAAGGATTTCATCATTTTGCCAAGCCTTTCAGGTCACAACGACGAGTTAGGCTACGGGTATCATTACCATGGCCATACGAAGATCCGGCATCAAGCGGCAGAACATCTCGCGGAAAATTTACCAGTCCGGAAACTGGACCACGCGGGTTTACAAACGCGCAATCCGAGGCTTTTTCCGAGCACCCGTGCTAGCAGCGCCAGATCCCGTCGTGGATGTCGACCGGACGATGAATTGGTCCTCGCAAGGGAAAGATTGGCCTGGCTGCCGCTACCGCCGGACGCCGCTCTTCGGGCACATGCCGCCGCCGCTGGCGTAACCTCACGTCGGGCTACACCCTCCCTTCGTCACCCCAGCAGCGGCCTTTTCTCATCCTGATTGACGCTGGATTCTAATCTTGATTGTCGCGCTGCCCTCGATAGGGTTTCGCCCGCAGGGATTATTGGGTAATATTTGCCGGAAGTCGCTGTAGAAAGGGCTTGGTCCGCCGACGCTCGGATAGACGAGCTGCAGCAATGAACCGTACTCAGCCGTCGAAGTGCCGCCAAAGGTGTTCTTCGTGCCGAAAATATAGGGGCCACCCAATTGCCAGACGCAGCTGCCCTCATCGTTACCAGCCGCACCATCCTGATCCTCGCCACCGCGACGTGTCGAATAAATCGGGTAAAAGTTAGCACCGTGCGGCGGGTTCACGCAGCCGTTACCCGTGATCCCGTCGCAATTGTTGTTTGATGAAAAAGTTGGATCCTCGATCGCTGGGAGGCCCGTCTCGGGAGCCGGGCCATGTGAGCTGATATGGCACACCGTCAAAGTTGAGATCAGTTGCGATGCAGCCAGCGATTCCAATACGCGTCGAACTGGTGGCGGGGAAGCAACCGATATGATCTGATTCGAGGCCGTTTGGATCGTTTACCCCAGCCTTCTTGCAATTCCCGAATGTATCGACCTGATTACAATATTCAAAGTGGCCGATTTCATCTGAGAAGGCGATATTGTAAGAGTGAGACGCCCAAGGCACCCGCGTATGCTCGCTTGATGTGCTGTACATCGGGTGGAACGCATAGGGTATATTTGTACACTGTTGACGGTTCCGGAGCAAAATTAACCTGACCGAACTGATTGGCAGTGCTGGCTTCCCGACGGGCTTCAAGTCGTCATCAATGATTTGACGACGGGGGAAACTGATCCACCCCCATTGAACTGGTCCACCCTGAGGTATGTCTTTGGACATGAAAAGGAGGACCGGAATGCCGAGAAAGCGCCACAAGCCTGAGGAGATCGTCGCCAAACTGCGACGGGTAGACGTTTTGGTTTCACAGGGACAGTCGGTCGCGGATGCCGTTCGCGGGATCGGCGTGACCGAGGTCACTTACTATAGGTGGCGCCAAGAGTTTGGCGGGCTGAAGACGGATCAGGTGAAGCGGATGAAGGCGCTCGAGGCGGAGAACGCCCGACTGCGCCGCGCTGTCTCCGATCTAACCTTGGACAAAATGATCCTCGCGGAGGCTGCAAAGGGAAACTTCTGAGCCCCGCGCGTCGCCGAGCCTGCATCGACCATGTTCGATCCGGGATGAAACTGTCCGAGCGACGGGTCTGCCGTGTGCTCGGACAGCACCGTTCGACGCAGCGCCGCGTACCGGCGGGGCGAGATGACGAGGAACGGCTGACCGCCGACATCGTCGAACTGGCTCGCCGATATGGTCGTTACGGCTACCGGAAGATCGCGGAGCTTCTACGATCGACCGCCGGCTGGGTCGTGAACGACAAACGGGTCGAACGGATTTGGCGGTGCGAGGGGCTGAAAGTTCCCGCCAAACAACCCAAGCGCGGCCGGCTTTGGCTCGCGGACGGATCCTGCATCCGTCTTCGCGCCGAGCGGCCGAACCATGTCTGGTCCTACGACTTCGTCGAGGATCGCACGCATGAAGGCAAGAAATACAGGATGCTCAACGTGATCGACGAGTTCACACATGAATGTCTGGCCATTCGTATCGCCCGGAAGCTGAAATCCATCGACGTCATCGACCTGCTCTCGGATTTCTTCATCTTGCGTGGCGTCCCGGAGCACATTCGTTCCGACAATGGCCCGGAGTTCGTCGCCAAGGCCGTGCAGGAATGGATTACCGCCGTCGGGGCGAAAACCGCCTACATTACGCCTGGCAGCCCGTGGGAGAACGGCTTCATCGAGTCCTTCAATGCGCGTTTGCGCGATGAGTTGCTCGATGGCGAAATCTTCTACTCCCTCGCCGAAGCCAAGATCGTAATCGAAAGCTGGCGGCGTCACTACAACGCCGTGAGGCCCCATGGATCGCTCGGTTACAAGCCGCCAGCGCCCGAGGTCTTCGTGCCCCCTTTGGCCGCGCGGGCGGCTTCGCAATCCCGGCCAGCTACGCCGCCCTCGCTGGCCTCGAGGCCGTCAATGCACTAACATTCGAAGTGGACCCGTCAGTGGGGGCCGGTCAGTGTCGGCTCTTTCACCATCAACATCAATGCACAACGTCGCCGCGAGCCCCCCTTGATCTGAAAATGCATTTTTCGAGGACGACGAGCTAGCTCTATGAGCTCATCAAGCGAGGCCATTATAAATAAAAAGGCGGCCATTGGCCGCCTTATACCAAGTATTATAGTGGGTGCCGTTAACCCTGAGGATTAACCTGGCCATCTCTGGCGCCGGTGTGCGATGTTAAAATGGGTTCCAGGTCGAGGTTTCGGTGAATTTCAGATAGCTGACGTTGAAACCGAGACGCGCGCCAACCCCGGATCGAATTGGGACAACGAAAACGCCATCGTTGACGAGGGCGGTCATGCCTAAGCCGCCGACGAAATAGGCCGAGCCATCGACGCCGCCATAGCGGCGGAAGATCGCATTCGCCGCGGGCAGATTATAGACAAGCATCATGGTGCGATCGCCATCCGCGCCGGCATCAAAGCCGAGCGACGGGCCTTGCCAAAAGACCTTCAAATCGCCGGCGTTGCGCGTGTACATGGTCCCTTCGCCGTAGCGAAGGCCGCCGATAAAGGCGCCGCCCGCCTCCTGACCCAGCACATAGCCATTCGGCTTGCCCCAGCGTCTTGTCGCTTCCTCGACGAGCTGGGCAAGCTCGCGCGAGATCGAGCCGAAGAAACGGTGGCCATTGGCGACAATATCTTCCGAGGAGTACTCACTCGGGCGTCCAGGCGGCGGAACGGGATCCGCCAAAACCGCTTTCGCCGCAAGAACGGGGATACCCCCGGCGAGAGCCGCCAGCGTCATCACCAATTCCCGTCGCGTGCGCATGGTCAAATCCTCCAGATGGTCTTCTAAAAACCTCTCTGCGTGGTGTGCGTCGAGATTTTGAGCAAATAGCATTAACGAAGAATTGACATGCCGGGGTATTATCGTGGCTTTCTCGGGGCGAAGCTATGCCCCTTGACCGAGCGCGCCGCGGCTTGCCGCAGGTTGCCTTGGCTCAAAAAATGGCGGCCCGGGGGTCGCCCCAAGCGACAAAAGCATTTTGTTGAAAATGCGCTTCGGCTTTCCCGTACCGCATGGGGCGCCCGCCGCCATCGAGAACGATCCCGCCCGCCGCCCGCAACACCGCGTCCCCCGCCGCCGTGTCCCACTCCATGGTGGGGCCGAATCGCGGATAGACGTCGGCATAGCCTTCGGCGACTTTGCAGAATTTGAGCGAGGAGCCGGCCTCCCGCCGCTCCCTAATCGGGAGCTTGGCAAGAAACGCCTCGGTTGCCGGATCGGCATGAGACCGGCTGACAAGGGCGGTCAAGCCCTGCGCAGGTGCGGGCCGCGCGTGAATGACTTGGCGTTTCGGAGCGGGCGGCAGCGGCGCTCCGGGCGCCACCGTGCAGGCGCTAGCGGTGACCCCGCCGATCCAGAGTTGTTCGATGGCTGGCGCGTAAACCACACCGGCGACCGGCGCCGCATCGACGATGAGGCCAATATTGATGGTGAACTCGCCGTTGCGGCTCAGGAATTCGCGCGTCCCATCAACGGGATCGACCAGGATGAAGGCCGCGTGCGCGGCCAATGTTCCGCCCCTCGACGCGGCTTCCTCGGCAAGCACCGGGTAAGCCGGCAATCGCTCCGCCAGGCGTTGCAGGATGATGGCTTCGGCCGCCTCATCGGCGTCGCACACCGGGCTTCCATCGGCCTTGTGCCGTGCGTGGATGTCGTCCGCATAGACCGCCATCACCGCGACGGCGGCCTCGAGCGCGATTTCGGCGAAAATTTCCGCTATGGCCTCGCGATCAATGGCCCCTTTGAGTTCGATGTCTTTGTCTTTCACGGTGTTTTTCACGGTCGCTCACGAAAATGCGGATTGCTCTCTGGCGCGTGCCTCATTTACCGATGTCCCTTTGAGATCCAAAGTCTTTTTGACGTGCTGACGGCGCCACATCACAAAATCGCGTGATGATTTGTTAACCTCTCCTTCGCAAATTGGAATTGGGCCTTCACGCAAGGCACGGAACCGAGCCGCGCGCCCGCCGCCTGGAGCGAGGATTTCTGTGGCAAAAGCTTCAGACATGCCACGCCATGCAGTTCTGGAGCGCGAATCCTGATAACCGGGCCTAATCGGCTTTGCCTTACGAATGGGTGATCAATGACGGTGTTAGCCCTCGACCCTCTCGACCTTGCCGCGCTTCTTTGCTCAAGGGTGTGCCATGATGTGATCAGCCCGGTTGGCGCCATCATAAATGGCCTTGAGGTCCTCGACGAAGAGAATGACGCGGAAATGCGCGGCTTTGCCCTCGATCTCATCAAGAAAAGCGCCGAGCAGGCGTCAGCGCGTCTGCAGTTTTGCCGTTTGGCGTTCGGAGCGGCGGGCTCGGCCGGGGCTTCGATCGATACCGGCGACGCGGAAAAGGTGGCGCGCGGCCTGTTTAGCGGCGAGCGGACGGAACTCGCTTGGAATGTGCCGCCTCTCCTGCTGCCAAAAAATAAGGTCAAGCTGATCCTCAACCTCTGCCTTATCGCCACCGCCGCCATTCCGCGCGGCGGGGTCATCGAGGTGACACTCACCGGCGGCGAGGACCTCGGCCGGATCACGGTCGCGGCCAAGGGCACGAATGCCAAGCTTGCCGGCCATTTGCCGAGCCTCCTCGCCGGAACCCCGGATCACCCGCCCTCCGGCCCGCAGGACATTCAGGCCTATTACGCGGGCCTCGTCGCTAAGGCGGCGAATATGGCCTTGACCGTCGAAGTCGAGACCGACCGCGTCAGCATCGAAGCCGAGCCTCTGCCCGTCGAGGCCATCGCCGAGCCCGAGCCCGCCCCGCCGTTTAAGCGCGGGATAGGTCGGGATTGTCCGGTCCGGCCCGCCGACCGGACCAAAACGTTTCGCGTGAAACATTTTTGTCCGATTGCCGGGGCCGAGTACGCAAGGCCTCATACATTTCGCGGCCCTTGATCGAGTCCCATCGCGCGGAAAACGGGTTCTTTTTGCGGTTCAAAGGTGCGGTGGCGTGCGGCGGCTGGCTTGCGCTGCCAGCGGTGCGGCGGCAAGCCACGGAATGTCCGCGCGCCGGAGCGGCGCTTCAGGCGCGGGCAGTCCTACGGCATTGCGGGCGAGATGCACGCCAGCCAAGCCAATTCCGGCACCAAGGTAGAGCAACCCGGCAAGCAGCTGCGGGTCAACGACGCCCAGCAGTATTTTTGAGAGCGGGGCGGTCGCGCCAAACAGCGCAGCCGAGGCAAGCGCCAGGGGAACACCGGGCCAGAGGTGTAAAGCGGGATGTGTTTCCGTAATGCGCCTACCCTACCATACGTCCCCAAACAAACGGCTCGTGCAAAAATCAAGCAGGGCGCGATTTAACAGAACGGCCTTTACCGAACGCATGTTCGCGTCGCCGGTCCGGAAGCGGTAGAGCATCAGCGCCACGCCGCCATTAGCGATTAAGGCAGCGAAACCTACCACGCCCATAACCTCGGCTCGTGGCAGTGTTCCATAGAAGGCGTGCCATGCCGTGTCACCCAGCACCCACAAGGCGAGGGCAATCAAGGTGCCCCCCTTGGCGAGCGCCGTGCGGGCCCGCCATGTGAGCGCCATCCCGGCCACGCCGAGGCTTATGGCGTAGTTAGCGGAATCGCCGAAAAAATCGAGCGCGTCGGCTTGCAGGGCGGCTGAACCAGCAGCAACACCGGCGATGATCTCGGCCGCGAAAAAACCGGCATTGATGAACAAGAGGATTCGTGACAACGGGCCATGCAAGCGCCTCGGCGGTTTGCGATAGCATGTGATATAAAGCTTGTAGTGACTGCAAGGTCAAGGAGCGGGCATGAACATCGGGGAACTGGCACACGCGGCGCCCGTGGTCACACTCACAATGTTTGCTGGACACGGCACCATGGCAGTGGGCAGGCTTTGCCGTTAAGTCGCAATCCATCGCCGTTGATCAGGGAGCAGCCGGCAAAGGCGGATTGAAAAGAGACTCGGGGAGCGCGTTCGGCAAGGAGGCGGAAATGACAAGCTTCATCCGCCGCTTATTATGGCGGTATGGTTTCGATGTCCGCCGGGTGCGCAACGTTCCGGATGTGAGGGGCTTTATCGAAGACCGGCAGATTGACATTATCCTCGATGTCGGCGCCAATGTCGGGCAGTTTGGCGCGTCTCTGCGCCGGCAGGGATACGGGGGCAAGATTGTCTCGTTCGAGCCCGTCTTGTCCGCATTTCAAGAACTCGCCGCGAGAGCGGAAGCGGATGGCAATTGGGAGGCTTACAACGTCGCTTTGGGCGCGGCCCCGGGAGAGGCGGCAATCCATGTGTCCGATTATTCCGTCTTCAGTTCGATCCTCACTTTGACCCGTGCCGCGACCGAATTCGATCGCCATGCCGCGGTCGGGCGCAAGGAGACGATCACAGTGCGGACTCTCGATGACGTCGCCGCAAACCTGTCCGGCAACATCCTGCTCAAGATCGACACCCAAGGGTACGAGAAGCAGGTTCTGCAAGGCGGGCGGCGGACGCTCTCCCGGGTGAAGGGCGTTCTCATGGAGCTGCCGATCATTCAGCTCTGTGAAGGCAACTGGCAATTTTACGAGGCCCTGGAGTTCATGGCCTCGGCCGGGTTTGTTCCCGCGCAGATCCACCCCATCAATTATCATTCAAAAGATAGGGTCTCCGTGGTCGAGGTCGATTGCCTGTTTCGCCCACGCGACAGGCGTTTGGATTAGTTTAATTCTTATAGGACCACAATCGGCACCATGCGCCTTGAAAGCCTGCAGGCTCATGGCAAAACCTGCGGTTTCATCACACATCACAACTGTTTGCCCGCTACGCATAATTCCTGCTGGACAACGCCGGCGGCGCGGCGGAAAGAGGTTCTATGGGGATGAACGCAGAAGACGGGAAGCAACAAAACCCGCCAATCACGTGACAAGCCGATGATGCAGCATCAAGATTTAGACCACAAGGACGGCCATGACCACGGCGTGCACGGCCATGACCACGCACCAAAGTCTTTTGGTGCTGCCTTTGCGGCCGGGGCGGCGCTCAATCTCGCGCTCGTGCTTGCGGAGGTTGCGTTCGGCTTCCTTTCGAACTCCCTCGCCCTGATCTCAGATGGCGTGCACAATTTCTCCGATGTGCTCGGTCTTTTGTTGGCTTGGGGCGGGTCGTGGCTTGCCACGCGGCAGCCAAGTGGCTCGCGGACCTATGGCTATCGGCGGGCCTCCATCCTCGCTGCCCTTGGCAATGCGGCGCTGCTGTTCGTTGCGACAGGGGCGATTATCATCGAGGCTATGCGGCGTTTCGCGGAAGCACCGCCCGTCGCAAGTGGCACGGTGCTTTGGGTAGCTGGGGCCGCGATCGTCATCAACACGGCAACGGCGCTGCTGTTCCTGCGGGGCCGGGACCATGATCTCAACATCGGCGGTGCGTTCCTGCACATGGCGGGGGACGCGGCCGTGTCGCTCGGCGTGGTGATCGCCGCGCTTTTGATCGGCTGGACGGGCTGGCTATGGCTCGATCCAGCCGTGAGCATCGTGATCGCGGCCGCGATCCTGTGGAGCAGCTGGGGGCTGATGCGCGAGGCGCTCAACCTTGTGCTCGATGCCGTCCCGGCCGGCATCAATCGCGGCGCCGTGGAATCTTATCTTGCGAGCTTGCCCGCTGTCAGCGACGTGCACGACCTTCATATTTGGGCGATGAGCACCACGGAAACCGCGCTGACCGTGCATCTCGTGCGGCCGCGCACCGAAGTCGATGACCGGTTCTTGGCGGATATCGCGCAGGAGCTGGAGCATCGCTTCCGCATTCATCATGCAACAATTCAGATTGAAACCGGTGCGCAAGAATGCCGCCTTGCGCCCACTCACGTTGTCTGACACTGACCGCCTGACGGTCCCCGCGCTCGCGCCCGGGACGGTCCCTTTAGCTGCTTTACGCCTTCTGCTCGCGAGCGCCCGGATGCACACCCGGCCGTTGCGGCAAGAGGATGATGAGAGCAACAATGATGGCCGCGAGAATGGCTGAGGCGACATAGCGGCTGATCTCCAGCCCGCCGTGATCGAGTGGTTTGTCCAGCAGATCCCCGAGCGTCGCGCCAAGCGGCCGCGTGAGAATGAACGCCGCCCAAAACAGCAAGGTGTGCGAGATTTTCGTGTAAAAATATGCGGCGGTGACAATCGCGAGACCGGCGGCGAAAACGGCCGCGCCGGCCTCGTAGCCGAGCCCGTTCGTGTCGGCCATCCAGTCGCCCAGCGCCGTGCCGAGCGTCTGCGAGAACAGGATCGCGACCCAATAAAACAGCTCGACGCGCGGCGCGGCGACGGTATTGACGGAGATGGAGCCCTCCGACCAGCGCCAGACGGCCAGGGAAGCGATCAGCCCCAAGAACAGAATTGACGTTCCGCCGAAATAACCAATGCCGAGCGAACGGTCGGCGAAATCCGCCATCGTTGTCCCCAAGGTCGTCGTCGCGACGATCGTGACCCAATACAGAAAGGGATGGAAGGCCTTCGCGGAAATTTGCGCGGCGGCGGCGGCGGCGAAAATGCCGATAAAGATGAAGCTGCCCATCGCATAGCCGAGATCCATCGACATTGTGACGGCATCGCCGCCCGTCTCTCCCAATGTCGTCGCAAGCACCTTGATGACCCAAAACCCAAGAGTGACTTCGGGTACTTTGCTCAGCGTGCCCGCCGGCCGTTTCGTCATGTGGGAATCCTTATCGTCGCGGGAGCGGATGCCGGCCCCATCGGGGAATAGAGCCGATTTCTGTTTTCGTTCCGTCAATCGAAATCGTCAATCGGGATTCTCATCCTCTTGGGTGTCCTCCAACACGCGCCCCGTTCCAGCGTCAACGCCAACCTCATAGGTGGAGCTTCCACTTTTGATGTCGAATGAATAACGAAGGCCAGTTCCTCCGGCTTCACGTTCCAATTCCTCGTCCGTGATCGTCGCCCGGATGCGCTTTGAGAGCGATGGCGCGCGCCTCTTCAATGCTAACCTCGGCGTCCTTCGCGAGCTCTTCACCTGTGTAAGCCAAGGCAGGACCGGCAAAGAGCAAAGCAAGACTCAATGCTCCATACCGGATGCCGCAATCGCGCGAGATACTCATGTTCATGGGTTTCATGGATATGCTCCTGATGCCCCCGCTGGCGGCGACCCTTGCCTCTGCGTCATGAACATGGCCTGAATGGGCTCTGTCGCATGAGATACCCTCGCGACTCAGGTTAGCTCGGCCAGCACCAGCCGGTTCGCGCGTGATCCGTTGATGGAATTGGACCACGCTCTGAAAGTCTTTGATAACGCATGATCTTTTCGCGAAACCGGTGCCCACTTTCGCGGATCATGCTCGAGCAGCGTACAGCGTACGTCCAATATCGAATGTTGGCAATTCCGCGAGCCTCTACTTTACGCTTTGCTACATCTACATTAGATATGTTCTAATTCTAAAACATAACGCTTGTATTCTTTCACGTTAGATATAGTAGAGGTTGACACCAACGTAACAAACCGGCGTCAGGGCCTTGAACCCTTTTCATCGGAGGCATTTCATGTGTATCTTTCCAGCAAAGAGCTTCATTCGGCGCCACGGCGTCATTTCGGGTCTGCTCGTTTTTTTCCCGGCCTCTGCATGGGCCGCGGACATCGCGCCCGCCCCCACCCAAGTCAACGCGCCCGCGTCCGCCGAAGTCATCGCGCCGAGCTCATACACGGACCTCGAAACCAAATATATCTTCGGCTTCACGGAAGGTTCGGACATCGGCCCCGAAGGCGAACGCGCGATTGAGTTCGACACCAACGTTGGTTTCGGGAGACGCCAGGGGACCTACAACGCAATCGAGCAGGAGATCGAATATGAAACCAATCCGACGCCGGACCTTCAGATCGAAGCCAGCGTGCACGGCGTCTATAATCAGATCCGTGGCGTTAATGGATTCGCTGACTTCAATGGCGCCAATTTCGGCGGCCTCTCCACGAATTTCAGATATAATCTGATCGGGCGTGGCCCCGGCGCGCCCATTGGCGTCACGATCACGGTCGAGCCGGAATGGTCGCGCGTCAATGATGGCGGCAAGGTGGACACGAGTTTTGCCGCGACAACCAAACTCCTCCTCGACACCGAACTCGTTCCGGATCGGTTGTTTGCCGCTTTCAACGCGATTTACGAACCGGAAATCGGACGCGACTTCGGAGTTCCGGATTGGTCGAGAGCCTCGACGCTCGGTTTGACATCGGCTCTGACCTACCGGATCCTGCCGAACGTGACGCTCGGGGGTGAGTTCGAATATTACCGCGTTAATAATAGTCTGGGGTTCGACGGTTTTGCCGGGCATGCGCTTTATGCTGGCCCGACGCTCTTTGTCCAGATCACGAACAAGATCTTGGCGGCCGTCGCCTTTTCAACCGAGATCGCCGGTCATGCCGAGGGCGTGCCGGGCCCTCTCGATCTCACCAGTTTCGCGCGCAACAAGGCCAGACTGCTGGTCGAGGTCGAATTCTGATCCAAACTTGAGGTGGACATTCCTGATGAAATTCCAACATCCCGGTCTCATCCTTCGGCGCACGGTCTTTCCGGCACTCCTCATCATGGGTCTCGCCCAAGTCACGGCTGCCGCTCAGGAGGCCATGACGCTCCATACGTCGATTAAAGACCATCGATTCCAGCCAAGCGAGCTCAAGGTGCCCGCCAACACGCCGCTCACATTGGCCGTGCGCAATCTCGATCCAACGCCCGAAGAATTTGAAAGCCGGACGCTCCGCGTCGAAAAAGTCGTTGCTCCCAATTCCGAGATCACCATCCAACTGCGCCCGCTCGCACCGGGGCGTTACCGGTTCTACGGCGATTTCAACCAAGCAACCGCCCAGGGCGCCCTCATAGCGGAGTAGCGAAGGGATGATCGGCGCTCTCATCATCGTGTTCAGAGAGGTCATCGAAGCCGGATTGATCGTCGGCATCGTGCTCGCCGCCACCCATGGCGTTCCGGGCCGCGCCCGTTGGATAGGGTTAGGGATTGCCGCGGGGATTGGCGGCGCGGCCCTTCTCGCGGCCTTCGCGGGCACGGTCTCGGACGCGATCGGCGGGGCTGGGCAGGAGCTTTTCAACGCGTCCATTCTCGGCGTCGCCGTCGTCATGCTGGCCTGGCACAACATCTGGATGGCGCGGCATGGCCGCGAGATGGCCTCCCATTTGCGCGCGATCGGTCAGGCCATCACCAGCGGCGCGCGGCCGCTCCGCGCGCTGGCCTTTGTGGTCGGCATCGCAATTCTCCGCGAAGGCTCCGAGATTGTGCTGTTTATGTGCGGGCTTATGCTGTCGGGCGGCGGCACGGGCTTCAGTCTTCTCGCCGGCGGGGTCGCTGGACTTGTTTTAGGATGTGGACTGAGCTTTTTGACCTACCGGGGTCTGCTCACCATTCCGCCCCGCTATCTCTTTGGCGTGACGAGCGCGCTGATTGCATTTCTCGCCGCCGGCATGGCCGCGCAATGCGTGTCCTATCTGGAACAGGCCAACTTCGTCACGATTCTCGGCGCGACGCTCTGGAATACGTCGGACATCCTTTCCGAAAAGAGCATGTTTGGGCGGGTATTGCACACGCTGGTCGGCTATAGCGATCAGCCCACCGCCCTGCAGGGCCTGGCTTATATCTTCACACTCGCCGTCATCTTCGCCTTGGGGAGGATTCTCGCTTCCCCGCCACCAACCCGCCCGGCAGCGCCACATCAAAGTGGCCGAAGGCTCGTGAGCGAATAGCTTAACGGGACATGGCCCACGCATCCTTTGTCTCGGGATGATCTTGTCTGACACGCTTTCGTGGGCCGCGCCCGATGCCTCGCGGCCCAACTGCCAGAAACAGCATGGATCCAACAGGCCTCTGGCCTTCTGGATCCATGCGTGGGACCTCGAAAAACTCGCGGGCACTTTCCGCCAAGCGGAGACGCCGGCAGGAATTTGACCGGCACCCTCTGCCCAAGCCGCCGCCCCATCGGACGTTCGCTTCAGGAAACGCGAGCCTCCATCAACAAGGCGTCTCGGCGTTCCAGCAGCCGCTACTTGAGCGACAGCTCTTTGCAGTCTTCCACCACCGTATATTTGGTGTCCGGCGGATTGGTTTTTGTGATGATCATCCCTTCATTGACGCTTTGGGTGCTGCCGCGTTCGGAAGTGCCCGTATCGTAATCAAGTTTGAAATTGAGCGCCTCGGCTTCCGGCCCGCCGCTCGGGTTGTTCGTGGCGAGCGGGATAACGGCAAAGCCCGCGTCGTCCAGCTTCTCGCCTTTTGAAATCGTGGCGTCGGAGACATATTTCACCCCCAGCACCTTTCCAAATCTTGGATCCTTATTCACAAAGCGGCGATTCCAGCTATAGACATTCCCACCCTCATACTTGCTCCCGCCCAATTGCTGGGCGTTGGATTGGTTCACATAAAAGCGTCCGGGATCGAAATTGAAAAAATCATTGTATTTCGTATTGTCGACGGCTTCGATTTTGAAGATCGCAAAACCCTCGTTGGCCTTGGCTTGCTCTACCCCATTCGGTGTCTCGTACGATTTGCAGATACCGACCTGATGATAGCTCACAGTCGTCGGAGAACTCGTGCTCCGGCCACATCCAGATAGCGCGATCGATCCTGCGATGAGCACGGGAACCGACAAAAAACACCTTGTTGAAGTTTTCATAGCACTCTTTTCCCTAAGCGCGACGTGTTTACCCGGCCCCTCTCGGAGACGGGGGATGAAGACGGCACATCCACATCAGACGTATGAACTCATCGCTCCAATGTGACTTTGACGCGCCTTCGGAGATTTGTTGCATGCTCATTCGGGCAAGCTGCGAGACCCTCAAAATCGCTTATGAGGGGCCGAAGCAATGACGAGGAAGACAAGAAAACCGATCATGAACGCACCGAGGATCACGTCGACTAAGATGAGGGGCATTGAATGATCCTTTGGTAAATCGCCGCCGCCCGAAGAGCATGATGACTTTTTCATCGCGAATGCAGGGCGTGCATTGATCTAGCGCAAATTCCCGCAAACCCATGGCACCATCGCACCGCGTCTGCGGCGAAACAACTCAGTTCAGGATGGACTCCGGCACGCCCGGGTTAAAGCGGGGCTGCTGCGGCGTGCCGATCAGCCTTGATCCGATGCGGCGATGGGGGCCTGAAAGCTGAGGCCGAGATCCCACGGAAAATAGATCCAGGTGTCCTGCGATACCTCGGTGATAAACGTATCCACGAGGGGACGCCCGAGCGGCTTCGCATAGACCGTCGCGACATGCGCCTTGGGCAGAACCGCGCGAACGAGTTTGACCGTCGCGCCGGTGTCGGCGAGATCGTCGATAATAAGAAGTCCTTCGCCGCCGCCACGCGCGGTCTCGGGCAAAACGCTTTTCAGGATATTCATTTCGCCCTGGACTTTCTCTCCGACATAGCTTGCGACACAAAATGTATCGATGAGCCGCAGATCAAGCTCGCGCGCGACAATCGCGGCCGGCACCAGGCCGCCCCTTGTGATCGCGACCATGCCGGAAAACCGCCCGGCCGCCGAGAGCCGCCAGGCGAGCGCCCGCGCGTCGCGGTGAAACTGATCCCAAGAGACGTGAAAGGCTTTTTCGGTCGGAGTGCTTCTATGGATCGGCATGTCTCGCATTCGAAGTTCAGGCGCGCGCTTTGGCGAACGCGGCCAGCATGGCCTTGATCGCGGCCACGGCCGCGGCAACCTTTGTCTTATCCTTTCCACGGACGACGATCTCATTATGAAAACCGCCGTCGCGAAAGGCGGGATAGGAGCCGATCGAAAGCTCAGGGTTGGCCGCGGCGATCTCGCCAAGTGCTGCCGCATAGACGCCCTCGGGCAGGCCACCCGCCGCAAGCGTCTCAACGGTCATGGGAACGCCGGTCGCAAGCTTTGGCGCGACGTCGTCGAGCATGGCTTGCATGATCGCCGGGACCCCCGCGAGGACGATGACATTGGCAATCCAAAAGCCGGGAGCCGTCGATATCTTGTTCCCGACAAGCTCGGCGCCATGCGGAATGCGCGCCATCCGGCGGCGCGCTTCGTTCAACTCCTCAAGCTTCATTCGCTCGAGCAGCAGCTTTATCGCGCGCGGATCTTCCGAGATTTCCACGCCGAGCGCCGCCGCCACGGCATCGGCCGTGATGTCATCATGCGTCGGACCGATGCCGCCCGTCGTAAAAAGGTAATCATAACGCCCGCGAAGGGCATTGACCGCCGCGACAATCTCCGCCGCGACATCCGGAACCACCCGCGCCTCGCGCAGATCGATGCCGATCTTGCTCAGATAATCGGCAATATAAAAGATGTTTTGGTCTTTCGTGCGCCCCGATAGGATCTCGTCGCCGATGACCAGGATCGCTGCCGTCACGGTTGCCACCTGCGTCATGACCCTCTCCAGACCTCACGAGCACGATCTTAAAAAGCCGCAAACGATTTTGGATAAATCATTGCCGAAAAACAAATAAATAGAGACCATTTGCGATTTAAGCCAAAGCGCTCATGGTTCAGCATAGAAGGGCGCGAAGTTCGACCGCTTTTCGGGTCCCGCCGATGCCCGGGCGCTGGCCAGCGTGGCCCGGCCTTGAGCGGTCGCCAAGTCAGCTTGAAGCAAGCTCGCGCCGATTTACTCCAGCTGTCAACACGGAGAATCGACAATGGGCCTCTTAAGCGCAATGGGTGCGAGTGTCTCTGGTATGGCCGCGCAGGCGAGCTATCTTGCGGCCGTCTCGGAAAATATCTCTAACTCGGGCACCACGGGTTACAAGCAAGCCGATACGCAATTCCAGGACATTGTCGATCAAGTCGGCGCCACCGGCGATTACAGCGCCGGCGGGGTCAGCTCCTTGGTCCGTTATGATGTCAATCAACAAGGCACCCTCTCAGCCACCACATCGCCGACCGATCTCGCGATCCAAGGCAATGGCTTCTTCCTAGTTATTAATCAGGACATAAGTAATTAGACATTCAGGCGGCGTATCTGAGCGTGTCTTTTGCGAAGAAAGAGCGGATCTTTTTGGTGTTGCGCTGCAAGGAATGCATCGATGATTTCACTTTCCCTTTGAAGTCCGCGTAGCTCTGAATTGCGCTGCGCCCAACCGTATCAGCCTTGAGTGCTTCCACACCAATTCATCTGGATTTCTATCCGGCGAATAGGGAGGCAGAAAAAACAGCCGTAGGTTTCCGCCCAGAGTTTCAACGAACGCGTTGGTCTTCTTCGCGCGATGCGCCGGGCCGCGATCGACGATTAGGAATATCGGGTGCGTGGCTCCAACCATCAGACGTTTGAGAAACTCGATGAAGACATCGGCGTTGACGCCGCCTTTTTCCTTGATCATGAAGCGCATGTGACCGCGCGCCGTGACCGCCGAGATCAGGCTCATGCCGTAGCGGGCTCCGGTTGCTTGGACGACCGGCGTTTCGCCTCGTCTGCCCCAGGTCCGGCCGGCGTGATGATCTGAGCGGATATGCGCTGCGTCGCCAAAATAGATTTCGGCTTTCTCCTTCTGCGCCAGGGCCTTGATCTGCGGGTACTCTTTCTTCAGCCATTGCTGGACCAGGGCTTCGTCGCGCTCCAAGGCGCGATGCAGAGGCTTCTGGGAGGCGATGCCGAGTTGGGCCAGAAGCCGCCCCACCGAGACAAGGCTCAAGGCGATCTTGAATTTGTCCTTGATCAATTTGGCGACCATCTCGCGGGTCCACAGCGCGAAAGCGAACTTCATCTGCAGCGGGTTCTTTTGCGTCACGGCGTCAAAGATCCAGCTCAGCGACCGCCCATCCAGTTTCGGCGGACGCCCGAACAAAGGCTTCGCCTTCAAGGCGCCCCAGCCGCCGCGCCGATACTGCGCCAACCATCCATATACCGTCGACCGGCTCAGCCCGAGAACGCGGGCGACGACTTCCGGGCTTTCACCTTCCTGGACCTTACGCACCGCGCGTTCACGCAACGCCTCCAGCGTATGATGATCCAATCGGCGCGCATCATTTTCTTGCATCCACAAAATAAATCATTCAACAACTGCACAGTCAACAAAAAGTCGAGCTACTTATGAACTGATTAATAACAATGCGGATGGGGCCACTTTTTTGACGCGGGCGGACTCTTTTGTCGAGAACGGCTCCGGCGACCTCGTCAACTCGGCCTGATCCACCCCCATTGAACTGGTCCACCCTGAGGTATGTCTTTGGACATGAAAAGGAGGACCGGAATGCCGAGAAAGCGCCACAAGCCTGAGGAGATCGTCGCCAAACTGCGACGGGTAGACGTTTTGGTTTCACAGGGGCAGTCGGTCGCGGATGCCGTTCGCGGGATCGGCGTGACCGAGGTCACTTACTATAGGTGGCGCCAAGAGTTTGGCGGGCTGAAGACGGATCAGGTGAAGCGGATGAAGGCGCTCGAGGCGGAGAACGCCCGACTGCGCCGCGCTGTCTCCGATCTAACCTTGGACAAAATGATCCTCGCGGAGGCTGCAAAGGGAAACTTCTGAGCCCCGCGCGTCGCCGAGCCTGCATCGACCATGTTCGATCCGGGTTGAAACTGTCCGAGCGACGGGTCTGCCGTGTGCTCGGACAGCACCGTTCGACGCAGCGCCGCGTACCGGCGGGGCGAGATGACGAGGAACGGCTGACCGCCGACATCGTCGAACTGGCTCGCCGATATGGTCGTTACGGCTACCGGAAGATCGCGGAGCTTCTACGATCGACCGCCGGCTGGGTCGTGAACGACAAACGGGTCGAACGGATTTGGCGGTGCGAGGGGCTGAAAGTTCCCGCCAAACAACCCAAGCGCGGCCGGCTTTGGCTCGCGGACGGATCCTGCATCCGTCTTCGCGCCGAGCGGCCGAACCATGTCTGGTCCTACGACTTCGTCGAGGATCGCACGCATGAAGGCAAGAAATACAGGATGCTCAACGTGATCGACGAGTTCACACATGAATGTCTGGCCATTCGTATCGCCCGGAAGCTGAAATCCATCGACGTCATCGACCTGCTCTCGGATCTCTTCATCTTGCGTGGCGTCCCGGAGCACATTCGTTCCGACAATGGCCCGGAGTTCGTCGCCAAGGCCGTGCAGGAATGGATTACCGCCGTCGGGGCGAAAACCGCCTACATTACGCCTGGCAGCCCGTGGGAGAACGGCTTCATCGAGTCCTTCAATGCGCGTTTGCGCGATGAGTTGCTCGATGGCGAAATCTTCTACTCCCTCGCCGAAGCCAAGATCGTAATCGAAAGCTGGCGGCGTCACTACAACGCCGTGAGGCCCCATGGATCGCTCGGTTACAAGCCGCCAGCGCCCGAAATCTTCGTGCCCCCTTTGGCCGCGCGGGCGGCTTCGCAATCCCGGCCAGCTGCGCCGCCCGCGCTGGCCTCGAGCCCGTCAATGCACTAACATTCGAAGTGGACCCGTCAGTGGGGGCCGGTCAGATGGGAATTCTCCGAGCGAATTGCAAAGTGTCAGCATAGGAACGGATGGCACGCTCTCCTATGTCTATGCGAACGGCAAGACCGTGCCCGCCTACAAAATTCCGCTCGGCAATGTCGTTAGTCCCGATAGCCTGACCAATATCACGGGCAATGTCTTTCAGGTGAATTCGCAATCCGGCAGCCTTGTCATCGGAAATGCCGGCAACGGCGGTTTGGGAAGCATCCAATCCTCGGAACTCGAAACCTCGACGGTAGATTTGGCCACGCAGCTCACCAACATGGTTGTTGCGCAAAACGCCTACGGAGCCAATAGCAAGGTTTTTCAGACCGGCTCCGACCTCCTCACCCAGCTTACCAATTTGATCCATGGGTGATCGAAGGGATCCACGGCCATGAGCATTTCAAGCGCGGCGCTCATTGCGCAATCCGGTTTGAACACGATAACGACCGAATCCTCGGTCCTTTCGCGTAATATCTCGGTCCTTTCGCGTAATATCACTGGCGCGAGCAGCACCTCGAACTATTCGCTCAAGACAGCCAATATCATCACGACGCCCTATGGCTCAGTTGTCGTTTCCATCTCACGGGCGACGAATCAGGCGGGACGAATACTGGCACAAAGCCAATCACCGATTATTATGGGACGTCCGCACCGAACAAATTGGCCGTGGATAACGCCTTTCTGACAGCGTTCGGCATGTCGCAGACAAGCTCTGGCGTTTTCACCGGCGCTGATATGCAAAGTTTTCTTGACAATCAGTTTGCGCCTTTATTCCAAGGGACAAATTGCACAACCAATTGGTCCTCTGCGTCAAACCAGACGTTGACCAATCAGATTTCGGGCAGCCAAACAGCAAGCACATCGGTGAGCGCCAACGACACCGTCTTCCAGCAGCTTGCTCAAGCCTATACAATGATTGCCGATCTCGGCACGCAGAATCTCAATTCGTCGGCCTACCAAGCCGTTACCGCCACGGCACGAACGCTTCTGACATCGGCGGTTTCCAATCTCATCGATCTTCAAGCCAATGTCGGACTAGTACAGCAAAATGTCAGCAGCGCCACAAACCAAATGTCTCTGCAGATGAACATTTTGTCTACACAAGTCGGCAATCTCGAAAACGTAAACGCCTATGAAGTTTCGACGCAGATCACAAACCTGCAGACGCAAATCGAGACATCCTATTCGTTAACGGCGCAACTGCAGCTGCTCAGAGCCTGTCTCAAAAGATTGTTGCGCTCGCGCTGGTTGCATGATTCTCGGGATTCCGAAGCATCGGAGGATGATTCGGAATGTGGACCGAGCTGCATCGAAAGACTTACGAGCGCGTCGGCGCGCGTTATCCGAGCGACATGACGGATGGCGAATGGGCGCGTTTGGAGCCGTTAATTCCAGCGGCCAAACCTCGCGGGCGTCCGCGCACGACCAACATGCGCGAGGCGATCAACGCCATTCACTATCTGCTGCGCACCGGCTGCCCGTGGCGTTATCTTCCCCGCGACGGATTTCCGCCGCGTTCGACCGTCTACAATATCTTTCGCAACTTCCAGAAAGCTGGTGTGTGGGATGCGATCTGGGAACGATTGCATATGGATTTGCGCGAAGACATGGGGCGTGAAGCGAGCCCCACGGCCGCGGTCATCGACAGCCAATCCTTGAAGTCGGCGGAAAAGGGGGCGGTCATGACGGCCTGACCGGCTACGATGCCGGCAAAAAGGTGAAGGGCCGCAAAATTCATGCGCTGGTCGATACGCAAGGCCTGCCCTTGCGCGTCGTCATCCATTCGGCTGGCTTGCAAGACCGCGATGGAGCGGCGCTCGTGCTCGATAAAATCCGCAACAGCTTTCCCTGGCTCGAACTCTTGTGGGCGGACAGCGGATACAACGCGCATCAGGTTGACGCGGCGGTCGCGAAGGTCCCTTCGCTGCGCATCGAGATTGTCAAGCGCAGCGACGGCATGAAGGGTTTCGTCTTGCTGCCGCGCCGCTGGGTCATCGAAAGAACCTTCTCATGGTTCGGCCGCAATCGTCGTCTTGCCAAAGATTGGGAAAATCTCGCCGCCACACTTCAAGCCTTCGTCGCTCTCGCCTCAATCCAGATCGCAATCAGACGGCTCGCGCGTTAGTTGTCTTTTGAGTCAGGCTCTCAGTCTGGTGAAGTATCTGTAATGCCGGACGACGCATAGTCAAGACAACAGGCACGATGTATCAACACTCATATGGGCACCTCGAAAAAATATCCCCTTATGGTGTGATGACCGGCGTTCGAGTTCGCAACGCGGTAGATCGTTCAATCCTTGGCCTCTCATCGAGGCTGCCTGAAGTCGCCACCGATTTCTCAGGTGGTGGCTTGATCGGCTCAACTCACGCGACCCGACGCATGGCGCGCCGGTTCACCCGGCCGCGGCGGCCATCCTTTCAAGACAAACGAAGCGGCGCATGTTGTAGACGAGGTTCATCATTCCGATCTTGCACCGGACGCGAACGATGCCGATGGTGCGCACGAGCTCGGCTCCCATGCCATTCTTTTGATCACCAAATACATGCTCGACGCGGGCGCGCACCTTCGAGCGCGTCGTATTGGCGGCCTTCTGCGCCTCACTGAGTTTGCGATTGCGATAGGCCCTGCGATGAATGCGGCTCTTCAGGCCGCGCTCAGCGAGCTTTTCCTCGATGTCATCGCTGCGATAGGCGCTGTCGGCCCACACGTCCGAAGCCGTGTTGCTCGTATCAAGAACATCTTCGAACTTTTGACTGTCGTGCACGCTCGCGGCGCTCACCACGTAACGGCGCACGAGTTTGTGCCGGCGGTCGACGCCGATATGGTTCTTGTATCCAAAATACGAGCGCTCATGCTTCTTCGTCCAGCGCGCGTCCTTGTCCTTCTGGCGGTTCTTGGCCGGCTTCGATTTCCAGTCTTCCGGCATCTTGCCTTCCTTGATCGTCTCGTTGTCCTCGCGCGAATTGTGCTGCTTGGGCGCCGACACGATCGTTGCGTCGATGATCTGCCCGCCCATAGCGAGATAGCCCTTGTCCTTCAAGAACCCGTCAAACAGATCGAACAGCTTCCACCGCGCCCGCCTTCGCCAGCGCCTCGCGATAGAGCCATAGAGTCTTGGCGTCGGGAACCGCATCCTCCAGCCCCAAACCGAGAAAGCGCATGAAGGAGAAGCGATCACGAAGCTGGTATTCCGCCTGATCGTCGGAGAGATTGTAGAGCGCCTGCAACACCAGCGCCTTGAAGATCACGACTTCATCCCAAGGCTTGCGTCCCGCTGAACTCTTGCGTTCCGCGTCGCTCTTGCGAAGCTCGCCTTTAATCAGAGCCGCCTTCAGCTTTGGCCGGAAGGATTCGAACGGAACCATCGCCGCGATCACTGCAAGCGGATCGCTCTTTTTATCGAGACTTTCATAACGTCGGTTCAAATCGAAAAAACCAAGCTGTCCCATTCCAACCTCCCGCGCTCAGAGCATGAGAACCTTGAATTTGATTTGCACCGTGGAGGGAAGCGCCTATTTTTCGAGGTGCCCCTATGCTGAACACCTCGCCGACAATCCTAGAGATTGCCGCGACCACGAGCGACTTGCGTTAGAGCACTCCATTAACCTTCTCCAAAAGGGGGAAGCCGTGGGTCCACAGTCGCTCGAAGCGAACGAGGCGCTCAGTTTTGTCGGTAAGCTTTGGAACGCTTTTATCCAAGACCTCGTGGACCCGGAGAATGATTTGCCAGATGTCCTGCGTGCGGATTTACTTTCGGTGGGGTTGTGGATCATCAAGGAAGCAGCGCTGATACGTTCTGGACAATCACAAAACTTCCGTGGCGTGATCGAGGTCTGTGCGATGATCCGCGACGGGCTGAAATGAGGCGCTAAGATGCACATTTCACTTCGCGCTGGAGAAAAGATCTACATCAATGGCGCTGTTTTGCGCGTCGATCGGAAAGTGTCCATCGAGCTTCTCAACGACGCCACCTTTCTTCTCGAGGTTCATGTCATGAAGGTCGAGGATGCTTCGACGCCGCTACGCCAGCTCTATTTCATTATTCAGATTATGTTGATGAATCCAACCGATACACGTGCCGCGCGCGAGATGTTCGAATCCTCCGTTCGCAGGACGATCGATGTTTCGGAACATGCGGCAATGGTTGCAGGCTTGCGTGCCATCAGGACACTTGTTGATGCCAACCGAATTCTTTGAAGCCTTGAAAGCCGTCCGCGCCCTATTGACCGGCCCCCACTGACGGGTCCACTTCGAATGTTAGTGCATTGACGGCCTCGAGGCCAGCGAGGGCGGCGTAGCTGGCCGGGATTGCGAAGCCGCCCGCGCGGCCAAAGGGGGCACGAAGACCTCGGGCGCTGGCGGCTTGTAACCGAGCGATCCATTGGGCCTCACGGCGTTGTAGTGACGCCGCCAGCTTTCGATTACGATCTTGGCTTCGGCGAGGGAGTAGAAGATTTCGCCATCGAGCAACTCATCGCGCAAACGCGCATTGAAGGACTCGATGAAGCCGTTCTCCCACGGGCTGCCAGGCGTAATGTAGGCGGTTTTCGCCCCGACGGCGGTAATCCATTCCTGCACGGCCTTGGCGACGAACTCCGGGCCATTGTCGGAACGAATGTGCTCCGGGACGCCACGCAAGATGAAGAGATCCGAGAGCAGGTCGATGACGTCGATGGATTTCAGCTTCCGGGCGATACGAATGGCCAGACATTCATGTGTGAACTCGTCGATCACGTTGAGCATCCTGTATTTCTTGCCTTCATGCGTGCGATCCTCGACGAAGTCGTAGGACCAGACATGGTTCGGCCGCTCGGCGCGAAGACG
>CAWAQW010000035.1:0-196727 GCA_963784075.1 uncultured Alphaproteobacteria bacterium | reverse complement strand
GAACTGATAGACCTTTTGCGTGCGCCCGCCGGTGCCACCGGAATTGATCGCCACGGCCTCGAGACCGAGCTCAACGCCAGAGGGGTGCCTGAACTTGGCCCTGAGGACCTGGTCGAGTTCTTTCCAGACTTCATCCTCGATCGTCGACCCGTGCAGGATCCGATGCGCCAGGATGAACGGCTGGCCGGTCTCGGCCCAACCGAGGACACAGAGCTCGAGGCGTTCCGATTGGGTGTCGACGCCGCACGTGAGGAGGAGGACTTCGGCTGGCAGATAGTTGAGACCCCACGGCTCGAGGCGCGTGACCAGAGATGACGGATCGATCTGATCGAGCGACGCCGTGCTGGAAATGCCCAAGGTCGTGTTTTCGAAAACCTGAATACGAGCGGGCCCGTCGCGTTGCGCCGCTAGGTACTCTTCGGCGAGGATGCCCCAGCGCGCGCCGGCGAGTGAGCTGATAAGGGAATTAAGCCTGAAGCTGGCATGATTGACCACGGATGGCCTCGTCACCCGCCAGCGCCCTTCCTCGACGAGACGGCGCTTATCCTTCTCCTCGATGACCACGCCACAGTGCGGGCAATTGGCAACCGCCTCGCGCGGCCGGCCTTCCGGCCAGGTGATATGTTCCCAGAGAAGCTCAAAAAACGTTTTGCAGTCAGGACACGCAATTTCGAAGATCCGGCAATCGCCTTGAACATAGCGTTGGGAGATGAAGCCCGTTTCCTCGCCCTTCGGCGTCGACGCCATGATGATGATGCGGTCGAGGAAACCCTCTGTGCGTTTTGTCGCCAGAGAGATCGGATCACCTTCGGCCGGGAAAACTTTCGCCGCGTCCGTCTCATCAATTAACAGATGGCGGATGTTCAATCCGCGAAGGTTCGCCGGCGAGGTCATCGCCATGATCTTGAGATTCGCACCAGTCGTGAAATTTTTCTGCAACATCGTGTCGCGCTGCGGCTCGGCATTCCATCCCATGCCGGTTTGGTTGATGAGGCCTCG
This sequence comes from uncultured Alphaproteobacteria bacterium, assembly GCA_963784075.1. Lineage (GTDB taxonomy): Bacteria > Pseudomonadota > Alphaproteobacteria > Rhizobiales > Beijerinckiaceae > Methylocapsa. The sequence continues at coordinate 195,728 of CAWAQW010000035.1, read as the reverse complement.
GAGCATCGGAGAATTTTCGAAGAGGGGGCCGATAATATCGATGGCGACGTTGCGGCAGTCGAGCTCGCGCGGCTCGATCAGCAAGATGTTGCTGGCGCGATGCGCGGCGACGTAGGCGATGACGATGGCGATGATGGTAGTCATGCCAGCGCGGGCGGATTTCAGGACGGTGATGAACTGCGTCTCGCCGCTGTCGATGGCCTCGAGGATCCCCTTTTGCTGCTTGCTGAGCCGGATCAGGCCCGGGACGGGGCTTTCCCGCGGCGAGAGATAGACGTGGGATTCCGCCCAATCAACCATGGACAAGCGCGCTGGCGGCGCCATCGCGAGGAGATAATCGGCCTGGAGCGCTTCAAGTCCCATCGGTTACCCTTTCGACAGCGATTTCAGCCAGCAAGGCGTCGACGACGCGCGCGACCTCCTTCGTATCGGTCGCCGAAAGGCTGAGAGCGGCGGCAACGCGATCGGGGAGGCTGAGGACGGCCGAGCGGAAGACAGCGGCGTTACGCAACCAGGTGGCGCGGACCTGATCGATTGGCACAACGTGCGCGCGCTCGGTGGCCAGCCGGATTCTCGGCGATCTCACACTGCAGCGCTTTGTAGCGGGCACCCTCCTCGAGAGAGGCGTCCTTGGCCGTTCTGCCGACTTTGCGCCCGGAAGCGCCTTTCCGGAGATGCAAGGCGTAGCTGCGGGTGCAATCGCGCACCTGATATTTCTTGCCGGGCAGGCGGGCGATCGTGCCGGCGTCGACGAGTTGGGTGATTGAAGCCGAGGAGACGCCGAAGAGGTCGGCGAGCTCGGTGCCGTTGACGATTAGCTCACTCAGAATGGTCATGATTGAATTTCACAATATACATATGTTGTATGTTGTTTCAACCCTTTGAAAATCAAGGAGTTAAAAACATCTTGGAATAGGGCGCGCAGCGCTTGCGCTTCGGAAAAGTCGCTGAGAAGTACCCGCGTTCATCATTCATCAGTCGTCATTTATCACTTTCGGGCGATGCCGCGCCCTCTTCGCACCCTTCGACGCCGCTGGCCGGCGCGCCCTCTGATCGAGGAGCTGCTCCGCAATCGGCCGGCTTAGAGGCCTGCGAACGAAGCTCTTGGATCTCCTCGCGCTCATCCCATGAGAGGCCAAGGCTTGTGTTGCAGGCACTACACCACGCCTTGTCGACGTCGACATCGCTGAGCATCGCCCCACACGTCGGGCATTGACCCTCGTAAGCCATAGTCGCGTAGCGCTCGACCTCATGATCGATCCTGGCGCTCACCGCATCAATACGCCTTCGCTCCGCTGGCGTGAGCTTTAATGCGCCGCTCCAGATCAGCTCTAGGGTCTCCTCATTGAATTCATCGGCTTCCTGGAACTTCCTGGTTTCCTTAAGTGCCAGCATGACGTCACCGCGCTCAGTGACCGTGAGACTGTCACGAGCGATCAGCTGGCGCGGTTGCTTGTGACGTTTGATCAGATAGCTTGCTTGCAGCATGTTCTTTCTCCTCTTCAAAACGGCACATCAGCGTCGGTGATGCCTTCCCGAAGACACGCATCAAGATCAGCAGCATTACGGGCATGTTCTTCGGCCGTTAGCCGCCTCATCCCGTCCATTAGCCGTCTCACTCCGGGTTCGTCACATGGGGACTTCTTCCCGGGCCGGAGCTCCAGCTGCATAAGCGCGTAATCCTCGCAGAATGCCTTGTTGATGTTTTCGACCAGGCCGGCCATTCTTTCCTTGGCGCTGGCTTGCTGGTTTTTCTCTTCCGCCTTGGCTTCGGCTTGTCGCTTCACTTCCGCGATCTTGGAAGCGACCCCGAATTCTGGATTCATTTTGCGCGCGCGGGTTATTTCCTTCCGCACCGCGGCGCGCTTCTGCTTCTCCGCTTCTTTGGATTCGGCGCGTCTCCTCGCCTCCTCCGTCTTTGCCATCTCGATCGCGCCGGCAAAGTAATCATACTTTTTGCGGGCTTTTGCTCGAGCGCGCGCCAGGACGAGCGAGCGGTCGATTTCGACAGGTGCCTGATCGTCATCCATGGCTTAGGCCTCCAGGCTTATGGTCTGACCAGGGGCGCCACGCGTCGATGCGGCGCTGGCGATCTTTCTGGTCATTGATGAGGATCTCCAGCTGGAAGACGCGCCACTGAATCTGCTCGACCAGGCTGGCGACGTCGTCTGGATCCGTCCGCGCGATTTCCTTGGACCGCCAAGCGATCCCTTCGCGCCGATATTTGATCGCGGACGCGAGGCCTCGATCGGTCAGCGCCCTGGCCAGCTTGCTGGCGTTTTCCCGCTGATACTGGCGGTATTCATCAAGACCTTTTAAGCGTGACCTAAACATCGTATTTCTCCTTTTTCTCTCTCTTCGGTCAGTTTGGGTAAAAAACCCCACGATACCACCTAAGTCATTGATATTGCTAACTTTTCACCTCAATTCACCCCACGATATGAACACCCTTTATCGTGGGGTGAATAAGGACAATAACCCAATGAAAACAACGACTTATGTGGTATCGTGGGGTTTTTTGCCCAAATTGACCGAAGAGAGAGGTTTTTTCTCAAAAACCATCAAAATCTCTACTTCAGCTTCAGCTTTCATCGACATACTTTTCGAATACGCCCACGAGATCCTCAAGCCGCCATCTAGCTACGCCTTTGCCGTCTATACAAACCTCGCGAGTCCTCACGCCATATTCTTTCAGCATCCTGGCGAGCCGTTGGTTATCGATCGGACGTCCGCCACGGTTGATTGTTGCCCAAGGCCGATCATCGAGATGAAGGAGATAGCGGCAGATCAGGTCCTCGCTGGAAACGTAAGGCGGGTCCGGGAATTCCTGGAAGTAAGCGCGAATATCGGCCAGCAATTGAACGCCGAGGCTATTCTCAGCACCGCCGGCCAAACCCAACGCTGCGTCCCGCGCCAGCACTGGCCATTCACCGCCGGCACAATCGGCGACCGCGATCAGAGGCCTCCAATTGTCCGCCCTCCTATTGCTGAGCTTTTCAGGAATCTCGGGATCGGCTGCCGCCAGCGTCACGGAATTGTCGACGATCCATCGCGCGCACTTCCGCGCCAGCACCTTGAGATCGGCGCCATACTTGTCGACCCAGCGTTTGACCTTTTCACTCTTCTTCTTCCGCTGAAGCTCGATGATGATGGAGCGGCCTTCGATCGTCGCCGGCAGCTTGCTGATCGAGGCCATGACCACGGGGCAATATGTCCCGAAGGCGCGGGGCTCGAGATCCTCGCCGACAACGCGCAGCACCTGGCCACCTTTCTTGTGACCGGAGTTGATCAGCCCGCGCATTTCCTCATTGTCCTTCATGAAGGAATCGGCCTCATCGAGGAGCACCGTCAGGCCTCCGCGATCGATGTGCTGCTCGATCAAGCGGAAGAGCGCAGCGACGGTCGCATGCTCGGCAATGACCGGTTTATTCGCCAGCGGTGCGGCGACATCGACCAACGTGCTCTTGCCGCAGCCCGGATCAGGGCTCTTGAGCAAGAGCCGCGCGAAGACTTGGAAAAGGCTGTAGCCGTGCGATGACAAAATCCACAGAGCGATCGTGTGATATCCGGCCACATCCTGCAGAATGACATAGGTTTTGATGACCGTGACGATCTCGATCAGAAGCTCAGCGCCATTAACCGGCTCTTCCCATGGGTCGGGTGGATTGAGATCCAGCCGCGTGCCCTGTCCGCCTGGTCTCTCTTCCTTGCGCCGCTTAGCGACCGCAGCATCGAGGAAACTGACGCCGATCCCAAGCCGCTTGGCCGCAGCCTTGCGCTCGAACGCGTAATTAAAAGGCGTCATATCCGCCAGCCGTTGGAGCTCCGCCTCACGCTCATCGTCCGTAGGCTTGTAGCCAAGCGCTTCCGGATCAAGCTGCAGGCACGTACAAAGCCAGAAAGCGGCCGGCGTGCGGGTCTCGTGATGGCACCACTTCATGACGACGTCGATGGCCGTCATGCCGATCTCCTCGCCGAAGTCCATGATCCCGCCGGGATGAATCGAGAAATCCTCCTCGAGGTCGCGGCCTAGCGCCTTGCTCGAAACGCGGTAAGCGCCAGTCGCCTGCCATTGGCCATCAGGAAAAATCGACGGTGCCCACGCTGCGATATTCTCAAGCGCTGCATCGTTCACCAGATCCCAAAATGTCTTTTCATATCGCGGCTGGCCATCGTGCTCGCCGTTTTTGCTCGACTTCTTTTTCTCAGCGGCGAATCGCTCGACACGCGCGATCAGCGCGGCGATTGTCTTTGGTGCCGGCTCAATGCTATCCGGCGTCCCTGGTAAATGATTCCCCGTGATCGTCACGTAGCGCTTCGTACTATATATCTCGACCTGCCCTTCATGTGAGATATATGCTTTGCTTACCTTGCCGCGCGCGAGACCCCGGAGGCCTTCCCCTGAAGGAGATTTTTCAAAGTAGGTCTCAGCATAATTGACAATTTCCTGCGCCCAATCCTGAAGAGTTCCGTCCGGATTGAAGCAATGATCTATGTCGGTGGCAGTCAGATCGTCGCCCTCATGAAGCACGTAACCGATGCCATCGCATTTGGTCAGCGCACCGACGACAACGGCATCGTAATCAGACCAGGTGATGGGGTCGCTGTGCGAGGCCGGCGCACCATTGGGCTCCTTAGGTGGCTTGTCCCATTTTCGCTTTTCCTCTTTCCAGGTATATTTGAAACATACCCACGCGTGAAAAGTCTTCAGATAGGCAAGCGCTGGAGTCGCCGGCGGTTCCATAAAGCGATATGACGGCTTCGGCGGCTGCTTGGGCGCCCTGGCTTCTTCACTATATTTATCCATGGGAAAAATCCTTAAATCACCAGGGCGTCTTCAGCATTACACACCGTGCTCGTCAAAGGCGGCATTCAGCTCCAAAAGATCATGAACGAGTGTGCACCCCAATGGGCTGAGCTGTGCGTCCGATGTCGTGTCGCTGTTGATAATGTCCCAAGCCTTGTCAGAGATAGGTGCGGCTTTCTCTTCGGCTTCTTCCTCTGAGTCGGCTTCCACCATGATGTTCACGCTCGAGGATAGGGAATATTGAACCATGTATTTCATCTCGCTTACCTCCTCTTATGGTGCCCGCTATGCAATCATGCTGCGGTCTCTTTTTCCATGCTATTTGCACCATCCTCCGACCAAGTATGAAGGTGTTCCAGATCGTCGAAACCAACATCCGCATGCGGGTCAGTCTTCAGCTTTTCCAGCTGATCCCAAACCCCCAGTGCGATTTTCTCCGCGGCCTCATGAGCCTCCGCGGCCGAGGTAGCGACGACATGGATGGCCATGACGCACCCCAATTTAAAATCGACCGTGTATGTCTCTGGGGTGCCGTCTGTTGACTTTTTGGGGTAACCGATAATATCTGTCATCTCCTCTACTCCTCTGAGGGCTTGATGCCCGTCTCTACATTGGGCTTGATGCCCGCACTGCCGCTCCGAAAAGCGGCAGGTCGCGCGTCACGCCGGGCATTCACCCGAGTGATCTTCATATGGCGGCGGCTTGTGGTCGCCGTTCAGATCATCCGAAATCTGATCGTCGATGATCTCCGACGCCGGCTTGCCTTTCATGCCGCGCATTTGCGTCAAGTGAATGCGCAGGTCGATGTAGGTGACTGACTTCATCACTTTCTCGCGTTCGAACTTCGCGAGTTTTTCCGTGTTAGTGTCGAGAGTCGCCAGATCAGGATTGTAGTATGGATCAAGCGAATAGAAGAAGAGAGGTGTCTTCACCGGCGGCACCACAGTGCCAGCCCGCAGAGGCCGCAAGGAAGCGATGTTCGCGTAGGTTTGCGAACCGTCCTTCGATTCTGTGTGCACGACTGTGATCGTGCACGCCTTGCCAACAAGATCCCGCAATTTCACGCCAGCCGGATGCGCCACATTCGAAATTGCTTTAACAAACTCCGCGAACTTCTTATTCCCCTGGCTTGCATTCCAGATGGGATGCAACAGAGTGCACGGGAAACCGTTCTCGGTCGCGACCTGCGGCAATTCGAATAACGCCGACATCTGATGAGGATCCGGCTTATCAGGATCGAACCGATTATCCTGCAAGCCGATATCCACAAGTCTCACCAGCACAGCAATGTAGGGCCCGCCTTCCGGCGCTGGCTCTGCACCCTTGCTGCAATCTCCGAATGTAACAGCCATAACTATTTTACCTCCATTGATGATGATGATCTTCTCGCTGCTCGCCACTTGCGCATGTAAAGTTTGTGGTAAATGCGCCTTTCAGCTGCGTGCTTGAGATCGTACTTCTTTACGTCTTGAGGCCGGGTTACGTTTTTCCATGGCTTGGCCCGGCGATACCACGCCATGTATGCTGCTCGTTCAACTGGTGTCATTCTACCTCGCTATATCTTTGCGAAGAGGTATGACCTTCGCGTCATTCCCCTGAATTGCACGAACGAGGCCTTCCGCGTCCGCAGCTATTTCATTCCAGATGGCGAGCATTTCGTAACATGCGGCCTCATCGCCATCATCGATTCGTTGTTCAAGCTGATCGGCGTACACCTTTGCTTGCCTGGCTCGCTTGGCGACTCGATAGAGAATCTTCTTAATGTCGGCATCAGTGGCTTTGGTCATGACACCATCCGCATCAGCAACCCGAGGCCAGCATCCCTCGCGTTACGCAAGGCTTGGCAACCGGTATGACCAATTGCCAACAGCGCTGTTCCATTTGAAGGAGACATCCCCGGCCGGCCCGTAGGGTCGAGGAATTGAATCTTCGGCGCCACGAACAAAACCAATTGCGCTTTGGGGACTTGCCGCTGAAACCAGGGGCAAGACGTCCTGTCGGGAACCAACGCGACTCCGTCGCCATGCTCAAAGAACTTAATGATCCATGGCTCAATCTCACCGCGACCACCAAAGGGTGGATTCAACCAGCAAGGTCCGGCGGGCCATGGCGTGGTTAGGGAATCACGCGTGATGTGAATCTTTGCTGGGATGTGCGGCACATATTCTGCGCCAGGGCTGGCGGCATCGAACGCGAATTCGACGCGCATGGCTTTGAAAATACCCGGTGGTGTATACCACTCGCTCGAGGCGCCAATACATGGCTCGTGCATTGCCATGTCACACCTCGATCTTGATCTTTGAGATAACTTGAGACATATTGAAGTTCTTCCTGCACATTCTGGTCGTCTACCGCGTCCCCGTTTTTCCGAACGGGGCCGCGCCTACTTTCATTTTGTCTTGAAGACGCGCTGAAGCGATTCGACGGGGATGAACCTGCGGCCGCCGACTAACGAGCTTTCAAGCGTCCCGTCCTTCAAGCACTTAGCGATGAAAGACTTCGATGAGCCGGTCTGCTCGGCAGCTTCGCGCGGAGATACTGTGAGCCGCGGCATCGTTCCCCGGCGAGGGGTACGCGGCTGGTCGCGGTCGTTAATCATCAAAGAGGCCTCGCGTTAGATGGGTTGAACCGAGGCCATACATAAAAGAGTGGCCCCGTGTTTTGGTTGAACACGAGGCCACACATGGGCGGGTATTTTTGTGGCGTCAATTGGTGTGAAGCCTATCGCGCTGATTCAAACTGGCTTTACGCGGTAGGCCACTTTTCTTTTTAAATTGTGCGGGCTTTTTTTAATGTTTCGTATGAAGCCGGGAGCTTCTCTTCGGCGAAAAGATCGTCGATGTATTTGTGAATCGCTTTGAGCTGAATGAGTGGTTTGCCCATCGCTTCATTCCACCCAAGCCGCCAATTGATGCGGATTTGAAGGCTAGGGCTCGCTGGGACCTTTTTCCCTCCATTTGCTTCATACTCTGTCAAGATGGCGGTCTTAACGGCGGCCGCCAATTCCTGGTCATTGAAGGCCTTCTTCGCAAACCCCGCGTTGACAGCGCTGCGCGTATGCTGATCGACCTTGGAACAGTTCGGACCCCTATAGCTGCGCGCGAAATCGACGTCAGATCCGCCGACGGCGATCTCACCAGGGTCGCCCTTGAGGCTGAAGCGCTTGCGCCTGGTCATGACGAAAAGCCGGCGTCGGATCCGCCGACGTCGATATGGCCGGGCTCGGCGTCGAGGTTGAAGCATCTCCGCCGGGAACCGGTCACGACGGCGGCCCAAGCCTCCATGACGGCGCGCCTCTCCTCGATGAAGTTCGAACGCTGGTAGGCCTGCTCGGTCCGGTCGCCAAAGCTATGCGCTAGCGCCACCTCCGCGATTTCGCGGCGGACGCCGGCCTCGGCTGCCCACGTCCGGAACGAGGCGCGGAAGCCGTGCAGGGTCGCCTCCGTGCCGGCGAGGAGCTGGCGGACGGCGAAGTCGCTGATCGGCTTGTTGGCGCCAATCCGGCCCGGGAAGACGAATTCGCCGACGCGGAATTCCGCGGCGCGGCGCAGAAGGGCGACCGCGGCGCCGGCCAGGGGGATTTCATGCTCGCGCCCACGCTTCATCCGCGAAGCTTGGATCGTCCACATACAGGCTGTTCCGTCCAAATCAGAGATCTCCTCCCAAGTCGCGTTCAGCGCCTCGCCAAGGCGCGTCCCGGTCAGGATGATCAGGCGGAGCGTCAGGCCTGGCACGGTGTCGGGCAGGCCGGCGTAAAAGGCCGGGAGGTCGTGCCAAGGCATGGAAGCGTGCTGCCCACGCTCCGTCGCGCTGCGTGGTGCAAAATGCGTCTCCAGGTGGTTCGCCCAACGTGCCGGATTCTCGCCGACGCGCAGGCCTTGCACGCCGGCATAACCCAGCACCGCTTCGATGCGCCCTTGGAGCCGGCGGCCGGTTTCGGGCGCGCGTTCGAAGACAGGGTGAGCGCGAGGACGATGTCATCCGTCCCGATCTCATCGACGTAGCGCTTCCGGAGATCCACGCACTCGCCGAGCGTCCTCGCCCACTGTTGCTTATGCTTGGCGTTCTTGAAGCGCTGGACGTTTGGGCTGGCCAGAAAGAGATCGGCGACTTGGCCAAACGTCTTGCGCCCGCGCAAGGCCTTCCGGCTGGCCTTGGCGACGAGGCGCACGGTCTTGGGGTCGAGGCCTTCGCGCAGCTGCTTGCGCAGCGCCAGCCGCATGTCGCGCGCATCGGCCAGGGTGAGGTCGTCGGCGTTTCCAAGGTAGAGTTCGATCTGCCGGCCGGTCTCGCGGTCACGGTACATGAACGTGTACCCTCTTGCGCCGGTCGGCGTGACACGAAACCAGAGGCCTCCGCCATCGCCGACGCGCCCCGGTTTCAACCCTTTCGAGGCGACGAAACGCGCCGTCAATTTGTTGATTTGCAGCATCAAAAGTAACCTTATGGTTCGAGGAGTCATCCTGCCACTCGTCCAAGCAGAAAACGTGGAACCGGGCAATACACGGCACACCAAAAAAATCCAATTTACAAAAATTGTTTGGCCCTAACCCGTTGAGCGAATTGACCGTGCTAGAACGTAGAGGGTTGCCTTGGCGTTTGCTGGAAAACGTTCTCAGCGGAGACGTCGACCCCATAGAGATCGCGCAAATGGCCCTGGATTTCTCGAGTGCTCATGCCGCGCGCATACATCGAGACGATCTTCTCGTCGAAACCGGGAAATCGCCGCTGATATTTGGCGATCAGTTGCGGGTCGAAGGTCGACAGCCGGTCGCGCGGAACCTCAAGCTCGATCTTGCCGGTCTCGGTGAGAACGGATTTTCGGCCATAGCCATTCCGGCTATTGGGGCGGCCGTCTTCCTCGCCGTTGTCGAGATGGTGATCGATCTCGGCGTTCAAGGCTCGTTCAGCAAACGCCTTCTTCAGCTCGTCGAGCAGCCCGTCCTTCGCAAAGGCTGTCTTCGGGTCGGCTCCCGCCAAAAGCTGATCAAGCAGCCCGTCGGAAATAGCTGGTTGCTTCCGTCTCGCCATACGATGTCTCCTTCTTTGCCATCGTTATGGCCCTCACACGAAATTTCCGACAGACCTGCCTGAGAGTCGATGAATCAATGATGCGTCCGCACGAGCTCAGCGTGTTAACGTGTCAATGCTCCACAAATGCCGTTTATGGCTCTGTTCAGCCATTCCCTGCGGGTTCGGGCGTCAACTTGCCGGCGCCACGTTCGTTCAAGAGCGAAACCACCAACACAGTAAAACTGTAGACGATCAATCCGAAAAACGGATAACCGAGATACCCCAGAGCTGGCATCTCGAAGAACTTCCAGAATCCAACACATGGAATCGTGTATACCCATTTTGGCATGGAATAGAAATTCCATAGCTCCCACAGAAATCCATCGAGAGAAGTCGCTAGCGCAATAGAGACGATTAAATTGTAGTTTCCATCTTGGGTCTTTCGGAGCAAAGATGGGAATCCAAACAAATAGGAAATTGGTTCAATAATCAAAAGTGGAGCAATCCAGACGAGCGGAAACGTGATATCAGGCAAGAGAGTGAGCGCATCTAAACCGAGCAACCCAAATAGAACAGACACGGCCAGCCATCTTTTTCCAACAGCAAAGGATCGGCCTCTGAAGGACATTCCGAAACCGTCTATGGCGGATTTGAATAGGTAAATCGTTGACATTACCGCGGGCAAGACGGTCGAAAAATTGATTGACGACTTAATGGCGAATTCCAGCTGAGTTATCGGCGCAGGAAAAACGTAATGCCAGTTCTCGACGGCGAGATTCAAGAGCTCAAAAAACCACCAAAATGGAATTGAGAGAACAAAAAGCCACAGGAAGGAAAACTTGAGCTTTTTGAGAAGAGAATCGTTGTAACAATATTCACATAGGCCATTCAGCAGTGCTGTGTAACTGATCCAGAGAGGAAAGAATGCGTGCTGACTTAATATCGGTATTTTTGTCCATGCGGCGATCCAGGACGCTAACGTCAGTGTGACGCCTGCCAAGAATAAGGTAGCTTGGCCCGACCCGCTGCTACAGGCCTTCCCGTCATTGGTTCGGGCCTCAGGACCTCTGGTAGGATCGGCGTCGTTTTTGGATCGTAAACGGTTCAATCGAGGCGACATGTTCGATACGGATCTTTCTGGGCCGGACTACGACTAGTAATTTATCTCAGTTGTCAATTCGCGCGCGCGGGGCGTTAACCTCGCGGGATTGTTTGCGCGCTCGGGGGAGGAGGATTTCATGGCCGCAGCTCAGATCAAAGCGATTTTGCCGGGCGTTGGCGCTTACGTCCCGACATTGTGGCGATTGAAGCGGAGCGAGACATTGGGGCTCGCACTGTCGGGCGGCGGGTTTCGCGCCTCGCTGTTCCACATTGGGCATTGACACGTTAACGAGCGGGCGACAAGAAACCCGAGTGTTGAGGCCTGAATTTATGCGGCAGGAACTGTCGCATCGCTCCAAGAATTATGCGCTGCGGTCCGAAATTGTCTATGGATCTGCCGGCTGATCAAATGACGTTGCACGTCATCGTCGAAAAGTTGCGCTCTCCATGACATCCTCCCTTCATTTGGCGCCATCGACGCTTCGATAGGCCTGCAGCACCTTACCGCAACTGTCGCGGACGCGCTCCCTATAGCCGTCGGGCTTGAGCTCCAGCCGTCAGTCGACTCCACGCGCGAGTTCCGAGAAGGCGGCATACAAACCAGACGTGACCCGGGTTAGTTCGGGATAGGCAAGCTTGTCAGGCGTGTCGGTGGGCGCGTGATAGTGTCGGTACCGATAGAATGCCGTATCGGTGATCATCACGGCGCGATAGCCTTGCCGCCAAAACGACCGATGATCGCTCCAGGAGACTCCAGGGACGAATGCGAACGTCGCCGCGGTCTCAACCGGGAAATCGGAATTTGCACGAAACGCCGCCGCAAGCCGTTTCATTGCCGCCCTCGAACGGAAATTCGAAACGATCCCGATGAAGTCTGCGTGATCCGGATAGATGAGATTGAACAGCGGTGGATAGCTTTGGCTGCCCGACTCATCGCTGTAACACCCAATAGTCTCGATCGGTGCGGTCGCGGGAGTGGTTGGAATTTGCGTGTGGCGTAATCTCCAGTTTGTTTGCTCAAACCGAATCGGCGTTGGCGCGCCGATGGAGATCACGCCATGAAAACGGATACCACAAATGCGCGCTCCCTGAAGGACGAGCCGATCATCCGTCTGATTCTTGATGGCACGATCGTGCGCGTTCGACTCGACAAGAAGGCCACATCGATTTCCTTGCTCGTCGCCCTCGGCGTCAGGGAGGACGGCCAGAAGGTGCTGCTGGCGGTCAAGAACATGGGCGGCGAGAGCGAGGCGGCCTGGCGGGCGCTCCTCGACGATCTGGTCAAACGTGGCTTGAAGATGCCGGAGCTCGTCATTGTCGATGGCGCTCCCGGCCTCGAGAAAGCTCTTGCCGCGCTCTGGAGCGACATGCCGGTCCAACGCTGTACGGTGCATAAACATCGAAATCTTCTCGCTCATGCGCCTGACCGGCTGCATGAAGAAATTTCCGCCGATTACAACGATATGATCTACGCCGACTCGAAGGTGGAGATCGAGGCAAAGCGCAGGGCGTTCATCCGCAAATGGCGGATGAAATGCCGCGCCGTCGCCGATAGCCTGGAGGAAGCGGGCGACAAGCTGTTTACCTTCACGCGGTTCCCGAAAAGTCAGTGGAAATCGATCCACACATCGAATGCAATTGAACGTCTGCACGGAGAGTTCAAGCGGCGGATCACGACCCAGACTGTGCTGCCCTCAGCAGAAACCGCGGCCATGCTGTTCTGGGCTTTGCTGGCTTCTGGTCAGATCACTATGCGCAAAGTTGACGGCTGGCGGAGCCTCAACGAAAGGCTAACCAATCAAACGATTGACCTCGCCGCATGATCGGATAACCTCGCCATGCTGGAGATCGTCTCAAAATCAATTCCAACACAAATCACGACGCCACCTCTCGATCGACGCCATGAGCCTTATATCATCGCCTCGCCGGCGCGCCGCTTCGGCGTACACCATGCTTCCCTGTTGTCGACTCGTGAAGAATGGAGGCTCCTCGTTTACGAATGCGACAAAGCGGACGGTCAACGCCGGCTCGATGCCGGCGAAAAGACGAGATATCTCGAGGAGGGCGGAAACGCCGCTCGCATTATCATTGGCGCCCGGACTGCCGGGTACGGTGTCATAGTGCGCGCCAATCAGCAGGATTTCATGCTTACGCGCGCCGCCGCTGCGCGTAATTTCGAGGTTCAGGCAGCAAACTCCCGAGACCTCATAGGCAAGCCGCTCGACGCCATAGCCCTGCTGCTCCCACTGGCGCTCAATATACGACGCGCCGGCCTGCAGCGCTTGGGGACGGAAAATGTTACGCTCGCCGATCTCGCCTGCAAGCTGCTCGACGTGTGTTCGAAGGCTCTGCGTCAACACTTGCTCTTCGGCGCCCATTGATAAACCTCAGTGGCATTGTCCCGTTGGCGACTTTTCCTTGTCAACAGGACCGGTTTGCTGCCGATCGTCCGTTACGAACGCCGGTGTTCACAGAACCAAAGCGACCTCGAAATTGCCTATACTTGGCTAACGAATTCCCTCAAATCCCTATAGATCGCAGCGGCGAACCGAGCCCCTTCCGGTCCGCGATTTGAGCTATGGTCGGAAGTTGGTGACGGCCTGAATCGGGGCAGGCAGCATATCATGGGGGTGTTCGAGCCTCCACTTCTCCGTTGAAGGAGCGATATGCCGTGTCCTGTCCAACGATAACGTCGTCAAACTGATTCAGCCAGGGACATTGACCGACCAGCTGACCGATGTGCTGCGCAATGGCGCGCGCGTCCTCTTGATCCAGGCGCTTGAGGCGGAAGTGTCTGATAAAGCAGCATGAACGCGCTGCTGCTGGCTTGTTGGACGATCTTGATGCATCGGTCTTGCAGATTTTGCGCGGTGTCCGGGAGCTGGTCCTCAGCGATGTGCTGACCGACACCGAGAAAGTCGCGAAAATTGGCGCGCTGGTGGAACCAGAGCAAATTGCCGAGACAGAGTCCAGGGCGCTCAGAGCATCTCTTCTGAACGATGCAGTCGATGGCCACTACTTCGACATCCTCGAGACGCGCTCGGTACGTTTGCAAAATCAAGTCGCCGGAATCCTCAAATCGGTGGCGTTTCAGGCGACGCCGAATGCCGTTGACCTCGAGGTAGCCATCGCGCACTTCGTCGCCACAGACGGCGCACTTGATCGCACTGCGCCTGCGGAATTTCTGGCCGCGGATGAACGGGCCGCGGTCTGGAAAGGGGACAAGTTCCGGATCTCGCTCTACAAGGTTCTTCTTTTCCAGCACGTGGCCAGTGCCATCAAATCCGGCAGCCTGAACCTGGAGCGGTCGCACAGACGCCGGCGGCTTGAGGCCTATCTCATTGACAAGACCCGCTGGCTGGCGGAGCGGGCTCAGCTGCTCGATCGCGCCGGAATGACGGGGTTCACCGACCCCGCGCCGGTGTTGGAGGAACTCGATGCTGCACTTCAGACCCGCTTCCTCGACACCAACCGCGCTATCTCGGCAGGCTTGAACTCGTATCTTAAAGTGACAGGAGACAAGGCCTTTCGGATCGCTACGCCGAGTTTCGTCGCCGGAAAGCGAAGAACCGACTTCGCAATAATACGCGGTCATGTCGCTGCTCAGCTGCCGCTGCTGAAACCTAAAGCAGCCGAGAATAGTGTTGCAGATGACAAGTTCAGCCTGCGTTGCGAAGCGCCGCCAGAGATCGAAATCGCCTGCAAGCCTATAGCGTCGATTGAGTCGCCCGCAGTTTTCCATAAGCTCAGTCGCCAAAACGTGCCTTCCTGCTGAATGAACGCATGCGCCAAGCGGTTGTCAAAAGTTTCCCGCCGCGATAGCTTCTTGGGGAAACGGGATGAGAGGCGAAATATGCAAGATTTCACCGCACTCATTTATGACCGTTGGGCGGCCGGTTACCCATTTCACGTCGACATATCTGCTAAACACGTCGCCGAATATCCGCAACTGCCATTGCCGTCTCGGGCCAACGCTTGTGCTAGCAGTTTCGGCCATGAAGCCCATCTCCTATGCCCGCCATCGATTTCCGCGCGACGTCATCCGGCACGCTGTCTGGCTCTATCTTCGGTTCACTTTGAGCTACCGGGATGTCGAGGATCTCCTGGCTGAGCGCGGATTGACGGTCAGCAATGAATCGATCCGTCGGTGGGTTCACAAATTCGGGCCACCCATTGCCAAGAACCTGCGTGGACGTAAATACGATGGGTCCCCTGCGGGTGATCGAGTCCTTTAGCGATCACATTGCCCGCAGTGAGCGAAATCTGGTGATCACCATCACGAGTGGCATGGGTTCGCTCGCCGACAATACGTCTGGCGGCTCCATTGCCTATCGCAGCTCCAAGGCGGCCGTGAATATGGTCATGCGAAGCGCTGCGATTGATTTGGCGCCGCGCGGCATCACTTGTGTTCTGGTCAACCCTGGATGGGTCAGGACCGATATGGGCGGTCCCAAGGCGCCGTTGTCGCCACAGGAGAGCGTGACTGCCATGCGACGGCTCATCGATACGTTCGGCCCAAATCAATCGGGCAAGTTCTATAACTACGACGGTCGCGAATATCAATGGTGATCGGAGCGCGGTACAGTCTGAAGCCACGGACACACGGAAGCCTGCCGCCTTGCATCATCGCAATGGAGGCCTGCTGCGGCGCCCATCATCTTGGCCGTCTTCTCAAGGCGAAGGCCACGAGGTCGGCTTGGCGCGCCCTGGCTCGCACACACGCTCGATTACCATTCCCCGGTGTCAGCATACATCTTGGAATGAGAATATCGCGTTTCGTGAACCTTTGGACATGTGAATGGGTCTTCCTCACTTTCCGTGCTGCCTATGTTGCCGATATCGATGCGCATACAAACCAAATCGGTGTGGACTAGCAGGCCAGCCGTGCGGATTCTGGGCGCCGAGCGCTCCTGCGATGACTGGATGATCCAAGCAGCACGGAAAGTGAGAAGACCCCTGGCGATGCCGTCTGTGGCGCATTTGAGCGACGGTTGACAGCGGTCTTGGCGGCGAGCGCGGGCGTGAGGCTGAGGAAGGGCGGTGCCAAAGCCGAGTCGGCGGCGATAGCCAGCAGAGGAGCACAGGAAATGGTTTATGAATTCACCCGGCTAACGGCTAACGGCGAAATTACGGTTGAAGAGATCGTCGGCTCGCCTGAAGCAGCGACACTGGAAGGGCTCTTGAAAGTGGAAGCAGCGGCCCAAGATGGAAAGGGAGGCTCCTGCTCTCTTGTCGGGGACGACGGCCAAGTGCTTTTTAACGAACAAAGCGTTGACGCCTTCCTACCGAAGGATTGATGAACTGGCCCCCTTCACCCTTTCCCCCGCCAGTCAGACGGCGCACCGCACGGCCACCAAAGCCAAGGGCAGATGGCCGTCGCTCTGCGATTGCGGTAATGTCCTGTCGGCAAGATTACAACGATATGATCTACGCCGGCTCGAAGCCGGAGATCGAGGCGAAGCGCAAGGCGTTCATCCGCAAATGGCGGGTGAAATGCCGCGCGGTTGCCGATAGCCTGGAGGAAGCGGGCGACAAGCTGTTCACCTTCACGCGGTTCCCGAAAAGCCAATGAAAATCGATCGCACATCGAATGCAATTGAACGTCTGCACGAAGAGTTCAAGCGGCGGATCAAGACCCAGACCGTGCTGCCCTCAGCAGAAACCGCAGCCACGTTGTTCTGGGCTTTGCTGGCTTCTGGTCAGATCACAATGCGCAAAGTGGACGGCTGGCGAAGCCTCAACGAAAGCCCCTCCGATCAGAGGATTGACCTCGCCGCATGAGCGGGTAACCTCGGCTTCTTCGAGATCGCGCCAAAATCAATTCCAACACAAATTGCGACGGCACCTGATGCGCCGCAGATCTTCTCACGTTTGAGTGTCCGGTGCCTAACACCGGAGGAGCGCGTAAAGTTTCTGGTTCCAGAGAGCAAGAGTGCAGCTAAGGCATCGCAGGATTGCTTCGGGCGTCTGATTCAGTAGGAGCCCTAGCTAGCAGGCTGTTGAAAAAGGCGCTGGCTGGGTGGCTGGGTGACTGGCGATGTGATTCTGTTCCCTAGCAGTAGCGGGGGATGAATCATGCTCGGCGGAGATGAGCGGTTTGGTTCGCTTTTCAGCTATGTTGATCTCGAGGCGCGGGTTGGACCGAACCATCCCCTGCGGGCGATCCGCTTGTTGGTGAACGAGGCTTTGGCGGGGATGGCGGGCGAGTTTTCGGCGCTCTATCCTCGGATTAGCCGCCCATCGATCCCACCGAAAGTCGGACGGTCCGAGTTGAACCATACGTCGTCGAGCATCCCCTCGTTGCTGTGCTCGAACAGCGTCTTCAGGGAAGAAGCGTCGAGGACGACGAAGCCTCGAGAAAATCTGCTTCGCTATAGATGATTGCGCAGTCCGCCTGCCAGCGGCAGCGGGCGTAAAAGCCGGCGACTCATATCAGCGCCGCTGTTGATACGCGCGCCTCGACCGCTTCCTTCGCCTCGCGCCCGGCCGCATAGCACGTCCCGCCGTTCCATGGGCCCCCTGCCCCTCGTCTCGCCACTCCCTCGCCTTTGCAACCCCGCTCCCCGCTCGTGGGGAGTGGGACAGCGCGCGCGAGACATCCGCATCTTATTGTGCGATAAATGCCGCCTGTGTATCGGAATTGGCGCCCCGTGTTTCACGATCCCGATTTAATGCCCTTCACGCCGCGCGCTCGTCCCTCGTTCCGCGCGGCGGCGTCGAATATGATCGAGAACTGGCCGCCGGAAGCCTATCGCGACGGCCACGCTATCATGCGCGGCATTTGGCCGGTCCTGCCCGAGACGCTTCTGCTGACCGATCCGGCTTTGATCGAAGAAGTGCTCGTCAGCCGCGCAGAGAAATTCGTGCGCGACCGCTTCCAGACCCGCGCCCTTTCGAACGTGATCAATCGCGAAAGCCTCTTCTTTGCTGAGGGCACCGATTGGCGATGGCAGCGGCGCGCGGCGGCGCCGGCCTTTCGGCACGAGAGCCTCTTCGCGCTTGTCCCAACCTTCGCGCGCTGCGCCAAGGCGCAGTCCGAGGAATGGCGGCGCGCGGGAAGCGGGGCCGTCATGGACGTGGCGCCCGCCATGTCGAAGGTGGCCTTCGCGATTATTCTCCAGGCGGTGCTGGGTCAGGGCGCGGAGGCGCTGGATCAGCAGAAGTTCCTCACCGCGCTCAGTCCCGCGCTGTCGACCATCGCCTGGCGCTTTCTCTACGCGCGGATGGGAGTGCCCGAGGCCGCGCCCTTTCCGGGCTCACGCAAGAGGGCGGCCAGCATTCACTGGCTTTACGACGCGACGGCGCGGCTCGTCGCGCATAGGCGGGCGGAAGGCGGGGCGTCGAAGGACATTCTGGCGCTGCTCCTTTCCGCCAAGGATCTGGAGACGGGACGCGTCACGAGCGACGACGAACTTATTTCCAATCTCTATACCTTCATGGTCGCTGGCCACGAGACCTCGGCGACGGCGCTGGCCTGGACTCTGTGGCTCCTCGCCAAAGATCAGGCGACGCAGGAGCGGTTGCGGGCCGAGATCGAAGCGGTGATCGGGGCGCGAGAGATTGGTCCCGAGGACATCGATCGGCTGACCTTTGCGCGGCAAGTGCTTCAGGAATTGATGCGGCTCTTTCCGCCGGCCATTGGCGTCGGCCGCGCGCCCCGCGAGGACATCACGATCGGCCCGCACGAGATCCACAAGGGCGAACTCTTGATCCTGGCGAGCTGGTGCGTGCATCGCCACGAGAAACTGTGGGAGGAGCCCAACGGCTTCGATCCCAACCGCTTCGCGCCAGAGGGAGCGAAAGCGCGGCACCGCTACGCCTATCTGCCTTTCGGCGCCGGGCCGCGCATCTGCATCGGCATGAGTTTCGCCATGCTGGAAATGGTCGTGCTTCTGGCAACGCTCGTGCGCGGCTTTCGCTTCAAAACCACGCCCGGCCATCGCGTCGCGCTCGCCACGAATTTGACGCTGCGGGCGAAAAATGGCCTGCCGCTGTCGATCGAGGCGCTGTGAGCGACGCCATGTTCCACGATCCCGATTAGCTGTCCTTATGGGACCTCTGGAATTGCATTAACAACTTGATTTCATTGCTATTCTTATCAGCGCTCATGTCGTTTTGCGTACCTTTGCGTAAGGGAACCCTATCTTGTATTGTGCCAGGTCGCGTGAGAGTGGAAAATTCCATCGCGCGAATGGTGCGAGGTCAAGACTTAATTCGCCATCATGTTCGACGAAAGGTTCGTCACAGCGTGATGGTCAACCCGCCTCACACACAAAATTTCGGATATTCCCCAAAAAAGCGCCTCGTGTTCGCGAAGAAATGGCCGCACGGGAATATCTTACCGAGGCCGGTTACGAGGTTCTTCAAGGCTTTCTTCTGGCATTGTAAAAGCCGTCGATATATCGGCCGATGGAGGCCCGTGCCTCCGGGACACTGGCGTAGGCCCGTAGGTACACCTCCTCGTATTTGATGGTCCGCCACAGGCGCTCGACGAAGATGTTGTCTCGCCAGGCGCCTTTCCCATCCATGCTGATCTTGATCTCATTCTTGAGCAGCAGGCCGGTGAAGGCGATGCTGGTGAACTGGGAGCCCTGATCGGTGTTGAAGATCTCCGGCTTGCCATATCGGGCAAGAGCCTCCTCGACCGCCTCCAGACAGAACTCCGTTTCCAGTGTAATCGATAACTTCCATGCCAGAACCTTCCGGCTGAACCAGTCGACGACGGCCGCAAGATAGACGAAACCCCGCGCCATGGGGATATACGTGATATCCATCGCCCAGACCTGATTGGGCCGCGTCACCGGCAGCTTGCGCAGGAGATACGGGAAGATCGTGTGCCCCGGCGCAGGTTTGGACGTGTTGGGCTGGCGATAGATCGCCTCAATCCCCATCCGCTTCATCAGAGTGGCGACGTGGAGGCGCCCGACCTCATATCCCTCGCGGGCCAGAAAAGTCTGAAGCATCCGGCTGCCCGCGAACGGATAATCGAGATGCAATTCGTCAATCCGGCGCATCAGCGCCAGAGCGTCGGCAGAGACCGCCCGGGGCAAGTAATACACGCTGCCCCGGCTGATCCCGAGAACCTTCGCCTGTCGGCTCACCGGCAAGTCATCGTTCCGGTCGATCATCGCTTTGCGGACAAAAAATCTCGTTCCAGCGTCAGCTCCCCGATCTTGGCGTGCAGCGTTTTCACATCGATCGCAGGCGGACTTGAATCGGGTTTCGTCTCGGCGGCAAAGATCCCGGCAGCCCCTTCGAGAAGCTGCGATCTCCAGGTCGTGATCTGGTTCGGATGGACATCGAAAAGAACCTATCCGCTCTCGCCGATCTTTCCGGCCAATGGATCGACCGCGTGCATGACCGCCGTCCGCCGAGAGGTATCTTGCTCGACATGGATTCGAGCGTGAGCCCCACGCACGGCGAACAAGAGAACAGCGTCTGGAACGGTCATTACGCCTGCACCTGCTATCATCCGTTGTTCCTGTTCAACCAGTTCGGCGATCTGGAACGCTGCGCCCTACGCCCCGGCAATGTTCATAGCGCAGATGGCTGGGATGAGGTGCTGAAGCCCGTCGTGGCGCGGTATCGTGGCAAGGTCTCGCGCATTTATTTTCGCGCTGACGCCGGCTTCGCAAACCCCGAAGTCTACGAGTTTCTGGAGGCCGAGGGGATCAAATACGCCATTCGGCTTCCGGCGAACCGGGTCTTGCAGGACAGGATCGGCTATCTGCTCAAACGGCCAGTCGGCCGCCCGTCCAATGATGTGCGCCGATCATATGCGAGCTTCACCTATCAGGCCGGAAGCTGGACGAAGCCGCGCCGCGTCGTTGCCAAGGTCGAATGGCATCCGGGCGAACTCTATCCGCGCGTTGGATTTATCGTCACCAACATGGTGCGCCGCGCCGAGAATATCGTCGCCTTCTACAACAAGCGCGGCACGTGTGAGCAATGTTGGTGTGGACGGCCCCCGACGGCATCGATTGTGCCAGAATGAGGTCGTTGCAGATCTCAGACAATGGAGACCGTCCGTGGAACAGGTTAGCCGAATTGGCATGGACACGTCGAAGCATTTTTTCCAGCTTCATGGAGTGAACGCCGCCGAGAAGGTGGTTTTGCGGAAGAAGTTACGCCGCAAGGATATGGTGGCGTTCTTCAAGGCGCTTGCGCCGACGGTGATCGGAATTGAAGCCTGCGGCGCAGCCCACTATTTGGCACGGCTTTTGGGGCCGTTCGGCCACGAGGTGAGGCTAATAGCGCCCCAGTTGGTCAAGCCGTATGTGAAGCGGGGCAAGAATGATGGCGCCGACGCCGAGGCGCTTTGCGAGGCGATGAGTTGGCCGACAATGCGTTTCGTGCCGGTAAAGACAACTGAGCAGCAGGCAGCCCTGATGATGGTCGGGTTGCGTGATCGGCTGATCCGCAATCGCACGCAGCTTTCGAATTCCATCCGTGGCTACGCGGCCGAGTTCGGTTTCACCGCCACCAAGGGTAAGGCTCACTTGGTTACGCTGCTCGAGCGTATTCAAGCTGATGAGAGCGTGCCCGCCCTTGCTCGGGACTGTTCGCGGCCCAAGCTGCAGAATATGCGCGGTTGCAGGCGCAAATTGACGAAGTCGACGCCAAGCTCATGGCCTGGCATAAGGCCAACGAATGCAGCCGACGTCTCGCTAAGATCCCCAGCGTCGGTCCGATTGGTGCAGTTCTGCTGATGATGAAGACCCCGGCGCCCGAGCTATTCCGATCGGGGCGAGAGTTCGCGGCCTGGATAGGCTTGACACCGAAGGACCATTCGACGGCGGGCAGGGTCAGGCTGGGTGGCATCACTCGGGCTGGCGACGAGGCCTCGCGCAGCGTGTTGGTGGTTGGCGCCACCTCCATCATCCAACATGTTCGACGCGGTGGGCGTGGGTCGCCCTGGATCGTCGACCTCCTCAAACGCAAACCGCCGAAGTTGGCCGCCGTGGCGTTGGCCAACAAAATGGCCCGCATCGCCTGGAAGCTTATGGTCACCGGCGAAAGCTACGTTGCGAAATCCACGCTGGCCACTCTGGCGAGCGCGGCTTAGAGATCAGCCCGACACGGGGAGCAACTCAATTGCAACCGTGCTGAGCCGATGCCAGAACTTGCAAGGTCACGAGCAGATGGTGTGATCGATCGATCCAAGACACGAGGCATTCCGCTTGATCCATCGGCCGCCGAAGGTCGCAGCAGTGATTGGAACTTGTGTCGCGGAAACCATCTTGGCCAGCGTTCATGTGCGAGCGCGACAACAGGCCGGACATATGGACGCAAGCGATCTGACCAGAGCACTGCCCAACCCCCTTGCGAGGAGCGGGCCGTCCACATATGGATCAAGGAGGGCAAGGGCGCGATCAAGTGGACACGGCTCTCATGTCGGTCGTTCGCCGCCAACGCAGTTCGGCTTCAACTTCATGCGCTGGCCTACAATCTCGGTAATTTTCTGCGCACGCTGGCGACTCCGGAGCCGATCAAGATCCTATGGGGAGGTGGATAGCGACCGGCGCTCTGGCAGAGTGAGGTTGCGACCACCCACTCTGGAGACGACCATGCAAACCGTAGCTGACCGATCCGAAGCACCGAACGCTATCCGTAATGATCTTGGCGCGATATTCATCTCGTTGGAACTCAGTCGTTCAACCTGGCTGATCACGTCGCTGTCACCAGACGGCGGAGAGAAGATGTCGAAGCACAGCGTGCCTGCCGGGGACATCTACGCGCTGTTGGCGCGCTTTTCGGAGTTCAAGCAGAAGGCGTTTGCGCGGACTGGAAAATCGTTCCCGATCATCGTCATTCAGGAAGCGGGGTTGGACGGCTTCTGGATTTACCGTGTGTTGCAGAATGAAGGGATCGAAAGCCACGTCGTCGATCCGGCCTCGATCGCGACCTCACGTCGGCGCCGGCGGCCGAAGACTGACAGGATCGACGGCGAGGCGCTGCTTCGCACGCTGCTGGCGTATAAGCGCGGCGAGCCTCGGGTGTGCGCGATGGTCAAAGCGCCAACACCCGAGGAAGAGGACCGCCGCCGACTTTGTCGCGAGCGCAAGATCCTGATCGCCGAGCGGGTCAAGCACGTCAATCGCATCAAAGGATTGCTGTTCTGCCAGGGTGTATCCGGCTACAAGCCGCTACGCCGCGATCGACGGCAACGGCTCGACGAGTTGAGGACGGGCGATGGCCGTCTCTTGCCAAAGCATCTCAAGGCTCAGATCGGCCGGGAACTCGCTCGACTCGAACAGCTACTTGAACAGATCAAGGCGGTGGAGGCCGAGCGCGACGCGCTGTTCGCTGCGGCGAAAGCCGCGGCGCCAGCGCCGGGGCCGCCGGCGATGTTGCTCAACATCAAGGGTATCGGGCCAGAGTTCGCCGCCGTCCTCTGGTCGGAAGGGCTGTTCCGACACTTCGACAATCGACGCCAGGTCGCTTCTTACGCGGGCCTAGCTCCGACCCCTTGGCAAAGTGGATCGGTCGATCGCGAACAGGGCGTGTCTAAAGCAGGAAATCCGCGATTGCGGACAACACTCATCCAACTCGCCTGGCTATGGCTGCGCAATCAGCCGCAATCGGCGCTGGCTCTGTGGTTCAAGGACCGGGTCAGCCGCAATGGCGGCCGTCTTAAGAAAACGAGCATCGTGGCGCTAGCGCGGAAGCTGCTCGTGGCGCTGTGGAAATATGTGACTGCCGGCGTCGTCATCGAAGGCGCCATTGTGAAGAGCGCCTGAAAGGCGATCGGAAGAGATTGAAGCAATCTACCGGGACTTCGATCAGTCTCGGCGGATCCGGGTGGACGAACCAAACCAATCCGTGGCCTGAAAAGCCGTTATCAAGAATGGTCTCGTCCTCCTGAGCCTCGCCCGCCGCAAGCGGGATATTGGTGCAGCCGCTTCGCGCGGCGACCGAATGTGAGGTTGATCTGGTGCGGAAACGACTAGATCATGGAAACGGGCTCAGACCGTGGATACCGAAACAGCGACCGGAGTTTCACTTATGCGCGACTGAATCTCACCCCTTGACCTGGACCTCCCCATGTGAGGATTGGTCGCTGACGAGTTTGAAGGAAAAGCTGATCAAGATCGGCGCGAAGATCGTGAGCCATGGCCGCTATGTCGCGTTTCAGATGGCCGAAATCGCCATTCCCAAAAATCTCTTCGCCGACATCCTACGAATGATCGCCGAACTTCGACCGCCGCCCGATCCAGCGCCTACGTGAAATGTTCGGTCGTCATGCGTTCGAGCCAAACTCACGGGAGAGATGCATCTTGATCACAATCAATTCGACAATTTTCGTCACGCTGTGGAACGTTATGGACCGCAGAGGGTTTAACTGCAGAGGTGGCGGTGGCGGAGAGCGCCAAAACGGCCAAGCAGAGCCAATTTGACGGTCCAATCCCGTGTCATCTGGGAAATATCGGTTAAGAGGCTGCTGCGGCCTAGCGAGGACACTGCGACGCCTCGCATTTTGTCGGAAGTCCAGAAATAAGCAAGGCCAACAGTAGCAAAGCCTACGTAAGGCGAAAAACGACAGTGCGGGCGTCAATGGATCGCACTTGCGAAACGCGGGAAGCCGCGCGCCTTCAAATCGACGAGCAATTCTTTCCAACTCTGCGCGCTCTCCCGCATGCCCGTCTGGAAACCGATCAGCTCCTTCTTGCCCTCGGGCGTGGCGCCGATCAGCACCAGCATGCATTCGGCCTGCGGCTCCATGCGCGCCTGGAGATAGACGCCGTCTGCCCACACGTAGACATAGCGGCGCGCCGACAAATCACGCTTTTGCCACCGCAGATATTCGTCTTCCCACTCGCCTTTTGGCCGCGCGATCACCACTGGCGAGAGGTTCGGCGCGTCCTTGCCGGGCAAGGCCGTGAGAACCTCCTGGAAATCGCCCGCCGAAATTCCGCGCAAATAGAGAGCCGGCAGAAGCGCGTCGAGGCTCTTCGTGCGCCGCGCCCATTTCGGCAAGATCGCCGAGGTGAAGCGAATGCGTTCGCCAAGCTCCGACGCGCCACGATCGCGCTCCGACGCGCCACGATCGCGAGCCTTCGGCTTTTGCACTTTGACCGGGCCGATCCCGGTCTGGATCGTGCGAACCGGATCATGTCCGTGGCGAACGACGCGCTGGCGGCCGTCCGGAAGGACGAGATCGGCGTTCAAGGCAAGAAACGTGTCGAATTCAATCTCGACAGCTTGTTTGATGAGCTTTCGCGCCCCCGTGCAGGATTTCCGTGAGCGGATCGTCGATTTGGTCTTTCTGTCGGAGAGAAACGACTCTATTCTCGTTCATGGCGTAACGCTCCTTCTTGGGGATTCGGGCTGAATTTCAATGACACAAATAACTGGCCAATTTGGGCGGGCTTGATCGCTGTCAGCGCAGTGGGTTCCGTCGCAACTGGAGCCAATGCGCTGCGGCTGTGGCTGAAGAAGATCAGGATTCGTCGCTCGACAGGGGAGCGACTGACCGTCATTTTGGCCGATCTCGTCGGCGACGATTCCTCGCGCGGTCAAAAACAAAACGTGCGCGACTTCGCTCGAATGCTATCTCGAATCGAGCATTCATATCATCACCTATCCGCAAGCCTTGGCGATCGACGAAGGCCACGTTGACGCCGAACTGGCCAAGACCCATGCCGTGGCGCAAAAAATCCTGGAAGACAAGCGTGGCGACCTGCTGATCTGGGGCCGCGTTAAGTCGGCCAATGCGCTCGCTCTATATTTCACAGGGCGATCCACGGAAACGAGCAAGGTCTCGCCTTACACGCTCGATGCGGAACGGGCTCTTGAATTACCGCTCAATTTTAACCGCGATCTTGGCGCGGCGATCGCCTCCCGCGTCGTGGCGGTCGGCAATGCGCTTGTTGGCAAGGAAGGAAACTTCCTTACGCTCTACGCCGAACGTTTCGCCAAACGGATTGAACCGCTCGTCGCCCACCCCAAGGCCAACTGGACTCCCGACGCGCGCGGCGCTGTGTTGCACGCCTTTGGTCTGTCCAAGAACCTTGCCGGGCAAGAGCAGGCGGAAAGCACTTCGCTTGAAGCGGCGGTCGCGGCCTTTCGCGCCGCGTTGAAGGAGTACACCCCCGCGCGCGCGCCGCTCGACTGGGCGATGACCCAGAACAATCTCGGCAATGCGCTCCAATCGCTCGGGGAGCGGGAGAGAGGGACGGCGCGTCTGGAGGAGGCGGTCGCGGCCTTTCGTGCCGCGTTGAAGGAATACACCCCCGCGCGCGCCGCTCGACTGGGCGATGACCCAGAACAATCTCAGCAATGCGCTCTTTAGACTTGCGGAGCGAGAAAGCGGGACCGCGCGTCTGGAGGAGACGGTCGCGGCCTTTCGCGCCGCGCTGGGGAAATTCACCCGCGAACGCACGCCTCTTCAATGGGCGACGACGCAGAGCAATCTCGGTGCTGCGCTCGCGAGGCTCGGGGAGCGGGAGAGCGGAACGGCGCGTCGGAAGGAGGCGGTCGTGGCCTATCGCGCGGCGCTGGAGGAACGGACCCGCGCGCGCGCCGCTCGGCTGGGCAATGACGCAGAACAATCTCGGCCTTGCGCTCTTTACGCTTGGGGAGGGGGAGAGCGGAACGGCGCGTCTGGAGGAGGCGGTCGCGGCCTTTCGCGCCGCGCTGGAGGAATATACCCCCACGCGTGCGGCGCTCGATTGGGCGATGACGCAAAACAATCTCGGCACTGCGCTCTGTAGTCTCGGGGAGCGGGAGAAAGGGACGGCGCGTCTGGAGGAGGCGGTCGCGGCCTTTCGCGCTGCGCTGAAGGAATACACCCGCGCGCGCGCGCCGCTCCAATGCGCGACGACGCAGAACAATCTCGGCAATGCGCTCAAAGCACTCGGCGAGCGCGAGAGAGGGACGGCGCGTCTGGAGGAGGCGGTCGCGGCCTTTCGCGCTGCGCTGAAGGAATACACCCGCGCGCGCGCGCCGCTCCAATGCGCGATGACGCAAAACAATCTCGGCAATGCGCTCAAAGCACTCGGCGAGCGCGAGAGAGGGACGGCGCGTCTGGAGGAGGCGGTCGCGGCCTTTCGCGCTGCGCTGAAGGAATACACCCGCGAAGCCGCCCCATACTGGCATGACATCGTGCAACAAAACATGGCCCGATGCCTTGCTTTGTTAGGACAGCGCCGCAATTCGTGAAGCGGTGCAAAAATTAAGCAGACCGTGTCGAAAGTCGGACTAACGTGGATTCCGCTGCCGCGCTTGTCGCGGTAGAATTCAGCATGGCACACATTTCTGGTCACGATCGCTCGCAGATGTTTTTGCTGCCGGAGGCGGTGGACGATTATGTCGACGCCGACAATCCGGTGCGGTTCATTGACGCCTTCGTCGATGAACTGGACCTCACGGCGGCAGGGTTTGTGCGTGTCGAGCCGAAGGCGACGGGCGGATCGATCCACATCCATGCCGCCGAGCAGATGAAGGAAGTGGACGAAAGCCTCGCCGCTCTTGGCCGTCGGCCGGTAGAATGGCTGCTCGCAACATCGAGATCCGATGGGGAGGTGGATAGCGACCGGCGCTCTGGCAGAGTGAGGTTGCGACCACCCACTCTGGAAGACGACCATGCAAACCGTAGCTGACCGATCCGAAGCACCGAACGCTATCCGTAATGATCTTGGCGCGATATTCATCTCGTTGGAACTCAGTCGTTCAACCTGGCTGATCACGTCGCTGTCACCAGACGGCGGAGAGAAGATGTCGAAGCACAGCGTGCCTGCCGGGGACATCTACGCGCTGTTGGCGCGCTTTTCGGAGTTCAAGCAGAAGGCGTTTGCGCGGACTGGAAAATCGTTCCCGATCATCGTCATTCAGGAAGCGGGGTTGGACGGCTTCTGGATTCACCGTGTGTTGCAGAATGAAGGGATCGAAAGCCACGTCGTCGATCCGGCCTCGATCGCGACCTCACGTCGGCGCCGGCGGCCGAAGACTGACAGGATCGACGGCGAGGCGCTGCTTCGCACGCTGCTGGCGTATAAGCGCGGCGAGCCTCGGGTGTGCGCGATGGTCAAAGCGCCAACACCCGAGGAAGAGGACCGCCGCCGACTTTGTCGCGAGCGCAAGATCCTGATCGCCGAGCGGGTCAAGCACGTCAATCGCATCAAAGGATTGCTGTTCTGCCAGGGTGTATCCGGCTACAAGCCGCTACGCCGCGATCGACGGCAACGGCTCGACGAGTTGAGGACGGGCGATGGCCGTCTCTTGCCAAAGCATCTCAAGGCTCAGATCGGCCGGGAACTCGCTCGACTCGAACAGCTACTTGAACAGATCAAGGCGGTGGAGGCCGAGCGCGACGCGCTGTTCGCTGCGGCGAAAGCCGCGGCGCCAGCGCCGGGGCCGCCGGCGATGTTGCTCAACATCAAGGGTATCGGGCCAGAGTTCGCCGCCGTCCTCTGGTCGGAAGGGCTGTTCCGACACTTCGACAATCGACGCCAGGTCGCTTCTTACGCGGGCCTAGCTCCGACCCCTTGGCAAAGTGGATCGGTCGATCGCGAACAGGGCGTGTCTAAAGCAGGAAATCCGCGATTGCGGACAACACTCATCCAACTCGCCTGGCTATGGCTGCGCAATCAGCCGCAATCGGCGCTGGCTCTGTGGTTCAAGGACCGGGTCAGCCGCAATGGCGGCCGTCTTAAGAAAACGAGCATCGTGGCGCTAGCGCGGAAGCTGCTCGTGGCGCTGTGGAAATATGTGACTGCCGGCGTCGTCATCGAAGGCGCCATTGTGAAGAGCGCCTGAAAGGCGATCGGAAGAGATTGAAGCAATCTACCGGGACTTGATCAGTCTCGGCGGATCCGGGTGGACGAACCAAACCAATCCGTGGCCTGAAAAGCCGTTATCAAGAATGGTCTCGTCCTCCTGAGCCTCGCCCGCCGCAAGCGGGATATTGGTGCAGCCGCTTCGCGCGGCGACCGAATGTGAGGTTGATCTGGTGCGGAAACGACTAGATCATGGAAACGGGCTCAGACCGTGGATACCGAAACAGCGACCGGAGTTTCACTTATGCGCGACTGAATCTCACCCCTTGACCTGGACCTCCCCATGTGAGGTCATCTGGCTGTTGCGAAGCCTGAAGCCGGACTTCAAGACCATCGCCGACTTCCGGCGCGATAATCGCGCGGCAGCGGCCTGGCGGAGGGACGCGGCGGCTGGGGCAAGTCAGCCATTTGCGTCACTTCTCATCGTTTCCGCTCGTCAGCCTTAAAATGCGCCTGTCACGAATAAGATGGGCTAGAACACGTCGATGTGGCGATCATCGACGGCGCCGTGCATGACATCGACATGGCCGCCTATGGGCGGACCGACTGGCCCATTATGCAGGTGCTCGCACGTGCCGCCGGTCGCGGCATCCATATCCATCTCGATGGTGGTTAGTTTGTCGAGCACGAACCCGCGAAGGTCTTCCATGATCTCGCCGGGACGCCAGACGTCGATAACGGTCAAGCGCAAGGGCAGCGACCTGATGCACCTCAAGAAACCCGGCCGAAAGGCCGGGTCTCATTGTTCTTGGATAAGGTCGAGACCAGACAAACTTGGCTCAATATTTCGAGACGACCGGTGGCGGAGCCCACAAGTCGAATTTATAATCGAAGCCAACCTGGACCTGATTTTGGTTGATCTTACGGTCCCCGTTGAAGAATGTTCCGACGGGCAGCAGCCCAAAATTGTTCTCCCTGATGCTGCCCCAGTTGGTATAACGATATTCGGCAAAGACCGACCAATTGTTGGTGACGGCATATTGGACGCCGCCGCCGACCGTCCAGCCGACGCGGGTGGTCGAAACGTTGCCGGAGCCGAAGAATGGAAAGCCACCGTTTGTCAGTCCGGTGTTTGCGAGTGACACGGTGGTGTTGAAGCCGCCGAAGGCAACGCCGCCGGTCGCGTAGATCAGGGCGCGGTCCCAAGGCGATACCGACCTTGCCGCGAATCGATCCCTGAATATCGGACTTCGAGTGCGCATTCAGAGACGTGCCGTCAGGAAAGAAGGCCACAGCGGTATTGGTCAGGCTGGTGCCGTTGACGTCGCCTTCGAGGCCCAGGACCCATTGGTTGATCTGGAGGTTGTAGCCGACATTGCCGCCGCCGATCACCCCATTCGGAGTGCCGCCGACCGAACTTGAGAGAAAAGTGCCCGTAGAACCGATCGGAAAGAATGGATCGAATCCAGTGAACTGATTATTGCCGCTGGTCCAGGCATAGCCAATTTGACCGCCGACATAAATGCCGGTCCAGGTGAAGATCGGCGCCGGCGGCAGATAGGTTGGCGGGGCCGGGGGCGGCTCGGCCGCAAGCGCCGAGCTGGCTAGAGCAATGGCACCAACCGATCCCAGGAGAAATTTACGGAACATGGGCTTTTTCCTTTTAATGAGCTTTTTCCTTTTAATGAGCTTTTTCCTTTAAGGAGGACGCCGCTAACTTACGCCATTACGATGGCCGTTAGGATGAATTAGCCGTTAGCTGTGCCGATTTTGAAGAGCCGTGACTTATGCGCAACAGAAGCAGTAGAGACCCAGCCGTTCTGGGTCGGTTGAGGCCGAGGGCGGAGAGCCGTAATCCGGGCTGTGGCCGAAGTCGGAGTGACTGTGCGTTCCCAGCCATAAGATTTGGCGTCGGCCGTGCTGTAGAATCACCAAGCCATAAAGCAGTCGAAATGAGAGAGCCGGAGCAACAAAACACGTCAATCGATGCAATCCCCTCGGCGTGGGTGCGGAGGAACGCGTTCCAGCCTTGAGAGGGGGTCTCGCGTTGCCATGTATTTGGCGACCGAGGTTTGACCAACATCGCGATGCCGAGCTTGAGGAGTTCTCCATGGATCCGGGGAGCGCCCCACAGGGGCCAGGCTTATGTCGCGGATCAGTTGGCGAATTTCGAGTGGCACCTTCGGTCTGCCGCTGCGACATCGCGACTTCCATCGCCAGAACGAACGAAAACCAGCATGATGCCAACGAATAACAGTCTCCGGCGCCACGCGCTTAGTGGCGGTCGATCATCCATCGTGTTCGAAATTGAAATTGTTGCCGACCTCGCCGAAGCCGACGAGAAATTCTGGTCCATGAGACTTCTTATGGATACCGGCCTGGCAAGTCGGCGCTCGATGCGGTTGGCGTAGCGCGGGCTGTCGCTACGCGTGGGTTCTGGTTCTCGATCCACACCTTAGCCGTTGGCCGAGGCGCTACTTTTTTCTGCCGCCGTGTAGCCGTGCGCCGCCGTGTATATGAGGGGAGGCCGCCGTTAGGGCGTATCCCAAGCCGAGGCGAGCAAATGAAAACGCGACGCCCTGAGGACGCCGCGCCCCAAGCCCGATGCTTTCAATGCGGGATCAGTTCCAATCGAAGGAAAGGAGACTTCGATATGACAATTTAAATTATAGCATTTTTAAACCAAATCAGCATCCGTGACGCGCTAGTCTAACCATGCCGCCTGTAGGTCGCACCGACCTCGTCCTAGTGGATCTCGTCGTCGCCGCCGTTCGCTTCGCCATATTCGCGAATGCCGGACCAGTCACTGGAGCCAATGGCGAGGCGCTGCAACGCGACGATCGTCATTCCCGGTATTTGCCCGTGACGCCGAGGCTATGCCTGACGTGCGATCTCACCCGGAATCCGGAAAGTTTCATGCACACGAAGCAGGATTTTACGAACGAGCTGAAGGGGACCATCCAAGGCGGCTTCGTAGACTTGGAAACCGTGCAGAGGATAAATACCTGCACCGCCAAGTGCGCTGAGGACTTGGTGTTGGGCAGAGTGGAAAGCGACTACGCCCGCGACCTCACCGCCCGTTATTCCAGGTTCCGCGTCGAGACAGAATCCAAGCGGTTCAGGGAGCCCAAGGGCTTCCTTGTCGCCAACCGTACGCGCTGCAACGCCAAGGACCAACTGGCTAGTAGCTGGGAAGGGGGACGCCGGTTCCAACGGGCTAATTATTTGCCGAAGGGCCGCTTTGGGTCGGAAGCGGTTATTCGCTCAAGCCGCCCTGAATGACGCCAGTGCGCCAGGAGGGGAAATTCGTGATGTAAGGAGCGGGGACCAAGACCGTACTGCTACCGCCCCCTATGGGGCACGACCGGCGGCGGCACAATGCCCACGCCCACGGGGGCCGCTCCCCACCGCGACCGTTCACCAACTCGATTGCCGCTTCAAGCTGTTTGCGCGGCGCGACCGAGGCTTTGATCCCCGGAGTTGTGCCGCCTGCCGCACCCCTTACATTCGGTCACTCTCAAGCTATCCAAGGCCGGGGCAAAGACGATTTGAGTAAGTCGACAAGCAGGCCGCCACCCCAATCGTCGGAGCACAGCCGCGACAACTTACTGGCAGCGCCAGCGCCGGACCGTCACCGAGACGCGCCGCCACAGCGCGAGCGGCATGCCGGACAGTAGCTTTTCGCCGGCCTCCTTGGCAGCGTCCGAGCCTTTCGCGAGAAGCCGAAGCACGTCGAGAACCATGCCTGACCGATCGATACCATTGGGCCAGTGATCAACGTTCGTGCGATTGAAAACCTGCTCCCATCTCTCGACCCATGCGATCGAGAATCGCGTTGACGCTGTCGATTGGGGTGTCGATCCAGTCGGGGCGGTTTTCCGCCTCGCTCTCGATTTCATGGAGTGCCTCGGCCAGCAGATAGAGGACGAGGAGGCGTCTTCGCGTTTCTTTATCCTCGATCCAGACCGGGCTGTCGCGCGCCGTATCCATATAAGCTTGGACGAAGATCTGCGAGAATTCGACAAGCTCCTCGCGCAGTCTCGCCGCCGCGAGTGTCGTGTCCGGCAGGCGCCCGGCGACATCACGCTTGGCGGCGGAAATCGCTTGGGCAAAGGAGTGCAGTATGACCGCAACATCGCGTAGCGGCGACGTCTTGGTGCGCCTGTGGTCAGGGGAAATGGAAGGCCCTTCCCCGAAATCGACGATAATAATATCGTCCTTCACGACCAGGAGGCGGCTAAGACGATAATCGCCGTGAATGCGAATCTTGATCGCGCCCTCCGGTTCTCGCTCCAAGGCGTCGATCAGGCTGAAACACTCCTGGCGCCGGTCCAAAAGACGTTCGGCCCCCGCGCGAATGTCATCGCTCGTCTTTGCGCCGATCTTCCGCAGGCGCGCGAAGGCGCGCTTCGCAAGATCTCTTGCCCTGTCCGTACTCTGGCGGACATCGTCGAACGCCAGAGCCTCGGCTTTGAATGCCGGATCGGTGGTCGGCGTTGCTAGTGCCATATGCATCTGGGCGGTGCGCATGGCGAGCCGCCGCACGCGCGGCACGTAGGTACCGAGTCCTTCCTGTCCGGTGTGATCGCCTTGTGCGGGTGTAAGGGCGACCAACTCGAGGACGCGTTTCACTTCTTCGAACGTCCAGGTCCAGGCATCGCCCTGGTTGCGCATGAAGGTTTGCAGGATCGCGAGCACGGTGTGGTTTTCCTCGCGGTCGACATGTTCGACAACGCCGAGCAAAGGAGGGGCATTGGCAAAATGCGCTACTTCGTTCAGGAAGCGCAGGGTCTCGACCTCGGGGTCGGTGCCGGTTTCCAGCCGGTGATGTATTTTCAGCATCAATTGATTGGAAAGGACGAGCGAGGAATTGTGCTCTCCTGCCCCGATACGGTGGACGTCGGCCGGATCGATCGTCGGCTCTGTGGCAAGCCGAGTCGTGGGCGAGAAAAAGATTTTGCCGCCGTGGCCGGTGTCCAATATTTCGCCGCGCCGGAGCGCCGCCAATATCGCGCCTGCGAAGCCTTCGCACGCATCCGCTTCATACAGCAGACCGGTCAAGGCACCGCGGCGCAGCCGCGCGGCGGCATGGACGAGTGACGGACCATTCTCCCGCTCCGGTTCCGCCGCAAGAGGCGCGAAATAACTCTCGGCCCCGCCGCCCGGGAGTTTGACATCGAGGAGCGGCAGAACAAAACGGCTCTGGCCGCCATCGCGAAGCACGGCGAAATCCCTGACAGAGACATCGGCGACCGGTGTTTCCCTGTGACCAAACCAGCGCCGCGAGGGCAAGAAACGCGGCACGACGGTGCGCTCGAAGGCGATGAGTTCTCGTCCCGATAGAATCGTCTCAAGCTTGCCAGTGGCAACCAGCGTGAAGAGCCCTGGCGCCACTTGGTCGTGGCGGTCCTTGGTTGCGTCGGCCGGCTCAAGCCTGAACCAGTAGAAACCATAGGCTGGCAAGGTCAAAAGATAGGACCGCGAATTGATCGCCGGAAAGATACTACCGGCCGTAAGCTCGACAGGCACGGCATCCTTGAATTCGGCGAGATCGAGCTCAACCGCTTGCGGCGCACGCGATACGTTGGCGACGCAGAGGATCCGCTCGCCCTGGAATTCGCGGAGATAGACCAAGACTTTCCGGTTCGAAGGATGAAGAAAGCGCAGCGTGCCTCGCCCGAAGGACACATGCGAACGCCGCACCGCGATGATCCGCCGCATCCACGTCAAAAGGCTCGATGGGCTCGCGAGCTGCGCTTCGACATTGACGGCGCTGAACCCATAAACCGGGTCCTGGATCGCGGGAAGGAAGAGCTTGGCCGGGTCGGCACGGCTGAAGCCGCCATTGCGATCCAGCGACCATTGCATTGGCGTGCGCACGCCGTCCCGGTCGCCGAGATAGATATTGTCGCCCATGCCGATCTCGTCGCCATAATAGACGACTGGCGTGCCGGGCAGGGAAAACAGAAGCGAATTGAGAAGCTCGATCTTGCGCCGGTCGTTTTCGAGCAAGGGGGCGAGACGGCGGCGAATGCCAAGATTGATCCGCGCCCGTGGGTCGGCGGCATAAAAGGACCAGAGATAGTCACGTTCCGTGCCGGTCACCATGGCAAGCGTCATCTCGTCATGGTTGCGCAGAAAGATCGCCCATTGCGCAGCGTCCGGGATCTCCGGCGTCTGCCGCATGATATCGGTGATCGGATGCCGGTCCTCCTGCGCCAGCGCCATGTAGATCCTCGGCATGAGGGGAAAATGAAACGCCATATGGCATTCGTCGCCTTCTCCGAAATATTGCGACGCCTCCTCCGGCCAGAGATTGGCCTCGGCGAGAAGCATCCGGTCCGGGTAGCGGGCATCGACCGCGGCCCTGATCTTCTTGATGACCGCGTGGGTCTCGGCAAGATTTTCGCAATTCGTGCCTTCCCGCTCGATGAGATAGGGAATGGCGTCAAGCCGCAAACCATCGACGCCCATATCGAGCCAGTAGGCCATGACATCGAGCAAGGCTTCGAGAACGCGGGGATTGTCGAAATTTAAATCGGGTTGATGCGAATAGAAGCGATGCCAATAAAAGGCTTTGGCTTGCTCGTCCCAGGTCCAGTTCGACTTTTCGGTATCGAGGAAAATGACCGGGGCGTCCTTATAGCCTTTGTCGGTGCTCGCCCAGACGTAGAAATTGCGTGCCGCGGAACCTGGCTTTGCCGCCCGCGCCCGCTTGAACCACGGATGCTGATCGGAGGTATGATTGATCACGAGCTCGGTGATGACCCGTAATCCGCGCTCATGCGCTTCCTGCACGAAACGTTTGAAATCCCGCAGGCTGCCATAGGCCGGATTGATGCCGCGATAATAGGAAATGTCATAGCCGTCGTCGCGCAGCGGCGAGGGATAGAAGGGCATGACCCAGATCGCGGTGGCGCCAAGTTCCTTGATGTAATCAAGCTTTTGGGTCAGGCCGCTGAAATCGCCGACGCCGTCGTTGTTGGCGTCGAAAAAGGATTTCACATGCAGCTGATAGATAATCGCGTCGCGATACCATTGCAGGTCATTGCGATCGATCATGCAGCGGGTCACCACTGCGCGGCCTCTTGCTGATCTTGATGGCGGCGGTGAGATTCATGCATCCACGCGGTTCTGTCGCCTTTAATCCGACATTCCCCAGATAGGCGTCGTTCTAAGCCCAATCTTGCCCCCATTCGACTTTCCACGCAAGGTAGAGCTGTTGCCCTTGTAGATAGACGAGTCGCTCTTCATGTGTCCGGCCTGTCCTGCGCATCGCCGGGTTTCGAGGCAATGCAAGGGGATCTTTGTTCGCCACATGAGCGAGTTATCGATCATGACCTCCACTGCATGCGCCGTATGGGTATGTCCCACGGACCGCCACCACACGGTGGTGACCGGCGACGTCGCATTGTGCCAATCGACTTGAAGGTTGGGGACCGCATAAGGAATGTCGACAATGCCCTCGACCGCGTTCACATCGACGCCGTTCTTGGCCAAGCCGGTCTCCAGCGGCGTTCCGATGATGAAAGATTGTCCGACGAGACGATGATGCCATGCCAGGAGTCTGCCGGATGCATCGACACCCACCCGTACCGAGTGATAGAACATAGGGCGATGCCGACCGCCTGTGATGTCGTCTTCGCGTGTCCAGACTAGATGGATGGGCCGGTTGCCACGGCTCGCTTTTAGGATGGTCGCGGCATTGTCACATTGGCCAAGAATAGGCGATTTCCGAGCTGATTTGGCTCGGCGAAGAGTGCCCTAAGGCATTGAAATATCGACATGCGGGCTGAAAGCGCCCCGCCCTATCGACAAGTAAGACCCACGAACGTGACAAAGCCCTCCCCAGGCGTTTGCCCTCGGCTTGGGTCGGCGTTTGCGCATGTCCGCTACGATCATCGGCCCGAAATGGTTCACCCAGCGTCTGATGGTCTCATAGGAAACTGTGATCCCGCGCTCCGATAGTAGGTCTTCGACATCGCGGAAGCTCAGCGTGAACCGAAGATAGAGCCAAATCGCGTGCTGGATGATCTCGGGCGGAAAGCGATAGCCGCTATAGCTGATTTTGATCATCGTGGATGGTACGGCTATAGGTCACTGACGGCAAGCCTACCAGCGACGTGACAAGGCCGTCAGCCCGCGCGCCGCCGCCGTTCGACGAGCTGAAGAACGAAGGGAGTTAAAATCAACTGCATCGCAAGATCGAGTTTGTTGCCCGGAATCACGATCGAATTGGCGCGCGACATGAAGCTGTCACGGATCATCGAATGGAGATAAGGAAAATCAATGCCACGCGGTCTCGCGAACCTAATAATGACCATTGACTCATCGGCGGTCGGGATCCAGCGCGCAACGAAAGGATTTGAGGTATCGACCGTCGGAACCCTCTGGAAATTGATGTCCGTTTCGGTGAACTGGGGACACATGTAACAGATATAGTCGGGCATTCGCCGCAACATTGTGTCCATTACCTCTTCCACCGTATAGCCGCGCGCCGAGCAATCCCGATGGATTTTTTGAATCCATTCGAGGTTGATGACCGGGACGACGCCGATCTTAAGGTCGAGATATTGAGAGATATTCACCTTGTCCGTCTTGACCGCGCCATGCAGCCCTTCATAGAAAAGAAGATCGCTCTTTTCCGGCAAAGCCTCCCAATCGGTAAAGGTTGCGGGAGCGCAACCGTAGTGCGCGGCCTCCTCGTCATCATGGACATAGTGCCGCGTCTTGCCGGTACCGGATTCGCTGTAGCTGCGAAACACGGCTTCGAGTTCTTCGAGAAGGTTGGCGTTTGCGCCGAAATGGCTGAAATTACGGTTGCCTTTTAGCTCCTCCTCAGCCGTCACTGCCTGCATTTCGTCGCGATTGTAACGATGGAAGGCATCGCCCTCGATAAAGGCCGCCGCAATGCGCTCGCGGCGAAAAATCTGTTCGAAGGTGCGCCTGACGGATGTCGTTCCAGCCCCGGAGGAACCGGTCACCGAAATGATCGGATATTTCGCGGACACATCAGCCTCTTCTTTTCGGCCTCACATTTTAATGACGGATGAGGCCGCGCTTGCCGAATAATGGCACGTGCTCGGCGGAAAATTGCGGATCCCTATGATAGCGCGCCACCAGCTCGACCATGGCCGGTGAGCCAAAGACGAGTGGTACCCGGGCATGAATGGCGGAGGGGACGATGTCGAGAATGGGACGCGAGCCTCGTCACGACCGGCGGCTCCGAGGCGGCCGCTCGGGCCTCTCGTCCCGTAAGCCAAAGTTGCATTGCCGCTTTGAGACTTTAATTCTTCAAGGTACGATTGGCGGGTCATCCACAAATCCTCGAAGGTTTTGCGTTCCTCCTTGATAACCTTGAAACAATTCATGGCGATGAACATTTTTATCTTCTCCAAGGTGTGGGTCTTCACGAAGAGATCCATTGAGGCGATGCCCTCGGCATGATTGGGAGGAACGTCTTCCACCCTTGGGATGGTGGCCTCCTGTGCCTTGCCATATATTAGCACCGCGCTCCGGAAGCCGATCAGCTGTTCCGTATGTCCGTTCTGCCATGGCGTCGATCCGGCGGGAATGTCTTGACCATGTCGTCGTCTTTGGCGAGCGGCTGTCCTTGCTCAAAAACCTATCCGGTTGGTTAGGCTAACCGGTCTCCGCCATGCCAAAATGGAAAGCAACACGTCCCCGCCCGGAAACGACACTCCCAAGACTGGACTGCCTGGCTAGAACGGAAGGATTCGAACTTTTGAATCCAGAGACGCGTGGCAAACGCTGGGCGATTGGCGCTTAATTTTCATCGCAGAAAGGAGTGGACTTCCGCGGCGAAGGAAGCGTCACTGTCGCCATGCCGAGATCCGGGCCGGTTGGCCCCATCCGGGATCCTGCCCCGCTGGCGATGGTGCCACTGCGGGGCTTCGGTGGTGACGGCGCCAGGTGCCGTTGCAACCGAAAAGGATCCTCAAATGTCGCTCGGCAAAACCCCCAGAAAGACCGAGGTTGCGCGCGCCGAGAGCCGCGCGAACAGGCCTGCGAAGCCCGGGAACGTTCCCCCGGGTTCGACCCGCGGCAGGAGACCAAGCAGGAGGCCGTCCTCGCCCTGCTCAGACAGCCCCAAGGGGACAACGATCGCCGCCATCATGAAAGCGACGGGTTGGCAGCCGCACTCGGTCCGCGGCTTCCTTGCGCGTGTGGTGCGCAAGAAGCTCGGCTTAACGCTGATATCGGAGAAGGTCGGGGCCGAACGCGTTTATCGTGTGCCTGTCGGCCAGCCGACCAAATCGAAGCCGAAGATCTTCGCTCAACCGGCCGCCTAGCCATGGCTTCGATGGACTCTCGAGCGATTGAGGGCGAGTTCGATCGCTTTCGTTCGCTCGGCCTCGAGGACTTGCGGCGCGAATGGCTCAAGGTGTTACGCGGATTGATTGCCACGGCCATGCCGGCCGGCCTGATCGGCTACGACCCGACCCTCGGAATCCGCAATCCGAAATTGCGCGCGACCGGCGGGTTCAAAACATGGTCCGAAGAGGAAATCGCGCAATTCGAGGCCATCCATCCGATAGTCTCCCACGCTCGGCTGGCGTTTGGGCTGTCGCTCTACACCGGGCAGCGCCGGGGCGACGTCATCCGGATGGGGCGTCAGCATGTCCGGGCGGGGTTCCTTCAGGTGCGCCAGGAAAAGACCAGCGCGGTTTTGGAAATTCCGTTGCACCCGGCCCTACAGGAGATCCTGGCCGCGCATCCGGCGGAGCATTTAACCTTTTTGACGACCCGCGCGGGCGAGCCATTCACGGCGGCAGGCTTCACGGGCTGGTTCCGCGACAGATGCCGCGAAGCAGGCTTGCCGCTCGGCCTCTCGGCGCATGGCTTGCGCAAGGCCACATGCCGCCGTCTCGCCGAGGCCGGTTGCTCGGCTAATCAGATCGCCGCGATTTCCGGCCACGCAACGCTGCGGGAGGTCGAGAGGTACACCAAGGCGGCCAGTCAAAAACGCATGGCGGCGGCCGCCATGGAGGTCAT
Source organism: uncultured Alphaproteobacteria bacterium (assembly GCA_963784075.1). Taxonomy (GTDB): domain Bacteria; phylum Pseudomonadota; class Alphaproteobacteria; order Rhizobiales; family Beijerinckiaceae; genus Methylocapsa. The sequence goes on along the minus strand of CAWAQW010000035.1, from coordinate 156,074 downwards.
ATCGGGAACAAATACTGGCAAACCCATTGGGAAGGTTAGTAAAGCGAGAGCCAACTCATTGAAAATAAACGATCTGGTAATGAGACTGGCGACCCCGGCAGGGTTCGAACCTGCGACCTGCCGCTTAGAAGGCGGCTGCTCTATCCAGCTGAGCTACGGAGTCGTCCGCGCCTTGCGCTCAAGCAGTGAAAGCATTATGGCATTGCTGCTCAAAGCGAGCTTAAAGTCGTTTCCTCTGGTTACGTTGAGCGGAAAACCTGGCTAATGGGTCCATTGGTCGAGGCGGGTCGATTTGAAGTTGTCGGCATAGCTCAGGATTTTTCGCGGCGCCGGGTTCGGTTCCTCGACCCGGTAGTTCAAACCGTTTATCTTGGCATAAGCGATCGCTTCTTCTTGAGTGGCGAAGTTCAAACGGACTTGGCTCCTCATATCGCCAGAACTCGTCCACCCCATCAGCGGATCAATTTGGCGCGGCGCCGCCGGTTCGAATTCCAAAACCCAAAGCTTCGCCCGGGCGATCCCCGATTGCGTTGCCGTCCTGGAGGGGCGGTAAATTCGTGCCATGCTCATCGTCTTCGCTCTCGCTTCGATGCCCGGGGCCATTCCCCGTCATTATGCGTATTTAGGCAGCCTCTTTATCCCAAATGCGCTGTCGCGTGCCAGGCCGTGCTGGTGGTGGTCGGGGCAGCAGGATTCGAACCTGCGACCTGAAGTCCCAAAACTTAAAATCTGACGGCTAAACAGGCCCCGCAAGCCTTATCTTGCTCCCCTCCCCTCTTGTCAAGCAGGAACATCATGCCATTATAATACCTGAAAGGGTGATCTAGCACTCTTTTCCGTGGCTATTTCCGTGGCTATTTCAATGGCTATCCAGCGATCCGTCAAGCTTACCAAGCGCACTGTAGACGCGGCGACACCGCGCGACAAGACCTTCATCCTGTTTGATAGCATGGTCCCCGGCTTTGGTCTAAGGGTCCAGCCGTCCGGCGTGAAGGCGTTCACCCTGGAATATCGGCCTAGCGCTGCCCGAGGCGTGAACAAGCGCCGGATCACCCTGGGGCGGTTCGGCCCCATGACTGTCGATCAAGCCCGCAGGGCTGCGCTGGACGCCCTCGCGACTATTCGACAAGGGCATAACCCGGCCGATGATAAGGTCCGTGAGCGAGCGTCGCAGCCCCTCTCAGTCGTCATCGACCACTTCCTTGCCGAGCATGTCGAGGCGAAGCGCAAACTGTCAACGGCAGCGTGGTGTCGTGGTATACTCACTCGCACCGTTAAACCCGCTCTGGGCGCGATGCTCCCCGGCAAGGTGACCCGGCAAGACGTTGCCCGTCTTCACGCATCGATGCACGACCGCCCCGTGCAAGCCAACCGGGTGCTAGAGGTCATCAGCGCGCTGTACGGGTACGCGGGCAAGGCTGGGTACGTGACCGAGGGGTATAACCCGGCTCGTGGGGTCGAGAGGTTCAGGGAGCGGCCGCGCCAGCGGTTTCTGTCGACCGAGGAGCTGGCGCGCTTAGGTGCCGCGCTCCACGAGGCTGAGACCCGCTTCGACCCATGGGCCATCGCAGCCATCCGCCTATTACTCCTTACAGGCGCGAGGCTACGAGAGATACTCGACGCGCGCTGGAGCCAGGTCGACACCGAGCGAGGGGTCATATGGCTGGCTGAGAGCAAGACAGGCCCCAAGCCCATCTATCTCAACGCGCCCGCCTTGGCGGTCCTCGCTGACCTCCCTCGCATGGCGGGCAACCCGTACATCATACCGGGACGGGGGGAGGGGCCGCGCGCGGACCTCAAGCGGCCATGGATGGCTGTCTGTAAGGCGGCGGGTCTCGAAGGGCTCCGCATCCACGATTTGAGACACAGCTTTGCGAGCGTAGGCGCCGGGGCATCGCTCGGGCTCCCGATCATCGGCAAACTTCTCGGCCACACACAAGCCGCGACCACACACCGCTACGCACACCTCGCCTCGGACCCGATGCGCTCGGCAGCCGAGACCATCGGCGCGGCGATCGAGAAGGCGCTGGACGACAAGCGATAGGACAGCGACACGAGTGCCTACGCCAGTAGTACAGAACAATTCTGTACAATTATGTCAAAAAAACGAGCGAAGCAAAGTGCTTCGAGCCGCGCTGCGTCCTTTCGATCGCGGTAACCTCTGGAACTGAGCCGACCTGTCGGGAGCGACCAAGCACCCCCTGTGTCTCGAACACCTGGGGGGACCTGTGCCCCGACGGGCGGCCGCGGTGGATGCCCCGTGGGGAGTCCGCGTCTTCGAGCGCTAGTACAGGGAACGGCGAACATCGCGGCGGCTCCATGCCAACGGGGGACTTCGGAATGGAGGATGAACGCAACTGGTTCGTGGGCGTCGATTGGGCATCCGAGACGCATCACGTTCGCCTGTCGGATGCCAAAGGCCGTAAAGTCGGCGAGCGGGCCTTTGCGCATGGTGGCCAAGGGCTGGCTGAGATGGTGGCGTGGATCTTGAAGTTGACCGGCGCGACGCCCGATGCCGTCTTCGTCGCGATCGAGGTCCCACATGGCCCCGTCGTCGAAAGCTTGATGGAGCGTGGTTTCCGGGTTCACGCCATCAATCCAAAGCAGCTCGATCGCTTTCGTGATCGCTTCTCGCCCGCCGGCGCCAAGGACGACAGCCGCGACGCCGAGGTTCTCGCCGATGCGCTCCGGACCGATCCGCGCTGCTTCCGGCCCCTGGCGCCAATTGATCCGACCGTCGTGGAGCTGCGCGAATGGTCGCGTATCGCCGACGACCTGCGCGCCGAGCGCAATCGGCTTGGCAATCGCGTCCGGGAACTTCTGTGGCGTTATTATCCGCAGTTTCTCGAACTTACCGACGATATCGCCGCCGGCTGGTTCCTCGACCTGTGGCGTCTGATCCCAACACCTGACAAGGCAATGCGCGTGCGCGAGGCAACGGTCGACCGGCTCCTCAAACGCCATCGCATCCGCCGCTTGACAGCAGCTGGGGTGCTCGAACGGCTGAAAGCGCCAGCCGTCCCGACCGCCGCCGGAACCATGAACGCGGCGACGGCCCATCTCGAAGCCGTCGCCCAGCGGCTCGATCTCGTCAACCGCCAGATCGGCGAGGCCAATGACCGCATCGACCATCTGACTGAGAGGCTCGCTGATGGAGAGGAGAATGCCAAGGGTCAACTCGATGAGCAGCGTGACGTGACGATCCTGCGATCCTTGCCGGGCGTTGGAAGGAGCGTCCTCGCCACGCTGCTCGCAGAAGCCACGGATGCGCTGCGAAGGCGAGATTACCACGCCCTGCGATCCCTGTCGGGCGTCGCGCCAGTCACCAAGCGATCGGGCAAGAGCAAAATCGTTCTTATGAGACAGGCCGCTCACGTCCGCCTGCGCAACGCCGTCTACCATTGGGCGCGCACCGCCGTGCAGCATGACCAGCGCAGCCGAGTCAAATAGGCTGCTCTCCGGGCTCGTGGGCATGGTCATGGCCGAGCGCTCCGCTCAATCGCCGATCGATTGCTCGCCGTCGCCTGCGCCATGCTCGAAACCAGAACCATCTTCGATCCAGACCTCCCCGCGAAAAGGACTTCAGCCGCCGCATGATCCCACTTTACAAACGGTGGGGAGTCCCCCCCGCGAACACGCCTTGGCTGGCGAGTGACGCGCGGGTCTGTCTCTCTCGCGACACCTGGGATCATCTGACCACACCGAGCCACCGGCGCCTCGTGGCGCTCTGGTGCAATCACATTCTCCAACACAACGCTGCGGCAGAGGGAGGGAAATCATGACCATGCAATCCATGAACGTTCGATATGAGCGGAAGGATTGCTCGGGGAGCCGTATTCCGACAGCCCTCATTGCCGTTGGCGCGAGGCTCTTAAATTTTGGCGTGACGGAAAGGACCACCAAAAGATGCCTGACGGAATACACGTCTGGCAGTCTAGGGCCTTATCGGGCTGGTACCCCTCACGCACAGTTTTAACGTTGATCGCGACCGGTCTCGAAGGACTGAAGCCTGAGGACTACGGCTTCGAGCTTGTATTCTGACACAAGACCTCGGGGGCGGTGTGAGCGGCCCGCCTCCGATCGATCGGAACAAGAGGGGGGTAAGATGAAAAATGTGGTGTTTGATGAACTGAAAGTAGGCGATGCGGCGAGCCTTAGCCGCACCATTACTCGGGAGGATATCAAGCAGACCGTGTGAAAACAATTCGCAGTCGCGCAATAACGATCGTGAGACGCACCGTGGCGCATTTTGCGCGTTCTGGTCGAGAAAATCGCCTGTCGTGACCCCAGGGGCGTCCATGCAGGTTATTCCGGCCGGGAACGCACCTTGTATTACCCTCGTTTCATGCTCGAACGGCCGCCATCGTGGCCTCGACGCCAAGGATGTTGAGGGCCCGGCGCAGATTGTAGACGAGCGCCGTGAGGCTGAACTCAGCCCGGACATTGTCGAGGCCCTTCATCAGAAAGGCGCCCTGGTTCATCCATTGCTTGATGCTGCCGAAGGGATGCTCGACGAGTTCGCGACGCCGGTCGAGGATTCCCGGCCTCGCCTTCAGGCGGGCGGCCATCCGGTCGAGCACCGCCTCGTTCTCCAGACGCGAGACCCGGCGACGGTCTGTGGTACACCGCGACCGAAGAGGACAGGCAGGACATGCCGCCGGATTGCTGTAATCGATCTTCTTCAAATCCCGCGACTTGCCTTCATGGTTCGGCGATAGTGTTTCTCCGGCCGGACAGATGTACACATCCTGGTCCGGATCATACTGGAACTCGTCCTTGCGGAAAAAACCATTGCGCACCGACGATCCGCGTTGCGGCTTGGGAACATGGGGCGTCAGCCCCGCCTTTTCGCAGGCCTCAATGTCCTCGATCTTGAAGTAGCCGCGATCGGCGACGACATCGATATTCTCGACATCGAGAATGGCGCGGGCCAACTCGGCGGTCTCTTTCAGCAGGCCCATGTCCACGACCTGATTGGTCACAGCCTGCTCGACGATCATTTTGTTCTTCGCGTCGACCGCGATCTGGATGTTGTAGCCGACGCCAACCTTCGTATGGGCGGCCATCGCCCGGCTGTCGGGATCAGTCAGCGATATTTGGTTCTCGCCGGTTCGTTCAAGAATCCGCCAGCATCGCCCCGTACCGGCCGCGTTTTTGGCGGAGCGCCTCGATCTTCTCGGCCAGGTTTCTCGTGCGCGCGCCGCCGCCCGTTCCGCCTTCCTCGATATCGCCCTCGTCCAGCCGCCGCAAATAGTCGTCCAGCCGCTCGTCGGCCGCGCGGATGAAATCTTGCAGCGAGTTCCGCGTGAAGTTGCGATCCTTGTTGTTGACCGCCTTGATCCGGGTTCCGTCCACGGCCAGCAACTCGCGTCCATAGAGGTCGAGCCGCCGGCAAAGCAGTACGAACTCACGGAACACGGACCGGAAGGCCGCCCGATTGTCGCGCCGAAAGTCGGCGATGGTCTTGAAGTCGGGCTTCAGGCTCCGGAGCAGCCAGACCACCTCGATGTTGCGGTGGCTCTCCATCTCCAACCGACGGCTCGACCGCACCCGGTTCAAATAGCCGTAGATGTAGAGCTTCAACAGATCGGCTGGCGAATAGCCGGGGCGGCCCGTCGCCTTCGGCTCAACGCGACTAAACCCCGCCGCCGCGAGGTCGAGTTCATCGACAAAGGCGTCGATGAACCGCACCGGATTGTCGGCGCCAACGTAGTCGTCCACCGCCTCCGGCAACAACAAGATTTGCGAACGTTCGAATCCAGAAATGTGTGTCATGGCCAATTCTATCGCGCCAAATGCGGCAGCGGAATCCGCATAGTCCGTCTTTCCACACGGTCTGCCAAGGCGTTCGCACTATTGAGCGGCGATGTTAATCCCGTTCGTTGCACTTCGCGTCGGAATTCAGGCACCACGATGAGACCTACGCTAAAGGCACGCGGTTCGGCGGGATCATCGCTCACGGCTTGCTCGGCGCGGGCCTCATAAGCGCGGTATTAGGTACGATACTCCCGGGTATTGGCACAATATGGGTGAAGCAAGACTTGCGCTTTAAAGCCCCCGTTTATCCAGGCAATACCTTAACCGCCGTCGTTACCATCACGGGCAAGCACGAGCACAACCATGTGACCATTGACTGCCGCGTCTCGAACCAAGACGGCAAGACGGTGATTGAGGGCGTGGGCGAGATACTGGCACCGAAGGAGCGGATCACATGGGACGAGGAAGAGCTACCAGACCGGCGAGAGTACAGCCTACCTCAATCAGCACTTGAACCACTTGCCGCAACCTACTGATTTTACAAGGAGAATAATATATGAGAAAAACACCACTCCCCAGCGATGAGATCGACGAAGCTTTGGACTGGGCCAAAAAACATGCACGCCCCAAGAAAGAACGATTGCCTGTTGTGAACGACAACAACCCGGCAGAGATGCCGGTCGAGTTCCAGAAGGCGACGATGAGCGCCGTAGCGAAGGTTCAGGAAATTCTGGCTATCCCGCTCGACCCAGACGCCCCACAATATGGCAACGTCTTAAGAGCGCAAGCAACGGTAGCCGGCGGGCAGGTCAACGCCCAGTTGAAGGCAGACAGCAACCGGATCAAGGGGGCCGAGGTCAAAGTCTCGTACTACACCGAGCTGCGGGCTGCGCTCGACGCCTACAAAGGCTAAGCGCGCGGCAAAGGAGGCCCTAGCAGCGTCGTCACTGCCCCGCATGCGGCTCCCGTCGCCCCAGTTGTTTGAGTTGCAAAAATGCTTGCCGCTAACTGCCCGTGGCGTAAGCCATTGTAGAAGACGTGCCAATGATCCCGGATTTGAACAGAGCTGGCTCGGTTTGTTTCAACAGCCGGTTTCTGCGGCTAAGTGGATTTCTGCCATGGTTATGCTGCAACCGCGATTGGCTGCAGCGCAGTGAAGTAGGCCTCATCCGGCGTCCGCCGATCAAGGCTCGAATGGGGCCTTCTGGCATTGTAAAAGCCGTCGATATATCGGCCGATGGAGGCCCGTGCCTCCGGGACACTGGCGTAGGCCCGTAGGTACACCTCCTCGTATTTGATGGTCCGCCCCACAGGCGCTCGACGAAGATGTTGTCTCGCCAGGCGCCTTTCCCATCCATGCTGATCTTGATCTCTTTCTTGAGCAGCAGGCCGGTGAAGGCGATGCTGGTGAACTGGGAGCCCTAATCGGTGTTGAAGATCTCCGGCTTGCCATATCGGGCAAGAGCCTCCTCGACCGCCTCCAGACAGAACTCCGTTTCCAGTGTAATCGATAACTTCCATGCCAGAACCTTCCGGCTGAACCAGTCGACGACGGCCGCAAGATAGACGAAACCCCGCGCCATGGGGATATACGTGATATCCATCGCCCAGACCTGATTGGGCCGCGTCACCGGCAGCTTGCGCAGGAGATACGGGAAGATCGTGTGCCCCGGCGCAGGTTTGGACGTGTTGGGCTGGCGATAGATCGCCTCAATCCCCATCCGCTTCATCAGAGTGCGACGTGGAGGCGCCCGACCTCATATCCCTCGCGGGCCAGAAAAGTCTGAAGCATCCGGCTGCCCGCGAACGGATAATCGAGATGCAATTCGTCAATCCGGCGCATCAGCGCCAGAGCGTCGGCAGAGACCGCCCGGGGCAAGTAATACACGCTGCCCCGGCTGATCCCGAGAACCTTCGCCTGTCGGCTCACCGGCAAGTCATCGTTCCGGTCGATCATCGCTTTGCGCTCGGCAAAAGTCCGGCTTTCCCGAGCGCTCCGGACAAAAAATCTCGTTCCAGCGTCAGCTCCCCGATCTTGGCGTGCAGCGTTTTCACATCGATCGCAGGCGGACTTAAATCGGGTTTCGTCTCGGCGGCAAAGATCCCGGCAGCCCCTTCGAGAAGCTGCGATCTCCAGGTCGTGATCTGGTTCGGATGGACATCGAATTGTTCGGCCAGTTCGGCCAGCGTCTTCCCTTGATAGCGGCCAAAGCCACCTTCGCCTTGAAGGCCGAGCTGTGGTTCCGGCGTGGTCTCTTCGTCATGTTTTCTCCTGTTCACGGCAGCCTACGCCGCGTTCAGGCAGAATTTCCACTCATCCAAGTTGTTCAGATTTCCCGAGCCAGCTCTAACAGGCCCCCCCAGACACAAAATCATAAGTCACCGTGAATGGCGTTGCGCTTGCCGTAATACCTGCTTCACTCCCAACTGTCTGAGTTGGAGTGACATAATATGTCCCAAGCAAGCCAGTTCCCAAATCCAACCCCGCAATCTGTGTTCCTGGCGTTACTCCTGCTCCTGATAGAGTTTGCCCAATGCTAAGAGTCCCAGAAGCCACATTCGTGACATCACCTCATTTCCTTACATCCTTAAGTCACGCTGATGTGGAATTGGTATAACATATGCATTCAAGCATCAAACTGGTCTTAATGCCGGTGTGACAAGTGAGACGGTAGCGAGCAATCTGCTGGCGAACGGCTGCAATTTCTACGGAGCTTATGCGACGGCAAATCAAGGATTTGTCTTCTTTTACAATGGGACAATATCTGAGCCATTCCGTTGGTTGGACAGCTATACGAATCAGATATGGATGAATGCGCAACTGCAATTGGCCATTATGGAATTGTTTACTCAAATAACATCAGTTCCATACAATGCAGCAGGGTCGGCATTAATCGAAGCTGCGTGTCTAGATCCGATAAATCGAGCTCTTAGCTTTGGAGCCATACGCACGGGCATCAATCTTTCCGTGGCGCAGATTGCGGAAGTGAATAATGCAGCGGGTGTCAACATCGCGCCGGCCGTTCAGCAACAGGGCTGGTATTTGCAAGTTGGCCAAGCATCACCGCAAGTTAGGGCAGCACGTGGCTCGCCTCCATGCAACTTCTGGCACAGCGATGGTGAGGCGGTACAACAGATTACGCTGGATTCGATCGATATCCTGTAACGACCACGCTATGGAGGCTAACAATATCGATTACATCGGCAAATGCCGTACTTTTTATAACAACCCCGTCGCTGTTTGCCGCGCCATAGCAAATCCAAGGATTCGCAGTTGAAGATGTTTGTGATATCGATCCGCTGGAATCCGCGGAGGCAATGATGGCCGTGGATGGCCGTCTGAGTGGTGGTTTTGTCTTCGTGCCGATTAAGCAGTCGATTTCATTACAGGCGGATTCTCCCTCTGTGAGCATTTTCGATGCTTGGTGGACAAGCGAGCAGCAAGTGCGGTATGTCTATACGGCAAATGGGAATATCGTCCTTACATCTGTGGGTCTCAAATATTCCATGTTCAATGACTTTTTGACAAGCTATGCGCCTGTTTCGAATGCAAAGAAGGTTTTGCAAACGCGCAAGTTCACAATCACTTGGCAAAACATTGTTCCTGCTGTTGCATCGTCTCCGGCGACGTAATAAAGGAAGTCTTCACGTGAAATCACTTTTGGTAGGGTTGTTCGGGCTTCTTTTTACTGCGATCTCTGTTGCGGCACAGACTTGCCCAGTGAATACGTCGCCTCCGTCCATTAGTGGGACCCCGCAGGTGGGACAAAGTCTATCGGTATCTCCGGGAACATGGACGAATAGTCCGATTACTCTTTTCCATCAGTGGTTCCGAAATACTAATCCGCCAACTGCTATCCCTGGGGAGACGTCCACAACGCATATCGCATCGTCTTCGGATGTTGGATTTACGTTATCTGTAGAAGAAGTTGCCTCAAATTCAACGGGGGCTGCTCAGGTGATGAGTGGGGCGACAGCTCCTATTCAATCTTCCGGAGGAGGTGGGGGGATCACGTCGCAAAACTTAACAAGCGGGATCACGGGAGGCGGGGGGACATCAGTAACGACAGCGTCGATTTCACCGGCCCCCAATTCGGTCATTATTGCTGCAGTTGGTGGGCGCAATCCATCCGGGGGGGCGAATGTCACGCCGACGCTTAGTGGCGCCGGGCTTACTTGGACACTGATTGGCTCTGCATTAGATGGTTCTGGTGGAAGCCGTTCAGTTGTGATGTTCTATGCCATTACGGGTGCGTCGCCAGGTTCAGGGGCATTGACGTTCTCTTATGGAAGCACAAGCGAACAGAATTTCATGTGGTCGGTCGACCAATTTTCTGGGGCGAATTTGTCAAGCCCAATTGTGCAACAGGCTTCGGTGACGCCAGCTACGGGGACCACCAGTGGAGTTACGGTGAAGTTAGCGGCACTGGCGAGTGGTGACGCGTCCTATGGGTTTGTGCGCCAGAACAATGGATCTGTCGCTGTTTCCCCTGGGTCGGGATTTACGCAGCTTTCAAATGTCAACAATGTTTCCACTGGGACGGGCTCAGCTGAAACGGCCCTTAATCTTGCTTTAGTCTCTTGGAATTGGGGCTCAGTTGCAAGCAACACACCCGTGGGGATGGCCATTGAAATCGCGCACCAGTAAGTTCTTGGCGGGGCTTGCCGCCATTCTCGGGCTCGCTGGAGCCTCTTATGCCTATGCTCAATGTCAGTGTACTGCGCCGCCGCCCCAATCGGCGACGGTGACCACGTATCACAATGATACGCTACGGACAGGCTGGAATCAGAACGAGACCTTTCTGACGGCATCCGCCTTCCCAAGTGCGTTTCGAGTGACACACACGGTCTCTGTAGATGATCAGGTGGATGCTCAGCCACTATTCATGTCCGCGCTTCAGATTGCGGGGGGCACCCACGACGTTGTCTATGCCGTGACTGAGAGCAACACGGTTTATGCGATTGATGCGGGAAGCGGTGCCATATTGGTTAGCAGAAACCTTGGACCGGCGGTTCCAAATCCTCTGGGATGCAGCAACAATCCGCCCAACATTGGGACGACCGGGACCCCAGTTATCGATCCGTCGACCGGAATCATGTATCTGATCACCTATCTGAACAATGGCCCCACTTATCAGATCCACGCAATTGATATTTCAACCCTACAAGATAGGATTGCGCCAGTTACGGTATCGGGATTGCACACACTAACAGATGGCACGACGTTTAACTTCAATGCGTCCGTAGAGCGCCAGCGTGTGGGTTTGCTGCTTCAAGACGGGGCTGTTTATGCGGGGTTCGCTAGTTTCTGTGATTTTGCGGCAAACCAATCGCGGGGATGGGTGCTTGGTTGGAATGCGAGCAATTTAGCCGCATTAGCTTCGAATGAGCTAACAGATCAGCTTACCACAGCAACCACAAACTTTTTCCTATCATCTATTTGGATGTCGGGATATGGGCTTGCGGGTGCAGCGCAGCAAGTCTTTTTCACGACAGGCAATTCGGCATCTGGAACTTATACGGGCTCAACGAATATTCAAGAAAGCGCCGTAGGGCTGAATGAGACGTCATTCTCGATATCTCAGCTCTTCACTGAGTCTGACCATGACGCGCTTGACAATGGCGATACTGATTTTGGATCTGGTGGTCTTATGCTCTTGCCAGACCAAGCGGGCAGTGTGCCCCATCTTGCTGTTGCTGCAGGAAAGGACGGCATTCTGTATCTGCTGAATCGGGACAGTTTTTCTTCGCCGATCGCTTCCTACAACTCAAGCGGATGTTGGTGTGGCCCGGCTTATTTCGTCGGAGCTGACGGGGTGCCCAGGATCGTGACGAGCCAAGGCGCAACTGTACAGACCCGGCGAGTAAATCTGTCTTCCCCGCCATCTCTATCTACAGAATATTCCAAAGGCGTAAGCTCTGGCCAAGATCCAGGCTTCTTTACGTCTATTTCATCCAATGGGACTACGAGTGGGTCGGCAATCATTTGGGCCGTTCTACGGGGGAATCCTTTAATGCTGTCTGCGTTCAATGCGTCGGGGCTAGGGCTGCTATATTCGAGCAGCGCAGGCCCTTATCCGTACGGCGGCGGCGATGCCAACCAGGTGCCAACAGTGGCAAATGGGCGGGTATATGTTGGGGCATATAAGACGTTGACCATCTTTGGGGCGAATTGACATGCGGCATATCGTTGCCTTGGCTATATTGGCGTTGCTTATCTCTCGGGCGCTTGCCATCAGTCCGGCTGCTCATTCGACAAGTGGCACCATCATTTCCATAAGTGGGACAATTGTGACGGTTAAGACGCGTACAGGGATGGCGCGTGTGGACATCACGGCGGCCGACAAAGCGAATCAAGTGACATTACCCCTCACGGTAGGGAAACCTATTACAGCTATAGGGAATCAGAATGGGGGTGGAGTTCTGTTGGCCACTGCTGTTTCAAGGGCGAAGCCACAAAATCAATTCTGGCCGGCAGATCGTTGATGTTTAAAATCCTCATTCTGCTTTGCTCAACTGATCCACCCCCATTGAACTGGTCCACCCTGAGGTATGTCTTTGGACATGAAAAGGAGGACCGCAATGGCGAGAAAGTGCCACAAGCCTGAGGAGATCGTCGCCAAGCTGCGACGTGTAGACGTTTTGGTTTCACAGGGACAATCGGTCGCGGATGCTGTTCGCGCGATCGGCGTGACCGAGGTCACTTACTATAGGTGGCGCCAAGAGTTTGGCGGGCTGAAGACGGATCAGGTGAAGCGGATGAAGGAGCTCGAGACAGAGAACGCCCGGCTGCGCCGCGCCGTTTCCGATCTAACCTTGGACAAAATGATTCTCGCGGAGGCTGCAAAGGGAAACTTCTGAGCCCCGCGCGTCGCCGCGCCTGCATCGACCATGTTCGATCCAAGTTGAAAGTGTCCGAGCGACGGGTCTGCCGCGCGCTCGGACAGCACCGTTCGACGCAGCGCCGCATTCCAACGGGGCGAGATGACGAAGAACGGCTGACCGCCGACATCGTTGAGCTCGCCCGCCAGTATGGCCGCTACGGCTATCGGAAGATCGCAGAGCTTCTGCGATCGACCACCGGCTGAGTTATCAACGACAAACGGGTCGAACGGATCTGGCGGCGCGAGGGGCTGAAAGTTCCCGCCAAGCAACCCAAGCGCGGGTGGCTGTGGCTTTCGGATGGATCCTGTATCCGTCTTCGCGCCGAGCGGCCGAACCATGTCTGGTCCTACGACTTTGTCGAGGATCGCACGCATGAGGGAAGGAAATACAGGATGCTGAACATCATCGACGAGTTTACGCACGAATGTCTGACCATTCGGATCGACCGGAAGCTGAACTCCATCGATGTCATCGACGTGCTGTCCGATCTGTTCGTCCTGCGCGGCGTGCCCGAGCACATTCGTTCCGACAATGGCCCGGAGTTCGTCGCCAAGGCCGTGCAGGAATGGATTACGGCGGTCGGTGCGAAGACAGCCTACATCGCGCCAGGCAGCCCGTGGGAGAACGGCTTTATCGAGTCATTCAACGCCAGGCTGCGTGATGAGCTGCTCGACGGCGAAATCTTCTACTCGCTCAACGAGGCCAGGATCGTGATCGAAAGCTGGCGACGTCATTACAACCGCGCATCACAACACCCATCTGTCTATGTGATTGAAGGGAAGAGGCTTTGCTGGTTGGCATGCGATCCCGTGGGGTATTTTGGGTTCTGTCGCGCCCGCTCAGTGATGGATCGGGCCGCTGATGTTGTGAGAGCGGCGCGGGCGAAGATCCAGGGACCGTCAGGCAAAGGATGGATGGCCTCGATCTCGCCAGTCTCCGCCGCCAGCCTGAGGGTTTTTGGTGTGATATGCATGAGCCGCGCAGCCTTGCTGAGATTGAGCCAAGGCTCATTCCCATCTTCGGCTGGCTTGTGCACTGGAATGCGATGATGCGAGCGCAGCGAGGTGACGCGCTCACGTGTCCAGCGGTTGCCATGACCCGTGACGAGGCCATTCCGGTTGAGGATGCCGGCGATGACATCATCATTGGCGATCAGCACGAGCTGGCGAACAGCGGCAATCACATCGGCTGCGGTGCTGTTGCGCTGACCGCGGCGGCGTCGGGGCAGACGCATCTCGCTGTGGACGCCGCCGATCCAGTGGACCACGAGAACGATCTCGGCCGCTTCGGGGTCGATATCGGCCACCACCTCCTTGATCACGGTGCGCACGATGCGCTTCTTTAGCCGCGCATCGGTTGAGGGAGCAGTCCAAACGGTTTTCCTGATTACGCATAAACGTCAGCCAGCTTTAGGAGTGAATATGGCATAGGCGCGGTCCTCAGAGCGACGTATGCGAGACGCGGTATCATTGTTTCGAGGCGGTATCTGCGGTTGAACCGATATTCGAACTCGGCGAGATATCGCGGCACGTGTTTTGAGTGCACGGCCCTGTAGGTTCCGACCAAAGCCGACTTGATGTTTCCAAGGACGGTGTTGACCCATTTGAAGGCCGGCTTTTTGGCGGCCTGCGCGCCGCTGCCAGTTTGAATTTGAGTGTGCGTGCATCCAGCCGTTGCGACGGCGGTGAAACACGCGAGCGCATCGGTGATGACGTTGGCGCCGCCAGTAAGCGCCGTGCTCGTGAGTTTGCCAATCGCCACCTTTCGGAAGCCGATGACGCGGCGAAGAATGATCTGATCTGGCTTGCCGTCCTCGGTTGTTGCAACGGCGGCGACGAAGGGGGTTTTACCCGCCGCACCGCGCCCGTGTTTGCCGGAGCGCTCGCCACCGATATAGGCGTCGTCCATTTGCACGTTGCCATTGAGACGCTTGGCGCCGTTTCGCTCGATCATGACCTGAGCGAGCTTGTGTTTCATCGTCCAGGCGGTCGTCTGCGTGACGCCGAGCCGACGCCCCAACTCGATGCTGGAGATTCCCTTCTTCGATTGGGTCACCAGATACATGGCTTTGAACCAGAGCCGCAGCGGCAGCTTGCTGGATGCGAAAATAGTCCCCGCCTTCACCGAGGTCTGCTTGCGGCAGGCGTTGCATTGGAATAGCAGGCGCGCGCCGCGCTTGACCACGCAATGGCCTTGGACACCACAATCGGGACATTCGAAGCCTTCGGGCCAGCGCAAGCGCGCCAACTCTGCGTGACACCGTTCCTCGGTCCCGTATAATTCATCGAATTCGGCCTCGCTGAGGCCTTTCTGGAATTGAACTTTGTTGCGCGCCATCGGCAATGCCTTTACAAATCATAATGTTCCGTATTTGTTCTAAGCGGAAACTCAAGCTGACGCAACCGCGTAATCAGAAACGGTTTTGAGGTCTGCGGCAAGGGTAGCGAGCGCCGGCGGATCTACGACGGCAGTGGGCGTAGCGGCGTCATGAGCGGCGATCTTGCCTTCGGTCTCCGCAACACGCGCGAGCGCCTTGTTCCGGCGCGCCTCCAGTTCGCCCGCCACCAGCCGGCTGGCCGGATCGGCGGCGTCATATTGCCGGAAGGCGCGGTCGGCCGCATAGCGCGCCGCTTCGAGATCGCGCTTCAGGGCATCGCGCACCTGAGATCCCGCCGCTGGACCACTTCCTTCTCCGCGGCGACGGCGGCGGCGATGGCGCCGGGGCCGGCCTTTTCCCAGCTGACATAGCCTTCATGTGCGTTGGGCATGAGCGCCAGCCAATCGGCCCGCGGCTTGCGCCTGATCTTCACGCCGACGCCGGCAGCGCCATAGCCCGTGCCGACTGCCGTCTTACCATACGCATAGGCGCCGCCGTAGATAGGATTCTCGATCATCCGGTGGATCGTGGCGTAGTTCGGACGCCGCCAGGCCGTGTCGCCATCCTTGCCCTTCACCGGCAGATCGAGATTGTGTTCGTGGAACCAGAGTAGCGCCTGCCGCGCGCTGCCAAGCTCCAGCACCTTGTCGAAGACCAGTGTAATCGCTTCTGAACCCGGCGGTCTGGGTCTTTCTCGTAGCGGTCGCCTGCCTTCACGAAGCCCACCGGCGCGCTCACGACGAGTTCGCCGCGGCGCGCCTTCTCGTAACGGGCCGAAAGCGAGCGCTGACGTAAGAGATCAAGCTCATACTCATTGAGGCTACCCTTCAGTCCCAGCAGCAGCCGGTCATTGCCGTGCCGTGGCGCGTAGATCGTCTCCTGATCGATCGGGACGGTGTCGACCACCTCCGGCACATCTCGATCAGCTGCTGCCAGTCCCGGCTGTTGCGAGCGAAGCGCGAGACCTCGCGCGCGCAAACGGCGCCGACCTTGCCGAGGCACACTTCCGCGACTATCCGTTCGAAGCCGGCGCGCTGGACGCCGCCCGCCGCCGAACGGCCGAGATCGTCATCGATGACCTCGATCTCTGACCAGCCAAGCACCATCAGCCGGTCTCGCATGGCGTATTGCAGCGCGCTGCTCTCGCGGTTGTGCAGAACCTGATGGGCCGAGGATTGTCGCACATAGAGCAGCGCCTTGCGCTCCAGGTGATGGGGGCGGACCTCGTCAGAGATCATGGACGGCCTCCGTCGCTGATCCGGTCCTGCTTCCCTGAACGTGCCCCAGGATCAACCGCGCCATCAGGTTGATCAGTGCGGCCTGCGTCTCCACCGGCAGTTCTTGCCACGCCGGTGCAGCCACCAAAGCGCTCTGCCGTTCGTCGCCGAACAGCTCGATCTGCTGTGGTTGTCCCTCGTGCTGACTAACAGCGGCACTGACGTCGATGCTGACATGGGCCTCTCTCCGATTCTGGTCGTGAGAGGATTCGGATGCGCCCGAAAGCGGAGCATTCGATGATGCCGCCCGATCCTTCAACACCTGCCGCAACAGGTTGGCCAGCGCCGAAAGTGCAGTCATGTCGATAAACGGTGCGGCAGTCAGTTGATCATGATCCGGGCAAGCCGCTCGCTCGAACATCCAGGCCGGAACCTCCAGCCAGCGATCCGCGTCAGACCCGCTCACCGTGCAGCGGAAAACGACACCGTCGGCCTTCTCGATCGCTTCATGAATGGCCACCTGAAGCTCAAACCACGGGTGCCACGGATACAAAATCTCCCGAAGCACGGTCCCGTGGGCGTTCTCAAACCTTGTTGTACAACGCAGTGAGACCCCATGTATCATTGGACTACAAGCCACCGGCGCCCGAGGTCTTCGTGCCCGCTCTGGCCGCGCGGGCGGCTTCGCAATCCCGACCAGCTACGCCGCCCGCGCTGGCGTCGAGGCCATCAATGCACTAACATTCGGGCACCTCGAAAAATAGGCGCTTCCCTCCACGGTGCAAATCAGAATTCAAGGTTCTCATGCTCTGAGCGCGGGAGGTTGGAATGGGACAGCTTGGTTTTTTCGATTTGAACCGACGTTATGAAAGTCTCGATAAAAAGAGCGATCCGCTTGCAGTGATCGCGGCGATGGTTCCTTTCGAATCCTTCCGGCCAAAGCTGAAGGTGGCTCTGATTAAAGGCGAGCTTCGCAAGAGCGACGCGGAACGCAAGAGTTCAGCGGGACGCAAGCCTTGGGATGAAGTCGTGATCTTCAAGGCGCTGGTGTTGCAGGCGCTCTACAATCTCTCCGACGATCAGGCAGAATACCAGCTTCGTGATCGCTTCTCCTTCATGCGCTTTCTCGGTTTGGGGCTGGAGGATGCGGTTCCCGACGCCAAGACTCTATGGCTCTATCGCGAGGCGCTGGCGAAGGCGGGCGCGGTGGAAGAGCTGTTCGATCTGTTTGACGGGTTCTTGAAGGACAAGGACTATCTCGCCATGGGCGGGCAGATCATCGACGCAACGATCGTGTCGGCGCCCAAGCAGCACAATTCGCGCGAGGACAACGAGACGATCAAGGAAGGCAAGATGCCGGAAGACTGGAAATCGAAGCCGGCCAAGAACCGCCAGAAGGACAAGGACGCGCGCTGGACGAAGAAGCATGAGCGCTCGTATTTTGGATACAAGAACCATATCGGCGTCGACCGCCGGCACAAACTCGTGCGCCGTTACGTGGTGAGCGCCGCGAGCGTGCACGACAGTCAAAAGTTCGAAGATGTTCTTGATACGAGCAACACGGCTTCGGACGTGTGGGCCGACAGCGCCTATCGCAGCGATGACATCGAGGAAAAGCTCGCTGAGCGCGGCCTGAAGAGCCGCATTCATCGCAGGGCCTATCGCAATCGCAAACTCAGTGAGGCGCAGAAGGCCGCCAATACGACGCGCTCGAAGGTGCGCGCCCGCGTCGAGCATGTATTTGGTGATCAAAAGAATGGCATGGGAGCCGAGCTCGTGCGCACCATCGGCATCGTTCGCGCCCGGTGCAAGATCGGAATGATGAACCTCGTCTACAACATGCGCCGCTTCGTTTGTCTTGAAAGGATGGCGGCCGCGGCCGGGTGAACCGGCGCGCCATGCGTCGGGTCGCGTGAGTTGAGCCGATCAAGCCACCACCTGAGAAACCGGTGGCGACTTCAGGCAGCCTCGATGAGAGGCCAAGGATTGAACGATCTACCGCGTTGCGAACTCGAACGCCGGTCATCACACCATAAGGGGATATTTTTTCGAGGTGCCCATTCAAAGTGGACCTGTCAGTGGGGGCCGGTCACTTCGCCTACAGCCTCGCGCAGAAAGAAGTTAGGCAGTTAGGCCTGGCATAGAGGGCCAGTACATCGACTAGGGAGACGAGCTCGTTGGCAGCGCCTGGGATATTATTTCTCAAGCCGAGGAGCGCGAGGAGAACAGCCAAGACCGTGCGATGGAGTCGGCCAAGGCTTTCCTAAGGGCGGTGCTCTCGGAGGGCGATGTGCCCTGCTGCAACAAGGTGAAGGAACAGGCCCAAGAGGCGAGCATAAAATGGGCGGCGCTCAGGCGAGCCAAGGACGCGCTCGGTGTGCAGTCAACCAAGGGCAAGTTTGATGCCCACTGGTCCTGGCGGCTGCCCCCCGAAGAGACGACCGAGGGCGCGCAAGGTACGACATGACCAAGGCGACATAGCCAAAGCTTGGCAAGGCGGGCCTCAAAAATGGCGAAAACGGGGTCCAGCGAGGGATTTCCCTAAAGGCAAAATTAGGTGAGCATCTTCGGTATTCCAAGGGGATAATAATCTTTTATTATCAATTACTTACTCGAAGATGCTCATGGGTGAGCATCTTCGACGTTTTTGAGCATCTTCGCGATCGGCAGATGAGCATCTTCGTAGCGGGGCTTGGCAGCGCATTCGGCTTTTGGGCTCTAAAAATGACCCGAAAAACACGAAGGTGCTCACCCTTCCGTATCACTGGGAAAATGGGAATTTTACACCCCAAAACTACAACCCTGATAGGGCGTTGCTAAAAACTCTAGGCGTGTCGGCACGTGGATTTTTAAAAATTGCGCCGAGTTTGGGAGACGAGGGGAAGTTTTTTCATATCGATCCGGCGGTAGGTTCCTTTTTTCCCGAAACCAGGTTGCTTTTTTCCCGAGTTTAAGTGTTACAGTGTTACGTAGTGCTACGGGGCTGTGCTTCACGATTGTTGAACGATTCCAACGAGCTGTAACACTTGTAACACCATAACACTATATATTTAATACGCGCGCGCGCACACGCGCGCGGGACATTTACCTTGAGCAGGGATGTCAGGGAATACTTGCGGATCGCGCCTCCCCAGCTCCCCCGCCACCTTTTTCCCCGAGTTCGGGTCCCCCCTGCCCTATAGGCCCCCATGCCACTCGCGTAGCCCCCACGGCCCCTCGCGTACACGCGCGCGCTCCCTCGTGGCGCCTTGGTGGCACCTCAGACCATCCGCTTCGCTACTCCGTCCAGACGACGCGCGACACATCTTATTGGTCTCGCTGGATTATCTACTGCACAGCCAAGCTGGCAGCCTGATGACCCGCGCCATCTGGCCATGTGCCCCCCGTTGAGCCACTCTACAACCGATGGTTTGTTTTCTGAGCCTAGCCGGTCGAGACATCCCGCTGTTGGCTATCTCCTGGCTATTTTGCCCCCGTAGCTCCCTCAACCCCTCTCGCCAAACCTGCATAACAATTTGATATTGTTGGTCGGGGCAGCAGGATTCGAACCTGCGACCTGAAGTACCCAAAACTTCCGCGCTACCAGGCTGCGCTATACCCCGCATGGTGTTCGATCCCCCTGGCCTCTTTCCGGACCTTCGCTATCACGCGCCCGTGCCGCGAACAAGAGCGGCGCGGGCGCGTCTCGCGATCGGGCAAAGCCCAAATCGGGCCCTCACGGGCCGAACAGTGGATGGCGGACGCTGTCCCCGATTTTCAGGCCGATCCGGTCCGCCGTCCCGGCATTGACCTCGAGAACACCTAAGGCGGGGGCGCCCGAGGGAATGATTTTCTCCGACAAAGGCTCGGTATTTTTGGCAAGCCCGACCACTTTGCCGGTGCGGCCAATAAAGATCATGTCGAGCGGCAAATAGGTGTTTTTCATCCACATCATGACCGGCCGCTCGGCCCCGAAGTCGAACAACATGCCGCGGTTTTGGGGAAGATAGCGGCGGAACATGAGGCCGCGTTCGCGTTGCGGCTCGCTGCGCATGACCTCCACGGAAAATTCGTGAGTTCCGCTCGCCGTGACGATCTCCAGCGTCTCGACTCCCGCTTGCGGCGGCGCCTGTCCGTCCTCGGCAAATCCCGCCGCGCTCGCATAGAAGAGCAAAGCGAGGCCAAAAAACACAAAAGAGGCGATTCGCCCGGCAGATTTGGCGCCACCCCTGCGAAGCTCAATCCATCGTTTCAAGGCCTTGCCTCCGCCTGGGCTCACTTGGAAATCACTGTAATGACGGCAGGCGGCGTCTCGTGAAGCCGTCCGAATTTGAACGGATGGGGAGGATGGCCCTCCTGCGGACGCCTGTCCCAAGAAAGTCGAAGATCAGCCGGAACGCGGCGACGGCCGCTCAATGCGGCGCGGGCATGGCAGCGTCGAGCGGCCGCACTTCGGCGGCCATAAGTCCCTTTAGGGCCGTCGCCGTAGCGCACCAGCAGACTTTCTCCCGGCCGCACTTCCGCAATTCCATAACGGCGCAAGGTTTCCATATGGACAAAAATATCTTGCGTACCTTCGCCTTGGGTCAAAAACCCAAATCCACGCGTGCGATTGAACCATTTGACGATGGCGATTTGGAACCCGCCGCTGGGCGTGACCTCGACTTTCGTGCGCGGCCGCCGCCATTCGGATGGATGCGCGGCGCTCGATCCATCCATCGAGACAATTTTCAGAACCTGCAGTCCCTTCGCCCGGCGAACCGCCATGCAGACGACGCGGGTTCCCTCATAAGCGGTCTTAAACCCGTCCTTATGCACCGTCGCGATGTGCAAAAGAACGTCGGGGCCGCCATTGTCCGGCACGATGAAGCCAAATCCTTTGACGACGTCGAACCATTTGACTCGCCCGGAGATTTCGACAAGGTCGAGCGCTTCGATGGCTGACAGATCCGCGGCCGCATCGAAATCAGGGCGGAGCAAAACGGGATTTTTGTCGTCCAAGATCATCCTCCGCGAAATCGCGTGCGCGGCCGGTAAAGAGCCGTCCCCGCGCGGCAAACGAACATCGCGCCAGCGAATAGCGTTCGAATCTCGATGAGGATAACATTCGAGCGCCCGCACAAAAGCCCTGCCCTTCAGGAAATTGTGGATGACGCTGGAAAACAGTCAGGCGGCGCCGATGCCCAAAGCGCATGTCGCTTCAACTGGCCATGCACAAGGCGAATGGACGAGGGTGAAAACATTGTTTTGGGCGGGACCCGGCCGCGCCGTGGATGGAGGGAATGGCGCCACCGCCACAGCCGGGACGCGCGAAGCGGGACGCCGCACCCTCATGCCGCGTTCCCGGCGAGCGCTTAAAGCCAATGAGACCATGAGCGCCTCACATTCGAGCGCTCATGGTCTTTCTGCCCATTCCTCATCGAGTCTTATGATTTCGCGAAACCGGTTTCCACATTCGCGGATCAGGCTTTAGGCCGTCCGGTCCTATGGCTTAATAGCGGTAATGATCCGGCTTGAATGGGCCGGTCGGGGAAAGCCCGAGATATTCCGCCTGCGCACCTGTGAGCTTGGTGAGCTTCACCCCGATCTTCGAGAGATGGAGCGCCGCGACTTTTTCATCGAGGTGTTTTGGCAAAGTATAGACCTTGCGCTCATACTGGCCCTGCTTGGTCCAGAGCTCGATTTGCGCCAAGCTCTGATTGGTGAACGAGGCCGACATCACGAAAGACGGGATGTCCCGTCGCATTGCCGAGATTGACAAGCCGCCCTTCCGACAAAAGGATGATGCGCTTGCCATCGGGAAACTCGATTTCGTCGACTTGCGGCTTGACATTGTGCCATTTGAAATTGCGCAAGCCCGCGACCTGGATCTCGGAATCGAAATGTCCGATGTTGCAGACAATGGCGCGATCCTTCATCGCGCGCATGTGGTCGACCGTGATGACGTCGATATCGCCGGTGCATGTCACGAAAATATCGGCGCGCGGCGCCGCATCTTCCATGGTCGTGACTTCATAGCCTTCCATCGCCGCCTGCAAGGCGCAGATGGGATCGACCTCGGAGACCATCACGCGGCAGCCGGCGTTGCGCAACGAGGCCGCCGAACCCTTTCCGACATCGCCGAACCCCGCGACCATCGCGACCTTGCCGGCCATCATCACATCGGTGCCGCGGCGGATGCCATCGACGAGCGATTCCCGGCAGCCGTAAAGATTATCGAACTTCGACTTGGTGACGGAATCATTGACGTTGATCGCCGGCCAAAGAAGCTTGCCATCGCGCTCCATCAGATAAAGCCGGTGGACGCCCGTCGTGGTCTCCTCGCTCACGCCCTTGATGGCCTGGCCGCATTTGCCATACCAGCCGGGATTGAAGGCCAGCCGCTTCTTGATCGCGGCGAAAAGGACCTCTTCTTCCTCATTGCCAGGCTTGTCGAGAAAGGCGGTGTCGCCCGCTTCGGCCCGCATGCCGAGGTGAATGAGCATGGTGGCGTCGCCGCCGTCGTCCAGAATGAGATTCGGGGTGCCGCCGTCGCTCCATTCAAAGATCTTATGCGTGTAATCCCAATAATCGACGAGGCTTTCGCCCTTGATGGCGAACACCGGCGTGCCGGTCGCGGCGATCGCCGCGGCGGCGTGATCCTGGGTCGAATAAATATTGCACGAGGCCCAGCGAACCTCGGCGCCAAGCGCCTTCAGCGTCTCGATCAGCACCGCGGTTTGGATCGTCATATGGAGCGAGCCCGCGATCCGCGCGCCCTTGAGCGGCTGGCTCGCGCCATATTCGGCGCGGGTCGCCATCAAGCCCGGCATTTCGGTTTCCGCGATAGCGATTTCCTTGCGGCCCCAGGCGGCAAGCCCGATGTCGGCGATGGCATAATCATGGGACGAATGGGTCATGGGATCATGGCGCTCCAAAATGAGAATTTTGGCTCTATATCAGGCTCCGCCGCTTTAGGCAATAAAGACATAAGCAAGTCTTTATGTCTTCACAAACAGGCCTGCCGCACGAGCCGCGCTGAAACGCCGCGCCCGTCCTTCGTGCCCTCACCCGGCTGGCTTCGTCCATTTCAAAACCGGGTTCCGCGCGGCGCGGGTCTCGTCGAGGCGGCGGCGCGGCGCATGGCGGGGCGCCCCGGCAAAGCGCTCGGTTTCGCCGCGCCGCGCGGCGAGCGCGAGATCGCGCAGCCCGGCGATGAAGAGATCGAGCGAGGCTTTCGATTCCGATTCGGTCGGCTCGATCAGCATGGCGCCATGCACCACCAGGGGAAAATAAATCGTCATGGGGTGAAAGCCTTCGTCGATCATCGCCTTGGCGAAATCGAGCGCCGTGAGGCCCGTGGCTTTGAGCCACGCCTCGTCGAACAAAACCTCATGCATGCAGAGCCTGTCGCCGAAAGGCTCCGACATGAGGTCCTTGAGGCCCGCGCGGACATAATTGGCGTTGAGCACGGCATCCTCGGCGGCCTGCCGCAATCCCTCGCCGCCATGCGACAGCATAAAGGCGAAGGCGCGCACGAACATGCCCATCTGGCCATGGAAAGCGGCGATCCGGCCAAAAGCCTGCGGCGCCTCGCTTTTATGCTCGACGAGGCGCAAGCCGCCCGCCTCCCGGCGCAGGAACGGCAGCGGCGCGAAAGGCGCAAGCCGGGGCGAAAGAACGACCGGTCCCGCCCCCGGCCCGCCGCCGCCATGCGGGGTCGAGAAGGTCTTGTGCAGATTGAGATGCATCGCGTCGACGCCGAGATCGCCGGGACGCGTCTTGCCCATGATCGCGTTGAAATTCGCCCCGTCGCAATAGAAATAGGCCCCGGCCTCATGCACCAAAGCGGCGATTTCGACGATATCCTTCTCGAAGAGCCCGCAAGTGTTGGGATTGGTCAGCATGATCGCGGCGACGTCTGGCCCGAGCCTCTCCTTGACGGCGGCCGGATCGAGGGTGCCATCGGCGCGCGCCGGAACGGGCCGCACCTCGAAGCCAGCGCCCGCCGCGGAGGCCGGATTGGTGCCATGCGCCGACTCCGGCACAAGAACGATTTTGCGGGTTTTCTCTTCGCCCTTGGCGGCGATCGCGGCCTTGATCACCATCATGCCGCAAGCCTCGCCATGCGCGCCCGCCCTTGGCGACATGGCGACGGCGTCCATTCCGGTCAGGACCAAGAGCCAGCGGGCCAGCTCGGCGATCAGCTCAAGCGCGCCCTGCACCGTGGATTGCGGCTGCAAAGGATGAATATCCGCAAAGCCCGGCAGCCGCGCCATCGCCTCGTTGAGGCGGGGATTGTGCTTCATCGTGCAAGAGCCGAGCGGATAAATCCCGGCGTCGATCGCGTAATTCATCCGCGACAGCCGCACGTAATGGCGCATGGTCTCGGGCTCGCTTAGGCCCGGAAGACCGGTTGGCTCTTGGCGCTCGAGCGCGCCGAGCCGATGTTCGAAAGGCGCTGGCTCATCGAGATCGACGCCGGAATTTTCGGGGCGTCCGGTTTCAAAGATGAGCCCTTCCTCGATTTCGAGGCCGCGATTGCCGGTGAAGGTGCCTCTTTCTTCCACCGGCTCGGCCGCTTCAATGGACCGCCCGTGCCGCATCAGCATGATAAGGCTCCTTGCAAAGCGCCAACAAAGGCCACACGATCAGCCTCCGTGTTGACTTCCGTCGAAGCGGCGAGAATGAGATCGTCCAAGCCCTTGTCCGGCAGCAGACGCGAGACGGGGACACCTCCGAGAACGCCCCTGTCCACCATGCGCTCGACCACGCGCGCCGCCTCGCCCGCGATCTTGATCGTGAATTCGTTGAAAAATGTCTTGTTCAGCACTTCAACGCCAGGGACGGCCGCGAGCCTGCCCGCAAGATCGACCGCATGGGCGTGATTGATCCGGGCGAGGCGCCGCAAGCCCGCGTCACCAAGCAGGGTCAGATGAATCGAGAAGGCCAAGCTGGCAAGGCCGGAATTGGTGCAGATGTTCGACGTCGCCCTGTCGCGCTTGATATGCTGTTCGCGTGTCGAAAGGGTCAGAACGAAGGCGCGGCGGCCCGCGGCATCGACGGTTTCGCCGCAAAGACGCCCCGGCATCTGGCGCAAATATTTGGCCTTGGCGGCGAAGAGCCCGACAAAAGGACCGCCAAAATTCAGGCGGTTGCCGATCGACTGGCCTTCGCCCGCGACAATATCGGCGCCCATCGCGCCGGGCGGCTGAATGAGACCGAGCGAGACAGCCTCGGTGAAGACCGCGACGAGAAGCGCTCCCTTGGCCTTGCAGATCGCGGCAATGCCGGAAAGATCGCGGAGATTGCCGAAGACATCCGGGCTTTGCACCACGACGCAAGAGATGTCCTCGCCGATGCACGCGCCGAGATCCTCGGCCGCCAAGACATCGGGCGCAAGCACCACGGCCTCATCGCCCGCCATCGCCGCATAGGTGCGCACGGCCTCGGCATAATGTGGATGCAGACCGCCCGAGAGGATGGCCTTGCGGCGTTTTGTGATCCGGTGCGCCATCGCCACCGCTTCGACGGTCGCCGTCGATCCGTCATACATGGACGCATTGGCGACATCCATCGCGGTCAAAGCCGCGACCTGAGTCTGAAACTCGAAAATGGCTTGCAGAGTGCCTTGCGCGATCTCCGGCTGATAGGGCGTATAGCTCGTGAGAAATTCGGAGCGCTGAATCAGATGATCGACGCTCGCGGGAACATGATGCTTATAAGCCCCCGCGCCAACAAAAAATGGCACGGAACCCGCCGCCACATTTTTTGCGGCGAGCTGAGAGAGCGACCGCTCCACCTCCATCTCGGTCTTGCGCGGCGGCAGATCGAGATCGTGATCGAGCCGCTTGGCCTCCGGGATGTCGGCGAAGAGCGCGTCGATCCCAGCGGCGCCGACGCGCGCCAGCATATCGGCGCGATCCTCGGAATTGAGCGGAAGATAGCGCATCTTTGGTCACCTCTTATGTGGCTTCGTTATGTGGCTCGGCGGCACAAGACCAAGGCCCGGAACTTCTATGAAACGATGAGCAAATCACTTTGCATGGCCATGATTCAGGACAAGGTTTTGAGAAATTCGCGATAGGCCTCTTCATTCATCAAACTGTCGAGTTCGGCGGCATCGGTGAGCGCGAGTTTCAGAAACCAGCCCTCGCCCGAGGGATCCTCATTGACCAGTCCGGGCGTAGCGCCAAGCGCGCCATTGACTTCAACGACGGTGCCAGACACCGGCGAATTGACTTCGGCGGCGGCCTTGACACTTTCGACGGTGGCGGCCTCGGCGCCTTTCGCCAAGCTTTGCCCGATCGTCGGCAGCTCGACAAAGACGACATCGCCCAATTGGGCTTGCGCATAATCGGTGATCCCGACGACGCCCGTCTCGCCTTCGACACGGACATATTCGTGGCTTTTCGTGTAGCGTGTGGCGGACATCAGGCTCCCCTAAAATAATGGTGAGGCACAAAAGGCATGGACACGATTTTTGCGGCGAGCGGCTTGCCGCGTACGATCAAAGACACTTGCGTGCCGGGCGCGGCATAAGCGGCACTCACATAGCCCATTGCGATTGGCCGGCCGAGGCTCGGCGCAAAGCCGCCCGAGGTAAGGCGGCCGATGATTTCGCCGTTGAGCGTGGCGATCTCAGCGCCTTCCCGCGCCGGTGCCTTGCCTTCGAGCAAAAATCCCACGCGCCGGCGCGTGGGTCCCTGATCCATCGCAAGCTTCACGGGCTCATAGCCGAAAAACCCGCCTTCGGCGCGGCGCCGTTTGGAAATCGACCACAAAAGCCCCGCTTCGACCGGATTCGTCGTGCGATCGATGTCATGACCATAAAGGCAAAGGCCTGCCTCGAGACGGAGCGAATCGCGGGCGCCGAGGCCGATCGGGCGAACCTCCGCCTCGCCGAGCAGGTTCTGCGCGAAGGCGGCCGCGGCCGCGACGGGGATTGAAATCTCAAAACCATCTTCGCCGGTGTAGCCAGAGCGCGAAATGCCGAGTGTCACGCCTTTCCACGCCAAGCTCGCCGCCGACATGAAGGGCAGCGCCATGAGACTTCCGGCGGCGCCAGGCGCGAGGCGCCGGCTCAAGACCTCCGCCGCCCTCGGCCCTTGCAAGGCGAGCAAGGCGCGATCGTCGAGAATGGCCAGAGTGCAGCCTGGCAATTCGGCGGCCATATGGGTGAAGTCGGCACGCTTGGTGGCGGCGTTCACCACGAGAAAGAGGCGCTCCTGCCCGCCTTCGTCGTCGAGCCTGGTCACCATCAGATCATCGAGAATATGGCCGTCTGCGTCGAGCAATTGCGTGTAGCGCATTTGCCCCGGCGCCAGGGCTTCGATATCGCCCGGCACGAGCCTTTCCAGACGGCGCGCGGCCTGCGGCCCCGCAAGGAGCGCCTGGCCCATGTGGGAAACGTCGAAGAGACCCGCCTTCTCCCGCGTATGGAGATGTTCGCTGATGATGCCAGACGGGTATTGCACCGGCATGGCATAGCCCGCAAAGCCAACCATGCGGGCGCCGAGACTTTGATGCACCTCATAAAGAGGCGTGCGGGCGAGATCGCCAGCGGAAGAGGCACAGGAAGCGGCTTGGCACTCAGACATCAAAACACCCGGTCGGCAAAGTAGCGGCATGTGCCTGACGGTCTATGCCGCCGCACCCTTGCCCCCTCTGTCCCGAAACCTGAAAGATTTCCTTCGCTCGCCAAAAGTCTCGAACGAAGTTACCTCCTTCGGTGGATTTTCCATGTTGAATGGAAAATCGCTTTCCAGAGTGTCATCCCCGAGCGGTCCATGGGCCTGAGCGTTTCCGGGGCGGTTGCGCCTTCGGCGCCAGCTCAGCGCATTTCGCGTGAACCGGTCTCTTCCGCGGGGGTCTTTTGATCTGACCCCTTAAAACTTAAGGGAGGATGGGTTTTTGTCAATGCGGTGCGCCATCGTTTCGCACAGACCAATGAAATCCAGGTTTCAAACGCGTTAACAATGCCGTCCTGTCCCTCAGGGCGAGCTCTTGGAAAGGTCTTTACGGAACAGGGCAATTCCGCCGCAAACCGCGAAAGCCCTTCGCTCATGCTGTTGTGTGGGATTTTCCGCCCCGACCGGACCAAGATGTTTCACGAGAAACATTTCGGTAAGATGGCCTCGCGAAATCGGACATGATTCCAACACCGCCGGATCAAAGGACATCTGATTCGGGCGGCCTCAGTGTTTGGCGGCTTTGCCTTGAGGCTTGTCCGAACCGGGGCCTGAGCCTTCGTCGATACCGACCTTGATCGTATAATCGTCCTCGGCATGGTTTTGGATGAAGGGCACTCGGAGCGGTTCCGAGACGAGGGTGAAATCGGCTTGGGTCCCGCTCGCCGGCACCGTCACCGCGGCATGATAGAGCTTGCTTGTGACGGGCTCGTTATTCCGTTCGTTGAGAACGGCCATACGTACGGGCACATTGAAGCTGCCGGGGCTTCCGGCGGGGCCGAGCAGCACTTTGCCCGCGACACCAATCTTGATCGCGAGCTGATCGCCTTCAAGCGTACATTCCCGCGCGGTATCGGTGAGCGAGAATTGATAGCGCAAATTCGCGCTCGAAGGCGGCGATCCGGCATAGGCCTGGCTCGCCGCGGTGCCTTCGAGAATAAGGACTTCGGGGCAGAAGATATGCCGTGCCTCGGTTCCCGGCGCCGCCGGAGCGTCGTTGTTTTTTAATCCCAGCAACATCGCGAGCACTTGCGAACCGCCGCCTTGGGTTTGGGGCGCATCGAAATTTCCAAGATGACCGCCGCAGCCAGCGGCGGCCAAAAATACCGCCGTGCTCACGACGGTTTTTGTCGCTCGAATCAGCTGCGGCCGCTCCGCCAGCTTGCGGGCCGAATCACGGCAAAGCATCGAAACCGTCCTTAAATCCTGTGATGGCGAGGGGTATGCCGATTCCTTCCTCGGGCGTTTGAAAAATAATGAAGGTGGCTTTTTGGCCGGTTTTCATTTGGCCGATCAGTTTTTCATCCATGACGACCTCGGCCACGCATCCGGTCGGAAGACAACGCACGAATCCAGCCCGTCCGACATCGGTATCGTCGATCTTCAGTCCCAGTCCGGACGGAAGCAGCACCCCCAGCGGGGCAATGATTCGCAAGAGGTGGTTTTTTCCATCCGCGGTCTTGAGAACGATCACAACAAGGTTGATGTTGGGCCTGTCCTCTGCAGTGACACTCTGCAAGAGAGCGCATTGTTCCTTGGCGGCGCCGGGCGGCGTCTCGCAGCGCAGTTCCCAATCTCCATGCCGGGATTTCACCACGCCTTGGCCAAGAGCGTCCGGCCCCGTGGCCAAGAGCCAACTGCTGGCGAGCGCCATCCCGAAAAGCCACCGCGCACTCCTCGCTTTCATGGATTCGATCGCACTCGCCACGGATGGGTCCTGTCTAGCTGGCATTGAGCCGCCACGCGCCCGATTCGTCTAGGGCTCATAGGGCTAAGGTTGACAATGGTTCAGTTTAATTCGGCTGGCTCGCGTTGGGAACTGCCGCGCGATTTTCGGGGGTCGGCCCTTACCATGGCTGTAGGGTGGCTTTATCGTGGCGGTTGAAAGTCTATATAAATTTTTAAAATCGCGAATGGCTCGAGGATGGTATCTGATTGACTGTCAAATCGCGGCGATTTCTTGACCGGAGCCGATTTCATGGCTGGATCCGCGGGGCGAGCGGCCGGTCTTTGGGAGACAGTCTGGGGTCCGACCGGGGAATGACGCAGCTTGCGAAACAGGCTGTGTTTTGCTAGCTGCATAGGTCAAAGTTAGTTGGGCAGGATCCCTCAATCTGCCTATAATATATTGGTCCTCGTGAATCTGTTATAACTTGTCTATAGTTTGTTGAATATTAATGCTCATTATCAATTACAATTTCACGATCGATCACTTAATTTAACATAATGATACAAAGAGCTCATAGCGTTTAATTAGCTGTGGAATTTATTTGACTGCAAAAATTGCTTCCGTTGTACAGCAGCGTTCAGGGATGCTAAGACGGGCGGCAAATGATTTCGGGGCAATTTGATGTGTGGCGACGATTTAGAGAACGTGCCCCTCTGTTTTCATAGCGTGGTGATCCGAAAACCGAATTGCGTCGCTCTTCGCAGCGCCGAGGAGCGATTAAGCTATGCTGACCTCGACAGCGCGGCCAACTCTCTCCGTGATCAGCTGGCCGCCGCGGGAGCCGGGAAGGGTTCCCTGGTCGGCATCCTCCTCGACCGCTCGATCTCTTCCATCATCGCCTTTCTCGCGGTCCTGAAAGCGGGGGGAGCTTTCGTGCCGCTCGACCCCGTGAGCCCGCCGCAGAGCCTCCTCGACATCATCCGGCGCCATAAATTGGCCTGTGTCGTTTCAAACGGCGCAACGCTTGGCCGCCTGCCCCAACTCGCCGCCGAGGCGGCCGCTCTGATCGATGTCGATGCGACGCCGTTGTCGAAGCCAGCGGGCCACCCCGTTCCAGCCCCGACAGTCTCGGACTCGGATCCCGCCTGCGTCATGTTCACCTCCGGCTCGACGGGGGAGCCGAAAGGCGCAATTATTCCGCATCGTGCCATTGTCCGGCTTGTCAAAAATCCCGGCTATATGCAGTTTTCGGACGATCAAGTCTTCTTGCAAGCGTCGCCCTTGTCGTTCGATGCGTCAATTTTTGAGATTTGGGGCGCCTTGCTCAACGGTGCGGCATTGGTGATTCCGCCGCCCGGCTTGCTCAGTCTTGAAAGGATCGGCGCCGCCATTGTGGAGCATGGCGTAACGACCCTCTTTCTCACCAGCGGCCTCTTCCATCTGATGATCGATCAATGTCCCGAGCCGCTGCGTAAGCTGCGCTATCTGGTTTCGGGCGGCGATGTCATGTCGCCCTCACATGTTGCCAAGGCGGCGCGCCTGCTCACGTCTGGCCATTTCATCTCGGTGTATGGACCAACCGAAAACACGACCTTCACCACCTGCTTTACCGCGCCGCCCGATTTTCCCCCCGACGCGCCGGTTCCGATCGGATGGCCGGTCGCCGGCACGGTCTTGCGCATTCTCGATGATGACATGCGCCCCGTTCCCGAAGGCTCCGCGGGGCAGCTCTATGTGGGCGGCACCGGTCTTGCTTTAGGCTATCTGAACGCCCCTGAACTCACCTCGCAAAAATTCATCGAGGACGAGAGCGCGCAGGATCCGCCGCAACGGCTCTACCGCACAGGCGATCTCGTCCGGCGCGACGAAACCGGCTTGCTGCATTTTCTTGGCCGCATGGACAACCAAATCAAGGTGAACGGCTACAGGATCGAGCCTGAACATGTGGAAGCCGTGCTCCGGCGGCATCTGCCGCTCACCGACATCGCCGTGGTTGCCTGCGCCATGGAGAGCGGCGCCAAGCATCTCGTCGCCTTTGTCGTTCCATGCCCCGGCGCGCCTCTCTCCGAGCCTGTTTTCCGGGAGACGGCGGCGCGCCATTTGCCGCCGCATATGATTCCGGCACGCCTTGAGATAGTTGATGAATTTTCGCTCACCCGGACTGGCAAGATTGATCGCCTCGCCCTGAGCCGATTGGCCGAGAAGGCACGGGTCCAAAAATCCGCGAATTCTCATTACGCCACCCCGATCGAGGCGACGCTCGCCGAGCTATGGCGCCGCCAGCTTCATCTGGAAACGGTCGATGTCGATCAAAATTTTTTCGACCTCGGCGGCACCTCCCTCCAGCTTCTTGGCGTGCACGCCGAGCTCGAACGGCTTTTTCCGGGTCAGCTTTCGATCCGGGATTTGTTCGATCTGCCGACGATCCGGCTGCTGCAAGCCAGGCTCTCGGGGACGCAATCGGCGGATGTCACCGCGGGGGCCGCGGCACAAGCCGCGAGGCAGTTGCGGGCGCGCCAGAACCGCGGCCCTGTGCCAACAGCCCGGGCCGTCTCGGCCAGAGGTGACTAATGGCGGCGCAAGACGTGCCTCCCGCCATTGCCGTGATCGGGATGGCCGGCCGCTTCCCCGGCGCGCCAACTCTCGACGCCTTTTGGGACAATCTCCGGCGCGGCGTCGAATCCATCACGCATTTCCGCCCTGAGGAGCTCGAAGACGCCTTCGGCCGCACGGTGCAAAACCAGCCAGGCTATGTCTGCGCAAGATCCATTTTGGACGGCGTCGAGCTTTTCGACGCGGGCTTCTTCAATTTCCTGCCGAGAGAAGCAGAACTCACCGACCCGCAGCAGAAAGTCTTTCTCGAAATCGCCTGGGAGGCGCTGGAAAGCGCCGGCTATGACCCCGCCGCTTTTCCGGGCGAGATCGCGGTCTACGCCGGGAGCAGCATCGACACCTACCTTCTCTATAATGTGTTGAGCGACCGGCGGCGGATCGAATGTTTCACCGGCAATTATCAAGTCGCGGAATTTCCGACTTTGGTCGGAAACGGCGCCGATTTCATCGCGACGCGAACCGCCTATAAGCTCGATCTGCGCGGCCCCGCCTTTACCGTGCAATCGGCGTGTTCCACCTCCCTGCTCGCGGTTGCGGAAGCGTGTCAGTGCCTTCTCGACTATCGCGCCGACATGGCGCTGGCGGGCGGCGTCTCGATCACCTTCCCGCAAAAGCGCGGCTATCTCTATCAAGAAGGCGGCATGGTCTCACCCGACGGCCACTGCCGCAGCTTCGATGCGGACGCCGCCGGAACGGTGTTCGGCAGCGGCGCCGGCGTTTTGCTGTTGAAGCGTCTCGACGCCGCCTTGGCCGATGGCGATCCGATTCGCGCGGTCATTCGCGGCAGCGCGGTCAACAACGACGGCGCCAGGAAAGTCGGCTATACGGCGCCGAGCAGCGAAGGTCAGGCGAAGGCGATCGCCCTTGCCCATGCCTTGGCGGGCGTGAGTGCCGACGCCATTTCCTATGTCGAGTGCCACGGCACTGCGACCCCGCTTGGCGATCCGATCGAAATCAGCGGCCTCACCAAGGCGTTTCGCGCGACGACGGACCGCAAGGGATTTTGCGCGATCGGCACGGTCAAAACGAACGTCGGACATCTCGACATCGCCTCGGGTGCGACGGCGCTCATCAAGACCATTCTTTCGCTCGAACATGAGAGCCTTCCGCCAACACTGCATTTCAAAAGCCCCAATCCGAAACTCGGCCTCGAAGAGAGCCCCTTCTACGTCAATGCGGAACTCCAAGCCTGGCCGCGCGGCGAGAGGCCGCGCATCGCGGGTGTCAATGCCGCCGGCGTCGGCGGCACCAATGTCCATTTGATCGTGGAGGAAGCCCCCGTCATTGCGGCCGCCGCGGCCGCAACGGAGGAAGGCGCCGCGCAGCTCTTCGTCCTGTCCGCCCGCAACGGCGCCGCTTTGGCGGACGCCCGCAGCCGCCTCGCGGCGCATATTGAGTCGCATCCGGAGCAGAGCCTTGGCGATGTCGCGTTCACTTTGCAGACGGGCAGACGCGCGTTCGGCCATCGGTTTGCCAGTGCCGCCAGCGACCGGCGCGGGTTGATCGAAAAGCTCAATGGTCCCGGCAAGACCGTGCTGGCCGCCGCATCGCCGCCAAAAGTGGCATTTTTGTTTCCCGGCCAAGGCACGCAGCACGTTGGCATGGGTCTTTGTCTTTACCGCCGCTTTCCGGTGGTCTCGCAGACCATCGACCGTTGCGCGGGGATTCTCGAGCCTTGGCTCGGCCTTGACCTTCGCGAGGTGCTTTACGGCGACCCGGAAGAGGCGGGGCCGCGTCTCCAGGCCACCGCGCTCGCGCAGCCCGCTTTGTTCTGCGTCAGCTACGCCGTCGCGGCTTTATGGCGGAGCCTTGGCATTGAGCCGGCGGCGATGCTCGGCCACAGCATTGGCGAATTCGTCGCGGCGGTGCTCGCGGGCGTCATGCGGCTCGAAGACGCTTTGGAAGTGGTCGCCGCGCGCGGCGCCTTGATGCAGCAATTGCCGGAAGGCGCGATGCTCGCCGTCCGGCTGACGGAAACCGAGCTAAACGCTTGCCTGCCCCCTGACCTTTCGATCGCGGCGGTCAACGCCGAAGCCGCCTGTGTCGTCGCGGGACCGCACGCCGCGATCGAGGCTTTCGAGACGGACCTGAACACGCGCGGGGTCCAGTGCCGGCGTTTGCGGACTTCGCATGCTTTTCATTCAGCGATAGTCGACCCCGTGGTCGAACCCCTGGCCGCGATTCTTTCACGGATTTCCCTGAGCCCTCCGCGCCTTCCTTACGTCTCCACCCTGTCGGGACGCTGGATCACGGCCGCTGAGGCGACGGACCCGCTTTATTGGGCGCGGCATTGCCGCGAGACGGTGCGTTACGCGGCGGCGCTCGCAAGCCTTTTCGACACCGAATCGCCAATTTTGCTGGAGGCCGGGCCGGGCCGGACGCTTGCCAGCCTCGCCCGCCAAAGCGCAGCGGCGCGGCGGGCGCCACTGATCGCCGCATCGCTGCCAGATTTCGGCGAGATAAGCGAGGCGGATGTGATCTTCCTCGACACGCTCGGAGATTTGTGGGCGGCCGGGGTAACACCGGATTGGCGCGCGCTGCATGAAGATGCCCCACTGCGGCGCGTCAGCCTGCCTACTTATCCATTCCAACGGCAACGCTATTTTATTGACGCCCCAACCGCCAGCCCGGCGGCAGCCCTCTCTTTTGAAGGAAATTATACGACCGCCATGGCGAATGAAACAGTGCAGCCGCTTCCCGCCACCGAGACGGGGCAACAGCCCGGGACTCCCAGCCGCCAAGCGGCAATCCGGGCCGAGCTCGCGGCCCTGCTCGAAAATCTTTCGGGAATCGACGTTGCCAACGCGCCGACCGGCACGAGCTTCCTTGAGCTCGGCTTTGATTCCTTGTTCCTGACGCAGGCGAGCCAAGCCATCAAGACCCACTTCAATGTTGCCGTGAGCTTTCGCCAAATGATGGGCGAACTTGCAACATTGGATGCCGTGGCCGAGCATTTGAACGCAACAGCGGAAAATTTCACGGTCGAGGCCGCCCCAGCCGCACGGAGCCCAGCGGTGGAGGCACCCGCCTTACGCGCTCCAGCAGCAAGTCCGGCAGCGGCTCTCCAATCGACGCCCGCGGCAGGACAAGGCATAGAGCAGATCATGGCGGCGCAGCTCGCCAGCATGACGGATCTCATCAATCGCCAGCTCGAAACCTTGCGGCAGCTGGGCGGCGCCGCATCTGTGACCGGGACGGCGGCCCCGGCCCCGGCGGCGGCGGTCCCCCCGCAAACGCCGGCACTTCGCCCCGAAAAGCCGCTTTCCGAAAAAAAGCCGGCCGAGGCTTTTGGCCCCTTCAAACCCTTCTCACCGTCAGGCGACACGGGTCTCGACGCGGGACAGCGCCGTTTCCTCGACGGTCTGATCGAACGCTACACAAGCCGCACGCGCGGGTCCAAGGACATGACCCAGGCCTCGCGGTCCGTGCTCGCCGATCCGCGGGTCGCGGCGGGATTTCATCCCGAATGGAAGGAGATCGTCTATCCGATCGTCACCGTCCGCTCCGAAGGCTCGAAGCTTTGGGACGTCGATGGCAATGTCTATATCGACCTGCTGAACGGCTTTGGCCCGACCGCCTTCGGTCACGCCCCCGATTTCGTGCGGGACGCGCTGATCGCGCAAATCCATCAGGGCTTTGAACTCGGCCCGCAAACGCCTCTCGCGGGCGAGGTCGCAAAGCTCTTTTGCGATCTCACGGGCAATGAGCGGATGACGTTTTGCAACACCGGGTCGGAAGCCGTGATGGCGGCCATGCGCATCGCCCGAACGGTGACCGGACGCAACCGGATCGTCTATTTCACCGGCGATTATCACGGCCAATTCGACGAAGTTTTGGCGCGCGGCGCCGTTCGTGACGGGGTGACGCGGGTGTTTCCGATCGCGCCCGGCATTCCGGCCGAATCGATCGCCAACATCACCATATTGGACTATGGAACCCCGGAGAGCCTTTCCTGGATCGAACAGCACGTCCATGAGCTCGCGGCGGTGATGGTCGAGCCCGTGCAGAGCCGGCGGCCGGGCTTCCGGCCCCGTCAGTTCCTCGAGGCTTTGCGCGAGCTCACCGCGAAAGCGGGGACCGCCCTCATCTTTGATGAAATCGTCACCGGCTTTCGCGTCCATCCGGGCGGCGCGCAGGCTTTGTTCGGCATTCGCGCCGATCTTGTCACCTATGGCAAGGTGGTTGGCGGCGGCATGCCGATTGGCATTCTCGGCGGCAAGGCCGCCTATATGGATGCGCTCGATGGCGGCTTCTGGCAATATGGCGACAACTCCTATCCGGCCGCGGGCGTCACCTTCTTTGCTGGCACTTTCGTGCGCCATCCGCTCGCCTTGGCCGCGACCGCCGCGATCTTGAAGCACCTAAAAGAGGCGGGCCCTGCCCTTCAGGAAGGATTGTCGGAACGGACCTCTCGTCTCGTCGACGACCTCAACAGCGTTTTCGAGCGGCATGGCGTACCGACCGAGATCTATAATTTCGGGTCGATTTTCTTCCTGAAATTCCCGCCCGAATATCATTACGCATCGCTCTTCTATTATGTGTTGCGCGAGCAGGGCCTTCATATTCAGGAAGGCTTCCCTTGCTTCTTGACGACCGCGCATGACGATGCCGATCTTGCGAAAATCGTCGAGGCTTTTGACACGGCGAGCGCCCAAATGATGGAGGCGGGCCTGTTTGGCCGGCCTCCCGAGGAAAGCGGCGAGCGTCAATGCCAGCTGACCGAAAGCCAAATGGAGATTTGGCTCAGCGCCCAGCTCGGCGATGCCGCATCCTGCGCCTTCAATGAATCGGTCACTCTCGATTTGCGCGGGAAGCTCGACGTCCAAGCGCTGCGCAAAGCGGCGCGCGACCTGGTGCAGCGGCACGAGGCGCTTCGCATCCGTTTTACTCCGACCGGCACGCATTTCACGGTGGCGCCGCACGCGGCTCTGGCCTTTACGGTCGCCACGGACGGCGAAGCGAAGCCTCTCGACGCAAGGCTCGCCGATGTCATCGAACGCGAGGCGTCGACAGCTTTCAATCTGGTGGATGGACCGCTAATCCGCTTCACCTTGGTGCCGGACACGCGCGAAGACCGCCATCTGCTCGTCATGACCGCCCACCACATCGTCTGCGACGGCTGGTCAACCAACATTCTTCTCGAGGAATTGGGCGCCCTTTATTCGGCTCGCATCAATGGGACCACCGCCCGCCTGCCGCAGCCGCATCGCTTCACCGACTTTGCGGCCCAGCATGGGACGGTGCAGCCGGAAGCGGAGAGCTATTGGCTGCAGCAATTCGCCGAGCGGCCGGAGCCCCTGGCTCTGCCGCTCGACCATCCGCGTCCGCCGCTCAAAAGTTTCCGGGGCAATACGCTGCGCGGGGCGATCGAGGGTGCCCTCTACGACCGCGTGAAGCAAACCGCCGCGCGCAACGGCTGCACTTTGTTCGCCGTGCTGCTCACCGCCTATCAGCTGCTGCTCGCCCGCTTGAGCGGACAAAATGACGTCGTCGCCGGTATTCCGACAGCCGGACAGAGCTTGCATGCTGAAGGGCCACTCGTCGGTCATTGCGTCAACTTCCTGCCGCTGCGGAGCCGGTTCACGGAGGGCGGCTCCTTCGTCGAGGCCGCCCGCACAACCAAACAGCTGCTGCTCGATGCCGCCGATCATCAGAGCTACACCTTCGGCTCCCTCGTCCGGGCGCTCGATCTGCCACGCGAGATCAACCGCCTGCCTTTGATCGAAGCGCAGTTCAATTTGGAGCGGATCGAGCAAAATCTCCACTTCGAGGGTCTCGCCGTCTCGACCGACGCCAATCCCAAGCGCTTTGTGAATTTTGATCTGTTTTTCAATGTCATGGCGGAAGACAACCGCCTTGTCATCGATTGCGATTACTCGACCGACCTGTTCGAGGCGGCAACTGTCCAGCGGTGGATCGGCCATTACCGGACACTGCTCGAAGCCATCGCCAGCGGTATGGACCGGGAGGCCTTGCGGCTGCCACTCATGACACCGGCGGAGGAGAACGCCCTCTCTGCCGCTTTTGCCGGGACGGATCATCCCATTCCCGAGCTT
Source organism: uncultured Alphaproteobacteria bacterium (assembly GCA_963784075.1). GTDB lineage: Bacteria > Pseudomonadota > Alphaproteobacteria > Rhizobiales > Beijerinckiaceae > Methylocapsa. The sequence continues at coordinate 117,852 of CAWAQW010000035.1, read as the reverse complement.
GCCATTCATGAGATGGTTGACCGGCAGGCAGCAGCGACTCCCGACGCCGTCGCGGTGCGCTTCGAGGACAGCAGCGTCACCTATCGGGACCTCATCGCGCGGGCGGACGCGCTGGCCCAGCGGCTCATCAGCGCCGGAGTCGCGCCCGAAACGCCGGTCGCGATTTATCTCGACCGGTCGGTGGACTATGTCATCGCCATGCTCGCCGTTCTCAAGGCGGGCGGCGCCTATGTCCCGCTCGATCCGATCTATCCGCCCACCCGCGTCAACGCGATTATCGACGAGGCCGATGTCAAGATCGTTCTGACATCCCCAGCGCTCGAAGGCGACATTGGCGCGGGCCCTTCCCGCATCAACGCTCAAGAAATCGGCGTGAGTGCGGGCGGCGAGCCACGGCCCGGCCTTCCCCGGGTGCATCCGGCCGATCTCGCTTATCGTATCTTCACCTCCGGCTCGACGGGCCGGCCCAAGGGCATCGATATTGAACATCGCTCGGTTGTGAATCTGTTGACCGCGATGCGGGATCAACCCGGCATTGGCGCAACCGATATTTTCCTCGCCGTGACGACACCCTGCTTCGATATCGCGGCTCTCGAAATCTTCTTGCCCTTGACGGCCGGCGCGCAGCTTGTGATCGCCAGCCGGGCCGACATCATGGACCCTTTGCGCCTCGTTAAGCTGATCCAGCGCTCCGCGGCGACAATGATGCAGGCCACCCCCGCTTTATGGCGCATCTTGCTGGAGACGGGGCTCGCGCCGCGCGGGCTCAAAATCCTCTGCGGCGGCGAGGCCCTCGACTCGAAACTCGCCGAGGGTCTCAGCCCTGGCGAAGTCTGGAATATGTACGGCCCCACCGAAACGACCATCTGGTCGCTGGCCCAAAGGCAAGGCGCGGGCCCCATCACTTTCGGCCGGCCGATCGCGAACACCCAAATGATCATCCTCGACGCGGCGGGCACTCCGGCGCCCATCGGGGTCGCGGGAGAATTGTGCATCGCCGGCGCGGGGCTTGCCCGGGGATATTACAAGAATCAGGCGCTCACCGCGCAAAGCTTTCCGCAAGGCTCGTTTTTGGGCGGCACGAAAGAGCGCCTCTACCGCACCGGCGACCGGGCCCGCTATCTTTCCAATGATCACTTCGAACTGCTCGGACGCGCCGATAGCCAAATCAAATTGCGCGGTTTCCGGGTCGAGCTTGGCGATGTCGAGGATGCGCTGCGGCGCGTTTCCGGCCGGCCGGACGTGGTGGCCGTCCTTCGTGACGGCGATCTCATCGGCTATGTCGCGGCTCCCGAAGGCGCCCTCGGGCCGATGACCGAGCTGCGCGCCAAAATGCGCCAGGAGGTGCCGGACTATATGGTCCCGGCGCAGATCCTGCGTCTCGATATGCTTCCGCGTACGGCCAATGGCAAGCTTGATCGCAAGGCGCTGCCGCAGCCTCAATCCACCCGCGTGGAGCGGGTCATCGTGGCGCCCCGCACACCCACGGAAGCCAAGCTCGCCACCCTCTGGGCGACTGTCCTGCAGGCGGGCGAAGTCGGCATTCATGACAATCTGTTTGCGCTTGGAGCGGATTCCATCGACCTGTTCCGCATCGTGGCGCGGATGCGGGAACAGGGCTTCAATCTCGACGCTTCGAATTTGATGCGGCATCCGACGATCGCCGAACTGGCGATTGTCGCGGATAAGCAGCTGGAAGAGCCTCAACTTGCGATAAACACCGGCGTTCCTTCGTTGCAAAGCTTCAGGCGCCGGGCCGGCGGGAGCCCCGCATGACCGCATCTTGTGAAGTGAATGACCTGCCCGGACCCGTCGCTCAGCCGGACGGAGACTTGCGCTTCCCATGCTCGGCGTCGCAGCAGCGGTGCTGGTTCATCCAGTCGCTCAATCCGGACAGCACGGTTCTCAACATCGCCTTGCGCTGGGAAATCAAGGGCGCTTTCAGTGCTTCGACGATCGAGCAAGCGTTTCAGACGATCATTGACAGGCATGAGATCCTGCGCACGAGATTCGTCGAAAAAGACGGCGAGCCCGTGCAGATCGTGGCGGGCCGCTATGGTTTCAGCCTATCCATCATCGACCTTACGATCATTCCCGAGACGGAACAGCTCGGCCAGGCCGAGGCGCTCGGCAACCTCGAAGCGCGCAAGCCATTTGATCTTGGGCAATTGCCGCTGCTCCGCGTGACCTTGCTGCGCCTTTCGGCCGATCACGCGTTCTTGCTGGTCACGGTGCATCAGATCGCGTTCGATGGCTGGTCGATTCGCAATCTCGCGCATGAGTTTGGCACAATCGCTGCGGCGATCGATGGCAACCGTCCTCACGGCCTCCCAGAGCTCCCTCTCCAATATGGCGATTATTGTCTTTGGCAAAAAGAATATCTCGCCAGCAGCGGCTTCGAAGCGGAGATCGCCTATTGGAAAAGCAAGCTCGCGGGGGCGCCCTATTTCGAAATTTGTCCAGATCATGAGCGCCCCACTCAATTAGGCCGCGGCGGCGAAATCCTCGCCATCATGATGCCGCAGGCGCTTGGCGAGAAATTCGAAGAGGCGGCGCGGAACCACAATCTGACTTTGTTCAGTTTTGCCTGTGCCGTGAACGCGGCGATGCTCGCCCGCTACAGTGGCCAAACCGACGTCGTTTTCGGAACCCAGATCGCCGGACGGGATGATCCTGATCTCGAGGCGATGATCGGCGTCTTCCTCAACAATCTGGTGCTGAGATTCGATGCCTCGGGAGACCCGTCCTTCGAGGAATTCCTAGCCCGGGTGAACGAAACGGTTGGGGAGGCCTTGCTGCATCAGCACGTGCCATTCCACAAATTGGTCGAACTTCTCAATCCGCCGCGCGATCCCAAGCGCACGCCGCTCATCTGCATTGACTTCAATGTCTTGCGCGATGTCATGGACCACAGAAGCTATGGCGGTTTCGAGCTCAGGGGACAACCTTCCCTGTCGGCGGGCTCTCTCTACGATCTTAATTTTTTCTTGGTCCACTGGCCAAATGGCTGGCGGCTCGCGGTCGAATTCAATACGGACCTCTACGAAAGACGGACAGTCGAGGGAATGCTCGAATTCCTGATGACGGCCTTCGAGCTCGCCATTTTCAATCCCGGGGCAAGATTGTCCAGCTTGACCCCTCCTGTTCGCGATCAGCTTGCGCCGTCCAGCGAGAATTTGGCTGCACCCGGGCTCTCCCATCCAACGCCAAGCGAGCCGTCTCGCGAAGAGCCAAATGATATCGAAACAAGGATGATGGCGATCTGGCGGGACGTTCTTCAAGTTCCGGACATCAGCGCCACCTCGAATTTTTTCGAGCTCGGCGGCCATTCCCTCATGGCGATGCGGCTGGTGAACAAGATCGCCGGCACCTTTGACACTAAAGTCAATGTCATGACGCTTTTTCAGGCGCCGACGGTGCGCGAGCTTGCGGCCCGCATCTCCAAAACGGAAATTCCCCTCGAACCTTGGAATATCGTTCAAATCCAGCCACATGGCGAGAAGACGCCCATCATCGCCATAAACAATACGATGATTTATTATAATCTCGCCCAGAGAATCGGGACGGACCGGCCGTTTATTGGCCTGCAAGTGTTCGATCCGGACAATCCTCGACAGTTGCCGAGCCGCGGCCTCGATGAAATCGTCACCGATTACGTGCGCCTCATCCGCGAGGTGCGTCCGCACGGCCCCTATATCTTGGCGGGACTTTGTGTCGCGGGAATTATCGCCTATGAAGCCGCACACCAGTTGCGGGAGGCCGGCGAGCCTGTGGCGCTTGTCGTGATGGCCGACACCTGGCTGCCTGGCTATTTAAAGCAGCTTCCGCTCGGCCGGCGTATTCTCTTCCGCTTGCGCTACGAACTCAATGCCCTCAAGTTCCGGTTCGCCCGCATTTACCGCGGTGAACTCCGGCTCTCGGAGGCTCTTGCTGCCAAGGTGCTGAACCTGCTCTATGCCTGGCGTCTCATTGACAACCCTCCGAAGTCCACCAGGGAGGCTTGGTCCAACGGGTGGTTTATGCCGGCACTTGAGGAGGCGCGAGACCGCTTCCAACTCTCGCCCAGCAGCGGCAACGTTGTTATTTTCAAAAGCGAGGAGATGGTCACCAGCTTCGTCGACCCCAATATGGGCTGGTCGAATCTCATCAAGGGCCCAATCTTTCTTCACCGGATTCCCGGCTGGCATACGGATATCTTCCAGGATGAGGGCGCGGTCCTCATGGCGGAACATCTCCGGCCTCTGCTCGACCAAGTGGATGCGGAACAAGGCCGCGCGGTTAGGCCGGACATTTCGCAGGTTTGATCCCTGCGGACGCCCGGATTCCGCGTGTCCCCGAGACGCGCGGTGTCATCCCGCCTGCCGCCTCGCCGCGTCACCGGCCCGTCGCAGCCGCCGGCCCCAGCGGCCTATGGCACAATTCGAGGGCAATGGCGCCGCCCGCTTCGCGCCCGACTCGCACCCCTCCACGCCCGCCTTCGAGGACCGTGAAAGAGAGGCACCTTAAAAGGTCATGCGGAAGAACAACCCAACCCAATAAAAAAGACCCCGACCGCTCCAACATGAAGCGCTCAGGGTCTTGATGCTCAACACTTTGCGCCGCGAAGAGCGCTAAACTCTGGCCCTGATCGAGGTCGAGAGTCACGCGTTCGCGGTGCGGACATTTTTCAGCCCAAGGCCTTCACGATACTGTCGACCATTTTCTTGGCGTCGCCAAAAAGCATCGTCGTGTTCTTTCGAAAGAACAATTCGTTTTCGACGCCCGCATAGCCGGACCCCAGGCCGCGTTTGACGAAGAGCACATCCTTGGCATTCTCCACATCGAGGATCGGCATGCCATAGATCGGCGAGGACGAATTGGTCTTCGCGGCAGGGTTTGTCACGTCATTGGCACCGATAACGAAAGCGACATCGGCCTCCGAAAACTCTGGATTGATGTCCTCGAGTTCAAAGACCTCGTCATAGGGCACATTGGCCTCGGCGAGGAGCACATTCATATGCCCGGGCATGCGTCCAGCGACCGGATGGATCGCGTATTTGATGTCGATGCCCTTGCTTTTCAGGATGTCGGCCATTTCCCGCAACGTATGCTGGGCCTGGGCGACGGCCATCCCATATCCCGGCACGACAATGACTTTCTTCGCGGCGAGCAGGATCTTGGCGGCATCTTCCGCCGAGCCTTGCTTCACCGGCCGCGCCTCCACTTCGCCGGTACTGGCGGGCGCAGCGACTTCACCGCCAAAGCCGCCGAGGATCACCGAGATGAAGGAGCGGTTCATCCCCTTGCACATGACATAGGAAAGAATAGCGCCGGAGGAGCCGACGAGGGCGCCGGTGATGATCAACGCCAGATTGGCAAGGGTGAAGCCGACCGCCGCCGCCGCCCATCCCGAATAGGAATTGAGCATCGAAATCACGACCGGCATGTCGGCGCCGCCGATCGGGATGATGAGCAGCACGCCAAGGGCGAAAGACACCAGCACGATCAGCCAAAATACGAAATGGGCTTCGGTTGGAATGAAAGCAAAAATGAAAATCGTGAGCAAAATGCCAAGCCCAACGTTGATGGCGTGCCGGTTGGGCAGGAGGATGGGGCTGCCGGTCATCCGTCCGTCGAGCTTCAAGAAAGCGATCACCGAACCCGTGAAGGTAATCGCACCGATCGCGGCACCCAGCGACATTTCGAACAGCGTCGAGCCATGAATTGAATTCGGCACGCCGAGACCGAAGCCTTGAGGCGCGTAAAGCGCACTCGCGGCGACGAGCACCGCCGCCAAGCCGATCAGGGCGTGGAACAAAGCGACGAGTTGGGGCATCGCCGTCATCTGGATGGTGCGGGCCCGCCAAACACCAATGCTGCCGCCGATCCCGACGGCCAGCAGAACCCACAGGAATGACAAAAATCCCCACGGCAGCTGATAGAGGAGCGTTGTCCCCGCTGCGATCGCCATGCCGATGACGCCGAAACGATTGCCTTGCCGGGCCGTCTCTGGCGACGACAAGCCGCGCAAGGCAAGGATGAAGAGCACCCCCGCGATAAGGTATAAAAGGGCCGCGATATTTCCATTCAACATCGATTCAGCCCTTCTTCTTGAACATCGACAACATGCGTTCGGTGACGAGGAAGCCGCCAAAAATATTAACCGAAGCAAGGGTTAGCGCGAGGAAACCGAAGACGCGGGCCATGCCTGAACCCTCGCCCACGCTTGCATCAATGCCCGCCGAGAGAAGGGCGCCAACGACAATGACCGAGGAGATCGCGTTGGTCACCGACATGAGCGGCGTGTGCAGCGACGGGGTCACCGCCCAAACGACGTAATAGCCGACGACGACCGCAAGCGCGAAAATCGCCAGCCGGAAAATGAAAGGATCGATCGCCCCGCCGCTGGCCGCCGCGGCGCCGACCGCAAGCTGCTCAGCATAGCTCTGCGCGACATCCGCGGAGTGCCGCGCCGCCTCCGCAGCGGCCTGTATTTTCTCGAGCAACTGTGGATCGATATCGGTTGCCATCTCATGCCCTCCTTGATTTTCTTTTCGATTGAGACCTTGGATCCTTGGCCTGCGATCTTATGCTCAGCCCCCGCCTTGAAAGCTCGGATGCACGAGGACTCCATCCTTGGTGAGCAAGGTTGCCTTGACGAGTTCATCGTCCCATTTGATCGCCAGCGCCTTGGTTTGTTGATCAATGAGTGTCTCGATGAACGCCAGCAAGTTTTTTGCGTAGAGCGCCGAGGCCGTGGCGGGTAAGCGTCCGGCGATATTCAAGGGGCCAAGGATTTTGACGCCATTTCTTGAAACGACGGTCTCGCCGGGCTTCGCCAATTCGCAATTGCCGCCACGTTCGACGGCGAGATCGACGATCACCGAGCCGGGACGCATCGATTCCACCATCGGGGCCGTGACGAGGACGGGCGCCGGGCGGCCGGGAATAAGGGCCGTTGTGATAACAATGTCCTGCGAGGCGATATGCGAAGCGATCAGCGCCGCTTGTTTCGCCTTATACTCCGCCGACATTTCCTTGGCGTAACCCGCGGCGGTCTCGGCCTGCTTGAATTCCTCGTCCTCGACGGCGATGAATTTGGCCCCGAGCGAAACGACTTGCTCTTTCGTCGCCGGCCGGACGTCGGTCGCGGTCACGATGGCAGCGAGCTTGCGCGCGGTGGCGATCGCCTGCAGCCCCGCGACCCCGACGCCCATGATAAAGATCTTCGCGGGTTGAATCATGCCCGCCGCCGTCATCATCATCGGAATGACCCGGCCATATTCGGCCGCCGCGTCGATAACGGCGCGATAGCCGGCGATATTGGCCTGGCTCGAAAGGACATCCATCGTCTGCGCCCTTGTAATGCGCGGCATCAGTTCCATGGCGAAGGCGCAAACACCCGCCGCCGCCAAGGATTGCAACGCATCATTATGGCCATAAGGATCCATCACCGCGATGACAGCGGCGCCGGGCTTGGCGCCGGTTATCTCCGCGGCGCTTGGCCGCCGGACCCGCAGGACAATATCGGCGCCTTGAACAGCCGCAGCAGTGCTGGGCACGATCGCAGCCCCAGCTGCAGCAAAATCTTGATCCGGAATGCCGGACCCAAGCCCGGCGCCGGTTTGGACCCTGACCTCGCCGCCGAGGCCAACAAATTTCTTAACAGTCTCGGGCGTCGCAGCGACACGGCCCTCGGCGGGATCGGTTTCGGCGGGAACGGCGATCAGCATGAATGACTCCGCGAATCCTTGAGGCTTTGAACCAGCCCGATTTTTGTAGTCCGGTCAAGCTTGGGCCTGCCACAGACCATGTCGCGGCTGCGGCACCACTGCCCAAGACCTTAGCCCAAGAACAAAGCCAGCAAGATGAGCAGAACAGCTACGCCGGCGACGGTGTATTTTACGCCCTGGAGAAACATCCGGTAGGTTTTTTCATGTTCGGCGTAGTCCATTGCGGGATGGCCCGCGGATTGAGCATGATGTTCAGTCATTGTGCCTGCCATGGGTGTGAAATTCGTTTCCCTCTAGCTTTCGCAATGATTTCCGTCGCGCGCAAGGGAGAAAAGGAAAGAAAACGCCAAATTTTTGTGCAGGGCAACTATGCACAGCGGCACGTGCCGGGGGCGTCTTGACGCACTCTGGAATGGATCGGTGCCGGCATCACGCTGGCGCCGGCAGCCCCGCCTTGGCGAGGGCGGCGCCCTGCCGTTCCGCCAGGGCGGCTGCCGAAAATTGGCCCATGATCTCATGGAACAAGCGGTAGAAATTCAGCCGCGCATCGAGGTGCAGAAAAGCGCTGCCGAGACCAATTGCCGCGCGATCCATGAAAACGAACTCGCGCGGCACCAGAACCGGACCTTTTTTCTTCAAGGCCTGGTGGACAACAAAGGCTTCCTTGCGGCCATACTGCGCTGGCGCGACGCCATCGGCGACGCTCCGCACCCGGTCGTCGAGCAAAGGCCCATAGATAAACCGCGCCCAAATGTTCAAGGTTTCGGCAAGTTCCTTGGTGAGGCCGCGAAAGCCCCAGGTTTCATAAGCATAAACGGTGCGGGCGAAATCCTCGTGCAACAATCCCTCGTAGAGATCGACCACCCCGCCGACGAATTTCGGCGTGAAAATCCGGATGCAGCCGTAATCGAGAAGGTTGATGCCCTGCGCCTCCCGGTCGTCCCCCTCTTCGAAGACCGTGTAATTGCCAAGGTGCGGGTCCCCGTGGATGACGCCAAAGCGGCTGAACGGAACCCACCAGGCCTTGAAGATCGCACGGGCGATCCGATTGCGCGCGGCTTCATCCGCCTGTTTGAAGGCGAGCAGTTTGCCGCCTTCCAGCCAATCCATGGTCAACAGCCGCGCGGTTGACAATTCCGCCCGCACGCCAGGGACGCGAACCTCCTCGATAGGGGCAAGAATATCGCGATAGAGCGCGGCATGTTTGGCTTCGCGGCCATAATCGAGCTCCTCGCGGACACGCTCGCCGATTTCCTTGGTCATTTCGCTGGTATCAATGACCGGATTGAGACGCCGGTGCAGCGCGAACACAATATCGAGCTGGCGCAGATCGGCTTCGACGGCCGATTTCATATCCGGATATTGCAGCTTGCAAGCGAGCGCAGTGCCGTCCATGGCGGTCGCGCGGTGCACCTGGCCAAGCGAAGCGGCGGCGGCGGGATGAATGTCGAAGGCGGCGAACCGCGAACGCCAATCCGGCCCGAGTTCCGCCTGCATCCGCCGCTTGACAAAGGACGCGCCCATGGAGGGCGCCTCGCTTTGCAGCTTCCGCAATTCCTCGGCATATTCCGGCGGCAGAAGGTCGGGAACACTCGCCATCATCTGGGCGACCTTCATCATCGGCCCCTTGAGGCCGCCAAGCGCTTGCGCCAGAGCCGCCCCGTGATTGCCCCAGGCGCCGCCGCCGCCGAGAAGACGCGCGCCGGCAATCCTGGCGGCGACGCCGCCGACATTGGCGCCGACCCGGGCATAGCGCGCCGCGCGGGCGGAAAACCGGTTGCCTTCTTCGTCTTCCATAGTGGGAACTCGATGTTGGGACTCGCGGCCAGCGCCAGCGCTGGCGCTGGCCTAAAATGCCGCTCACCGACCCAGCGGCGCTCGCAGCCAATCTTGCCGTTTACGCAGAAGACTTCTAGCCGATTATGCCGTCCCTGCGCGAATCGCAATTCAATCTAATCCCAAACTCGCTGTGCCCGGGCTTGCCAAACGCGCCGAGGCGGGCGACAAGCGCGCATGCTCCATCTCAACGATATCACCTTGCGGCTCGGGCCGCGGCTTCTCTTCGACAAAGCGACAGCCGCTCTCCCTGGCCAGGCGCGCGTTGGCTTCGTCGGCCGCAATGGTGCCGGAAAGACAACCTTGTTCCGGATGATTTTGGGCGAGCTCGCGCCGGAATCGGGGTCGATCTCGCTGCCGCGCGCGTCGCGTCTCGGCCGTGTCGACCAGGAGGCGCCGGGCGGGCCGCAAAGCCTGATCGATTTCGTGCTTGCCGCCGATCTCGAGCGCGCCCGCTTGCTGGCGGAAGCCGAGACCGCGACCGATCCGGCCCGCATCGGCGAAATCCAAACGCGCCTTTTCGATATTTCGGCGCATGCGGCACCCTCGCGCGCGGCGAATATTCTCGCCGGCCTCGGCTTCGATGAAGCGGCGCAGCAAAAGCCGCTCGATCACTTTTCCGGCGGCTGGCGGATGCGCGTCGCCCTCGCCGCCGTTTTGTTTTCCCAGCCGGATCTTTTGCTGCTCGACGAGCCGACCAATTACCTCGATCTCGAAGGCACGCTTTGGCTGATCGACTATCTTCGCCGCTATCGCGCAACGATCCTCGTGATCAGCCATGACCGCGATTTGCTCGATGCCGTCTGCGATCATATCCTGCACCTCGACCAAGCCAAGCTCACCCTTTCGCGCGGCAATTATTCGAGTTTTGAGCGGCAGCGGCGTGAACAGCAAGCGCTCTTGCTCAAACAAAAAAAGAAACAAGACGACCAGCGCAGGCACTTGCAGTCCTTCGTCGATCGCTTCCGCGCCAAGGCAACCAAAGCGGCGCAAGCCCAGTCGCGCCTCAAGATGCTCGCCAAGATGGAGCCCGTGGCGGCCATCGTCGACGGGCAGGTCCTGCCCTTCCATCTGCCCTCGCCGCCAAGGCCCCTGAGCCCGCCGCTCATCGCGATGGAGGACGCAAGCGTGGGATATGGCGAGGAACCGGTCTTGCGGCGGCTCTCCCTCAGCATTTCGGACGACGACCGGATTGGCCTATTGGGCGCTAATGGCAATGGCAAATCGACCTTCGCGAAGCTTGTCTCCGGCCGGCTGAAAGCCCAAGGCGGAAGTATCCGCCGTTCGTCGAAATTGGAGGTGGGATTCTTTGCCCAGCATCAAATCGACGATCTCGATCCGAACGCGACCCCTTATCAATGCGTCGCCTCGCTCATGCGCGAGGCCACCGAAGCAAAGATCAGGGCCAAATGCGCGCAGCTTGGTTTTCCGAATGTGAAAGCCGATACAAAGGCCGCGCTCTTGTCGGGAGGCGAAAAAGCCCGCCTTCTTTTGGGGCTGGCAAGTTTCAATGGACCCCATTTGTTAATCCTCGACGAGCCGACCAATCATCTCGACATCGACAGCCGCGCCGCCTTGATCGAGGCGATCAATGACTTTTCCGGCGCCGTCATTCTGGTCTCGCATGACAAATATCTGCTCGATGCTTGTGCCGACCGCCTCTGGCTCGTGGACGCGGGCACGGTCAAACCATTCGACGGCGACAGCGACGACTACAACAAATTCGTCCTTGAGCGGGCCGGCGGCGGCAATGGCCGGCAAAACAAGACAGCGCGTGGCGAATCCCGGCAAGCGATGCCGGTCCGTCAAGACAACCGCCAGGCCGGAAGAAACGCGGCCCAATCCGCCAAGCGCATTGCGGCGATCGAGGAAAAAATGCGCAAATTTCACGATCTCATGGCGCGTATCGACGCGACGCTCGCAGATCCCGCCGCCTTCACCAAAAATCCCGCAAAGGCGGCGCTCCTGTCCGCTCAGCGTGGCGAACTCGAGCGCTTGCTCGTGGCTGCCGAAGACGAATGGCTGAGCCTGGCTGGCTCACTCGACGCGGCTTGCGAAGCAGCCGAAGAGATCGAGTAGATCCCGGTTCGCGGTGACCCGTTCGACAGGCGCGATCGAACGCGATCGCGGTCACGGCCTCCCGCCATGGACAATATCGAGCACCTTCCAGAGTCCCAATGCGAAAATGATTAACAGCGACAACAAAATCAGAAACGCGAATATTCTTGTTCTGAGCGGAAAGGTCACCAAGTGAGAGCGGACCGGCGCACCGGCCGCGGCCGCCGGGACCGGCCAGGCAAGCCCGCCAAGCCAAAAACAAATCGCCGCACCTATCGTGCCCGTATGGCTGATCGATAAGAGGCAGCCAGGATGGGTCGGCCTGCCTTCGCCGTCAAAGCTGATTTCGACGCTGCGAGGGCCTTCTTCCGGAGGGACGCTGACGGCACCGGATTTGATGATGGCGCGCTTGGCCGCGAGGAGCCCTTGAAAGGCCGCCTTTGTCTCGGGCTGTTTGGCGCAGTAGGCAATTTCCGATGGGGTGAAATTGGCAATATAAAATTCGTGGCTTGCGTAATCCTCGGCATCTGGCAGTTCCGCAATATTTCCAATTTCGAGGCCTAATCCCTTCGATCCTTGGAGTTTGGCGCCTCCGGGCTGACTTTCACCGGCTGCGACCGGGGTGATTTCGACAAGCGCGCTCTTGCCTTCCAAAAGACTGTTGATCGTGAAGCGGGCCTGGTTCGTCATGGAAATCCCAACATGCGCGGTGCCGTAGTTGCCCTTTTGGCAACCCTCAAGAATTAGCGCATGGCTTTTGCGAAGGAAAGGCCCGCGCCGGGATATCCTCGTATCCGCGGCGGTGACAAGCCTTGCAAGGAGGCCCGCCGCCCGTGGCGGTCACCCGCTAAAAGGTCACCTTCACGCCGCCATAAAAAGAAATCGGCTGCAGGGGTGTGACCATGCGGGCATTGGAGGTGAAATTGACCGGCGTCGCGAGCTGCGCATCCGTGCCTGTGTCGAAGAAGGTGCCATAGGTCGCGTTTCTGTTGTTGAAGAGATTGTTGATAAGCCCGAAGAACTGAACATGCTCGTCCATTTGATAGGACGCATGCAAGTTAGCCACCCAATACAGCGGCAGTTGCGGGTTCTGATTGGCAAAGTCGCCAACAAAATATTGAGCGCCCACGACGATCACATCGGCGCCGAATTTGAATTTGGGCGTGAATGCATAATCGCCGCCGAACTTGACCTGATGGCGCGGAATGCCCGGGATATGATCACCCGGCCTCACAAATACATTTCCATCCGCATTGGCGAAGGGATTGTTTGGCGACGCCAAGGTTCCAGAGAACTGATAGGTCGCATCGACAAAAGCATAATTCACATAGGCCGAGAGATGGCCATAGGAGAAGGTTGCCTCGGCCTCGGCGCCCTGCCGCAGGGTTGACGGCACATTGGCGAAATAACCAAGCCCAGTGATCGTGCTCGCGAGCGAAACGATATCGTTCGTGCTGTTCGTGCGGAACAAGCCGGCCTTCCAGTCCACGCGGCCCGTATCGAACACGGCCTGACCGCCACGCAGGCCAGCTTCGAAGGTATGCGCCACCACTTGCTGCAAGGGTGGATCCGACGCGAGCGAATTTTCAAGAAGGCACGGGTGGTTTGGATTGGCACAATCGAGTTCGAGCGGCGTCGGCGCGCGGTTCGCCTCGGAATAGCCGCCATAGGCAGTGACCGTCGGCAAGATTTTATAGGTCAAGCCGATGACCGGATTGATTCGCGAAAACGTGTCGTTGATGTTGAGTTCCGGTGCCTGGCCCGTCGCGTCCAGCGTCTGGATCTGCGCGATATTGAGCCGCGCCCCGCCCGTCAGTGCCAGTTCCGGCGTAATGCTGAAAGTGTCGAGGGCGTAGACGCCGTAATAGGTCGTATTGCCGGTGAGAAAGGTTGGCACATAGCCAATGCGCCCCTCGGTGCTGATGATCGAGCCAGACCCCGGGAAAGCGCCATTTCCGACAACAAGATCGGGGAAGATGGTGCCAAGCTGGCTCGTGGTGTTGAAGCTGAGCAGGCTGCGGTCCACGCTGGCGCCAAAGGTGAGATAATTGTCGTGCCCGAAGAATTTGTCATTGTCGGTTGCTTGCAGCGCCGTGCCGAAGGTTGTCGCATGGATCGAGGTGCGGTCGATGGTCCCGTAAATGGCATTGGGGGAAAAAGGTATCGGCTGGCCGTTCTGACCCAGAATGAAGAACGCGCTTCCGGGCGCCACACTCGGAAAATTACTGGGGTTGAGACAAAGGGTGCCGCCGCAATTCTGAAGATCTGAATCATTGCCGTCGGTATGATACTGCTCGTAGCTGCGTATGTAAAAATTGCTCGCGACCGACCATTGCGGATTGATGTTGAATTGGCCGTTGAACGCGACAGAGCCCACGGTGTTGGTCGTGATCTGCGGCGAGGTGAACACGGCGCTTTGATTTTGAGCGAGCAGGCCGATCGGCGTGGGGCCGATGACGCCAAGCGTGTCGCGGGCGCCCGACGCGACGAAATGAAACTCATTGCCTTGCGAGCGGTAGCCAAGATCACCATAGACACGATAAAGCGTTGAAGGCGAGAAAAACCGCCAGCCGCCGTCCCGCGTCGCGTCGCCCGTGACATAGAGGCTATAATCGTCGATCTCTTTGCCATATTCGAACTGCCCGCTGACGCGGCCGAAGGAGCCGCCCATGATCTGGGTCGTAAACCCCTGCCAGAGGAAACCGTTCTTCATGATGAGGCTGACCGCGCCGCCAAGGGCGTTGAGGCCGAAGACCGGATTGTTCGTGAATATATCGGTTCGGTAGATGGCTTGCGGTGAAATGAGATCCCAATTGACCGTGTCGCCGAAAACTTCATTGACGCGGATGCCGTTCTGATAGACGGCGAGGCCCTGCGGCGTGCCCTGCCTCGGCGAGGCAACAAAGCCGCGATAGAACAAATCCTGCGAGAAAGGATTGCCGTTGACATCAATCGACACGGCACCGGGGATTTGCTGCTGCAGGGTATCGGTCACATTTTGCGAATTGGTGCGGGCGAAATCCGCTGCCGGCACGCTTTGCACCATGCCCGGAATGTTGTCGCGATTTTCGCCGCCGCCCGGCAAAGGTGAGGTCGCGACCACCTCCACCTCCGGCAGTTCGATCGCCGCCGCTGGAGCAGGCGTCGCGGTTTGCGCGAAACTTAGCGCCGTTCCCGATGACCAAAACGCCGCGCCAAGGCCCAAAATTCTCCCGGCGCCCGCCGTCCGCCGCATGATGCTTCTCCCCGCACAATGACGAAGACTAATTTCATAAAATGCGAGAGGCAATAGAAAATCGTGACTCGCGCGCAAAACAATTTTGAGCTGTTGCATAGATACACTTTATCTATCCTAGGAGTCAAAGGAATAATTCATTATATATAACGGAACTCTTCGTCTTGTCTTGTATAATTTTGATGAATTATAATGTTGTCTTAGCCAAAGATCCACGCCAAGACTTCCCCGGACTTTCGAGAAAAACTCTCCTCTGTTGCGGGAATTTTTCCCAGAGCGCATCCCGATCAAATGGACTCATTTGATCGATAAGGACTAGTGGTCTGCGTTAACTAAATTGTATGGAATAGATGATTCGCTTTTGTCGCGATTCGAAGCGACGGAGGCGAGGATGAGCAAGAAGCGCTATGTTGTCGAACTGAGCGCGGATGAACGGAAGCGGCTCGAAGAGCTAACCCGGAAAGGCAAGAGCCCGGCCAAGAAGCAGCTTAAGGCGCGGATACTCTTGCAGGCCGATGAAAGCCCGTTGGGGCCGAAGTGGAACGATCCAAAAATTTCCGAAGCTTTGGGCACATATCCGATGATGTGCGCCCGTGTTCGACAGCAATTTGCGCAGGGTGGCATGGACGCGGTGTTGAACCGCAAGCAACGCGCGACGCCGCCCGTTCCGCGCATCTTCGACGGCGAGAAAGAGGCCCGGCTCATTGCCTTGGCCTGCTCACAACCTCCCGAAGGCCGCGCGAAATGGACGCTGCGCTTGCTGGAAAGCAAAGTCGTCGAATTGAACATCGTGGATCACGCGAGCGACAATACGATTGGGCGCGTTCTAAAAAAAATGAGCTCAAGCCTCATCTTGTGCAGCAATGGGTCATCCCGCCGCAAGCAAGCAGCGCATTCGTAGCGGCGATGGAGGATATTCTGGTCGTCTACAAACGGCCACACGACGGAGAGTGTCCGCTAGTCTGTCTGGACGAGACGTCAAAACAATTGCTTGCCGACAGACGGGCGCCGATCCCGATGAAGCCGGGACACCCGGCGCGCCGCGATTACGAATACGAACGCAACGGCACGGCCAATCTGTTCATGATGTTCGCCCCGCTCGAAGGGTGGCGGCGCGTCAAAGTCACCGATCGGCGCACCGCCATCGATTACGCTCATGCACTCGAGGATCTATCGGACCGTCACTTCCCGAATGCCAAGAAGATCGTTCTGGTGCAGGACAATCTCAACACTCACAAACCAGCATCGTTGTACGAGGCTTTTCAACCAGACAAGGCAAGACGTCTCGTCGAGCGGTTCGAATGGCATTATACGCCAAAGCACGGCAGTTGGCTCGATATGGCGGAATCCGAACTCGCCGTTCTCACGTCGCAATGTCTCGACCGCCGCATCCCTGACAAGCAAATCCTCATCCACCAAGTCGCCGCATGGGAGGCTGATCGCAATGCCCCCCACGCCTAAGTTGACTGGCAGTTCACGACCGATGACGCCCGCATCAAACTCAAGCGTCTATACCCGACGCTTTAGATGACTCGGACCACTAGTCTAGGCTCAGATTCAAAGAGTTGGAGCATGTTGTGATCGAAAAAGTCGATCAACTTTTTCGGAACATGCTCTGAGCATGATCCGCGAAAGTGGGAAACCGGTTTTCCGAAAAAATTCCGAATTCAATCTGAGCGGATTACGCTCCAAACGGCGGGAACGGGTCGATCCCGCGCGTGATCCCCCTCCGATCGGGGCCGCGGGGACGCCTTCGGGAAAGGTTTTCATGGGGCGTGGCCGCGGTCCTTGATTGTCGCGGCGGAAGAACGAAAGCAAGCCCCCGGGGACGGCCTTGCGGCACGCCTATGTGTCTCAAGGCTCCGTTGCGGCGGCGGCCCTGGATTTCCGGCTCGTCTCGATTTTGAGCGGCCCTCTCGGAGATGCGGCCCCCGCGCGATGTGCGGCCGGGATCGCCCGTCAAGCCGGCGGCTGGCCAAGAGCCCTGTCCCGCCGGCGGCCCGTCTCTCGCGCGACCGAGAGGCCAATATTATCTAGAATGCGCGGCCCCTTCTCACGCCGCTCTCTCCAAAGCCGGCGTGCAGGCCGCCGTTAGCCGCGCGCTGCAAATCCTCGCCGCGAGGGCGCTGTCCAGGCAGCCTAACGCAGGCGCGAGCGGCTCGAACCGGGGATGAACGCCATGGTTGTTCTTTTGCCATGCCGGTGCGCCGTCGCCGTTGTGTGGTGCCAATGGCTGTGTCTCGTCCCGCTATGACTGGCCCAATGATGACTGGCCCCATGATGACCGGCCCCATGATGTCTCGCCCAACCATGTCTGTGGTGACGGCCATGGCCGCGGCTCAACTCCTCATCCTGGGCAGCTGCGACATTGGTCGCGGGACCGTCGGCCGCCGCCCCCGCATCTTGGTTGCTGCTGTCCTCGCTCGCCCGCGTAATAGTATGGCTGCGCGCGACCGGGCCGAATAAGGCCAGGCATTGATTATAGGCGTCCGCCGCCTGAATTTTTTCGCACTCGTCGATGCTGCGTGGAGCGGCTTTTGAACAAGCCGGGGCCGCGATCAAGGCAGCGGCGAAAACACTGTGCACGATAAATCGCAAGGCTTCATCCTCTCAGGCTCGCGCCGGTTCTTTTGATGACTTCGGCGACGATCTTGCCGGCAGCGGCATCGATCTCGGCCTCGGTCAAAGTTTTCTCGCGCGGTTGCAAGGTGACGGATATGGCGACCGATTTCTTGCCTTCCGGGATGCCTTTGCCTTCATAGACATCGAAAACACCGACGTCCGCGACGAGCACGCGCTCACCCGCGGCGGCGGCCCTCACGATGTCGGCTGCCTTCACCGATGGATCAACCAGGAAGGCAAAGTCGCGTTGCACGGGCATGAGCTCCGGAAGTTCGAGCTTCGGTTTGTTTCTAGTGAGCCTCAATTTCGGCGCCGGTATGTCATCGAGGAGCACTTCGAATCCGGCGACCGGCCCCTCGGCACCAATGGCTTCGAGGGTGCGTGGATGGATCTCGCCAAACGCGCCAATGACATTTTTTGGCCCAAATTGGATCGTTGCGCAGCGCCCCGGGTGAAACCAAGCGGGCCCGCCGGCAACGAGCTGCAAACCGGGGGCGGCAACGCCGAGCGCTGAAAGAAGAGCGAAAACATCCGTTTTGGCGTCGAAGGGATCGACCCCCGCGGGGGCGAGCGACCAATGCCTTCCGGGCCCTCCTTCCTTGGCCATGCCGCGCCGGATCGCGCTGACGGCGATTTTTTGACCTGCTTCTTCATCGCCTAAAAAGATTTGCCCCACTTCGAAAAGAGCGACGTCGCCATAGCCGCGGTCGGCGTTGCGTTGCGCCGCTCCGATCAGCCCTGGCAAGAGGCTCGGCCGCATATCGGAAAGTTCCGGGGCAAGCGGATTGGCGAGCGCCAAGGACGCCCCGCCCCCGCCAAACATCTGCGCGCGCTGCTGCGAGACAAAAGACCAAGTCACCGCTTCGACGAGACCGTTGGCGGCGAGCGCCCGTTTGGCGCTTTTGACCCGTTTTTGCAGCAAAGTCAGGACCGGGGCGGCAACCTGGTGCCCCGATAGACGCGGCAATGGGGCCGAATGAACGCGGTCAAGCCCCGCGATACGTAGGATTTCCTCGACGAGATCGGCCTTTCCCTCGATGTCGGGCCGGAACGAGGGCACCTTCACCACCACCTCGCCGGCGTTTCCCGCTAAATTGGCAAGTTCAAACCCGAGGCTCTCGAGAATGCCGGCCATTTCCGAACTGTCGAGTTCGAGTCCCGTCAGCCGCTTCACCTCGCTCCAAGGGAAGACGATACGCTTGTCGGGCTGCGGAATCCGTCCCGCAAGAAGGATTTGCGAGGCAGAACCCCCACAAAGCTCCATCACCAGCCGCGTCGCAAGTTCAAGTCCAGGCAAAAGGAACGCCGGATCGACGCCGCGTTCGAACCGGTAGCGGGCATCCGAATTTATGCTAAGACCGCGCCCGCTGCGGGCGATATTCACGGGATCCCAGAGGGCCGACTCGATCAGGACCTCGGTCGTCGTCGCGTCGCAGCCCGAAGCTTGCCCGCCCATGATTCCGGCAAGCGATTCGACGCCCGCATCGTCGGCGATGACGACATTGCCGGCGTCAAGCCGGTAGGTCCGGCCATCGAGCGCGATCAGCTCCTCGCCCGGCGTGGCGCGGCGCACGGTGAGGTTGCCCTTGATTTTTTGGGCGTCGAAGACGTGGAGCGGGCGGGCGCGGTCGAAGGTCAGGTAATTCGTAATATCGACGAGCGCATTGATCGGCCGCAGCCCGATCGAAAGGAGCCGCCGCTGCATCCACGGCGGACTTTGCCCATTGCGAACGCCTTTGACGAGGCGCAGCGCGAAGGCGGGCGCAAGATGCGCGTCGCCGGCCTCGAAATCGAGCCGGACACCGACCGGACACGGAAATTGGCCTTCGACCGGCACGATCGCCGCGCTTTTCAGCTTGCCAAGCCCCATCGCCGCGAGATCGCGGGCAATTCCTTCGATGCCCGCGGCGTCGGGCCGGTTGGGCAAAAGATTGATCTCGACGACCGGGTCATCGAGAAGCGCCCAAGCGGCATAAGCCGCGCCAACCGGCGCCGTCTCGGGCAAATCGAGAATGCCGTCATGGTCATCGGACACTTCGAGCTCGGCGCCCGAACACAGCATGCCGAGCGATTCGACGCCCCGGATCACCCCCTTGCCAAGGGTCATCTTCTTGCCGGGAATGAAAGTGCCGGGCGCGGCAAACACCGATTTCATGCCGGTCCGCGCATTCGGCGCGCCGCAGACGACCTGCACCGGGGCGGCGCCGCCCGCATCGACAAGACAAACCCGCAGCCGGTCGGCATTGGGATGAGGCTTGGCGTCGAGGACCTGCGCGATGACAAAATCCTTGAGCGCGGCTGCAGGGTCTACGGCATGTTCGACCTCAAGGCCGATTTGGGTGAGCGCCGCCACAATCTCATCGAGCGTGGCATCTGTCTCGATATGGTCCTTGAGCCAGGAAAGGGTAAATTTCATTGCAGTTCCAAATAGCGTCCGGCGGCCCGAGCGGACCGGAAGGCGCTTTGTTTCGGCGGGCGAGTCTCCGCCGCTTCTATCGGATTTGTCTGGCCCGAGACAATGTTCCGCCTTTGCGAAATTTGGGCCGGGGCTCGCGACCCGCCAAAACGTCATGCAGCACCTGGCACCGGGACGCAAGCGCGGTTGCGCGGTTGAAGCCGCAAGCGGCCAGCCTAGTTAAAAACAGCGACGCAGAGATACCCGTCACCCCGTTCATCATGGGGCGACGGTCAGTTCAGGGCTGGTCCTCGGGGACCTCGGCCGATTCGCAGGATACATTGGCTTTCAGCGCTTTGGCGGGAGTCCGGCCGATGATCGAGGAGTTTCCGCTCGAACGCGCGGCCGAAGCCTACGACCGCATGATAAGCGGCGGAGCCCGGTTCAGGGTGGTGTTGAAGACCAGTTGAGAACCGGCCGGGCGTGCGGCGGATCGATGAGGCGCACACATCAAAATGCCATCGATGGGGCGTAATTTGCATTGCCGCGGCGATGGGGTGAAGCAATGAGGAGAACAGGCCCGTGACCCGGCGGATCGCGATCATTCAAGGCCATCCGGATCCCGCCGGACATCATCTCTGCCATGCCCTCGCCGATGCTTATGCGAAAGGCGCCGAAGCGGCCGGACACCAAGTCCAGCGCATCGAGATCGCGCACCATGACTTTCCGCTGTTGCGCACGAAAGAGGAATTCAACAGCGGTTCGCCGCCATCGATTCTGCAGCCTGCCCAAGACGCCATCGCGAATGCCGATCACCTCGTGATCATCTATCCCTTGTGGCTTGGATCCATGCCTGCCCTGCTGAAGGGGTTTCTCGAACACATTTTCCGTCCCGGCTTTGCCTTTGAATTGACCGATCCCGCCGCGGTAAAGATGAGGAAGCTGCTCAAGGGCAAAAGCGCCCGCGTCATCGTCACCATGGGCATGCCGGCTTTCATTTACCGCTGGTATTTCGGCGCAAATGGGCTGCGGAGTTTGGAGCGCAATATCCTTGGATTTTGCGGGATCGCGCCGATCAAGGAAAGCCTCGTCGGAATGGTCGAGGCGATGAGCGACGCCAAACGCGAGAAATGGCTAGCGACGATGAACGCGCTTGGCCGGACCGCGACTTGAGTGCAGCGCTCCTTTTGGGTACTGAAGCGGGAGCGGTGTCTTTACGTGCCAACCTTTCGCTCAGCGGGCCCGGACAAGGAAAACAATGATGGCATCTTGCGAGCGCGCGCGCGCCGCGGTTCGGTATTTGGCATTCGCCCTCGCATCGAGCGGTGCGGGCAGCGCTCACGCCGCCGACTATGCGTTCGTCCCGTCGCCTGCCGCCGCAGAATATCCGGAGGGCCCTGGCGTCGCCTGTTCCGCCGGGGCGCCCTTCTGGGCGCCGCTCCTGCCCACGGCCGATGTATTGCCCTGGCCCTCCGTTTGGCTCGGCCATTTTTCCGGCGGCCGCCCCTATACCGACAGTTTTGGCCAAAGGCTCGTCGACTGGCGGGACGAAAAACTCTGTTTTCCGACGCGGCGCCAATGCCAAGCCTGGATCCACGACATGCGGCATGCCTATCATCGGCCGGAAGGTTACCGGACGTGTCTGCTGCTGCGTTGACGGGCCCGGATGCGTTTTTCACGGCGGGCTCCTATATTTACTGAAACCCGGGAGTGGAGAGCCGCGATGTTGGACGTTTTGAAGAATTTTATCGCCGAAGTCAGCGGGACGGCGCCGCTCTCCCGGCGCTTTGACGAGGAGGATTACCGTCTCGCCGCGGTTGCCTTGCTCATTCACGTCGCCAATGTCGACGGCAATACGGACCTCGCCGAACGGCGCCGCCTGAAGACAATCATCGGGGAGCGTTTCGGCCTTGACCCCCAAGCGGCCACGGAATTGATCGCGCTGGCGGAGCAAAGCGACCGCGAAGCCGTGGATTTCTACCATTTCACCAGTGTCTTGAAGCGCGCCCTCGACGACGACGGCCGCCAAAAAATCGTGGAGATGCTGTGGGACATCGCTTATGCGGATGGTGCCGCCGATGAATTCGAGGAAAATACGATTTGGCGGATCGCGGAACTTCTCGGCGTTTCGACGCGCGACAGGGTTTTGCTGCGCCAGCGCGTGGCCGGGCGAACCCCGCGGGCTGAGGCTGTCCCCTTCGAAGGCCCCTGGTCCGCTGCCGCGAAGGGCAAGGCATGAGCGAGGCAGGTTTTACAGACGCCGTGACCCATGCCACGACGGACCCGCAGCCTGAATCTGGCGTGACAGCGCGCCCGGTCACGGTCATTACAGGCGCTTCCGGCGGGATCGGCGCCGATCTTGCCCGAGTCTTTGCAAAACATGGTCATGATCTTGCTCTTATCGCGCGCAGCCGCGCCAAGCTCGAAGCGCTCGCGGACGAAATCGCAGCCTCGGGGAGACGGCGGCCTTCGGTGCTGGCGTGCGACCTCACCGAGCCGGGCGCGGTGGCAAAACTCGCCGCTTCCGTCGAAGCCGAAGGCGCGAGGCCCCACATTCTCGTGAACAATGCCGGTTTCGGCCTGGCCGGGCAGATTGCAAGCCTCGAAGTATCTGAGCAGCTCGCGCTCATCGATCTGAATATTCGAGCACTCCTCGAAATAACGCTGCGCTTCCTTCCTCAAGATTCGCGAAGGCCACGGAAAAATCTTGAATGTCGCGTCGATCGCCGGCTATTTCCCGGGCGGTCCCGGCATGGCCGCCTATTATGCCTCGAAATCCTTCGTTCTCTCGTTTAGCCGAGCGCTTTGCCGGGAATTGCGCCCGGATGGCGTCACGGTCTCCGCGCTGTGTCCTGGCTACACCAAGACGGGTTTTCAGGCCCGGGCGGGGATTGGCCCCGCCATGGACCTCACGCGTCTCCCAGGTACAACCTCCCTGGAGGTCGCGGAAGCCGGTTATGCCGGGTTGATCAGGGGGCGCAGCGAGATCGTGCCCGGATTCTTGAACAGAGCCAGTGTTTTGTTCTTGCCATTTTTGCCAAAGTCCGTAGTTTTGGCGTTTATTTCGCGGTTGCAGCAAAATCGGGCTCGGCTCCCATAAGGTCCGGTTTGATTTATTTAAATTGCGAAGCAATGCCAGCTGGTTCCGACCTTCGGCGCAGGGTTCTTATCATCCTGCATCAAAAACATTCCTCTCCCGGGCGGCTCGGGTGTCTTTTGCGCGCCCAAGGATGCGAGCTCGATTGCCGGCGTCCCCCTTTCGGCGATCCGCTTCCGAAAACACTGAAAGATTATGCCGGTGTGATCGTTTTCGGCGGTCCGATGAGCGTGAATGACGAAGACGGCTGGTTGCGCCGCGAAATAGACTGGATCGGAGTTCCGCTCAAGGAAGACACGCCGTTTCTTGGCATTTGCCTTGGCGCCCAGATGCTCGCGCGCCATCTCGGTCACCGCGTCCGCCGCCACCCGCAAGGCCGTGTGGAAGTCGGCTATTATCCCATCCATCCGACGGAACACGGGCATCGCATCTGCGAATGCCGGTTCCCCAACCACGTCTATCAATGGCACCGGGAAGGTTTTGATTTGCCGCAGGGGTCAACCCTCCTGGCCAAGGGCCAGGATTTCGAGGCGCAGGCCTTCCGCTATCGTGAAAAGGCCTATGGCTTCCAATTCCATCCGGAAGTGACATTTGCGATGATGTGCCGCTGGTCTATTCTGACCTTTGAGCGTTTGGCCGAGCCCGGTGCGAGGCCCCGTCACCGCCATATCGAGGGTTGGCTCCGGCACGACCGCGCCGTGGCGCGCTGGTCCAGTGCTTTTCTGCGCCGCTGGCTCGCTGGCAGCCGGCCTGGCGTGCCTGCTGGGCAGGGACCTAACTCATCACATTGGCAAGTGACCGCGCTGGAACCATAAGCCGGATCAATGACCTGAGGGAACGGAAAAAACCTGAAATTTCAAGAATTAAAATGCAATGCCGCCGGTCCACCGCTCCCCCGCCAGAGACTGGCGGACAATTCCGGTGTACCGGCGGCCAAAACATTTAGAAATTGCTCGGTTATTAAACTTACTGGTCGGTTATTAAACTTACTGGAATGAGGACTGGGAGGAACGCCGTCTCATTCGATGAGGTGATAGTTATCGCAAACGATTATCCGACGCATCGGACATTCGTCCTATGTCGAAAGATTGCCAGACTTCGCGAGCCGGTTTAGGGTCTCGGCGATGAAATGCGCTGGTGGCGCGGCAAGGAAGGGGCGGCAAGGAAGGGACAAGGCCAGATTGTTTTGTTCTGGTTGGAATCGCCGCAGGGATCGCCGGGTCCTTGCCCGATTTTCGTTTTGCCATGGCTGCGAAAAGTGGCTGAGGATTTCCTGGAGTGCGGTGTTTTCAAGACATCCGCGCAAATCCGAAAGGGGAACCAAAGGGTGTCTCTCATAGCTGTTGGCACCCGGTCCGTTCGCACCAAAGGTGAGGTGCCATGAACGACGACGACGAGTTCATCGCCCTCATCGATCTCGTCTACGCGGCGGTGCTCGATTGCACGCTCTGGCCAACGGTTCTCGAACGGCTTGGCAAACTTACGGGAACGATGCAGTCCATCATCGCGACCATGGACAGGTGCACAAATATCTTCGATTCAATCTCGCGCCGGACAATTGCCGAGTTGGACGCCAGCTATAAGAATTACTGGGCGTATCACAATCCTCTTTGGGCCAGATGCTGGGCTCAGCCCGTCGGGGCCGTGTACTCGCTCGATACCCTCATGGCTCCGCGGGACTTCGCCAAAACGCCCATATTCAACGAATGGTGGAAACCCGCAGAGTACAGCCTCGCGATGCTTGGCGCCAATTTGCGCGTCGAAGACCAGGTTTCGTCAATGATTTGCGTCATTAACCCGCGCGGCGACGAAGCCCTGACGAACGAACAGATTCGCCTCTTCGAGGCGGCGGTCCCCCACATCGCACGCGCCCTGCGCATCCACCGCCAGCTTTGGACGCTCAATCATGTGCACGGGTCCCATGCCTGAGCGGTTCGAAGGCATGCACCAGGGAGCCGTCCTGGTCGACGCCGACGCCAATGTGCTTTTCATCAACGCCGCGGCGCGGAGCCTGCTCGATGCCGGCGAAGGGCTTGTTCTCAAGGGTGGATGTCTCGCCACGTCGGACGGCGCCAACTCCTTGCGACGGCTGATCGGCTCCTGCGGGCGCGCGATCGGATCCATACGCGGGCGGCTTGGCGGCGAATTCGAGGTGCAGCGCGGTTCGCAGCGTGCCGCTCTCAGGCTCACGGTGACGCCGCTTCGATCCAAAAACCCCGCCACCGAGATTTCTTGGCTAGGATTGCGGGCGCCGGTCGCGATCGTCACCATAGCCGACCCGGAGCTCAGTCAGCAGCGCCTCGCTCAAGATTTGCACAAGCGCTACGGCCTGACCGCGGCCGAGGCGGGGCTGGCCGCCGAGATCGTCAAGGGTGATGGCCGCGAGGCGGCGGCAAAAAGGCGCGGAATCTCGGTCGCGACAGCCCGCTCGCAACTCTCCAGCATTTTTGAGAAAACCCGAACGCACCGCCAGGCTGAGCTCGTCCATCTCCTGCTGGAACTCACCGATAATCGAAACCCGGAAAAATAGGAAATCTAACGGCGTCGCATCCTTTCGCGCTTATGTGCGAAATCCGTCCGGGCGCTAACGATTTTTCAGGTCAACACACAAGGCGCAGTTCCGAGCGATTTGGGAGATGGCTTCGCCAGCATGGCTGGCAGGACTCTTTCAACTTAAAGCGAGGTACTCTCACCCGCACGGCCTTCAGAGATGATTTTTTTCATAGCCGGTGTTCCGTGCATCTCAAGGCCATCTGACGGCGACGGAGGGTTTGGGCCCCGGATCGGCCTTGACCTTAAATTTTATCCCGCATCCGCCGGATGGCGCACTAATTTGCGGCGCAGGGCCGCGATTCAGCTGACATAATCAGCATGTTATTCTGGATCGAATGAGGCTGTCATGGCGAACCCGGCGGGTGAATCGAATGGCAAGGTTCTCAGGCTCGATTTCGACCGCCGGCTAATGCTCCATTTTCGCGGATCGGTGGTCACCTCCGACGCGGGATTGCTCGCCTATCGGGAACTCGACGACGCGCTCGGCCTTACCACGACAGCGGGCGAGATGCTCGCCGACGCGCGCACGGGCAAGAACGGCCGGCATGCTCTCGTCGGTTTGTTGCGACAGTCGGTGTTCGGTCGGTTCGCTGGGTATGAAGATGTTAACGACGCCGAGCGCCTGCGCCATGATCCCGCGATGCGCTGGATCGTCGGCGGCAAGGCAGCGTCGGATTGCGCAGCGTCGCCGAGCCAGATGGGGCGCTTCGAGACCAAGTGGCTCGCGGCGGAAAAGAACCTATCCGCTCTCGCGGATCTTTCCGGCCAATGGATTGATGCCGTCCATGACCGTCGTCCGCCGAGGGGCGTGGTGCTCGACTTGGATTCGAGCGTGAGCCCGACCCATGGCGAACAGGAAAACAGTGTCTGGAACGGTCACTATGACTGCACCTGCTATCATCCGCTGTTCGTTTTGAACCAATTTGGCGATCTGGAACGCTCCGCCCTGCGCCCGGGTAACGTTCACAGCGCCGACGGGTGGGACGGCGTTCTGAAGCCGGTCGTGGCGCGATATCGCGCATCTATTTCCGCGCCTACGCCGGCTTCGCAAACCCCGATGTTTACGAATATCTGGAGGCAGAGGGGATCAAATATGCGATCCGTCTACCCGCCAATCGTATCTTGCAGGAGCGGATCGGCTATCTGCTCAAACGCCCGGTTGGTCGCCCGTCCAATGACGTGCGCCGATCCCACGCAAGCTTCACCTATCAGGCTGGAAGCTGGTCGAAACCGCGCCGGGTGATCGCCAAGGTCGAATGGCATCCGGGCGAACTTTATCCCCGCGTCGGCTTTATCGTCACTAACATGGCGAGACCGGCCGAGAATGTTGTCGCCTTCTACAACAAGCGCGGCACGTGTGAGCAATGCTCGACTTGGATTCGAGCGTGAGCCCGACCCATGGCGAACAGGAAAACAGTGTCTGGAACGGTCACTATGACTGCACCTGCTATCATCCGCTGTTCGTTTTGAACCAATTTGGCGATCTGGAACGCTCCGCCCTGCGCCCGGGTAACGTTCACAGCGCCGACGGGTGGGACGGCGTTCTGAAGCCGGTCGTGGCGCGATATCAAGGTAAGATCTCGCGCATCTATTTCCGCGCCGACGCCGGCTTCGCAAACCCCGATGTTTACGAATATCTGGAGGCAGAGGGGATCAAATATGCGATCCGTCTACCCGCCAATCGTATCTTGCAGGAGCGGATCGGCTATCTGCTCAAACGCCCGGTTGGTCGCCCGTCCAATGACGTGCGCCGATCCCACGCAAGCTTCACCTATCAGGCTGGAAGCTGGTCGAAACCGCGCCGGGTGATCGCCAAGGTCGAATGGCATCCGGGCGAACTTTATCCCCGCGTCGGCTTTATCGTCACCAACATGGCGAGACCGGCCGAGAATGTTGTCGCCTTCTACAACAAGCGCGGCACGTGTGAGCAATGTTGGTGTGGACGGCCCCCGACGGCATCGATTGTGCCAGAATGA
Source organism: uncultured Alphaproteobacteria bacterium (assembly GCA_963784075.1). Lineage (GTDB taxonomy): Bacteria > Pseudomonadota > Alphaproteobacteria > Rhizobiales > Beijerinckiaceae > Methylocapsa. The sequence goes on along the minus strand of CAWAQW010000035.1, from coordinate 90,368 downwards.
GGTCGTTGCAGATCTCAGACAATGGAGACCGTCCGTGGAACAGGTTAGCCGAATTGGCATGGACACGTCGAAGCATTTTTTCCAGCTTCATGGAGTGAACGCCGCCGAGAAGGTGGTTTTGCGGAAGAAGTTACGCCGCAAGGATATGGTGGCGTTCTTCAAGGCGCTTGCGCCGACGGTGATCGGAATTGAAGCCTGCGGCGCAGCCCACTATTTGGCACGGCTTTTGGGGCCGTTCGGCCACGAGGTGAGGCTAATAGCGCCCCAGTTGGTCAAGCCGTATGTGAAGCCGGGCAAGAATGATGGCGCCGACGCCGAGGCGCTTTGCGAGGCGATGAGTTGGCCGACAATGCGTTTCGTGCCGGTAAAGACAACTGAGCAGCAGGCAGCCCTGATGATGGTCGGGTTGCGTGATCGGCTGATCCGCAATCGCACGCAGCTTTCGAATTCCATCCGTGGCTACGCGGCCGAGTTCGGTTTCACCGCCACCAAGGGTAAGGCTCACTTGGTTACGCTGCTCGAGCGTATTCAAGCTGATGAGAGCGTGCCCGCCCTTGCTCGGGAGCTGTTCGCGGCCCAAGCTGCAGAATATGCGCGGTTGCAGGCGCAAATTGACGAAGTCGACGCCAAGCTCATGGCCTGGCATAAGGCCAACGAATGCAGCCGACGTCTCGCTAAGATCCCCAGCGTCGGTCCGATTGGTGCAGTTCTGCTGATGATGAAGACCCCGGCGCCCGAGCTATTCCGATCGGGGCGAGAGTTCGCGGCCTGGATAGGCTTGACACCGAAGGACCATTCGACGGCGGGCAGGGTCAGGCTGGGTGGCATCACTCGGGCTGGCGACGAGGCCTTGCGCAGCGTGTTGGTGGTTGGCGCCACCTCCATCATCCAACATGTTCGACGCGGTGGGCGTGGGTCGCCCTGGATCGTCGACCTCCTCAAACGCAAACCGCCGAAGTTGGCCGCCGTGGCGTTGGCCAACAAAATGGCCCGCATCGCCTGGAAGCTTATGGTCACCGGCGAAAGCTACGTTGCGAAATCCACGCTGGCCACTCTGGCGAGCGCGGCTTAGAGATCAGCCCGACACGGGGAGCAACTCAATTGCAACCGTGCTGAGCCGATGCCAGAACTTGCAAGGTCACGAGCAGATGGTGTGATCGATCGATCCAAGACACGAGGCATTCCGCTTGATCCATCGGCCGCCGAAGGTCGCAGCAGTGATTGGAACTTGTGTCGCGGAAACCATCTTGGCCAGCGTTCATGTGCGAGCGCGACAACAGGCCGGACATATGGACGCAAGCGATCTGACCAGAGCACTGCCCAACCCCCTTGCGAGGAGCAAAGGCGCGATCCGATGGACACGGCTGTCATGCCGCGCGTTCGCGGCCAATGCGGTTCGCCTTCAGCTTCATGCGCTGGCCTACAATCTCGGCAACTTTCTGCGTACGCTGGCGACGCCCGAACCGATCAAGATCCTATGGGGAGGTGGATAGCGACCGGCGCTCTGGCAGAGTGAGGTTGCGACCACCCACTCTGGAGACGACCATGCAAACCGTAGCTGACCGATCCGAAGCACCGAACGCTATCCGTAATGATCTTGGCGCGATATTCATCTCGTTGTTGGTGTGGACGGCCCCCGACGGCATCGATTGTGCCAGAATGAGGTCGTTACAGATCTCAGACAAAGGAGACCGTCCGTGGAACAGATTAACCGAATTGGGATGGACACGTCGAAACATTTTTTCCAGCTTCACGGGGTGAACGCCGCCGAGAAGATGGTTTTGCGCAAGAAGCTGCGGCGCAAAGAGATGGTGGCTTTCTTCAAGGCACTTGCGCCGACGGTGATCGGGATCGAGGCCTGCGGCGCATCGCACCATTGGGCGCGGCTTTTGCGGTCGTTCGGCCATGAGGTGAAGCTGATCGCGCCTCAGCTGGTCAAGCCGTATGTGAAGCGCGGCAAAAACGATGGCGCCGACGCCGAGGCGCTTTGCGAGGCGATGAGCCGGCCGACGATGCGCTTCGTGCCGGTGAAGACTGCCGAACAACAGGCGGCCCTGATGATGGTCGGCTTGCGCGATCGGCTGATCCGCAATCGTACGCAGCTGTCGAACGCCATCCGCGGCTATGCCGCCGAGTTTGGCCTTACCGCCGCCAAGGGTAAGGCTCACCTGGTTCCGCTGCTCGAGCGCATCCAAGCCGACGAGAGCCTGCCGATCGCAGCCCGAGAGCTGTTCTCACTTCAAGCCAAGGAGTACGCGCAACTGCAGGTGCAAATCGACGAAGTCGACGCCAAGCTCATGGCCTGGCATAAAGCCAATGAATGCAGCCGACGCCTCGCTAAGATCCCCAGCGTCGGTCCGATCGGCGCGGTTCTACTGATGATGAAGACCCCGGCGCCTGAGATGTTTCGATCAGGGCGGCAGTTCGCGGCCTGGATCGGCTTGACGCCGAAGGACCATTCCACCGCCGGCAAGGTCAGGCTCGGCATCATCACCCGGCCGGTGACGAGGCCTTGCGCAGCGTGTTGGTGGCTGGAGCCACCGCGGTTATCCAACATGTTCGCCGCGGCGGACGCGGGTCGCCTTGGATCGTCGACCTTCTCATGCGCAAACCGCCCAAGTTGGCCGCCGTGGCGCTGGCCAACAAGACGGCTCGCGTCGCCTGGAAGCTGATGGTCACCGGCGGCAGTTACGCCGCGAAATCCGCGTCCGCCGCTCTGGCGAGCGCGGCCTAGAGATCAGCCAGACACGGGGAGCAACTCAATTGCAACCGTGCTGAGCCGATGCCAGAACTTGCAAGCAAAAGAGCAGATGGTGTGATCGATCGATCCACGACGCGAGACACTCCGTTGAGTTCCATGGCCCCTATAGGTCGCCTCATTGTTTGGACCTCTCGTTGCAAAAACCATCTTGGCCAGCGTTCATGTGCGAATGCAAAACAAGGCCGGACATATGGACGCAAGCGATCGGATTAAATCACTGCCCCAGACCTTGCGAGGAGGGGGCCGTCCACATATGGAACTCAGTCGTTCAACCTGGCTGATCACGTCGCTGTCACCAGACGGCGGAGAGAAGATGTCGAAGCACAGCGTGCCTGCCGGGGACATCTACGCGCTGTTGGCGCGCTTTTCGGAGTTCAAGCAGAAGGCGTTTGCGCGGACTGGAAAATCGTTCCCGATCATCGTCATTCAGGAAGCGGGGTTGGACGGCTTCTGGATTCACCGTGTGTTGCAGAATGAAGGGATCGAAAGCCACGTCGTCGATCCGGCCTCGATCGCGACCTCACGTCGGCGCCGGCGGCCGAAGACTGACAGGATCGACGGCGAGGCGCTGCTTCGCACGCTGCTGGCGTATAAGCGCGGCGAGCCTCGGGTGTGCGCGATGGTCAAAGCGCCAACACCCGAGGAAGAGGACCGCCGCCGACTTTGTCGCGAGCGCAAGATCCTGATCGCCGAGCGGGTCAAGCACGTCAATCGCATCAAAGGATTGCTTGTTCTGCCAGGGTGTATCCGGCTACAAGCCGCTACGCCGCGATCGACGGCAACGGCTCGACGAGTTGAGGACGGGCGATGGCCGTCTCTTGCCAAAGCATCTCAAGGCTCAGATCGGCCGGGAACTCGCTCGACTCGAACAGCTACTTGAACAGATCAAGGCGGTGGAGGCCGAGCGCGACGCGCTGTTCGCTGCGGCGAAAGCCGCGGCGCCAGCGCCGGGGCCGCCGGCGATGTTGCTCAACATCAAGGGTATCGGGCCAGAGTTCGCCGCCGTCCTCTGGTCGGAAGGGCTGTTCCGACACTTCGACAATCGACGCCAGGTCGCTTCTTACGCGGGCCTAGCTCCGACCCCTTGGCAAAGTGGATCGGTCGATCGCGAACAGGGCGTGTCTAAAGCAGGAAATCCGCGATTGCGGACAACACTCATCCAACTCGCCTGGCTATGGCTGCGCAATCAGCCGCAATCGGCGCTGGCTCTGTGGTTCAAGGACCGGGTCAGCCGCAATGGCGGCCGTCTTAAGAAAACGAGCATCGTGGCGCTAGCGCGGAAGCTGCTCGTGGCGCTGTGGAAATATGTGACTGCCGGCGTCGTCATCGAAGGCGCCATTGTGAAGAGCGCCTGAAAGGCGATCGGAAGAGATTGAAGCAATCTACCGGGACTCGATCAGTCTCGGCGGATCCGGGTGGACGAACCAAACCAATCCGTGGCCTGAAAAGCCGTTATCAAGAATGGTCTCGTCCTCCTGAGCCTCGCCCGCCGCAAGCGGGATATTGGTGCAGCCGCTTCGCGCGGCGACCGAATGTGAGGTTGATCTGGTGCGGAAACGACTAGATCATGGAAACGGGCTCAGACCGTGGATACCGAAACAGCGACCGGAGTTTCACTTATGCGCGACTGAATCTCACCCCTTGACCTGGACCTCCCCCATGTGAAGATTGGTCGCTGACGAGCCTGACGGAGAAGTTGATCAAGATCGGCGCGAAGATCGTCAGCCACGGGCGCTATGTCTCCTTCCAGATGGCGGAGGTCGCCATTCCCAGAACTTTGTTCGCCGACATTCTGCGGCTGATCGCGGAACTGCGGCCACCACCCGTTATAATAAAATGTTGCAGATCGTCCCCCAAGCCAACATCCATGTCGATCTTCTAACGCCCACCATTTTTCATGAAAGCTGGTGGCTCGATATTGCCACGGAAGGCCGGTACGAGGTGGTCGAAGTCACCCAAAACGGGGAAGTCCTTGGGCGGCTTCCCTATTCTCTGCGTAAAAAAATGGGCATCTCAATCATAGAATTGCCCCCACTAACCCATTTTTGGGGACCCGCGATTAAACATAATCTGAAATTTTTGCGGCGTCTTGACATCACAAAGGAGCTGCTCCGCAAACTCCCCCCGGCCTCGGCGGTTTACTTCAAATGTCACCGTGATGTGCAAGATGTGCTCGCGTTTCAAAGCGCGGGGTTCCGCTCGCACGTCCAATTTACGCATGAAATTTATCCGCAACCGACATCTGTTCTTTGGAAGAACCTTCGCGACAAGGCGCGCAACGTCATCCGCAGGGCAAGCGAACGTTACTCGGTTTCGGCGGGACATGACCCCGCGGCGTTCATGCACTATTACAACCGGAACATCGAAACCGAAGGCAAAACCAACTATTTGAACACGGCTATATGCGAAAAGCTCATCGGAGCCTGCCTTGAGCGCGATCGTGGACGCATCTATGAGGCGAGGGATCAAACCGGCAATTTGATGGGAGCTATATTTTGCGCCTGGGACAATTGGTCGAGCTATTATTTAATGACGACCCGGGTTCCCGACGCCCATTTGGGCGCGACCAGCCTTCTCGTCTGGGAAGCCATTGCGGATGCCGCAAATCGCGGCCTGATTTTCGATTTCGACGGTGTCCCCAACGAAGGCGGCGCGCGCGTCGCCTGTAATTTCACGCCTAAAGTTGTGCCGCGCTATATCGCTGTGCGTGAATCCGCCCCCTGATCTCTTCCGCTCGGTCAAATGTCTCTTCAAGGAAAAGAGCTTCTTCGTTTGACGTCGTTCTTTTGCCCTGAAAGCTCCCGAAGATAGCGGCACAGTTGCCAGCATGTCCAACGGCCACGGTCAGGCCCAAATCTTGCCGGATAAGTCTTGCCCGATAAGTCTTGCGCGATAAATTTCGCTCGCCAAATCTTGCCCGATTCGCCGCACGCGTTATGCCAAGAGCCGGAGAGCTCCTTTTGCGGATCGCTCCGCCGCACGATGCCTGCTATAGCCCTCGATGAACATCGCCAGGCACATCCGGTGTATAAGGCGGCGAATCGCGCGCTGCCAAAATCCAGCCTTTTGGATCGGACTTTGCCATCGAGCGAATGCGCCAGTAGAACGAGCCGATGGGTCAGGAAAATGGGGAGCCAATGAACGAACGCGGCGAGATCAAGTTTCCACCCAAAGCTCTGGTGTGGCGGCGCATTGTCGTTAAACTCTCCGGCGAAGCCTTGATGGGCGCGCAAAGCCATGGTCTCGATCAAGAGACGCTCGCCCGGATCGCGGCGGATTTGACGAGCGTCGCGGCGCGCGGCGTCGAAGTCGCCGTCGTTGTGGGAGGCGGCAATTTTTTTCGCGGAATCGAAGGGGCCGATAAAGGCATAGAACGCGCCCGCGCTGATTCGATCGGCATGCTGGCGACGGTCATGAACGCGCTCGCCATTGAATATGCGATCGAAAAACAGGGCCAGACGGCGCGAACCCTTTCGGCTCTGCCGATGCCTGCCCTGTGCGAGGCTTATTCACGGCAGGCGGCCTTGCATCATCTTGGCAAGGGCCGGATTGTGGTTCTGGCTGGCGGCACCGGCAACCCGTTCTTCACGACCGATACCGGGGCCGCTTTGCGGGGCGCGGAGCTTTCCTGCGACCTTATAATGAAAGCGACGCAGGTTGACGGCGTCTATTCGGCGGACCCCAAGCGCGATCCGGCCGCGACGCGCTATGAGAGATTAACCCATGACGAAGCCATTGCGAAAAATCTCGCGGTCATGGATACCGCCGCCTTCGCGCTTGCGCGGGAGAATAGAATTCCCATAATCGTCTTTTCCATCAAGCAGCCGGGTGCGATCCTCGCCGCGATCGAGGGGCGCGGCAAAGCCACTTTGGTTTCGCCTTAGGTGTTGGTTTTGTCTTACTTCACAAATTGGCGAGATCCTTCGCATGGGCTATTGACGAACCCCGCGAGGAGTACTTTAGGGTTCGAGAGGCTCCAATGGGATCCAAGATGAGTGCTGAATTCGACATTTCCGATCTTAGCCGGCGCATGCAAGGCGCGGTCGCGACGTTGAAGCACGAATTAGGGGGGTTGCGCACCGGGCGCGCGTCGGCGAGCCTCGTGGAACCCGTGCATATCGAGGCCTATGGGCAAACGATGCCGCTGAACCAGCTGGCAACAATCAGCGTGCCGGAACCGAGGATGCTGGCGGTTCAGGTTTGGGACAAGACCATGGTCGCCGCCGTCGACAAGGCCATCCGCAATTCAAACTTGGGCCTTTCCCCGACCGTCGAGGGTCAGGTCTTGCGAATCCGGATCCCGGAACTCAACGAGCAGCGGCGCAAGGAAATGGCGAAGGTCGCGCATAAATACGCCGAAGAAGCCCGCATCGCGGTCCGCCATGTCCGCCGCGACGGTCTCGATATCCTCAAAAAACAACTCAAGGACAAAACCATCAGCGAGGACGACGAAAAGCGTCACGAGAGCGAGGTCCAGAAAGTGACGGATCGCTTTATCGGCGAGATCGATACCGCGCTGAGTACAAAGGAAACCGAAATCATGCAGGTGTGAGCCGCACCAATCTGCTATAAGCAGTCCGGGTGCCGGCGTGGTGCCAGCCAGCCTTGCGAAACGCGCGGGCGCGGCCTCCTTGCCAGCCAGGCGGTGTTTGCGGACGGTGAGTGGAATCCCAGCGAAGCTGTCCGATGAGAGACAGGCTACATGATCGAAGGGTTGTCTTGCATAAATATCGAGATTGCCGACGGGACGAATCGGACGGCCGGCTGGCGGGCCAGGACATGACAATGTCATCCATGGTTAAGGACGAGACGGCGCCTCCCGCGCAGCAGCGCCTGCCCGGCGTGCCCGTGCATGTCGGGGTCATCATGGATGGCAATGGGCGCTGGGCCGCGCGGCGCGGGCTGCCGCGGATCGAAGGCCACCGGCGGGGGGTGGAAGCGCTTCGCGAAACCGTGCGTGCGGCGATCGACTTCGGCCTCGACTATTTGACGGTCTATAGCTTTTCGATGGAGAATTGGAACCGGCCCGTCGAGGAAGTCGCCGACCTCATGGGCCTTCTTAAGCGCTTTATCCGGAACGATCTCAATGACTTACATAAGTCTGGGGTCAAGGTTAAGGTAATTGGCGCGCGCGACAATCTCAAAGCCGACATCCGCGCCCTGCTTGATGAAGCCGAAAACCTCACGAGGGCCAATACCCGTCTGACGTTGATTGTCGCCTTCAATTACGGGAGCCGGCAAGAGATCGCAGCCGCGGCGCGGGCTTTGGCGCGAGAGGTGGCGGCGGGCCTTATCGAGGCGTCCAATATCGACGAGGCCCTGGTCGCCCGCCATCTCGACACGGCTGGAATTCCCGATCCCGATCTCATCATCCGGACATCGGGCGAACAGAGACTTTCGAATTTTCTCATGTGGCAGGCGGCTTATTCCGAGTTCGTTTTTCTGCCAATGCACTGGCCGGACTTCGACCGGCAGGCGTTTTCGGCGGCCCTGGCGGAATTTTCGGCCCGCGAACGGCGATTTGGCGGCGTGACGGGGCAGTACCGGAATGCTAAATTGCTGGCTGGACTGACCAAGACCTGAGTTTTTCTTCGAGCGCCAGTGCGGTTCGCCATGTTGAACGATGCCGCCGATGGGCCGGATAACACCCCTCCGGCGCCCGGTTTTTTCAGGCGGCACGGCTTGGCCGATCTCCTGCCTCGCCTCGCGTCCGCTCTTGTCTTGATGGCGGCGGCGCTGGGCTCGGTCTGGCTAGGGGGCCGTGTTTTCGATGTGATTTGGCTCGGTGCTGCCCTAGCCGTCGGCTGCGAATGGCAGCAGCTGATTGCGGCGCGGCATCCTCGTCCGCGCTTTTTGCTCATTGGCCTCGGGCTTGTGCTAAGCGCCTATTTCGCCGGCAAGGGGTGGTTCGGCATCGCTGGCGCGCCCCTCGCCGCTTGCGGGCTTGCCGTCGCTCTTGCCGCCGGTCCCGGGCGGCGGATGTGGGCGTTCGTCGGAATGATCTATGCGGGTTCGCTGCTCGTGGCCGTCGGCGCCCTGCACGGCTCCGCCGACTATGGCGCAAGATCGATCATTTGGCTGTTCGCAATCGTCTGGGGCACCGATGTTTTTGCCTATTTCGGCGGCCGCTTGATCGGCGGCGCGAAGCTTTGGCCGAAAGTCTCGCCCTCGAAAACCTGGTCAGGCACGGTGACCGGCGTCTTTGCCGGCGCGCTTCTCGGCGTCGTGGCCGGCACCGAGGGCCTCGGCGGCCCCGCACAAAGCCTGGCCCTTTTTGCGCTTGGCGCTGCCGCCGCCGCGGTCTCGCAAGCCGGCGATATCTTCGAATCCTGGGTCAAGCGGCGCTTTGGCGTCAAGGACTCCAGTGCTTTAATTCCGGGCCATGGCGGCTTCATGGACCGGCTCGATGGATTTATCGCCGCCAGTGTTTTCGCCGCGCTTGTTGGCGCCTTGCACGGCCGTTCTTCGATCGCGGCAGGACTGTTCGATTGGTTTTAGGAGGGGCTGCATCCTTTCAAAATGCCAGGCCGCTCATGTGTAGCTCAAGCATTTTGCCGAGCATGATCTTCAGAAAATTGCAGACTTTTTGGCTCGGATCATGCAACACACCAAAGGGATAGAAGCCAAAGAGATAGAAGCCAAAAGCGATCCATCTTGAACCGATCATGGCCGCGCAGATCTTCAGTCTCTTGGAATTGCGAGTCGCAAGTTCGAATCCTCAAATTCAAAGAGTTGGAAACATGCCGGACTGAAAAAATGCCGATCGGCTTTTGGGGATATGCTCGCGTGCGCACGGCTTGCCTCACACGAAACATGCTCCTTGAACAGTTGAACCCTCATCATCGTGATCTAACGCCGAGGCCGTATGACGAACGCCATTGAATCCCAGCAGGGACCCGCGGCTGAACCCGCAGTCCGCAGTGTGGTCATCCTCGGGGCAACCGGATCGATCGGCCGATCGACAGCGGACATCATCTCCGGCGCGGGTGGCGCTTTCCGGGTCGAGGCCGTTGCAGGCGGACGCGATCCGAAGGCCTTGGCGCGGATCGCCGGTACCCTCGGTGCGAAATTCGCCGCCCTCGCCGACCCCCGCGGTTATGCCGAATTAAAGGACGCTCTCGCCGGCACCGGGATCGAGCCCGCGGCGGGCGCGGCGGCGGTTGTCGAAGCCGCCCTCCGCCCCGCCGACATTGTGATGGGCGCCATTGCCGGAACAGCCGGGGTTTTGCCGACATTCGCGGCGCTTTCCGCCGGGCGCACCATAGCGCTCGCCAACAAGGAATGTCTGGTCTGCGCCGGCGCCCCCTTCATGCGCCAGGCGGCGGCTTCCGGCACAAGGCTGCTTCCCGTCGATAGCGAACATAACGCTATTTTCCAGGCCATGGGCGATGCCAGTCTCGATACGATCGAGAAGATCACGCTGACGGCTTCGGGCGGGCCATTCCGGACCTGGACGAGCGAGGCCATCGCAAACGCCACACCCGAACAGGCGCTGAACCATCCGAATTGGTCCATGGGGCCAAAAGTCACCGTCGACTCCGCCGGGCTCATGAACAAGGGCTTGGAAGTCATCGAAGCGCATTATCTCTTTGGAATCGAGCCAGCCCGCCTCGATATTATCGTGCATGCGCAATCGGTGGTGCATGGTCTCGTCGCCTTCACCGACGGCTCGGTCACCGCTGGGCTTGCGGCCCCCGATATGAAAGTTCCGATCGCCCATTGTCTTTCCTATCCGAAACGGAGTGCGACCGCCGCGCGGCGGCTCGACTTGACCGCCACGGGACAACTTACCTTCGAACGGCCGGATTTTGACCGCTTTCCCGCCTTGCGTGTCGCTCTCGACGCCTTGCGCACGGGCCACGGACTCCCCACTGTCTTGAATGCCGCGAATGAAATCGCGGTCGAGGCTTTCTTGAACCGGCGGATTTCGTTCCACGAGATCGCACGCATGGTCGAGGAGGCCTGCAATTCGGCGCTTGCCGACGGAGTTGCCCATGAGCCAGAGACCGTCGCCGACGCTCTCGCGATGGACCAGGCCGTCCGCGAAAGGTCGCGCTCGGTTCTCGCCTGGCGGGCGGCTTCGGGCGCGGGGGCGCAATGCGCGTGAGGCGCTGGCGAATGGATGGCGGCCGCCCATCTCGAACCACCATTTTCAAAATGGCTCGGGCCGCCCCAAAATTCTCTCTTTTTTCCGCGAACATGAACAAAGTTTAAGAGGGAGGGATAATGCAAAACCCTACCCTGTCGACAACATGAGACCTATGCAAAATGCATTTTACAAGGTAAAAATACCATGATTACGGGCGCCGCCACTGTTCGGCTGAAGATGGTATTCGCGGCCGTGTTTCTTGTGGGGCGGCGCTGCCCCTAAGCAAATTTGTCTTCATGTGGTTCCGCTTATGGGGGCCGCCACGGCGAGGAAGGAACGACCCGGCCTTCCGTGTGTTGGACGCATGCGCGTCGCAAGAACCGCGAAGTCTTCGGAGCCATGCCGAAAACTTCGCTAAGACCGGCTAGGAGTTCCAATGTCCATTCTCACCCATCTTTGGGCGCTCGCGGGATACATAATTCCTTTCCTTTTTGTCTTGAGCCTCGTGGTTTTCTTTCACGAGCTCGGGCATTTTTTGATCGGCCGCTGGTGTGGCGTCAAAGTCGATGCGTTCTCGCTCGGTTTCGGGCCTGAAATTTTCGGCTTCGACGATCGCTACGGAACGCATTGGCGGTTGGCCGCCTTGCCTCTCGGCGGCTATGTCAAATTCCATGGCGACGCCAATGGTGCCTCGGTCACGGATGCCGCCGCCGCCGCGGCCATGCCGCCACATGAACGGGCAGTCAGTTTCTTTGCCCAGACCGTCTGGAAGCGGGCGGCAATCGTGGCTGCTGGTCCAATTGCCAATTTCCTATTGGCGATCGTCATTTTCACCGGCATTTTTTATGTGAATGGGCGTGCCATCCTTTTGCCCACCGTGGATAGCGTCGCCGCCGGCAGCGCGGCCGAGATGGCAGGATTTCAGCCGGGCGATTTGATCGTGGCGATCGACGGGACCAAGGTCGATAGCTTCGAGGACATGCAACGCATCGTGCAGACCGCGAGCGACTCCGAGCTGGTCTTCACCGTCGACCGTGGCGGCAAATCCATCGAGCTCGTCGCGACGCCCCGCCGGCGCGATGTCGTGACCGCCTTCGGCACAACCCGTGTCGGTATCCTCGGAGTCCAATCCAAGGGCAAGCCCGAAAATTGGCACATCCAGCATTATGGTTTTGTCGACTCGATTAAACTAGCGGGATCCGAGACCTGGTTTGTCATCGCGCGGACGGGCGGCTATGTCAAAGGCTTGGTGGCCGGGACAGAAACCACCGATCAGCTGTCGGGACCGATCCGGATCGCCGAGGTGTCGGGGGCGATGGCCAAAATCGGCCTTGGGGCCTTGCTCAACCTGGCCGCGATTTTGTCGATTTCGGTTGGCCTGCTCAATCTCTTCCCGATCCCGCTCCTCGATGGCGGCCATCTTTTCTACTATGCGGTGGAGGCCGTCCGCGGCAAGGCAATGAACGACAAGGCGCAACAGTTCGGCTTTAAGGTGGGCCTCATGTTGGTTACAAGTTTGATGATCTTTGCCACCTATAACGACGTCCTGCGGCTGACTCGGCAATTGATGCATTGGGGATGATCCCCGCTTTTTCTGGGCTTGCCGGCGTTTCATCTAAGGTTTGCCTTTAGGGAATGAAGGCAAGTGGTTAACTACGCCGGTTAAGAGTTTGCTCACCGCGATGCGTGACTTGCCTGCCACGCTCATGTAAAAACGCTACAATGCGATGAATCTTGCTTTGCGGGGCATTGCAAACCCTATAGAAAGCAAAGCTTAGCGGCACCGGAGAAAGCCTCGGCCGATCCGGTAGAAAAATTGGCTTCAACCAATTTGCGCCACAAATTTCGTATTAGCGTTCGTGCACGGGGGCCGGTCCTAGGATGCGGGTGTTGCGTATGTTTCGAGGCCGGATCGCGGTCGCAGTTGTCGCATTGGTTTGGCTGGCGGGCGGCACGTTCGCCGCTTTCGCCGCGAATGTTACCGTCCAAGGGAACAAACGCATCGATAGCGAAACCATCGCGGCTTATTTCACAGGCACCGATCAGGCCGCCGTCAATAAGGGCGTCAAGGATCTCTACGCCACCGGCTTGTTTTCCGACGTCCGGGTGAGCCGGAGCGGCGACCGGGTCATCATAACGGTCACCGAGAACAACGTCATCAATCGGGTCGCCTTCGAAGGCAACAGCAAGGTCAAGACCGAAACACTGACGGCCGAAGTCCAGTCGAAATCGCGCGGGCCCTATAGTCAGGCCATGGTCGACGCGGATATCGAGCGCATCAAAGATGTTTATCGCCGTTCTGGCCGCGCCGCGGCCAGCGTCACCGCCCGGACGGTCGATCTGCCGAATGGCCGGGTTGACGTCGTTTTCACGATTGATGAAGGCGAAAAGACCGGCGTGAAGACAATCAATTTTGTCGGCAATCATGCCTATTCGTCCGGCAAGCTCCGCGATCTCATGGAGACGACGGAGATGAATTTCCTCTCGTTCTTCAAATCTTCGGACGTTTACGACCCCGATAGGATCGCCGCCGACCTCGAACGGATCCGCCGCTTTTATCTCAAGAACGGCTACGCCGATTTTCGCGTCGTTGGCTCGGACGCGCAGTTCGACCCCGAGCAAGGCGGCTATATCATCACAATCACCGTCGAAGAAGGCGTTCAATATACGGTCGCCGCGGTCAATGTGGAATCGCATTTGCCCGACATCGACGGCGCCTCGCTGCTCCCTCTCGTGCGCCTCTCGGCCGGTGAAGTCTATAATGGTGACATGGTTGAAAAGTCGGTCGATGCCTTGACCAAGGAGGTCGGCAAACACGGCTTCCCCTTCACCCAAGTGCATCCGCGCGGCGATCGCGATCCCGCAACGCGCACCGTGACCATCGCCTTCGTCCTCGATCAAGGGCCGCGTGTCTATATCGAACGCATCGACGTGCGGGGCAATACCAGGACACGCGATTATGTCATCCGGCGCGAATTCGAAATCGGCGAAGGTGACGCCTATAATCGCGTCCTGATCGATCGCGCCGAACGGAGACTGAACAATCTCGGCTATTTCAAGAAAGTCAGGATCACCAACGAACCGGGGTCGACGCCCGACAGGGTGATCGTCGTGGTCGATGTCGAGGATCAGCCGACCGGATCGTTGTCACTCTCAGGTGGTTATTCGACCACCGACGGTTTCATCGCGGATATTTCGGTCACCGAAACCAATTTCATGGGACGTGGCCAATATGTGAAGCTGGCGGTCACCGAGGGGCAGTTCAGCCGCGGCGTCGATTTCAGCTTCACTGAACCCTATTTCCTTGGCGAGCGGATCGCGGCGGGTTTCGATGTCTACGCCAAGAAAAGCGACCCCTGGCAATTTTCCGTCTACAGTAGCGTCACGGAAGGAGGGACGGTGCGCCTTGGCCTGCCGGTGACGGACGAACTGACATTCTCGCCGCGATACTCGATCTATAACACGGACATCTCCATTCCCAACAATTCCTGGCAACCCTTCAACGATTGTACAAGCCCGATTTTCGGTATCACGCCGGGCTTCAATGGCACCACCCCGAACCTCTTCAACAACTGTATGACCAACGGCGAGGCCTCATTGGCGCTCAAGGAGGCGCAGGGTCCCTTCTTGACCTCGATGGTCGGCTACACCATTGGCTATAACTCACTTGACAACAATAGGAGCCCGACGGCGGGCTTCTTCGCCGAATTGCGTCAAGACATAGCGGGCGTCGGCGGCGACGAACACTTCATTCGTACCACCGGTGATCTTCGGTACTATCACGCTTTATATGACCAAATCGTCGGGCTCGTGCATCTCCAAGGCGGCGATCTCGCGTCCTATGGCGGAAATCAATTGCGCATTATCGATAATTTCAACATGGGTCCAAGCCTCGTTCGCGGATTTGCTCCGATGGGCCTTGGCGCACGCGACATCAGCACAGGCAACCCCCAAGGCAACCCGCTCGGTGGCACCGTCTATTACGGCGGCAGCCTGGAAGTACAGTTCCCGATTTATGGCATGCCGAGGGATCTGGGCCTCAAAGGCGCGATTTTCGCCGATGCCGGAACCTTGTACGGATTTAACGGACGCACCAATTTCAGTCCGACGGGTGTGTGTTCGGGCGGGCCGTTCATCCCGCCTTTCACGCAAAGCAATTGCATTGTCGTCGGCGGCAACTCGCCATTGATTCGAACCTCCGCCGGTGCGTCGATCATATGGGCGTCGCCGCTTGGGCCCATCCGGTTCGACTTCGCCAAGGCCATCACCAAGAGTCAATTCGACCAAACCCAGTTCTTTATGTTCTCCGGCGGCACCACTTTCTGATCCCGCGGCCCGAGCCCCTCTTGCCCGGCGCGCGCGGCGAGCGGTGGCGATGCTTGCGTCGCGGAGGCGGTTTTCCAACCCGCCCCGCCCGTCCGGCACGCCACATCTTCTTTTGCGGGACGCAGCTGCGGAAGGCACGGGGAAAGGCGCATGAGCGAACCGGTTTTCTTCCCGCCCGCCGCGAGGATGCCGCTCGCCGACATCGTCGCTTGCACCGGCGCGGCCGTCACTGACGGCGCGGATCTATCGGTTATCGTCAGCGGCGTCGCGCCGCTCGACGCGGCGGGACCGGGTGAAATCACCTTTCTTGATCGTCCGGAAAACGCCATACTTTTGGAGACAAGCCGCGCGGCCGCCTGCTTTGTCACGCCAGGCGATGCGCCACGCGTGCCGAAAGCGACGCTGGCTTTGATCATGGAGGAGCCCTATCGTGGCTTCGCGCTCGCCTTGCACCGGATGTTTTCGCCAGCGATCCGGCCAAAATCCCTGTTTGGCACGGCCGGCGTCAATCCCGGTGCCTCGATCCACTCCGAGGCACGGCTCGAACAAGGCGTCATCGTCGACCCTGGCGTTGTCATCGGCCCGCGCGCCGAAATCGGCTCCGGTTCGATCATTGGCGCCAACAGCGTGATCGGCTCCGATGTCCGCATCGGCCGCGATTGCCAGATCGGGCCTCAGGTTACGATGAGCCATGCGCTGATCGGCGACAGGGTTATTCTGCATCCCGGCGTGCGCATCGGCCAGTCAGGGACGGATGTCCGCGCCCCGCCCGGGCTTTCCCCGCTGCCGAAAATCGGCCGGGTCATTCTCCAGGACGGCGTCGAGGTTGGCGCTAACGCCACGATCGATCGCGGCGCTGCGGGCGATACCGTCATTGGGGAGAAAACACGGATCGGTAATCTCTCGCGGATAGAGGGAAATGTCGTCATTGGACGCCATTGCGCCATCCCCGCGCAGGCTGGCCTCACCGCCGGCGCCCGTCTCGATGATTTTAACAGCCAGGGCGCATGACATGCGGCATGCCCCAGCCTTGTGGCTTTGTGCAAGTCTCATTCGATCACGGAAATCCCGTGGAGAGCGCGCGCTCTAAAATCTTTGATGACGCATGATCTTTTCGGAAAACCTGTTCCCACTTTCGTGGATCATGCTCTAAGTGATAAACGCCATGCGCAATTTACTTTGAAGCGAACATGGCCTTGGGAAGGACACAGCTATGAGCGAGGCGGCGCCGGCAACGATCGAGACCTTCGACATTCTGCGTTTGCTAAAATCCCTGCCGCACCGCTATCCGTTTCTCATGGTCGACCGCGTGATCGAGGCGCGGGGCGATGAATCCGGCATCGGCATCAAGAATGTCAGCATCAATGAGCCGCAATTTCAGGGGCATTTTCCGGAGCGGCCGGTCATGCCCGGCGTCCTTCTGATCGAGGGCATGGCCCAAACCGCGGGTGTCTTATGCGTCAATGCGCATTCGCCGGGCAGAAAGCCGCCGCTCGTTTATTTCATGAGCATCGACAAGGCTAAATTCCGCAAACCCGTCCTCCCCGGCGACCGGGTCGAATTTCATATGACCAAGACCAACCGGCGCCGCACCATGTGGTGGTATCAGGGCCGCGCCTATGTCGAAGGCGTGCTCGTCTGCGAGGCGGAAATCGCCGCCATGCTGGCCGAGACCGAGACATAGGTTTTCCGCCGGAGTTTTTCCGCACCCGTTGCCCAAAGGTGAATTCGCTGTCTAAATAATTTTGCTGAAAATCAGCGAATCAGCTTTCTCCTCGTTGGGACCTTTCGACTGGGATAGCGGCGTGAGACAAAGGGCCAAGCATTCCAGTCCGGCCGCGGACCTCCTCTACGCCGCGGCGGGCGCGCGTTTCAAGACCGTCTTGGCGGACCCGCCCTGGCGGTTCCAAAACAAAACAGGCAAAGTCGCGCCCGAGCATCGCCGCCTTTCCCGCTATGCGACGCTCACTCTCAACGAGATTTGCACGCTGCCCGTGGCCGGGCTCGCCACGCCAACCGCGCATCTTTATCTGTGGTGCCCCAATGCGCTCTTGCCCGATGGGCTTGCTGTCATGGCCGCATGGGGTTTCACCTACAAAGCCAATATTGTCTGGCACAAGGTCCGCAAAGATGGCGGATCGGATGGGCGCGGCGTTGGCTTTTATTTTCGCAACGTCACAGAGCTGATTCTGTTTGGCACCAGAGGGAAAGGCGCCCGGACCTTGCCGCCCGGCCGGACGCAGGTGAATTATCTGGCGACACGCAAACGCGAACATTCCCGCAAGCCCGATGAGCAATATCACCTCATTGAATCCTGTTCGCCTGGCCCCTACTTGGAACTGTTTGGCCGGGGTGTTCGTCAAGGCTGGATGACATGGGGCGATCAGGCGGACGAGTCTTATGAGCCAGCGTGGAAGACCTACGCCCATAACTCCGCCGCCGAAAAGGCTAAGCCGATGATCGCGGAAGGAAGGATTTAAGGCACCATGACCACGACTGTCCGTGTTCACGAGACTGGCGACCCGGAAGTCATGCGGATCGAGGAGATCGAACCGCCCTCCCCCGCGCGCGGCCAGGTGCATGTCCGCCATTACGCGATCGGCGTCAATTTCATCGACACTTATTTTCGCAGCGGGGCCTATCCCGTCCCTTCGCTTCCCTTCACGCCGGGCAACGAGGCCGCTGGCGAAATCATCGGCCTTGGCGAGGGCGTCACGAATTTCAAGCTGGGCGACCGGGTCGCCTATGCCGCAACCTTGGGCGCTTACGCCGGGGAGCGGGTGATCGCGGCGGACCGTCTCATCAAATTGCCGAAGGGCATTTCCTATGAAGGCGCCGCCGCCCTCATGCTGAAAGGCCTTACCGCGCAATATTTGCTGCGCCGGACGTTCCGGGTGAAGGCGGGTGACACCATTTTGGTTCATGCGGCGGCGGGCGGGGTCGGCCTTATCCTCTGCCAATGGGCAAAAGCGCTCGGCGCCACGGTCATCGGGACCGTCGGCTCGCCCGAAAAAGCCAAACTCGCAAGGAAGGCCGGCGCCAAACATACGATCCTCTACCGCGAGGAGGATTTTGCCGCGCGCGTCAAGGAGATCACCAAGGGAAAACTCTGCGATGTGGTCTATGACGGCGTCGGCAAGGCGACCTTTCCGGCCTCGCTCGACTGCTTGAGACCGCTTGGAATGTTCGTGAGTTTCGGCTCCGCCTCGGGGCCAATCGAAGCGTTCAACCTCGGGCTCCTGTCAACAAAAGGCTCCCTCTTCGCCACCCGCCCCTCGCTCTTCACTTATACGGCGAAACGCGAGGATCTCGAAAAAATGGCGCGCGAACTTTTTCGCGTTGTCGCAAATGGCAGCGTGAAAATTCCGCTGCATTATACCGCGCCACTCAACGATGTGGTCAATGTCCATCGCGCACTGGAAAGCCGCGCGACGACAGGCGCGACCGTGCTTATCCCCTAAGCGGCGGGCCCCTCACGCCAAGAGGTTCCGGTCAGGCGCGCCCGCCAACAGTTCGACTTGCAATAAGCCCGTCGCAGCGGCCCGGCGTTTTCTTTGGGGATGCGGGCCGGAAAGACGACTCAAAAAAAATAAACGGAGGAACAGATGAGTGACAAACCAGAGCCGGGTTCCCGATTGCCCCTTTTGATTGTGGGCTTGGGCGTCGCCTCATCGCTCGCCGTCTTATTTGCTTTGCGGGTCTTTTCTCAAAGATCAGATGGCGATTTTTTGTTGTGAGTAACGATTATCTTCAAGTTCAGCAGAGTGTCGCGATAAGAAATGTTCGCAAAGAAATGGCGGAAGAGTTTGTCGATACAGTTATGCGTTGTATCTCTCCTCAAATTTTGCCGAGTGAAATTTTAAATGAGCAGCAAATAAGTGAACGAGTCATGGTGGTCTTGGCAAATTTTTCCGTGCCAAATGAATCGATCAATAATAAGAAATGCGGAAATGATAAAAGCCGCGCATGGACATTCACTTTACCTTGCAAACTCACCATCAACCACCTTGCAAACTCACCATCAACCGGCCGCCGGCCTGGCTGAGCGGGACGATGAATTTAGGGCGTTATTAACGTATGCGGAACCACGATCACGGCAAGTCTCCGTTCTGCGACGGCCAGATGTACAGCCTCGGCCGATTTCCAGGCCTGCCTCGTAGATTCTGTTGTGGCGAATAATGATGTGCAAAAGGAAATTGACAAGCCTGTTGAAACTCAAGTCAAAGCACAATAATCAATCATTCAATATTTGATGCTGTTTTTATCTATGAAAAATAGATAATAATCATATTGTTAATAATTTGTTCATCGTCATGTATTGTGTTCAACAGGCTGGCTTCAATAATGGAACCCGCTCTCTATGGAATGGCGCGACGACGGCCTTATCCTCGGCACAAGAAAGCATGGCGAGACGAGCGTCATCGTCGAGGCAATGACGCGCGCGCATGGCCGCCATTTCGGGCTTGTCAGAGGCGGCCGCTCCCGGCGCCTGCAGCCCTTGTTGCAACCCGGGAATCATGCCGAATTCGTATGGCGGGCGCGGCTCGAGGAGCATCTTGGCACATTTTCGGTCGAGCCCGTGACTTTGCGCACCGCGCGTTTGATGGCGAGCGCGGAAGCCCTGCACGCGGTGTGTCATGTCGCCGCCTTGCTGCGCCTTGGCCCCGAGCGCGATCCGCATCCGGCGCTTTATGAGACGGCGGTGCGGATCGCCGGCCGCATCGACAAGCCGGAGACTTTGGCTCCGCTGATCGTGCGTTTCGAGGCCGAGATTCTGTCTCAAATGGGGTTCGGCCTTGATCTTGAAACCTGCGCCGCGACGGGCAGCACCGAGGATCTCATTTATGTCTCGCCGAAGTCCGGCCGCGCCGTCTCGAAGGCGGCGGGCGAAGCTTATAAAGCACGGCTTCTGCCGCTGCCGTCTTTTCTGCGAAACGCAAACAAGGAAGAAGACCCTTCTCCCGACGGCATCAAGGATGGGTTCAAACTGACCGGCTTTTTCTTGATGCGCGATCTCTTCGGGCCGCGCGGCCAAGCCCTGCCCGAGGCCCGCAGCGCCTATCTCGCGGAACTCGCCAAGCGATTCGGCTCGCCAGGATGATTTTCGGGCGTGCGCTTCCCGCGGCAAAGCGAAACATCCTCCGATGCCCGCGTTCCAGATTCAAAGAATTGGAGCATGTTCTAATCGAAAAAGTCGATCAACTTTTTCGGAACATGCCCTAAGCCTCGATGACGACCTTGAGCGCCTGGGTGTCCGCCGCGTGAGCGAAAGTATCATAGGCGTCCAGAAGACGGTCAAATGGGAAACGGTGGGTGATCAGCCGTTTCGGATCGATTTTCCGGGCGCGCACGGTCTTCAAGAGCATGGGCGTCGACACCGTATCGACGAGGCGCGTCGTGATGCTGATGTTCTGCGCCCAGAGCTTCTCCAAATGCAGGTCGACCTTGACGCCATGCACGCCGACATTGGCGATTGTGCCGCCTGGCGCCACGATCTCCTGGCAGGTGACGAAGGACTGTGGCACGCCGACCGTTTCGATTGCCGTATCGACGCCGCGGCCTCCCGTGAGCTTCATCACCTCTTCCGCGGCCTTGCTGCCGGTACCCTTGACCGTCGCCGTCGCCCCGAAGCGTTGCGAAACCTGCAGCCGGTTTTCATCGGGGTCGATCATAATGATCTCAGCCGGCGCGTAGAATTGGGCTGTCAAAAGGGCGGCCAGGCCGATCGGCCCGGCCCCGACAATGGCAACGGTGCAGCCGGGCTCAACTTTCCCATTCAGCACGCCGCATTCGAAGCCGGTCGGCAAAATATCGCTCAGCATGACCAGCGCCTCTTCGTCGGCCCCTTCCGGGATCGGATAAAGGCTCGTGTCGGCATGCGGGATGCGGACATATTCCGCCTGCGTGCCATCGATGCTGTTGCCGAGGATCCAGCCGCCGGTCGTGCAATGGGAAAACATCCCTCGACGGCAGTATTCGCAGCGGCCGCAGGCGGAGATGCAGGAGATGAGCACGCCGTCGCCGGGCCGGAAGCTCGTCACCCCCGAACCGGTTTTCTCGACGATGCCGACCCCTTCGTGACCCAGGATTCGGCCAGGTGCGCAGGTCGGAACGTCACCTTTCAGAATATGCAGATCGGTGCCGCAGATGGTCGTCTTTGTAATTCTGACGACGGCATCGGTCGGAGCGCTAATATCGGGGGCCGGACGATCTTCCAGCGCCTTTTTGCCGGGTCCTTGATAGACGAGCGCTTTCACGATCACCTCCTTCGAGAAAACAATACCGCTTCACGAGATGTTGTCGGATCGTCGTTTGGCGCCGCTCGCCGTCCGCGTGCTATTTGATCTTGGTTTCCTTGAATTCGACGTGCTTGCGGGCAACCGGATCATATTTCCTGAACGCCAGCTTTTCCGTCTTGGTGCGGGCGTTCTTTTTGGTGACATAGAAATAGCCCGTGTCCGCCGTGGACAAAAGCTTGATCTTGATCATTGCGGCCTTCGCCATTCGACCATTCCTTCACTGCGGCGCGAGGCGCGCGATCCGAGCCAAACTCGGGTGTGGTGAGAAAGCCGCGACCATACGAATCGCGGCCCATTTGTCAAGAAACCCGTCGAAAAGGGAGGCAGCATGCTGCGGTGGCGCCCTTAGGGGGCGGTGGTTTTGCGGCGCATATTCAGCCAGCCCGGTCCATCGCATGGGTCGCGCCGGTCTCCTCGAGCGCATCGTGGAAGACCTCGACCGCGCTCAAGAGATCGGCTTCGTCGATTACAAGCGGCGGCGCGAATCGGATGACGGTGTCATGCGTCTCCTTGGTAAGAACGCCGCGCCGCATCATCGCAAGACACACATCCTTGGCTTTCATGCGCGCCGGATCGAGCTCGAACTCCGGCCCAAAGCCCTCTTCCGCGAACCTCGACGATGGCGGGATGGCTGATCTCGGCCAGCGCGACAAGCAGGGTTTTGCCGAGGACATGGCTGCGAAGAGCGAGATCCTCATCTTGGAGAACCTGGATCGCCTCACGCGCGACCGCCGCGGCGAGGGGATTGCCGCCAAAGGTCGAGCCATGGCTGCCCGGATCGAAAACATCCATGACCGCGCGCCGCGCGACAAAGGCGGAGACGGGCAGCAAGCCGCCGCCGAGCGCCTTGCCAAGGATGAGGCCATCCGGCCGGGCGTTTTCATGCTCAAAGCAGAAATTCCGCCCGGTGCGCCCGAACCCCGACTGGACCTCGTCGAGAATCAGCAAAATGCCATGCTGGTCGCAGATCCGCCGGAGGCTTGCGAGATAGCCCGGGGGCGGCACACGGATCCCCGCCTCGCCTTGAATAGGCTCGATGAGAACGGCCGCCGTGCGCGGCCCGATCGCCGCGTCAACCGCCTTCGCGTCGCCAAACGGCACGCTGACGAAGCCGGGCGCGAAGGGGCCAAACCCGCGCCGGTAGGACGCCTCGCTGGAAAAACCGATGAGTGTCGTCGTGCGGCCGTGGAAATTGCCCTCGGCGACGATGATTTCCGCCTGACCCTCGGGGATCGAAAGCCGGTCGTAACCGTAGCGGCGCGCCGCCTTGACCGCGGTCTCGACCGCCTCCGCGCCGGTGTTCATGGGCAGGCAGACATCGAGCCCGGCAAGCGCCGCGAGTTCCTCGCAGAAGGGCCCGAGATTGTCCGAATGATAGGCCCGGGAGATGATATCCAAGCGTTCGAGCTGACGCTTCAACGCCTCGACAAGACGCGGATGCAGATGACCGAAACTCGCCGCTGAATAGGCGCTCATCATGTCGATATAGCGCTTGCCGCTGGTGTCAAAGAGATGCGCGCCTTCGCCCCTCGTCAAGACCACCGGAAGCGGCGCGTAATTTTTCGCGCCAAAGCGGGCTTCACGAGCGATGATGCCTTGCGCCGACATGGGACCGGAGCCTTGCGGAGGCATGGCAAAATGCACGGACATGACTGACCTCCTTTGATGAAGAATTATCGCATAGAAGACGGCGTTCTTCTGCCGGAAATAGGCCGGTTTTCGCGCAGAATATCCGCGGCAAGCCGCTTTGCGCGGGCGAAAATTCGCGGCTATGCGTTTTGCCGCGAGAGAGTTCAACAGAGCGTAACGTGTGCGATTCGCTGGCGATCATCGGACATTACATGGTCGAAAGGACCAGCTCACACGCAATGATACGCACGATGACACGCAGGCCGGATCACAAGCTGGACCGTTTTTTAAAATTATCCTTTATGCAACAGGCGAGACAGCCATGGCGCGCCGTCATATGATCGACGAAATGAATTTCAAAATCATGAAAAGGCTGCAGCTCGACGCGCGAATCAGCAATGTCCATCTCGCCGAAGCTGTGCATCTGTCGCCGAGCGCCTGCCTGGAGCGGGTCAAATCGCTCGAAAAGGACGGTCTCATCAAGCGCTATATCGCCGATTTCGACCTATCGAAAATTTCCAGCACCGTGATGCTTCTTGTCGAGGTCGTCCTCGAAAATCACCGCGAAGCCGATTTCGAGCGTTTCCTCGCCGCGATCCGCAAACGCGACGAAGTCTTGGAATGCTTCAAAATCGGCGGCCGGATCGATTATCTGATGCGGGTGCTCTGCCGCGATATCGAGCATTACAATGAGCTGAGCGATTTTATGAGCCGCGGCGAACTCGGCATTGAGAAATTCCACGGCCACGTCGTGCTCGCCATCGACAAGACTTTTCAGGGCTATCCGCTCGACCTTATCGTCGAGCCGGAGGCACGAGACTGAGGCTGCGGGGAAGAGACGGCTTTCGGGCATAACGGCAGCTGGTTCAGCCTCAGCATGAGGTGCAGCTTGATTGAAATCGCAAAGTTCAAATGCGCGCCGTCTTGCCGAAAATAGGCTCGAAGGCTGCGCGCAGCGCGGCATCAACTTCGCCCATGCTGGCCACAACGCCGAGATCGCGAAGGCTTGTGACACCGAAATGCGGGGCCGAAATCCCGCAGGGCACGATTCCGGCAAAATGCGAGAGGTCCGGCGCGACATTGAGCGCGATGCCGTGGAAGGAAACCCAGCGCCGGACCCTGATCCCAACCGCCGCGATCTTGTCCTCGGCACTCTCGCCGCCCGCGCCACGCGGCTTGTCCGGACGCGCGACCCAAACCCCAATGCGATCGGTGCGCCGCTCGCCCTTGACGCCGAAACCCGCCAAAGCCGCGATGACCCACGCCTCCAGAGCGCCAACGAAAGCGCGAAGATCGGGGCTCCGGCGGTTGAGGTCGAGCATCACATAGGCGACGCGCTGGCCCGGCCCATGATAGGTGAATTGGCCGCCCCGGCCGCTTTTATGCACCGGAAAACGCGCCTCCACGAGGTCACTCATCCGCGCCGAGGTCCCCGCTGTATAGAGCGGTGGATGTTCGAGGAGCCAAACAAGTTCCGGCGCGCTGCCAGCAGCGATGGCCGCCACCCGCGCCTCCATGAAGGCCACGGCGTCCACGTAAGGCACGAGGCCGTCCGAGACGCGCCATTCGACAGGCGTGGCCTCACGGGACAGCATGGGGGGAAGCAAATTTTCATGGAACATGGCGCCAGAATAGCTTCTGGCCGATGAAAACACATCCCTTGGCTCTCTTTCGTCCACTCTCTTACGCCCGAAATCCCCTGC
Source organism: uncultured Alphaproteobacteria bacterium (assembly GCA_963784075.1). Lineage (GTDB taxonomy): Bacteria > Pseudomonadota > Alphaproteobacteria > Rhizobiales > Beijerinckiaceae > Methylocapsa. Next base: position 65,561 of record CAWAQW010000035.1, on the reverse strand, counting down.
CCGGCCTTGCCACCCCGGCGCCGATTTGTTAGACGACGCGCCTGCCGGTGCGGCGCTCTCGCGTCTTCATCGGGCGGATCATTGCGGCCATGGCGGAATTGGTAGACGCGCTAGCTTGAGGTGCTAGTTGGGAGACCAGTGGAGGTTCGAGTCCTCTTGGCCGCACCACTGTTATTTTTGGCTTTCCGGCAGCGGGGCTGCTTGCGGTTCGGTTTGCTCCGGCGCCATGCCGCCCCCATGCGAGGGTGATGGCGCATTGGCGGAGCCACGGGGCTTCGCCGCGCGCTGCTTGGCAAACACATCGGCGATGATCTTGTCCGTCTCCGAGGTCCAGCCTTCCGGCGCGGCCCGCGTCGGCGGTGGCCTTAAGCCAGGCGCAAGCGCCACGATTTTGAAGCCGCGCTGCTTGAGATCGCGAAGGAGAGCCGGCAGCATGTCCGCGGTCTGCTGTTTGGTGTCATGCAGCAGCAAAATCCCGCGTTTCTCCTGGTCGAGCCGAGTAAGAATCAAGGCGCGTTCCTTGTCGGGCGTCATGGTGAGCCAGTCCGAGGCCCAGAAATCGGCGCCAAAAACCGCGATGTTTTGGGCAGAAAGCCAGGCAATAAGCTCTGGTGTGTCGGCAAATCCCGGAAACCGGAAAAACCGCACCTTGGGGGCGCCGCTGGCCGTGCTATAGGCGGCCTTGTCATCGGCGCTAAAGCCCCGGGCGATCTCTTCTTGCGCGGCCTTTTCGCTCATTTGGCGCAAGGTTCTGGCTGGATGCGAAAATGTATGATGGCCGACGGTATGCCCCTCGGCGACTTCGCGCTTGACCAAAGCGGGCAAAGCCTCGGCATTGCGGCCAATAAGAAAAAAAGTTGCCTTCACGCATTCTTTTGATAGGGCATCGAGAATCCTGGGCGTGGTTTGCTCGGAGGGCCCGTCGTCAAAAGTGAGCACGATTTCGTGATCGTCGAGCGCCAGGGTTCGCGGATAGGTTTTGAGACCGACTTGGAGTCCCCCTTGCGTGCCAATCTCGATGGTGCGGGCGACGCCGAGCGCTTCCGGCGGGCAAGGCGAGGAATAGGCCGCCGCCGGGGCAAGGAGGAACACACTTGCGATGACGCTTGCTTGCCAAGCCATGCCGTTCACCTTCGCTCGACCTGAACCTTAATGCATTTTTGCGAAGAAGCCGCGTCACGCTGGTGCAAGTGAACGCCAAACACACTATGCCAATGTGTCGCGACTGGCCCGGTCGCGAAAACATTCCTTGATCCCTGACCCCCAGAGATAAGGCAAAATCGCGCGCATGACCAATATCGAAGAGCGCTCCGGCGCCGCCTTAAGGGAAGCCGAGGAGATCGCGAGCGACACGGCTCCCATTTACGACGAAAACGGCGCCATTGAGCCCGGTTTTCTGCGTGACGTGACCGCCGCCATCGAGGCGGACGATAAGGCCTTGGTCCGCGCTTTGGCCGGACGTCTGCACGAAGGCTGTCGATGCGGATGGCGCGACGGTTATCCGCAAGCGTCTCAGACGGGCTGAGGTGCTCTCGTTTTTTGCGGGTCTCAAACCGTGCCTGATTGGGATGGAAGCCTGCGCGACGTCGCATTATTGGGCGCGCGTCTATGACGATTCGGCTGACCTCTTGAAGCACATCGAAGAGGTCGGTGGTCGCCGATGAGCGTGGTTTAGCCAGGCGAAATGTGGTTCGACGGCCAACCAGGACCGCTCGCGAGCGGAGTTCCTAACAGATCCAAGGGACTTCTATAGCACCAGGACTTCGTTGCTGGTTGCGAGCAATGCGGCCATCAATTCCTCGCGATCTCCAATGTCCATGTAAGGCCAGGCGAACTCACGGAATATTCACGCGTGAAAAGGCCGGATCCGCAACGCGGTCCCGACCCAAAGATTGAGCGCGCCTGGTATGCCTCATTCCTCTTCATTTCCGACGAAAAAGGCTGGTCGCGCGGCGGCGCCTATCATTGGCATCTCGCGAAATTTGGCAAGAAGCCGCCATGGGACTGGCGAGAGTGTGTGAAGCCAATCCCGCCGTCAATCGAACAGCGCAAAAAAGCTGTTTCGGACGAGGGTCGCCGGACGGAACCCGCGGCGCTCTCGCCATCCCTTCGTGCTGGCGACGCATAAGCTTGCGCCACATCAACCCGAGCCCGTTCCTCCCGCCGTTATCTTGCGCGACGAATTCATGACCCGCACTCGGGCTCACTGCGATTTGGGAGGGATAACGGCCATGATCACTAAAGCGGAGCGGATTATAAAAGCTTATGAGGCTGCCTTGGCAAAGTACGACGGCGACATCCATGACGAAGTCTTATTCCGGGCGATCTTTCGAGCCGTGCCAGATGCGAGCATTGAAGAGGTCGGCAAAGCGCTGATCGAACATGGTCAGGCTCAACGCAGGAAAGGCGAGGCGCTGATCAAACTTGCCGCTAAGGGCGACGCCACTTGATTGCGCAACAGCGCGGCGGCGAGTTCAACCAGTTGCGCCGCGGCGCCATGCTATGGCGATCCGGCGCGGTCGCTCAAAATCGCTTTGTGTGTGATCCTCGACAAGATCGAAGACGACATCAACTCGGCGACGGAGTGCATAATCTCGGCGCAAGGAGCGTTGTCGCCTGAAAAGATGACTGCATGAGCCTTACGGGCGCCTGCGCTATGCGAGCGCTCTTGCTATCAGCCGCGCGGGCTTTCCGCATTGGGTGCGCCCTGCATAACGATGCAGCGCGGCGCAAAACTCGGTAGCGTTCTCCCACAGCAACTCATCTGTCTCGGTGACAGCATTTGGATGATGTGGAACGAGCTCAGCGTGAGCATCGGCAATCATAGCCAGCACTTCGGCAACGGCTTTGGCCTTGATCCTGGCGCGATGAACGGATCATTGCTTTGTCCGGTTGCCTCAAAATTTCCCGCGCGACGTCGCCACACTTGACACATTGATCCCATTTCGTCAAAACTTCAACAACATCTCGCCTAGCGCGTAATAAATAATTCGTGGTGACATTGGTGCCACACTGCTTTAGCGCCCCTGGAGCGAGCGCAAGCCCCTAGTCGAAACCGATGTCGCTGTCGTCAAACGAAGGGAAGCTTGTCATGATCGACTTAGGCCAAGCGCGCCAAACAAAAAGCCTCTCGGCGCGGCGCACCTCACAAATAGGAAGCCCCGGCAAATGACCGGTGCCTGTGTCGTGGATGCGAGCCATGTCTCTTGAATTTAGCTATGTGCTGTAGAACTTCGCCAAACCGCGATACGGACGCTACATGGTGCTTGGCGCTAAGAGCCTGACCCAAAAGGTTGTTGCGCTCGCGCTGGTTGCATGATTCCGGAGATTCCGAAGAGTCGGAGGATGATTCGGAATGTGGACTGAGCAGCACCGCAAGATTTACCGGCGGGTCGAGAGGCGGTATCCGAGCGACATGACTGATAGCGAATGGGCGCGTCTCGAACCATTGATCCCGCCCGCCAAACCCGGCGAGCGTCCGCGCGAGGCCAATATGCGCGAAGCGATCAACGCCATCCTTTATCTTCTTCGCACCGGTTGCCCGTGGCGTTATCTTCCTCGCGAGGGATTTCCGCCCCGTTCGACCGTCTACAATATCTTTCGCAACTTCCAGAAAGCTGGTGTGTGGGACGCGATCTGGGAACAATTGCATATGGATTTGCGTGAAGACATGGGGCGTGAAGCGAGCGCCTCGGCCGCGATCATCGACAGCCAATCCTTGAAGTCGGCGGAAAAAGGGGCGGTCATGACGGTCTGACCGGGTATGACGCCGACAAGAAAGTGAACAGGCGCAAAATTCATGCGTTGGTCGACACGCAAGGTTTGCAGTTGCGTATCGTCATTCATTCGGCTGGTGTCCAAGATCGTGATGGAGCCGCGCTCGTGCTCGATAAAATCCGCAACAGCTTTCCCTGGCTCGAACTCTTGTGGGCGGACAGCGGATACAACGCGCATCAGGTTGACGCGGCGGTCGCGAAGGTTCCTTCGCTGCGCGAGGCCTTTCGTATAGAGACGTTCGCGAAGGCATAGAGACCATCGCGGGAGCCGAATTCTTCAGGAAGAATTCGGCGCGTTCGAGTTTGGCAAGCGCGAAGTAGACGTGATGAATGACGCGGGGGGACACCGAAGACGAAGGATACTCCGTTTTACGACAGGAGCGTCAGAGCTCGTGCCTTTGATAGGAACCTTCGCCGTCGGACCTCATCAGGGCCAGCGAACTCAAGCTCCGCGCAACAGGCCGGACATATGACCGCAGGCCGACCCAACGTTTGCAACGTCAAAAAATTGCTTGTCAACCGGGGCCGTCCACATATGTCGTAAAGCTCCTTGAAGCGGTAGAAGCTGTCGCGGCTATAACCCATCATCTTGCAAGCTTGGCTCACATTGCCAAGCTGCTTGGCAAGCTCCAGCAGCCCGACCTTGGCGCAGATGATCTTCTGTTCGGTGGTCATGGTGTTCTCCAATTCGCCGAGGCGGAGCGCTGCGCAACCCCGACCGCTCCGCGTCCCGCCTCGGCTACCGTTGTGCCAGGGGGCCAGAACACCATATGTCAGATTAAATCTTAGGCTAATCCAAATGATGTTCTCGGCACGCTTAACTTTTACTTTGTCGCCAAAGAGAAGGGCAACAAGAATCCCTGGGAAGATCGCCCAAGATGTCCGCTAGGTATCCTCCGGCGTCTCTACCGGCCCCCCACAAGTTCTTGCCCAAGTTTGGCCTGTTCGTCACTTATTGGAATAAGGCTGTCACCCACAGGCTTGTCCTTTCCGCTTCACGGCGGACAGATTAAATGAAAGCGATATAATGGCCAACTCCGAGGCGCTTGAACTCTTAAAGAACCGCGAGGCGTTTCTAAATCGCCTTCGAACCGGCCGCATCATTTTGCTTGATCGGTATCGCTTGCAACACAACGCGGGCGACTCCTTCATCACGAGGCCTACTGCTTCACGCTGAGGGTTTCACCGCCAGCAAATCGCGCATCGAAGGCGCGCTTGAAAGCCGCTGCCTCGGCGCTCTCAATCACGATCAAATCATTGTCCTGCCGCTTGAGCCGGACGCTAAAAGTTCGCGCGGAGGGCCGCTATGTATGATTGATCGAGCCGGCTATAGCGAACCCAGCGGGCAATAAAACGGCGAAGTTCGCAGGCCCGGTTTGGATGGCTGTTCATTTCGCGGTTGGTCATGACGTTCGATGTGAAGTGCTGGCGCATGGTGAGCTGAATGACCCTCTGGCGCAGCGATGCCAAATAGCCACAGTTTCAAAGAATTATATATTTGGCGCTCAAATGACGATTGAGCTCACAAGCTAAACGAGTTAGCCTATTTTTTAGGCGAAGTTGAGGGTACGCGATGTTTAAACTATCGATCGCCACGATAACACTCCTTCTGAGCGCAAGCGTTCTGGCATCGGCCGCCGATTTGCCGCCTCAAACGATTGCCCCTCTCGCTTCTCCAGGGCCCGGTTACGATTGGACCGGTGTTTATGCTGGCGCCAATGTCGGATTTGGCACGGATCGCTATACGTTTCCTTATGGTTTCCAAGGGCCGGGGGTTCCGTTTTTTGCGGGGCGCGGGACGATCGTTTCCAATGGACCGATCGGCGGCGTTCAAATCGGCTACAATTATCAAACTCCATGGAAAGTGGTGCTCGGCATCGAGGTCGAAGCTGAGGCCTCGGGCGTCGGTGGAAACCTGAAGTTTAGCGGCCCGTCCACCTCGGGTGATATCTCAACGAAGGTCAATCTTTATGGGGCTTTCCGCGCCCGCTTCGGCTACGCGTTCGACCGGCTGCTCGTCCTCGACAATGTCCTGGTCTATATAGCGTTGGGCGGCGCATTCGGCTCATTTTCCGACCACATGTGGGCTGGAGTTGGACCCGCCTTCATCAGCTTCGATCAGAGCACGACACGAATTCAGGTCTCGAAAGCTGTCGGGAGCCTCGGCATCGGAGCCGCGCATCCGATCACCCCAAATCTCTCTTTGTTTATCGATTACCGCTATACCGCCCTCGGACCGGAATGGGCGCACGGACGCCAGATCGATGTCCGCCTCCCGGACGGCGTGACCGCGGGAAGCTTCGGAACCCGGGCGATGTATCACCTGGTCCGCGTCGGCGCGAACTGGAAGTTCGATCTCGGCATCTGATAGAGCTGGCTCGGGAAATCTGAACAACTTGGATGAGTGGAAATTCTGCCTGAACGCGGCGTAGGCTGCCGTGAACACATGACGAAGAAACCACGCCGGAACCACAGCTCGGCCTTCAAGGCGAAGGTGGCTTTGGTCGCTATCAAGGGCGAGAAGACGCTGGCCGAACTGGCCGAACAATTCGATGTCCATCCGAACCAGATCACGACCTGGAGATCGCAGCTTCTCGAAGGGGCTGCCGGGATCTTCGCCGCCGAGCGAAACCCGATTCAAGTCCGCCTGCGATCGATGTGAAAACGCTGCACGCCAAGATCGGGGAGCTGACGCTGGAACGAGATTTTTTGTCCGGAGCGCTCGGGAAAGCCGGACTTTTGCCGAGCGCAAAGCGATGATCGACCGGAACGATGACTTGCCGGTGAGCCGACAGGCGAAGGTTCTCGGGATCAGCCGGGGCAGCGTGTATTACTTGCCCCGGCCGGTCTCTGCCGACGCTCTGGCGCTGATGCGCCGGATTGACGAATTGCATCTCGATTATCCGTTCGCGGGCAGCCGGATGCTTCAGACTTTTCTGGCCCGCGAGGGATATGAGGTCGGGCGCCTCCACGTCGCCACTCTGATGAAGCGGATGGGGATTGAGGCGATCTATCGCCAGCCCAACACGTCCAAACCTGCGCCGGGGCACACGATCTTCCCGTATCTCCTGCGCAAGCTGCCGGTGACGCGGCCCAATCAGGTCTGGGCGGTGGATATCACGTATATCCCCATGGCGCGGGGCTTCGTCTATCTTGCGGCCGTCGTCGACTGGTTCAGCCGGAAGGTTCTGGCATGGAAGTTATCGATTACACTGGAAACGGAGTTCTGTCTGGAGGCGGTCGAGGAGGCTCTTGCCCGATATGGCAAGCCGGAGATCTTCAACACCGATCAGGGCTCCCAGTTCACCAGCATCGCCTTCACCGGCCTGCTGCTCAAGAATGAGATCAAGATCAGCATGGATGGGAAAGGCGCCTGGCGAGACAACATCTTCGTCGAGCGCCTGTGGCGGCGGACCATCAAATACGAGGAGGTGTACCTACGGGCCTACGCCAGTGTCCCGGAGGCACGGGCCTCCATCGGCCGATATATCGACGGCTTTTACAATGCCAGAAGGCCCCATTCGAGCCTTGATCGGCGGACGCCGGATGAGGCCTACTTCACTGCGCTGCAGCCAATCGCGGTTGCAGCATAACCATGGCAGAAATCCACTTAGCCGCAGCCAACCGGCTGTTCAAACAAACCGAGCCAGCTTTTTACTTTTTACCGCAGAATGTAGGTCTTCGTGCCGGTGGCCTCGACACCAAGGCCAAGCCCCCGGATTCCGCCATCCCAGATCTCGTACCGCTTGGCTTTGGGCAACGCGTCGTCGACGACACGCTTGGTGAGCTTGACCGCTGCGCTTGGCATGTTCTTGTCGTTCCGACCCTTCACGATAGCGACCGTATGGTGACCAATCGAGTATGACATTAACAGGCATCGGGAGACGTTTCAATTGATAAAAGCAGACTAGAAACAGGTACTTATGGCAACAGCGGGTACTCGGTGTCAATGACGGAGACAAATTGTGCCAAATGGCGGCGTGAAAGTGTACCAGTTTAACGAGGATTTCGATGTTGCGAGCGACCCCCGGTTGTCGCTGAATGAACCCTGCCCGTTCGAGCGTGAGCACCATCTGGTGAACTGAAGGCGGGCTGACCTGGAAATATTGCTGCATGTCGGCTTCGGCTGGCGGCCGACGGTGCAGGCGCGTGTATGCGTAGATAAACGCCAGATACTGGCCCTGCTTGGGCGTGAAACTTTTTGCGGGCGCCATACGCAGTACATCCGATTCAGCCGTTCGTTTGTGCCTCGAACCGCGAGGAGGCACAGTTGAATATACGCTACCGGGTCGAACTCAGCCAAGCCGAGCGCAGCAAACTCACGGCGCTCCTGAGCGGCGGCAAGCATTCAGCGCGCATGCTCCAAGCGCGCGCAGATTTTGATGGCTGCCGACGCGGGCGCCAGCGACGAGGAGATCGCGATCAGCGTCGGCGTGGGCGGGTCTACCGTATACCGGACCAAGCGCCGCTTCTTAGTTACCAATCTGGAAGAGGCGTTGAGCGAAGAGCCGCGTCCTGGCGCGCCCCGCAAGCTCTCCGGCAAAGTGGAAGCGCTGCTGGTTGCGACCGCCTGTTCCAACCCACCGGAGGGTCGTGCCCGTTGGACCCTGGAGCTGTTGGCGGATGAATTGGTCAGGCTCACCGAGCATGACAACATCTCCCGGGAGACAGTGCGCCGTCGGCTGACCGAAAACGACCTCAAACCGTGGCGCAAGGACATGTGGTGCATTCCGCATATCGACGGTGAGTACGTCGCTCGCATGGAGGATGTGCTCGACCTATATGCGCAGGTGCCTGATCCGAAGCGCCCGGTTGTCTGTTTCGACGAGAGCCCGACCCAGCTCATCGGTGAGGTACGGCAGCCGATCCAAGCCGTGCCTGGGCAACGGGAGCGCTATGACTGCGAGTATCGACGCAACGGGACGGTCAACCTGTTCATTTTCCTCGATGCCCACCGACCCTGGCGCAGGGTAAGGGTCACCGATCGGCGGACTGCGGAGGACTTCGCCATTTGCATGCGCGAACTCAGCGATGTGCACTTTCCCGAGGCAGATCGAATTCGTGTGGTCCTGGACAATCTATCCACCCACTCGCCCGGCGCGCTGTACCAAGCCTTCCCACCTTGCGAAGCGCGAAGGGTCCTGCGCCGATTGGAGTTCCACTATGTCCCAAAGCACGCCAGCTGGTTGAACATGGTGGAGATTGAAATCTGCGTACTGCGCGCTCAATGCCTGGACCGCCGCATCGCCACAGCAGAGCGACTGGTGTCAGAGATCGCCGCCTGGGAGCGGTAGCGCAACGCCACCCGGGCCCAGGTCAAATGGATGTTCACGACCGAAAAAGCCCGCGCCAAAATGGGCCGCGCCTACCCAGAGCCAGCCAGCACCAAAACGCATCCGACGAAAGAGTCATAATCCTTGTGCAACGGTACTAACCTACTATCCCAAGCAAACAGATGACTACTCAAGCAGCGTAGCGCACATGCTTTGCGTGGAAGTATGACTTGACCCGGTTGGGGCGTTTCTGGATCGATTTGAGGATCGACGAGGTAGTGGTGACGAGGTCGTCAGGGGTCTTGGCACGCGGCTTGTTCTTGATCGTCTGCTTCAAATCGTTGTTGAGATATTCATCCGGGTTGTGTTCCGGCGCGTAGGCCGGGAGGTAGAATATCTCGATCTCGTCCTTGTGTTGCGCCAGCCATTCCTGGACGGCCTTGGCGTGATGGACGCGCAGATTGTCGACGATCAGAAAGACCTTTTGTTTCGCGTCCTTGATGAGACGCTTCAGAAAATCGATGAAGATCGCCACGTTCAGCGCACCCTTGTAGAGCTTGAACCGCATGAGGCCGCGATTGCTGTCAATGACGGCAGCGATCATGCTCGTCGAGAACTTCTGCGCGGTCTGCGTCAGGACCGGCGTCTGTCCTTTCGGCGCGTAACCTCGTCCGATCTGATCCTGGTTGCAAATACCCGTCTCGTCGCTCCAGTAGATCGCCGCCTTCTCGCGCTTCGCCCGCGCCGCAATCGACGGGTAGTCATGCTCCAGCCAAGCCGCGATCTTTTGCGGATCGCGCTGCGTCGCGCGGGTCAAAGGTTTCTGCGCGGAAAAGCCCCAACGCTTCAGATAGAGCTGCATCGTCGAAAGGCCGAGCGTCTTGCCGAACTTCTTGTAGATCAGCTCCCGCACCGCCTGAGCCGTCCACAGCGCGAAGGGCAATTGCATCTGGTCAGGGCATTTGTTCGCAATCCAGCCCTGCACGCGCCGCGCCTCAGAAGCTGTCAGCATAAGCTGATCGCCAACACGCCGCCCGCGCTTTCCTCTCACGAGCCCGGACGTGCCGTCGCGCCGGAATGCGCCACACCAACGGCTGACCGTCCCGCGATGCACTCCGACAGCCCGCGCCGCCTCCATGTGCGTCGCGCCCTTCTCGACAAGAAGCACAGCGCGTTGGCGAAGAGCTTCCTGCGTCCTTTGATCCAGTTTGCGGGCATCGCCAAGCTGCATTCATACAGACTATCAGATGTTCTTCATGATGTCCTCTGTTTACTTGGGATATTAGTAGCTCGAACATCTTCGCCTCGCGACACAGCCCGTTCAGACAGGTCCGGCTATTTGGGTGTTTGCAGGCCAAAGGCCAATCACCCCAGCATCTCCGTCGTCACGAGCGCACCAGAAGTCAGGGCCCTTTCCTCCGCCGGCGCTACCCGGCTTCATCGGTCATACGGCCCTGTCCGACTCCCGCTGACATCGCCATCCAAGACAGCGTCGAGGCCGCTACCCTCATGCCAAACGGGTCTCCCCCAATTACCCGCATCACCTTTCCGGCGTGCCGTGCCCACTACCCCGGCGGATCGAATGGGTGCGTTTGTCGATTGCTTCCCCATCCGTGCTGCCTTCCCCGTTTTGCAGGCGGGTCGGCTTCCGCATCTCTACTTTCGGGGCCTGCTCAGGCTTCACTCACGTTACGGCCCGTCGGATTGCTCAACCGCCCAAGGCGGCCTTTGTCACGAGGCGTCGATCCAGCCGGTTGCCCGACCGAACCGCTCGTCAGCTACCAGAGCAATCGACAATTCTCTGGGCGGAATCTTCCTCCACTGGTGATCCGCGCCTTCGGGGCGCACTGCAAAAATCAGGATATATACAAGGCGACAAAAGAAGCGGTATATCAATTAGTTATGATGCATTTTGCTCCATCCTTGGCGGAGCTTAGTTCGTCGGAAATGCCATTGGCTTTTGGCGCACTGTTGGGGGCAGTCGTAATTGATTGCGAATAGGCCGTCTCCCGGTTCAGCCATTGTTGACATTAGTTCACAAACCTTATCTAGCGTTTGTCGCCCTAATCGTGGGCTGGACGAGTTTCGAAGGAGAACGAAATGGTGAAGAAAATTCTCATGGCGATGTTTCTGACCTCTGCTGTCGCCTTTGCCCCTGCCGCTGCGTGGGCGCAAAGCGCACCAGTAGAAACGCACCATCATCACCACCATCACCACCACCATCATCATCATCATCATCATCATCATCATGAAGGGTAATTAGGGCGACAACGCTGGCGGCGGAGTGTTTGCCCGCCGTCATTCTCTCGTGGTAGAGTTCGAGGATGGGCGCGGTTGCTTGGGCCATATGGCATCGCCCCGTCTCCCATCCCGCTCATCAAACTGGACGTGCGGGTTTCCCGCATCCAGCTTTCCGACCGGTTTCACCGTGAGGCCCACGATGTCGCGCTTGTTGCACGATCACCCCAGCATCTCCGTCCGAGCGCACCAGAAGTCAGGGCCCTTTCCTCCGCCGGCGCTACCCGGCTTCATCGGTCATACGGCCCTGTCCGACTCCCGCTGACATCGCCATCCAAGACAGCGTCGAGGCCGCTACCCTCATGCCAAACGGGTCTCCCCCGATTACCCGCATCACCTTTCCGGCGTGCCGTGCCCACTACCCCGGCGGATCGAATGGGTGCGTTTGTCGATTGCTTCCCCATCCGTGCTGCCTTCCCCGTTTTGCAGGCGGGTCGGCTTCCGCATCTCTACTTTCGGGGCCTGCTCAGGCTTCACTCACGTTACGGCCCGTCGGATTGCTCAACCTGAATTCCGACGCGAAGTGCAACACCCCAGCACTTTGAGCCTACTCGATTTTTCCGCACGTTGCCCCTCCCAACTCGCCGAATCAAGCGGCAAGACGGAACAATCGGTTCACAAAGCGCACTTCTCCCGTCGTCCCGGGTTCGAGCATGAGGCATTGCCGCTTGCGGATCATGCGCATGACCTCGAAGCCTTTGATAGTCGCCGACGCCGTGGGCAGCGTCTTGAACCCTCGCGTGGGTTTATCAGCCGCTTCAGCGCGCCGTGATCCGCCTCTAGCCGGTTGTTGAGATATTTGACCTGCCGGTGTTGAACGCTCTTGTCCAACTCGCCAGACCGCTTGAGCGCTCGAATCGCTTTGCCGTAAGCGTCGTTCTGGTCGGTGTTGATCGTCCTCGGGCGGGCAGTCCTGACGGAGCCTCAGGGCCTTCCCAAGGAAACGCCGGGCCGATTTCGCCGTCCTTCGCGGCGACAGCATAAAGTCGATGTCGCCGTTCTTGTCGATAGCGCGATAGAGATAGGCCCACTGGCCCGCGACTTTCACGTAGGTCTCATCGACCCGCCATGATGTGTCTGTGTACCGCTGATACCAGCGGGCACGCCTTTCCATCAGCGGCGCGTAGTGCTGAACCCAGCGAAAAGCGTCGTGTGATCGACCGCGACGCCGCGCTCGTTCATCATCTCTTCAAGGTCGCGGTAGCTGAGGCCGTATTTGCAATACCAGCGCACACAAAGCAAAATCAGGTCGGTCGGAAAGCGGCGGCCTTTGAAATCGGACATGGCGGAGACCTTGGGGAAGGGCCGCCGATCTCACTGCATGCCGCCAACGAATGCAACAGAGCCAATAATCCTTCGTGGCAGGGGGGAGAAATGACCTTCAACAAATCGATGGGTCGCACATAGTCATTGCTGATATAGCTCTCCAGATTCGGTTTTTCCGAAACATCCAATTCCAAATCGGTGAATCGCGAGATCGTCAGTAGCCGGCTCGCATCCCGGATGAGCTTGACGATCAGAAGCATCGTGGTGATGGTCACCAGTTCCCGGACTCCGGCCCCCTTGAGTTTGACGTCGGCAAAAGTGGCCTCGTCGAACCTGTCCGAACCGAGAAGGACTACTACGAGCGCCATAAACGGTACGACCAGCGCGAGTCGCGCCCATGCTTTGATGGCATTGTTCCAGGCTTCGACGGGTGATGAGTCGGCTGCGATCTTTGAACTCACGAGGCTCGCGGCGGGAGGCGACGTGCCTCCTCCCGCGCCTGATGTCGGGCGCTCACCTTCTATGGCCTTTGGTCGTTCGAACGATTGAAAGCGCTGCTGCGGCGCAGGTTGCGGAGACGGTTTTGGACTGCTCATTTGTTGGCCCGATAGCGAAGCGGTCGATACTAGTGATGTCGCATATAACCTACACGATATCCCAAATCGACTGCACCGATAGCCCGTTAGGAAAATCGTGTTGTCGAACTTGGATTTGGAACGACTCGCGACTTATCCGCTGAAAGGCCGCAACGGGACGGAACGCGTCATTCCAGTGGTAGAGTCGAGGATGGGCGCGGTTGCTTGGGCCATATGGCATCGCCCCGTCTCCCATCCTCGCTCATCAAACTGGACGTGCGGGTTTCCCCCGCGCCTTCGGGGCGCACTGCATTTATCAAGACTTTTGCATAAGAGCCGCGCCCTAGCATCTTCAAAGGGTTGCGTTATGCAAAAGATACTTGCAAAAGTTAGGCGCATTGCTATCCTTTCGGCAAGGCCAAGCCGGTGCGCTTGAACCCGAAACAACCCGCAAGCGGCTTCGGCCTCTCGGCTTCCATCCTGACGCACCCCATCTCCCCACGCCATCATTGGGGCTCGACCGTGAAGATCACTTACGCGCTGTCTGGGCGTTCCCTGATGCGCCCTCGCTTCCCACTCGACGATGGCCCTGCGCTTGCCGTAGCGTGATGCCAAAGCGCCCGAGCGATCGTTTACCCAAAAACCAGCAGGGCGAACACAAGACCCAGGCGATGAGCGCCGGGAAGCCAGACCCGCCATGACCGTGCCCCGTTATTTGCGTGACACTGCGGCTGCGCGCTACAACGTGTGAACATTCAAAAGCACGCCGCAATTTCCTTTGGACTCGGCGCCGCCGACACGATTGGCGGACGCCGGCAGCACCGCCCCACGCGTGGAAAGAATGAAACACGCGCAGGGAACTCATGATTCAGGCCTCGCCTTCGCGACTGCCGGCAGCGGCATTATTCGAGGGTTGAACCTGTAAAATTCAACCCCAACGGTCGCGTCGCCGCCATTCTCAATTGTATTAGCCGAGACTCGATCTGACAGACGGTGCCTGGTTAAGCGATCGGGTTTTGGTGTCCGGTGTTGTTAGGCGGCGATCATTTTCTCCTTCGCCATCGGCATTGCGTCAAGGAACGTTTGCATCGGCGTTTTGCCGAAGCACCAGCGGCCTTGATGCGGCCTCTCCTCGTTGTACAACAAGGTTTGAGAACGCCCACGGGACCGTGCTTCGGGAGATTTTGTATCCGTGGCACCCGTGGTTTGAGCTTCAGGTGGCCATTCATGAAGCGATCGAGAAGGCCGACGGTGTCGTTTTCCGCTGCACGGTGAGCGGGTCTGACGCGGATCGCTGGCTGGAGGTTCCGGCCTGGATGTTCGAGCGAGCGGCTTGATCATGACCAACTGACTGCCGCACCGTTTATCGACATGACTGCACTTTCGGCGCTGGCCAACCTGTTGCGGCAGGTGTTGAAGGATCGGGCGGCATCATCGAATGCTCCGCTTTCGGGCGCATCCGAATCCTCTCACGACCAGAATCGGAGAGAGGCCCATGTCAGCATCGACGTCAGTGCCGCTGTTAGTCAGCACGAGGGAACACCAAAGGTCGCGCGCTCGAGTCGGACAACCACAGCAGATCGAGCTGTTCGGCGACGAACGGCAGAGCGCTTTGGTGGTGCACCGGCGTGGCAAGAACTGCCGGTGGAGACGCAGGCCGCACTGATCAACCTGATGGCGCGGTTGATCCTGGGGCACGTTCAGGGAAGCAGGACCGGATCAGCGACGGAGGCCGTCCATGGATCTCTGACAAGGTCCGCCCCCATCACCTGGAGCGCAAGGCGCTGCTCTATGTGCGACAATCCTCGGCCCATCAGGTTCTGCACAACCGCGAGAGCAGCGCGCTGCAATACGCCATGCGAGACCGGCTGATGGTGCTTGGCTGGTCAGAGATCGAGGTCATCGATGACGATCTCGGCCGTTTGTCAATGACGGAGACAAATTGTGCCAAATGGCGGCGGGCGGCGTCCAGCGCGCCGGCTTATTATCGCGGAACCTCTGTGCTGATCACATATCAGCGTCGCCTGGAAACGTGACTGTCGCGGGGAATGTTTTTCCGGCATCGTCGACCCCGGCGGATCGTAGAGCGAAGTCGGTTTTGAGCAATATTTTTGACCTTCAGCTTTGTGAGGAAAAAGGCTGCTGTAATCACCATCGCAGAGGAACCCAACCAAACGTCAGGCAACGTGCGAACGCCGCTCGAACGCTTCCTTGGCAAGCTTGGTATTGAGTTCGCTAATTTTCTTCAGATACGCGACGAAGTCCGCGTAAGACGTTCTGGCATATTCGGACCGGATATAAATGGCGCTCTGAAAAGACTTGGCGCCGCGCAGCTTTTCGACAAAAACAAAGCCGTTTTCTAGGGACTTTTTCGAATAATCCATTGTTGCGGCAGCTATGGCATCGAAGCTCGGGGCGAGGAAAGTTGCCGTCGGGGTCGGCGACTTAAGCTGCTCTTTGCCAAGTTTTTGAAAATTGGCAATTTGGTCATCAGCCCTGATCCGCGCTTCTTCGCCGGCCCTGACCTGAGCCTCTTGCTCGGCCTTAGCCCTGGCTTCCTCCTCAGCCTTGGCCAGAGCCCTTCGCGCCTCTTGCTCGGCCTTGGCCCGCGCTTCCTCCTCAGCCTTGACCCGGGCCTCTTTGTCAGCCCTAACCCGAGCCTCTTCCTCGGCCTTGACCCGGGCCTCTTGCTCGGCCTTGACCCGGGCTTCTTGCTCGGCCCTGGTCCGAGCTTCCTCCTCGGCCTTGGCCCGGGCCTTTTGCTCAGCCTTGGCTAGAGCCTTTCGTGCGACCTCCTCCGCATTGGCCCGCGCTTCCTCCTCGGCCTTGACCCGGGCCTCTTGCTCGGCCCTGGCCCGAGCCTCTCGCGCCTCTTGCTCGGCCTTGGCCCGCGCTTCCTCCTCAGTCTTGACCCGGGCCTCTTCCTCGACCCTCACCCGAGCCTTCTCCTCGGCCCTGACGCGAGCGGCTTCCTCGGCCTTGATCCGAGCTTCCTCCTCAGCCTTGGCCCGGGCATCTTGCTCGGCCCCGACCCGAGTTTCTTGCTCAGCCTTGGCCCGAGCCCCCTTTCCGGTTCTGGCCCGAGCCGCTTCCTCCTCAGCCTTGGCCCGGGCTTCTTGCTCGGCCCCGACCCGAGTTTCTTGCTCGGCCTTGGCCCGAGCCCCCTTTCCGGTTCTGGCCCGAGCCGCTTCCTCCTCGACCTTAGCCCAAGTTATTTCCTCGGCCTTGGCCGGGGCGTTTTCCTTGTTCTTAGTCGGAGCCTCTCCCTTGGTCTTAGCCATGTCATCCTATCCTTGGTTGAGAGGGTATCGGCGCTCTTCCAAACCCGAATTGATCGGAATCTGGGTTTCGGTTAGCCATGATTCTTAACGCAGCGCAAACATAAGAGATCCGCCCAGAGGGTCCCAGTTGCGCCAGGGAGATATGACCAGATCTGGTGTATGAGCGGGATTTCAGCATGGCCTGATCAGGCGGCCAACTTCTGATCGACGGGCGGTTGATTGTCTTTCACCGCTTCGCCGTTTTTAAACACTGCTCCCTGCAACAAGACCGCGATTTTATCGGCACCGTAGATTTTGTGCCAGCTTTTTTCTGCCTCCTCCATCAGCTTGAAGGCGAGCCCCAGGAACGTATCCCGCGAGACGCAGTTCCGGGTTCTCGTCGTTCGATGCCGCACCGTGGCGAAGGTGGACTCGATCGGGTTGGTGGTGCGGATATGCTGCCAATGCTCGGCGGGAAAGTCGTAGAATGCCAGCAGCGCATCCTCATCCTTCTTCAGTTTTTCAACGGCCTGCGGGTATTTGTCGCCATATCTGCTAACAAAGCGCTTGAAGGCTCGCTCAGCCATTTCAAGCGTCGGGGCCAGCCAGATCTCTTTCAGGTCCGCCTTGGCCTTGCCGTGCAGCGCCTTGGGTAGCGCATTCAGGACGTTGACCATCTTGTGCATCCAGCACCGCTGATGACGCGTTTTCGGATAGACCTCGTTCAAGGCCGCCCAAAACCCCATCGCCCCATCACCGATTGCCAGCAACGGCCCGGCCTTCAATCCACGCTCTTTCAAATCCAGCAGCAGATCGCGCCAAGACTCTTTGGATTCCCGGATCCCATCACCAATCGCCACCCGCTCCTTGCTGCCGTCGGTCTTCACGCCAATGATAACCAGCAGGCACTGTTTGTCGGTTTCGTCCGCACGCAGGCCGGTATAGACACCATCAACCCACCAGTAAACGTACCGTTCGCCTGAAAGATCGCGCTTGTTCCAAGCCTTCCAGTCGTCAGCCCATTGCGTTTTCAACCGGCTCACCACGGCAGGCGACAGCCCCTTGGCTTCCTCGCCAACCAGCGCCCGCAGAGCCTCGCTCATGTCGCCGGTCGATATGCCCTTGAGGTACAGCCATGGCAATGCTGCCGAGATGCGCGGCGTTCGCCGCACATAGGGCGGTACCAGCTGCGAGTTAAATTTAATGCCACTGCCAGACCGATCCCGAACCTTCGGCACACGCACCGTCACCGGCCCGACGGCGGTCAGAATGTCGCGCTCCGGCTGGTAGCCATTGCGTACGACCACTTGCTGGCCACCGGTTGTTGTCACATGGGCATAGGACGATAGAAGGACCTGCATCTCGGCTTCAACGACCTGCTGGATAATCTGCCGTGCCCCCTGACGGATCAGTTCCTCCAGCGGCACCCTGCCTTCCTCAGAAAAGGTAAATGTTTCTGGACGGCTCAAGGCTTCCTTTGTAAACTTTCTCACGGTGGCGTTCTCCTAGCTGAGATTGATCTAGACAATCTTTTTTCAGCAGAAGTTCGCCGCCAACTCAACCCATTACCTCAAACCCGCCCGTACACCACTTTCGGCCATATCTCTGCGCCAGGACGTTCACGCGCGATGCAACGAATTACTGGTTTCGACCCTTTGCGGCCACTGGGCGCCGACCGTCTTATGGCGCGATTGGACCCATCTCCGCAGTGGATAGTTAACTCTCAAGTACCGTAAGAAAGAGCCGCTCGGCCGCAGCATCCAGTCGTTCGACCTCATCTTCCATGAAATGAACGAAGTTTTCGGCTTTGAAGAGAAGTCTTTCGATCTGCAGATATGACCTTGGATCGCGCTCAAGCACGCGGACCAGAATTTCCCTATGGTAGGATGGTGGTAGCGATAAAACGAGTGTGGAGAGCTCTTGCTGCCACTCAGGGATCCGTTCGAATCGTGGATGATTGCTGATCAGCGAAAAGCCACGCCACAGCTCGTAAGCGTCGGGGGATCCTGCCCTTGCTCGCGTGCAAAAGCGTTGAAACAGGCGCGCCAGGACCGCGTCGATATG
Source organism: uncultured Alphaproteobacteria bacterium (assembly GCA_963784075.1). Classification (GTDB taxonomy): domain Bacteria; phylum Pseudomonadota; class Alphaproteobacteria; order Rhizobiales; family Beijerinckiaceae; genus Methylocapsa. The sequence continues at coordinate 47,049 of CAWAQW010000035.1, read as the reverse complement.
CGGTCCGACTATCTTCGACGCCAAGTTGCAGAGCCCCTCGAAGACCCGGTCAGTGCCCGACGCGAGATACCGGAATATATACTTGATCATTCGATCGTCGATGAAATCAACGATTGGTGTTGCGTGGGATGGAACAAGCAAATGCGGCATTAACACGTCCGTCTGACGCGCGAGTTCCGCATAAAATGCGCTGGAATCTCCCTGTAGCCCGAACGCCTGGACAAGCTTCTCGACATAAGTTGCGAAGAGCGGACCTTCAAGAAACTCCCGATGCCAAGGGTTTGGCACATCGTGGCGGTTGGCATGTAAATCGGATTTCAATTGTGACCCCTTTCGACAATTTTCGCGACAAGTAAATCAATGCCTTGAGCGCGTGACCCCTCGCCGATCGGCGTCGGGACCCCACGCCGAATTACACCCAAATTCGCCGAGAAGGTTGAAGACCGGCGCATGCCGTGTCTCCATCGACGAGAAGAGCCAGATACAAGCTCTCGATCGCACCCAGCCGGGCTGCCGCTCAAACCTGGCAAGTGTGGGACAATGACCCACGATTACAAGCGCAACGGCACGACGACATTGTTTGCGGCACTCAATGTCCTCGACGAAACCGTGGTCGGGCGCTGCATGCCAAAGCATACCCACAAGGAATTCATCAAGTTCCTCAACGCCGTGGAACGCGCTGGTCCCGCCGGCAAAGTCATCCATGCCATTGCTGACAATTACGCCACGCACAAACATCCCAAGGTCATGAAATGGCTGGCCGATCATCCGCGCTGGACGTTTCATTTCACGCCGACTTCGGCGTCGTGGCTCAATGCCGTCGAAGGATTTTTTTCGACCATCACGCGCCGAAAACTTCGCCGCGGCGTCTTCAAATCCGTCGCCGACCTCAAGGACGCGATCGAGCGCTACATCAAGCAATACCAACAAAACGTCAAAGCCATTCGTCTGGACTGCTTCAGCCTCGGCAATCTTCGAAAAACTCGTCCAAATCCCTGAACCAATGCTTAAGTTTGATGGGGGCGTCAGTCGTGAATTGCAAGTTGGCTTTGGCGTGATGGGCATTGCGATCAGCCTCACAGCGCCCGGCAAGCAGTTGTTTTGACGCCTCGTCCAGACCAGCGAGTTCAAACTGCCGCCTGACCTCGCTCGTCACCAAAATTCGATCATCGCTCGTGCCGTACGCCATGCATCTTGTGAGCTGGCAGGTTGTCCATCACGACCACATCACCGGGCGTGAGGTCGGCAACGAGAACCTAGCTTGGTTTGCTTTACTAGGGGGAGGCAGAGCAGGGTCCGGGGCCGCCGCTGCTGCACGTACGCATCCCCCGAGAACAAAGTCGACGCTGCGGCGTCGTCCAGGTTGAAACTTTCCCGCGTTCGGATCACGTAATGGAGCACGGATTAACTCTTGGCTAAGGGTATATGGGAACGGGCGCCTGTTGCATGGGCGGCTGGGTAGGCGGTGTGATTGTCCATGGCGCCGATCCGGCCGCAAAGCGAGGTGTGAGGAAGTCGGGCTGAAGCGCGATCCCTTCACCGGCTTCAAGTGCAGCGCATAGGGCCTCGGCGTTGTTGGAGCTGAGCCGTGGGGTGACGGTGACCGCCTCTTCGGCGGCCGGTCACGTCCTTGAACCGCCACGTGTCGAGCCCCATCTTTGGCTCAGCAGACGGGACGAAGCCTCGCCCCATAGAGGAACATACGAGATGATCGAACGAAGGCCGTTCGCTGGGTTGGGTGGCGCCGACCACGGGTGGCTCAAGGCCAAGCACCATTTTTCCTTCGCCGGCTACTACGATCCCGAGCGGATGGGCTGGGGCGATCTGCGGGTCTGGAACGACGATGAGATCGCCGCCAAGGAGGGCTTCCCGCCGCATCCCCATGCCGACATGGAAATCATCACATACGTCCGGGACGGGGCGATCACCCACAAGGACTCGATGGGCAACACTGGCCGCACCGAGGCCGGTGACGTCCAGGTCATGTCGGCCGGTTCGGGCGTCCGCCATTCCGAATACAATCAGGAGGACGAGACGACCCGGATCTTCCAGATCTGGATCCAGCCGACGACCCATGGCGGCACGCCCTCCTGGGGCGCCAAGCCGTTCCCGAAGGCCGAGCGCTCGGGTCGCTTTGTCACGCTGGCGAGCGGCTTTGCCGAGGACGACGCGCTGCCGATCCGGGCGGACGCGCGGGTGATGGGGGCCACCGTCAAGGCGGGAGAGCGCGTCACGCTCACCCTCGACCCGAAGCGACACGCCTATCTGGTGCCCGCCACCGGCGCAGTTGATGTCGGCGGCGTCCGCATCGAGGCGCGGGATGGCGCGGCGATTACGCATCTGACCACCGTCGAGATCGTCGGAATCGAGGACGCGGAAGTCGTTCTGGTCGACGCCGCCTGATCGGCGAGGGCCACCACGACGAGGCCGTCTCGTCGTCGGCGACCTGCTCGCTCGGGTAAAAAAATCGCCAGTCACACTCGGCCGATTTGAGACATGTTTACGTCGGGCGCATCTACAGTAATCTCTTTGATCGCGGCAACAGGCGCATGGCGTGATGGCTTCTGTCTGGCTAGCGCCTTACCAATGCACCTGCCAGCGATTCCAAGCATAGAGCAAGTCGGCGAATTGATCATAGCCGATGCGCGCAATCTGATGGATCACGGGGAGGCTAACCACCCGGCCGAGCCAGACGTCGCCTGGGGTTCGAAGCCAAATGGCGATCGCGCAATCCGCGCCTACGTGCAGGCGGCCCGCTGCGTCGACGGCATGCAGCCGGCGGCGCACGTCCTCGACCCCGGCGCCGAAGCGGGAGAGCACATCAGGCTCGAGATTGATGTCACGGAACTCGATCATGCCAGCCCGGGCTGCCCGGACGAGCCGGCGGTGCTGCCACTCGATGCCAGCGTTACAGACGGGACACTTGGTGTTGTACCAGACAGTGAGCGTCGAACTCATTTCTGACCTTGTCGCGCTGGAACCGCAACGATGCTAGGAGTATTAGATTGCATCATATCCTGCAGCGGGCGAAAAAGTTTTGGCATTCGCTTGGCGTGAAGGCGTCGAGTGCAATGCGGAAGATGCCCGAATTAAACTCAAGCATCTATATCCTACTTTTTCAGATGACTCGGACCACTAGGGCGAGGAAGACAGCCGCCCTAACAGCGGCAATGGCTACGGTCGAAAATTAGTCCTTACGGAGACCGGCAAGATCGACCTGGATATTCCACGCGACCGTCTGGCGGCCTTCGATCCCCACCCGGCCGTCTCCGCAGGCCAAGGACGTCTTCGGGCCGCGACGTCCCTTGCGCGAGCTTGCGGAACTCGCTCAATTGAATGGGTCTAAGGCTCAACCGCGCGGCTTCCGTTAGGGCAGAGGCGCGCCGCTTTCGGTGCGCGCCTTCAGGTTTTCAAGCCAAAGTTGGTGCCCCTCGAACATTCTCCGCGGCATGATCGCCGCCTGTATCCGTGACGCCAGGCCGTTCTGATTTTCCTCGGTGAGCACCCAGCTCCCACCGCCGCGCGGCTCGATCAGCCAGGCGTGATAAACGTCGAGAAACAAACCCTTTCCGTCCCAAGCGATGCGCGAATGAGGCTCAAATTCACGCACGGTAGAGCTGACGCCGACGCCGAAGGTCCGCCATTTGAACCTGGCCCCGGCGCTAAGATCGCGCGCGCCGCCGGCGATCACCACCACTCGATCGCCCGCCCCAATGGATTTGACGAGTTTGCCGAGTTCCTTACGGTCTACCTCCCAGGAGCGGATTGGCGGTACAAAGCCAGAAATCTAGCAAAATCAAAAGGGTTCTGAGCCGTCTGTTTTGACCGTGTGTAGGCATTAGATGACAAACTCCTTACCGTGGTACACGCCATATGCAAAACGAACGTGCTTGTTTGATCTGCAAGACTCTGGCAAAGGGCCACCCAAATTGGCATTCCCGCAAATGATCGAACAGAATCCTATGGGGAGGTGGATAGCGACCGGCGCTCTGGCAGAGTGAGGTTGCGACCACCCACTCTGGAGACGACCATGCAAACCGTAGCTGACCGATCCGAAGCACCGAACGCTATCCGTAATGATCTTGGCGCGATATTCATCTCGTTGGAACTCAGTCGTTCAACCTGGCTGATCACGTCGCTGTCACCAGACGGCGGAGAGAAGATGTCGAAGCACAGCGTGCCTGCCGGGGACATCTACGCGCTGTTGGCGCGCTTTTCGGAGTTCAAGCAGAAGGCGTTTGCGCGGACTGGAAAATCGTTCCCGATCATCGTCATTCAGGAAGCGGGGTTGGACGGCTTCTGGATTCACCGTGTGTTGCAGAATGAAGGGATCGAAAGCCACGTCGTCGATCCGGCCTCGATCGCGACCTCACGTCGGCGCCGGCGGCCGAAGACTGACAGGATCGACGGCGAGGCGCTGCTTCGCACGCTGCTGGCGTATAAGCGCGGCGAGCCTCGGGTGTGCGCGATGGTCAAAGCGCCAACACCCGAGGAAGAGGACCGCCGCCGACTTTGTCGCGAGCGCAAGATCCTGATCGCCGAGCGGGTCAAGCACGTCAATCGCATCAAAGGATTGCTGTTCTGCCAGGGTGTATCCGGCTACAAGCCGCTACGCCGCGATCGACGGCAACGGCTCGACGAGTTGAGGACGGGCGATGGCCGTCTCTTGCCAAAGCATCTCAAGGCTCAGATCGGCCGGGAACTCGCTGAACTCGAACAGCTACTTGAACAGATCAAGGCGGTGGAGGCCGAGCGCGACGCGCTGTTCGCTGCGGCGAAAGCCGCGGCGCCAGCGCCGGGGCCGCCGGCGATGTTGCTCAACATCAAGGGTATCGGGCCAGAGTTCGCCGCCGTCCTCTGGTCGGAAGGGCTGTTCCGACACTTCGACAATCGACGCCAGGTCGCTTCTTACGCGGGCCTAGCTCCGACCCCTTGGCAAAGTGGATCGGTCGATCGCGAACAGGGCGTGTCTAAAGCAGGAAATCCGCGATTGCGGACAACACTCATCCAACTCGCCTGGCTATGGCTGCGCAATCAGCCGCAATCGGCGCTGGCTCTGTGGTTCAAGGACCGGGTCAGCCGCAATGGCGGCCGTCTTAAGAAAACGAGCATCGTGGCGCTAGCGCGGAAGCTGCTCGTGGCGCTGTGGAAATATGTGACTGCCGGCGTCGTCATCGAAGGCGCCATTGTGAAGAGCGCCTGAAAGGCGATCGGAAGAGATTGAAGCAATCTACCGGGACTCGATCAGTCTCGGCGGATCCGGGTGGACGAACCAAACCAATCCGTGGCCTGAAAAGCCGTTATCAAGAATGGTCTCGTCCTCCTGAGCCTCGCCCGCCGCAAGCGGGATATTGGTGCAGCCGCTTCGCGCGGCGACCGAATGTGAGGTTGATCTGGTGCGGAAACGACTAGAGAAACGGGCTCAGACCGTGGATACCGAAACAGCGACCGGAGTTTCACTTATGCGCGACTAATCTCACCCCTTGACCTGGACCTCCCCATGTGAGGATTGGGAGGGGCCGAGTTTTCACGCCACAATGATTACGCCTGTGGTCTACTGTAACGACACACATTAATCCGATTAGCGATGCTCGAAATCTTCGGCCACGGTCTGAAGTGGCTCAGTTCCGACATGAACGGGACCGGTGAAGGGATGATCAATCGACACGATCACAAGTAGGCCCATGAACACGATGACCGACAGGATGCCGGTCATCATTACCTGAGCCGGCAGGTTCTTTGTGCCGAAAAAGAACGTGAATCCCACGGTCAGTACTGCGCCGCCATATAGGACGAGCCACAGGAGCCCGGGAACGATGCCGGTCGAAAGGTGAAGGCGGGTGCGGCGGGCCTGGGTGATTGTATCGAGCTGTTTAAACACCTCCACAAAGATTTCTGGCTGCCTCGATCCATTTTCCATAAAGCGCATGGCACTCGCATAGAGCGCGTCGAGCGCTTGCGTAACCGCACGGCTTTCCTTAGCTTTCGCCATCAGCGGCCAGTCTTGATCAATCGCAAGCCTAAGGTAGTTGCCCAGGGCCGCGCGTGTCTCGACCGCTTCGGGCTCCGGCCCCGCAGCGAGCCGGTAGAGGGTCGCGGAGGCTCCAGCCTCCTGGATCACAGCGGTCTCCGCATCGCTGAACTTCTCCCACGCGACGATCACCGCAAAGGCCAGGAGCACCGCGTAGATCACGCCGACTGTGGCGAACTTGAAGCCCGCAATTTCGTTGTTGCTGGTTAGACGCTCAAGACCTATCCGGTGGCGCATCAGGACCGGTCCGCACATGGCGGCGATCGTGGGGAGGACCACCAACAGGATCGCCGCGGCCCATAATGGAAGTCCGGAAAGGAAGAGTGACACCCTCTATTCCCTTTGGCGCGGGGATGTGCGGCTGTGACTACTGTCGCAGCCATTTCCGATCGACCGCTTAAGTTGAGCTCGCTCCAAGCCCAAGCTTGTCTCCATTCGGCTTCCAATGCAAGGCCGAGCCACAGACGGGGTCAGCACATCATTCTTTTGTAGGCTAATTCCGGTGGGCGATAGGGCCGCTGGCAAATCGCCCCGCCTGCGCCGGCGGCGCTCTCAATGACGACAAGATCATTGTCCTGCCGCTTTGGCCCCGATACGGAAAAGTTTGCGGCACCCCAGCCATCGATTTGATTGCTCTTGAGGTGCATAAGCGCTCCGAGCCACCAAAGTAAAAAACCCCTCAATTTCATGTACTTGACGAATATTTGACATTATGGTAAAGCTCTTGCTTTGGTAATTGCCCCATATCCAAACCAACCGAGGGAGGCAAGGCGGTCACTATATGGTCACCACAAGGATGACCGTTCCGCCAAAGCCGGCCCCATCTCAGGAAAAACATAAATTTGTCAAAGGGATATGTGGTGCCGCAAGAGGGATTCGAACCCATTACGAATCCCGCGTGACCCTTAAACGGCGGTTCACGCGGGATAACTTTTCAAGTTTGAAACACCCAATGATGCCAATGAGGTAGCAAAATTGTGAATATTGGCTAACGCGGCATAACATTCGTTGACAACCGTTGACTGTTGCCCCACAGTATCCCCAATCGCGTACCTGATTTTCGGGGCAGCATGAAAACGCTACTCACAGACCGAACCCCGAGCATCCGGCGCACCGGATCGGCGTTCCGGCCAGCGTGGCCCTGCTGCCCTATCCGCTGGCGACGGCGCGGGAGGATGCCCGGGCAATGATACTGGACATGAGTTGGGGCGTTGACCCTAAAGCTAAAGACGCCGCGGCGCGCAGGAGCTTGTCCTCGAGTGGTGTGCCGACAACAACCGTCTCACCCTAGCCAAGGTGAAGGTTGAGCGCGGTGGCTTGTCACCAAAGGAGCAGTTCATTTGGCCGGATGGGCAACGAAGGCGGTCATATGAGTTTTTAATTCCTGTTTCCGCCCCATTTGAATGACCGTTCCGGCCGCATCTCGGGATTGGAAAACGAATTTCTTCGGAATCTTCCGGGCACCCGATGCGCGGTTGCTTCAGCTTCAATTCCGCCCAATTCGGACCAAAAAAAGTTCGGAACGATATGGTTTGCAGGGCTTTGCTGTGAAGCAGGAGAGTGGGTCTGTCTGCGATCATCTCGTGGGCAACGATTTACTCGAGCCCTACTCCATCCTCGAGGCTTAGGCCAGAGCGGCGGGATTGGAAGCCGTCCTCGGCGGCGCCCGTCACAACTGGTATCGGCTCATGTGTTTCGGCCATATCGCGCGTGAGGGCTCTTGACGCTTGGGTCGCAACGAAGCCGCTGGGCGTCATGTCGCCATGAACCTGCTCACCGTCTCAGCGCTCAGAGCCTGATCCAAAAGGAAAAAGTGCAGTAGTTCGGTCGACCAGTTGAACAAAAAAAGATACCAAAATAGGCCGCAAATCGTGCCAACTGGTGGTGATCAAACCGGCAACATTGTTAGGATCAGAGGCATACATTAAGTAGACTAACCGTGAAATATATAAGACGCTGCCACGCATGTTTGCATTGGATAAGAAACAATGAAATTTGATTCTGATTACGCGGTTGCGTCAGCTTGAGTTTCCGCTTAGAACAAATACGGAACATTATGATTTGTAAAGGCATTGCCGATGGCGCGCAACAAAGTTCAATTCCAGAAAGGCCTCAGCGAGGCCGAATTCGATGAATTATACGGGACCGAGGAGCGGTGTCACGCAGAGTTGGCGCGCTTGCGCTGGCCCGAAGGCTTCGAATGTCCCGATTGTGGTGTCCAAGGCCATTGCGTGGTCAAGCGCGGCGCGCGCCTGCTATTCCAATGCAACGCCTGCCGCAAGCAGACCTCGGTGAAGGCGGGGACTATTTTCGCATCCAGCAAGCTGCCGCTGCGGCTCTGGTTCAAAGCCATGTATCTGGTGACCCAATCGAAGAAGGGAATCTCCAGCATCGAGTTGGGGCGTCGGCTCGGCGTCACGCAGACGACCGCCTGGACGATGAAACACAAGCTCGCTCAGGTCATGATCGAGCGAAACGGCGCCAAGCGTCTCAATGGCAACGTGCAAATGGACGACGCCTATATCGGTGGCGAGCGCTCCGGCAAACACGGGCGCGGTGCGGCGGGTAAAACCCCCTTCGTCGCCGCCGTTGCAACAACCGAGGACGGCAAGCCAGATCAGATCATTCTTCGCCGCGTCATCGGCTTCCGAAAGGTGGCGATTGGCAAACTCACGAGCACGGCGCTTACTGGCGGCGCCAACGTCATCACCGATGCGCTCGCGTGTTTCACCGCCGTCGCAACGGCTGGATGCACGCACACTCAAATTCAAACTGGCAGCGGCGCGCAGGCCGCCAAAAAGCCGGCCTTCAAATGGGTCAACACCGTCCTTGGAAACATCAAGTCGGCTTTGGTCGGAACCTACGGGGCCGTGCACTCAAAACACGTGCCGCGATATCTCGCCGAGTTCGAATATCGGTTCAACCGCAGATACCGCCTCGAAACAATGATACCGCGTCTCGCATACGTCGCTCTGAGGACCGCGCCTATGCCATATTCACTCCTAAAGCTGGCTGACGTTTAATCAGGAATTTGATTAACTTTTTTTTGACTTTAAGGAATGACTGAGAGTTGGACTGTCTGTCGGCTGTCGGCAGAGTTTTTGAGACAGAAGGCGGCGTGATTTAAGGATAGGACGCAGCTCATCTGACGGTTGAGTTTTGCGGCGTTGGTGTCGGAAGCGACAATTTTGGATTGTGCCTCGTCTCGCTCCAGCAAGATTGTTTAGGGTGCGTCCGAAGTAGACTCGGCCGATTGCCGCCAGAATTCCCCCGCACAGGTTTCATGATAACGCGCTGAGTTCCGAGATATGACCAGATCTGGTGTATGAGCGGGATTTCAGCATGGCCTGATCAGGCGGCCAACTTCTGATCGACGGGCGGTTGATTGTCTTTCACCGCTTCGCCGTTTTTAAACACTGCTCCCTGCAACAAGACCGCGATTTTATCGGCACCGTAGATTTTGTGCCAGCTTTTTTCTGCCTCCTCCATCAGCTTGAAGGCGAGCCCCAGGAACGTATCCCGCGAGACGCAGTTCCGGGTTCTCGTCGTTCGATGCCGCACCGTGGCGAAGGTGGACTCGATCGGGTTGGTGGTGCGGATATGCTGCCAATGCTCGGCGGGAAAGTCGTAGAATGCCAGCAGCGCATCCTCATCCTTCTTCAGTTTTTCAACGGCCTGCGGGTATTTGTCGCCATATCTGCTAACAAAGCGCTTGAAGGCTCGCTCAGCCATTTCAAGCGTCGGGGCCAGCCAGATCTCTTTCAGGTCCGCCTTGGCCTTGCCGTGCAGCGCCTTGGGTAGCGCATTCAGGACGTTGCCCATCTTGTGCATCCAGCACCGCTGATGACGCGTTTTCGGATAGACCTCGTTCAAGGCCGCCCAAAACCCCATCGCCCCATCACCGATTGCCAGCAACGGCCCGGCCTTCAATCCACGCTCTTTCAAATCCAGCAGCAGATCGCGCCAAGACTCTTTGGATTCCCGGATCCCATCGCCAATCGCCACCCGCTCCTTGCTGCCGTCGGTCTTCACGCCAATGATAACCAGCAGGCACTGTTTGTCGGTTTCGTCCGCACGCAGGCCGGTATAGACACCATCAACCCACCAGTAAACGTACCGTTCGCCTGAAAGATCGCGCTTGTTCCAAGCCTTCCAGTCGTCAGCCCATTGCGTTTTCAACCGGCTCACCACGGCAGGCGACAGCCCCTTGGCTTCCTCGCCAACCAGCGCCCGCAGAGCCTCGCTCATGTCGCCGGTCGATATGCCCTTGAGGTACAGCCATGGCAATGCTGCCGAGATGCGCGGCGTTCGCCGCACATAGGGCGGTACCAGCTGCGAGTTAAATTTAATGCCACTGCCAGACCGATCCCGAACCTTCGGCACACGCACCGTCACCGGCCCGACGGCGGTCAGAATGTCGCGCTCCGGCTGGTAGCCATTGCGTACGACCACTTGCTGGCCACCGGTTGTTGTCACATGGGCATAGGACGATAGAAGGACCTGCATCTCGGCTTCAACGACCTGCTGGATAATCTGCCGTGCCCCCTGACGGATCAGTTCCTCCAGCGGCACCCTGCCTTCCTCAGAAAAGGTAAATGTTTCTGGACGGCTCAAGGCTTCCTTTGTAAACTTTCTCACGGTGGCGTTCTCCTAGCTGAGATTGATCTAGACAATCTTTTTTCAGCAGAAGTTCGCCGCCAACTCAACCCATTACCTCAAACCCGCCCGTACACCACTTTCGGCCATATCTCCTGAGTTCCGGCGTGGCGGCGCCGGATGTCGCCGGATGTAGCGCGGTTCTGCGGCGGTTTCCTGCGGCAGAAACCCTATCGGCATGCCGAACACGGCCAGGGGCCGGCAAATGACGGCGAGACAGATCTAAGTCATTTCGAACTGCTGCTTTCGCCGTGAGAGAGCAAGGTTTTGTTGTTTCAGTGTGGACTGTGAATTTCACACTAATGCAATTCGAATGGCCCCTGATCCACCCCCATTGAACTGGTCCACCCTGAGGTATGTCTTTGGACATGAAAAGGAGGACCGGAATGCCGAGAAAGCGCCACAAGCCTGAGGAGATCGTCGCCAAACTGCGACGGGTAGACGTTTTGGTTTCACAGGGACAGTCGGTCGCGGATGCCGTTCGCGGGATCGGCGTGACCGAGGTCACTTACTATAGGTGGCGCCAAGAGTTTGGCGGGCTGAAGACGGATCAGGTGAAGCGGATGAAGGCGCTCGAGGCGGAGAACGCCCGACTGCGCCGCGCTGTCTCCGATCTAACCTTGGACAAAATGATCCTCGCGGAGGCTGCAAAGGGAAACTTCTGAGCCCCGCGCGTCGCCGAGCCTGCATCGACCATGTTCGATCCGGGATGAAACTGTCCGAGCGACGGGTCTGCCGTGTGCTCGGACAGCACCGTTCGACGCAGCGCCGCGTACCGGCGGGGCGAGATGACGAGGAACGGCTGACCGCCGACATCGTCGAACTGGCTCGCCGATATGGTCGTTACGGCTACCGGAAGATCGCGGAGCTTCTACGATCGACCGCCGGCTGGGTCGTGAACGACAAACGGGTCGAACGGATCTGGCGGTGCGAGGGGCTGAAAGTTCCCGCCAAACAACCCAAGCGCGGCCGGCTTTGGCTCGCGGACGGATCCTGCATCCGTCTTCGCGCCAAGCGGCCGAACCATGTCTGGTCCTACGACTTCGTCGAGGATCGCACGCATGAAGGCAAGAAATACAGGATGCTCAACGTGATCGACGAGTTCACACATGAATGTCTGGCCATTCGTATCGCCCGGAAGCTGAAATCCATCCACGTCATCGACCTGCTCTCGGATCTCTTCATCTTGCGTGGCGTCCCGGAGCACATTCGTTCCGACAATGGCCCGGAGTTCGTCGCCAAGGCCGTGCAGGAATGGATTACCGCCGTCGGGGCGAAAACCGCCTACATTACGCCTGGCAGCCCGTGGGAGAACGGCTTCATCGAGTCCTTCAATGCGCGTTTGCGCGATGAGTTGCTCGATGGCGAAATCTTCTACTCCCTCGCCGAAGCCAAGATCGTAATCGAAAGCTGGCGGCGTCACTACAACGCCGTGAGGCCCCATGGATCGCTCGGTTACAAGCCGCCAGCGCCCGAGGTCTTCGTGCCCCCTTTGGCCGCGCGGGCGGCTTCGCAATCCCGGCCAGCTACGCCGCCCTCGCTGGCCTCGAGGCCGTCAATGCACTAACATTCGAAGTGGACCCGTCAGTGGGGGCCGGTCAACGTGCGTAACGTAGCCTGAGTCCTGACCTACGGCATAAGCCTCGCCGCTTCTAGTCGTGATGATTTCTGCGACACAATGCGCTGGTTTTGCGGGTCTCGCTTCCGACGAAATGGTCTTGGGCGTTACTCCATCCGCTAAACATCGTTCGCTGCTTTTGGGTTATCTAGCGGCGGTTTTTCCGGTCAGTCTCGCGGCGAGCATCACGCGGGATTTGCGTTCGTGGAGGACGAACAATTCTCTGGGCGGAATCTTCCTCCACTGGTGATCCGCGCCGGCTCGACCTCTATGGACGCGAGTTGCTGGCCGTGGACGGAACCCGGATCAAGGCGGTCAACAACAAGGATCGCAACTTCACGCGGAACTCGCTGCAAGATTTCATCCGCGCGGCCGACGAGCGGCTGGACGACTATTTGCGGCGGCTGGACGAGGGCGATATCGAGGAAGGCGGAACGGGCGGCGGCGCGCGCACGAGAAACCTGGCCGAGAAGATCGAGGCGCTCCGCCAAAAACGCGGCCGGTACGGGGCGATGCTGGCGGATCTTGAACGAACCGGCGAGAACCAAATATCGCTGACTGATCCCGACAGCCGGGCGATGGCCGCCCATACGAAGGTTGGCGTCGGCTACAACATCCAGATCGCGGTCGACGCGAAGAACAAAATGATCGTCGAGCAGGCTGTGACCAATCAGGTCGTGGACATGGGCCTGCTGAAAGAGACCGCCGAGTTGGCCCGCGCCATTCTCGATGTCGAGAATATCGATGTCGTCGCCGATCGCGGCTACTTCAAGATCGAGGACATTGAGGCCTGCGAAAAGGCGGGGCTGACGCCCCATGTTCCCAAGCCGCAACGCGGATCGTCGGTGCGCAATGGTTTTTTCCGCAAGGACGAGTTCCAGTATGATCCGGACCAGGATGTGTACATCTGTCCGGCCGGAGAAACACTATCGCCGAACCATGAAGGCAAGTCGCGGGATTTGAAGAAGATCGATTACAGCAATCCGGCGGCATGTCCTGCCTGTCCTCTTCGGTCGCGGTGTACCACAGACCGTCGCCGGGTCTCGCGTCTGGAGAACGAGGCGGTGCTCGACCGGATGGGGCCGCCCGCCGGAAGGCGAGGCCGGGAATCCTCGACCGGCGTCGCGAACTCGTCGAGCATCCCTTCGGCAGCATCAAGCAATGGCGCCCCCCCGAAACCATCCGGGAATTGATCGTCGAAATCAGGCGGCGCGGATTGACGTTCTTTGGGTGTCGGCTTCTTTGGTGGCTGGCGCAGTGCCAACACGTGCGCGGCGACGATCTCGATGGTCGCGCGATGCTGGCCATTTTTCTCGAAGACTCCAAGCTTCCCGGTGCCTTGAACCGAGATCGAATCGCCGGCCGTGAGCCTCAAGAGTTCCGATTGGGCTGTTTGGTCGAACGCGGCGACATTGACCCAGAGCGTTTCTGTCTGGGTGCCCGCCTTGACCAAAGCCGTGGCAAACTGCTTGCCGGCTTTGCTCTGCCGGACCACCGGGTCGCGCCAAAGGCTCCCCGCGACGAGGACTTGCAGGGCAGTCATGGCCCGACCTCCGAAAGAGTGCGGAGTTCGGCGGCCATTGCTGGCGGGCTTTCTTGTTCGTGAATGATCATTTGTCAGCACTTTCTTCTCTCCTCTCCGAGCGACGACGTTGCGTTTGATTTCACGAGCTCACTCGACCGTCTATTGGCGATGGCTCGGATTTCGATTTCGCTAATCGGGATGATGTTCGAGCGGGCGCCTGCGCCCCGCGCTTTTCACGGGCGACCTCTCGCCGGCCAGGTCCGGCCGAGCGACGGCAGGCCCCGAACCCTGTAAGGCCTCGGCGAGTTCGCGCTTCGATGCCACCCACGCGTGGCCGATTTTGCGCCCCGGGATTAATCCGACTGACAATTGTTGTGTCGGTCCATGTCGCGTTTCATGTTGCGTCGACTGGCCACGACTTTTTGAAACCTGTTTGAAATCAATGGTAATCAATTGAAGCACACGCGACACAAAAAGGCCGCCTCGAAGGGCGGCTCGGTTTCTGAAATCGATAGTGAAATCAAAGTGGTGGGGGAGGTAGGACTCGAACCTACGAAGGCATAGCCAGCGGATTTACAGTCCGCCCCCTTTGCCGCTCGGGACACTCCCCCAAACCCGAAAGTCATGGGCGCAGGCGCTTATGCGAACCGGGCCTGCCGCTGTCAACCCAAAACCGCGGCAGGCGCCTCCAACCATGGCGATGATCAGCGGAAAAGATTGCCGATTTTGGATAGGATCGGGCGGCAAACAAAGTGAGGGCGACGTGATCGCGCCGTTGAAACGAGGATGGCGGCGCGTTGCGGGCGCCGGTTTGCCATGCCAAGAAGCGAACTCATCTTGTAAAATGGTCGGACGCATACTTTGACCCGGGACAAAACCAAACGCTTCGGCACGAGGACCGGCGCCTCCGGCAAAGCGAAAAAAGCACAGGCCCCGTCGGACCGCGACACCCGCCAGGCCAAAGGCGGGCACGCGCCCCGGCCCCTCTTGCCCGGCCAGACATAAGGGCGGCAAGCCATGCGGCCTTGCCTTCGTTCCGGCGCCCGGCCCATAATCTTGTGGTTTTGTACGGCTTTCACGCGGTGCGCGAGGCCTTGCGCAACAAGCGCCGCAAGCTCCTCGACCTTTATGCGACGGACACAGCCGCCCGGCGGCTCGAGGGCGAAATCGCCGCGGCGGGCCTTAACCCCCATATCGTGACGGCCGCCGACCTCGCCCGCCGTCTTGGCGCCAGCGCGGTGCATCAAGGCGTCATGCTCGAAGCCCTGCCGTTCGAACCTCTCGATCTCTCCGATATCAAATCGCAAAGCGGCATCGTGCTCGTGCTCGATCAAATCACCGACCCGCACAATCTCGGCGCGATCCTGCGCACCGCGGCGGCCTATGGGGCCGACGCCTTGGTCATGACGGACCGCCACGCCCCAGAGCTTGCGGGCGTTGCGGCAAAAGCCGCGTCCGGCGGCCTCGAACATGTCGCGATCGTCCAAGTCGTCAATCTCGCCCGCGCGCTCGTCGAATTGGGCAAAATGGGCTATCTGCGCCTTGGCCTCGACTCGGAAGCGGCGGCGAGCTTGACAACAATTCCATTGCAGCGGCCGCTTGCCCTAGTCCTCGGCGGAGAGGGCAAGGGGCTGCGCCGTCTCAGCCGCGAGAATTGCGACGCCCTGGTACGGCTTGATATGCCCGGCGCGATCAAGAGCCTCAATGTTTCCAATGCCTGCGCCGTGGCCCTCACGCTTCTGCACGCGGGTTTGGATTAGCCTCTCCGTCGCCGCATTTGTCCCCGGCGCGGGCGGCATAAGTCCAAGGCCGCCACCAGCGCGCCCCGCCCGGCAAAGTCTCGGGCACAGGGTCATAGCCGGAGGTGCCCCAAGGGTGGCAGCGGAGAAGCCGGGCAAGGCCCATCGCGCCCCCCGCCCAAAGACCGTGCCGGGCGATCGCCTCATCCATATAGGACGAGCAGGTGGGCAAATGCCGGCAATGGTTCCCGGCGATCGAGGATAGGGTGAGCTGATAGGCGCGAATGAGACTATGCGCGGTAAGGCGGCCAAGATGAGACAAAGTTTGCGTCAATTTCGATGCGATGTGACTCATTATTGTCGGACCCTGTGGCAGATATACACTGGCGGGAGCGGATCCGACAGCTCATAATGAACGCGTTTTCAATTGGCTCAAGATTCGGGCGGCCACCATGTTCATTGCGCATCGTCTCTCTCTCGCGGGCTTCATCGCGATCGCCGTTTCCTCGGCCGCCAGCGCCGCGGACCTGGCGCCCCCACCCCCTGCCCCCGTTGAAGGCTGGACGGTGACTTTGGGTGCTCGGACCCGAGGTGTTCAATTCCTTTCCTGGGTCGCAAAGCCTGTCGATTTGGCCGACCGGCTACATTGCCTACCGCCGCCCTGGCGAACCGGAGCCGTTTGTCTCTCCCGACGATGGCTTTGGCATCGCGCTTCTCGACCTCCCCTGGATCAAGGCCGGCCCGGTCGCGCGCTTTATCAGCGAACGCACCTTGAGTGGCGGCTTTGGAACATTGGGCAACAACGACAACTTCTTCGGCCTCCATAATGTCGGCTTTACCGCCGAGCTCGGCGGCTTTGTGGAGCTTTGGCCGACCGATTTCTTCCGCGCCCGCTTCGAGGCGCGCCAAGGGGTCAGCGGTGCCCAGGGCTTTGATGCCAATATCGAGCTTGATGTTGTTGAGCACTACGGCAACTTTACGTTTTCCGCCGGCCCGCGCTTCCAACTCGGCGACAATCGTTTCGTAAGCGAATATTTCTCGGTCACGCCGGCGGAAGCTCTGTTGAACGGCCGTGTCTATGCCTATCAAGCCGTTGGTGGCCTCGTGTCGGTTGGCGGCTTAGGCGCCATCAAATATCAGTTCACGCCGACGTGGAGCGCGACGGCTTTTGGCGGCGTCAATCGCTATGTCAGCAGCGCGGCAGGCAGCCCGATCCCCAACCGGCTTGGCTCGCTGAACGATATGACGGCCGGTGTCCTCATCGCCTATACGTTCAACTGGAACTGGTTCTGATCGGAGCGCCGGGCACGGTTGCCTGCACCGATTTCGGCCAGGTTTTCATCGCCGCGGGCGCGCGCGGCGGCTTCGATCTGGTCGATACACGCGACCGTCGCGTCGAAAGTGAGGAGCGTCGAGGCGTGCCGGGCCTTGAAATCGCGCACTGGCTCAAGGATTGCAATATCGGCCCACTTGCCATTGGGAGGAGGGCCATTTTCCTTAAGCATAGCGCGCACCTGATCGCGAAGGGCGCGCAATTCCGGTCCGGTCGAGCCGATGACATGTCGCGCCATGATCGAAGCCGCCGCTTGACCGAGCGCGCAGGCCTTCACATCATGGGCGAAATCCACGACTTGGCCCTCCGCCATCACGAGGTCGACGATAATCGTCGAACCGCACAGTTTCGAATGGGCTGTCGCCGTGGCGCCCGGCGCCGCCAGCCGTCCCTGACGCGGAATATTTCCCGCCAGATCGAGAATACGGTGATTATATATGTCAGGAAACATCGCTTCGCTTGGCATGAAGGACCAGATGACGGCGCCACCCGCATCCTATATAGGAAGTCAGGGTTTGGCGAACGAGATCTGGCAAATTTCTAGGCAAAACTCCCCGGACAAACGTCCGTCCGGTGCTCCTTCCCAAGGAGCAAGGCCAGGGACGCTCATTCAAACTTTAATGGAGGCGCCACATGGATGCCGTGGTTAAGTCCTTGCTTGAACGTCCACAGCCCCAACCCAGCAACATTCCGCTCACCCGCCCAACCCGCGAGGAGGCGGAGGCAGCCGTGCGGACACTTTTGCGCTGGACCGGCGACGACCCCTCGCGCGAAGGTCTGCGCGACACGCCAAAACGAGTTGTCAAGGCCTTTGAAGAATTCTTTTCCGGCTATCAAGAAGACGAGTCGAGCGTGCTCTCTCGCGTCTTCGAGGAAGTCCATGGCTATGACGATGTGGTTCTCGTCCGCGATATCCCGTTTTCATCGCATTGCGAGCATCACATGGTGCCTTTCTTCGGCATGGCGCATGTCGCCTACTACCCGTCCGAGACCGGCGTCGTCGGGCTTTCCAAGCTCGCGAGACTTGTCGATGTCTACGCCAAGCGCCTGCAAACGCAGGAAGCGCTGACCTCGCAGATTATCGGCGCGATCGACCGGCATCTGCGGCCGCGCGGCTGTGCCGTCATGCTCGAGGCGCAGCATCTGTGCATGTCCATGCGCGGGATTCGCAAGCACGGCGCCGAGACCGTTACGACGCAATTCACCGGCGTCTTTCGCGACGATCCCGCCGAGCAAGCCCGTTTCTTGTCCCTGCTGCGCCACGGCAAATAAACAAAGCTCGCCGCGCCCTGAAAGCCGCTCTTCTTTCGTCCAATGAAGAGCCAAGATTTCAAGGCGCGCGTGGCATTGTCCTGCGGCCCGCGGGATGAGGATAAGTGGGAGCGGTTTTCCACCCGCATCCCTCTCTAAAACGGTACGTGATTTAGGCGATACGCCGGAATATTTTCACGATGTCTTCGTCACCTTCCGAAGCGAGCGCAAGCTCCAAGACTGAATTGGAAGAAGGAACGGCGTTCACGCCGCGCTTCGACGCCGATGGGTTGATCGTCTGCGTGACGAGGGACGCGCGCGACGGGCAAATCCTCATGCTCGCCTATATGAATGCGGAAGCCCTGCGCCTGACGATTGAAACCGGCGTTGCCCATTATTGGTCGCGATCGCGAAAGACGCTTTGGCGCAAAGGCGACACATCCGGCCAGGTTCAAAAAGTCACCGAAATCAGAACGGATTGCGATCAGGACGCCCTGCTCCTGACGGTCGAACCGGGGGGCGACGGCGGCGCGTGCCATACGGGCCGGCACTCCTGCTTCTACCGCAAGGTCGCGCTCGGCGGCGGTCCGGCGGCGCTTGTTTTCGGCTAGGACCGTTCCGATCTCATAGGAACGGAACGAACAGGCGGCATCACACGTATATATTTTTGAAGCGGCCCAAGAGACGACCCGGCGTGAATTTTTTTTCAATAGAACCCGCGGCGCAAGCCAGCTTCACGATAAAAATTATGTGAAATCAAAGAATTTTGAGCCCTCGCGGCCATATGAATTTTATGCTTTCCTTGTGAATGCGTCCCCCCTTTCAAGAATTTTCAACCAAACAACAACTACGATCGGCGACAAGGTCACATGTTTATGGTCAAGGCTAAGGATCCGTTGGCGGCGACGCCAAAACATGATCGTGCCAGCCAAGGCGCTCACGCAAGGTCTGAACTCTTGAACAAAGTGCCCCCGTTTTTCCGCAAGAAGCTTAACGGCGAGGACGATACCCAGGACGCGGGATATGCGGACCTTGCCGCTTCACGCCAGCCAACGATCGGCATCGCGCTCGGCGCGGGCGCGGCGCGGGGATGGTCTCATATTGGCGTTTTGCTCGAACTCAACGCCCACGGGATTTATCCAGATGTCGTCGCCGGCACCTCCATCGGTGCCGTGGTCGGCGGCTCCTATGCGGCCGGAAAGCTCAAGGAGATCGAGCATTTCGCCCGCAATCTGACAAAGAAGCGCGTCCTGAGCATGATGGATGTGTCTTTTTCGGGGGTGAGCTTCCTTGGCGGCGAAAGGCTCAGGCGTGAGCTCGAACGCGAATTCTCCGGCCGCCGCTTCGAGGAGCTCGACAAAGCTTTCGCGACTGTCGCGACGGAATTCGCCACCGGCCATGAAATCTGGTTGACCAAAGGCAATGTCACGGACGCCATCCGGGCTTCCTATGCCCTCCCCGGCATTTTTGAGCCTGTCAAGATCAATGGACGCTGGCTGTTCGATGGCGCCCTCGTCAATCCCATCCCCGTGACCCTCTGCCGCGCGCTCGGCGCGGATGTGGTCATCGCCGTCAATCTCGTCAGCGACACGACGTTTCGCGGCACGGTCATCCACGATCCCCTGTCGATCGAGCCAACGCTCGAAAAATATAATTTCGGCGCGCCAGAGGCGGAACGGACCTTGAGCGCCCGCATCTTCGGGGGGATGGGCGGCAATCTGCGCCGGCTCTTCGGCCGCCGGGAAGACGGCGCGCCGGGAATTGCAAATGCCATGATGGATGCGTTCAATATCGCACAGGGGCGGATATCGCGCTCGCGCCTCGCGGGCGATCCTCCCGACGTTCTCATCAACGCGCGGCTCGGCAAAGTCGGCCTCTTCGATTTTCACCGGGCCGACGAACTCATCGCGATCGGCCGCGAGGCAACCCGCCGGGTCCTCCCCGAGATCGCCATGGACATCGCGGCGGTTCCCCCGGAGAGTGCGCTGGCGCCGCGCTGAATCTCACCGGGAGACGGGGCCTATGCGGTCGCGATATATTCGCGCATGGCCCGATGCTCATGTTCCAATCGCTCGAGCTTGTATTTGACAACGTCGCCGATCGACACAATGCCAACCAGTCTCTCGCCGAAAACGACGGGGATATGGCGGTGGCGCCGGATGGTGATTTTTTCCATTGTCGCGTCGACGAATTCGTCTTCCGTCGTCGTCACCGCCGGCGTCGTCATATGTTTCGACACGGCGTCATTGAGGGCGGCCGCGCCCCATTTGCCAATCGCGTGAACGATATCGCGCTCCGATACGATTCCGAGAATATGGCCATGCGCGTCGGTGACAACGGCCGCGCCAATGTTCCGCGTCATTAAAATCTCGGCGGCTTCGGCCAAGGTCCGGTACGGCTGGGTGGTGACGACATCCCTTCCCTTGGCCGCGAGAATTCGTGCAACTGTCATCCTTGCCTCCCTGAAATTTCTCTAATTTTTTATCAACTGTCCACGATACGTCCCTTTTAATCTCAACATTTGGGCGCCAGCATAAGCATAGCGGCAAATTACCGCACTTAAGCATGCACCCGTTCACTCTCATAGGCAACAGAGTTTTGGCAGCGTGTTTCGCGCCGGCAAAACGACCGGCGCCGGAATACAACGGCGAAGCGAGCCCGACCGTTCGAGCGCTGCTAAATTTTTTGAATCAGGAAAGAGCACTTCCGATCACGTCCGTCCACGTGACCGGGAAGCTTTCAAGCCTGCAAAGATCAATCGCAGAGCGGCGGCTCAGGCGTGCCCCGCGTCCGAGGACAAGTGCCCAATGTCGATGCCGGCCTTGCGGAGCGCCCGTTCATATTTGGAACTCAAGGCGGAATCGAAAATGAGGGAGGGATCGGCCGGACAATTGAGCCAGCCATTGTGCTGCATCTCGGCTTCGAGTTGCCCCGCCGACCAGCCCGCATAGCCCAGGGCGAGAAGCGCCCGGTCCGGCCCCGCCCCCTGGGCGATCGCCCGCAAAATGTCGATTGTCGCGGTCAAGGACACGCCTCCGCCAATCGGCAGGGTCGAATTGTCGATCGAAAATTCATTGGAATGCAGCACAAAACCGCGGCTGCTGTCGACGGGGCCCCCGTTCAGCACCAGCATCGAGCTCGCCTCCGCCGGTAAGCGGATCGCCTCGTCCGGGCCGATCACTTTGAGCTGCACCAGAAGCTGCGGAAAATCGACCCGTTCCGCTGGGCGGTTGACGATGATCCCCATCGCGCCCTCTTCTGAATGGGCGCAGACGTAAATAACCGAACGGGCAAAGCGATCGTCCAGCATCCCGGGCATCGCGATAAGCAATTGTCCGTCGAGAAATCCCCTCCCCTCTTGCCGGGAGGCCGTTGGAGCCTTTATCGATCCCATGTCACACGCCTTATAGGAGCTAAATGAATTTGAAACAATCTCGATTGCGGCTTTTACGAGTGCGCCATAAATGGGTGAACGCGCCCGCCAATGATTGGCCTAAATCCTTGCATCAATATTTTCCTTTGCAAATCTCTTTCCAGCCTTCAAATCGCGTCTGGAGAGCAGTCATCCTTTTGGCGTGCGCGAATCTTGCGCCGCTTCTCTTTCCTTCCAATGTATATTGCGATCCTTACGCGAGCACATGGGCGGCGGGACCGAAATCATCCGTGCGGCTGATTGCCGCTGGCGGCGGCCCACAACAAGGCTTCTATCGCGCCGCGATTGAAATCCGCCTCGATCCGAGTGCTCTCACCTATTGGCGCATGCCGGGGGGAGCCGGCGTTCCGCCCGTATTTTCTTTCGAAGGCTCGGAGAATGCCGCCGACATAGCGGTGTCCTATCCGGTGCCGGCGCGCATGGACGAAGATGGAACCGAAGCTTTCGGCTACCGCGGCGGCGTGACGTTTCCGCTTCATGTCACTCCGAAGGACGCCGCCCGCCCCGTGCTTTTGGCCGTGAGCCTGTCCTATGCGGTATGCGCCCGGATATGCCTCCCGGCCAAAGCCGAAGCAAGGCTTCGTCTCACCCGAGATCTCGAGGCCAGCCCCGAAGCAGCCGCCATCGCCGCCGCCGAAGCCGCGGTGCCGCTGCGGCTTACGCCGCGACAGCGCGACGCCAAATTGGCCATTGCCCGGGACAAAACGGCAGCTTCGCCGACCTGGCTTCTCTCAATCCACAGCGGCGGCCCGGAACTTGGCAATGTTCAGGATCTTTTCGTGGAAGGCCCGCCAGGCTGGTATTTCGAGACACGCAAAACGGACCGCCCGGACGCGTTCTCGATCATTGCCGTCGAAAAGCCGGCAGCGGACAGTCAAGCCTCCGTCCCCGTGACCCTGACTTTGAAGGGTGAACAGCGAAGTTACGAATTCGCGGTTGACCTTGATGCCGCTTCCCCTCAGTGAAGACTGCCGGAGACGGTCACCTTAACGCGCGCGTCTGCAGCGCCGCACGCTCAGGGTGGTGTTCTCCGCGTATCAAAAAGCCTCGACGGCAGGAGAAGCAACGATGGCGGTCCAGAGCGGCGATCCACTCCCAAAGGCAAATTTTACGGTGATGACCGGGGACGGCCCGGAAGTGCGGACGACGGATCAGATATTCCAAGGCCGCAAAGTCGTTCTTTTCGGCGTGCCCGGGGCTTTTACCCCCTTGTGTGACCAAAGCCATCTGCCGGGGTTTCTCGCGCACAGCGATGAATTCCGGGCGCGCGGATTCGACACCATCGCCGTCACCGCCGTCAACGACGTTTTTGTCATGGATGCTTGGGCGAAACACGCCGGCGCCGAGGGCAAGATCATCTTTCTTGCGGATGGCAATGGGGATTTCGCCCGCGCGCTTGGACTCACCCTCGATCTCACCCCGCGCGGGCTGGGGATTCGGTCTCAACGCTACGCGATGATTGTCGACGATGGGGTTATCCGGAAAATCAATGTCGAGACGGCCTCGGGCAAGGTCGAGTTTTCGAGCGCGGAAACTTTGTTGAAGCAGCTCTAAATCCGCCCGCCGCCCTCACGGCGGGCTATGACGCCCGGGCCCCTCGCCGGCGCGCCCGCGCCCCAGCCATGTCACCGAGGCGAAGGCGCCAAGCCATGAACCCGAGGCCGCGAACAAAACATAGATCGCGTTTTCCGTATAGCTGATGACCGCGAAAGCGGACAAAAGATACCAGATGGCGCTCCAATTCGCGGCCCAAACACGGCGCCGGCCGGTCACGGCGGCGTTAAAGAACACATAGGCCGCATCCGTCGCCGCGGTGGAGGCGAGCACGCCCATGGCGATCAGCGGATTTATGGGAAAGGTCATGGGAGGGTCCTTGTGGCGGCTTTAGGCGCCGGCAGGCCGGAACGCTGGCAAAGGTTCCGGTCCTATTTGTACGCCGCCATGCCTTTGCGCGCGAGGGCGTCGGCGCGTTCATTCATCGCATCCTCGGCATGCCCTTTCACCCAGCGCCAATCGATGGTGTGCGTGGCCGCCACCGCATCTAACCTTTGCCACAACTCGATATTTTTGACGGGCCTCTTGTCGGAGGTGCGCCAGCCGTTGCGCTTCCAAACATTGATCCAGCCGGTGATGCCGCCCTTCAGATAATTCGAATCCGTATGGAGATGGACCAGGGATGGCCGCTTCAGCGCCTCCAGCGCCGAAATCGCCGCGGTAAGTTCCATGCGGTTATTGGTGGTCGCGGGTTCGCCGCCAAAAAGTTCCTTTTCATGGCCCGCGCAGCAAAGGATGGCACCCCAGCCTCCCGGACCTGGATTGCCGGAACAGGCGCCGTCGGTCCAGATCGAAACCTCGCCGCTCACCGCAACAAACCCAATTCGCGAACGCTGGTGATTTGCTGATGAAAGCGCAATTTGCCGAAATATTCGAGCGGGTCCTTGGGATGGACAAGGGCATCCGCCGGAACATTCAACCAATCGAAGAGGCGTGTCAGGGCAAAACGCAGCGCGGCGCCTCGCGCCAGAACCGGAAACGCTTCGATCTCACGGGCGCTTAACTTGCGCACGCCCTCATAGGCGCTGAAAAATGCCAATCCCTTGGTGATGTTGAACGAACCATCGGGTTCGAAACACCAAGCGTTAAGGCAGATCGCGACATCATAGGCGAGTTCATCCGTGCAAGCGAAGTAGAAGTCGATGAGGCCCGACAATTCATCGCCGAGGAAAAGCACATTGTCGGGAAAAAGATCGGCATGGATGACCCCTCGCGGCAAATCGCGCGGCCAGCATCCTTCGAGAAAAGCCAGCTCCTTCGCAATTTCCCCGGCAAGGCCCGGCCGCACTTCATCGGCACGGGCGCGCGCCGATTCAAAGAGGGCTGGCCAGGCTTCGAGGCCCAAGGCATTGGGGCGATGTAAGGCGAAGTCGGCGCCGGAGCGATGCAGCTTGCCGAGCGCCTCGCCAACCGCGGCGCAGCGGCGGACGCTTGGGAAATTATGCCACATGCCTTCGAGAAAGGTCACGATCGCCGCCGGGCGGCCCGCGATCCTGCCAAGCGCCCTGCCATGCCGGTTGCGCACCGGTTGCGGACAATTCAGCCCGTGACCGGAAAGGTGCTCCATGAGCCCAAGGAAAAACGGCAGGTCACTTTCACTCGACTCTCTTTTCATAGAGCGTCAGGATGAAGTAGCCCGCATCGACGTGCAAGAAAAAATTGGAATTCTCAACCCCCTCGGCGATTCCTTTCAGGGCCAGAACATGGCCAAGATCATAATCAGAAAGAAAGCCGGCGAGCTCCGCTTCTTTGACTTCGGTATAAACAGCCATGCAGCATCCGCGGGTCGAACCAGGCGCCGCACATCCTCGGCGCGCTCTCCTGTTAGCCACCCTAAGGCAGGAGGTCAAACAGGCGACAGTTGAGGCCGCGCCGGGGCTCCCGTTTCGCTGGCGCGGCGGGCAGGCCTGTCTTTTCCATCGGCACGGGACCTATTGATATCGCCCGCTTCGCGCGGCAGAGAATTTGCTTCGCTCAAGAATCCTGGCCCCGACAAATTTATTCTCACATTTGTGCCTCTTTGGAGACATTCTGCCTATTTGTGCGTGACATTGCCTTTGGTGTGAGCTAAGTTCCGCCCGTAAGCCGTTCAAGGCCGAAGCCGTTATAAGTTCGGCACTGTAGTCCAAGTCTTGGGAGGACGCTTTTTCTTTTGCCCTATCACCACAACGTGGTGAAGTCTTCATGGAGAAGGCAAGGCTAAAGAATGAGTTATGGACAGGACTTCAAAGGGGCGGAGATATTCTATATCTCTGCCCCTTTTTCTACCGCGGAACCACCGACGGCCCCCCGCTATACTCTTTGCCTGGGGTCAGGCATTGGGCCCGGCTCAAATATCGCTCTCAAAAATGACGTTTGGTTTTTATGCGGCGTCCGCTATTGCCCCCCGCTCGGCGGCGGTGGATTTCCTTCCGGAGTTGGGACGTCAGAGCCGGGCGGCAAGGCAGGCACTGGCGGAATTCCCTCCGGGTTCGGAACGGCTTCAGAACCATATGGCGAGGCAGGCGCTGGTGGATTTCCCTCCCCGCTCGGAACGGCATTGGAAGCCGGTGGCGAGGGAGGGGTGAGCGAATTGTCGGAAGGCGCGGCCAAATTCGGGCCCGGCAGCCCCTCGGCGGGTCTCAGAGGTTTCACGCGGGCGGTGCCATCGGGATTATAGAGCGCATTGGCCTCTTCGCTCATTTCGAGGCATGTCAAAATTTCCACATAGCTCGGCACCGGGGCGGCGCCTTGCGCGACACAATCCCTGCGGTCGGCCGGCTCGAAATGCGCCCATTTTCGCGCGAGCTCGGCGCGCGCCTCCCGCTCGTCCTTCATGCAGCCCTGATAGGCAAGATCCTTATCGCTGCCGGCGTAGGCACGCGCTTCCGCGCAGGAGGGCGCGACGTCGAAGACCGGCACCGCATCTGGCTTCGCTTTTGCGAGATCAGGCAGTGCCAGCAGGGCAATCCAGCCAAGCCCCGCGACAATCCTTTGCATGCGACTCTCCTCTCGAAAAAACAAGTTTGACCCCTGAACCGGCGCCACGCAAGCGACACCGGCACGGTCCGGTCACATGGCAGGACTGACGTGGAAAAGGAACAGTTTCAAATCGTGAACCTTCATAGAAAATGCCATCGAGCGAGGGAAAATGGGGCGGGCCTTTCGCTTGCCCAATGGGCCTGACGGGCCGCCTGTTCGATGCACCACATCCTATTAAAATCACTTAATGGTTTCATGAGAGGGAATACAATATGCGCGGCAACGCCGGTCAGAAAAAGCGCGCCTTATGGGCGCGGGGATTTGCCGCCGTTTGCGCCCTGGCGGCGGTGTTGGTGGCCGTAAGGGTCTGGCTGACGAAGGCGGCGCCGTTCCTCTATGTCACCAATGCCCAATCGAACACCCTGTCGCTGATCGACACCGCGACCAACACCGTCGTGGCAACGGTGCCCGTGGATAAGACCTTTGGGGTCGCGGTTGCTGGGGTTGCCGGCACCCCGGATGGAAAACACGCCTATGTCGCGGGATATATCTCGAACTCTGTCTTTGTCATCGATACGGCCCGCCAAAAACTGGTGGCCAAGGTCGGGGTGGGAATGAAGCCTCAGGGGATCGCCGTCACCCCGGATGGGACACAGGCCTATGTGACGAATTTGGGTTCCGACACCGTATCGGTCATCAACACCGCCAGCAATGCGGTCGTGGCCACAGTCGAGGTGGGGCATTTCCCCGAGCAGGTTGCCTTTGCCCCGGATGGAAAGCAGGCCTATGTCACAAACGCCAACTCCAATACTCTGTCGGTGATCGACACCGCCGCCACGGCGGTGGTGGCGACGGTCTCGGTCGGACGTTTCCCCATTGGCGTCGCCATCACCCCGGATGGCAGAAAGGCCTATGTGACGAATGAACTGACGGCACCGTCTCGGTGATCGATACCGCCAGCACCACTGTGGTGGCCACGGTCCCGGTCGGGTCCTCCGTGAAGATCGCCGTCTCCCCGGACGGAAAACACGCCTATGTCACCCATGATTTGAGCTCGCTCTCGGTGATCGATACGGCGAGCGACAAGGTGGGTGGCCACCCTCGAGGTCGGCAAGGAACCTGGAGGATTGGCGCTCACCCCGGATGGGACATACGCCTATGTGGCGAATTACAACGAGGGGTCCGCTGGCACGGTCTCGGTGATCGACACGGCCAGCGCCAAGGTGGTGGCCACGGTGCCAGTGGGGGCGGGCCCGTCGGATGTGGCGATTGTTCCGCCGCCGAGCCGGTAACACTTCCCGGCCCTCCCCTCCTTCACTGCCACATCCGGCCGGGTTCGTTCAGCGCCACCGCTCGGAATTTCGGCCGCTCCGGTTCCAGGAAATGATCTGTGGCGCCGGTCTGCAAATGAACAACGGCGCATGACGCAGATGTCACCGAGATTTTCGAACGCGCGCTCCGGCGTCGCCGTCAATCTGGCGTCGAACGTGGCTGGTTCCCGCAGATTGACCTGAAGGTTTTTGCGCTTATGGCGTTAATTTTCTTTCACCATTGTCATGCTTTTCAGTTACGATAAACGAAATTTAATAAGGGAATGTTTACTATATTCACTGGAGATCCCTCTCATGCGTGGCAATGCCAACTCAAGACAGCGCGCCTTATGGGTGCGGGGATTTGCGGCGCTTTTGGCCGTGGCGGCGCTGTTCGCCATGGCGAGCCCAAGGCCAGCGGAGGCGGCCCCCTTCGCCTATGTTGCGAATTCGGGGTCCAATACGGTGTCGGTGATCGACACAGCCACCAACCCGCCAATGGTGGTGACCACGGTCCCGGTGGGCATTGCCCCTATAGCCCTAGCCATCACGCCGGATGGAAAGCACGCCTATGTCGCGAACACGAACTCCAAAACTGTATCCGTCATCGACACCGCCAGCAACGCGGTGGTGGCCACGGTGCCGGTGGGGCGTGGACCCCTTGGTATAGCCATCACTCCAGATGGAACGCACGCCTATGTCACGAATAATAACGACAACAATATCTCAGTAATAGAGACAGCGACCAACACAGTGGTGGCCACCATAGCTACGAACTATGGAACTCCTTGGGGAATCGCCGTCACCCCGGATGGGAAACAAGCCTAAGTTGCGAATAATTTAGACAGCACCGTCTCGGTGATTGACACCGCAAGCAACTCCGTAGTGGCGGTTATCCAGCTGACAAACCTGGCTACTCCTGCAACATTTCCCATACCGGTAGCCATCGCCCCGGATGGAAAGCATGTCTACGTCGGAAATATAACATATGACGTGTTAGACGGTCGCCTGGTTCTGACGGTTTTTATCGTCCATCAGCCACAGTTGCGGTGTCTTCGCCCGTGGGGTGCGTAGCGAGCGCATGATGAAGGCATGGCCGTTGTCATCGAAATCGGTCCATCCGTGCCATGATGCTCGTGCGCGATCCCACCTCATAGGTCCATCCAGCGGCTCGCCGCCATCGCTCGTCGGCCGGTAGCCGGTGAACTTGCTTGATCCGTGTTGAAAATGCCCCGCGCCAGGGCGAGGCCGTGTCCATCGTGTTGAGTGCGGAGCGCTTCGATGATCGCGACGAATAAGGATCCGCGTCGATGGGGAATCATGAATCGCGGCCCAAACGTGGTGGCTCTCGAAGCAAAGGGTCGCCGCTGTCGTTTCGGCTCCCAGCCATCATTGCGCATAGCCGCGACGCGCGATTTCACGCCTCGGCCCATCGTGACAGCGTCTTCGCTCGGTCGCCGATCCTGCGTGCATCATTCCGGAATCCGTGAGCGCACACATTGCCGCTTCGTCGGTAATCACACGGCCACGTTGTGCTACGGTGACGGTAGTAACAACCCGGTGGGGATCGCCTTTACGCCCGACAGCGGGCACGCCTATGTGACGAACAATGGCAACACTGTCTCGGTGATCGACACGGCCAGCAATGCGGTGTCGGCCACGATCCCGGTTGACTCAGGCCCGCTGGGCTCAGGGGGAATAGCGATCACCCCGGATGGGAAACACGCCTATGTCACGAATGAACATAACGGCGTCTCGGTGATCGATACCGCCGGCAACACAGTGGTGGCCACGGTCCCAATAGGGAATAGCCCTGCCGCCATCGCCATGATGCCGCCGCCTGTGGGGGTGCCCTTCAGCTCCCTG
This sequence comes from uncultured Alphaproteobacteria bacterium, assembly GCA_963784075.1. Classification (GTDB taxonomy): domain Bacteria; phylum Pseudomonadota; class Alphaproteobacteria; order Rhizobiales; family Beijerinckiaceae; genus Methylocapsa. Next base: position 17,772 of record CAWAQW010000035.1, on the reverse strand, counting down.
ACTGCAAAGCTCGAAATCCACCTTCGCAAAAAGCCAAACGAGGACCGTTTTCGGCTCCGGTCCGAGTTCATCCTCGGGCATAACAGCAACAGAATTGATCCCCCCAGCGAGCCGGTGACCCTTGCGATCGGCACCTTCACCGCCACCATCCCGCCCGGCTCTTTCGACGGCAAAAACTATGGGCCATTCAAATTTCACGGGGTGATCAATGGCGTCGCCTTGCATGTGGAGATCGAGCCGACAGGGGCCAAACGCTACGCTTTGGAGGTGGCGGCGCGAGACGCCAATCTGACCGGGACGACGAACCCCGTGCCGGTGACCTTCACCATCGGCAGCAACAGCGGCATGGCCTCGGTCAAGGCCGATATCGACCACAATTTTGCGCGCCGGGACGAAGACTGACACGCCCGCCAGCCGATCCGTCAACAACGCCTCGCAGGCTTGTCTTTTGGCTTGTACAAATTGAGCCCCGAACCGGACCAAAATGTTTCACGTGAAACGAGACCTGTGCGCAAGAGCCTTGGGAAGCTTGCGGCGGCGTTCTGCGCATGATTCCATTCTGCCTGTCCAGATTGGAGGCAGTCATGGCACATCGGCGGATCGGGCAGGAAGTCTTTCGGTTCGGCGCAAAAGTTGAGCGTCAAACGAGCCTTGATGAAATTGCCACATTGATCGATTGGCAAGGTGCGGATCAGCTTCTGGCCGGCCTCTATCCCGCCGCCAAGGGCGAGAAGGCCTGGCCACCCGTGGCGATGTTCAAGGCGCTCTTGCTTGCGACCTGGTACGATCTTTCCGATGTGGTGTTGGCCGAGACGCTCAGCGACCGGGCAAGCTTCCGCCGCTTCTGCGGCTTTTCCCGCGATGAAGCAACGCCCGAACGCACCGCCTTCGTGCACTTCCGGCGCCAGCTTGTCGCACAGGGCCTCGACCGCAGTCTGTTCGAGGCGATCGGGCGTGATCTCGATGCCAAAGGTGTCACCCTGCGCAAGGGGACGCTCATCGATGCGACGGTTATCGGCTCGGCAGCCAAGGGCGACAAGGAGGCCGCCTGGGCCAGGGCACCGCACGCGGGCGCCCGCGCATGGCTATAAGGCCCATATCGCGGCCGACAAGGACAGCGGTCTCATCCGGAAGGCCGAGACGACGCCGGCCAATGAGGCCGATGTCTCGATTGCTCTGTCGATCATTCTCGATGCGCCGGGCTAGGTTTATGCCGACCGTGCCTATGACGCTCTGTCGGTCGAAAAGGCCATCCTCGCCGCGGGCGGAACCCCCAAGCTGATGCGCAAGGGGCATCGCTGGCCGGCCGCCGAAAGGCTCGAAGCGCACAATCGACCGCTGCGTCCGATCCGTGCCCGGATCGAGAAAATCTTCGGAACCTGGAAACGGAGCTATCAATTCCGGCGCATGCGATGGCTTGGGCTTGCCAAGGCCAAACTCCAGGTCCATCTCGCCGCCATCGCCTACAACATCAAACGCCATTGGCGCCTGCAAACCGCCTGAGCGGCGTTGCCGCATCGCTCCTCGGTACCACAGCCATCCGGTTTGCGCAGTTTTACGGCTCCACGGCCCGATTCCAAAGGCAGGTAAGTTCCTTCCAGCGCCCCTTAGCCACCACCCACTCTCACGCCACCCCGCACCCAGGTCTCGAAACGTTTTTGTCCGATCGCGCAAAGAGGCTCAGACGCCATCGAGAAACCGCGCGACGGCGGGGATTGCCCGCAGCAGGGCGAGGTCCTCCGCCGCCGGCAATTGCGGCTTGTCCCGCGCGCGATCGACAAGGCACAAGAAGCCCAAGGGCTCCTTTTGGCCCGCCCGGAATTGGTGCCAGGTCCAGGGCTCAATCGTGACGAGATCGCGCGGGCTGAGCGCGTGTACCTCGGTGCCAAGCAGACATTGGCCGCCGCCGCGCAAAATCATGACGCCATGCATATGCGCGTGCCGTTCGAGGGTCGAGAAGCCGCCGGGTTCGATCTCGAAATAGCGCAATTCGCCGCTGAGCCTTGCATCCGAGAACAAGGTCTGCCGGGAGATGGCCTTGAAGGGCGCCGCCGTCCCCTCTTCCTTGTAAGGACGGCGCGCAACGCCTTCCCAAGCGAAATCTGGCGCCGCCTTGCGCAAGGACATGGAAACAATGGTTTCGTCCGCCATAATCCTCTCATCCATAGCGATAGTCGGCGACCGCCCGCACAAAGGCGGCGGTTTCCTTGACGAGCGTCCCGGGCGGCGCCGATAAAAGCGCCCCGCCAATCAAAAGCATCGCCTCACATCCGTAATCATCGAGCAATTCCGGCACCCGTTGCAAGGTCATTCCGCCGGCCGGCACCGGCAGGCTGACGCTGAGCCCGTCCATCGGGCCGCGCAAGGCCTGCAAGATTTTTCCGCAGCACTCCGCAGTATAGCCGAAACGGCCGCCGGGATTGGGAAAGATCGAGGCATCGGCGCCAAACAAGCGAAACAGTTTCGCAAAGAGATAGGGTGAAATGCGCGACGCGCCCGTCATCGCGGGATGCGCGATGAAAGCAAAATCCGAATGCGCTTGGCGGAGCCTCTGGAGGGTCGAAACACCCGCGATCATCGGCGCGATCATCACGGTATCGAGACCCTCCGAGCGGGCAATGCGAATCTGTTGCTCGATTTGGCTGAGATCCCCGCAAAGATTTGGAACATAGCGTGTTGCCCGCCCGCTAGAGATCGCGGCCTTGCGAACCGCGGCGGCGCAGGTCCGCACCCGGCTCTCGAAGGGACTAAAGGACTGGTTCGCGAGCCCATGATCATCCTTGATGTAATCGAGCCCGCCAAGCGCCAATTTGAACGCAAGTTCCGCGAGCTCCTCAACCGAGAGGCCCTGCGGTTTGAGGGCGGAACAGGTGAGCGCCCGCCCTTTCGCCTTTGCCCGCGCGTGTAAACCAGCGGCGCCATGGCGGGGGCCGCCGAAAGCCTTCAAGAGCCCGCTTGGAAACACAACATCGTCGAGACACACATCGTCGTAGAGCGATGTGTTTCCAAAGAGCATATTGAGAAGCTGGCCGGCATCCGCGCCGAGCGGTCTCGGCGGCAAGATCGATGCGCACGTCATACCAGCCATTGCCATGATCCTCGATCGCCGCCACTTGACCGACAATGTCCGACAGGATGCGGGGATCGCGGATCGCACTGAGCGGCGCCTCGACGCTCTGCTCGATCGCGACGGCCCGCGCCCGCTCTTCAATCGAGGAAGCCTCGCCCCGGATCTTATATGTGACGTGCAGCTTTTCACTCATGCTCATGGCCTTGCCGCTCTTGGCTCCAGGTCTTCATTCTGTCGCATGATCTTCTCTACATAGGCGGCCAATTTCGGCAATCATACTCATAAAACCGGTGTGACGCCCAGCGCGCGGCGAGCAAGCCGCCCTTTGCACTTTGCGGCATGCGCCGAAGCTCATTATCATTGCCGCCGTGGCGCGAGGGGAGGCCAGATGACAACGAAAGCGGACAAGGAATTTCAGATCGGGCTCACGATGTCGGGGGCGATCTCCGCCGGGGCCTATACGGCGGGAATCTTCGACTTTTTAATCCAAGCGCTTGACGAGTGGGAACTGGCCCGCAACGGTCCCGAAGCTGGCCAAATTCCGAACCATAGGGTCGGCATCAAGGTCATGTCGGGGGCCTCCGCCGGCGCGATCACTGCGGCGATGGGCGCCGTTGCCCTCGCCGATGCGAGGCAAGAACCCGCGCGTTTCGACCCGGACGCGCCGATTCCCTCGAGCCCGGAAGAAGAAGGCAAGGGAATCAAATGTTACCTTCCCAAGCTCTATGAAATCTGGGTGGAAAAGCCCGAACTCGTCGCCGAGGGGAACGAACAAAGCGATTTCTTGCAGACCAGCGATCTCGAAGGGCCTCCGGATCCGAATGACGATTTTTCACGCACAAGCCGCATTCCTCCCAGCGAGGAAAAACCGGAGCCGGTGGTTTCGCTCCTGAATGCCCGGCTCCTCGATGAAATCGCAAAAAGCGGGATTTCCGTCACGGAGGTGGTTCAGCCTCCCTCCGCTGACCTTCATGCCGGCCCCGGGAGCGCCAAGCCAGTAAAGACCCAGCGCGCCTATATTGCCGAAACCCTGCATATCTACATGACGCTGTCGAATCTGCGCGGCATCCCTTACGCGGTCCCCTTCGGCGAAGAATCGCGAGGGAAAACGCAGCGCCGGGACCAAAAAGGGCATGCGCGAAAACTGCTATCACATGATCTCGCACGGCGACCGTGTCCATTACGCCGTGAAAGGATTGGGGACCTGGAAGACTGAAAGCCCTTTTGCCGATAACGACAAGAGCCGCCCGATCGAGACAAAATGGCTTGTCTCGCCCTCTTCCGATCCGGAAAAACCGAATTGGAAGGATTATGCGGTTTGCGCCATTGCCTCGGGTGCCTTTCCGGTCGGGCTGGCGCCGCGCCAAATCGGCGCGACGCTCGGGAATTCTTCCCGGCAGGATGAATATGTCGGCCGGCTGTTGCCCTTCGACGCCCTCCACGGCGATCTCGCCGTCCCGCCGGCATGGTTGCCCAATGTGCTGGCCGAAAACCCCTTCTGGTTTACGACGGCGGACGGCGGGATCATTGACAACGATCCTTTCGAATATGCCCGCTTCTCATTAAAGAACCGGCTCCCGCCCACGGATTCCGGCGCATCAGAGGCTTCGCCGGCCCTGAGATTGGAGGATCGCCTCCCCTCTGATCTCACCAAGGCCGATCGCGCCGTCATCATGGTCTCGCCCTTCCCGGAGCTGAAACCGATTGCGCCCGAAGGCCAGCCCGCGCGGGACATCGTCAGCATCTTTTCCGCGCTCTTGCCCGCCTTGATCGACCAAGCGCGTTTCAAGCCAAGCGAGATCACACTGGCGGCCAAACCCGATCACGGCAGCCGTTATTTGATCGGCCCGAGCCGGGTCATTGACGGCAAGGAACAGCTTTTTGGCATCGCGAGCGGCCTCCTCGGCGGTTTCGGAGGGTTCGTGGCAGAAGCGTTCCGCGCTCATGATTTCCAGCTCGGCCGCCGCAACTGCCAGCGTTTTCTGCAGTCAAGTTTCGCGCTTCCGGCCGACAATGACATCATCAAAAGCTGGCCGCCGGAGGTGGATAAAAGCAAATTCGCGGCGATTCAGACAGAAGGCGAGAAGAGACGCAACGCCCCGGACAGCTATTGCATCATTCCGTTGTTCGGCACCGCCAAGGCAGAAGTGCGCTTGCTCCCATGGCCGCGCATTTCGCAGCCCCGTTTTGACGTCTTGCAAACACGCATCGGGGAACGTTTCGACGGCGTGGCGCCGAGATTGCTCGCGCAGAATGTGACGGGTATTTTGTATTTCCTGCTTTTGCTCGCCGTGCGGCCGCGTCCCTCGGGGATCGGCCTCATCCGCGACAAGGTGCTCAACTTCGTGCAGGCGTTCATGCTCGCCGACCTTGTCCGGCGCGACATGATCGAGGGCTGGGACTTGCCGCCGAGCGCGGAAGATGGCGATGGCGTCAGGCTCGTTCTCGCGGAAATGATCAATCCTTCCTACGACCTGCGCAGTGTCGCGGGACTGGTGAAATCCACCGGGTTGGATCAGGCGGCCGTCGAAGCGGTGCTCGCCCTTTGTCAAGGCGCAACGGCCGCCGGCCGAAACTTCGAAACCTGGCGGGCGCCATGGACCGACAAGGACGGCGGCGCCCTCTACACCCTTATGAGCCGCAAACCAAAGTGGTATCAATGGTTCTGGTGGCGGTATTTCGGCTGGGCTCTCGGCCCCGACCGTTCCGCCATCTGGTTGTCACGGCCAGTCGTAGACAAACCCGGCGTTTAGAGCATTTTTAAGCGAAGCGGTGGATGCCGGTTCGCATCAAGAAAATGCGATAATGCAAGGACTTGGAGCAAGGGCTTGGAGCTGCTTTCTAATGTCCGGCGGACACTGAAAGCAGCTCGCGACCCTGACCGCTTCGGCGCTCGTCATCCCTCGTAATAATCGGCGACAAGGCGGTCGAGCAGCCGGACGCCGAACCCAGACGCCCAGCTTTGATTGATCTCGCTTGAGGGCGAGCCCATCCCGGTGCCGGCAATGTCGAGATGCGCCCAGGGCGTGCCATTGACGAAGCGCTGGAGGAATTGCGCGGCGGTGATCGACCCCGCATGCCGGCCGCCAGTGTTCTTCATATCGGCGAATTTCGAGTCGATCATTTTATCGTAGGCGGCCCCAAGCGGCAGCCGCCAGAGTTTCTCGCCCGTGGCCTTGCCCGCGGCAATGAGCCTCTCGCCCAACTCATCATTGTTGGTGAAGAGACCCGCATGGTCCTGGCCAAGCGCGACAAGGATCGCGCCGGTCAGCGTCGCGAGATCGACAATGAATTTCGGTTTGAATTTGTCCTGAACATACCAAAGCAAATCGGCAAGCACGAGACGGCCTTCGGCGTCCGTGTTGATGACTTCGATGGTCTGGCCGGACATGGATTTCACAATGTCGCCGGGCCTCTGGGCGTGCGGGCCCGGCATGTTTTCGACGAGCCCGATGGCGCCGATCGCGTCGACATTGGCCTTGCGTTCCGCGAGGGCCTGCATGAGACCAACGACGCAGGCGGCTCCTGCCATGTCACCCTTCATATCCTCCATCCCGGCGGCCGGTTTGATCGAGATGCCGCCCGTATCGAAGCAGACGCCCTTGCCAACGAAAGCGACCGGCTTCGATTTGGTCTTGCCCTCCTTGGCGCCGGCCTTGGCGCTTTTGCCGCCGCGCCAGCGCATGATGACGATGCGGCTCTCGTGCGCCGATCCCTGTCCAACCCCGAGAAGCGCGCCCATGCCGAGTTCGTGCATGGCGGCAGGATCGAGGACCGTAACCTCGACGCCGTGCTTCTTGAGCGCCAAGGCGCGAGTGGCGAATTCTTCCGGATAGAGGATGTTCGCCGGTTCGTTGACAAGCGAGCGGGCGGTCATCACCCCAGCTGTCACCGCCTCCCCGTCCTTGACGTGCTGGCGGACAAACGCCGGCTCATCGACAGCGATCGTGATTTCGGCGCGGCCCTTCACCTCCGCATCGTCTTTCTTTTTGGTCTTATAATGATCGAAGCGGTAATCGCGCAGCCGCAGTCCCGCCACGAAGTCGGCGGCGGCGCGCGCCGGAATCCTTGGGCGGCAGCGGCGGGTCGAGGGCGATCGTCGCGCTTGCCCCATGACCGAGCTTGCCCATCACGAAGCCGCCGAGGCTCGCATAGTCCTCTGGCTTTGGCGGCACGCCATTTTTGCTCGGGTCTTTCCGCTCTTCGTCGTCGCCATCGCCGCCCGTGCCAACCACGATGAGCCGCTCGGCCGCAAGCCCGGCGGGCGCAACGAGATCAAGCGCGGTCAACGCCTTTCCCTTGAACTTGACGGCAGCGGCCGCCTTCTTGACGAGCGTTTCTCCGTCATCGCCGAGGAGACGCCGGGTCGCGCCGCCAAAAGCGAAATCCTTGCCCATGAAAACGACCAAGGTGCCAGCTTTTCCGCCGGTCTCGCCGGGCGATCGTGGAGCGGGCTTTTGCGATGGCAAGGCCGCGAGCGCGACCCATTCGATTTTTATGGTTTCTATCATCTGTTCCTCTGCCAGCGTCGAGGACGCGTTGGCTCCAATTGGTTGTCCGGTTAGCGCGCTTGCCCGGCCATGGGAACGGTTAATCTGAAAAAAATTTCGGAACGTCAAAGGGTTGAAGCGGCACCGCGCCAAACTCTCTGGGAATTGTCCGTGTAAATAGCCCCTTCATAAAACAATGGGCGCCCTTGGCTGGATCGTTCCTATCATGTTCATGAAGAGCCGCTGGGGCAAGGGGATCTGAGGGGCTCCGGACATGACACCCAGACCGTGGCGCGCTTGCGCCGCCGTCGCCTCGCTCCCGCTGGTCATCTGAATGGGGCATGTCGACGGGACGTAATCCCGGAGGTCACGCCGCCCCCTGCCGGGCCGCCCAAAAACCGCCACGCCTTATTGTTTGGGTTGCCACAGAAATGCGCAAGCCCGTACAAGGGCGGAGCTTAGAGCATGTTTTTAAGGTCAGGGACAAGGTTCAACTGCTCATATTGAACTTTGAACTCTTCTTTTCCGATCGCCAAGTTCCTGCGGTCGGAAAATGCCCTTAGGAGGAAGAAAGAGCAAAAACGCGTTGGCGGCCAGCAGGCATGGCGCCGAAGCCGCACAAAGACAGGAGCTGCCGCGCGCCGGACGGCTTATCGAAGACATCCTACGGTGAACGACGATTGGGAGGCGGTTTCCAGCGAGATGGCAGACTTGTCCTTTTATGAAAGCAAACGCGTCCAGCGCTGGGAGGGCCATTCGGTGCTGCCCGTCGAAGCCCCAACATTTGGCCTCGCCGCCGTGGTCTCGATGATCCCTGTTGATGCGGAACCGGCGCGATGATCGGCTGGACCCTCGCGCGCTATTTGTCAGTGCGCTTTCTGCAGACGATCGGGGCGGTCTTTCTGATGATTTCCGGCATGGTCTATGTGGTCGATTTTGTCGAGATGTTGCGCCGCACCGGGGATATTCCGGGGGTCACCGCCGGATATATCGCTTACTTCTCCCTACTGCGCATCCCCTCGGTCACCGAGCAGATCATGCCTTTTTGCGTGCTGTTTGGCACCATGGCGACGTTCCTGAACCTGACCCGCACATTGGAGCTCTTGGTGGCGAGAGCGGTGGGCGTCTCGGTTTGGGGATTTCTGGTTCCTCCCGTCGCGATCGCGGCCGTGGCCGGAATTGTGTCCGTAGCGCTGTTCAATCCGCTCTCCGCCGCCATGAAGCACCGCGCCGACATTATCGAAACGCAGCTCTTCGGCCGCAATGGCAAACAAACCGACGACACAACCTTGTGGATCCGTCAGCGCAGTGTCGATGGCGAGGCGTTCATCAAGGCCGGCCAAGCGTCGGCGGATGGCACCAAGCTGTCGCCCGCCACCGCCTATGTCTACGATCGGACGGGAACCTTCGAGGAATGGATCGAAGCGCCGAGCGGCAAACTTTTGCCGGGTGTGTGGCAATTCAACAACGCACGGATCACCGAGCCTGGCGAAGAGAGCTTTGCCGCGGGCACCTATCTTCTGGCCGCTGGCGTTTCGCCGGACGAAATTGTCCGGGGCGCGGTCGCGCCGGACGCCGTGCCCTTTTGGGATTTGCCCTCGATGCGCGCCACAGCCGAGGCGGCGGGTCTCGACGGAACCGGCTACCAGCTCCAATTACACGCGCTTTTGGCAAGGCCGCTCCTTTTCATTGCCATGGTGCTCATCGCAGCGGCATTTTCCTTAAGGTTTTTCCGATTTGGTGGCGTTCAGAAAATGATTTTCGGTGGCGTGAGCGCAGGGTTCGTGCTTTATGTGGCGACAAAATTTGTTGGCGATCTTGGCGGCGCTGGTTTGCTCAGCCCGTTGATTGCCGGGTGGTCTCCAGCGGTCGTCGCGAGCCTGCTCGGCGCGTTCGCTTTGTTGAACCAGGAGGACGGTTAATGGGGCGGCGTTTTTGCCCCGGCGGCACGTTCGTCCCCACGTTTCGCGCAGAATGCACGAAATTGCGGTTGGACGGGTGTTTTTGGCCGCGCGGCCGCCTTCTCCAAAGGCTGCACCTGAAGAGAACGCCCGCCGGCGGGAGTCCAGGCGCCGGGATGCGGCGCTTTCTCCCGTTTTCGCTGGCGCTCGCCAGTGCGGCGATGCTGCTCGCAAGCTCGCCGGCGGCGGCAGAGCCTCCGGAGACCAAGGCCGCGCAAAAGGCTCCGGGCGCGGACATCACGGGAAAGATGTTCGTCGAGGCGACCGAACTTCGCTACGACACCGAGAAGAACATTGTTTCTGCCGAAGGCAATGCAAGGGTCTATTACAAGGGCAAGGTGCTCGAAGCCGACCGCGTGGTCTATGACCGCAAGACGAACCGCGTTTATGCCGAAGGTCATGCCAAATTGACCGAAAAGGACGGCACGGTCACCCATGCCGAACGTTTTGATCTCACCGATGATTTCCGCGACGGTTTCATCGAGAGCTTGCGCACGGATACCCCGCCAAAGCCAATTCCGGCCGCCCCGGGTATTCAGACCTACAAGGGAGGGAACCCGCCAGGAACCTATAAGACATATCTCAGCGCCCCGCGCGCTGAACGCATCGAAGGCGAGACCACGGTTTTCGACAAAGGCACCTACACGGCCTGCGAAACCTGCAAGGACAATCCGGACAAGCCGCCATTGTGGCGGGTGCGCGCCAAGCGCATCATCCACAAGAACGACGAAAAAATGATCTATTATGAGGATGCTTCGCTTGAGTTCCTCGGCGTCCCTCTTGCTTATGTGCCCTTCTTTTCGGCGCCCGACCCAAGTGTACACCGGAAATCCGGAATTCTTTCGCCCTATCTTGCCACGAGCACCTTTGCCGGCGCCGGCGTCGCCGTTCCGGTCTTCTGGGCGCTCGCGCCAGATTACGACTTGACGTTCACGCCGACCTATTATTCCCAAGAGGGATTTTTCGCGCAAGTTGGACTGGCGCCAGCGGCTGGATAATGGTGAATACTATATCCGGGCGACGGGAATCTCCGAGCAAAACCCGGCGGTCTTTCCCGTCTCGCCTTATGGCTCCGGCAACCAATCCTTGCGCGGCTCGCTCGAAAGCAAGGGCGAGCTCAATCTCACCGATCAGTGGAAGTTCGGCTGGCAATTCACGCTGCTTTCGGACAAATGGTATCTGAACGATTATAACGTTCCGAGCCAGACGCTCTCATCTTACTATTTCAGCGAAACGACCTCGATGCTCTATCTCACGGGGCAAGGCGAGCGCAGCTACTTCGACCTGCGCGGCATTGCCTTCCAGGGTCTTGCGGCCCAAGATTTTCAGCCGCAGCAGCCGGTCGCGCATCCGGTCTTGGACTACAATAGGACCTTCGACATCGACCCCGCCAAATCCTACGGCATTGGCGGGCAAGCCGAGGTCGACTTCAATCTGACCAGCCTTTCCGCGAGCTCGGCGAGCTTCCAGGCGGTCGGTCCGCGGGTTCTCGACAATGCTTATGGTCTTTACGACGTCTGCACCAATTATGTTCCGGGCCGAGTCGACGGCGCTTGTCTTCTGCGCGGCATCGGCGGCGACTACACGCGCGCCACGGCCGAGGTCTCCTGGCAGCGCAAATTCATCGATCCCATCGGTGAAGTCTTTACACCCTTCGCCTTCGCTCGCGTGAACGGCGAATGGCTCAATATCAATACGACAAACAGCTACACTTTCGCCTCGTCCTTTGGCTCTTCCACTTATTTCAACGCTTCGCAGCAGAATTTTCTCGGCACCAGCAACCCGAGTTTTTTCGGCACGTTCGTTCCCGGCACAGGGCTTGACTACCGCTATCCTTTCTTTGCCAAGACCAGCTTTGCCTCGATGGTGTTCGAACCCATCGGACAGATCATTGTGCGGCCAAATCAGCTGATCGGCGCGAATTCCGCGGTGAATTTGGATGCGCAGAGCCTCGTGTTTGACACGTCCAATCTGTTCGATTGGAGCAAATATTCAGGCTACGACCGGTTTGAAACCGGAACCAGAGCGAATTACGGTGCTCAGTTCACGATGAATTTCGATAAGGGCGGCTACATCAACCTGATCGGCGGACAATCCTATCAGCTCGCCGGGACGAATTCCTATGCCACCCCGGATGCGGCCAATGTCGGGCTCAGCTCGGGGCTCGACACGAGGCTTTCGGACTATGTCAGCGCGCTCACGATCGCGCCCAATCCGATTTTGTCCTTTGTCGCCAAGGCGCGATTCGATGTCAGCTCGTTGGAGGTTAAGCGCCTTGATGTGGCCGCGAATTACAATCTTGGGGCGCTGACCGGCTCGGTTCAGTTCGCCAATTATGCGTCCCAACCCGTCATCGGCTATGACGTTCGCCGCGAAGGCCTCGCGCTTTCCTCCCGTTATAGTATTAGCGACAATTACTTCGCGCAAGGCAATATTACTTTTGACATGAGCCGTCAATATTATCCCCCCTTATATCATCGGCTTTTCCAATCCAGGCCCCTTCGCGATCGCGGCTTTTGGGATCGGCGGTGGCTATCAGGACGAGTGCGCCACCTTTTCCGTCAACTACAGCTCGGTCTATCAAGATTACGGGAGCGGCTCCTTGGTTCGCAACCAGACCGTCTTGGTGCAACTGCAACTGCGCACTTTAGGGGAAGCGAAGGTTAACCAGACCTTTCTCAACACCTCGGCACTCGATGGTGTGACTAATACGACGCCCATCACAAGATACTGATGTCCAGCGCGACGGAGCGGCGGGTGATTTCGGCATGAAAAGGAGACAAGGAGATCATGAAAACGAAAAACGATGCGCGGGGCAAACTTGGTGCGCGCGTCGCTTGTTTGCGCCTTAGTTTTTGCCTGGCCGCCGCCGCGTTCATTGCATGCGTTGCGGCCGCCCCCCGCCCGGCTGTTGCCCAGGCAATCGTGGCCAGCATCAATGGCGACCCGATCACAAACATCGATATCGACGAGCGGATGAAACTGTTGCGCGTCCTCCACAAACCGGCGACGCGCGAGGCCGCCATTGAAAGCCTCTTTACGGATCGCATTAAAATCCAAGAATCAAGCAAGTACGGCGTCGACATCAAGGATAGTGACCTTTCGCAAGAAATCGTCAAGGTTGCGAAGGACTTGAAGATGGCTCCCGAGGCCTTGGTCGGGGCGCTTGAACACGCTGGTGTGACAGCGGATCATTTCAAGGCCCATTTCCGCGCCGACCTGGCTTTCTCTGTCCTAGTCCAAGCTTTGAACAAGGGCGTCGAAGCGAGCGAAGAACAGGTCCGCGCCGAGCTCGCCAAACAAGGCGGTAAGGCGGCCGCCGGAACCGAATACACGGTGCGCGAGATTATTCTCGCGGTCCCTCGCTCGGCGACGGCCGCGGCCTTGACGGAGCGTGCCCATGAAGCCGAGCAATTGCGCGCGCAATTCGTTGACTGCCAGAGCGGCTTGCCCATGGCCCGCGCCATGAGCGACGTCACCGTTCGCGAGCCCTTGATCAAGACCTCGGTCGAAATCAACGAAGCTCTCCGCCAATTGCTCGATAAGACCCCGACCGGACATCTCACGGCGCCGCAACGCTCGGCCGAGGGACTTGAAATGATCGCGGTGTGTTCCAAGGGCACAGCCAAGGACGATAGCGCGGCGCGCGCCGCAATCTCGCAAAAGATTCTAGCCGCCCATATCCAGGCTGACAGCGAACGCCGGCTCAAGGAATTGCGCGCGAAAGCCGTCGTCGTGAAGCATTAGAGCCTGTCTTTCCGTCCTGCTCCAACTCTTAAATATTTGAGCGAAAGCGGCTCACTTACTTCCATGTGACCCAAAGCTTTCAACCCGACGTAATGGTGAGGTATTGATGGCACGATTGCCGCCGGCAATGACTATTCCTTTGGCTTTATCGCAAGGAGATCCCTCTGGCATTGGTCCAGAGCTTACGCTGAAGGCCTGGCTCAAGACGCATGACGATCCCGGCGCGCCGCCGTTTGTCGCTGTCGCCGATCCGGATCTCCTTATGGCGATTGCGCGGGACTTGGGGCTCAATGTTCCGGTCAAGATCGTCGCTGGCGCCGAGGCCACGCCCGTGTTCCGCCACGCGCTGCCTGTGCTTCCCTTGAAACATGCCGTTGTTGGAAAGCCAGGCTCGCCGGATGTGAGGGACGCCGCCGGCACCATCGACTCGATTGAAACATGCGTGCGTCTCGTCCGCGCCGGCGTGGCTTCCGCCGTCGTCACCAATCCCATCGCCAAGGAGCTCTTTTACCGCGCAAACTTTCGCTATCCGGGCCACACAGAGTTTTTAGGCGAACTGGCCGAGCGCTATTTCGGCGAAATCGCGCGGCCTGTGATGCTGATCTGGTCGCCAAAATTCGCCGTCGTTCCAGCGACGATTCACGTGCCGCTTTCTCGCGTGCCGGCGCTGTTGACGCGCGAACTCCTCGTCGAAACCGGCTTGATTGCGGCGCGGGAGCTGGCTTCGCGCTTTGGAATAAAAAAACCACGCTTGGCGTTCACCGGCCTCAATCCTCACGCTGGCGAAGCCGGCACCATGGGACGCGAGGAGATCGAGGTCATTTCGCCGGCGCTCGCGGACCTCGCGGCCGCGGGCGTGGCAGTGAGCGGACCTCACGCGGCGGATACTCTGTTTCGCCCGAGCGCTCGTAAGGGCTACGACGTTGTCGTTACGATGTATCATGATCAGGGCTTGATCCCGGTGAAAACCATTGCCTTCGAGAGCGCCGTCAACGTGACCTTGGGCTTGCCGTTTATCCGAACCTCGCCGGATCATGGCACGGCCTTCGACATCGCCGGCAAGGGAATAGCGAACCCGGCGAGCTTTATCACCGCCGTGCGCCTTGCCGGCCGGCTCGCGCGCTACGCGCGTCCTGTCCAAGCGCGTGGGAAATGACCGTGCGGCCCATGCTCGAAGTTTCGCGATAAACTTTTCGATGCGGACAACCAAACCGCGATCGATCGAAAAAAGCCAGTTCGATGGTCTTCCGCCGCTGCGCGAGGTCGCCGCCACGCATGGGCTCCTTGCCAAGAAAGCCCTCGGCCAAAATTTTATTTTCGATCTCAATCTTACGCGCCGCATTGCGCGCGCCGCGGCGCCGCTGACCGCCGCGACGATTGTCGAAATTGGCCCGGGCCCTGGCGGGCTCACGCGCGCCTTGCTAGCCGAGGGCGCGCGAAAAGTCATCGCGATCGAGCGCGACGCGCGCTGTCTCGCGGCGCTTGCCGAGATTGCCGATCATTATCCGGGGCGGCTCGAAATCATCGAAGGCGACGCTCTGGAAATTGATATTGCCAAATGTGTTGGCGAGGCGAGGCCCGCGCGCGTTTGTGCCAACCTGCCCTACAATATCGCAACCGTGCTTCTCGCCCGCTGGCTTGAAACCGAACCCTGGCCGCCTTGGTTCGACCGGCTCACTTTGATGTTTCAGCGCGAAGTGGCGGAACGGATCGTCGCAACTCCGGCGGAGCGCGCGGCCTATGGGCGTCTCGCGGTTCTGTGCAATTGGCGCTGCGAAACCCGGATTCTTTTTGATGTCGCGGCTTCGGCATTTACACCGCCGCCGAAGGTCACCTCGGCTTTGGTCGAACTTGTTCCCCGGCCAGCTCCGCTGCCCTGCGAGGCGCGGCTTTTGTCGGAAGTGACACAAGCCGCCTTTGGACAAAGGCGGAAGATGTTGCGGCAATCGCTGAAAGCGCTCGCGGGAGGCGAAGCAGGGCGTTTGCTCGCAAGCGCGAACATCGACCCGACATTACGGGCGGAAGACATCGGCATCGAAAAATTCGCGGCCTTGGCGCGAGCGCTGCGAGACCTGCGCTGAAGATAGGATGCGATACCGCCCCTCCCGCCCCGCGGCCCGATCGCGCTCAATGGGCGGCCCATCAGGCCTTTAGGGCGGCGCAAAATTTGCTTCAGAACGGCTGGCCTCCCGAAGGAGGCCAGGACGCTTGTCAGGTCAATGAGCACAGCGAGGTTTTGATGCCACTTTACTCTTACAATTGCCAAAGCTGCAACGCCGATTTCGAGCTTTTGGTTCGATCATCCGACGTCCCGGCCTGTTCCTCCTGCGGCAGCGGGAAATTGCAACGGCAGGTCGCGAAGATCTGCGTTGAGATCAAATATCCGGCCATCGCAAAATCATGGCGCCGGGCGGCCGCGGCAGAAGGAGATCTCAGCAATTTCAGCAAAAAAGAGATCCAATTAAAATGATTTCCGTCCCGGCGCCCGCCTCACCGAAGCTGAACAAAACCGCGCCCGCCTTCGCGAGCCAAGCGGCATTGCCGGAATGGCTCACTCAACAGCAATGATGACATCGGAGGATTTGATCACGACCTTGACCTTCGCGCCCGCCTTGAGCCCGAGCTCATTGGAGGATTCATTCGTGATCGAAGATGTGACGATTAAACCCTTCACATCGATAAGAACATGCGCCGTGGTGGCACCCTTCTTGACCTCCTTGACGGTTCCGTCGAGGACATTGCGCGCTGATATCTTCATGGCTTTGGCCTCCAGAACAAGTCTTTAACGGACATGATCCGGTTCGCACGATCCAGACCGGGATCGGCCCGGTCAAAGTGCAAAAGCCGAAGGCTCGCGATCGTGGCGCGTCGGAGCGCGATCGTGGCGCGTCGGAGCTTGGCGAACGCATTCGCTTCACCTCGGCGATCTTGCCGAAATGGGCGCGGCGCACGAAGAGCCTCGACGCGCTTCTGCCGGCTCTCTATTTGCGCGGAATTTCGGCGGGCGATTTCCAGGAGGTTCTCACGGCCTTGCCCGGCAAGGACGCGCCGAACCTCTCGCCAGTGGTGATCGCGCGGCCAAAAGGCGAGTGGGAAGACGAATATCTGCGGTGGCAAAAGCGTGATTTGTCGGCGCGCCGCTATGTCTACGTGTGGGCAGACGGCGTCTATCTCCAGGCGCGCATGGAGCCGCAGGCCGAATGCATGCTGGTGCTGATCGGCGCCACGCCCGAGGGCAAGAAGGAGCTGATCGGTTTCCAGACGGGCATGCGGGAGAGCGCGCAGAGTTGGAAAGAATTGCTCGTCGATTTGAAGGCGCGCGGCTTCCCGCGTTTCGCAAGTGCGATCCATTGACGCCCGCACTGTCGTTTTTCGCCTTACGTAGGCTTTGCTACTGTTGGCCTTGCTTATTTCTGGACTCCGACAAAATGCGAGGCGTCGCAGTGTCCTCGCTAGGCCGCAGCAGCCTCTTAACCGATCCGAGACGAAACCCGATTCAAGTACGCCCGCGATTGACGTGAAAACGCTGCACGCCAAGATCGGGGAGTTAACGCTGGAACGAGATTTTTTGTCCGGAGCGCTCGGGAAAGCCGGACTTTTGCCGAGCGCAAAGCGATGATCGACTGGAACGATGACTTGCCGGTGAGCCGACAGGCGAAGGTTCTCGGGATCAGCCGGGGCAGCGTGTATTACTTGCCCCGGACGGTCTCTACCGGCGATCTGGCGCTGATGCGCCGGATTGACGAATTGCATCTCGATTATCCGTTTGCGGGTAGCCGGATGCTACAGACTTTTCTGGTCCGCGAGGGATATGATGCCGGGCGCCTCCACGTCGCCACCCTGATGAGGCGGATGGGGATCGAGGCGATCTATCGCCGGCCCAACACGTCCAAACCTGCGCCCGGGCACATGATCTTCCCGTATCTCCTGCGCAAGCTGACGGTGACGCGGCCTAATCAGGTCTGGGCAATGGATATCACGTATATCCCAATGGCGCGGGGTTTCGTTTATCTTGCGGCCGTCGTCGACTGGTTCAGCCGGAAGGTTCTGGCATGGAAATTATCGATTACGCTGGAAACGGAGTTTTGTCTCGAGGCGGTCGAGGAGGCTCTTGCCCACTATGGCAAGCCCGAGATCTTCAACACCGATCAGGGCTCCCAGTTCACCAGCATCGCCTTCACCGGCCTGCTGCTCAAGAACGAGATCAAGATTAGCATGGATGGGAAAGGTGCCTGGCGAGACAACATCTTCGTCGAGCGCCTATGGCGGACCATCAAATACGAGGAGGTGTACCTGCGGGCCTACGCCAGTGTCCCGGAGGCACGGGCCTCCATCGGTCGCTATATCGACGCCTTTTACAATGCCAGAAGGCCCCATTCGAGCCTTGACCGGCGGACGCCGGATGAGGCCTACTTCACTGCGCTGCAGCCAATCCCGGTTGCAGCATAACCATGGTAGAAATCCACTTAGCCGCACCCAACCGGATGTTCAAACAAACCGAGCC
>CAWAQW010000034.1:0-52818 GCA_963784075.1 uncultured Alphaproteobacteria bacterium | reverse complement strand
GCAGTTCGAGAAACCCAGGCTCCTGACCGGCCGCCGCATCGTGCTGTTGGCTTCCGTTGCCGCAGTCGGCGGAGCTTTGTTGCTTGCCGGCCCCGGCGGTTACGCGGGTAGCGCGCTCGGCACGCCGACCGCGCATGCGGCCGATTCCTTCCGCGGCGGTGCAACAGCCGCTGCCGCCAGCCCGCAAGGCTTTGCCGATCTCGTCGCCAAAGTGAAGCCCGCGGTGATTTCGGTGCGCGTCAAAATCCCAGGGTCCGGCCGAACCGGCGCTGGCGCGGCAAATCGGCAGGAAATCGGTGGCGATAGCCGGCGACGAACAAATCCCGGCCCAGCCCGGCTCGCCGCTTGACAAGTTTTTCCAGCAGTTCGGCGAGCAGTTCGGCCAGCAATTCGGTCAAAACATGCCGCAACGTCGAGCGCCGAACCACGAGACCATCGTCGGCGAAGGCTCCGGCTTCTTCATCTCGCCGGACGGCTATCATCGTCACCAACAACCACGTGGTCGACGACGCCGAGAAGATCACCGTGACGCACCAACGACGGCACGAGCTACACGGCGCAGGTGATCGGCCGCGACCCGGCACCGACCTCGCGGTGATCAAGGTCGACGGCGGCGCCGCTTCCCCTACGTCAGCTTCGACGACCAGGCCAGCCGCGCGTCGGCGACTGGGTGATCGCCGTCGGCAATCCGTTCGGCCTCGGCGACACCGTCACCGCCGGCATCGTCTCGTCGCTCGGCCGCGATCTCCGGCAGCGAGCCCCTACAACGACTTACATCCAGATCGACGCGCCGATCAACCGCGGCAATTCGGGCGGACCGACCTTCGATCTGCGCGGCCAGGTCGTCGGCATGAACTCGATGATCTTTTCGCCGTCGGGCGGCAGCGTCGGCATCGGCTTCGCCATTCCGGCCTCGACATCGCACGACGTCGTGGCGCAGCTTGAGGCGCACGGCCACGTCGCGCGCGGCTGGCTCGGCGTGCAGATCCAGAGCGTCACGCCGGAGATCGCCGACGCCTCGGCATGACGCAGGCCGAAGGGCGCCATGGTCGCCGACGCCGACGCCCGGCGGCCCGGCGGCCAAGGCGGGCTTCCAGCAGGGCGACGTCATCACCGCGATCAACGGCAATGCGGTCAAGGACTTGCGCGACCTTGCCCAGCACCATCGGCGTGATGGCGCCGGACTCTCGGTCAAGCTCGACATTATTCGGCAGGGCGAGCAGAAGAGCGTATCGCTGACGCTGGCGCAGATGCCCAACGACCAGCAAGTGGCGAGTGCCGATAACGCCCAGCCGGAGAGCGGCGTGCCGCCGTCTTGGTCTGCAAGTGGCGCCGGCGAAGGACGTCTCGGGCGCCGGCAGCGAGGGCGTCGTCGTCACCGGCGTCGATCCCGACGGTCCGGCGGCCGAGCAGGGGCTTCCAGACCGGCGCCGTCATCCTCGACGTCGGCGGCAAGGCGGTCGCCAGTGTCGGCGACGTGCGCCAGGCGCTGGTCGAGGCCAAGGCACAAGGCAAGCGCGACGTGCTAATGCCGGTGAAGATGGGCGACGTCACCCGCTTCGTGGCGATGCCGCTCTCGGCAAGGCGTGACAAAAAAGAGTAGTGATCGGCTCAACAGCGGTGCCGTTGTCTCCAGGCTGTCGCCGCGGGCCGGTGGTGGCGAGGGTTT
Source organism: uncultured Alphaproteobacteria bacterium (assembly GCA_963784075.1). Taxonomy (GTDB): domain Bacteria; phylum Pseudomonadota; class Alphaproteobacteria; order Rhizobiales; family Beijerinckiaceae; genus Methylocapsa. Next base: position 51,149 of record CAWAQW010000034.1, on the reverse strand, counting down.
TGACCCGTCCCAGTTGGCGTGCCGCTGCCGCTCTCGCTTCAGGCGGCGGAACGGGTCAGCCGGTCGCTATTGGCGTGCACGCAATCGGCCACCGGCGCATAGGCCCGCGCGGCGGCGGCATCGAGGCCAAGCCCTTCATCCAGGCCTTCTCGGCGGCCATTCCGGCCTTGGCGAAAGCCAGGAATTTTTCCGTCACCATGTTCGTCGCCTCTTCGATCACGGTGTCCGGTGCGCTCGAGGCAAACAGCATCACCGCGCCGAAATGACGTTCTGAGCTTCGCAGGTGAAACGGACGGCCTGGCAACTGTTCCAGAAATCATTCATGTAGAGCAATGTCGCGCAAATTATCTAAAATTGCTGCGCGCGCTTCGATAAAATTGAATCGATGCTGGCAACAAAGGCTACAACATCCCGGCCGAAACAGCCCGCGTCGGCTCACCACCTTGCCGGCCACCACGAACACGCCATCGCCGGTATAGTGCAGCGTCTCGGGATACTTCGGCCGCCGCACATGCGCCTTCACCACCTCGAAGATGAAGAAATTATAGCGTTCGACCAGCGTATCGTCGTGAGCTTGCGTTCGAAATTGGCGTGGCACTCGCGCGACCAGCGGCCCTTTGACCTTTCGGCCGCGGTGCCGCGGTCAGCCGGAATGCGCGAACTTGTCGACCTCGGCGCCCGAGCAGTTGCCGATGCCGACCGCCGCATCGATGCAGTGCCGCGGTCGGCAGATTGATGACGCATTCCCGCGCTGCAGCGGACAGCTCGAAACTGTGATTGCCGGCGGCGATGACGCAGCCGACCAGCGACGGCGTGAATTCCATCATCGTGTGCCAGCCCATGGTCATGATGTTGCGCTCGCCGCGCCAGGCCGAGGAGACGAGAACGATCGGTCCCGGTTCGAGATAGCGGTCAACTGCGCGACCGGGAAGTCGATTTTGCCCGCCGCCATGAAAAATCCCCCGCCGCTAACTGCCCGGGCATCGCTTGAAGTAGTGATAAATCTCCGGAGCCTGCAGCCAGAGCAACGATAATGTCAGGCCGCCTTTCTCCGTGATCCAGTTCTGAATGTCCGGCGGATAGTCTTTCCACAAGGTCGGGGTAATCGAAGAAGGGAATAGCCTGATGAAATCCGAGCGAACCTTTGGGCGTCACGCAAATATCCTCCCGCGGCAGAAAGCCGGCGACAATGGTGCAGGCTAGAACGCAGGGGCCGGAAATACGCACCTTGGCGTGCGCCGCCGCGAGCTTCGCCCATTTCGCTTCATAGGCGACGAGGAAGCCGCCGTAATCGCCGGAGACGTCCACGGTCTCCGCGCGCGCAATCGACGCCGTCAATGATAGAAAGACGATCGCGAGGGCCTGCCAAGCTCTCATCGCCAGCTCCGTTCCGTTCCGGGAAATTGAACTTTTGACTGACTGGAACCGAAGGCCGGCGGAACCGCCGCCGACTGCGGTTCCACATAGCACAAATCTTTGCCGGCGCACGAACCGCGCCATTGATTCGACCCGATCGCGTGCGCAGTTCCCTGCCGGAATGGGGACCGCCATAAAACTCGTCGATCGCCTACGCCGAGCGGTTGCGGCACCGGCTCGATATCTGCGGCCCCGCCGGCGCCGTGGCGGCGCCTGTGGTGGTGTTCTTCTACGGCGGCGCGTGGCGCAGCGGCAATAAGGCGCTTTATCGCTATGTCGCCAAGGCGCTGGCGCGCCGCGGCTACGTGGCGGTGGTTTCGACTATCGCATCTATCCGGAAGCGCTACCCCGGTTTCCTCGAAGACGGCGCGCAGGTGGTCCGCTGGGTCAAGGACAATGTCGGCCGCTTCGGCGGCAGTCCGAACAAGATCTTTTTGATGGGCCATGCGGCAGGCGCGCATCGCGGCGATGCTGTCGATCGATGGGCGCTGGCTGCACCAGGTTGGGCTCGATCCGGGGCGCGACATTGTCGGCCTGATCGGTCTTGCCGGGCCGTACGATTACATGCCGCTGCGCGACGCGACGCTGAAAGTGATTTTCGGCGGCGCCGGAGCGGGCCGAACGCAGCCGATCTTCCATGTCGCGGCCGGCGCGCCGCCGGCTCTGCTGCTGATCGGGGGGCGCGACCGCCTGGTCGAACCTGGCAATTCCACCGCCTGGCGGCACGGCTGATCGAGGCCGGCAATGCCGTCACGGTCAAGACCTACACGCGGGTCGGCCATTACGTCATAGCTGCCACCGTCGCGCCACTGTTGGTTTCTCGCTCCGGTGCTGCGCGACGTCGATGCATTCATCGCCAAAACTTTGCAGCCCGAAACTTTGCGGCCGATGACGTCGCAGGCGCCGGCCGAAACGCCGACACAACTAGCAGTACTTTCTCCGACGCCGCGATCGAGACCGCCGGCTCGTAGCGGCACGCGGCAGCATCACCTCGGCGACGATTATGTTGCGGCGCACTGTTGCCGCCTTGCTAAGACGGGCCAACAGGTAAAGGCTAGCGCATGCGAGTCACGTATGCGCGGCCGCATGGCGCCGCCGCGTCAAGGCGCTCGAGCGCCAGCGAGCTGCTTGCGACCGCGCTTGGTCGGCGGTACAAGGGCCGCGGGTCCGCCCCTGCGCGGTGCGGTGCTGCACAATAAAAGCGATCCGCCCTTGGGGGCTAACCCGCACGCCAAACCCTCGAAGCTCGCTGTCCCAAACGAACAAGCTGCCCGTCGCTGGGGGCTTGAGGTTGTCAACCACGCGTTTAGTGATCTTTGTCATGGGGTGCCTCGGAAGCTTTGGAAGCATCTTGGAAGCATACTAGACCAAATCAGAAGACACTAGATGTGTGTCAATCGTACTCATCACAGAGGAGATGGTAGGGCGAGTTCAAAGGGCAAGAGGCGTGTGACACTACGTTGACATCGTAGGGGTCACAGGTTCGATCCCTGTCGCGCCCACCATTTTGTCCATGACTGAAATCTGGTTTTACCATTTGCAGCGGCAGCCCCTCGAAAGAGCCCTGCCGCAGCTTCTCGAAAAATCGCTTGAAAGAGGCTGGCGCGCGATCGTCCAGGCCAAGAGCGAGGAGCGGCTCGACGCGCTCGATTCCTGGCTCTGGACCTATTCGGAAGCGAGTTTTTTGGCGCATGGAAGGGCAGGCGAGGGCGATGGCGAGCTCCAGCCCGTCTACCTCACGACCGGTCTCGAAAACCCCAATAGCGCGGCGCTCAGGTTTTTCGTCGAAGGGGCGGAGATCGCGCCGGCGCTCGCGGAAGCGGACGCGCCCTATGCCCGCGCTATTTCTCTCTTCGATGGCAACAATGAAGATGAACTTCTCTTTGCGCGGGCGCAATGGAAAGAGCTGAAGGCGCAGGGCTTTGCGGTGACCTATTGGCAGCAAGCCGAGAACGGACGCTGGGAAAGAAGGCTTGAGGCGATGGCAGAACCTTCCGAAAATCCTTCTCATTGTGAGCGAAGCTAGCTCGTCGTCCGCGAAAAATGCATTTTCAGATCAAGGGGGGCTCGCGGCGACGTTGATGGTGAAAGAGCCGACACGAGGGGCGCCAAGAAGAAGGACAATAAACGCCTCAGCCAGGCCAGGAGCAGCCGGATGTTGTGGCCGGCGCCCACGAGGATGGCGTTGATCGCATCGCCTCTGGTTCCGGCTAGGCGATTTCGCTCGAGAAGGCCGTCGCTCTTGGCGTGACCGATGATCGGTTCGATGGCGCTGCGCCTTCGCAACTCGCGCTTGATGGTTGGGCTTCGTTTGACCGGGCTTTGCGACACATGAACGTCCGGCGTTTCGAGCCCGTGGCCACGGTAGCCTTTGTCGACATAAGCGCGGGTGACCGCCACGCCGGTCAGCCGCTCGACCTGTGCGATTTGATCCTTCAACGTATGGCCGTCGTATGGAAGACCCGGGACGGCGCGGATGCCGACGACGAATTGACCGCCATTGGCGCGCGCGTTGGTGACAGCGATCGAGACTTTCACTCCTAACTCATAGCGCGTGCGCGCCTTGCCCTTTGCGATGCATTCGACCTCGGGCGCATGCAGGGCATAGATCTTATTTTTGTCATTGGGCTTTTCCGCCAGGAATTGTTTGATCCGTTCGAGTTTGGGCTCGAACGCCTGCACGAGATCGGGCTGCCCCTCGATCTTGCGCTCGATGTCGCGCACCAGCCGGCCCGCTCTAATCCGCATCTTTCGCAGGAAGCGCATCGCCTGTTTGTGGCCGCGGCCGTGGATTAACCTGGCGACCTCGCGCCGAGCGCGCGTCGCCAGCCGCAGGTAGGACTGGCGCAATTTGACGCCTTGCTTCTTGGCGAGCTTGTTCAGCCATTCGATGGCGCGCAGCAGCAAGTGGCTATCGGTGGGATGCGCGATCGCTTCGGTCTGCGCCGTCGTGTCGACGGTGACGCGCTGCATCTGAGATTGATCGATGGCCTTCGCCCGCATGGCTGCCGCCAGCGTTTCAGAAAGCAACACTTCGAGCTTGTCGGCGCCGATGCGCCCGCGCCAGACCGACATCGAGGTGCGGTCAAGCGGCAGCTCGGTCTGAAAATAGGTCTCTCCGCAGAAAAATTGGAAATAGGCGTTTTCGATCCATTGCGCGCAGACCTGCTCATCCGAAACCCCGCGGGCATGTTTGAGAAGATGCAGCCCGACCATCAGCCGCGTCGACAGCCCAGGACGGCCCTTCTCGGCGTAAAGGGTGCCGAAGGCTTCATCGAAGCGCCTCCAGTCGATCAATCCAGCCAACCGCACCAACTCGTGGCGCATGTCGATCATGTTGTCGAGCCGGTTGCGGAACATGTCCGTTTCGCCTTGAGCGGGCGCCGGAATGGGTTTGGGACGCATCGATCATTCCTCCAATTCGCAGTGAATCACGGCGCGTGGAGGCAGGAAATAGGCAAACGACATCGTTGTTGGAAAACACAAGTTTTTGTCGCGATCGCCGCCAAAATCTTGCAAACGCGAATACGCTGCAGCACCGCAATGATCAGCAAAAGCAGGCGTTTGAGGGATTTTCGCGGACGACTAGCTCCACGCAGGGGTCGCCAAATATCCAGCTCCGGTAAACTCTGGAAATGTGCTGGGAGCCTTTCACATGAGCATGGGTGTATCGGGAATTGGCGGCAGCTATGCGCTGCAGGCGATGTCGGGTGCCAGCGCGCGGATGCCAGCCGCGCAAAAAATGGCGACGCTTTTTTCGCAAATCGATACAAGTGGTAGGGGATCGATCACCCAAGGGCAGTTCACACAAGCTTTCAATACGATGAAGCCGACCGCCGGCTTCCGCGCTACGGGCGCTGACGCCGTTTTTCAGGCCCTAAATCCGAACAGTTCCGGGATGGTCTCGAAACAAAATTTCGTCCAGGGCATAACGCAATTGATGATGCAATTCCGTTCAGGGGGAGTTTCCGGGGGCTGAGGCGCCGGATCAGCCGTTACGAGGGAATCGAGCCGCCAAGCTTTCCTGTGGCCTCGACATAAAGGTGAGCCGCCCCCGCCGCGCCGAGCCATTGCGGGGCGGCTTCCCCCATGAAAAGCGCGATCGTGGAGGTCATGCCCGCCGACAGGCATGTGTCCGCGACGACGGTGACCGACGGCAATCCAACGACTGGCCATCCCGTCTTTGGATTGATCACATGACTGTAACAGCGGCCCTCGACTTTGAAGTAACGCTCATAGTCGCCGCTCGTTGCGACGCCGCCGCTTGCGACAAACAGCGTGGCGACCGCCGTCTCGCCGCCCATGGGGTCGCGAATGCCGATGTGCCAGGGAGCGCCATCGGGACGAGACCCCACCACGGCGATATCCCGATGCATCACCGAGCATGAACTCAAAAGCGAGTTCGTCGAATTGTTCCGGGCGACAGTCGGCCGTGTCTTCGTGGCGTGGTCCGCCCAGAATGTCGATCGAGCCGTTACGCTCTACCGCGCTTGCTTGAAGACCGGCCGGACCTTGGTTGTCGATCTTTACACCGCGGAAGTCATGGAGACACTGGCGGATTTCGGGAAGCTGCCGCGACCGGGTTGGAAAAACTTGAAGGTCGTGATCACGAGCGCTCTTGTCCGCCTGTATCGCAAAGCAGGCCGGGAAAATTTCATCGAGGGCATGGTGAAAAACGGGATATCCGCCCGCAAGCTCGCGGAAACACCCGAAAAATGGGTCATCATGACCCGGCCTTCCTTGATTCGTGATTATTCGCTCAGCGATGTTGTCCCGAATCAGAGTGACGCATGGTGCTGGTCGATGTGGCGCGGCTACTTGAAGAACGAAGAGGGCGCCCGCGTCCGAAAATGGTTTGAAGGCGGAGGAGTTCGCGCGGCGCATCTTCATACAAGCGGACACGCTTCACCGGCGGATAGAGAGCTGGCTCGGTTTGTTTGAACAGCCGGTTGGCTGCGGCTAAGTGAATTTCTGCCATGGTTATGCTGCAACCGCGATTGGCTGCAGCGCAGTGAAGTAGGCCTCATCCGGCGTCCGCCGATCAAGGCTCGAATCGGGCCTTCTGGCATTGTAAAAGCCGTCGATATATCGGCCGATGGAGGCCCGTGCCTCCGGGACACTGGCGTAGGCCCGTAGGTACACCTCCTCGTATTTGATGGTCCCGCCCACAGGCGCTCGACGAAGATGTTGTCTCGCCAGGCGCCTTTCCCATCCATGCTGATCTTGATCTCATTCTTGAGCAGCAGGCCGGTGAAGGCGATGCTGGTGAACTGGGAGCCCTGATCGGTGTTGAAGATCTCCGGCTTGCCATATCGGGCAAGAGCCTCCTCGACCGCCTCCAGACAGAACTCCGTTTCCAGTGTAATCGATAACTTCCATGCCAGAACCTTCCGGCTGAACCAGTCGACGACGGCCGCAAGATAGACGAAACCCCGCGCCATGGGGATATACGTGATATCCATCGCCCAGACCTGATTGGGCCGCGTCACCGGCAGCTTGCGCAGGAGATACGGGAAGATCGTGTGCCCCGGCGCAGGTTTGGACGTGTTGGGCTGGCGATAGATCGCCTCAATCCCCATCCGCTTCATCAGAGTGGCGACGTGGAGGCGCCCGACCTCATATCCCTCGCGGGCCAGAAAAGTCTGAAGCATCCGGCTGCCCGCGAACGGATAATCGAGATGCAATTCGTCAATCCGGCGCATCAGCGCCAGAGCGTCGGCAGAGACCGCCCGGGGCAAGTAATACACGCTGCCCCGGCTGATCCCGAGAACCTTCGCCTGTCGGCTCACCGGCAAGTCATCGTTCCGGTCGATCATCGCTTTGCGCTCGGCAAAAGTCCGGCTTTCCCGAGCGCTCCGGACAAAAAATCTCGTTCCAGCGTCAGCTCCCCGATCTTGGCGTGCAGCGTTTTCACATCGATCGCAGGCGGACTTGAATCGGGTTTCGTCTCGGCGTTCGCGGCAAAGTCGGCGGCTGTCCTCTTCCTCGGGAGTCGGCGCTTTGACCATTGCGCACACCCGAGGTTCGCCGCGCTTGTACGCCAGCAGCGCGCGAAGCAGCGCCTCGCCGTCGATCCTGTCGGTCTTCGCTCGCCGGCGCCGACGTGATGTTGCAATCGAGGCCGGATCGACGACGTGGCTTTCGATCCCTTCATTCTGCAGCACACGGTGAATCCAGAAGCCGTCCAACCCCGCTTCCTGAATGACGATAACCGGGAACGATTTCCTAGTCCGCGCAAACGCCTTCTGTCTGATCTCCGAGAAGCGCGCCAGCAGCACACAAATGTCCCCGGCAGGCACACTGTGCTTCGACATCTTCTCGCCGCCGCCCGGCGACAGCGATGTGATCAGCCAGGTTGAACGACTAAGTTCCAACGAGATGAAAATCGCGCCAAGATCACTACGGATGGCGCTCGGCGCTTCGGGTCGATCAGCAATAATTTGCATGGCCGTCTCCAGAGTGGGTGATCGCAACCTCACTCTGCCAGAGCGTCGGTCGCTATCCATCTCCCCATGGGATCTTGAAGGCCGAGCTGTGGTTCCGGCGTGGTCTCTTCGTCATGTTTTCTCCTGTTCACGGCAGCCTACGCCGCGTTCAGGCAGAATTTCCACTCATCCAGGTTGTTCAGATTTCCCGAGCCACCGCTGATTTACGATCGTTCGCCCAGGCAATGAACGCGAAACACTTTATCCCTATTCATGGTGTGACGTGGGACGGTGACACCGAAGGTTTCCCAATTCCTTGTCGGCTGGCCGATGGGGAGCAGATGACGCTCTGATCTAAATAAACAGAATAATCTCACCCCCGCCATTTTTGCGCGGCGGCTTCGTCTTCTGCTTTCGCCTCGACCCAATCGCCGGTGCCGCCGCTGCTCATATGCTGCTTCTTCCAGAACGGCGCCTCGGTTTTCAAATAATCCATGAGAAAAGATGCCGCCGCGAAAGCCTCGCCGCGATGCTGGCTTGCTGTGACCACGAGAACGATCGGCTCGCCCGGCCGGATTAAGCCAAAGCGATGAATGGCGATAATGCCTTCGAGCGGCCAGCGGGAGTCCGCCTCACGCGCGACGCGCTGGATTTCGTCTTCCGCCATGCCGGGATAATGCTCGATTTCGAGCGCTTCGAGCGCGCCCCCTTCGTCGCGGCAAAGCCCGGTGAACGTAACCACCGCGCCAATATCGCTGCGGCCTTGAGTCAAAGTGGCGGCTTCCGCCGCCGCATCGAAACCCTCTTTCTGGACTCGTATGACAATCCGGGCGCTCACGGCCTTACACCCAGTTTTGAGGAGAATGACTCATAGGCCCCGGCCATCCAAACCTGCAGCTTCCGTGTTTGGATGCCCGGATCAAGCCCGGGCATGATGACGGGGACCATGAACGGCGACGGGGACCAGAACAATGAGATCTGGAATTAGCCCCCGGTCATCGGCGGGAAAAAGGCGATTTCGCGCGCCGCGCCGATCAAAGCGTCATGTTTGGCATGGGTGCGGTCGAGCGCCGCCCGCATCGTCTTGCTATGCGCGAAGGCGGCGGCATAGTTCTCGCCCTGGCCGCTCAGCCAGCCCATGAGGTCGCCAACGGTCTTGATGGTTTCGGGCGGCGCGATCTCTTCCTCGGCTTTGCCGATGCGTTCGCGCACCCAGGCGAAATATAGTGCTCTCATCCTAGTTATCTTTCGCGCGCGATCACTCGGCGACGAGTTCCTTCATGCCAGCCCGGAAATAGTCCCAGCCCGTATAGAGCGTGAGAAGCGCGGACACCCACAACAGGACCAGTCCGCTTGCCGTGATGCCAGGGACAATTAGGTCGCCGGACGGGCCGGCGATGAGAAAGCCAAGAGCGATGAGCTGCAAGGTCGTCTTCCATTTGGCGACCTTGCTCACCGGGATCGATACCTTGAGCTCCGCCAGAAACTCGCGCAGCCCCGAAACGAGAATTTCGCGGCAGAGGATGATGATTCCGGCCGTCAAGGAATAGCTGGCGATCGTATGGTCGGCGGCGAGCATCATCAGGACGGCGGAAACGAGCAGCTTGTCGGCGATGGGATCGAGCATCTGGCCGATCCGCGATTGCTGCGACAGGGCACGCGCGAGATAGCCGTCGAGAAAATCGGTGATCCCGGCGGCAATGAAAATGCCGAGCGCCGCCCAACGCGTCCAGGCGATCTCGGGCCAGAATAGGCAGCCGGCGACGAGCGGCACCGCCGCCACCCGCCCATAAGTCAGAAGATTTGGCAAACTCCAGGCCAAGCCTGGGCCTCTCGCTAAAGTTGTGATCGTCATGGCCTGGGAGACATCTTTCGTGGGCTGCGTCTAATCTCCACGCGACACAATGTCATACCGGCCGCGCCCGTAACGTACAAGAGCTGCATTATCTGTCACGTTCGTGGAAAAAATCATAGACAAGTCTTGCGGTCGCGGCATTTATTCCCGGAACTTTCTCGAAATCCGACAAAGCGGCGCGGGAAATCGCCTTGGCGGTGCCGAAAGCATGGAGCAGGGCGCGCTTGCGCGCCGGGCCGATCCCTTGGATTTCGTCGAGCTGGCTCTTGGTGAACTCCTTTTTGCGACGCGCGCGGTGGGTCCCGATCGCGAAACGGTGCGCCTCGTCGCGCAGCCGCTGCACGAAATAAAGCGCCGGATCGCGCGGCGAGAGCTTGAACGGCTCCTTGCCCTCGACAAAAAAACTCTCCCGCCCGGCGTTGCGATCGGGCCCCTTGGCGATCGCGGCGACGGCGACGCCACAGACGCCGAGTTCGGTCAAAATTCCTCGCGCGGCATCGAATTGGCCTTTGCCTCCGTCGATCAGAATAAGGTCCGGCCGTTCTGGGAAAGCTGTTTCATCATCTTCCCTCGTGGTGCCCGCCCCGGCTGCGGGCAGCTCGGACAGGCCTTCTTTCATGAGCCGCGCGAAGCGCCGCCGCAGGACCTCGCGCATCATTGCATAGTCGTCGCCCGGCGTGAGCTCACGGTCCTTAATATTAAAGGTGCGATACTGCGGTTTTATGAAGCCCTCGGCGCCCGCCACGATCATTGCGCCGACCGCATTCGTTCCCATGATATGGGAATTGTCATAGACCTCGATACGGCGCGGCGGGCAGGGCAGGCCAAAGGCGCTGGCAAGCGCGGCGAGGAGCTTGGCTTGCGAGGCGCTCTCGTAGAGTTTGCGTCCCAAGGTCGCGCGGGCATTTTGCTCCGCCTGTTCGACGAGATCCCTTTTTTCCCCTTTCTTCGGCACGGCGATCTCAACGGCCTGGCGGGCGCTGTCCCGCAAGGCCGTTTCGAGCACCAAGCGATTCTCGATGTCGTGGGAAAGCAGAATGAGGCGCGGCGGCGGTTTGTCGGCATAAAACTGCGCCAAAAACGAGTCGAGGACTTCCTGTGGCGCGAGGCTTTTGTCGGCGCGCGGAAAATAAGCGCGATTGCCCCAGTTCTGGTAGGTGCGGAAGAAAAAGACTTCGACGCAAAACTGTCCGGCTTCCTCGGCAATGGCAAAAACATCCGCCTCTTCGACGGTCTTGGGATTGATGCCCTGAGCGCCCTGGACGGCCGAGAGCGCCGCAATGCGGTCGCGCAGCCGCGGCGGCGCGCTCGAATTCCATCTGGTTCGCCGCCTCTGTCATCTCGCTTGCGAGCCGCTCGCGGACGGCCCGGCTTTTGCCCGACAGAAAATCATGCGCCTCGCGCACGAGCTCGGCATAATCCGCCTCGGCGATTTCCCCGGTGCAGGGCGCCGAACAGCGCTTGATCTGATACAAGAGGCAAGGCCGGGTGCGATTGGCGTAAAAGCTGTCCGAGCACGACCGCAATAAAAAGGCCCGCTGCAAGGCGTTCAAGGTGCGATTGACCGCCAAGACGCTCGCGAAGGGGCCAAAATACGCGCCCTTCCGGTTGCGCGCGCCGCGATGCTTGGTGATTTGCGGCGCGGCGTGATCCCCGGTGAGCAGAATATAGGGGAATGATTTGTCGTCGCGCATCAAGACATTGAAGCGCGGCTTCAACTGCTTGATGAGATTCGTCTCGAGAAGAAGTGCCTCCGTCTCGGTTTCGGTCGAGACGAACACCATCGAGGCGGTCAGCGCGATCATCCGTGCGATGCGCGTCGTGTGGCCGGCCGGTCGCAAATAGCTCGCGATCCGTTTGCGGACGTTTTTGGCTTTGCCGACGTAAAGAACCTCGTGATCGGCGCCGATCATCCGGTAAACGCCAGGCCCGACCGGGGCATGTTCCCAGAATTGGCGGATAATCGCGGCCCCGTGGCGAAGCGGGGCGGGAGCGTCTTCCCCGGCGTCGAGGGCTGGATCGAGACCGGTCCCATCGTCCGCTTCGTCCATGGACGCGGCCGTGGGGACACGAGCGGCGTCCTCCACCGTCACGGGAGGACTTAAGCGGTTTTTTTGAATGCGTGGCATTGTTGCGAATTTAGGATTTGAAACCCACTCTTGCAAAGCTCCTCGGCGCCGAAAGCCCCGATCGCTTCACCGTCAACGCCTCTATCTATCTCCTCGCGCCGTCTTCACCAAAAATCCGCAGCTTTATTCGGAACCGTCCCTAAAGCGGCAGACGGATGGTTGCTATGGCAAGCGAGGCAATGCCTTCCTCGCGCCCGGTAAACCCCAAACGCTCGGAGGTCGTCGCCTTGATCGCGACACGGTCGAGCGGAATTTCAACGATGTTTGCGATGCTCGCCCGGATCGCGTCGCGGTGTGGCCCAAGCTTTGGCCGCTCGCAGACGACCGTGGCGTCGATGTGGGAAATGGCACCGCCGCGCGCTCTCACTTTCGCGGCCGCGGCGGCGAGAAAAATCCGCGAGGCGGCGCCGCGCCATTGCGGATCGCTCGGCGGGAAATGGCTGCCTATATCGCCATCCGCCAAGGCGCCGAGCAAAGCGTCGGTGATCGCATGACTTAAGACATCGGCATCGGAATGGCCAACAAGCCCATGATCATGCTCGATTTTGACCCCACCGAGCCAGACATGGTCGCCGGGTCCGAAGGCGTGCACATCATAGCCTTGTCCGGTCCTGATGTCGGCCAGCTCGCGGAGCAGCCTCGTCTCGGCGGCGGACAGATCCTTGGTGGTTGTCACTTTCATGTTCGAATCTTCTCCCGCAAAGACATGGACGCGATGGCCGGCCCATTCGGCGACCGCGGCGTCATCGGTAAGATCTGCGGCTCCCATGGCGGCGGCATGGCGATGCGCGGCCAAAATCAGATCGAAACGGAACGCTTGCGGTGTCTGCACGGCGCGCAGACCCGCCCGCGCCGGCGTCGCAATGACAAAGCCTTCCGCATCAATTTCCTTGATCGTGTCGAAGAGCGCCACGCCAGGAATGGCGGCGCCAAAGGTCTTGGCGGCGTCGATCGCCCGCGAAATTAAAGTATCACTTGCAAATAACCGCGCAGCATCATGAATTAGAACAATTTCCGGCATTGTTGGTTGCAAAGCAAGGGCTTCCAGTCCCAGACGGACGCTGGCTTGCCGCGTGGCTCCGCCAAACACCGGGGGCATGAGACGGGGGCTCACCTCAACATGGGCAAGGCTCATGCGATAAAGATCGACGTCATCCTTGTGAATAACGGGGAGGACCATGGCGCCAGGCGCCGCCCGCAACATGGCGTCCAGTGTATGCGCAAGCAGCGGTTTGCCTGCCATATTTCTGTATTGTTTGGGAATTCCGTCGCCCGCGCGAGACCCTCGCCCAGCCGCGACGACGACGATCGCCAATTCCGATGCTGCTTCCATGAACACTTCCATGAACTCTTGGCCTGCTCCAGCTGTGACGGCAATGAAGCTGTTTCCTCTTTTGTTTTGCGAGCGCCGTCAATTTCTCTCAGTTTCTGGCGTTCAAATAAGCAATTTCCTCATTGCGGCACTGCATCAAATGACTATAATGTGGGCATGCGCATTTGTGCTGAAAGTTTAGGCAATCCGAGAAGCACAGTCCCTTCAGATAGGCGGAGTGCGGCTCCGCGGACGCGCCTTTCTCGCCCCCATGGCCGGTGTTACCGACCTTGGGATGCGCCGGCTGGCGCACAGATTTGGCGCCTCACTCACGGTCTCGGAGATGGTTGCCGCGAATTATTTCTCCCGCGGCGACGCCGCAAGCCGGTTGAAAGCCGAAGGGGCAGGCGCGGGTCTCCACGTGGTGCAGATCGCCGGCCGCGACCCTTATGCCATGGCGGAAGCCGCGCGCCTAGCGCAGGACTCCGGCGCCGCGATGATCGACATCAACATGGGCTGTCCTGCGAAAAGGGTCACGAATGGCTATGCCGGATCGCATTTGATGCGTGATATGGGCCTCGCGATCTTGCTTATTCGCGCCACGATCGCGGCCGTGCGCATACCCGTCACGCTAAAGATGCGGCTTGGCTGGGACCGCCAATCGATCAATGCTCCGGAACTTGGCCGGTTGGCCGAAGCCGAAGGGATCGCCATGCTGACCGTCCATGGCCGAACCCGCTGTCAGTTCTACGCGGACAAGGCGGACTGGGCCGCCATCGGTGAGGTTAAGAAAGCGGTTTCCATACCGGTGGTCGCGAATGGCGATTGCGCGAGCCTCGCGGATGCGGCCTCGATGCTGGCGCAATCCGGCGCCGATGCGGTGATGATCGGCCGTTCCGCGACGGGGCGGCCGTGGTTCGTTGGCGATGTCGCCCATTATCTGGCGCATGGCACAGCCCGGGCCGAAACACCAGCGGCGGAGCGGAAAAGCGCGGCGCTCGAACATTTCGAGACTTTGCTCGAAACGATGGGCGCCGCTCATGGCCTGCGCCATGCGCGCAAACATCTTGCTGCATATGCCAAATGGGCGGGTGTCCGGGACGGTGCTTTGCTGCGCCAGCGCCTGGTCACGCTCGAATGCCCGAACGCCGTCAGGTCCACCCTTCGCCATCTGTTCGATTCTTCTTTAGTGACCGAGGCGGCATGAGCGCGCCTTTTGTTCCCCAGGGCCCGGCGCGGGCGGCTCCTGCCACGGCCAACGGCGATGCAGCGAAACTTTTGAACGCGCTCCCGCATCCCGTTGTCGCCGTTCTGCCGGATGGTTCAATCGCTAATGCCAACCCGGCGGCCGAAGCGTTTTTCGGGATGAGCCGGACGTCTCTTTGGCTGCAGAAACTGGCCAATCTTGTCGCTGTCAACTCGCCGCTCTTGTCTCTCGTCGATCAAGTGAGATCCCGGGGCGCGGCGATCAACAAATACCGAGTCGAACTCAGCCTGGCAAAGCCGAGTGACAACCGGCTGGTCGATATTTTCGTGACACCGCTGCAGGACCCCGACGATGGCGTCGTCATCATGCTGCAGGAGCGTTCCCTCTCCGAAAAAATCAACCGCCAGCTCAGCCATCGGGGCGCCGGGCGATCGGTCGCCGCGATGGCATCGGTTCTCGCGCATGAAGTTAAGAACCCGCTGTCGGGTATTCGTGGGGCGGCGCAGCTTCTGGAAACCGATGCGAGCGAGGGTGATCGCGTGCTGACCAGGCTTATTTGCGAGGAGACCGACCGGATCGTGAAGCTTGTCGACCGGATGAGCGCGTTTTCCGAAGAACAGCCGGTCGAGCGCGAAAAAATCAATATTCACGCCGTGCTCGACCACGTCAAGAAAGTGTCCCTGGCCGGATTCGCACGCCATATCCGCTTTCATGAAAACTATGATCCCTCGCTTCCTCCGGTCTTCGGCAATAAGGATCAGCTCATTCAGGTCTTCCTCAATCTGGTCAAGAACGCGGCCGAAGCGATTGGCGAATCGCGCGGCGACGGCGACATTGAATTATCGACCGCCTTCCGGCCCGGCGTGCGCCTGCAAATTTCCGGGGCGAAGGCGCCGGTGAGCCTGCCGCTCGAATTTTGCGTGCGGGACAATGGCGCCGGCGTCGGGCCTGATTTGCTGCCCTATTTATACGATCCCTTCGTCACGACGAAGGCGACCGGAACTGGCCTAGGGCTTGCTTTGGTAGCCAAGATTGTTGGCGATCATGGTGGTACCATAGAATGCGAGTCCTCTCCCCGCCGCACGACGTTCCGGATTCTCATGCCCATGTATGCCCCCCATGACGGGCAGGGCGCCAAGCACGGCCAAGACTGACGTCCGCGCCACAACCGCCGTTCCCGCCGGTATGCGGGAAACCAAGCAAGGACTTTAAGATTTGGCGGCTTTGAGCCGCCGGAAGGAAGGTACATGTTGATGGCCACGGGCAATATCCTCATTGCTGATGATGACACCGCCATCCGAACTGTCCTCAGTGAAGCCTTATCGCGCGCGGGCTATGATGTGCGCACGACCGGAAACGCAGCGACGCTATGGCGATGGGTTGAGTTGGGCGAGGGTGATCTCGTCATTACCGATGTTGTGATGCCGGACGAAAACGCCTTCGAGCTTTTGCCGAAGATGAAAAAATTGCGGCCCGAACTGCCGATCATCGTCATGAGCGCGCAAAATACCTTCATGACCGCGATCAAGGCCTCCGAGCGCGGCGCCTATGATTATTTGCCAAAGCCCTTCGATCTGCGGGAACTGGTTTCGATCGTCGGGCGCGCGATGAGCGAACCGAAAAATCGCGCCCGTGCCGAGCCCAATGCCGATTTTGAGGGAATGCCGCTCGTCGGGCGCTCTCCCGCCATGCAGGAAATCTACCGGGCGCTGGCGCGGCTGATGCAGACCGATCTCACGGTGATGATCACGGGCGAATCCGGAACCGGAAAGGAGCTTGTCGCACGCGCCCTGCATGATTACGGCAAGCGCAAGAAAGGCCCGTTCGTTGCCATTAATATGGCGGCAATTCCCCGCGATCTCATCGAAAGCGAATTGTTCGGCCATGAAAAAGGGGCTTTCACCGGCGCCAATCAACGTTCCGCCGGGCGCTTCGAGCAGGCCGAGGGCGGCACTCTCTTCCTCGACGAGATCGGCGACATGCCGATGGAAGCGCAGACAAGGCTTTTGCGGGTGCTGCAACAAGGCGAATATACGACGGTTGGCGGCCGCACGCCCATCAAGACGAATGTCCGGATCATCGCCGCGACCAATAAGGATTTGGGTGGCCAGATCCGCCTCGGCCTCTTCCGCGAGGATCTGTTTTTCCGGTTGAATGTCGTGCCTTTGCGGCTGCCGCCGTTGCGCGAACGCCTCGATGATATCGCCGACCTCGCCCAGCATTTCTTCGTGCTCGCCGCCGCCGAGGGCTTGCCGCTGAAGCAGATCGAACCCGAGGCCTTGGAGCGCCTCAAGCGCTATCGCTGGCCAGGCAATATCAGGGAACTCGAAAATCTCACGCGCCGGCTCGCCGCTCTTTATCCGCAAGAATCCATCACGGCGCAATTGGTGGACATTGAACTGAATGTCGACGCGCTGAAGATCGGCCCGGGTTATTTGGCGGCGGCCGAGGCAGGCAATGGGCGGCCGGCGCAGAGCGAGTGGCGCCAGACGCTCGCGGGCGCCATGGAGCGCCATCTCTCCGATCTTTTCCAGGCGCATGGCGCTGGCCTGCCGCCCCCTGGACTTTACCACCGGATTCTGCGCGAGATCGAATATCCGATGATTTCAGCAGCGCTCGCCGCCACGCGAGGCAATCAGATCAAGGCCGCCGAACTTTTGGGCCTCAATCGCAATACTTTGCGCAAAAAAGTCCGCGATCTCGACATCAGATGGATGCGTTCGCCGCGTTAGAACATCTCCCGAAAGAGTTGCCCTGACGATTTCGAGTCCCGTATGGTCCATCTCATTGACTTTGATCCCATCATTCTCGATCAAAGGATTCCATTTCTCTAGTGCATGATCCGCGAAAGTTCGAACCGGTTTCGCGAAAAGATCATGCGTCATCAAAGACTCTAGAGCGCGGTCCAATTCAATCTGAACGGATCACGCTCGAGCCGCTCTTGCCAAGAGCAAGTCAACGCCCTCATGCGCGGTTCCCTGGCCGATGGGCAAATGCCCTGTTTTCATGGGCGAGGAGCACAGCGCAATGCTGCGAACTGCGACTATCAAATAACGGAAATGCTTCTTGATAATTATTGAAGTTAATCTTCTTTCTTAAGATGTAAGCCAATGAATTTAAAAGACCTTCGAAGCCGCTTGAAGTTAATGTAAAAGCTGAAGTATCATAACGGCACGCAATGCAAGAAAAAGCCGAACCTAACAACCAGTCTTATCCGCAGCCGGTTACGGCGGCCGATCCCGTCGCCATGGCCAAACGCGATCTCACCAAAGCGTTGCCCAGGCGTTTCTACAAGGAAGCGGCCGTCCAAGAACAAAAGGGCGGTTTCGTCCTCATTCTCGATGGCCGCGCGGCCAAGTCACCGGGAGGAAACGCTTTGGCCCTGCCAACGATCGGGGCGGCGCGGGCGCTCGCGGACGAATGGGCGGCGCAGCATGAAATCCTCGATCCGGCATCGATGCCACTCACGCGTATTGTCAATTCCGCGATCGACGGGGTCGCGCGCCAGCCTGCCGTGACGGCGGCGGAGACTGCCAAATATGCAAGGTCGGACCTCGTCTGTTACCGGGCGGGCGAGCCGGAAGCGCTCGCGCGCGCGCAGGCCAAAGCTTGGGATCCGATCCTTGCTTTCGCGCGGAGAAAGCTCGCCGCCGCCTTCATTTGCACCGAAGGCGTGGTGTTCATCGATCAGCCGGACTCCGCTTTTCGCGCCGTCCAAGAGGCGCTGGCGCATATCGCGAAGGGAGGGCCAGCGGCGCCTTTTGCGCTCGCCGCGCTCTCTGTGATGACAACGCTCACCGGTTCCGTCTTGATCGCTCTTGCCGTGGCGCATGGCGAACTGACACCGGCCGACGCGTGGCGGGCGGCGCATGTGGACGAAGATTTTGAAATGCGCGCCTGGGGGGAGGATGCGGAGGCGCTGCGGCGCCGCGCCCAGCATTGGCGCGAAATGGAAGCGGCGGCGGGTCTCTGGCAACTCACCGTGGCGGATGTCTAGTCCGGCGATTGCCGCCCGATGCGGCCAAGATGCGTGGAGGTGAAACGATCGCCATATTTCAGGCCATAGCCGAGCAGGCGGTCGATCCCAATATGGGCGCTCCAGATGAGGGCAATCGCGACACCCTTTGGCGCCGCCAGTGCTGCCGCCAGACCAAGGAGAATGATAGGCCCGAGATAGACGTGGACGGCATTATAGAAGATCGCGCCGAGGCGCGGCCCCGTGAGATAGAAAAGCATTGAAAGATCGGGCGCGAGGATCAAGGCCGCGAAGAGCCACCAGGATGCACCGCTCCGGCTGAACGCCACGGCCGAGGCAAGCGCGACCGCGAGCCCTTCCGCCCGTAACAAGAGGCGCGGGGCGCCGTTGACGAACCCAGGCGGCTTGGCGATCATATGATGTCCTTTTGGTGTAGGTTTGGGGTGGCTCGTCTCTCATGCTTCCTCTCAGGCCTGTCAGCAAGCCGTCGCTTCACAAGTTTTGGTGAGCCCCATGAAAGCCAGTTTCGAGCGGCTCGCCGAGCGCCGCGCGCAAGCCCTCCAAGGCGGCGGCGAGGAGCGGATCTCGGCCCAGCACCAGCGCGGCAAGCTCACGGCGCGGGAACGAATCGAGCTTCTCACCGATGAAGGTTCGTTCGAGGAATCCGGCATGTTCGTCGAACACCGCGCGACGGAGTTTGGCATGGATGAACGCCATGTGCCAGGCGATGGCGTCGTCACCGGATGGGGCACCATCAACGGCCGCGCCGTCTTTGTTTTCGCCAAGGATTTTACGGTTTTCGGCGGCTCGCTTTCCGAAACGCACGCCCAAAAAATTACCAGCTTGCAGGAGAGGGCGCTCAAAAACCGGGCGCCCCTCATTGGACTTTTTGATTCAGGCGGCGCCCGCATCCAGGAAGGGGTCGCGGCGCTTGCGGGCTATGGCGAGGTGTTCCAGCGCAACGTCTTGGCCTCCGGTGTGATCCCGCAGATTTCGCTCATCATGGGGCCTTGCGCGGGGGGCGATGTCTATTCGCCGGCGCTGACCGACTTCATCTTCATGGTCAAGGACACAAGCTATATGTTCGTGACCGGTCCCGATGTGGTGAGGGCGGTGACGAATGAGAGCGTGAGCGCCGAAGACCTTGGCGGCGCGAGCGTTCATACGGTCAAGAGTTCCGTCGCCGATGGTGCCTATGAAAATGATGTCGAGGCCTTGTTGCAAATGCGCCGGCTCATCGATTTTCTGCCAGCGTCCAACACAAGCGACATTCCCGAGTGGCCGAGCTTCGACGACCTCGAGCGGTGCGAGGATTCGCTCGACAGTTTGGCGCCGGAGGATCCCGCAAAGCCCTATGACATCAAGGAGCTCATCGCCAAGACGGTGGACGAGGGCGATTTCTTCGAGATCCAGGAGGCACATGCGCGCAATATCGTGACCGGCTTTGGCCGCCTCGGAGGCCGCACGGCGGGCTTTGTCGCCAATCAGCCCGTGGTGCTCGCTGGGACTCTCGATTCCGCCGCCTCGCGCAAGGCCGCCCGTTTCGTGCGGTTTTGCGATTGCTTCAATATTCCGATCGTGACCTTCGTCGATGTACCAGGCTTTCTTCCCGGGACCGAGCAGGAATATGGCGGTCTCATCAAGCATGGCGCCAAGCTGCTCTATGCCTATGGCGAAGCCACAGTGCCGAAAGTGACCGTCATCACCCGCAAGGCGTTCGGCGGCGCCTATGATGTGATGGCCTCGAAACATTTGCGTGGCGATGTAAATTTTGCCTGGCCAGGCGCCGGGATCGCGGTCATGGGCGCCAAGGGCGCGGTCGAGATCATCTTCCGCTCCGACATGGATGACGCCGAGAAAATCGCGAGGCGGACACGCGATTATGAGACGCGCTTTCTATCGCCCTATGTCGCGGCGGAGCGCGGCTATATCGATGAGATCATCATGCCGCATGAAACGCGCAAACGCGTCGCCCGCGCGCTTGCAATGCTGCGGGGCAAGAGCCTGCAAAACCCCTGGAAAAAACACGGCAATATTCCGTTATGAGGCGCCGCAGTTCTGAGTGGACATATTTGCGCAAGGCGAGACGAGATGAGAAGCGCGTATTTGGATGGCCAGCGATCCTCCAATCGTCTCTAGGGCACCTCGAAAAAATATCCCCTTATGGTGTGATGACCGGCGTTCGAGTTCGCAACGCGGTAGATCGTTCAATCCTTGGCGCTCATCGAGGCTGCCTGAAGTCGCCACCGATTTCTCAGGTGGTGGCTTGATCGGCTCAACTCACGCGACCCGACGCATGGCGCGCCGGTTCACCCGGCCGCGGCGGCCATCCTTTCAAGACAAACGAAGCGGCGCATGTTGTAGACGAGGTTCATCATTCCGATCTTGCACCGGGCGCGAACGATGCCGATGGTGCGCACGAGCTCGGCTCCCATGCCATTCTTTTGATCACCAAATACATGCTCGACGCGGGCGCGCACCTTCGAGCGCGTCGTATTGGCGGCCTTCTGCGCCTCACTGAGTTTGCGATTGCGATAGGCCCTGCGATGAATGCGGCTCTTCAGGCCGCGCTCAGCGAGCTTTTTCTCGATGTCATCGCTGCGGTAGGCGCTGTCGGCCCACACGTCCGAAGCCGTGTTGCTCGTATCAAGAACATCTTCGAACTTTTGACTGTCGTGCACGCTCGCGGCGCTCACCACGTAACGGCGCACGAGTTTGTGCCGGCGGTCGACGCCGATATGGTTCTTGTATCCAAAATACGAGCGCTCATGCTTCTTCGTCCAGCGCGCGTCCTTGTCCTTCTGGCGGTTCTTGGCCGGCTTCGATTTCCAGTCTTTCGGCATCTTGCCTTCCTTGATCGTCTCGTTGTCCTCGCGCGAATTGTGCTGCTTGGGCGCCGACACGATCGTTGCGTCGATGATCTGCCCGCCCATGGCGAGATAGCCCTTGTCCTTCAAGAACCCGTCAAACAGATCGAACAGCTCTTCCACCGCGCCCGCCTTCGCCAGCGCCTCGCGATAGAGCCATAGAGTCTTGGCGTCGGGAACCGCATCCTCCAGCCCCAAACCGAGAAAGCGCATGAAGGAGAAGCGATCACGAAGCTGGTATTCCGCCTGATCGTCGGAGAGATTGTAGAGCGCCTGCAACACCAGCGCCTTGAAGATCACGACTTCATCCCAAGGCTTGCGTCCCGCTGAACTCTTGCGTTCCGCGTCGCTCTTGCGAAGCTCGCCTTTAATCAGAGCCGCCTTCAGCTTTGGCCGGAAGGATTCGAACGGAACCATCGCCGCGATCACTGCAAGCGGATCGCTCTTTTTATCGAGACTTTCATAACGTCGGTTCAAATCGAAAAAACCAAGCTGTCCCATTCCAACCTCCCGCGCTCAGAGCATGAGAACCTTGAATTTGATTTGCACCGTGGAGGGAAGCGCCTATTTTTCGAGGTGCCCTCTAATTTCAGCTATGATTTTTTTGGTCACACGAACCACTCGACTTAACGTCCGCGTCGTCGACCGCCACTTCACTCGATGTTTTCAAGCCGGAAGTCCGTGCTGCATGTAACGCACAAGCGCGCCATGCGCGGACACCGTGGTGTGGGGCAGGGTCCCCTGAAATAGGCTCGTTATGAGCCCGTGGTCACACACCCCTATGCGCCGCACTGTCGTCCGAGCGCCGAATCGAAACAATCAGTTCGTGAATATGGCTCTTTCTCACCAGCGCTTTTATTTAGCACTGGAAAGGACCCCCTGAATTCCGACGCGAAGTGCAACACCCCAGCACTTTGAGCCTACTCGATTTTTCCTTTCCTCGGAGCCGCCTTCGCATCTCGAAATGCAGCGGAAGGCGGCGGAAAGGGAAGGAAAATCCGATCTTTCCTTGGTGAGCCCGAGCGCCCCAAGGTGTTGCACTTCGCGTCAGAATCCACCCCCCTGCCTAATGGCGCAGAGAAATTCCGTGTGTAGTCTGGATTGATTCTGAAGTGGACTTCAGAATATAGATCTAAACTATTCTAATTCTACAATATATTTATTGCGTTTTGAGCCTGCCTCCATCATTACACCCGGCAACAGGTTGAACTCTTTGGAGGGTGTGATGGGGTGTCCTCCCGCGGCTTTGCGCTTGCGTCATATGCTGGCCGGTATGACATTTTTCTTTTCAACGGGCACTGTGGGAGCGGCTGATCTTCAGGAGCCGATCACGCTGCAAAGCCGCAACAGCGTTCTCGATATTCTGCTCGTTGTGAGGGCAGCGGCGGTGCCATCCCTATCACCATTCAATCCGACAGGTTGGATTTACGATATCTGTTTGAATCACCATAATGGAGCGAATGATTGCCCTTCGAAACCCGGTGCTCCAAATCTTTATGGCGGCACCCGCCTGCAGCTCACGCAGGGGGATACGCTGAAAATTCATCTCGTAAACAAGCTGCCACCAATCACCGATTCCGAACATGCGAAGGATCCAGACGAGGCGTTCCTGGCGCTCAATCCGACCAATATCCACACTCATGGCATGCTGGTGTCCCCGCATTATCCTTCGATGGCCGATCCGGCCTATGGTGACAATGTTTTTGTGCTGACGTTCAACTCAGGCAATGGCAAGCCAGTTGTCAGTCCGCACATTCACGGCGTGGTTGCTTTTGATTCCACCGACTATGAAATCAAAATTCCGATTCATCATCCGTCTGGTCTTTTCTGGTTTCATCCGCACGCGCATGGCATTGCGCTCAACCAGGTCTTCGGCCGGCATGGCTGGCATTATTACGGTTGGGCGTGTCGGAGATTATGTCCGCAACGAATCCCGCTACGAGGGCCTCCCCAAAACGATCGGCATTCGCCACGTCATCCTCAAAGATATGCAGGTTCTCGCTGATGGCACGTTGCTGGACGAGGAGGATCCCGATTTCTGTCTCCCTCCCTCAGGGGCAATGCCCAATGCTTTGGGCCAGGGATTCTGCCTAGGCCAGAATAATACTGCCGATGGCGGCAATAACTACGTAAACGGCCGCTGGTTTTTCACTCTGAATGGTCAGCAATTCCCAAATATCCCGGTGAAGACAGCGGATGGAGAAATTTGGCGGATCACCAATGCCTCAGGCAGTGTGACCTATGATCTGCGGCTGTGGAACCCGGCACAAAACCAGGACATGACCTTTCAGGTGCTCTCGATCGACGGTGTTGGGATCAGCCCAACTCCGGGACTTTCAGAGCACAACATCGCCGAGATCGTCGGGAACAAAGCTCAGCCCCGGCCTTGCCCGGGCGTAGCGCCCGCAGACTCCCGCAATCTGAACTCAGAACCGCTTTGTACCACGCGCCTCCTCATGATGCCGAGTACGCGGACTGCAATTTGGGTCGCCTACCGTGATCGGAACGGGGCGCTGACCGCTCCTCCGAAAGGGGCGCAAGCGATCTTCCGGACGGCGGGCTTCACGACGGGACCGGATGGCGATTCTTGGCCAGCGGTTGACCTCGGCACCGTCCGGTTCCAGGGTCCAGGGTCAACGTCTCAAGTCGCTGCTAGCTTAAGTGTGGAAGGCAATGAAGCATCTTCGGGGGTGCCTCATGCGCTTGCATCGGATATGAGTCCCGCAAACGCCGCGATCAACAGCGATCCCTCCTGCAAGGCGTTGCCGCTTGGTCACAAGCGCCGGATTTTCTTCAATGCTCCCACGGATGAGCCAGACGGATTTGGGTTGGGCTATGAGGAAGTTGATGAACACAACGCTCCTGTGCCCGGCACCTTCATGGATGTGAAGCCCTTCGACCCAATGCGGCCGACGGTCTGCCTGCCGCTGGGGCCGGGCAACGCGCCCGTCATCGAGCGCTGGGAGCTCGTGAATCTTGCGAGCGAGGACCACAACTTCCACATCCACCAAGTGAGGTTCCGTGTCGTGTCAAAGGCTGAACTCGCTCAAACCAGCGTGCCGCGCCAAATCTTCGGCCAAGGCGTGCTGATGGACAGTGTGCCGCTTAATCATGCCGATGGCACCTGTGCCAGTGTCGGCGATTGGCGTAAAGGCGCCTGCACAGCCCATCCCGTGACCGTCGACATCCCCTTCGCGATCGCAGGCGACTTCGTATATCATTGTCACATTCTCGAACATGAGGACGGCGGCATGATGGCGCGGATTCGCGTCCGGCCAAACAGCATGCCATCTGCATCGCGTGAGCTGCCGCGCTGAGTTGCGCTAACAAAGTTTCGCACAGCCGCTTACACATCAAAACTGCCGCGCCAATCCCGCGAGGATCATGCGGCGGATGCCGAACTGCGGCGCGCCTACAGTCCGCGCAGTATGACCAATCCCCCGTGGCTGGGCCGAAATCCGCTTTGCGATATTTTCGATGCATGAAATGTTATAGTATAATATTTGGTGTCCAGCCGTCCTCTAACCCCTTTTTGGGCGGTGGACGTGCCCCTCGGCGGCGCCTAAAAACACGAGGGGCGGCATGGCTGCGGCGGCAGGCTTCGACGGGTGCGCGGCGGGGGCGGGGCTCGGGATGTTCAAAAAAATCCTCATCGCGAACCGTGGCGAGATTGCCTGCCGGGTGATCCGGACGGCGCGCCGGATGGGGATTGCGTCGGTCGCCGTCTATTCCGACGCCGATAAGGACGCATTGCATGTGGAGATGGCGGACGCGGCGGTGCGGATCGGACCGCCGCCCGCGCCCGAAAGTTATCTCGTCATCGACAACATCATCGCGGCCTGCAAGGCGGCGGGCGCGGAAGCGGTCCATCCCGGATATGGGTTTTTGTCGGAGCAGACGGCGTTTGCTCGCGCGCTCGAAGCCAATGGCATTGCGTTCATTGGCCCGAACCCAAGGGCCATGGAAGCGATGGGCGATAAGATCGAATCAAAAAAGCTCGCGCTATTTGCGGGCGTGGCAACCGTGCCAGGGTTTCTTGGCGCCGTCGACGGCGCGGCAAGAGCAGAAGAGATCGCCGAGGATATTGGCTATCCGGTGATGATCAAGGCCTCGGCCGGCGGCGGCGGCAAAGGCATGCGCATTGTCGAGTCAAGGGAGGGGATCGCGGAGGGCCTCGCCCGCGCCACATCGGAAGCGCAATCCGCTTTTGGCGATGGCCGGGTTTTCATCGAAAAATTCATCGCCAATCCGCGCCATATCGAAATCCAGCTGTTGGGCGATAAGCACGGAAACATCATCCATCTTGGCGAGCGCGAATGTTCGATCCAGCGCCGCCATCAAAAAATCATCGAGGAAGCCCCTTCCCCTTTTGTCAGCGAGGAAACACGCCGCGCGATGGCCCAGCAGGCGATCGCTCTTGCCCGCGCCGTGAATTATGACTCCGCTGGAACCGTCGAGTTCATTGCCGCTCAAGATGGGCGCTTTTATTTTCTCGAAATGAATACGCGGCTTCAAGTCGAGCACCCGGTGACCGAGCTCACAACCGGCATCGACCTCGTCGAGCAAATGATCAAATCGGCTTTTGGTGAGCGACTAACGATCGCGCAAGCCGATGTTCATCTCGAAGGCTGGGCGATGGAGAGCCGCATTTTGGCCGAAGATCCGACGCGGAATTTTCTCCCCTCGGCCGGACGTCTCAAGACCTACCGGCCACCGGCCGAGGGCGCGTCCGAGGGGGTGACGCTGCGCATTGATTCGGGCGTCCGCGAAGGTGGCGAGGTCTCCATTCATTATGATTTGCTGATCGCGAAGCTTGTGACGCACGCGCCCGATCGGATGGCGGCGATCCATGCCCAGGCGCAAGCGCTCAATTCCTTCGTCATTGAGGGTGTCGCCAACAATATTTCTTTTCTGGCGGCCATGATGGGGTACACGCGCTTTCGCGCGGGGGAGATTTCGACGAGCTTTATGGCGCAGGAATATCCGCGCGGATTCGTGCCGCTTCTGCCACAAGGCGAGACGGCGGAGCTGCTTGCCTGTGTCGCGACCGCGACGGATCATGTGATGAATGAGCGCAAACGCGCGATCTCGGGTCAGATGGGCGCCGCCCGTCCGGTCAAATTCGCGCGGGATCGTTCCGTCATCCTCGGCAAAATCCGGCATGACGTGAGCCTCGACGCGACAAGCGCAGGACTTCGCCATACGATTTGAGAAAACCGGGCGCGCGCACCTTTGCGTGTCCCGTTGGGTGCCCGGTGCGCCTGTCTGGAACGGCACGATTGATGGCGAAAGAGTGGTCGTTCAAGTTCGCGCCATTCTCAACGGCCATCGATTGGCGCATGGCGGTGCTGTCGTGGAGGCGCGCGTCTACACGCGGCGCGAGGCGGAACTCGCCTTGCTGATACCGGAAAAGAAGACGGCGGCTGCTTCCAATTTTCTGCGCTGTCCGATGCCCGGTCTCGTCAAATCGGTCTCTGTGGTGGCCGGGCAGGCGGTCAGGTCAGGCGAAACCCTTTGCATCATCGAGGCGATGAAAATGGAAACCGCTCTTTGCGCCGAATTCGATGCAACGGTCGCCAAAATACATGTTCAGCCAGGCGATTCCCTTGCCGTTGACGCGATCATCATGGCGTTTATGTGAGCGCGGCTGCAGTGTTGCGCGCGAGAGACGCTGGTGTGGCGCGCGTCTGCCATATCCGAAACATCTGCGCGGCCCGACACGTGCTGAAGATGGGCCCGGCGGGACTCCAAAGCAGATCGCACGCTCTCGTTCCAGCGGCGATGCTCGCCACCCAAAGGATCCGCCGGACGCCCCGCCTTCTCCCGTTCATGCTGCAATTCTTGATCATAGGGCGGAAGCGTACCGGCCACGAAATAGGCGGGCTTCTTATCGTGGCGCGCCTCGCCCCCGGCGTTGATGCCGCATGCCCGCCTTCCAGGATCGAGAGAATTGGCGGCGAGAGCTTCTCGCTGCTGTCTGATTTCCGCGACTTACTGTAGATACCAATATTCAGGATTGGGAACTGGCATTTGATTGCGTTTTTCCCGCTTGCGGCTTCGCCGGCGATCAAGGGGAAGTCCCGCGCCACCCATTCATGAGAGACAACCCTCGAAGGCCCGGAAACCGTGACAGCGCTGAGGGCACTGTGATCGTCATAGATCACGATCGTGCCATGGCTGTTGGACCATAATTTGGCGGCGTGGCCATGCACCGCGTTGCCCGAATGATAGGGAATGAGAAGGTATGTCTTGCGGCCGCGGCGCCCAAGGAACACAGCCTTGCCGCGGTCTCCATTGCGCGGCGAGGCGCCAGGAACTCCATGCGCCGAGACAGTGACTTGAAACGTCTCGAACTGCGAGGCGAGCAGACGCTCTAAAGGAAGGGCAGGGTTCCAGGCGTTTGGATGAGTTGCAGGCGCTCGCCGCGCAGAGCCACGCACGGGCTGCTTGATGAACAGATTTTGCGAGCACTGGGTGAAGACTTCTTCAGTGGTGCCTACGCAGAACGCGAGCATACGGCCTTCGCTCCATGCGGCCTTCCGCCAGGGGTTGAGAGCGTTGCGGGCGAGGCCATACTCCTTTTCGACAACTGCCGGTTCGAGCACCTCCACCGCCAACAAGGTGATATGCAAGCCCATGGCGTCGGGGTCATGTGGGTGCAGCGCCGCGGCTTCCGCGCAATTGGACGTCTTCGCCGGCAACAAGCTCCTGGTAGCGCGAAGGCATGCCGCCACCGCCTCTAAGCCAGCGCCCGATGGCGGCCCATTCTCGCCGGTTGTTTGGGCGCCGGCGCGCTCCTCCACCATCGCGGCGCAAGTCCCTGGCGCCGATGCCACCACAAGTGGCCGCGCGGGGGGCCGCCGCTCGCCAGCAGCGCCTGCATGGCGGTCATCGCGAAAGCGCCCATCGTGGGATTAAAATACTGCCGGTATTGCCTTTCGTAAAAATTATCGGCGCCCTTGGCGATGGTGGCTTCCGCGCGGACCTTGCACGGCGGCTTCGCGGTGCTCATCAGATATTGCATGATATGTTCGGCGGCGGTCCCGGCGCGCCCGCTCGGCGCAAAAACTTTTCGGCTGCCATTCTCGCCAAACCGGCGGCAGCGCGCTCATGGCGCGGCGGATCAGGGTCCGGAAACGGGTGATCCGGTAACGGTCGTCAACATCACGCCGTTTGCATTCGGCCGGTGCTACACCGTCTGTGGCCAAGGACATCGGAATTTGGGCGGAAGGCAGCAACGATAGAAGACGCCGACGCGCGTTCCCCACACCACGCACGAACTTCATGGAATGCGCCCTTTTGAATGCGAGGGCATACATCACACTTCAAGGTCCGGCCTATATGGCGAATGATGATTCCCCCTCAGAAAAATGATTTTGAGAAAGTCGCCACTCGGGCTTCGCAAAGAGAATCACTTCGCCCGCAGCATAAACACAGCAACGATTGTTCCTCATCGAAACCTTTGGAAGCTAGTCCGGAGCCAAGGGTGCGTCAAGCCTTGGCTCGCACGAACGCCCGGTGAGCGGCGCCTGACATCGTTCGTCACCAGTCTTTTGGCTTGGTGCCGGCGGCTTCTCGCGGGTCGGTATAGAAGCGGCTGTTATAGAGCCGGCGATAATACCAAAGTGGCACGATGCCGATCAGGATCGTGCCGATGCTCATGGCGGCGACGCGAAAGCCGAGCTGTGGCAACTCATAGATCCCGACAGCGGCGACGAAAAGTGCGGACCCGAGCGGCACGATCCCAGCGAAAACGAGCATTGTCCAGCCGGCGAATATCGCTGTGCGATAGTACCAAACGCAGGCGATGCCAGCCAGCGCGTAGTAAAATGAAACCTGCACGCCGATCGCATTGATAAGCTCGCTCATCAGCTGGTTCACGCTCGGCACCATGGCCGAGGCGGCGAATAAGGGAAGCGAGACACCGGCGACTGCGAAGCCCGCGAGCCAGGGCGTTTGGAAGCGCGGATGGAGGCGGCCCATCGTCTCTCCGATCACCCCGTCGCGAGCCATCGCGAACAGGAGCCGGCTGCACTGGAGAAGCTGCGTCTGGATCGTCGCGACCGAGCTCACCAACACAGCGAGCACGGCGATCGCGCTCCAGGGCGCGGCGAGGGCCACATGGCCGAGGGCCGGAAGCAGATTCGCAGCATTCGACTGGATCTGGTCAGAGGTGAGAGCCATCTGGACAGCGACCTGCGCCAGCAGGAACAGGGCAAAGATCACCAACACGCCAACAATGCCGCCGAGCCCTACCGCGGTCTTAGCGTTCGCCGTCTCCTCCGCGAGGTTGGCCGATACGTCCCAGCCGAAAAAATAGAAGATCGCGACCAGCATACCGGCAGAGAATGCTTCGAAAGTGCCGATACGGGATGGGAAGAACCAGTCCCATGAAAAGGCGACAACCGGCGCCGCGCGTGAATGCCAAATCGCAAAGCCACAGACAAGAATTACGGCGGCAATCTCAAGCAACGTCAACACGACCTGCACCTTGGCGGTCGCGGTGATTCCGCAGGTGACGATCGCAAGCACGCCGAGGAACCAGATGAGGCCGACAGCGGTCGCCCAGGCCACACTGTGGATCTGGCCGGGCGCGATCAATTCGAGCGTCGCCTCGCCGAGCGGAAGCGCCGCGACGATGTTGAAGATTATGGTCAAGCTGAGGAGTGCCCAGCCTGCGATGAAACCGAGGGCCGGATGAACGGCGCGGCCGACCCAGGCATAAGCGGCACCGGCATCCGAGCGCCACCGGTTGAGATAGGCAAATGCGATGGTGATGCCGATCATCGGAACGAAGGCGACAGACAGGGCCGCGGGTCCGGCGATTCCGACGGCGGCGACGAGGGCCGCGGTGCTGGCGGTGATCGAATAGGCAGGCGCCGAGCCGGCGACGGCCATGACAACCGTATCCAGGAAGCCCAATGCCTCTTGTCGCAATGTCCGTTCCATCAACCGCCTTTCACTGATCGCAACGGCCAGACCGGCGCTCCGTCCGTCCCAGCCTTTTCTCTTGATAACAGATCATCGGCGCTGGCGGGAGCGCTCGCGCAGCAAACAAGACGTGCGGCGCCAGCGAGTTGACAGCATGCTGACGTCCGTCAGTCGAGGCCTGTCATCGCGCGCCTGGAACCTGATCCCAACACGTCGTGGCCTTTAGGGAGAGTTCGCACGGAAATAGCGATTCGCAATCGAACTCGCGGCGATCAAGCTCTCGAGACATCGCTCGAGTTGCGCTTGTCGAGGAGATGCTGTTCTACCGCATGCTTCGCGCGGACGCATGCCCGCTCAGACTCGCATCGCCATGCGCGCCTCTTGAGGCTGTTCCCGCATCAGATCCTGGGATCCCGCCGCACGTCGAGCGGCGGGAGCGTCACTTGTCCGATTTTTGAAGGTCAGTGTTTCGTCGGCGTGTTGATGGCGATCCGTTTTGCCCTTGTTTGCGCCCGCTCGGACTTCGGCAGGATGACTTTGAGAACCCCGTTTTTAAACACGGCCTCGATCTTTTCTTCCTCAATGTCCATGCCGACCGGAATTCGCCGTTCGAAGCGGCCGTAGAAGCGTTCCGAGAACTGGCGCTCTTTGTCCTCTGTCTCGGATTTCATTTCGCCGCGAATAACCAATTGGCCATCATCATAAAGGAGCTCGACATCCTTTTCCTCCATGCCGGGAATTTCGGCGGAGATGGTAATTTGCTTGTCGGTTTCGGCGACTTCGAGCCTCGGCCAGGCGGGACTCACAAATTCGGCCCGCCGTCCGGTCAGCGGGAATTGGGTGAAGCCGCGGAAAGCTTCTTCCAAGAGGCGGTTCATTTCCCGGTGCAATGTGAGGAACGGGCTCGATCTTTCATCGCGAAAAAGCTCAGGAAGAAGGTTTTGGTTGCGTGTCCATGGAATGAGATCGCGTATACTCATAGCCTAATCTCCAAAGAGTCCGAGGGGACGCCTTGATCGTCACACGCGGCGTTGGGCCGGGATTTTCCCGCCTCTCACAAGGCGTGAGAGGCCGGTGAAAGGCCCGCCTCAAAAATTTGGAATGGGGTGGGCGGCCGTCAAGGGGCTCTGCCGGCGCTTGATCCCATGGCCCCGGTGATCGTGAGGGCTCACGCTGCGGTTTCGTTCGGGGCCCCTGTTATCACGTTTCAGGCGTGCTTTTACTCCACCTGCAACGACTTGAGCTTGCGGTGCAGGGCGGAGCGCTCCATGCCGATGAATTCGGCGGTCCGCGAAATATTGCCGCCAAAACGATTGAGCTGGGCAATGAGATATTCCCGTTCGAAGACTTCCCGGGCGTCGCGCAGCGGAAGGTTCATCAATTTTTCGCCGCCCGCGCCATTGGGCGTCGAAGGAACGAGCGCGCCGATCTCCGAGGGCAGCATTTCGGCGGTGATTGGCGCCTCGGGATCGCTGGTGGCAAGGATCATCAGCCGCTCAACATTGTTGCGCAATTGCCTGATGTTGCCAGGCCAATCATGCGATTGCAGAACCGCCATGGCGTCGTCGGCGATCACACGCTTGGGCATGCCGGTTGTCATCGAAAGCTGATCCATGAAATAAGCGATGAGTTCAGCAATATCCTCGCGGCGTTCGCTGACGGAGGGAACGCGAACCGGCACAACGGCGAGACGGTGGAACAGATCCTCGCGAAACGCGCCGTCGGCGATGAGCTTGGGGAGATCGCGTGAACTCGAGGTAATGATGCGGACATCGACATGGACGCGGGTCGTGCCTCCGACACGCAGAAAATTCTGTTCGACCAGAACCCGCAGGATTTTGCCCTGGGTCTCCTTGGGCATATCAGCGATCTCGTCGAAATAGAGGGTGCCGCCATGCGCTTCTTCGAGGGCGCCAATTTTTCGCCCGCTTCCCTCCTTGGCCTCGATGCCAAACAATTCCATTTCCATCGTTTCCGGTTCGATCGTCGCCGAGTTGATGGTGACGAAGGGACCGTCCGCGCGCGTCGACGCCTCATGGATGCTGCGCGCCGTGAGTTCCTTGCCAGCGCCCGGCGCGCCGGTGATCAAAACCCGGGAATTGGCGGGTCCAACGCGCTCGATCACTTGACGCAATTGATTGATCGCCGGCGATTTACCGACAATCTTGTTGTTTCGGCCCGCCCGGGTGCGCAATTCCGTCACTTCGCGCTTCAACCGCGAGGCTTCGAGCGCGCGCTCCGCGACGAGGACCAGACGGTCCGCCTTGAACGGCTTCTCGATGAAATCATAGGCGCCAAGCTTGATCGCCGAGACCGCCGTTTCGATATTGCCATGGCCGGAAATCATGACGACCGGAAGCGCCGGGTTCTGCTCCTTGACGACCTTCAGCACTTGAAGACCATCGAGGCGTGATCCTTGCAGCCATATATCGAGGAAAACGAGGCTAGGACGCCTGGCGCCAATCGCGGCCAAGGCCTCGTCGGAATTCTTGGCCGTCCGAGTGCCATGGCCTTCGTCCGACAAGATCCCGGACACAATGTCTCGGATGTCGGATTCGTCGTCCACAATTAAAATGTCGCTCGCCATGAAGTCTTTCATGCCCCCTTTTTGGCTTCGGATAGGATGATTTTCTTCACCGCGCGGTCGAGGTCCTCTTCGCCGGGATCATGCCCGCCGTGATCATGTCCTACAGAAAAAAACATCCTCACCCAAGCGCCACGCCCTCCTGGCGCATCCCGCAGTTCCAGCCCGCCACCGTGATCAGCGAGGATTTTGGCGACGTTCGGGAGGCCGAGCCCCGTCCCTTCAGCGCGAGTCGTCACATAGGGTTCGAGGAGCCTTTGCCGGTTCTCCTTGGGGAAGCCCTTGCCATTGTCGATGACATCGATCGCGACCATGCGCCCGGCCACCGTGACGGCGACCGAGATCTTTCCCTGGAAGCCGGAGTCGCTGGCCAGCGCCGCAATTCCTTCGGTCGCATTCTTGACGATGTTGGTCAAAGCCTGGGACATGAGACGCCTGTCGAAGGGGACGTGGACCGGCTCTTGCGGCAGCTTGTCTTCAAACACGATATTGGGATGCGCGACCCGCATGAGGAACAGGACTTGCCGCACACATTCGCCAAGGTCGTCGCTTTCGAGGCGGGGTTTTGGCATTCGCGCAAATGCGGAAAATTCATCCACCATGCGCTTGATGTCATCGACCTGCCGGACGATCGTGTCGGTGCACTGATCGAAAATATCGCGGTCTTGTTCGATGAGACGCCCATATTTGCGTTTCAGCCGTTCGGCGGAGAGCTGGATCGGCGTCAACGGGTTTTTGATTTCATGGGCGATGCGGCGGGCGACATCGGCCCACGCCGCTGTCCGCTGGGCGGTCACGAGATCGGTGATGTCGTCGAGCGTTACGACATAGCCTTTGTCGGTGCGTTCGCTTGGCTCGCTGGTGATGCTCACGTTGAAAAGCCGGTCGAGACCGTCACGCGAAAGCGAAATTTGTCCCTGGACCAGGCGGGCTTGGCCCGAACGCGCCTCCGCCAGCATGCTTTCTATTTCCGGCAGCACGGTTGCGATCGATTGGCCGGTGATCCGCTCGGCCGGTTCGCCGCTTTGCGGAATCAATTTTTCGGCGGAAGGATTGAGGGCGGTAATCTCACCCTTGGGCCCGACGCCTACGACCGCGACCGGAACGCCGGAAAGCACCGCCTCGGTGAAGAGACGCCGGTCGTCGATGAGCTTGCTGGCCGCGATCAGCCGGTGTTGCTGCAGGCTCAGTTCCGAGGTCATTTTGTTGAAGGTTTCGCCAAGATGGGCGAGATCACCCTCGGACTTACGCACCGGCACCTGAACATGGAGATTTCCGGAGGCGACCTCGTCGGTCGCCGCGATCAGCCGCCGGATTGGCGCGACGAGACTGTCGGCGAAGGAAAGACCGAACCAAGTCGCGGACAAGAGCATGATCAGAGCGATCAGGACGAACATGGTCGCAAAAGCGATCCGGATCCGGCTGCGATGATCATCGAACGCATCATAAAGCGCGACGAGCTTGGCGGCCTGACGCGGAAATTCCACGGTGAACGGATCGACCGGCCGGGCGACGTATAAAAACGTGTCCTGGAAGGAAAGGAGGTTTCGCAAGGCGACGAATGTCCTGCCTGCATCGAGAATGAGACAGGTGGGCTCGTTTCGTTTCGCATCCTCGAAATCGCTCGGCTCCGGCCGGACCACCGCATTGCTGGCCAAGGCACCTGTGTCCACCCGTTCGACGACGGTGCCGTCCGGCTTCATAAGTGCCGCGGCTGTGAAACCAAGAAACCGCGCCCGCGACGTAAAAAATTCACGGAATAGGGGCCGGTCTACTTCAAACATAAGCTTGCCGCGATCGAGATCGGACGCCGTGAGCCGCGCCTCCTGAAGAAGCGATTTGCATTGGCCTTCGCTAAACAAACGGGCTGCGTCGATCGTGTTTTGCACAAAGCCGCGCCCGTCCTGCATAAAGGTTGGGTTGAGACTTCGTTCGAGAGTGACCGATCCGACCCATGCCATCAGCAGCGCCGGCGCCGCGGCAATGATGGAGAAAAGACCGACAATTCGAATATGCAGCTCCGCTCCAGCAACACCCGCGCGGCGCGCCGAGAAAAGCGCGTAAGCCTCGGCGAGGACGAAAAAGAAGACGAGGAGGATGCAAAAAATATTCGCAATAAAGAGCCCGAAAACGACAGGCGGTGTTGGCGCAATCGGCGTGTAACTGGAAAAAATCAGGAAGCTGACGAGCCCGATGAAGAGCGCGAGGATGACAGCCACGGGCCCAAAACGGGCCGTGAAACGGGGATGGCTGGTTTTCCCACTTCGCCGCGCTGCTTTTTGATCACCCATGGTTGCCGGCTGAAAAAGATGTGAGGGTCAAGGCACGCTTATGGCGAAGGATTTAGTCGGGCTAAGTTGCCATAATATCACGCTGTTGCAAAATTGCGACATTTTCAAGAGCTCAAAATCCAAATCGAAGCCAATTCAACCCCACAATTCCGGCAATGGCGGATGAATGATTGAACCCGTGAAGTTCAGCCCTTCGGGCCGGTCGTGTGCCAGCAGGAGCGGGCCGTCGAGGTCGATGAAACGCGCGCGTTGCGCCAGCAAAAGGGCAGGTGCCATCGCCAGCGAACTTGCGACCATGCAGCCGATCATAAGCTCGAAGCCGAGGCTTTGGGCAAGATTTACCAAGGCGAGAGCCTCGGTCAGGCCGCCGGTTTTGTCGAGTTTGATATTGATCGCGTCGTAGCACGGGCGCAGGGCTTCGAGCCCGGCGCGATCATGAACGCTCTCGTCGGCGCAAATTGGCAAGATATGGGGGATTTCGGCGAGGATCGCGTCCTCGCCCGCGGGCAACGGCTGCTCGACCAAAGCGACACCCGCCTTAGCGCACGCTTCGAGATTGCGTTCGAGATCACCCTCGGCCCAGGCCTCATTGGCATCGACAATGAGCGTCGCCTCAGGCGCGGCGGCGCGTACCGCTGCAAGACGCGCCGCATCTCCGTCGCCGGTCAGCTTCACTTTGAGAAGCGGCCGCCCGCGGGCCCGAGCCGCCACCGCCGCCATTTCATCGGGGTTGCCGGCCGAGATGGTGAAGGCGGTTACAATCGGCCCCGGCGGCGCCAATCCGGCGAGCACATGGGCCGCAACGCCGCTTCTTTTGGCGGCCAAATCCCATAGCGCGCAATCAAGCGCATTGCGGGCGGCACCCGGCGGAAGCAGGCTTTGAAGAAGTTTGCAATCGGCGCCGGCCTCGATCGCGGAACGCACCGAGGCAATTTGGGTCAGGACGGACTCCACGCTTTCGCCATAGCGGGCATAAGGAACACTTTCGCCGCGGCCTTGAAAGCCATTGTCCTCGATTGTCGCCACGACCACGACCGCCTGCGTCTTCGCGCCGCGTGCGATCACAAATTTCCCCAGAATGGGAAAGCGTTCAACGGAGACGGCAAGACGGGGCATGGAATTTGAAATTGAAAAGATGTCAGCGCAAGGTGGTTTTACAGGAAAATTCAATGAATTACTTAAAGATTCCGTTGTTTCAAATCGCCTGCGTGGCCGGTCTTAGTTCCATAATATAACTTATGCGTTTTAGACGGACAGCGGCGCCCCTTTCCATTTGCTATTCCAAATTGTGCCGATTGGAGTAGCCAAGTTGCCAAACAGTTGATATGTTTATTTCTCACGGGATTTTCAGGATTTTGATTATTGACCATCGGCGCGCTGTTGTTGGGCTGGCACCTTGTGGCGCTGGCCTTTTGGCTTGCGCACAGCTCTCGTTGTGCGCCGCTCGGCGTATGGCCATTTTCAAGATTGGCGGGATCACGGCCAAGTCCTCTTTCCTGGCAAGTCCTCCTTGCTCGGATGAGCCCGTGTTGGCCATGGGATGGTGCGGAAATCTTTGTCACGGCAAGGGTTGAGGCGCTAAGGGTTTGAGACGAGCAGGCACATCATGAGCAAAGGTAGAGACTTCCGGGGACCCAAGAAGCGCGGTTTTGACGATGACGGGCCATCGCCCTATGATTTGCCGCGGCCAAGCCGGACTCCGCGATCGAGCTTCGGGGGAGGAAGCGGGGCCCAGGACGTCGCGGCGCCAAGCGGGCCAAGCATTGACGCGGTCGTCAAATGGTTCAAGGGCGATAAAGGGTTCGGCTTCGTGGAGTTGAGCAACGGAACCGGCGACGCTTTCCTGCATATTGGCGCGCTTCAAGCGGCGGGATATGACACGGTGCCCCCCGGTGCGAAATTGAAGGTCAATGTCAGCAATGGCGTAAAAGGCGCCCAGGTTACCCGGGTCCTCGAGGTTGACACCTCCGGGGCGGCGGAACGGGCACCGCAATCGCGCGGGTTTGGCGATTTGCCGCGCCCGCAGCGCCGCGCCCCCGATCCGTCCACGGCGGTTTCGCTTACCGGGGTTGTGAAATGGTTCGATGATCACAAGGGTTTTGGATTCGTCCAATCCAATGATGGCGGCAAGGATGTTTTTGTCCATATTTCAATCCTCGGCCCATCGGGTATCCAGGGTCTTTCCGAAGGCCAGCCGGTGACGATGCGGGTTGTCGATACCCCGAAAGGGCGGGAAGCCTTGTCGATTTCGCTCGATTGACAGGCTCTAGCCTGTCGGCCTGCTCGCAGGGAGCGGAAACTCGGTTTGATTGAAAAAAAAGGTTATCGCGATTTTCTCTTTTCTTTTTGATTGCGCTTCGGCCTAATGCTTCCCTCCCGCGATGTGAGCCGGCTCATCGAGATCATGGCGGCCCTGCGCAGTCCCGGAACGGGCTGCGCATGGGACCTCGAACAGACATTCGAGACCATCGTCCCCTATACGATCGAGGAATTCTATGAGATCGCCGACGCCGTCGCGCGCGGCGACATGGGGGATTTGAAGGAAGAGCTGGGCGATCTTCTCCTCCAGGTTGTTTTTCAGTCCCGCATCGCCGACGAGCAGGGATTGTTCGATTTCAGCGCAGTCGTCGAGGCGATTACCCAAAAGATGATTCGGCGCCACCCGCATGTGTTCGGCGGGGAGCGCGGCCGCGCGCCGGACCCGGACGAGATCAAAGCACGCTGGGAGAGCATCAAACAGGCGGAAAAAAACGCAAAAGGCAGGTCCGATCCCGCCTCGGGGGAGAGCCTCCTCGCCGATATTCCCCTTGCCCTGCCCGGCTTGACGCTTGCCGTCAAATTACAGGCCAAAGCCGCAACCGTGGGTTTTGACTGGAATTGCGCACGCCTGGTCGTTGAAAAAATTCGCGAAGAGACGGATGAAATCGAAGCCGCTCTCGATTTGAAAGATGCCACAGCCATCCTGGAGGAAATCGGCGATCTTCTGTTCACCGTCGCGAATTTGGCCAGGCATGTGAAAGCCGATCCGGAGGCCGCTATCCGCCGCTCCAACGCTAAGTTTGAACGGCGTTTCCGCTTTATCGAAGAGGCGCTGGCGCGCAGCGGCACGGCGCCAATCACCGCGGCATTGGCGGAGATGGAAGCGCTTTGGACGCTCGCGAAGGAGCAGGAAAACCAAGCCAGCCGCTAGAGCATGATCCGCGAAAGTGGGAACCGGTTCCGGGGGCGCCGCGCCTCACACGCATCTTGTGGCGGCGGCGCGAAATTTCCGCAGCAGCGGCTCCACGCGTTCCGGCGGGACGCGCACCCGCATATGAACAGCGCCATCCGCATCAATATCCTTGTGCATGACCTCGGCGTTTTCATGCAGCCAATGGAGGCCGGCTCCATTGGCGGGCTCCAGGGTGACATCGAAGAGAATCCGGCCATTCGCCAGCCGCGCTTCGATCGCGGCACGGAGCTCTTCAAGGCCCTGCCCCGTCAATGCCGAGACGATGACTGGTTTGGCCTTGGAAGCCGGTTTTGTGCCGCGCGCGGCCGCAAGGCTTGTTTCATCCAAGAGATCGCATTTGTTCCAGACGTCCATGAGGCGGCAATCATCGGCAGGATCGATTCCAAGACCAGCCAGCACGGCTTCGACGTCGCGCCGTTGCGCTTCAGCGTCTTCATGCGCGATATCGCGAACATGCAAAATGAGGTCGGCTTCAAGGACTTCCTCAAGCGTCGCGCGGAAAGCCTCGATCAGCATGGTCGGCAAGTCGGAGATAAAGCCAACGGTATCGGAGAGAATGACAGGACCGCCATGCGGAAGCGCAATGCGGCGCAGGGTGGGGTCGAGGGTCGCAAAAAGCATATTTTCGGCGACGACCCCAGCCTCGGTCAGCCGGTTGAACAGCGTGGATTTTCCGGCGTTTGTATAGCCTACAAGGGCGACGACCGGAAAAGGAACCGCACGGCGGCTCTTGCGGTGCAGGCCACGGGTCCGCTTGACGCCTTCGAGTTCGCGTTTGATGCGGGTCATCCGTTCCTCGATGAGACGCCGGTCGGCCTCCATCTGGGTTTCGCCCGGTCCGCCGAGAAATCCAAAACCGCCGCGTTGGCGTTCAAGATGGGTCCAGGATCGCACCAATCGCGATTTTTGATAGGCGAGATGAGCGAGTTCCACCTGTAGCGCGCCTTCCCTTGTGCGCGCCCGGCGGCCAAAAATTTCAAGGATGAGTCCCGTGCGATCGATAACCTTGGCCGCAAACGCTTGTTCCAGGTTACGCTGCTGCACCGGCGACAAAGCGCAGTCCATGACGACGAGGCCAATGTCTTCCGCCTGGATCATGGCTGCCAGTTCGCTGACATTGCCTTTGCCGAGGAAGGTCGCTGGACGAATTTGCGTGAGCGTGACGATCTGTTGTGCGACAACCTCAAGGCCGATCGCGCGGGCAAGCCCGAGAGCCTCGGCAAGACGTGCCTCCGGGGCACGGCCCGGCGCCACT
The DNA here is from genome assembly GCA_963784075.1 of uncultured Alphaproteobacteria bacterium. GTDB lineage: Bacteria > Pseudomonadota > Alphaproteobacteria > Rhizobiales > Beijerinckiaceae > Methylocapsa. Next base: position 11,669 of record CAWAQW010000034.1, on the reverse strand, counting down.
TGGAAGGACCCGCTTGAACGGGCGCTCCGGCGTGCGCCGGCGTCGTAGGGTCCGACCACCAACGCCCGCGTGCCGCTTTCGAAGTTTGGCCGCGAACCGCCATTTGGGCCGATTTTCAATTCCAATTTTACACTGTTTGCAGGGGCGTCGATGCAAACCTCCCGATGCCGACATGGAAATCGCCAGCACTCTATCTAATCGCTCGATAAAGCGATTCCAGGGCTCGTGACATAAATCCTAGGGTCCGCTGTGACCGGTGTCATCGCCGGGCTCGAACATCTGAATGGGCTGCCCAGGCATGATCGTCGATATTGCGTGCTTATAGACAAGCTGGGAATGGCCATCGCGGCGCAGCAGCACGCAGAAATTATCAAACCAGGTGACGACGCCTTGTAGTTTGACGCCGTTGACCAGAAAGATCGTAAGAGGAACCTTGTTTTTACGGACAAAATTGAGAAAAGTGTCCTGCAGATTTTGCGGCCGCTCTGATCCCATTGCTCAGAATCCTATTATGTTCTTGGCGCCCCGCCCGGCGCATGTCGTGCATGTAAAAAACGGTGAGTGCCGTCCTGCCATCTCTCGGAGCGTTTACGCGTTTTCTTTAACGCCTCTGAAAATTTCGCTCCTTTTATAAGGAAAACCGGGTCTTATGACACGGTCTCTTATGTTGGGGCTCTTCGAGTGGCGTGGAAACAAACTCGCTGGAAACATTGCCTTTATAAGAACGGTCTAAGTATGACGAATAAAATGCGGTGATCCTTCGCGAACTCCGGCACCCAATCATATGAGACGAATAGGCGTCGCCGCAAGCCCCACCTTGATTATTATCATCAAGATTTAGGATTAAATCGAAACTCCCCTTACGAGGAGCGTGCGGCCGTGTCATGAAAAATCGCGCGCAATTTCGATGCGACGGGCCCGGGAGCGCCCGTGCCGACGGGCCGCCCATCAATGCGCACAACCGGCATAATGAGAGATACCGCTCCGGTGATGAAGGCCTCGCGTGCGGCGAAAGCCTCTTCGAGGCTGAATTTTCTTTCCTCCAGCTTCAGGCCGTTCGCCCTGATGATTTCGAGCAGCGTGGTCCGTGTAATACCCCGCAGGATGGAATGATCGAGCTGACGCGTAACGATAACTCCAGAATCGTCAATAATCCATGCGTTTGACGCCGCCCCTTCGGTAATCATACCCTCTGAGTCGACAAGCCAAGCTTCATAGGCGCCATGCTCCCGCGCGAGCTGGCGCGCCAGAACGTTGGGCAGCAAAGAAATCGACTTGATATCAACCCGTTTCCAGCGCAGGTCTGGGGTCACAATGACGCCGATCCCCTTGCGCGCGGTGATGTCGCTCTTTTCCGGATCGACCCGACGCCCGGTCACGACTAGGCTCGGACGCAAGGAGTGTGGCGGAAAAACATGGTCGCGCGGCGCCACGCCACGGGTCACCTGCACATAGATGAAGCCATTGTCGATCCTGTTCCTGGCCATGATTTCGCGGATCACCACGGCGAGCGCCCCAGGCCGGAGAGGTGCGGCGATTTGCAGTTCCGCAAGCGAATAGGCGAGCCGCTCGAAATGACGTTTTTCGTCGATCAGGAAGCCGCGAAAGACTTCGCACACTTCGTAGACGCCATCGGCGAATTGGTAGCCCCGGTCTTCGACATGAATTATGGCGTCGCGATGCAAAACATAGCGGCCATTGACATAAGCGACCTTGCTCATGTGCTCTCGCGATTTCATGGGAGGAGAAAGAGCCACGCTTCGATCATCGCCGGAATCGTGGCCGCCGCCCTCGAGCGTGAGGACGTGTCCGGCCGGCTTTATGAGAACGTCATGCATATGTGGCAACGTCATGCCGGTTGCGCCGGCGCTCGTCAAGCCGATTTCTTGGCACGGACCGACGCGATCCGCATGCCACCGCCTTTTCGCGCCGCCTTTGATGGCGCCTGTCTGAGGTGCAAACGCCCGGCAAGCGATATCAAGCGATATGAAGCACTTTGAGAATTTTGGTGGTTCACTCTCGACAGTTTTCTCGTTATGGTAGTCGCAAAATAAGGTTCGTGCCTTCCATAGGTGCGGCAAAAAGAACCTCGGGAGGATGGAATGCAAACTTCGCGCGGGAAGTTAGTCGCCAGCTTCGCGGCGCTGGGCCTTGTGGCCGCTATCGCTCTGCTGACGGTCCTATTCAGTACCGATACCCCGCCGTCGGCGCCTCCCCTTGCACAGGCGGCCCTCGCTCAGGCGCCTGTGATCTCCGAAAAAGCCGCGCCATCGCCGCCGCCCCCCGTTGCGCAGGCAGCCGTTGCGCAGGCGCCCGCGACGAGCGGAAAACCAGCGCCTCTGAAACCCGCCCTTCCCCTCGGTATATCGGCGCAGGCCTATGCCCTGGCCGTGCCGGCGGGCCACGAGCCGACGCCGCAACTTGCCGCTCTCGGCGAAAAATTATTCAACGACAAGCGGCTTTCGGTCGATGACTCGGTGGCCTGCGCGACCTGCCACGACCCCCTCAAGGGATTTACCGATCATCGCGGCAATAGCGCCACTTCGGGCGGCGTCCAAGATCAGCATGGCCAGCGCAACGCGCCAACCGTGTTGAACGCCATGTTTCAAGCGTCGCAATTTTGGGACGGCCGGGCGCCAAAGCTTGAGGATCAGGCCAAGCTTCCTATTCTGAATCCCGTCGAAATGGGCCAAAAAAACCCAGACGATGTCGTCGCCAAGGTCGCCAAGATCCCCGACTATTCGGACGCGTTCAAATCGCTCTTCGGGCGCGAACCCACTTACGACGACATCGCCGCCGCGATCGCCGCCTTCGAACGCACGCAATACTCCGGGAACTCGCCCTTCGATCGATTCCTGGCGGGAAATCCCCAGGCCATCAACGATCAGGCCAAACGTGGCTGGGCCTTGTTCCAAGGCAAGGGGCGTTGCAGCTCCTGCCACGCGTTTAACGTCGTCTCACCGCTTTTCTCGGATCAGAAATTTCACAACATCGGAATCGCCGCGCATAAGCAGAACTTTGCCGAGCTGGCCCGCAAAGCGCTTGCGATCCTAAAGACCGGCGACTCAAAACAGCTCGACGAACTCGCCTTGCAAACCTCCTATTCCGAACTCGGCCGCTTTTTGGTGACCAAAAACCCCGCCGATATTGGCGCCTTTAAAAGCGAGAACTCTCCGCAATATCGGCGTGACCGCGCCGTACATGCATGATGGTTCGCTCGCCACCCTTTGGGATGTGATGGACCATTATAACAAGGGCGGCGTGCCCAATCCTTTTCTCGATGGCGGCATGCAGCGGCTTGCATTAAGCGAAACCGAAATCGACGATCTCGTTGCCTTTCTGTTCACGCTCACGGACGACCGCTTCGCCGATTTCAATCAGGCGGAGATGGAGCGGCAAACGTCGCTCAAAAATAATCGGCCGCAGCGTGAAACGGAAATCGCCGAAGGCAGGAAGGGAAATATGGGAGATATCGGGACAAACCCGGATCTGCGCAATCCAGCCTCGATCGGCGCCTTCTAACGCGCGATCTTCAAAAACCGGAACCATCCCAAGCGCGGGGACACGGTCAAACAAAAGATAAAGAGCGGAGCTGGTTCACCTGAACCCGTTCCGCCGGGGAGCAAAGCCATGGCGCACAAAAGCATCGAAACCAAACATTATGAGGAACGCGCGTCATTCTTCGAGGACCTTACGCGGATGGGTCAGGTTTCCAGGCGCGGCTTTCTCCATATTGCCGGAATTTCGGCCGGCATCGCCGCTGCGAAGGGGCTGATCGTTCCGCAAAGCTTCCAGCTTATCGAGATCGCGCAAGCAGCCGAGACCGCGGCGCCTCCATTTACCATCGCCTATGTGTCCGACACGCATCTTTACACACGCAATGTGAACGACCGTTTCATAAGGTCCGCGGTGAAAGCGGTGGAAGATGTCAACGCCCTCGACCCGCAGCCCGACTTTGTCCTCTTCGGCGGCGATCTGGCGCAGCTCGGCCGCCGGGAGGAGCTCGATCTCGGAGCTCAAATTCTGAAGGACATCAAGGCCCCGCTCAAGATGATGGTCGGCGAGCACGACTGGTTCCTCGATATGGGCGAACATTGGCGGTCTGTGTTCGGCCCTCCCCAATATTCCTTCGATCACAAGGGGGTGCATTTCGTGACCTTGATGAGCGTTCAGGAAAAGGATTTCTGGACCGCGCGCGGCATGACCCCGGAGGAGAGGATGCAGACGGTCGCCGGGCTCGACAACGGCGTTCAGTCGCGCTTCGAGGTCGGCCCGGAAGGGCGCCAGTGGCTGCAAAACGATCTCGCGGCCGTCGATAAAGCGACGCCCGTCGTCATCTTCTCCCACTCGCCTCTTTACAAATATTACCGCAACTGGAACTTCTGGACCGAGGATGCCGACGAAGTTCAGGCGATCCTTTCCAAATTCGATACGGTGTCCGTCATTCACGGCCATACCCATCAGCTGCTTTTGAACCGCATTGGCAACATCAGCTTCTACGGGATGCTCTCGACCGCCTGGCCCTGGCCCTATGCCCCCGAAGGGCTTCCGAAGCTGACCGTCCAGATGAACCGCGCCGATCCCTTCAATGCTTTTGATGGCTGCGGCGACGGGCAGATCAACGTGCTGGCCTCAGGCATAATCGACAAGGTCTATAATCTTTGGAACCGCAATCCCGTCACCGTGCGGGCCAGTTATCTTTCGTCGAGCGGCGCTAAGGATCGTCCGGCCGCGACAACGCTTTCCAGCTATTGAGGGAAACGATCATGCGCCTTTCCCACCGTCTCGCATTTGCTCTCTCGCTCGCCGCAGGGCCTGCCTTGGCCGCAAACGATCCGCCGCACCATCAGCTGCCGCCGTCGGCGGACGGCAATTTGGTTGTCGGTCTCTGCGATGGCGAAACCTCGATCGAGGTCAAAGGTGTCAAGCCCGGCGATCCATTGACTCGCGAACAAGGCCAGCAAATCGCCGACACGCTCATGAAGACGTGGCGGAGCAAGCATCCCGACGCCGAATGGGTTGTCGCGGCGGCCGATTCTCAGCCCCAACAGCCGGGCGCAGGAACATCCGCCGGGGGTCAGTTTCAGACCTACGGCGCCTTCACCGAACGCGATCAGCAGATCTGGAAGACTCGACCGATCGTCTCGTTGCCGAAGGCAAGCGCATTTTTCATGATGCCAAGGCGCTTGGCGGCACCAATGCGGTCTCCTGCGACATGTGCCATCCGGATGGTTCCAATACGCATCCGGAAACCTATCCCAAGTTCCAGGTACAGTTGGGACGTGTCGCCCTGCTCCGCGACATGATCAATTGGTGCATCGAGAATCCGGTCCGCGGAAAACCCTTCGCCGACGATGATCCAAGGCTCAAAGCTCTCGAGGCCTATATTCTCGCGCAGCGCAAGGGCGTGGCCCTCGACTATGGCAAGCACTGATTTGCCGCCTCCCAACAGAAAAGAGGGCGCAATAATCGGCAAGCTAGGCCCCCGCGGGTCTCGATCCTCAACCCTCCGTTCCATCAAGCCTCGTTTGGAGCAACCTTTGGCTGGCTCCGCCTGCCATTATCGCCAACGGTCTTGCGGCGGAGGAATGATCCCCAGCATGGGTTTGCACATAACGGTGCTCCCCCACTAGGCTCGCGGGCGTGTCCCCTTTGTGTCAGGCAAAGGGCCGCGTTGGTGCGCGGGCTGCCAGGCTGGGGTGAGACGGCGGCGCAATGGCTCATCATAAATCTTGAGAGCTACATAGCTGCCAATCAACGCGGTTGCTAAAATGGCGGGGCCTTCGATGAAGATGTTCCGAGGGAGATTAGTGGCTTGGTAGATACCGTTGACCCAGCAAAAAATTGGGTAATGAAGGGCATAGATTGCGTAAGAGACTTCTCCGCCCAAGAGCGCAAGCCGACGAAGTGATCCCGACAGTGTCATGCGCGCTCCCGCCAAAACCAGCAGCGGTGATATGAGTCCAACCCACAAAAGAACAAGAGGGGTGAAAAGAGGGCGAGGAAAGTAGATCAGCGCCGTCATAGCGCGGCCGCCAACCCCCAATATACGAAGGTTCCGAAATGTCGCGGCGCAAGCCTGCGGTCAAGATGGAAAACCGCCACGCCTGCAAAGAACGACCCGCCGACACGCGGAAAGCCACTCCAAAAGGTTGCTGCCGTGTCTCCGCCCATGCCGAATGGCAGGACCGAGAAATAAGCCAGTGCGATGGTGATCGAAACCTTAAGCTCGTTTAGCCGCCTGGACAGAGACCATATGACATTCGCGACGAGCTCCAGAAAAAGCGTGTATTGGGGACCGTTTAAGGGAAACAATTGCGGTCCCCCTACGCTCGTCGGGGCGCCAAAGTAGGGAAGATTGAAGAGGCCGAGGAGAAAAGCGGTCTCCAGAACAGGTCCCGTAAGGTCTTCATGCTTGATATTAGCCCTGAGTGCCGCATAGGCAGCGCTAATGACAGTTGCCAGTACAATCAGCGGCATGAGCCGGATCAGCCGCAAATAAAAAACTCGAAACTGGTGAGCGTCTGCACCAACCGCTTGCCATATGCCAACGACAGGACGTACCCGCTGAGGCAAAAGAAAAGATCCACCGCGAGCCCCGCGTTCGCCGCGAGCGACGGCACTTGCAACCAATGGCCAATATGGAAAATCACGACTGAAACGGCGGCAAATCCTCTCAGTCCATCCAAAGCAGCGTAGTGCTTCCCTTGTTCCAATAGAGCCCTCCACGATGCGTGACCGCCGAAGCTTAGCAGGAAAATCGAGCCAATAACACGGCCCCACGGAAGCTCCCAATACACGCAGCGAATCGGAAAAAGCAGGCGCGAGACGCAGAGGCACCCTCAGCCAATTCCGAAACGGAGCCGGAGCTTGGCTATGAGGGCGCGCGTGGCTCGCTTGATCCGAATCGAAAAAGCCCAGATCCGCGTGGTGCGCGCCCAGGCGAGGAGACGGTCGTGGACACTGGTCAGCCACTCCATCAGCTTGGCGAACCAGAAGATCGTTTTGAGCTTCGCCCGCCCCGCGTGATAGATGCGCTCAACAATGACGAGACTGACAAGATAGGCCATCGCCATCGTGACGAGGCCCGTCGTGAAATGCCCTTGGCCCATCAGAACCAAGGCATAAATCTTGGCGGGTTCCGCGAAGGCCAAAGGCACGCCGAGCAAAACCAAGATCGCGTAAGGCGGCAGGGCCGCGACGGCGCCTTGCAGGCGAATGACAAAGCGGAGTCTTGCCACCCACCGCAGCAGCGGCTGGATGATCGGCGTGGCGAGGCCGTCCAGAACGACATAGACGACAACAACGGCTTTTGCGACCCAAAGGAGCAGGCCACGCAGTCCCCGGCTTTCATCCGTAGCTGGCAATGTTTTCGATCCCATCCGTAATCAGGGGTGCATCAGCCATAATCCATTTCGCGGCAAGAATCGACAGCGATCCCATCACGACTTAGCTCGCTTCCTATCTCTGCCGCGATCGCGACCCGCGTAGGGATTGTCGCTGGTTTTCTTCGAGATGCGGATGGGAACACTCCCGAGGCCGAAGGTCTGGCGCAGGCCATTCACCAGGAAACGTTCGTAGCTCTTTGGAAGAGCGTCGAGCTGATTGCCGAACAGGATGAAATAGGGAGGGCGCGCGCGCAGTTGCGTCATGTAGCGGATTTTGATGCGCCGTCCGGCGACCGCCGGCGGCGGGGTTTCTTCGATTGCGGCGTCGAGCCAGCGATTGAGCCGCCCGGTCGAAATGCGCTTGTTCCAGATTTCGTGGACGCGGAAGACCGCCTCCATCAATTTGTCAATTCCCTCTCCCGTCACCCCCGAAACCGGCATGACCGGGGTGCCTTTCACCTGCGGCAAGAGTCTTGCTGCGTCCTCGCGCAATGCGAGGATCGTGGGTCCCTTCGCCTCGATCAGATCCCATTTGTTGAGGCCGATGACGAGCGCCCTGCCCTCGCGTTCAACGAGATCGGCCAAAGTGAGATCCTGCTTTTCGAAAGGAATTGTCGCGTCAAGGAGCAACACGACGACCTCGGCGAATTTGACGGCGCGCAAGGCATCGGCCGAGGCAAGCTTCTCCAAATCGTCCTCGACCCTGGCGCGCTTGCGCAAACCTGCCGTGTCGAACATTTTGATCTGCCGGCGGGCCCAAGAGAAATCAACCCCGATCGTGTCGCGGGTGAGGCCTGGCTCCGGTCCCGTGAGCAGCCGGTCCTGGCCAAGAATCCTGTTGAGAAGCGTCGATTTGCCGGCGTTGGGACGGCCGAGGATCGCGATCCGAAGCGGCTTCGTGACATCGAGTTCGGAGCCATCTTCATCCTCACCGAGCCGCGCGCGCGCCGTGTTTTCCGCTGGTTCGGCTGGCAATTCCGTTGCTTCCGGAAGCGCCTCGCGCAAGGCCGAATAGAGTTCGGCAAAGCCATCCCCATGTTCGGCCGAAAGCGGCACCGGCTCGCCAAGTCCCAAATCGAAGCCCTCGAGCGCACCCGCGGCGCCGGCGCGCCCCTCGGCCTTATTGGCGATGAGGATCAGGGGTTTATCCGCGCGCCGGACAAGATTGGCGAAAAAGCGATCGGCCGGCGTCAAGCCGGCGCGTGAGTCGAAAACAAAGAAAATCGCATCGGCAAGGCCGACCGCCGCCTCTGTTTGCGCGCGCATCCGGCCGGACAAGGAGGCGCTGTCACCCTCCTCCAGACCGGCCGTGTCGATGATCTTGAAGGCAAGATCGCCAAGCGTCGCCTCGCCCTCGCGCCGGTCCCGGGTGACGCCGGGACGGTCGTCCACGAGGGCGAGCTTTTTCCCAGCGAGCCGGTTGAACAGAGTCGATTTGCCGACGTTCGGCCGGCCGATGATCGCGACGGTGAACATCGTCCCCGACTGTTATTTGGCCGGTTTGTCCCCGGGCGGCGCATTTCCCGTTTGCCCATTTGCGGGCGCGGATTTTTGGGATGGAAATAATGAGGATTGCACAATGCCGAGCAAAGCCCCGGCGCGCGTGCGCACCCCGGCCGGTGCCTGCATGTCCGAAACGATCCCGTCGAACCAATTGCCGGCGGAATCATAAGCATTCCTCTTCAGGGCGGCGAGACCGAGCAGCTCGCGGATCTGGTGATGATAGGGAAAATTGTCGGAGGCGAGCGGCGCGAATCTCTTCTCGAAGTCCACAGGATCGTCGATATCGACACGGAGCATGGCGGCGCGGAGCTTGGCGAAATCCCGGAACAGTTGATTGTACTGAGGATCGTCCGCCACGGCTTCATAGGCCTTGATCGCCGCCGGCGCATCGGTGGCGGTCAATTCATCCGCCGCGCGCAATCGCGCGAGGGTCGCATACCCCTTTGGCGCGGTTTTGCTCAGGGCGTCGAATGCCGCCGCCGCTTCGGCAGATTTGCCCTCGCGCGCCAATTGCGCGGCGGCCTCAAACTTCGTGCCGGCGGTTTCCGCCGCCTCGTCGCGGTAATGTTCATAGGCATGCCAAGCGCCCGTCCCCGCCACGATAAGGACCGCCAAGCCGATCAAGGCATAGCGATATCTCGCCCAAAACCGGAGGAGGCGGTCACGGCGGACGTCTTCATCGACTTCGCGGAAAAAATCGGTCATCTCGGTCACGCAAGATCATGAATGGTTGCGAAGGGCATTGCATGAATGACGCGTCAGCGTCAATGGAAGCCTCTTTTCGGCAACCGATCGACGCGGGGCACGCGATGCGGCGCGAAACGTGAGCTTTACTGAAAGCTCGGACCCTGCCCCAGGGTCGCGGCCAAGGTCATTCCCCGGCGACTATCACGAGTCCTACTCCCGTCAAACAAACCCCAAGCATGGTCGCAGCATTCGGAAGGATTTGATGAGACAGCTGGTCTTGGATCATCGTCTGTCGTTTTTTCCTTGTCGCCCTCGCAATAATCGCTGTCGAGCCAAGGACGAGCTGCCATCTGACGATGGCGCAGATCGAGCGGCCGGCCGCCCTCATGACCGCGATTTGGTCTCTTTCCTCGTCCAACAGGTGTGAATAGGCTGGCATTGCAACACTCCCTAAGGTCTTGATCAACCAAGCCGATATCAAATCGGCAGGGGGTGTTGCACCTCGCGTCAGAACTCAGGGACCGCCGAGGCTGTGGCCAATGAGGATCAGGTCGCCTTTTTCGATCGGAGATTCGGTCAACAGGCACTCGAGAATATTGCTGGCAAGATCGGTTGGGTGCATGGCGCCGCCCTCCCGGTCCCGGAGAGGGGCGTCGTAACCCACCGACCAGACGGCCAGGCCGTCGATGTCCTCGGCGAGCCATACGGGCCAGATCGCACTGGAGGGTGGCGGGCTCGTCCATGTTTCGAGCGCCTCGCCGGTAAGGCCGTGCACGAAAATAACATTCTCGGTCAGACCCCCGCGCGGAGGTGCAAGCTGGGTCAATTTCGCCACCGCGCCCTCCTGGAAACAAGGGCGATCTCGCCGTTAGCCGAGAACATGGCCCAGCAATCCCCGACACAATGACGCCAGCATAATTGGGCGATTGTCGCAACGGATAGCCCCCCTGCCAAACTCTGGCTGATTTCGATCCGCCTCCCTGCGCCGTTTCGCAAGCTACTAATATCCCAAGTAAACAGATGACATCGTGAAGAACATCTGATAGTCTGTATGAATGCAGCTTGGCGATGCCCGCAAACTGGATCAAAGGACGCAGGAAGCTCTTCGCCGACGCGCTGTGCTTCTTGTCGAGAAGGGCGCGACGCACATGGCGGCGGCGCGGGCTGTCGGAGTGCATCGCGGGACGGTCAGCCGTTGGTTGTGGCGCATTCCGGCGCGACGGCAAACGTCCGGGCTCGTGAGAGGAAAGCGCGGGCGGCGTGTTGGCGATCAGCTTATGCTGACAGCTTCTGAAGCGCGGCGCGTGCAGGGCTGGATTGCGAACAAATGCCCTGACCAGATGCAATTGCCCTTCGCGCTGTGGACGGCTCAGGCGGTGCGGGAGCTGATCTACAAGAAGTTCGGCAAGACGCCCGGCCTTCGATGCAGCTCTATTAATAAGTTCATAAGTAGGTCGACTTTTTGTTGACTGTGCAGTTGTTGAATGATTCATTTTGTGGATGCAAGAAAATAATGCGCGCCGATTGGATCGTCATACGCTGGAGGCGTTGCGTGAACGCGCGGTGCGTAAGGTCCAGGAAGGTGAAAGCCCGGAAGTCGTCGCCCGCGTTCTCGGGCTGAGCTGGTCGACGGTATATGGATGGTTGGCGCAGTATCGGCGCGGCGGCTGGGGCGCCTTGAAGGCGAAGCCTTTGTTCGGGCGTCCGCCGAAACTGGATGGGCGGTCGCTGAGCTGGATCTTTGACGCCGTGACGCAAAAGAACCCGCTGCAGATGAAGTTCGCTTTCGCGCTGTGGACCCGCGAGATGGTCGCCAAATTGATCAAGGACAAATTCAAGATCGCCGTGAGCCTTGTCTCGGTGGGGCCGGCTTCTGGCCCAACTCGGCATCACCTGCCAGAAGCCTCTGCATCGCGCCTTGGAGCGCGACGAAGCCCTGGTCCAGCAATGGCTGAAGCAAAGAGTACCCGCAGATCAAGGCCCTGGCGCAGAAGGAGAAAGCCGAAATCTATTTTGGCGACGCAGCGCATATCCGCTCAGATCATCACGCCGGCCGGACCTGGGGCAGACGAGGCGAAACGCCGGTCGTCC
>CAWAQW010000033.1:0-231621 GCA_963784075.1 uncultured Alphaproteobacteria bacterium | reverse complement strand
ATGCGCCTAAAGCGCCGCTGGCCGCTTCGAGAGAGGAGCGCAGCAGCAAAGCGAGGACGCGTTTTGGCGATGTGATTATTCAAGTTGAGGATTACAAAATTGAGGATTGCATAATTGCAATATATATAATATCTATACACAGATTATCATTATTGCCAATTTCCTGCGCTTTTTCGTGTGGGGGCAACACCGCTTGCCTCGCCGGGTTCCTTCCGGCTTTTCGTCTGAAGGAGAAAAAATTCACAAAAAAAGTTAGACAGAAGCCGCGAGCTCATTTGGACGGAATTCCTTTAAGCGGAGGGGTCATGCCATGAGCGAAGATAGAGAGCTTATTGTGGTGATCGACTTGATCTATGAGGCCGTGCTCGACGGCAGTCTGTGGCCACATGTTCTGGTTAAGCTTGCCGACGTCACCGGCGCCGCGCAAGTGAGCATGACCTCAAGAGATAAGCGGACCGGTAGCTTTACGACGCTTTCGCCGCGCACCGATCCCATTTGGTCTGCTGCCTATAAGGACTATTGGAGGTTTCACAATCCGCTTTGGCAGCAAACCACAACATGGCCTGCCGGCGAAATTTATGCCCTTGACCGCCTCGTGCAGAGAGATGTGTATAGCGCCTCGCCCGTGTTTAACGAATGGTGTCGGCCATCCGGGCGCGGGCTTTCGGCGGCGGGCGCCAATTTGCTGAAAGAAGATCAGTTTTCGGTCTTGATCTACATGGCCAATGCGCCCGGCAAGGACGCCCTGACCGAGCGGCAAATCCAGATATTCCAAGCAGCGCTGCGGCACCTCGTCCGCGCCGTGCGTATCAGCCGCCAGCTCTGGAACCTGGGGCTCAAGCAAGCGGCCCCGCCGGAGCAATTCGACACTCTGCCGCACGGCGCCTTCCTCGTCGACGCCTCGGCCAGAGTGGTTCTCGCGAACACGGCCGCAAGGAGAATGCTCGAGGACGGCGAGGGATTGGTCCTACAGGAGTCATATCTTACGGCGACGGGCGGCTCGGACGATTTACAAAAGCTCATCGGCGGTTGTGCGCGGAACCTGTGGACGGCTGAGAAACCCGCCAGCGACCTCAAAATCCTCCGCGCACCCCCCCGTTCGCCCCTCCAAGTGACGGTCGCACCATTTCAATCCAAAACGCCGCTCACGGATATTCCGTGGATTGGCGTCGGGACTCCGGCCGCCATCGTAACAGTCCGCGACCCCGACATCGACCGCCGGCGGCAGGAGATCGATCTGCGCCGCCGCTACGGCCTGACCGCCGCGGAGTTCGGGCTTGGTCACCGAAATTTTGAAAGGCGACGGCCGCGCGGCGGCCGCGCGGCGGCGCGGCATTTCCGGCGCGACGGCCAAAACTCACCTTTCGAACATTTTCGAGAAGACGGGAACGCACCGGCAGGCCGAACTCATCCGCCTCCTCCTTGGCGACAACGCCAATCCCCGCGAGCTCGAAACATGAGCGCATCGGGCAACGCCGATGCAAAGACCAATGGCTCATAGGCAAGGTCCCAATGACGGCTTGGCTTCGAATGAACCCGATCGAAGCCAAATTTCGTTGCGGTTCCGGGTCTTGCACCCGGGTGCGCGTGCGGAAACGTCCTGAAATTGCCTGGATGCCGTCCTTTCCTAACGTGTCCTCTTCCTTTCCGATTTCCAAAGCGCAGAACGAAATGCCGTTCATAGCCGGTTAGGTTTCAGCAATGGGCATCGAAGATGACCTTCTTGCTTTAATCGATTTAATCTACGAGGCCGCGATCGACAGCACGCTCTGGCCGGCTGTTCTCACATGGCTTGCCGATGCGATGGGGACGGCGCAGATTGGCTTGCTCAGTTTGGACCGTCGCGCCCGCACCTTTGATTCGATCGCGCCGCGTTGCGATCCGGCCATGGACGCGATCTCCAAGAAGTATTGGGCCTTCCATAATCCGCTTTGGCCCCGCACAATCGCGCGGCCGCTCGGCGAGGTCTTCTGGCTCGACAGCCTGATCCCGCGAAAGGACTTCGTCGCCACCTCTTTCTTCAACGAGTGGATGCGCCCGGCCGAGTTCGGGATTGCGTCCATGGGGGCCAATTTGCTGGTTGGGAACGAAGTGTCGACAATGATCTCCGTTGCCAACGCCCCGATAAAAGATGAAATAACCAAAGAACAGACGCTCGCCTTCAAGACCGTGCTGCCGCACATCGGCCGCGCCATTCGTATCCATCGCAACCTTCGGTTGCGTGATCTCGACCATGACACGACGCCCGATTGGCTCGAGCAATTGCCCCGGGGCGTGATGCTGGTCGATGCCACCGCGAGGGTGCTGTTCGCCAATAAGGCGGCCCGGACACTGCTCGGTTCGCGCGGCGGGCTCGCCATCAAGGCCGGCCGCCTGTGGAGCACGGCCAATTCCGACGCCATTCAAGGCTTGATCGCCTCCTGCAAGCGCAAGGCCTTGGCGGCAAACGGTCGCCGGCGGAGAACTCTCGATTGAGCGCGGCCCGCGCCGTTCCCCCTTGCGTGTGACGGTGACGCCGCTGCGGTCAAAAGGCACCGTCGCGGAGCTTCCCTGGCTCGGCTTGGATATCCCCGTGGCCATTGTCACCGTCGTCGATTTCGGCCATGGAAAAATCGATAAACTGAAGCGCCGCGCGTCATTCGCCAAATAGCGGATGGACATTCCGCCGCATCGCTTTGACCATGTGCTAAACACAGGCTTCTATGCGGCCAGCGCAATAATCTGGCAGGACTCGCAACTAACTCGCGCGTGGCGGTGCGGCTCGGATGGTCGACGCAAAAAGGAAGCGTAAGCAACTCAGCAATCGAACATCTCATCTGGCAGGACCGTAAAGCGGGTCACTTGCGCGGGAAGCCGTCAACCACGATTTGGCACCCTCGAAAGGTGTCAAACCGATTCATAAATAAATTTTAATTTGTGAGGCTCGCCCCTCCTTCTTATAGTGCCATTTGCGTTCCCCATTCTCAATTTAAGCATTGTCACCAAGCCAATCGCCGTGCGCTTCATTTTTGATATTTTGCCGGTTGAGGTCTGCAATGGGCATAGACGATGACCTTCTCGCTTTCATAGACTTGATCTATGAGGCTGCCGTCAATAGCGCGCGATGGCCGGCGGCCCTCATAAGACTTGCCGACATCACGAAGACTGCGCAGGTGGCCTTGGCTTCGATGGACTGTCGCGCCCAAACCTTCGACTCGATTGCCCCGCGCACAGATCCGGTCATGCACGCGAGGTACAAGAATTATTGGGCCTTTCATAATCCGCTTTGGCACATTGCCGCGCAACAGCCCGCCGGGACCGTCTTCTCCTTCGATAGCATCATGTCGCGAAAGGAGTTCACAGGCACACCCGTGTTCAACGAGTGGTTTCGCCCGGCCGACTTTGGGCTTGCCTTCGTCGCGGCCAATTTATTCGCCCGGGACCAAGTTTCATCTTTGCTGTGCGTCGCCAATACAACCAAGAACGATCATATCACCACGGAGCAGATGCTCGCTTTCAAGGCAGCGCTGCCCCACGTCACCCGCGCGGTTCAGATTCATCGTGAGCTTCGGACGCACGATCTTGATCATGATACGGCGCCGGAACGGCTTGAACATCTGCAGCGGAGTGTGATGCTGGTCGATGGCGCCGCAAGGGTACTGTTTGCCAATGCGGCGGCCCGGAAGCTGCTCGGGTCTCGCGGCGGCCTCGCCGTCAAGGCAGGCTGCCTGCACAGCACCGACAACTTCGGGCGCCATCCAAGGATTGATCGCCTCTTGCTCGCGCAAGGCCTTCACGCCACAGGGTCCCGGCGGAAAATTTTTCATTCAGCGCGGCCCGCGCCGCTCACCCCTGCGGGTGATGGTGACACCGCTGCGGACAAAAGGCGCCGTCGCGGAACTTCCCTGGCTCGGCTTGGATCTTCCCGTCGCCATTGTCACCGTCGCCGATTTCGGCCAAGGAAAAATCGCTGCACTGAGCGCACCCGCGTGTCAGTCGCCGCCGCTGAGCGGGTGCAAATCCCGCACCATGGCTTTCATCCGCTCATCGAGCACATGGGTATAAATCTGCGTCGTTGAAATGTCGGCGTGCCCGAGCAATTCCTGCACGACGCGCAAATCGGCGCCATTTTGCAACAAGTGACTCGCGAAGGCATGACGGAGCACATGCGGGCTCACCCGCGCCGCCGCAATGCCGGCGGCGGCGGCGCAGCCTTTGAGATCGCGGGCGAAAGCTTGACGCGTCAGATGGCCGCTCGCGCCATCGGCGGGAAACAGCCAAGGACTGGTTGACGCCCTGCCTTCAGCCGTCTTGAGAAACCCGCGATAAGCCGCAATGGCTTGTCGCGCCGCACCGGAAAGCGGCACCAGCCGTTCGCGCCCGCCCTTGCCGCGAATATGGAGAAAGGGGTCCTTTGTTTGCGCCGCGCCGGCGGGCAGCGCCACCAGCTCCGACACCCGTAAACCCGTGGCGTAGAGAAGTTCGAGCAGGCACGCCATGCGCAAAGCGCGCAATCGCTCGGCTCTCGGCCTTTCTTCGTCGTCGAGGCCCTCCTTGGAGACCGCCAGCAAATGGCCGACCTCGGCGATGGACAGCGTCTTTGGCAGATTGCGGCCGCGTCTTGGCGCCTCGATGATCAGCGCCGGATCGTCGGCGCGGCGCCCGTCGGTGACGAGAAACCGATGGAACTGGCGGATCGAAGAAAGCTTCCTGGCGCTCGACGCCGGTTTAAGACCGCGTTCCGCGAGCGAGGACAGATAAGCGCGAATATCGCTCGTCGAAGCCGTCTGCGGCGTCTTTCCGGCACGGGCAAGGCCTGAGGCATAATCGGAAAGGTCGCGGGCATAGGCGTCGCTCGTGTTTTTGGACGCGCCGCGCTCGGCCGCGATCATGTCAAGAAAGGCTTCGATCAGAGGCGGAAGGCGGCGCGCGCCGGGCATCGGGGGGCCCTATTTGTTCAGCCGCGCCGGCGGGACCGCTTGGACCATCTCACGCGGCTGCGGCTCGACGAAGGTCACGAGCGCCCACATGCCGCCATAAACAAGCCCCGCCAGAACCCCGACGATGAACAGAAACCGGATGAGAGAAGGCAAGCGAGTCTCCTTTGGAGAGGTGCTCTTATCGGATAAGGCAGCGCATGAGGCAAGCGTCCGGAGTCTGTTCGGAAATCAGGGCGATTGACTTATTCGAAATATGCAATCGAGCAAATTTCAGAGTTATTAATGCTATGCACGTCTTTCCGCTTGGCTGCGCCCGCCAGAGCGCTCCTTCTCGATCTTCACCAAATGCGCTTCCAAATTTCGAGATGTCATCCCCAAAAATGTCGATCTCAAAGCGAACATTTCTGTGAAGGAATTTGCTGCGGTCAGCGGGAGGCACACGCGCCGCTAAGGTCCTTGCTGTTGCCCACTGTGGGTGTCAGCGAGCCGCGCCGCGTAGCGGGCCATGAGATCGACCTCGAGGTTGATTTTATCGCCTGCGTGCCTTTCCCCCCATGTCGTGACCTTGAGCGTATGCGGCACGAGCAGGACCGAAAAAAAATTCCCTTCGACGGAGTTGACCGTCAACGAGGTGCCATCCAGCGCGACGGAGCCTTTCTCCGCAATAAACCGCGCAAGATCCTGCGGAACGACGATCTCGATGTTCCGCATGCCATCGAAATCCGAGATCGCGGCAATCGTGGCGACTGCATCCACATGGCCGGTGACGAGATGGCCGCCAAGCTCATCGCCCATTTTGAGCGCTCGTTCGAGATTGAGTTTCGTGCCGATTTTCCAATGGCGGGCGGTCGTGCGTGCGAGCGTTTCGGCCGCAACATCGACCTCGAACCAGCTGCGGCCCATGCTTGCGCCGCAGGCGGTGACGGTCAGGCAAGGGCCACCGCAGGCGATCGACATGCCGGGGGCGATCGTGTCCAAAAGATAGGAGCAGGCGATGCGCAGATGGCGTAAATTAGTCCCCGCTTCGGCCCGTTCAATCTCGCCAATATCGCTGATGATTCCCGTGAACATCTAGGCCACTCTTTCATGGCGGGTGAGCCGGTCGGCGCCGATCCTGCGTGTCTCGATCAGGCGATAGTGGTCCGGATCGTAAAGCCGGGCCGCTGCCGCGGGGCCGAGGCCCAAAACACCGTCCCGCCCCAGGGGCACCGGGCTCGCGAAAATCAGAACTTCGTCGGCAAGTCCCTGCCCGATCAAACTGGCCGCCACGCTGGGCCCTCCCTCGCAAAAAATCCGTGTCAAACCCCGCCGGCCAAGAAGTTTGAGCGCCTCGCCAACATCGACACGCCCTGTCTCATCCCGCGGCACCTCGACGACCTCGACATGCGCCTCGCGCAAGCGCTCGGCTCTCTCTTCACTTGCCCCTTCGCCCGCGATGGCGAGCACCGGACGCTTCGCCGCCGCCGCGGCAATCCGGGATTGCGGCGGCAGGCGAAGATCGCTGTCGAGGACAACCCGCAAAGGCGCCCGCTCTTCTAGTCCCGGAAGCCGCACATTCAGCAAGGGATCATCCGCCAAAATGGTGCCAATGCCCGCCATGACGGCGTCGTGCATCGCGCGCATGACATGCACAAGCCCATTCGCCGCCCCTCCCGTCACAATGAGACGCGGGCCAGGCGGCAATCCAGCCGCAAATAAATCCGCCGTCAAGGCAAGTTTCAAACTGATCATGGGGCGGCCGCGGGTCACCCGCAAAAAATGCCCGAGATGGGCCCGCCCCGCCTCCTTGGCGAGGACGCCGCGCGCCACTTCAAGGCCGGCGTCCGTCAAAATAGAGGCGCCCTGGCCGCACGCCCGGGGATCGGGATCGTCAATGGCATAGACGACGCGGCTGACCCCGGCCGCGATGATCGCATCCGTGCATGGCGGCGTCTGCCCATGATGACTGCACGGCTCCAAACTTACATAAAGGGTCGCGCCCCGCGCCGCCGCGCCCGCCTGGCGCAAGGCTTCGGTCTCCGCATGCGGACGGCCGCCGGGCTTCGTCCAGCCGCGCGCCAAAACAACGCCGTCCTTCACAAGGAGAGCGCCCACCGCGGGATTGGGCGCGCAAAGCCCGAGCCCGCGCCGGCCAAGCTCCAAAGCCGCCGCCATGGCGCGCCGATCCGCCTCGTACGGGTTCATGCCCGGCCCGGCGGAGGTGCTTTGGCGGGAGACGGCGCCGGTGTGTCTTCCGTGGTCTCGCCCGCCTCATGCGCAAGTTCGTCGACCAGCGTATTGAAATCGCGCGCCTCGCGGAAATTGCGATAGACCGAGGCAAAACGCACATAGGCGACGCTGTCGAGCGTGCGCAAACCCTCCATGACAAGCTCACCGATTTTTTCGCTGGGGATCTCGCTCTCGCCCTGACTTTCCAGCTGGCGCACGATGCCATTCACCATGCGTTCCAGGCGATCAGGCTCGACGGGCCGCTTGCGCAACGCAACTTCGATCGAACGCATCAGCTTATCGCGGTCGAACGGCACCCGCCGGCCGGATTTTTTCACGACCGTCAATTCGCGCAATTGCACGCGCTCGAAGGTCGTGAAGCGGCCGCCGCAATCGGGACAGACGCGGCGGCGGCGGATGGCCGAACCATCCCCCGCCGGGCGGGAATCCTTCACCTGGCTGTCGAGACTGCCGCAGAACGGGCACCGCATGGCGCTTTGGCCTCATGGCACGGTCTCGCGGCCGTATCGACCACGAGATATGCGTCACCGGGATTAGGCAACGCGGCCGGCCCGCCGCCAAGCCGGATCACGCGCCAGGATATAGGGCCACACTCGCTCTTGTGCGCTCAATACACCGGGAAGCGTTGCGTCAATTCGCTGGCGGATGCCTTGACTTTGGCCTCGACCGCCGCATTGCCCTGGTCGCCGTTCTTGGCCAAGCCGTCCAAGGTGTCGGCAATCAGATCGCCGACCTTCTTGAATTCGGCGACGCCAAAACCGCGCGAGGTCGCGGCGGGCGTGCCGAGCCGGATGCCGGAGGTCACCATGGGGCTTGCGGTATCGAACGGCACCCCATTCTTGTTGCAGGTGATCCCGGCGCGCCCAAGCGAGGCTTCCGCCGCCTTGCCGGTGAGCTGCTGCGGCCGCAGATCGACCAGCATCAGATGATTGTCGGTGCCGCCGGTCGTGATCGTGTAGCCGCGCTCGATAAGCGTTGCGGCCAGCGCCTTGGCATTGTCCGCGACCTGCTTTGCATAGACCTTGAATTCGGGCTTGAGCGCCTCGCCGAAGGCCACCGCCTTGGCCGCGATCACATGCATCAACGGTCCGCCCTGGAGTCCCGGAAACACCGCCGAATTAATCTTTTTGGCGATCGCCTCGTCATTGGTGAGGATCAAACCGCCGCGCGGGCCGCGCAAGGTTTTGTGGGTCGTCGACGTCACCACATGGGCATGCGGGAAGGGCGAGGGGTGCACGCCGGCCGCGACGAGGCCCGCGAAATGCGCCATATCCACGAAGAAATAGGCGCCGACCTTATCGGCGATCGCCCGGAACCCGGCAAAATCCCAATGCCGCGGATAGCCGGAGCCGCCGGCGATAATGAGCTTCGGCTTGTGCTCCTCGGCGAGCCGCGCCAGCATGTCCATGTCGATACGGTTGTCGTCCCGGCGAACCCCATAGGGAATCGGCTTGAACCAGCGGCCGGAGAGATTGACCGGCGAGCCATGCGTCAGATGGCCGCCCGCGGCAAGATCGAGCCCCATGAACGCATCGCCCGGCTGCAGCAGAGCGAGAAACACCCCCTGGTTCGCTTGGCTGCCGGAATTCGGCTGCACATTGGCGAATTTGCAGTCGAACAGCCGGGTGACGCGCTCGATCGCCAAATTCTCGGCCATATCCACGAATTGGCAGCCGCCGTAATAGCGCCGGCCGGGATAGCCCTCGGCATATTTGTTCGTCATCACCGAGCCTTGCGCTTCGATCACGGCTTTCGAGACGATGTTCTCGGAGGCGATCAGCTCGATTTCATGCTGCTGGCGGCCGAGCTCCAGTTCGATCGCCTTGGCGATTTCGGGATCGGCATCGGCGAGCCCAGCCGTGAAAAACGAGTTAGCCCCTGTGCGGCTGGTGACGGTTTGGCTCATGCTGCGTGTTCCTGCGCTGGCGGCCCGGCGCGGAATCGCGGCTAAAAACAGTCAGCGAAACGGCCCGGCACGGGGATGACGAAAATGTCAAATAGCATGTCAAATCGCCCGCGTGAAGGCGTCGTCTGAACTTTGACGCAGGCCGCGCCCTTGCCTCGGAAAGCTCAGAGCAACGTTCGAAGAGTCCTCGCGGGAACATTTGGAAAAAACACCGCGTCTCAGATCCGCACCATTTTGAAGACTCCAAACTCTCACGCGGCGCATACCGTTCATTTGCCAGAGACCTCATGGCGCAGTGAACAAGCCGCTTTGCTTGGATGAATTGAAACCGGCGGCCAGTGAGGAAGGCGGGGAGGCAATCAAATCCGCTAGGCGGTCAATGATCTCGTCCTCGCAGTAGTACTGGCAGTGCGCGAGCTTGGGGTCGGTTAGCCGTTCGCGGACATGATCCTTGATTTGCATGGCGTCGTCCTCGGCAAGGGCAGAGTAGAGGGTCTTCGGTCGCGGTGTACCACAGACCGTCGCCGGGTCTCGCGTCTGGAGAACGAGGCGGTGCTCGACCGGATGGCCGCCCGCCTGAAGGCGAGGCCGGGAATCCTCGACCGGCGTCGCGAACTCGTCGAGCATCCCTTCGGCAGCATCAAGCAATGGATGAACCAGGGCGCCTTTCTGATGAAGGGCCTCGACAATGTCCGGGCTGAGTTCAGCCTCACGGCGCTCGTCTACAATCTGCGCCGGGCCCTCAACATCCTTGGCGTCGAGGCCATGATGGCGGCCGTTCGAGCATGAAACGAGGGTAATACAAGGTGCGTTCCCGGCCGGAATAACCTGCATGGACGCCCCTGGGGTCACGACAGGCGATTCTCTCGACCAGAACGCGCAAAATGCGCCACGGTGCGTCTCACGATCGTTATTGCGCGACTGCGAATTGTTTTCACACGGTCTGCTTAATATTTGCACGGAGAAGCTCGGCCAACTCGAAGACCAATGACGGGTCGAAACTCGAAACGCCAAGACAGTCGACTAATTGCCAAACTCGAAGTTGTTCCCCAGAATGCGCGCAGCCGAAACGCGAGGAGAGGCTCGTGTCCGATTGGTCGCGCGAGACGCTAGGTGGCAGCGCAACAAGCCGGTGCCTGTTTCTCAGCCATTCCGGCGCTGACACAGCCGCCGCTAGGGAACTCAAGCGGCGGCTTCTGGAAAGCCCCGAGGTGCGCGACGCGGGACTGACAGTTTGGTTCGATAAGGACGACCTCTCCGCTGGTAGCGGCTGGCAGGAGCAAATCGAAGTTGCGATAACGCGGCAAGCGACCGCTTTCGCTGTCTACGTCGGCTCGAAAGGCGTCATGAACTGGGTCGAGCGCGAGGTTCGAACTCGGTCTCATGCGGGCGACGGGCGACGCCGCGATCCCTTTCATTCCTATCCTCGCGCAAGCCGCGCCATCCGAGGCTGTCGCCGCCTTGCCGCCTTTCGCTCAGCAGCATCAAGGGGTGATTGATCCGCTGGGCAATGACGCTGAATTCACCAAGCTAATTGACGCGATCCTCGGCAAGGCCTCTGGCTTGCGCCCACGCCTGACGGATGAGCCATTCGTCGGCCTGCGCGCGATGACCGAGAAGGAATCCGATCGGTTCTTCGGTCGCGAGGCGGAAATCGCTGAGCTTGTCGAAGACCTGCGCCGCAATCGGCTCGTCGCCATCGTCGCCGACAGCGGCGCGGGAAAATCCTCGCTCGCCATGGCTGGACTTGCGCCGGCATGGCGAGGTGGAGCGCTGGCCGATCCGGCGCGACGGGAGCCTGACGACGCCTTGTGGCATGTCATTGTCATGCGGCCAGGCGGCAATCCGCTGGAAGGTCTTCGACGTGGCGTTACTGAAGCGCGCTAGCCTGCGCCGCCGTTTGACGCTCGATGACGCCAACGAGGCGGCTTACGCGCTGCGCTGCGATCTTCCGGCTGGCTCGACGGAAACCTTGCTCATCGTTGACCAGTTCGATGAACTCCTGACCGAGACGCCGGAGCCCGCTCGCGCCCCCTTCGTTGACTTCCTCCTGAAGCTCGCGGCGACGCGCGGCCGCGGCGGCTTTCGTGTCGTGCTGACCATCCGCGTCGATTATTTCAATCTCTGCCGGCCCTATGACGCACTGTATGGTGAGTTGCAGGGCAAAGAGCGTGTATTGCGGCTCAAGCGAATTTCCGACGCCGGTCTCGAAGAGGCTGTGCGCGCGCCCTTGCGCATGGCTGGCTTTTCGGACGAGTCGGAACAGAAGGCGCTCGTCGCCGAGATCCGCCGTGATCTCGGCGACCGCCCCGGCGATCTCGCTTTGGCGCAGATGGCTCTTTGGACGGTCTGGCGCAACCGGCGCGCTCATGGCGGCTCGCTGCTCAAGGCCTATGTCGATGTGGGCGGCGTGTCGGGCGCACTGGCGCAGGAGGCGGAACGCGTTCGGACGGCAAAACTCAGCGATGAAGAGCTGGCGTTGCTCTCATGACTCCCCTCATTTTCAAATGGCCCCGAAAGTATCTGCGAAGGCCGAGATTTCGGCGAGCATTTCAGCGAACCGCTCGATCAATGGCTGTAATCGGACCTCTGGCATTGTAGGGATCAATTCGTAGAGCATGCAGCCTTGGCGGAACAGCGAGTGGGTGCGGCGCTTGGCTGTGTTTGACTTGAGATATCGATCATAGCCGAGCACTTCACCGGCCGCCCCGAGTAAGGTCAGCAGTGCGATTGTAAATGCGTTCAGCAGCCATAGCCTGTCGCGCCGCTCCGGCGTGCTGACGTGGATCGATCCCATGCCCATGCCGAAACGCGGGTCCTTGGTGTCGCGCAGCCCGCATTCGATGCCCCAGCGCTTGCCTTGCCATACAGGCTCTCATCAAAGCCCGCGAAGTCGCGCTGGTGCTGCTGGCAGCCAAACACCAAGCCTGTTTCATCTTCCTGTCTTGCACGCACAACACGGTTCCCACCTGATAGCGATCGGCCGTCACCATGGCGCCGCGCAGGAGGCGCGCCCGCCCGCCGGGTCCAACAAAGGCGGCGGCGGTGCGCGTTTCGCCGGCCGCGCCGGTCATCGTGATGTTGCCCCCGAAGCGGATGACGTAGTCGAATTTCAACTCCTCGGTCAGCATCCGGTAGAGCTTTTGATCGCCGAACCCACGATCGGCAACGATGCACACCTTGATGTCCGCCGGGAGGGCATCGGCCAAGCGGACAAGCGCCTGATATTCATATTCGTTGCGCCGGTTCTTGAGGGTGGATTTATCGACCGTCAGCCACAGAAGCGGTGTCGCTCGCCCGTGCTGGGTCAGCAGCGAGAGCATAATGGTGGCCTGGCCATCGGCATCGAAATCGGTCCAATCCATGGCCACATTGATGCTGGTGCGCGATCCCACCACATAGGGAAACCAGCGGCTCAGCGCGGCATCGACATCGATTCCCTCGTTGGACAGTAGCCGGTCCACTTGCTTGATCGCATGCTTGGTCAAAAGCCCCCGCGCCAGGGCAAGGCCCTGGCCGATCGTATTGACCGCCAGGGAAGCGCTCTTGATGACACCGAGCGTCGCATTGGCCAATGACAGGATCCGCTTGGCATGCAGGTCATCATCAAACAGCGCCTCAAGAAAGTGGTAGACTTCTCGAAAGCAAAGGGTCTGCTTCTGTCTCATCGTCTCGCCCAGCGAATCATATTGCATGAGCAGAGACTCCCGATTTGTCGCCTCGGGGCAAGCAATCCATGACACGCGCGGATAGCAATCCACAAAAGGCAGCGTGGAGCACCTCGGAATCCCGCTCGATCAATTCGGAATGAGGGGATGGCTGAGGGCGTTGCTGCCAGCCCTGTTCGTACGTCTCGTGCGGCTCGGCGAAACGGGCGGCGTGCTGCGCCGCCTCGCCAGCGTGCTGCGCCGCCTCGCCAGCAAGGAAGAGTTCGATGACGCCCGCTACGCGCTCGCCCAAAAGCTCGTCTCGGACGACTATGGCCGCTTGCTGCTTGTCGGCGAAGGACAGCGGGCCGAGAGCGTGAAGATAGAAGTCTGTCACGAAGCGCTAATCACGCAATGGCCTTGGCTGCAAAACACTCTGAATGCGGCAGCGGCGGATTTGCGGGCGCTGGAACTGCTAATGGACCGCGCAGGGCGGTGGCGGAATGCGCCGGAAGCCGAACGGGACAAATATCTTGCAACCGGCGCGGAGCGGGAACTGTTCGCCGAGTTTCGGGAACGGCGCGACCCTTGGCTTTCAGCGGCGGAGCGAAAGTTCGTAGCGGAAAGCGACGCGGCTCACGCTCGCGAAGAACAGGCGAAGCGCGATGCACAAGAAAAGCTGGAGCAACGCGAGGCGGAAGCACGGCACAATCAATCCGCGGCCCTTGCGGCGCTATCAAACGTCGCGCTAACGGTCAGTCCGACGCGTGCTGTAAAGCTCGCGCTCGCCGCTTGGCCAAGAAGTTCAAAAGATCGGACGCCAAAGCTCAACGTAGCTTTGAACGCTGAGCGCCGCCGTCGTGGAATCGCGGGAGCGAAAGACTTTCCGCGGACACAACAATGCAGTTTACAGCGCCGCCTTCTCGCCGGACGGCACGCGTCGTTACCGCCTCAGGGGACAGCACCGCGCGGCTGTGGGACGCCGCCACCGGCAAGGACGTCGCCGTCCTGCGCGGACACGACAGTGGCTTTACAGCGCCGCCTTCTTGCCGGACGGCGCGCGCGTCGTCACCGCCTCACAGGACAAGACCGCGCGGCTGTGGGACGCCGCCACCGGCAAGGACGTCGCTACCCAGCTGTTGCCCCGGCACCACGAGCGTAGCAGTCATATCATTGGCACAACAAGGCTTTCTACGTCGAGCACCTGATGTTAATCCCGTGCTCTTCCATTTCACATGAAGAAGTTGTATAAGTCTCGCCCGACAACCCCCCGCAACATGGAGCCTTACATTTACATGCCAGACACTTGTCCGCCTGCTCAACCTGCTCTGCCAGTCCGCCTCGCCTCTCTCGAATCTCGTTATGATCGCTACGGATATCCCGTCCTCGACACTGCCGACGGGGGCACGTTCGCCTCGACAGGTTGGTGTGGTTTGAAACAAAGGGTGAGTGGCTCGACCGACTGGACCCTACTACTTGTCACACCGGGATGGCGTGAGGTCGAACGTGCGGCCGTCTAATCTCCGAAAGGTCCGTAAGCCACTGCGGCAGGCCGCTTGATAACCCTTCATCTCGACCGAACGCGAGCATCTGATGACGTTCTGAGGTCATCTGGACGGGGCTTGATTTGGCCGTGCCAAGATGGGCCTCAGGCCCGCATGGGGCCATCATTCGCCAATACCCAAAATCCGCATCACGCGCTTCATGTTGTAGGCCAGTACGTGCAGCGCCATTTCGGTCGCCACTTTCGGCAACGTCCTCATTTGGAAGTGCGTGGCTCCCATCCTCGCCTTGATGGTCCCGAACGGATGCTCCACGGTCTGGCGGCGCACGCGCATCTTGTTCGGGTTGCGGTTGAGCCGGTCCTGCACCGTCTCGAGAACAGCCTCGTGCTCCCACCGCGAGATCCGGCGCTCCTTGCCGGGCGCACTGAGCCTTCAGCGCGCACGCCTGACAAGCCGTCGTCCAGTAGCGGCGCAGGGTCTTGCCCTCCTCCTCGTTCGTGTACCGGTAGGTCAACCGCTCGCCGGCGGGACAGCGATAGACATCGTCCGCCGCAACGTAGATGAAGTCCTGCTTGCCGAAGCGGCCTGCGGCCTTGGCGCTCGAAGTCATCGGCTTCGGTAGCGTGACCGTGATGCCGACCGTCTCGCAGGCCAGGATCTCCTCGCCTTCGTAATATCCACGATCAGCCACGACTTCGAGGGTCTCGGCTCCAATCTCCGTTCGCGCCTGCTCGGCCATGTTCGACAGCTGGCTGCGATCCGTCCCGACGTTGGTCACCTCGTGGGCAACGATGAGATGATGCGTCGTATCCACGGCGCTTTGCACGTTGTAGCCGACAATCCCGCTGCCTTTGCCGCTGGTCGCCATCGAGCGCGCATCGGGATCCGTCAGTGAGATCTGCTTGTCCTCGCTCGCCATCATCTGAGCATTCAGTGCATTGAGGCGCTCTATTTCCTGGCGCAGCGTCGTGATCTTCTCCTTGAGCCGCGTGGTCTTGGCCTCCGGCACCATCGGACCCTGACGATCAGCCGTATCGAGCTGCGAGAGATAGCGGGCGATGCTCCGATCGATCTGTTCGAGACGTCGCTTCATCTTGGCCTCGGTGAAGTTCTTGTCACGGTTGTTCACCGCCTTGAACTTGCTGCCGTCGATGGCCACGCTCGCGTCGCCGAGGAGTTCAAGGCGCCGGCACAGCAGAACGAACGCGCGGCATCATGCGTCGCCGGGAGGCTGAGGGGGGAATCGCGTCCCGTTCCGAGATCAGAAGATCCGTAAGCGGCGATGCAGAGCGTGGCGTGATGGTGAAAGCCCCACCAACCTCGACCTTCGTATTGGCTCAAGCAGGGTGGGTCGCCGTACTGAACGATCGGTCGTCATCACGTTCGATACGCCAGCGCAGTTTGGCATAATCGACGAGGGTGGCGAGGGGCGTGTCCTCGGGCAAGGTAGAAAGCCAGTATTTCGTGGGAGCCGCCTCTCCCTTCGGCCATTCGACGAGCAGCCATTCGACCGGATGCGGTGTGGTTCGCTTGTAGTCCCGCGCGGCGAGGTGCACGCGAACGGCGGCGAAGCGGGAAGCAAGCGGCGCGTTCGATCCCTCCCGCCAGGTAACGCTGCGCCATGCCTTTTTGCCTAAGCTCAGAGCCAATTCTTTGACCGAGACAGGCTTGTGTTGGTCGTCGCGCTGCACGTTGCAAGGGCGTTGGCCGCGACCACTCCACCGCTTGGGAGGCAAAGGCGCCTGACCTGGCGGCCACACGCTGGGCGTCGATTGGATGCCGGCGACATAGGGCAGGTTCAGAGCACTGACACCGGCACGGAAGTCACTGTTTGCACCATAGCCCGCATCGGCCAAGACGATACCGGGGGCGACACCTGCCGCATGGGCTGCGCGGATCTGATCGAGCGCGATCTGCGGCTTGGTTTTGAACCTGACATCCTTAGGCACATGCGTCTTTTTCCGCCGTGCCGCATCATTTGCCCAGGTCTCCGGCAGATAGAGCCGGTAAGCGATCGGCAGGCTCGCCGAATGATTGGCGATCGACAACGTAACTGCGACTTGACAATTGTCCTGTTTGCCGAACCGCCCACAATACTGTCGCGCGACGCCGACCGAATGCGTGCCCCTCTTCGTAAAACCGGTGTCATCGACGATCCAGGCTTCGATCCGCCCTTGTCGTTCGATGCCAGGCAAAACCAGCTCACGGATTTTTTGCAAAACGGCCTCGTCCGGCCAGGGCGCCTGGCCGACCAGGTGTAAAAGCGATTGATGTTTGGCCGAAACCCGGGCAGGCGCCACGATCGCCGCCATCGGCTCGACGCTCTTGCGTTCGCCCGGCATCAGCAGGCCAACGCAATAATCATTTAAGGGTTCGGCGCGATCGGCGTGGCCGATGACTTCGACGAGAGCCTCGACATAGGACGCAAAACGCGCTTGGCTGGCTTGCCCGGAAAGATCCATATCAACGACCCTTTGTCGGTCAACGAATCACCAAATTACCAGATCAGCGAGCACAGCGAATCCTATCAAATTTCATGACTCAGTAGAATTAACCAGGCACCGTCTGTCAGATCGAGTTCGGCTAATACAGTCGATCGGATCCGGGCATGTCGTCATCGCGATTGATACTTCTATCACCTGCGGTGAATACTGGCTACAAGTTCATCCGCAAGGCATCGCGCTCTCGAGCGGGGACAAGCACCGAAGACGAATTTGGATCCTCAATATCAAGCTCGATAATTCCAATTCCAAAGGATGCTGATAGGCGTCGAAGTTCTCGCGAAAATCCTCATCTGTCAATATGTCAGCTGCAACAAGGTATCCTTCATGCGCCCAGGACGAGTTCGAAACAGCTTGAAAGAACGCTTCGCGCAGGTTTGAGAAAGATAACTCTTTCTTTATCTCGAACGAGTAGAGTTTCAGCGTGATGGCTCCCATCGTCTGACTCAAGTTGAGCAATTCATCCCGCCATTCTGGGTAATGAACCCCAATCACGTCGGGGTGTACCCATTCTCCAAACTCCTTTTTTCCAGACTTGTTGTGCCGAATCGTTTTCGAGTATGCACTAAACTTCAGGTGGACGAACTGAGCGAGAAATGGGTGTAATTGACTCTCGTTATAATTATATATTTCAGGGACCTTCACTTCGATAGACGCCGCCTTTTCAAGTTCAGCAGGTTGCTTCGCCAGCTCTCGAAGATAGTAGCGGGCTGGTCGATCACCGAACTTAATAAAGGCTGTCTCGGGGTTCACACGTTGATCGGTGAAGATTGCGGAATAAGCGTGGCCGCAGGTGTCTTGCCTCGACGAGAGTGAAGCTGGGAATCATAGCCCTTAGCAACCGCGACCTTCCAGATTTCGGAGGAAGACAAAAACCGCTTCTCTTCTTTGAGCACTTTCTCGGCAAGCTCAAGAAAAGTCAGATTTTCCGTAGACGCCCCTTTTGCCATAGATGCCACCTAAAAAAGAAGCCAACGAAGGCGCTATCCGAGTCTTCGAATCAAATCCGAATGGCCTGAGCACCATATTTCACATCGGCATTCTGCAGTTGGCGCGATCCCGCCCTTCCCCATTGGCGCATGATAACCAGAGCGGATTGCGCTCCCACGTTCAACCGCCGATCAGTCTTTCAACTTCGCGAGTTCCTTTTTTGTGTCTTCGCTCGGGAGGTCGCCACACGCATCGATGACGCCGACAAAACGACCCGCTTCGAGGCGGCCCATTACAGATTCAGCGCAAGAATGCGAGAGATCGAGCTGCAGTTTGAGGCGAAAGCTTCGGAACTTCGCGCAGCCTTCATCGCCGAGGTCGCCAAAATCGGCGGCCCGGCGGCGGAGGAGGACCGGTAATGGCCAAGCGCCCCAAACCCCCACGAATCCCGGACCGCAGCGCCGAGGCACAAATCCTCGAAGCCGTCCACACTGGTGAAAACTTCCAGGGCGGGACAAGGTCGCCGTCGATACCATCAGCTGCGCGCGGCGCTGCGCAAAATACCGGGAGAGCTTCCTCCCGGTTTTTTCAATCCCGCCTGGGTGAAAGACATCAAGACTTTCGACTGGCGGGGGCGGTTGGCGGGGGCGGCTGGCGATTTTGGCCGTACACGGACCTGGAATGCGGGGCAAAGTGTTCGCACGGTCAGCGCTGTGGATGCGGCGGGCCTTGAGCAGCGGCGCCCACGCGGACGAGGACACCCGCCGCACGCTGATAATGATGCTTCGCGAGCTGTTCAGGTCGGCGCGTCAGATCGTCGACAATTTGGCCGAGACTGACAACGCACTCGACGATCTTGTCGAGCGATTAATTGCCGCCAAGGCAATCAGCGATGCCGAAGAAGCGGCCGAAGAAGGGAACGAAGGCAGCGTCCAATAAAGTAGGGGACATCCTGGGGGCCAAATCCGAGAATTGCCGCAACTATTGAAATTAAAGGAGAGATAGTGGAATGTCCATCCGCTGTTTGGCGAATGACGCGCGGCGCTTCAGTTTATCGATTTTTCCATGGCCGAATCGATGACGGTGACAATGGCCACGGGGATATCCAAGCCAAGCCAGGGAAGCTCCGCGACGGTGCCTTTTGACCGCAGCGGCGTCACCGTCACACGCAAGGGCGAACGGCGCGGGCCGCGCTCAATCGAGAGTACTCCGCCGGGACCGTTTGCCGCCAAGGCCTTGCGCTTGCAGGAGGCGATCAAGCCTTGAATGGCGTCGGAATTGGCCGTGCTCCACAGGCGGCCGGCCTTGATGGCGAGCCCGCCGCGCGAACCGAGCAGTGTCCGGGCCGCCTTATTGGCGAACAGCACCCTCGCGGTGGCATCGACCAGCATCACGCCCCGGGGCAATTGCTCGAGCCAATCGGGCGTCGTGTCATGGTCGAGATCACGCAACCGAAGCAAGCTTGCGATGGATACGAATGGCGCGGCCGATGTGCGGCAGCACGGTCTTGAAGGCGAGCGTCTGTTCTTTGGTTATTTCATCTTTTATCGGGGCGTTGGCAACGGAGATCATTGTCGACACTTCGTTCCTAACCAGCAAATTGGCCCCCATGGACGCAATCCCGAACTCGGCCGGGCGCATCCACTCGTTGAAGAAAGAGGTGGCGACGAAGTCCTTTCGCGGGATCAGGCTGTCGAGCCAGAAGACCTCGCCGAGCGGCCGCGCGATTGTGCGGGGCCAAAGCGGATTATGGAAGGCCCAATATTTCTTGAAGATCGCGTCCATGGCCGGATCGCAACGCGGCGCGATCGAATCAAAGGTGCGGGCGCGACGGTCCAAACTGAGCAAGCCAATCTGCGCCGTCCCCATCGCATCGGCAAGCCACGTGAGAACAGCCGGCCAGAGCGTGCTGTCGATCGCGGCCTCGTAGATTAAATCGATTAACGCAAGAAGGTCATCTTCGATGCCCATTGCTGAAACCTAACCGGCTATGAACGGCATTTCGTTCTGCGCTTTGGAAATCGGAAAGGAAGAGGACACGTCAAGGAAGGACGGCATGCAGACACGGCACACCTTCGTTGAGGCCGGGCGAAGCCCGGGTGCAAGACCCGGAACCGGCAACGAAATTTGGCTTCGACCGGGTTCATTCGAAGCCAAGCCGTCCTTGGGACCTTGCCTATGAGCCATTGGTCGTTGCATTGGCGTTGCCCGATGCGCTCATGTTTCGAGCTCGCGGGGATTGGCGTTGTCGCCAAGGAGGAGGCGGATGAGTTCGGCCTGCCGGTGCGTTCCCGTCTTCTCGAAAATGTTCGAAAGGTGAGTTTTGGCCGTCGCGCCGGAAATGCCGCGCCGCCGCGCGGCCGCCGCGCGGCCGTCGCCTTTCAAAATTTCGGTGACCAAGCCCGACTCCGCGGCGGTCAGGCCGTAGCGGCGGCGCAGATCGATCTCCTGCCGCCGGCGGTCGATGTCGGGGTCGCGGACTGTTACGATGGCGGCCGGAGTCCCGACGCCAATCCACGGAATATCCGTGAGCGGCGTTTTGGATTGAAATGGTGCGACCGTCACTTGGAGGGGCGAACGGGGGGGTGCGCGGAGGATTTTGAGGTCGCTGGCGGGTTTCTCAGCCGTCCACAGGTTTCGCGCACAACCGCCGATGAGCTTTTGTAAATCGTCCGAGCCGCCCGTCGCCGTAAGATATGAACTCCTGCAGGACCAATCCCTCGCCGTCCTCGAGCATTCTCCTTGCGGCCGTGTTCGCGAGAACCACTCTGGCCGAGGCGTCGACGAGGAAGGCGCCGTGCGGCAGAGTGTCGAATTGCTCCGGCGGGGCCGCTTGCTTGAGCCCCAGGTTCCAGAGCTGGCGGCTGATACGCACGGCGCGGACGAGGTGCCTCAGCGCTGCTTGGAATATCCGGATTTGCCGCTCGGTCAGGGCGTCCTTGCCGGGCGCATTGGCCATGTAGATCAAGACCGAAAACTGATCTTCTTTCAGCAAATTGGCGCCCGCCGCCGAAAGCCCGCGCCCGGATGGCCGCCACCATTCGTTAAACACGGGCGAGGCGCTATACACATCTCTCTGCACGAGGCGGTCAAGGGAATAAATTTCGCCGGCAGGCCATGTTGTGGTTTGCTGCCAAAGCGGATTGTGAAACCTCCAATAGTCCTTATAGGCAGCAGACCAAATGGGATCGGTGCGCGGCGAAAGCGTCGTAAAGCTACCGGTCCGCTTATCTCTTGAGGTCATGCTCACTTGCGCGGCGCCGGTGACGTCGGCAAGCTTAACCAAAACATGTGGCCACAGACTGCCGTCGAGCACGGCCTCATAGATCAAGTCGATCACCGCAATAAGCTCTCTATCTTCGCTCATGACATGACCCCTCCGCTTAAAGGAATTCCGTCCAAATGAGCTCGCGGCTTCTGTCTAACTTTTTTTTTGTGAATTTTTTCTCCTTCAGACGAAAAGCCGGAAGGAACCCGGCGAGGCAAGCGGTGTTGCCTCCACACGAAAAAGCGCAGGAAATTGGCAATAATGATAATCTGTTTATAGATATTATATATATTGCAATTATGCAATCCTCAATTTTGTAATCCTCAACTTGAATAATCACATCGCCAAAACGCGTCCTCGCTTTGCTGCTGCGCTCCTCTATCGAAGCGGCCAGCGGCGCTTTAGGCGCATCAGGATCGCGGGAATCTGCCTGCCTCTGTCTTGCCAATCTTGAAGGCAGGGACGAGATAATGCTACTGCATCCAATCGAGCCAAATGACGCCGATCGGCTTCGAGCGCGGCCTCGAGTTTCGGCGCTCTCAATAGCTCGCAATAGCTCTCAATTGAGTGAAAAATCGCCGGGAGGAGCAGGGACAATGGCGCGGCCAACCCCACCAGGAAAGCGCACGACCCCACCAGGAAACCGCACAAGAATAGGAACTCTTGATATCATTATCGTGATTGTCGGCATTGTCGGCATCATTGGGTTCAACCGGTTGAGCATCGCGAGGCTTCAACGCTCGCTCCCCAATGCGAATACGCAGATCGTAGGTGAGTGGAAAGCCCAATATGGGCCGGAGCACCTCATCTTCCGGGCCGACAAATCCGTGAGCTTGATCCTTGTGCCCGCTGCGGCGCAAGCCGCTCCGGCGCCGACGGTTCCGCAGCCACCGGCCCCTTCGCAAGGCGAAGCGGCAGCGCCTGCGGCCCCCGAGGCTTCGGGCGCGGCGCCGCACGCGGCTCCCGCGCCCGTGACCGGCGATTACCAGCTGACGGAGGCGGGAAAGATCTACATCAAACTCTCGAACGGAAAAAAATTCACGACGATCATCAAGCCGGACAATAAGAACCGTTTCGATCTCATTGATTCCGACACCGAGGGCGTCACCACCTACGAGCGGCTGTCCTGACACCGGCATTGCGCGACGCCGGATTTTTCCGCCGCGGCCTCGACAAACCGCGGCGGCTTGTGTAGAGCTGCGGCTGTTCAATTTAAAACAGCGTGTCAAACGCTCGCCGGACCCATCCGGCGAAGGGGCGAGGTTTTCATCGCATGAATATCATAGCGGAACTCGAGGCCGCGCAAGCTGCCAAGCTTCTGGCCGGCAAGACGATTCCCTCGTTTCAGCCGGGCGACACCGTCATCGTGAATGTCAAGGTGAAGGAAGGCGAGCGCACCCGCGTCCAGGCATACGAAGGTGTCTGCATCGCCCGCAACGGCGGCGGCCTCAACGAAAGCTTCACCGTTCGGAAGATTTCCTATGGGGAAGGCGTCGAGCGCGTGTTCCCGGTCTTTTCGCCGAACATCGAGTTGATCAAGCTCGTGCGGCGGGGCAAGGTCCGGCGCGCCAAGCTCTATTACCTGCGCGACCGGCGCGGCAAGTCGGCGCGTATTGCCGAAAAAATGGAATCGCCCGCCGCCAAGGCCGCCCGTGAGGTGACCCAAAAAGCGGCGAAGGCGGCTGCCAAGGCGAAAAAAGCCGCGCCCGCCGCCGAATGAGCCCGTCTGGGCGAAGCGTCAAGTCATCGGCGCATTCAAGATCCAGCGATGACCGAAGGGGTCGCGAAATGTCGCGACCCTGGTGCCCCAAAACGAATTCATCGGGTTCGTCTCGCCCTTGGCGCCGAGACCTGTCGCCTTCGCGAAAATATCGTCGACCATCTTGGCCTCGGCAAATTCCAGGCTGACGGATGCCGTCGCGAGTTCGCCCGGAAGCGGCA
This sequence comes from uncultured Alphaproteobacteria bacterium, assembly GCA_963784075.1. Classification (GTDB taxonomy): domain Bacteria; phylum Pseudomonadota; class Alphaproteobacteria; order Rhizobiales; family Beijerinckiaceae; genus Methylocapsa. The sequence continues at coordinate 208,775 of CAWAQW010000033.1, read as the reverse complement.
CGCGTGTGTGTCCGAACTCGGGAAAGGCGTCGGCGAGCATGACCGAGCCGCCGTTGATGTCGAGTTCGCAATGCATGATCCGAATTCCATCGAACGCCGGCATGATCGCGCGTTGCCGCGCGCCGAAAACCGAGACGTAAAAGGCGATTGCCGCCATTGCGGGGGAAACGGTCAGATAGGGCGCAACAGGCGGGCGCATGGAGTTCTCCGGGCGTAAAGATCGTCGAGGTTTGCGAGGGTGCTTCCCCTCGCAGCGTCTTGCGGGTAAGAACTGCCACTCTAAATGGTCTTTTTGCAAGAGCCGCTGAAAGCGGCAGGGAAGAAATGCTCTATGGCGAAGCCTCGCACGCTTTACGATAAGATTTGGGACGATCATCTTGTTCAGGCCGAAGCCGATGGTACGAGCCTGATCTACATCGACCGTCATCTGGTGCATGAGGTGACGAGCCCGCAGGCTTTCGAGGGGTTGCGGTTGAGCGGCCGGCGTGTCCGGGCCCCGCAAAAGACTCTCGCGGTCGTCGACCACAATGTTCCCACGACCGATCGCTCAAAGGGCATCGACGATCCCGAAAGCCGCATCCAAGTCGAGCAGCTCGCCGCAAACGCGCGCGAATTCGGCCTCGAATATTTCAACGAGCGCGATGTCCGGCAGGGCATTGTCCATGTGATCGGCCCCGAACAAGGTTTTACTCTGCCCGGCACAACGATCGTGTGCGGCGATAGCCATACCTCGACGCATGGCGCTTTTGGCGCCCTCGCGCAGGGCATCGGCACCTCCGAGGTGGAGCATGTTCTCGCCACCCAGACCCTCATCCAGGCCAAGGCCAAGAACATGAGGATCATCGTAGACGGCGCCCTCGGCGAGGGAGTCGGCGCCAAGGATATTGTGCTCGCGATCATCGGCGAGATCGGCACGGCGGGCGGCACCGGCCATGTGATCGAATATGCGGGCGAGGCGATCCGCGCCTTGTCGATGGAAGGGCGCATGACAGTCTGCAACATGACGATCGAGGCGGGCGCCCGCGCCGGAATGATTGCGCCCGATGAGAAGACCTTTGCTTATCTCAAAGGCCGGCCCAAGGCGCCGAAAGGGGCGGCCTGGGACGCCGCGATGCGCCATTGGGAAACGCTGCATGCCGATCCGGATGCGGTCTTCGACAAAGAGATCCGCCTCGATGCCGGAAAATTGCCGCCGCTTGTCACCTGGGGCACGAGCCCGCAGGATGTCGCGGCGATCACCGGCACCGTGCCGCGCCTCGAATCCGCCACGAGCGAGACTCAAAAAGCATCCATAGCGCGCGCGTTAAATTACATGGGGCTGAAGGGCGGCGAGAACATCAAGGACATTCGGATCGACCGGGTCTTCATCGGCTCCTGCACCAATGGCAGGATCGAGGATCTCCGCGCCGCCGCCAAGATGGTCGAGGGCAAGCATGTCGCGGGTTCCGTCAGCGCCATGGTCGTGCCGGGGTCCGGCCTCGTCAAGCAGCAGGCGGAAGCTGAGGGGCTCGACGCGATCTTCCGCGCCGCCGGCTTTGAATGGCGCGAGCCTGGCTGCTCGATGTGCCTCGCGATGAACCCGGACAAGCTTTTGCCGGGCGAGCGCTGCGCCTCGACCTCGAACCGCAATTTTGAGGGCCGCCAAGGTTTTCGGGGCCGTACTCATCTCGTCTCCCCCGCGATGGCCGCCGCCGCCGCGATCGCCGGGCATTTTGTCGATATCAGGGAGTGGTAGACCACGGCGCTTTGAAGCGAGACGCCCCTGGCCGTAGCTAGAGTCAAGGGCGCCGGCCGGGCGGGACACGCCGCAGCTTGATCCTGCCGGCTTTCTCCAATGCCTGGCTAACTCGTAAGATGCCCTTGGCCTCGCCGTCCTCGTTCACGGCTCTGTCGCATGAGCCGTGACGCGACGCAATTTGTCCTGACGATCACGCCCGTCAGCATTTCGGCGCGACCATGGCGAAGATCGCGCCCTGCGGGTCGAGGCACTGAACGATCCAGCGGCCGCCGGGCACCTCCATCGGGCCATGGAGGATTTGGCCGCCGGCCGTTTTCACGCGGGCCGCGGCGGCGTCGATTGCATCAACAATGAAGTAATAGAGCCAAAACGGCGCGGGCGTTTGCGGCATTTTCGTCATCATGCCGCCAGCCTGGGCGCCATTGATTGCGAAAATCTGATAAACGCCCATCTCGCCCATGGGCATCGTTTCAGACTTGGTCCAACCGAACAGGCCGGAATAGAAGGCGAAAGCTTTCTCGCCATCGCCCGCGTGCAATTCATGCCATCCGACATGGCCCGGCGTCCCCGGCACGGCGGCCGGAGGGCCCTCATCGCTTGCGCCTTTGAAGAGGATGAACACCGCGCCATGCGGATCGGCGACGACGGCGAAACGGCCAACGCCCGGAATATCGTCCGGAGCGCGGTGGACCGCGCCGCCAGCCGCCTTGACGCGCGCCGCATAGGCATCGACATCGTCAACCGCGATATACCCCGTCCAGCCCGGCCGGGCGCCCATCGCGCGCGCTTCGTCAGGGATCGGCATCAGCCCGCCGTCAGGGATCGGCATCAGCCCGCCAACCGTCACGGGTCCGGCGGAGAAGAGCGTGTAGGCACGATCGGTCATGCCCGAATCCTTCGCCTCCCAGCCGATCACGCTGCAATAAAAGGATTGAGCGGCTTTGGTGTCGCTCGTCATCACATCATACCAGACGAAATGTCCTGCTTTCCCAGTCATGAGCGTCTACTCCTCCGGTTTGGGGTTGATCGAACAACAATTCGAACGAACATGGGTGATACGCGAAGCACATGGCACTGGCGTGGCTGCCTAAACAACGCCACCGTCATAGGCCCGTTGCAAATCCGCGATGTCTAATTTCTTCATGCCCATGACGGCCGCCATGACGCGGCTGGTCTTCGAGGCATCGTTGTCTTGCATCATCTCGCCGAGGACGGATGGCACAATTTGCCACGAGAGGCCGAACTTGTCCTTGAGCCAGCCGCATTGTCCCTTCTCGCCGCCCGCCGAGAGCTTCTCCCAGAACGCGTCCAATTCGGTTTGCGTGTTGCAGGCCACGGACAGCGAAATGGCCTCGGTGAACTTAAAGTGCGGGCCGCCGTTCAACGCCATGAAGCGCTGTCCGTCGAGTTCGAAGGTGATTGCCAGGACCGTTCCCTTCGGCAGAGGCATTCCCTCGCCATAGCGCGACAAGCTCACGATTCGCGAATTCTCGAAGATCGCTATGTAGTGGCTCACCGCCTCCTCGGCGTTTCGGTCGAACCATAAGCATGGCGTGATCTTCTGCGTTTGCGGCATGGCTGTCTTCCGTCGTTCTGGCCGATTGAATTCATTTCCAATTCGCGCTGGCTTATGGCTCGCGGTCTCACGCCAAGGCGTTGCGCGGGTTCATGCCTCCACGATCATCTCAAAGCCGCCGTAGATGAGACGTTTGCCGTCAAAAGGCATGGGATTCTTGTCCGGTTGTAACCGGGGATCCGCCATGACCTTCTGCATGCCCTGGTCTCGCAGCTGACGCGATGGCCAGAGAATCCAGGAGAAGACGACCGCCTCATTGGCCTCGCGCTTGACCGCCATGGGAAAGGACGTGAGTTTGCCCTCGGGCACGTCGTCCTCCCAGCATTCGACCAATTGCAAGGCGCCATGTTCCATGAAGACGGCGGCGGCGGTTTTTGCGTGATCTTTGTAAATTTCGCGATTGGCTGTGGGTACGGCTGCCACAAATCCATCCACATAGGTCATGAGTTTTTCGTCCATTTGAAACGATTGGACCGCGGGCTTCCCATCAATTCGCGAGTTCATCTTGGCCAAAATCCTCGCTCTCGAAGAGCTGACGGATTTCGATGTCCGATTTCCCCGGCATTGGATTGGGGCAGCGCTTCACCCATGCAATGGCCTCATCGAGCGATTTGACGTTCCAAATCCATTATCCCGCCACGAGTTCCTGGATGGCCGAGAATGGTCCCATGGTCACATTGCGATCCTTTCCCGAAAAGGTGACTCGCGCGCCCTTCGAACTTGCCTGAAGGCCTTCGGCCGAAACGAACACGCCAGCGTCCATCAGCTCCTGATTGAATGTGTTCATGTCGTGCAGGAGCTCAGCGCTCGGCATGAGCCCGGCTTCCGATTCCTTCGTCGCTTTAACGATGATCATGCAACGCATGGCTGGTGTCCTCCTCTGGCCTCGGTTGATTGAAAAGCAGCTCCAAATATCGCCGGAGATGGCCGAGACATTCGGCGGCGATTTCCGGTCCGCCTTTCGCCTTGGCGAGGATGAACGCGCCCTGAATCACCGCCTGCGTGTAGAGGCCGAGGCTCTCTGAGCTCCATTTCGCATCGGGCGCGTAAAGGAGCTTGGCTTCGGCAATGTCCTTGGCGACCAAGGCCGCATGGGCGCTGATGTGCGCATCGCAGGCGTCGCGGATGGCGGGATGCGACTCAAAGGTGTCCTGAACCATCGTGCCGAGCAGACAGGTGAAGTCCGGCAGGCTGCCCTCAAGAATTGCAATCCGAAAATCGACATAGCCGAGAAGCCGGTCCAGGGGATCCGGCAGGGTGCGATAGGGAGCCTGCGCGAACAGGCTGTCCGCCATAGCGGCGAAATATTCGGCAGCGGCGAGCGCGAGCTCTTCCTTGCTTTTGAAGTGATGGAAAAAGCTGCCCTTCGTGAGCCCGGCCGACTGGCAGATGTCCTCGATGGTCGCCGCCGCGTATCCCTTGGCACGGATTACCTGCAAGGCCGCCTCCAAAAGTCTGGTTTTCGACTCGTGCTGTGTTTGGACTTTGATCATCGTCATACCGACTAGTTGGTATCATACCGAATGGTTGGTATCGCGTCAAGGGATGCTGCGCCAACCGATGCGCCAGCGCTTCCCGATCAAACGCCATGACCAAACGCGAAATTGGACAGCCATCCACACCGGGCCGGCGAACTTCACCGTTTTATTTGCCGCCGGTTCGCTATGGCCGCCTCGATCAATCCCGCGTACATAGCGGCCCTTAGCGCTGAATTGCTCCAGAACCACGCGCACATCCGGTTTCCTGCGGGATAAGGGGAACGATCATGTTCGAGGACGCGCTCGCCGCCGCGAGGCAGATTTTCACGCCGCCGTTTCGCGCCGTGCTTTGGAAAACATTGGCGCTGACGCTGGCTTTGCTCGGCCTTGGTTGGCTCGCGCTCTATAGATTGCTCATCACGGGCGTCGCACTTCTCTCGGCTTGGGTGCACGCTTGGGAGCAGTCCTGGGTTTATGCCTGGGTGTCGACGGCTTTGTCGCTGATCGGCGGGGCGGGTCTCTTTGCCGGCCTCGCCTTTCTGGTGACGCCGGTGTCCTTCATTGTCGCGGGGTTTTTCTTCGACGAATTGGCGGAAGCGGTCGAGCTCACCCTCGCCCCGGGCGAAGCCCCGGGCCGCGCCCTGTCTCTCGGCGATTTGCTCTGGGTGTCCGTGAAATTTGCCGCCGTGGCGCTCCTCGTCAACGCCCTGGCGCTTCTGCTCCTGCTCGTTCCGGGCATCAATGCCGTGGCGTTTTTCGGCGCCAATGCGTATCTCGCGGGACGCGGCTATTTCGAACTTGCGGCGGCACGGCATCTTCCGTTCGCCGAGGTGCAGCGGCTCCGCGAAAGGAACGCGCTTCGCCTGTTCGGCGCGGGCCTCATCATGACGGCTCTCCTTGCCATCCCAATGTTGAACCTGCTCACGCCCTTGTTCGGCACTGACTTCTTGGTGCGAATTGCACGCAGGATCATGCGAAATCAAAGGACTCTTGGAGCATGATGCGTGTCAATCTCATCGCATCATGCTCCAAGGAAAGGAAAGCAGGGCCGCTGAGGGCTCAAATCGCGCGGGTGCCCGCGAATTGCCCGGTTTTGCGGTAGCGGTAGAGATAGGACGGCACGAAGGCCTCGAAGGGTTCCGGCTCGATCCCAAGGCCGGGCAGGGTCCGCCCTTCGGCGACCGCCTCCGGCGAGACGATATTATCGTGGCGCAACAGCTCGACCTGGTCCTTGGTGATCCTGAAAATCTCGGGAAAAAGGCCGAGCGACACATGCGCCACGGCTTCGGTGACGGAGGCAAGGAGTTTTGCGCGTTCGAATGAGACCGGAATGAGCGGGCGGTGGCGCTGGGTCACTTTGAGGACGAACTCAATGATCCGCCTCAGCGTCGCGACCTCCGGCCCGCCCAATTCATAGGTGGTTCCTGGCTTGGCCTTGCCCTCGAGCGCCAGCGCGACCGCCGTCGCGACATCCCCGGCGAAGACGGGTTGAAGCTTGGTTTGGCCGCCGCCAATCAAGGGAAGCGCCGGCATGAAGCGCGCCATGGCGGCGAACCGGTTGAAGAATTGGTCCTCTGGCCCAAACACGACGGAGGGGCGGAAGATGATCGCATCGGGGCGGGAAAGCCGCGCCGCCGCCTCGCCGAAGGCTTTCGTTTGGGCGTAGTGAGAAGAGCTCGCCGGGTCGACGCCGATCGCCGACATATGCACGAAGGTGATCGATGCCCGCCTCCTTCACCGCCTTGGCGATTGTTTGCGCGCCAAGATGTTGAATGGCGTCGAATTGCTGCGCGCCCGTTTGCTGCAATATGCCGACGAGATTGACGGCGGCTTCAGCGTCCCGCAGGGCATGGGCGACCGAATCCGGATAGCGCAGATTGGCCTGCACCGCATGGATTTGCCCGACTTTGCCGAGCGGCTGCAAATGAAACGCGAGATCAGGGCGGCGCACGGCGACCCTGATCCGCCAGCCGCGCCGCGCCAAGGCACGCACCACATGCCGGCCGATAAAGCCTGAACCGCCAAAGACCGTCACGAGCCGGTCTGCTCCGATCAATTCATCCGCCATATTTGCTCGTCCCAATCAGAAATTTTGCTCGCGGTTGTAGAGCGCTTTGGCGAGAAATGGAATTGCGAAAGCGGGGAATAGCTGCGGTTTATATTGACAAATCCGGCAACCGGCCCCATCAGAACGCCATGCCCAGATGGCGGAATTGGTAGACGCGCTGGTTTCAGGTACCAGTGGTGAAAGCCGTGGAGGTTCGAGTCCTCTTCTGGGCACCATTTCTCTCGGTGATTCTCTTTAGATTACAATGTGTTAGGTGGCAGCGAACGCCCTCTTGTGGTGATACACAAGGCGATACCTGTGCCAAAAATCTTACTCGACAATGGTTGTCTCATTTTGTCGATCCGCCAACTTCTCAAGAAGCCCAACGGCTCCCTGTTCTACCAGCGGCGCATTCCAGCGGACCTCAAGCTTCACTACGGTAATAGGCACCGCATTCTTGAGAGCCTAAAGACCCGCTCACTTCCTGAGGCCGCTAAGAGGATTAAGGTTCTCGCTAAGCGTGATGATAGCCTTTGGACAACCATGGTTTCCTCGGGAGGCGAACTGGCCCCGCCGGTCATTAAACACAAGGCCCTAGAGCTTCTGAAGTCATGGGGATTTACGCCTGGTGAGCCTCCGCAACACGGCGAAGATTTCAGCGACAAAATGCTCGATAGGTAGGGACGAATGGTACGAGGCTCGGGAATACGAGGGCGCTCAAGAGGCCCTCATGACTCCGGTCGAACGTGAGGCCGCAAGGCTCCTTTATGAGACCCCCGCGCAACGCAGGGCTTCCCGCCGTCTCTCAGACGCTCTAGCGATCTACCTTGAGACCCATCGGAAAGGCCGCGACCCCAAGTTCAATCGTGGGGTATTCGAAGCTCCACTTTCCATTAAAGGAAGATACGCCGTGACTCAGGATAATATCGTTAAATTTGCCGAGCCAGGTGCATTTGAGGATCCGCTGACTGAAGTTTTGCGCTGTGGTGCGCGGAAGCTTTTGGCCGATGCCATCGAGGCCGAGGTTTCCGATTTCCTCGACCGGCATTCCCGCTTTTTAACAGAGGAAGGCCAGCAAAGGCTGGTTCGCCATGGGCATTTGCCCGAGCGCGAGATCATGACCGGTATCGGTCCGGTCGGCGTGCGCGCGCCCCGGGTTCGCGACCGTGTCGGCCAGGGCGAGGCGCGCATCCGCTTTTCCTCGGCGATTTTACCGCCCTATGCACGCCGCTCGAAGAGCCTGGAGGTATTGATCCCGATCCTCTACCTGAAGGGCATATCCACGGGCGACTTCGAGGAGGCGCTGGCCGCCTTGCTCGGCAAGGACGCCGGCGGCCTTTCGGCCTCAACCATCGCGCGGCTCAAGGACGCTTGGGTCGACGAGCATGTGCGCTGGTCGAAGCGTGATCTTACTGCCCAGCGCTATGTCTACTTTTGGGTCGACGGGATCCACGTTCAGGCTCGGCTAGAAGACGCCGCGCAGTGCCTATTGGTCATTGTCGGCGCGACACCGGAAGGCAAGAAGGAGTTCGTCGGTCTGGCCGACGGCGTCCGCGAGAGCACGCAATCCTGGAAGGAGATGCTCCTCGATCTGAGACGACGAGGGCTCACGATCGGTCCCGAGCTCGCGGTTGCCGATGGTGCACTCGGGTTCTGGAAGGCGCTCGAGGAAGTTTGGCCAAAGACCCGCGGCCAACGCTGTCGGGTGCACAAGACCGCCAATGTTTTGAACAAGTTGCCGAAGAGCCAACATGCAAGGGCCAAGCGCGCATTGGAGGAGATCTGGATGGCCGAGACCAAGAAGGATGCTCTCGTCGCATTCGACGCATTCGTCGAAATCTACGCCATCAAATACGAGAAGGCGGTCGAATGCCTAACCAAAGATCGCGGTGCTTTGCTCGTCTTCTACGACTTCCCGGCAGAGCACTGGAAGCATCTGCGCACGTCGAACCCAGTCGAAAGCACTTCGCGACCGTGCGTCACCGGACGGTACGCTCGAAGGGGTGCCTATCGAACAAAACCGCTCTCGCCATGGTTTTCAAGCTTGCTCAAGCCGCCGAGAAACATTGGCGTCGCCTCGATGGACAAAACCAATTGCCAAAGGTCGTTCTCGGGGTAAGGTTCACCGACGGAATAGAGGTCGCAAAAGAACAAGCTCAAACTGCCGCCTGACCTCGCTCGTCACCAACATTCAATCATAGCGCCAATCGCGCCATTGCGCATGTGTATTCATCAGTAGGCGACCTGCCCCTTAAGGATTTCGATCGCGCCTCTGCGAGGCTCGTTAGAGACGCCATTGTGGGCGCTGCTGGAACCAAGCGACGGCGGCTGGCCGTAATATCAGCAGTTTGTCAACGCCGGAGGAAAAGTGCATCGGTTAGCGGGGGATGAAGGGCGTGGAGCTATATGGACGGGTATCCCTTAGAAGTTTTGCGGGATGACCTCAGCAAGGCCATAGAGGTCGCTGAGGCAAGCGGAGAGCCTGTATAGAACGGCCAGGAAGCCTTAGGTAGCAAAGGGTGTTGGGGTGGACGGCCCCCGACGGCATCGATTGTGCCAGAATGAGGTCGTTGCAGATCTCAAACAAAGGGGACCGTCCGTGGAACAGATTAGCCGAATTGGCATGGATACATCGAAACATTTTTTTCTTCTGTTTTTATGGTCAGGTCTACATATTCTGCCATGTTTATTCTCCCAAAATGTTGATTGTGTCCGCAAGCGCCTCCCGGATGTGAATTATCTGCGCAGCTCGGAATTCGATCTAGCCATCATCCCCGCAAGGCAGCTTATGGCAACGCAGGATGAGCGCGACGTCACGGCTACTCATTCGGGATAAATCGTGATCGAACTTTTTGGCAACGTGCTCAAGCGCTTCGTTCCAACCTTCGGTCTTAGCGACGAACCTATCTGTTATTCGCCGGGTCTCAACGATTGCCAACCGATTGATCAGACCGAGCAACGCTTCGAAATCGTCATTGGATATGCGCCCTTCGATTGTTTTGCCTTTGGTGCCAAAGGTTTCGCATATCGTAGCACGAACGCGGTCCTCGATTCCGCCAAGCACTTCCGCGTCAGTCATCGAGCCCCCTTGACAACCCGTCCAATGGCCGTTGATTTTTTGGGGCAACTTGCGGCTTAAATTAAGCTGGTCCCGAGATAAGCGGGAATGTGCCAAACGTGTATCATTGATTTCCTGCCGCGACATCAGACACTCGTCTTATACCGACATCTCCCGAATCCCCCTTCTTGAGGTTGAGATTGCCGCGCGTGATGCTCCGGCACACCAAACCAGTGACATCGGCGAGGCGCGCGCCGGACAATGCCGAGCACGGTTCTGGGAGCGCCCGAGGGTGAAACTCCTCCGGGCGACTCGACAACTCCCGTCATTGAGAACTCTGAGCCGAACGTCCGCAAAGGGTGTGCGCCGTGACAAGGCGGCATCTTTCCTGTGGGTGCAAAACCCACCCGGCGACCGCTCCAGCCGGAAGCAACCGGAGCAGTCACGGAGGTAACGAAATGGCTGAAGCCTTCGGTTAGCGGGTCACGAATTGGTGACCGCGCGAGTGTGCAGGCCGCAACGTGAGTGAACGCTGAGCAAGCCTCACATGAGGAGTTTGGAGTCAAGAGGGTCGTTTCAGAGCGAACAGATCTCCAGTATTTTTATCCGGTATCCAAGGTTCTGAACCCGATTGCATGACGCGGCTCGTTTCCGAGCACGATCAACCTCACATACGGTCGCCGTTCGCGACGGCTGCACCAACATCCCGCTTGCGGCGGGCAGGGCTCAGGAAGACGAGAACCATTCTCGAAAACGGCGTTTCAGGCCATGGCCTGCTTCGGTTCGTCGACCTGGATCCGTCAGGACTAATCAGGTCCTGGGGATTACGGAATTGGCTCAGGGCCTATCGTCAGGCGGCCTTCATCACGATGCCTTCGATGACGACGCCGGCGGTCACATATTTCCAGAGTGCGACGAGGAGCTTTCGCGCCAGCGCCACGATCGTCGTCTTGCGCAGGCCCGTTGCGCTTTACACGGTCTTGGAACCAGAGGGCGAGCGCCGAGTCCGGCTGATGGCGCAGCCATAGCCAGGCGAGCTGAATCATCGTCGTTCGCAGTCGCGGATTGCCCGATTGCGAGATGCCTTGCTCGCGATCGACCGACCCGCTTTGCCAGGGCGTCGGGGCAAGGCCGGCATAAGCGGCGACCTGTCGGCGGTTCTCGAAGGGCCGGGAGAGCCCCTCCGTCCAGAGAACCGCCGCGAACTCCGGCCCGATGCCCTTCACGCCCAGCAACATCGCCGGCGGGACCGACGCTTTAGTTTGTTCCGCGGCGAGCAGCGCGTCCCGCTCGGCCTCCACAGCCTTAATCTGCGCGAGAAGCAACTCGAGCCGATCAAGTTCGCGACGAACCTGCGCTTTGAGATGCGGGGGCAAGGGACGGCCGTCGCCGGTCTGGAGCGCATCCAGCCGCTCCCGCCGATCGCGACGCAGCGGCTCGTACCCGGATACGCCCTGGGAGAAAAGCAATCCTTTGATCCGGTTGACGTGCTGGACCCGTTCCATGATCAGCACCTTGCGCTCACGGCAAAGCCGGCGTCGGTCTTCATCTTCAGGCGGCGGCAGCCGGACCATCGAGCAGACGCGCGGTTCGCCGCGCTTGTAGGCGAGCAGCGCACGAACCAAAGCCTCGCCGTCGATCCCGTCGGTCTTCGCCCGCCGCCGCCGGCGTGATGTTGCAATCGAGGCCGGATCAACAACGTGGCTTTCGATCCCTTCATTGTGTAACACGCGATCGATCCAGAAGCCGTCGAGACCCGCCTCCTGGATGACGATCAACGGAAAGACCTTCCCCGTCCGCCCCTGTGCCTTTTCTCTGAGTTGCGCAAAGCGCTTCAGCAGCCCTGCGACATCGCCACCGCGCACAGTGTGCTTCGACATCTTCTCTCCGCCGCCCGGCGACAGCGATGTGACCACCCAGCTCGATCGACTGAGTTCCAATGAGATGAAGATTGCGCCAAGATCGGTGCGGATAGCGGTCGATGCTTCGAGTCGGTCAGCTACAAATTGCATGGTCGCCTCCAGAGTGGGTGGTAAGCAACCTCACTCTGCCAGAATGCCGGTCGCTATCCATCGCCTCATGGAATCTCGAAAAGGACGATGTGCAGGCCGACCCGACGACCCTTTCGGGGAAGGCTGATACGGCTGGGTGAATGAGCGAAGAATACGCCCAGCCGCTGCACCGGGGTAGTGGCGGCAGCATGTACACAAGGAAAGCGCACGCAACACGGGAAGCCCTAAGGCGTGGTCAGGGATGACCAACCGGACGCCCGTGAGGGACAGGCCGGGCGCCCTGGGGTGGCGGAGAGGTTCGTAGTACCGCTGAAACCGGGTAATTCCGGTGGAGGGAAGGGACCTCAGTTCAAGACAGACGCAAGACGTGGTGAGGGACCTGGAGATTGGGCAACCTATCAACTCCGAAGAGTGTTCAGAAACTGCAGAAGGCGTTACACGCGAAAGCGAAGGCAGAAGCCGGCTATCGCTTCTACGCCCTATACGACAAGATCAGCCGCGAAGATATTCTGGCGCATGCCTACGCCCAGTGCCGCTCCAACAAGGGCGCGCCGGGTGTCGACGGTCAGGATTTCGCGGATATCGAGGCGTACGGGGTCGAGCGGTGGCTTGGCGAACTGGCGCTTGCGCTCAGGCAGGAGACTTACCAACCGGAGCCGATCAGACGAGTGTTCATACCGAAGGCCAACGGCAAACTCAGGCCGCTGGGCATCTCGACCTTGCGGGATCGAGTCTGCATGACAGCAGCGATGCTGGTGCTGGAACCGATCTTCGAAGCCGACCTTCCACCGGAACTATACGCCTATCGTCCCGGGCGAAACGCCCAGCAGGCGGTGGTCGAGGTGGAAGAGCTGCTGTTCCGTGGCCACCCGGACGTCGTTGACGCCGACCTCGCGGACTACTTCGGGAGCATTCCCCATGCCGACCTACTTAAAGTCGGTAGCGCGCCGGATCGTTGATCGGCGCGTGCTGCATTTGATCAAGATGTGGCTGGACTGCCCCGTGGAAGAAACCGATGATCGAGGAAGGAAGACACGCACGACCGAGGCCCGGGACAACCGGCGCGGCATTCCGCAGGGTTCACCCATCTCACCACTGCTGGCGAATCTTTACATGCGCCGGTTTGTGCTGGGATGGAAGAAGCTCGGGTTGGAGCAAAGCCTCGGCACGTCGCCTCGTGACCTACGCCGACGACCTCGTGATCCTGTGCCGGAAGGGCAACGCCGAAGCAGCGCTGCACCACCTGCGCGAGATCATGGGCAAGCTGAAGCTGACGGTGAACGAGGAGAAGACACGAATCTGCAAGGTGCCGGAAGGGGAGTTCGACTTCCTGGGATACACGTTCGGACGGATGTACTCGGCGAGGACCGGCCAGGCACGCCTGGGACACCGGCCATCAAAGAAAAGCATCAAGCGCGTGGTCGAGAAAGTCCACGCGCTGACCGACCGAGCGGGGACATGGCAAGAGACCACAGAGCTGGTGGCGAAGCTGAACCGCACGCTGCGCGGATGGGCCAACTACTTCCAGGTAGGCACCGTCAACAAGGCGTATCGGGCGCTCGACAACTACGCAGCAGTGCGGTTGCGCCGGTGGTTGCGATTCAAGCACAAGGTCAGGCGACGCAAGGGCGGGGCGCTATCCACTCTCGCACCTTTACGGGCACTTCGGGCTCGTACGCCTGACCCGGCTTGGGCACGACGTGCCGTGGGTGAAGGCGTGAAGTCTTGTCCGAGAGCCGGATGCGGGAAATCTGCATGTCCGGTTCGATGAGCGGGATGTGGAAACGGAGCCACGGTCGAGCCAGTAAGGCACCGCCAGACGAAAGGGGCGGAGAACAGATATGCTCGACCTACAGCCACCGCGCCACATCTCGACTCTACCGAAAGTGGAAATTCAAACTTAGACACTACTGCCATCCTTGATCTCTGGGCTTGGCGTGAAAATTGCTGTAGTTCAGGGCGGTGTGTTATATCCGGCTCAGGACACGTGGCGCCACGTGGCGGGGGCGGGTTAGCGCGCGGCGTCCCCGTATCACCGCGTGCCGCCTTGGGCACGCCCATTCCAGAACGCTTTGGACGGATCACGCGTGACGATCTCCGCCGCTATCCATCACGTCACCCACTACAAATATGACCGGCCGGTGGTGCTGGAGCCGCAGACCATCCGGCTGCGCCCGGCGCCGCATTGCCGCACCAAAATCCCGGCCTATTCGCTGAAGGTGACGCCCGCCGAGCATTTCGTGAACTGGCAGCAGGACCCGCATGGCAATTGGCAGGCGCGGTTCGTGTTTCCGGAAAAAGTGACCGAATTCAAAGTCGAGGTCGATCTGACCGCGGAACTTGCGGTCATCAATCCTTTCGACTTTTTCATCGAGCCCTACGCCGAGCAATTTCCCTTCGATTACGAGCCCGAATTGAAGGCGCAGCTTGCGCCTTACCTTGATGCGGAACCCCTCGGTCCGCGTCTTGCGGCCTATATCGCGGGCTTGCCCAAGGGACCGGTCCACATCGTTACGTTTCTCGTGGATCTCAACATCGCTTTGCAGAAGGCGATTCGCTATGTGATCCGGATGGAGCCGGGCGTCCAGGCGCCTGAGGAAACCCTCGAGCTTGGCTCGGGATCCTGCCGCGATTCGGCCTGGCTGCTCGTCCAGATGCTGCGCCATCTCGGCCTCGCGGCGCGTTTCGTCTCGGGCTATCTCATTCAATTGCGCGCCGATGTCGAGCCGGTCGACGGCCCGAAAGGCACAGCAGCATGATTTCACGGATCTGCACGCCTGGGCCGAGGTTTATATTCCCGGCGCTGGCTGGATCGGGATGGACGCGACATCGGGCATGTTTTGCGGCGAGGGGCATTTGCCGCTTTCCGCGACGCCGCATTATCGCTCCGCCGCGCCGATTTCGGGGCTGGTCGAGCCGGCCAATGTCGATTTCCATTTCGATATGCGGGTCACCCGCATCGGCGAGGCGCCGCGGATTACCCTGCCATTTTCCGAGGCCGCCTGGGCAAAGCTCGACGCGCTTGGCGAAAAAGTCGATGCCGATCTTGCGCGCAACGATGTCCGCCTGACAATGGGCGGCGAACCGACGTTTGTCTCGATCGACGATTTCGAATCGGAGGAATGGAACACAGCCGCCGTTGGACCAACGAAGCGCGTGCTTGCCGACAAATTGATCCGCCGCTTGCAGGCGCGCTTCGCGCCAGGCGGCATGCTGCATCATGGGCAAGGCAAATGGTATCCGGGCGAAAGCCTGCCGCGCTGGGGCTTTTCGCTCTACTGGCGCAAAGACGGCAAGCCCATCTGGAACAATCCCAGCCTCTTCGCGGACATCGTCCCAGGCGATCAGGCCGGGCCTGAAACATCGGAAAGGGCGAAGGCATCGCTCGGTAAGGAGCTGAGGGAAGAAGCCGAGACGTCTCGCCACGAATATCGCCGGAAGGCTCGGAATCGACGTTGACTTTATCGTGCCTGCCTATGAAGACACGGCGGCGTGGCTCGTCAAGGAAGCCAATCTGCCGGAAAATACCGATCCTCTTGATCCGAAAATCGAGGATGCGGAAGAGCGCAGCCGCATGATTCGGACTTTTACGCGGGGGCTGACGAAGCCGGTCGGCTTTGTTCTTCCGGTTCAACGCTGGAATGCGCAAGCAGGCCCGGGGAGCGCCGCGGCACGGCCGCGCTGGCAAAGCGAAAAATGGGCTTTGCGGCGCGGCAATCTTTTTCTTGTTCCTGGCGATTCGCCGGTGGGCTACCGGCTGCCCTTGCCGTCGCTGCCTTGGGTTCCGCCGTCGTCCTATCCGTTTATCGTCGCTCAGGATCCGCTGGAAGAACGGGGCGCCCTGCCGGATCGCCTAGAAATGGTGCAGCATTTCGAAAGTGCGGCAACAGCGCCGGGCGCGCGGCAAGAGCGCATCGAGCAGGAGGCGATCGCGGGCGCGGTGCGCACGGCGCTGGCGGTCGAACCGCGGGATGGTGTGCTTTGCGTGTTCATGCCGCCGGTCGTGGCCTTGGAGGATTACCTCGAACTCCTCGCGGCGGTCGAAGCGAGCGCCGAGGCCGCCGGCCTGCCGGTGCATATCGAGGGCTATCCGCCGCCTTTCGATCCGCGCATCAACGTCATCAAGGTGACGCCCGATCCCGGCGTCATCGAGGTGAACATCCATCCCTCGGCAAGCTGGCGGGCGCTCGTCGAAACAACGCGGGGCCTCTACGAAGATGCCCGTCAGGTCCGGCTCGGCGCCGACAAATTCATGATCGACGGCCGCCATACCGGGACCGGCGGCGGCAATCATGTCGTGCTCGGCGGGTCATCGCCCGCCGATTCGCCCGTGCTGCGGCGGCCCGATTTGCTGAAGAGCCTGGTGCTTTATTGGCAGCGCCATCCTTCGCTTTCCTATCTCTTCTCGGGGCTTTTCATTGGGCCGACGAGCCAGGCGCCGCGCGTCGACGAAGCCCGCCACGATCAACTTTATGAACTTGAAATCGCGCTTGCCAGCACGCCGCGCGCCGGCGAACCGGCGCCGCTGTGGATTGTCGACCGCCTTTACCGCAACCTCTTGGTCGATGTGACAGGCAATACCCATCGCGCGGAAATTTGCATCGACAAGCTCTATTCTCCGGATGGCCCTACGGGGCGGCTTGGATTGGTCGAATTCCGGGCCTTTGAAATGCCGCCCGATGCGCGAATGAGTCTTCGCGCAGCAATTGCTGCTGCGGGCGCTCGTTTCTTGGTTCTGGCAAGAACCGCAGCAAGGCGATCTGGTGCGCTGGGGCACCGCCTTGCATGATCGTTTCATGCTTCCGCATTTCGTCTGGGAGGATTTTTTGGGCGTCCTCGCCGACCTCGGGCGGGCGGGCTATGCGTTCGATCCAGCGTGGTTCCAGGCGCAGTTCGAATTCCGCTTTCCCTTCTGCGGCGCTGTTGAGCATGGCGGCGTCAAGCTCGAAGTGCGGCAGGCGCTTGAACCGTGGAATGTGATGGGCGAGCAGGGCATCGCGGGCGGAACCGTGCGCTATGTCAATTCCTCGGTCGAGCGCTTGCAGATAAAGGCAAGCGGCCTGGTGCAGGGCCGCCATGTCATCGCCTGCAATGGACGCCGCGTCCCTTTGACGGCGACGGGGATTTCGGGCGAAGCCGTCGCCGGGGTGCGTTTCAAGGCCTGGCAACCCGCCAATGGCCTGCATCCAACGATACCCGTCCATGCGCCCTTGACCTTCGACATCGTCGATGGCTGGAACGGCCGCGCGCTTGGCGGCTGCGTTTATCATGTCGCGCATCCCGGCGGGCGCCACTATGACACCTTTCCGGTGAACAGTTTTGAGGCAGAGGCGCGTCGGCTTGCACGTTTCCAGGATCACGGCCACACGCCGGGCGCGATCGACGTGCCTCCCGAGGAGCGCTCGGGCGACTTCCCGCTGACCCTCGATCTGCGCCGCCCCCGCGCCCGATAGGCCCTTGCTCGCGCGTTTGGAACGCGGCCAAAGCCGCACCTTCGCTCGTCTGGCCATTTCCAGCACAAAACCCAACGAAACCGGAGAAGACGGCCGTAACCTTAACCAGGCGTTAACCATACGTTGCGTAAATCAAGGAAAGCAAATTTTGAGGCGCCCCCGTGACAGCCGTTGCCAGCCCCCGTCATTCCATCAGGTTTCATGGACGCACCTATCACGCCATGGTGCTGGCACCGGAGCCACCCTTGGCGAACTGGCTTGCCGAGCTCGACGCGTGGCTTGCCCGCTCGCCGGGGTTTTTCTTCGGGCGGCCGGTCGTTCTCGACCTTGCTGTTCTTCAGCCTGGCAAGCAGGGCGTCGCGGAGCTTTTGCAAAACCTCGCCGAGCGCAACATCAAGGTGATGGGCATTGAAGGCGCCGAGCCGTCCTGGCTCGACTTTGCGATGCCGCCCCTGCTGTTGAGCGGGCGGCAGGCCACGGCCATCCCGGGCGACATTCCTCCCGCCGCCGCGGAGACGCCGGCTCCTTTGCCCGATTCCGCCCCTCAGTCCGATCCCGCGCCGGAGGCGGCTGACACTTCAAACGGCGCCGCTTCTCCTCTTGCCGAGGCAGGCGCGCGGCCTTCGCATCCAGGTTCCTTGCTGCTCGACAGTCCGGTCCGCTCCGGCCAGTGCATTGTGCATCCCGAGGGCGATGTGATT
Organism: uncultured Alphaproteobacteria bacterium; assembly: GCA_963784075.1. Lineage (GTDB taxonomy): Bacteria > Pseudomonadota > Alphaproteobacteria > Rhizobiales > Beijerinckiaceae > Methylocapsa. The sequence continues at coordinate 190,712 of CAWAQW010000033.1, read as the reverse complement.
GTCGTCGGATCCGTTGCCTCGGGCGCCGAAGTGATCGCCGGCGGCTCGATCCATATCTATGGAACGCTGCGGGGCAGGGCCATCGCCGGCTCACGCGATGCGCGCGCCCGGATTTTCTGCCGCAAACTCGAAGCCGAGCTGCTTTCGATCGACGGTCTTTACATGGTGGCCGAGGACATGCCCGCGCATCTGCGCGGCCGGCCAATTCAGGTTTGGCTCGACGGCGATTCAATGGTGATGACTCAGGACTGAGTCAAAATGGGAGACAGCAAAATGGCCAAGGTTCTGGTCGTAACTTCGGGTAAAGGGGGCGTCGGCAAGACGACGTCCACCGCGGCGTTGGGTGCGGCGCTGGCTCGCGGTGGCAAAAATGTCGTGCTCATCGATTTCGACGTCGGGCTGCGCAACCTCGATCTCGTCATGGGCGCCGAACGCCGCGTGGTCTACGACCTGATCAATGTCGTTCAAGGCGACGCCAAGCTCGTGCAGGCCCTCATCCGCGACAAGCGCGTGCCGACGCTTTCCTTGCTTCCCGCCTCGCAGACGCGGGACAAAGACGCCTTGACGGACGAGGGCGTTTCCAGCGTCATCGCCGAGTTGAAGGAGAAATTCGACTGGATCATCTGCGATAGCCCGGCCGGCATCGAGCGGGGCGCCACGCTCGCCATGCGCCACGCCGATGTCGCGATCGTCGTGACCAACCCTGAAGTCTCCTCGGTTCGCGACTCCGATCGCATCATTGGTCTTCTCGACTCCAAGACGGAAAGGGCGGAAAAAGGCGAGCGCGTCGAGAAGCATCTTTTGCTCACGCGTTTCGATGCGGTGCGCGCCGGCCGCGGCGAAATGCTGAATGTCGACGACGTGCTTGAGATTCTTTCCATCCCCCTTATCGGGATCATTCCGGAGAGCAACGAAGTGTTGCGCGCCTCCAATCTTGGTTCGCCAATCACCCTCAACAACCCGGCAAGCGCGGCCGCCCGCGCTTATTTCGACGCGGCAAAGCGGCTGAATGGCGAAGCCCTGGAGGTGATTGTTCCAAGTGACAGGAAGAGCCTGTTTGGCAAGCTGTTCGGACGGAGGGCCGCATGAAACTCATCAATTTCTTCAAGCGACCGAGCACCACCGCGCCGGTCGCCAGAGAGCGGCTGCAAATCCTCCTTGCGCATGAACGCGCGGTCTCCGGCAAGTCCGATCTGATCGCCATTCTTCAAGAAGAAATAATGGCGGTGATCGCCAAGCATTTTCCGGTCGAGCAGGAAGGAATCAAGGTCAAGATGGAACGCGGCCAGGCGGTCTCAACGCTCGAAGTCGAGGTTGAGATTCCAACGCCCATGTGCCCGAGTTTCCCTTTGCCGGCCAAACCCTCCAAACCTGCGAAACCCGCGAAGCCTGCTCTGAGTGCTCTGAGTGCTCTAGAGTGATCAAAGCGAAGTAAGCGAAGTGAGCAAAGTGAGCAAAGTGAGCGAAGTGCGCGAACTGACCGAACGGAGCGAACTGACCGAACGGAGCGAACCTGCCTGCGCCGCGGCCCCCGAGGAAATGGCGCAAACGGGCAGCTAAAGCATGACCCCAAAGGGTGCGGAGTTTTTGGCAAGCGTCATGCGATCAAACAAAGAGAGTGAGACCGTGGGGCCAGACTGACTGAAATGGTCATGGTCCAAAGAGCGATGTCACTTCGCTATAGCTTCAGATCCCTTTGTCAAAGCCGGTTTCAAGAGCATGGCTGCCATTGTAAAGAGGCTCTTGAACGACTCAACCTTGCATTGACCGGCGTGATCTTCGCAGGTCAACAAATGAAACAGCAGGGGTGCTGGCTTGGCCGGGATGGCGATGGCGCCGCCGCCCTTCGTTGTTTGCGCCCTCCGGCGTCCTCTGGGGAACCGGTGCAAATGGGCCATTTATCGTTGGTCCTGATCCCAAAGCATTTGCTGAGGATCGTGTAAGAAGGCGCAAATTGGCCTGATGCGCTTGCATTGACTTGCAAGCGATTGAGCGCGCTATATGCGTGTGTGCCTGGCACAAATTGTGTGCGAACGCCCGCTAGGATTTCTGGCTTTGAATTGGCGCCGCGTGCCACGTGAGAGCTGCGGGAAAGCGGCAGCGCTCTCTCTGCTGCCGTCTCGTCTTTGTCCTATGGGTTCATCATGGCGGCAATTGACGCGGTCTTGCCTAAAGCATGATCCGCGAAAGTGGGCACCGGTTTAGCGAAAGGATCATGCGTCATGAAAGAGAGCATGATCCGCGAAAGTGGGCATTGGTTTTTCGAAAAGATGATGCGTCATCATCAAAGGCTCTTGAGCGTGGTCCGATTCCATCCGAAAGGATCACGTTCTAGCCGGCGCCCAGCACGGCCGGATTGGGAGCGGCAAATCCCTCGATGCTGCTTGTTAAAGTGGTGTCGGACATGAGCGGCATGAGATCGCGCGGGTGGATGAATTCCTCATCGAAACACGGAAATCGCCGCCCATCGAAAATTTGGCGTAGCCAATCGACAACCAGCATATGACGGTAGGAATTCCGAAGATCCGGGTGATAGGTCATCCATATCTCGAGCCGATGCTTCAATCCGACATCAATGGGCACAAGCTTTGCGCCGAGCGCCAGCGCATAATTTGGCAGCACGCCAATCCCGGCGCCCCGCTCAACCGCGTAAAGAATAGCGGAACTCGTATTGGTCCTTACGCCAACGATACCTTCGAGACTTTCCACACCCAATGCGCGCTCATAGGCGCCATCTTCAAGCAGGGGCGAGATTTGTTAAATCACCCTGTGAAATTTTAGTTCACTCAAGATCCTTGGTACACCATACAAATTCTTGTAGGACTCTGACGCAAATGGATAGTTATGTAGATACCCGAGCTGCACAGCCATGAGATCGGGGCGCTCCGGGCGCCGGAATTGGATTGAAATATCAGCCTGTAACCGGCCGACATCCGTGAATTCCATTGTTTCTTGTAATTCGAACGTAAGATAGCGGTTGGATTTTTGAAATTCGAGAAGCCTTGGCAAAACCCAATAGGTGCCTAGCCCTTCGGTGATGGCAACCCGCACGATCCCACGGGCCCCTTCGAGAGAAATCTGCGACTGACGCACAATATTGAACGTCGCGCGTTCCATTGCCCTTGCATGTTCCATCATCATGCGGGCCTCGGCTGTCACCGACACGCCGTCGGTGTGCCGAACAAACAAGCGGCACCCAATCACCTGTTCAAGCCGCTCAATTCGGCGAACAATCGTTGCCGAATTGATTTTCAGAATTTTTGCCGCTTTTCGAAAACTGCATTGTTCAGCGCAGCTGAGAAAAACACGCAGATCGTCCCACGACACGGATCGCAAAACGTCCGGGACTTCGCGATGCGGTTTTGCACCGCCTCGTAGCAATTTTGGGGCCACGACATTGATCCATAATGGCAATATAAGGGCATTAACATCAGGGAACATTTAACTGTTATCATTTGTAGGAAGCAAAAACAATGCCGCTGAATGCCCGACAATTATTTGCCGCACCAACGCGATTCCCTGGACTTGGATCATTTTCCGCCAAACCGGCGATTTTCGGTCGCGCCCGCGGCCGACGAAGACCTCCCTTATCTGGCCACGCTGACCGCCCGGCACATTCCGGGCCTCAAAGGAACCTACGGGCGCTTGAGCGGGTGCAGCATTATTCCCGCAGCATCCTGGCGATTAGAAACGGACATGAAATCGTCGGCTGTTTCGCAGCCTTGCTCCTTAATCACGACGGTTTTGAGCGCCTCCTTGACGGCGACCTCAACGTCTCAGACCCGAGCCAATCCCATTTGGTGCGGCCGGGCGAAACAGCCGCGGCCATTTATGTATGGGCCCTTTGCATGACCGGAATGGCCGCGGGAGCAACGGGCAATGTCATGGAATGGCTCAGGCATGAAATCTGTGCGAGGCGGAACTCTACGCGAGGCCAAGCACCCCAAAGGCAGGGCGTTCTTGATCCGGCTCGGGTTCCACCCGCTCGCGGCCTCCGCGCCAAATTCACTTTGGGTGTATCGCCACATGCGAGCGGCCAACGACATATGAGAAGTCAGTGAGTGGCTGGGCGGAGCAACCGTCGGACTGAAGTGAGAGTTGCCCGTAGCCTCGACGATCTTCTGATGGTCTATACGATCCGTGCATCGGTCTATATGGCGGAACAAGATTGTCCTTCGTCGAAGAGTTCGACGGCAATGATCATTGCGCGACGCATTTCATTGGCTTCATCGATGGGGAGCCCGCCGGATGCCTTCGAGTGCGATTTTTTAGCGAGTTTGTTAAGCTTGAACGCCTTGCCGTGCGTAAGAGTTTTCGGCGGTCCACACTCGCATTCGACTTGGTTCGCACCGGAATCGACTTTGCCCGGTGCAAGGGATTCCGCCGCATCTACGGACATTCCCGCGAAGGGCTGGAGTCCTTTTGGGCAAGATTTGGCGCAAAGCCATTGCCGGACCGGGAACAATTCGTGTTCTCGGATTACCGCTATACGGAAATGGTGATCGATCTTGAACCAATGGCCGATCCCATATCATTGAAGAGCGGACCCATGGTGATTCTGCGTCCGGAAGGCGACTGGGACCGGCCGGGAGTTCTGGAATTTTCGAGCGGGCGCCTGCCCCGCAAGCCGCTGGAAAATTCGGTGACACCACATTTGTCGATGGCGCCAACGGCATGATGTCTCGCTCCCACTGCAAGTCAATGCGGGTGGCTTGGCCGGCTTTCCACTGGCGCATATCCACGAAACAGGATGATAATTGGTAACAGGCTGCAAACACCACACGGACATTCATGTCTCGTTTTGCAAGATCGGTATTTTCGGAGGGCCTAAGCCATGAATGAGCACAGCCAATTTGATCAGAGAAGAGCCGACTATCCCCCTGCCAATGAAATTTGTGCGGGCGCAAGGATTGAAGCCATCATTGCAATGGTGTCATATCTCCAGTCCGAGACGCAGCCGCACAACCCCGTTGCCGCATATTTTCTTGAAATGTGCAGGTTCTCACTTCAGAATCCAGACCTTACCCTCGAGCGTTATCCATTGTTGCTCAATCAGAGGCGATAGAGCTGGTATCGAAAAAGCCGGAGGCTTTTTTGGAAACGATCATGGGAGTGAGCGAAAGGGCGTTCGATTTCCCCGGCTGAAATTCTAACGTCCCGTCAAGTGACTGGAAGTCTGCGGCCGGCCACATGAAAAAGTGCAAAGAAACCTTCTCTCTTGAAACATAATCTGGTGCCGCTGTCGGATCGCCGATTTGCACCCACATGTTCGGGTCGGATTGTGCCTGGCGCTTGACAAAACGATAGACGGTGCGGTCCCAGGGCTTTACCTCGTCATTCATATTGTCGAGGACGAAATCGCCAGCATTGGTTTTGACGGTCAGGACCGCGTGACCATCATTGTGTTCATCCTTGACGACCGTCATCAGCAGGGCTTGACGCGGAAAGCCTTCCTCAATGAGGATCTTGCGCTTGACGAGGGCGTAGTCCTCGCAATCGCCTTTTCCGTCGGACGGGTAGTCCCACTGGTCGATGACGCCCCAATGCGCGATGTCCGATACCGGCCTAATATGGGCATTGACCCATTGGCCGACCCGTTCGATGTCCTTCATCGCCTTCGGTGTCAGCGTGATGTCGCGGGGGCGAGAGCACCTCCTTCGCATTCTCCAGCATAACGGCGGCAGAAATCCGCCCATCCATAGGGCACGCTCGTCGGGCCGCCGACAGGGGCGTGCGTGGCAAGCCGGGTGCTGCCGGCCGCGGCGGGAGAGGGCGACAGAGCGGCCGACCCCACGAGCGGCAAGGCCACCAAGGCCAAAGTTACCGCTGAGTTTGCCGCCCAACTTCTCCAAGTTTTCATAATTTCGTTCCACATGCCATGTGGCGAATGTGCCAGGCTAGCGTTGAGGCATTCGAACCAAAGTGATTGGATTTGATCGAAACAGCGCTCGCGATCCGAAAAATGGATGAGATTAAATCTCTTTCAAAATACCAATATTGAATGAAACACGATTTCAAGTGCGCACAAATTCAACCACTTAAAAAATGCACGGCAATCTGAAACGCCACGTTACGGCTTGATGATGAGAATGATAGACTTATGTTGTAAATTCACATCGCTTGGCTGGCGTCAATTGTCCATTTTGGTCAAGCCCAGGGCAGGGGGCGGCGTTGCTCATTTTTTGTGAAACGGTTGCGCGTTTATTCCGCTTGCGGCAAAATGAATATTATTCGTGAGGATTCGATGAAATCCCTGGTGAACCTGGAGCCATCCCGTGCCGGAGTCCTGGCCGTTCCCGAGGGGGCGTCACGGCTCTCGATCGAAGATCTGCAGGCTTTGGAACGGGCCATGCGCGAACTCGAACGAACGAGTCTCGCGATCCGGCTGAGTTCAATTCTAGGCCGCAAGGCAGGCGCCATCGGATCGATGCTGCCGGGGAACATCGCGGCGATCGCGAATAGGGCAGCGGAGGCCGCTGTAAGGCGCGGCCTTGATTTCGCGTTACGGAGCCTTGCCGGCAAGCCGCTCAAGGACCGGCGCCGCATGCACAAGAGCATCGCGGTTCTCGCCGGCGCCGCGGGCGGTGCTTTTGGTATTTCGAGCCTGCCGGTCGAATTGCCATTTTCCACGACAATCATGCTGCGCTCGATTGCCGACATTGGCCGTGCCGAGGGGCAGGACTTGTCCGATCCGCGAACCGCGATCGCCTGCCTCGAGGTTTTTGCCCTTGGTGGCGGGCCCGGTTCTGGCCAAGCTGTGTCTGTTGATGCTGAAGAATCGAATTTTCGAGACAGAACCGCGGTTGAAACCGGTTATTTCGCGCTTCGCGCTCTATTGGCGAAGTCGGTGAGCGAAGCGGCAAGCTATCTTGCGGCCCGCGGCACCACGCATGAGGCGGCGCCGGCGCTTGTTCGTTTGGTGGCGCAAATCGGCAGTCATTTCGGTGTCGCGGTCTCGCAAAAGTTTATGGCCCAAAGCGTTCCGCTGCTCGGCGCCGCGGGCGGAGCTGCGATCAATTATGCCTTCGCCGAACATTTCCAGACGGTCGCGCGGGGCCATTTTACGATCCTGCGGCTTGAACGCCGTTATGGCGCATGTATGATCCGCGCTGAATATGAGCGGATAAGAAAAAGCATTTGAGTCGGGCCGAGGTCCACCTATTTTAAGTCGAGTTCTATAAGCACAGAGCTTTTGGTTCGGCCTCAGAGGCGCGAGTTGCGGGTTTGATTATGAAAATTATGCGTGACCATCGCCGATGGATGATGGCTTCCTGTCTGTCTGGCATCGGAATTTTCTTTCCGGCGATCGCACAGGCTGGTTTTTTTGATTTTTTGTTCCAGCCTGCCGTTCCGGAGACGCGTCCTTTTGAAGCCGGTCCTGGCCAAATGCCGAGGTCAGGGGGCGGCGCGGATGTTCGCAGGCGCGCGAGTCATCACCATAGGCTCGCGGCGCGCCGGCATATCCTTGCTGACAAAGAGGACCATCACCGGCCGGACGGCCCGATCGATCTTATGGACGACGAGAGTTTGAAGCATGGCGACGCCGTCATGACGCAAGCTGGGATCAGGATTTTTATGGGCTCTTCCGGCGGTCACCACCAGCCCGAGGATTTTCGTAAAATTTCTGAAATCAAGAAGCTTTCTCAGCGCGAACGCCATGCTCTCGCGGTGCTGGACACGCCAAATGCAAATCCTGGCGGAGCAAAAGATGGCGCGGCGAGCATGGCCACGGGACGGTCAGTGAGCGAAGTCACTATTGGAGAAACCATCACCGACCCCAACGGCCGAACGATCCGCTATGTCGGGCCCTAAACATTGGCATCACGGGCGGCTATAAGCGCTCGCTCTCCGACCGGAATGAATCTCCAGTCGCATGCCCTCCGCCTTCGAAGGTGCGCAACACATCTGCCGCGATCGCGCGGGAAATTCGGTGATGGCGCGCCAGAGACTCGCGATCGAGCGCATCGATAAAAGAGCGCGCCACATCGAGCGAACGTTCGAGCCGCAAGGCAATATAGCTGATCACATTCGTGTCGATGACGAGTTGCCGGTCGATCAGGAGCTTGACGAGGACAGCCCGCATCAGGTCATCGTCGGGAGGACCGATTGAGACCGTTGGCGCGAGCCGCAAACGCGATAAGAGGTCGGCCGTCCGCAAACGCCAGGCATCGGGCGGCGCCTTCGCCGTGATCATCAGCGCCATATGCCGCTCGCGCATCAGATTGATCAGATGGAAGAGCTGCGCTTCGGCTTCGCCGATCGCATCGGCGTCCTCAAGGAGGAGGGGCCCCGCGGCCGCCAGGGCTTCAATATTCGCCGCCGCCAGCGAAGCGGCCGGTTGAATGCAGGCCTTGGCAATCGAAGCCCAGATTGCGCCAAGATGGCTTTTGCCGGAGCCCGGCGGCCCGAGGATGAGCAGCATCGGATCCGGCCAGCTTGGCCAGAGCTCGATCATCGCATAGGCTTGCTCATTCGATCCCGACACAACGAAATTTTCGCGCTCAAAGCCCGGCTCCGGAGCGAGTTCCAGCGTCAATTGAGGGCTTGCGGGCCGCGGCCGGCGAGGTGTCTCCCCGGTCATCTCAATGGCGCCCGTCCTTATCGAGAGAATGGGGTTCGAGGAGAATCTTAGGGCTGGGTCCGGACCCGTTCGTATAAAGATTGCTTTCGCGGTAGCGCTTGACCGCAAACCGCAAGATCACTCCGGCGGCGGCGGAGAGGGGAACCGCGGTGATGAGGCCGGTGAAACCGAACAAGCTGCCGAACGCCAAAAGCGCGAAAATCAGCCATACCGGATGCAGCCCGACCGAATCGCCGACGAGTTTCGGCGCCAAAATATTGCCCTCGAGGAACTGGCCAACCAAAAATACGCCAATCGCCATGGCGAGCAACTCCCATTGCGGCCAGTCCTGCACGATCGCGACCGTGGAGGACAAGACCAGGGCTGTCACGGAGCCGACATAAGGGATAAAGCTCAAGATCCCGGCCGTGATACCGATCAAAAGGCCGAAATTGAGCCCGATCAGCGTATAGCCAATGCCATACCAGGCGCCGAGAAAGAGGCACACAAGCGATTGGCCGCGCAAAAATCCCGCCAAGGCCCTGTCGATCTCTCGCGCAAGCCCTCGCACCGTCTCCCGGTGACGCAACGGCACAAGCCCATCGATCGTCGTGAGCATCCTCTCCCAATCGAGCAGCATGTAAAAGGCGACGACGGGCGTGACGACAAGGAGCGAAAGAAGGCTGATCAGCGCCGCGCCGCGCGTTAGGAGCGAATTCAGAAACGACGCCACCCATTGGGTGGCTTGGGCGATGAGATCATTGGTGGCGTTTGCGAGCTCCCGGCTGCTTTTGTTTCCAAGACCAAGCTTTTCGATCAGAATGCCGCCATAGTCGCGTGAAAGGCGCTCGGCCTGGTCCGAAATCAGTTCTTCCAGCGTGATCGCATAAGATGGGAAGGCCTCGATGAAACTGGCGAGCTGACGCCACAGAACGGGCAGGATCAAAACCGAAATCAGGACCAGGATAAGCGCGAGGCACGTCATGATGAGAAGTGTGGCGCCGAGCCGGTTGAGCCCCAGCTTCTCAAGCCGGTCGACAACAGGGTTCAATAGATAGCCGAGCGCGACAGCGGCGGCGAAAGGCAGCAGCACGCCGCTGAAAAGCCACAGCAAAAGAACGAGAAGTAAAAACGCGCCGATCCAAAAGCCGATCTGCCATTCGACCCGCATCGCTCCCACCTTCCGCTCGTTCTTCCCACCAGCTCTCCCCACCAGCTCTGCAAGCCGATCACCGCCGAGCACGCGGCTCGATCACGATGATTTTGGACTTAATCATCGAAATCATGAACGTGATCGTTTCCAAGAGGGGATGCGGGCGGGAAACCAAATTCCCCTTTTTCTCATCCCGCTCTCGGAGAAAATCCATTTCTTCTCGCCCGAGCCGCATCCCTTCATTGTTCGCAAGCGGCATGATTTTATCAAAAATTCATGTGTCTGATCCATTGGCCGAAATAGGCGGCCGTGGAGGCGAGGGTCAAAGCCGCTACAAGATAAAGCGAAGCCTCGAACCAAGCGCCCGCGGGAAAAGAGAACGCCTTGACGGCGAGGACCGCTGCGGCAAAGCTTATTTGCGCTAGCGTATTGAGCTTCGAGATCATCAGCGGCTTGACCGTCACCGGCTTGCGCATGATGAGTGAAATCATGAACGCCCCGATGATCATGATGTCACGCGCAACGACAATGATGGCGATCGTCGCGGGAATCACTGCGGCGATGGCGAGCGCCACATAGATCGACACGATGAGGGCCTTATCCGCTAGCGGATCGAGATAGGCCCCAAGTTCAGTGCGAAGATTGAAGGTCTTGGCGATCCAGCCATCGACTCCGTCCGAAATCCCCGCAATGACGAACACAACACAGGCTTCTTTCCATCGCTCTGTGGCGATCATCGCGATGATCGCGGGCACGAGCACGAGGCGGCCAAGCGTAATCAAATTCGGCAAGCTGCGGAAATGAGATATCATTTGTTTGCTTCGACGATGGGAGCCCTTAACATCTATGCCTTAGCAGCTGTAAAGGAGCCTCATCGGATCCAGTTGCAGGCGGATTGAGGGGGCCGCTGGAACGAGCCGTCCGGCGGTCTTCTTGCCATCTAACATGGGGGCGATCCGATCCCAAGCATGGCTTGGCCGTGCGCCGCGAAGATTGCTTCGTGATCTTGCCCTCTCAGGCAACAGCGGGTACAGCAATTTGGCAAGCGGCCCCTCCGGATCGCGAAAATTCGTTGAGTCCGTCCCCTCCCCAGAAACGCTCCAACCGGATGCGCCCCTTATCTTTTCAGGTCTTCCGTTTTTTCGCATGATCTTACCCAAAAAGTCTGCAAATTTCCTGAAGATCATGCTTCTGGAATTTTTTGGCGCCAAATTTGGGAAAAACGCTGACATGATTGGGCTTCTGCCAGGACAAACATGACAAAGAGGAATGGCCTCACCTATGCCGGTGCCGGCGTCGATATCGATGCGGGCAATGCGCTGGTCGAAAAAATCAAGCCGGTTGTGCGCGCCACGAGGCGGCGCGGTGCTGATGCCGAGATCGGCGGTTTCGGCGGCGTGTTCGATCTTAAAGCGGCGGGTTTTCGCGATCCACTCCTCGTCGCCGCCAACGATGGGGTCGGCACCAAAGTTAAGATCGCGATCGAGGCCGGCATTCACGACACGATTGGAATCGATCTCGTTGCGATGTGCGTCAATGACCTCGTCGTGCAAGGCGCCGAGCCGCTGTTCTTTCTCGATTATTACGCGACAAGCAAACTCGATGCCGATGCTGCGGCGCGTGTCGTCGGCGGCATCGCGCGAGGCTGTATCGAGGCCGGGGCGGCGCTGATCGGCGGCGAGACCGCTGAAATGCCCGGGCTTTACGAGGGCGCCGATTACGATCTTGCGGGTTTTGCCGTCGGCGCGGTCGAGCGCGAAAGACTTCTCCCCAGAGTCGACGTCGCGGCCGGCGATGTGGTGTTTGGCCTGCCGTCCTCGGGGGTTCATTCCAATGGATTTTCGCTGGTGCGCAAAATTGTCGCCGATGCTTCGCTCGCCTGGACGGATCCTTCGCCTTTCGCGCCGGGCCAAGCTTTGGCAGAATCGCTGCTCACGCCCACCCGCATTTACGTGCGCCCGCTCCTGCGCGTCTTGGCCGAGACGGATGGCATCAAGGCCTTGGCCCATATCACCGGCGGCGGTTTTCCCGACAATCTTCCACGGGTCCTGCCAAAGGGCCTTGGCGTCAAAATCGACCTTCCGGCGATCCCGGTGCAAGCCGTTTTCCGCTGGCTCGCGGCGCGGGGACGCATTGCCGCGGAGGAAATGCTGCGGACCTTCAACTGCGGCATTGGGATGGCCGTGATCACGGATTGTGGCAAGGCCGCCGAGGTTTCGCGCGCTTTGCGCGCTGCCGGAGAGGAACCGGTCATGCTCGGCGAAATCGTGCCAACCGGGACGGGCGAACGGGTCATCCTCTCCGGACGGCTCGGGCTGTGACGACCCGGCGCAAGCGCACGGCTGTACTGATTTCCGGACGCGGCTCCAACATGCGGGCATTGGTGGAGCGCGCCCGCGATCCCTCCTACCCAGCCGAAATCGTCCTTGTTTTGTCGAACCGGCCCGACGCGGCCGGATTGGGATTTGCGGCAGAAAATAAAATCGCTTGCGCCGTCGTCGACCACAAAATTTATGCTGGCCGCGAGGAATTCGAACGCTCGATTCAGTGTTTGCTGGAATTGCATCGTGTCGAGCTCATCTGCCTTGCTGGCTTCATGCGGATGCTGACGCCCTGGTTTGTCGGGCAGTGGAAGGGGCGGATGTTGAACATTCATCCGGCGCTTCTGCCGGCCTATCGGGGGCTCGACACGCATGCGCGCGCCTTGGCCGATGGCGTTAAAATCCATGGCTGCACAGTGCATTTCGTGGTGCCGGCGATGGACGAAGGCCCGATTATCGCGCAAGCGGCGGTCGCCGTTCTTGATTCCGATACGCCCGAGTTGCTTGCCGGCCGCGTCCTTGCGGAAGAGCATGTAATCTATCCGGCCGCACTCGCCTGCGTCGCCGAAGGGCGCCTGCGCATCGAAGGCAATCGCGTCTATTCCGCTGACCCGGAGACGCTGCCTCCGTCCTTGCGTGTTCCACCCAACAATTTCTAAAGCACGCAGAACGAGTCGCAGCCCGTTTTGCCGTCAGCGAAACGTTGCCCTCGTGAGGCCCGAGGTCGCGCCAAGCGAAAACCTGACGGCACCTGCGTTCTCTTGACACGCACCTAATCTCGGTAGCGACAACCCCGATATGAGAGCGTATAATGTGCAAAATTGCAGCATGCGGTTTCGCGTGACTAGCCGCTTTGTGCAGAGCTTCGCCATCTGACCTCGTGACCGCGTGTTGCTCGGTTTGGGAGGAACGCCAATGCCGAAGTTTCATGTGATCGCCGGTCCGGATTCGACTCCGGTCTATCCGAGTGTGCGCAAGATCGCGCCAGCAGATCTTAAAAACTGTCTGGCCAAGGGCATCGATGATTTCTTGGCGATGCCGTCATCCCTCGTTTTTTTAGGGCTGATCTACCCGATCGTTGGCATTTGCCTCGCCGGCTATGCTCTGCCCCTGCTTTTTCCGCTCATGGCGGGATTTGCTCTGGTGGGTCCCTTCGCGGGAATTGGCCTCTATGAGATAAGCCGCCGCCGGGAGCTCGGGCTCGACACCTCATGGACGCATGCGTTTGGCGTCGTGCGCTCGCACTCGATTTTCTCGATCCTCTCGCTCGGCATGTTGCTACTGGTGATTTTCGTGGGCTGGGAGTTCGCGGCCCAGTCCCTTTACGTGGCGCTTTTTGGATCGGCGCCGCCGGAGTCCCTCGGACAATTTGTGACGAATGTCGTCGACACGCCGCAAGGCTGGAAACTCGTCGGATTCGGTACGGCGATCGGTTTCTTTTTTGCCGTGGTGGCGTTGAGCATCAGCGTTGTCTCATTTCCACTGCTTCTCGACCATGATGTTGAGGCTCCGGTGGCGATTCAGACGTCGGTCAGGGCGGTGCTGACGAACCCCTTCACCATGGCGCTCTGGGGATTGATCGTTGCCGCACTCCTCGCGATCGGCTTCCTGCTGCTCTTCGTCGGGCTCGCGGTGGTGGTGCCGATCCTGGCACATTCGAGTTGGCATCTCTACCGCAGAGTTGTGGATTGGGCCACCCCTGTCTGATGCTAAGTCACGAGGTAAGATACGATTGCTCCCCTGCAGGAGAGGAATTGCACATCGCGAACCAATCTCCAGGTTACCGGTGCCTCAGAACATTTCGGCGTGCGTTCTCTCATGCTCACGCCCTCAAGAGCGACAACCTCTATATGAGAGCGTACAATGTAAATGCAGCGCGCGGTTCGGTATGACCAGCCGCTTTAGACAGAGCTTCGCCATGTGACCTCGTGACCGCGTGTTGCCCGGCTCGGGAGGAATGCCAATGCCGAAGTTTCATGTGTTTGCCGGTCCGGATTCGACTCCGGTCTATCCCAGTGTGCGCAAGATCGGACCAGCGGATCTCAAAGACGCTCTGGCCAAAGGCAAAGTGGATTTCTTGACGATGCCGTCATCCCTCATTTTTCTAGGCCTCATCTACCCGGTCGTCGGCATTGGGCTCATTGCCGGAAGTCCTCTACCTTTGCTCTTCCCGCTCATGTCGGGTTTCGCTCTCATTGGCCCCTTCGCCGCGATTGGATTGTATGAGATTAGCCGCCGCCGGGAGCTCGGACTTGACATCTCGTGGAAGGACGCCTTCGGCGTGGTGCGCTCGCACTCGATTTTCTCGATCCTCTCGCTCGGCATGTTGCTGCTGGTGATTTTCGTGGGCTGGGAATTCACGGCCCAGTCTCTCTACGTGGCGCTTTTTGGATCGGCGCCGCCGGAGTCCTTCGGACAATTTGTGACGAACGTCTTCGGCACGCCACAAGGCTGGAAACTCATCGTCTTCGGCACCTCGATCGGTTTCTTTTTTGCCGTGGTGGCGTTGAGCATCAGCGTTGTCTCATTTCCACTGCTTCTCGACCGCGATGTCGAGGCTCCGGTGGCGATTTTGACATCCGTCAGGGCGGTGCTGACGAACCCCTTCACCATGGCGCTCTGGGGATTGATCGTCGCCGCGCTCCTCGCGGTCGGCTTTATGCTGCTCTTCGTCGGGCTCGCGGTGGTGGTGCCAGTCCTGGCACATTCGAGTTGGCATCTCTACCGCAGAGTTGTGGATTGGGCCGCCCCTGTTTGATGCCAAGTCGCGGGGCAAGACCCCTTGCCCTGCGATCACGCTCAGGCCGGAGGGGGCGGAATGCGTAGCGACTGCCCGGGATAGATCTTGCCTCGACCGGACAGCAAAGGCTTGTTCGCTTCAATGATAAGACGGTATTTGCCGCCGCGGCCGCGGCCATATGCGGTCTCGGCGATCTTCCATAGCGTATCGCCGGGCCGCACGGTGTAAATTTTCGCTTCGTTGGATTTACCGGCGGCCTCGAGTTTGTCTTGGACCGAGGCGACTTTCGCAGACTCATCAGCCGCCGGAGCCACCGTCTCGGCTTTTTGGGGCGCGGGCGTGCTCCTCGTAAGCGCGGCTTTGTTTCCCTCAGGCACGGCTTCGTTTTTCGCACTCTCGAGAGCGGGCTTTTCGGCCTCAGACCTTGCCGTCGTTTGGGACTCAAGCGCCGCGGTCTTCGTCGTTGCGCCCCCCGTTGCGAAATACGCCATCCTTGTGACGTGGGTGTAATCCGACTCGAACGCCATGATCGCCACAAACATCAACACGGCGCCCGGCGGGACCAGAATGGCATACATCAGGGCCAGCCGCTCCCACGCCATATGCATGAAGACGGCGACGATCAGGCCTGCCTTCACAACCATGAAGAGCAGGATCAGAAACCATCTGAGATATCCCTGTACGTTCAAATAGTCGACGAGAAAAGAGCAAGTGCTCAGGACAAACAGCCAGCCCCAGACCACCAGATAGAGTCTAATCGGATGTTGTTGTCCCTCGGCGTGCGCCCCCTGAGCCATGTTGCGTTCCTCACCAAAGGTAGAAAAGTGCAAAGATAAAGACCCAGACAAGATCAACGAAGTGCCAGTAGAGACCCATGGTTTCGACGATCTCGTAACGCCCTTTCCTGCTCGTGAAAAAGCCGCGCCTTGCGACGTCGAGATCCCCCCGCCAGACTTTTCGCGCGATGATGAGCAGGAAAATCACGCCTATTGTCACGTGGGTGCCGTGGAAGCCCGTGATCAAGAAAAAGGTCGCGCCAAACTGGGCCGCGCCCCAAGGATTGCCCCAAGGCCGGACTCCTTCCCTGATCAGCGTCGTCCACTCGAAAGCCTGCGTTCCGACGAAAGTGGCGCCAAGGGCCGCGGTGACGAGCATCAAAGCCGCCGTTGTGACGCGATCGCGGCGGTAGCCGAAGTTGACGGCCATGGCCATCGTGCCGCTGCTGCTGATCAAGATGAAAGTCATGATGGCGATCAGGAGCATCGGGTATTTTGTGCCGCCGATCGTCAAAACGAAGACTTCACTGGTATTCGGCCATGGCACGGTCGTCGACATCCGCACCGTCATGTAGGAAAGCAAAAAACAGCTAAAAATAAATGTGTCGCTCAGAAGGAAGACCCATATCATGGCCTTCCCCCAGGTGGCGGTCTTGAAGGCGCGCTGGTCCGAAGACCAGTCGGCGGCGAAACCTTGCCAGCCGCCCGGGCGCGGGCGGATTTCTAAAGAGTCGGGAAGTGCCGGTTCAGTCATTTGTGTTTCGCAAGTCCTTTGTGGAGCACTTTCAGGTGCGGCGAACATGGGCTTTCCCTCAGAAAATGCGACAGATCAAAGACACAAGCCCGCTGTCCGATTGGACTGGATTGGAAAGCAGCAGCAGACCAAAAAAAGCGAGCCAAACCAAAAGCAGAAAATGCCAGTAGATGGTGCATAACTCGACGCTCAAGCGTACGTCGCGAACCGCAAAATCTCGCCACGCCTTATCCACGGTTCTGCCCAAGGCCACGAGGCCACCCAATAAATGCAGCCCGTGTACGCCGGTGATCAGGTAAAAGAAGGCGGCGGCTGGGTTGGCCGTCAAATAATAGCCCTCGGCGTCAAGCTGCCGCCAGGCCACGAGCTGGCCGGCCAGGAAAGCGGCAGCGAAAACGCCCGCTGCGAGGAGGCCTCCTCTTACGCTGTCCATCACGCCCCGGCGCGCGGCGGTCTGCGCCCATTGCAACGCCCCGCTGCTCAAAATCAGCAGGCCCGTATTGAGCCACAACAGCTTCGGCGCGGGCGGGGGCCGCCACTCCCCCATGTTCATCCGCATGGAGTAGGCCCCGAGCAAAAGCGCGAAGAGGGAGCCAATGATCGCAAGAAATACACCCAATCCAATCTTTGCGGCGGGAATGGATGGCGCGGCCGTGCCACCGGTCAAGCCCGTCTCCAACCAGGGCTTTGCTGCTATCCTCTGCTGCGCGAGCCACCATGCGACGATGCCCGCTAAGACAGCCAAGAATAGGTAGATGATATTCATGGCCGTGCGACCTGCGGCGCTTGTTGGGGAGGAGGCTGGTTTTGCGGCAGAAAATCCTCCGCGGCGCCCGGCACACTGTAATCATATGCCCAGCGGTAGACGACGGGCAGCTCTTTGCCCCAATTGCCATGCCCTGGCGGGGTTTGCGGCGTTTGCCATTCGAGTGTCGTGGCTTTCCAGGGATTGCCGCCGGCCGGCTTGCCCTTATAAAGGCTCCAGATAACGTTGAAAAAGAACACCATCTGAGCGGCGCCCACAATTAAGGCCGCGGCGGTGATAAAGACGTTCAGCGTCGCCGCCGAAGGCGGCACAAAGGCCGTCTCGCCCAGCTCGTAATAGCGGCGCGGGACGCCGATAAACCCAAGGTAGTGCATGGGGAAGTAGATCAGATAGGCGCCAAGGAAGGTGACCCAGAAATGCAACTGGCCGAGCCTCTCGTTCAGCATCCGGCCGGTAACCTTGGGGTACCAATGGTAGATCCCCCCGAAAACGACAAGAATTGGCGCGATCCCCATCACCATGTGAAAATGCGCAACGACAAACATCGTCGCGGAAAGGGGAACATCCACAATCACATTGCCGAGGAAGAGGCCGGTGATTCCGCCATTCACAAACGTGACAATGAATCCAAGGGCGAATAGCATCGGGACGGTGAGGTGGATGTCGGCGCGCCACAAGGTCAGCACCCAATTATAGACCTTGATCGCGGTTGGGACGGCAATGATAAGCGTCGAGGTGGCAAAGAAGAAGCCGAAAGGCGGGTTCATGCCGCTGATGTACATGTGGTGGCCCCAGACAATGAAGCTGAGGACGGCGATGGCCACGATCGCCCACACCATCATTCGATAACCGAAGATGTTCTTTCTCGCATGCGTGCTGATCAGGTCGGAGACGATGCCGAAGGCTGGCAGGGCGACGATGTAAACCTCTGGATGACCGAAGAACCAGAAGAGGTGCTGGAACAATATCGGGCTGCCTCCAGTATATTTCAGATGCTCCCCGGCCTCGACAATGGCCGGCATGAAGAAGCTCGTCCCGAGGACCCTGTCGAGCAGCATCATGACGGCGGCGACAAAGAGGGCGGGGAAGGCGAGGAGCGCGAGGATGGTGGCTGTGAAAATGCCCCATACCGTCAGCGGCAGGCGCATCATCGTCATCCCCCGTGTGCGGCCTTGCAGCACCGTCACAACATAGTTCAAGCCGCCCATCGTGAAGCCAATGATGAACAGGATCAGAGACACCAGCATCAGAATGATGCCGAAGTCCTGCCCGGGAGTGCCTGAAAGGATGGCTTGGGGCGGATAAAGGGTCCAGCCGGCGCCTGTCGGTCCGCCCGGCGCGAAGAAGCTCGCGACGAGAACCAGCACCGCGAGCAAATAGACCCAGTAACTCAGCATGTTCACATAAGGGAAAACCATGTCCCGCGCGCCAACCATCAGCGGGATGAGATAATTGCCAAAGCCGCCCAAAAACAGCGCGGTGAGCAGGTAGATCACCATGATCATGCCGTGCATGGTGATAAATTGATAATAGTTGTTTGGCGTGATGAAGGAGAAGGTGCCGGGGAACGCGAGTTGCAGCCGGATCAGCCACGACAAAACCAAAGCCACCAATCCGATGCTGATCGCCGTGAGCGAGTACTGTATGGCGATGACCTTGGCGTCCTGGCAAAAGACGTACTTCGTCACCCAGCTCTTCGGATGGTATAGCTCTACGTCTTCAACTTCGGCAGGTGGGATGACTTCGACTGTGCCTATATCGACCATCGAATGTTCTCCTCGCTCCTGGCTTGTCAGCTTCGCTGATGCGGGTCAGTGAGTACTTCTATCGCAATTCCTTGTGTTCTCGCAGTGTGGTCTGTCTCATGCCAGTTTATCGCGTCAGATTTGCCTTTTTGGCGCGCGCCGATAATTCCGCGAAGGTCTTCTGCTTCTGCAGCCACGTCTGATAATCGCTCTCTGACTCGACCACGACATTGCCGCGCATCTGCGGGTGGCCAACGCCACAAAACGCCGCGCAGAGAATCTCGAAAGTCCCGGTTCTGGTTGGAATGAACCAAAAGTGGGTCACGAGACCCGGCATCAAATCCATCTTGGCACGGAACTCGGGCACATAAAAGTCATGCACGACGTCGATCGAACGAAGCAAGACCTTGACCGGTTTGTCGAGCGGCAGGTGCAAATCATCGCCGACGATCACGATATTGTCTTGCCCGTAGAAATCGTCCGGATTCAAACCCAAGGGATTATCGGAACTGATGAACTGCGGATCGGTCGTGCCGAGGCGGCCCTTCTTCCCCGGAAGGCGGAAGCTCCACTGCCATTGCTGACCCACTACCTCAATCTCCGCCGCTCCTTCCGGAACGGTGATGAATTTATACCATACAAACAACCCAGGCCCCAGCAGAGCCGCGACGGCCACCGTGGTCCCTATGGCGAGCGTCCACTCCAGCCTATTGTTCTCGGGCTGATACGCCGCCCGCCGTCCCTCCCGGTGCCGGAAGCGGAACACACAAAAGGCCATGAATAAAACGATGGCGATGTAACCGATCCCGGTTATCCAAAATGTGAGAGTGATCGTGCCATCAATGTAGCCCCAGTTCGAGGCAATCGGCGTCAGCCACCACGGGCTCAGCAAATGAAATGCGACGGAGCCAACCACGATCATAACGAGGACGAGCGCGAGGACTATAGCCATCCCTTTTCATCCTTGTCTCTAAGCGGTGCCGCGAACCATTCCCGTGGCGAACAAGCTTACGGCGCCGAGCACACGAATATACGCCAATATAAATGAACCACGCAGATTGAATTTCAATTCGCTTTCGTTTCACGGCTACCATCAATTAGGCTGGGAAGCCGCCGCTTATAGAGCCGCAACGAAAACAACAGTATAAGCGCGCCAAGTTGTGCAAGAGCGAAGATGCCATAAGCCAGCTCGGCATGGCGCAATGCAGTACGGACGGAGGGGACGCGTCGAGAGGCACGCCGCCGCGCTTGCGATCAGGTCAAGTCAATGGCGGGATGGCTAGGGCGAAGCCAAACGATGGGTACGAGCAAAGGCAACGGCAAGCATCATCTATAGCCTACTCATGCCGGCTCGATGATGAGGCCCTCGTTGGCGCGCAGAGTCAAGATTACGTCAACAGGGTCCCGGCAACGGTCACCATGGGTGGAGATCGCGATCCTGAACTTGGCCGGGGCGGGCGCCGACCACGCCTGCGGACGGGCGGTGAAATTGAGGACAACCCATAGCCGCTTATCGCGATGGCAACGCTCATAAGCAAGGATATCGCTTTCCGCCGGCAGACGGCGCCACTCCCCCTCCGACAGCGAGGCATGTTCGCGCCTATAGCGAAGCAGGCTCTGCACCAAGCAGAGGATTGACGTTTTGTCCGTGCTCATCGCCGCGACGTTGCGCTCGCGATAATCAGGCGTCAGCGGAAGCCAGGGCTCATGATTTGAAAAACCTGCGAAAGAGCTCGCATCCCACTGCATCGGTGTACGTGAGGGATCGCGCCCGACACAAACGCCGGGCTCATTTTTTGCCCAGGGATCCCTGATCTGGTCAGCTGCGATCTCGACCTGGCCGATGCCGAGCTCATCGCCGTAATAGAGCGTTGGCGTGCCGCGCAAGGTCAGGAGCAGCATGGCCGCGACACGCGCTTGCTCGGGCCCCACGCGCGCCGCGATGCGCGGTCTGTCGTGATTGCTGAGAACCCAGTTCGGCCAGCCGCCCTCCGGCAGAGCCGCCTCATAACGCGCAATCAGCTCTGCGATGCGCGGCGCCGACCAGGCCGTGCTCAGAAGCTGGAAGTTAAACGGCAGATGCGCGCCCGTGAGGTCTTTGCCGTAATAGGCAACAAGCTTTTCGACCGGCAGATAGATTTCGCCGATCAAGACCCGGTTCTCGAATTCCTCGATCACCTTCCGCATCCCGGCCACCACGTCATGCACCTCGGGCTGGTCGGCCGAATAGATTTGAAGCAGACGATCGATTTCGGGATCATGTTGGGTCCAGGCCGGATTGGGCGGATTGTCGCGAAACGCCGCATCCTTGATGAGATGCCACATCACATCGACCCGGATGCCATCGACCCCGCGCCGCAGCCAGAAGCGCAGCACCTCATGCATTGCCGCGCGCACCTCCGGATTGCGCCAATTCAGATCGGGCTGCTCGGCAAGATAGGCGTGGTAATAATATTGGCCGCTGCCTTCATCCCATGTCCAGGCACTGCCGCCAAAATTGCTGAGCCAATTGTTCGGGGGGCCGCCGCCTTGCGCCGGATCCCGCCAGATATACCAGTCGCGCTTTGGATCGGCGCGCGACCGCCGGCTCGCCTGAAACCAAGGATGCGCAATCGACGTGTGGTTCGGGACAAAGTCGAGAATGATCTTGAGCTGCTTTTCATGCGCTTCGGCAAGGAGGCGGTCAAAACTTTCAAGCGAGCCAAAGACCGGATCAATCCCGCAATAGTCGGCGACATCATAGCCGAAGTCATACATCGGCGAGGGATAGACCGGCGAGATCCAGATCGCATCGACACCGAGCCATTGAAGATAATCGAGCCGCTGCCGGATCCCATCGAGATCGCCGATGCCATCCCCGTTCGAATCCTGGAAGGACCGCGGGTAGATTTGATAAATCGTGCCGGTCTGCCACCAAGGATGAGACATGTCGCCGCCAGGCTTTCTCTTAAGTGAACATGCGCAGTTGATAAGGGTTCGCGTAGGTTTGCCAGCTGCAAGGAGGCGGCTTTCGTAGCCAATCTGCCCAGCCGGGGTGACGGCGTGGCCCGGCGCGCCAAAAAAACCGGGATCGCGCGCGGGTTCCCGGCGGCTCTCTATCGGATGGCGTATCGGATGGGGACGGTGAGGGTGACGCTGGCACCCATTTCGGGCGGCAAGGGCTGGCCGCTGGCATGGCGCGCCATATCGAGCGCCGCTTGGTCGAGCGTGGCAGAGCCCGAACTCCCGATGAGCCGGGCCGACACGACATGGCCGCTGCGGTCGATGGTGAGCGCGAGGCGCACCGTCCCTTGCTCGCCCCTGGCCCGCGCCGCTTCCGGATAATGCTTGGCGAAGCTCAAAGCCGCCGCCCAGGAACTGCGCCATGCGGCGGCCGCTGCCGCGTTTGCCGCAGGCGCGGCCGCCGTGCGTGCCGCCGCGGCGCGGGGCGGCGCGCTGGTGCGCGGCGCGGGAGGTTCGCGGGCCGGTTTCACCAGGGGTTTTGGCACCTCTTTGACGATTTTCTTCGGCTTCGGTTGGGGCTTTTGCGGCGTCATCACAACGGCATTTGGCTTTTGAGCTTCGGGAAGCTCCGGCACCGGGATCGGCGGCGGCTGTTGGACCTCCTCGGGCTGCGCCTCCCTCATTTGCGGTCCGGGCGCGGCTTCGGGCGGCGTCTCGCTCGGCGGCGCGACATCGGCGGGCGCGAGCTCGATCATGATCGCCGCTGGCGGTGCGCCGGCCGATCGCACGTCCCAGACGTATATGAGCCAAAAGACGATCGCCGCATGGACAAGCAGAACCACAAAAGCAGCGAAGATCCAGCGCCGCAGGGACGGCTCGTCAGCGGCCGATAAAAACGTCTTGACGGCCGATGGGGCGGCCGGGCTTGCGAGTGTCACGGCTTCGCCTCCGAGGGGGTGGCCGCCGGCTTGGCCTCGCCTGACGCCGCACTGGGGGCGCCCGCCGGGCCCGCTTCCATTCCGACGAGCCCGATCTTCAAATAGCCGGCGCTCCGCAAGAGATTCATGAGTTCCATCACCTCCCCGTAGGACACGGCGCGATCGGCCCGAACGAACAGGCGCTGCTCCTTGTCGCCTTGCGCGGCTTGATCGAGGGCACGGCCCAGATCCTCCCGCTTGACCGGCGCTTCTCCGAGCACCAGGGAAAGGTCGGTTTTCAAGGTCAGAAACAGGGGTTTTTCGGGGCGCGGCGCGGGTTGCGCGGTGGAGGCCGGAAGATCGACATCGACATCGACCGTCGAGAGCGGCGCCGCCACCATGAAAATGATCAGCAACACCAAAATGACGTCGATAAACGGCGTCACATTGATCTCATGGGTTTCCTCGACTCTGTCTTCTTCGAGGGAACGACGCATGGCCATGGGCGGTCACTTTGCGGATTGGCGAAGGGGAACGATCGGGGCCTCGTCTTTGAGCGGAAAAACCTCGCGGTCGAGGTCCCGCGAGAGATGGCGGAGGACCTCCGCCGCCGCGTCGCCGAGCAGGGCGCGATAGTCGGTGATGGCGCGCGCGAAAGCGTTGTACATCACGACCGCCGGAATGGCGGCGATGAGCCCCATGGCCGTCGCGAGCAGGGCTTCGGCGATGCCGGGCGCCACCACCGCGAGATTGGTCGTGTTGGTCTTCGAGATGCCGATAAAACTGTCCATGATTCCCCAGACGGTGCCGAAGAGGCCGACGAAAGGCGCCGTCGCGCCGATCGTCGCGAGAACCCCGGTTCCGCGCATGATCGCCCGGCCGGCTTTGGCTTCAATGCGCGACAGCAGGATGGCGGCGCGGTCCTTGACGCCGTCGGGAGCAAGACCGTCGGAACGATCGGCTTCCCCCACTGCGGCCGCGGCAAAGCGCGCCACCGGGGACCGCGCTTGCGCCAGCGCCTTTTCCGCGGCGCGCAGGCTCGTGGCGCTAGCGAGCGTCTCGAGGCCGCGCCGCGCCGCGCGCTTGGCGGTCCAGAGTTCGATGGTTTTGGCGAGCCAGACGGTCCAGGTCGCGAGCGAGGCAAAAGCGAGCCCAATCATCACGAGTTTGACCGGCACGACGGCGGAAAGGAACATGCCCCAAGGGGAAAGATCGCGCGGCAAAGGGGACGCCAGCAAACCGTCGGTGAGGCGGGGCGCGGGGGAGGGGGCTTGCGAGGACGGCGCGGCGGCGGCGGGCGCGGCGATGGCCGGAGGGGGCGGGGCCTCCCCGGCGGCCATCGCTGGGGCGGCCGTCTGCGCACTCAGCGGACCGGCGCAAGGGAACACGGCAACAAAACCCGCCAAAACAACGATCTCAAACAAGCGGCCGGCGATGCCAATGTCTGCCGCCCGGGCGCCATGTTCACGTTGCGGGCGCATTTTTGCGGAACGAGCGGCTGGGCAACCGCCTTGGGCACGGGCGAACGCGCCAGCGCGGCCTGCGGAAGTTTTATTGGACATGGGGTTCCTCAATTGAACGATGGACTGAGCCTAATCAGGATGGCGGCGCGGGCGGGTGCTCATGGATCAGATCCGGGCGGGAGGCGCGCGAGGCTGCCCGGCGAAGAACGAGGATCTCGCAAACGCACCAAAATGTGGGGGCGGAGTGACGGTCTTGGACAAAAGCGGAATATAGGCGAACGAAATCCCCTCCGGCGGCAGGATACCAACGATGGCATGGCCGAGCGGGCAGCAAGGGCAGGTGTCATGCCGGCCTGACGCCGGCGCATTGCCATTTTGAGAGCCGGATGAGAGCCCCGGCCAGGAGCAGCGAATGTCGGCTTGCCTGGCGCCAAATCCGAAGGTGACGAGGGCGGAATTCGCGGCGTCAGAGGGCAGGGTTAAGGCGCGCGCGGCAGCGCCCCGCATATGCCCATCGGGGGGAAGCCCCCAGAGCTGGGCGAGGCAAGCTATCAGAACCAGCCAAAAGCAAACACTCTCCGGCCCCCGTCTCGAAGAGATTCGAGTCCGGCCGCAATGGAGAGGACAGCTGAGGCCGGCCGTTCGCATAAAATGCCCTTTGGTCCAAGACGGAGAGCTGAAGTTGCTCGGTTTCCGGATCGGGAGTCAAGAAAAGTTCGAGGCCAGCCGCAAGATCGCTGACATCAGGCTATGGTTTTCATGAGCCGAACCAAGCCAAAGAAGGATATTTGTCTTTGCATGGGCGAATGGAACGATCGCCCACTATAGCTTAAGGTTCGCTAGGATTTATGCCAGCGCCGAAAATACGAGCGCTTGAGGACGCCGCCACCTCTTGCGTCGCGACGGCCAATGAGGGCCTCAGGCATCGACAAGAGAAGGACACGATCGCGCATAACCAATCCGCCCGCACCCCGCCCAAAAGACCGGTTTCTGACGCGATCCCACAGGTCCAAGGAGCGGCCCCATGTAGGCTCGCTTGTAAGTTTTTCCGCTTCCCCCGGACCAAAACGTTTCACGTGAAACTTTTTGGTCCGGTTTCACCTGCGTAGAGGACAAACGCAGCCAACGGCGCCAATGACATTTCCGATCCGGAACGCCTATCGCGTTCGCAATAAGCGCGCGACGGCTTTGGACGTAAAATCCACCATGGGGACAATACGCGCGTAATTGAGCCGCGTCGGGCCGATCACGCCGAGCACGCCGACGATGCGCTGCTCCCGGTCATGGAACGGCGCCGCGATCATCGACGACCCCGACAGCGAGAAGAGCTTGTTTTCCGAGCCGATGAAGATGCGGACACCGTCGCCGCCTTCGGCCCGGTTCAACAGGTCGATGACGTCTTTCTTTGTTTCAAGATCCGCGAAAAGCAAACGGATCCGCTCAAGATCCTCGATCGCGGTGAGATCTTGGAGCAGATTGGCTTGCCCTCTCACGATCAACTGAGAGCCATGCCCGGCTGATTCCGCCCAGCTCGCCAGCCCGGCGTCGATAAGCCGCGCCGTCAAATCGCCGAGCTCCGCCTCCGCCAGTTTGCGCGAGGCCTCGATCTCGCTCTTGACCTCCTGCAAAGTCCGGCCCCTAATCCGCGCATTGAGATAATTGCTGGCTTCGCATAAGGCCGACGGCGGCAAGCCGATCGGTATCGGAAGGATCCGGTTTTCGATCGAACCATCTTCGGCGACGAGGACGGCGAGCGCGCGCTCCGGCTCGATCCTGACGAACTCAACATGCTTGAGCCGGGCATTATCCTTGGTCGTGACGACGACTCCGGCACTGCGGGTTAAGCCCGACAGCATGAGCATTGCGTCGCCAAGCAGCTCTTCAAAAGTCTGCTCCTGCGAGGCGGCTTTGACTTGCGCTTCGATCTGTTCGCGTTCGTCCCGGCTCACGTCGCCCACTTCAAGCAGGGAATCGACGAAAAAGCGAAGGCCAAGCTCGGTTGGAAGCCTGCCCGCACTCGTGTGCGGCGCATAGATCAAGCCGAGCTCTTCGAGGTCTTGCATCACATTGCGAACCGAGGCCGGCGACAAGGGTATCGGCAGCAGCCGTGCAAGGTGGCGCGAGCCAACCGCGTCGCCATGGGCAAGATAGCAATCGACGATAAGCCGGAAGATTTCCCGCGAGCGTTCATTGAGACGGGCCAGGCTATTGCCGCCGAGCTGCGCTGGGTCGCGCCCATGATCCAAAGAAATTGCCATGCTGGTTAAGATGACCTCAGGACGCCAAGGATGCAAGCGCGCCGAGTGGAGGGGCGCGGATATCTTCGAAGTCCGCCTCCTCCGGCGCTTCGAAGGTCCCGCCCTAAAGCCTGCCAAACCAAAATCAGGGGTTTGGTGTGCTTGCTCGAGGACCCGACAAAAAACATAAAGCATTTCTCCCAAGAGCTTGCTGCCCTATCCGCCATCCTCACGCAAGTTTTGACCAACAGAATGGGCCAGCTATCATGCCAGAGGAAGCTGAATGTCTGAAATCTCATTGCCGGGTTCCGCCGGCAAAGAACGCAAAAGCGCGCGTGACATCGGGTTTGCAAGCGGCATCATAGCGATACTCTCGATCTTCTTCTTACCGATTCCGTCGTTTTTGATCGATATCGGCCTGGCGTTCTCGATTGCACTCTCGGTGCTCATTTGGAATCGATTGAAGCATGCATCCGAGCTCAGATCAAAACGAGCCATTCCAACCTCCATGATCCGAAGGCTGATTCGTCCTTCTGCCAATTCGGGAATCCCCATGATGAGATCATGACCTAGACTGACGCCGGGCGAGATCGTCGTTATGGGGCAATCTGTCGACCTACAAGGGGGGCGTCCTCCGTGCAACGACCGATGCGGCGGGCGTGAGCCTGCTTGTTCTGCCGCCTTACACTCTCGACTTCAAACCTCCGCTCCCCACGCCACCAAGCTTCACTTAGCGGAGCCTCTGGCTAGCTACGCCAATCTAGAAAGCACTCTCCGAACTTCCCTGAACGAACCGTCATTCGCCTCTGGGACGCAATCGGACGCCTCATTGAACTCTTCTCTGCGCTTGAATGCGCAAATTTCCTCGCGGCCGTAGGTTACGATGCACGCTAAGCGGAAGGCGCTTTAAGCCATCGAATCGGCGATGGCAAGCGGGATGGTGAGGACTTACTTAGGCTGCAAGAATTCGGTAAGTTCGCGGAATGGGTCCTTGGAGCGGACCGAGGGGATTGGGCGATCGCTTCGTAGATTTTTGGGACAAGCGTCACGGCTTGGTCGAGTTCCGCGTCGGCCCCTTGCCGGTATCCTCCCATAAGACGCAAATCGCGTGTGTCTTCATAACGTGCGATGAGGGTTCGCAGTTTGGCGACAAGGTTACGTTGCTCCGGCGTCCACGCCGTCTGCGCAAGCCGGGAGATAGATGTTAGGACGTTGACGGCTGGATAACGTCCTTGTTCGGCGATGGCGCGGTCTAGAACGATATGGCCGTCAAGCGTGCCACGAATTGCGTCGGCGAGCCGCGCGGGCGCGGCTGATTTTTTCGAGGATAGCCTCTCCTTTCGCCGTCCATTTATAAGGCTGGGGATTGGCGTTGCGCTCGGTGAGATATGCGTTGATGTCGTCGACCAGCTCCTTCACCGAGGCAAAGCTGCCAGAGCGGATCACATCCTCGGTCAGATCGGCGAAGAACCGTTCGACCAGATTGAGCCACGATGACGATGTTGGGGTGAAGTGCATATTGAAGCGCGGACGCTTGGCGAGCCATGCCTTCACCTTTGGATGCTTGTGGGTCGCGTAGTTGTCGGCGATCAGGTGCAATTCCAGGCTCTTGGGCGTCTCCCGGTCGATCTGTTTGAGAAAACGCAACCATTCGACATGCGTGTGGCGCTCCTCGGTGCGGGTGATCAGCTTGCCCTGCAGATAGTCGAGCGCCGCGAACAACGTGGTCGTGCCATGGCGCCTATAATCATGCGTCAACGCCTGACACTGGCTTTTCTCGTCGCAGCACAGCACCAGCGCATTCGCTGGCGGGTCAAGATAGAGCCCGATCACGTCCCAGAACTTCTTCTCGAAATCCGTGTTGGTCGACAGCTTGAGCGTCCTGGTGACATGCGGCTTCAAGTCGTTCTTCGACCAGATGCGCTGCACCGTGCTGTGTGAGACGCCAGCCAGCGTGGCGGCCCATGCTGCGCACGCTCCAGCGTTTGCGGCCCTTCGGCGGCCGTGTGACCTCGGTCACGACGCGATCGACCTTCTTCGTCGGTATTGAAGGCTTTCCGGACGCAATCAACGCGGTATTCCCGCAAACGATCGTCCAGACCTGCGTCGTGCATCTCATTCGCAATTCCATGGATTTTGCCTCATGGAAGGACCGAAAGACAATCGCGGCCGAGCTGAAGAACATCTATTAATCAGTTCATAAGTAGGTCGACTTTTTGTTGACTATGCAGTTGTTGAATGATTCATTTTGTGGATGCAAGAAAATGATGCGCGCCGATTGGATCATCATACGCTGGAGGCGTTGCGTGAACGCGCGGTGCGTAAGGTCCAGGAAGGTGAAAGCCCGGAAGTCGTCGCCCGCGTTCTCGGGCTGAGCCGGTCGACGGTATATGGATGGTTGGCGCAGTATCGGCGCGGCGGCTGGGGCGCCTTGAAGGCGAAGCCTTTGTTCGGGCGTCCGCCGAAACTGGATGGGCGGTCGCTGAGCTGGATCTTTGACGCCGTGACGCAAAAGAACCCGCTGCAGATGAAGTTCGCTTTCGCGCTGTGGACCCGCGAGATGGTCGCCAAATTGATCAAGGACAAATTCAAGATCGCCTTGAGCCTTGTCTCGGTGGGGCGGCTTCTGGCCCAACTCGGCATCACCTGCCAGAAGCCTCTGCATCGCGCCTTGGAGCGCGACGAAGCCCTGGTCCAGCAATGGCTGAAGAAAGAGTACCCGCAGATCAAGGCCCTGGCGCAGAAGGAGAAAGCCGAAATCTATTTTGGCGACGCAGCGCATATCCGCTCAGATCATCACGCCGGCCGGACCTGGGGCAGACGAGGCGAAACGCCGGTCGTCCAAGCAACCGGAGCCCGCTACGGCATGAGATGGGGTAACGGGCCGCGGCCGGGCAAGTAAGCCGTTCGCTCGCTTCGGCGCTATGGAGTGGCGCGCTCGCTCGCGGCTTTACGAATGTTTGGTGGTCGTCCCTCAGAACTGATGGTGTCAACGGAGTCGGACAGGTCCGCTCCAAGCATCATTGAGGGACGACCATGAACTATTATGCCGGAATTGACGTGTCGTTGGAATGCTCGAGCGTGTGTGTTGTCGACGGGACCGGCAAGATCGCTCGGGAGGCGAAGGTGGCGAGTGAGCCGGAGGCACTGATCGCCTGGTTCGGCTCGCTGGGATTGAGGCTGGAGCGGATCGGGCTGGAGGCCGGGCCATTGTCGCAGTGGCTTTATGCGGCGCTGCGGGAGGTGGGGCTTGCGGTCGAACTGTTGGAGACGCGGCACGTGAAGGCGGCGTTGTCGGCGATGCCGGTGAAGACGGACCGCAATGACGCGCGCGGGATTGCGCAGTTGATGCGGCTTGGGTGGTTCCGTCCGGTGCATTGCAAATCGGCCGAGGCGCAGGAGATCCGCGCGCTGCTCACCGCGCGCAAGCTGGTGCAATCGAGGCTTTACGACGTTGAGATGAGCCTGCGCGGCATTCTGCGCGGCTTTGGTCTCAAGATCGGGCGCACCACGCCGAAGCGCTTTGCCGAACGGATCCGGGAGCTGGTCGTCGGCCATGCAACTTTGGAAGCGGTAGGCGAGGCGCTGCTGTCGGTCCATGCCGTGCTGCTGCGCGAATTCAACGGCTTCGAGAAGCGGGTTCGGGAGATCGCTCGCTCCGACCGGCAGGTGCGACTCTTGATGTCAACGCCTGGCGTCGGCGCGATCGTGGGGCTGACCTATGTCTCAGCGATCGACGATCCTGCACGGTTCAAGTCATCCAAGTCGGTGGGGGCGCATTTTGGGCTAACGCCGACGAAATATCAATCGGGCGAGACAGACGTGACCGGGCGGATCAGCAAGCTGGGCGACGGTTCGGTGCGCACCGCACTCTACGAAGCCGCCAATGTCATTCTGACGCGACCGATCAAGGGCGGCGGGCTCAAGAGCTGGGCGATGAAGCTCGCCAAGCGTGCCGGAATGAAGAAGGCAAAGGTGGCACTGGCGCGGAAGCTCGCCGTCATCCTGCACCGCATGCTCGCCGACGCCAGCAAGTTCATTGCCGAGAAAGCGAGCGGTTGTGTTCGCATAGTGGCTTGAAGAGGACATAAGGTTTTCGGGTAGGGCACGACACCAGCCTTTCCGAAGCGAAGTCCCGTCGCCGGGACGATGGATCAGGTCAGACCGCAGATCAGGCAGTGGCATTGCGACCACGCGCACTGAGATTGGCCGGCCTATCCTCACTCAGACCCCATCAGGTGGCGGCCATGCGCCGACCCCGGACAGAAGCACGATCCGGCGACTGGATGACGCAAAAGGGATCCTGATTACGCGGTTGCGTCAGCTTGAGTTTCCGCTTAGAACAAATACGGAACATTATGATTTGTAAAGGCATTGCCGATGGCGCGCAACAAAGTTCAATTCCAGAAAGGCCTCAGCGAGGCCGAATTCGATGAATTATACGGGACCGAGGAACGGTGTCACGCAGAGTTGGCGCGCTTGCGCTGGCCCGAAGGCTTCGAATGTCCCGATTGTGGTGTCCAAGGCCATTGCGTGGTCAAGCGCGGCGCGCGCCTGCTATTCCAATGCAACGCCTGCCGCAAGCAGACCTCGGTGAAGGCGGGGACTATTTTCGCATCCAGCAAGCTGCCGCTGCGGCTCTGGTTCAAAGCCATGTATCTGGTGACCCAATCGAAGAAGGGAATCTCCAGCATCGAGTTGGGGCGTCGGCTCGGCGTCACGCAGACGACCGCCTGGACGATGAAACACAAGCTCGCTCAGGTCATGATCGAGCGAAACGGCGCCAAGCGTCTCAATGGCAACGTGCAAATGGACGACGCCTATATCGGTGGCGAGCGCTCCGGCAAACACGGGCGCGGTGCGGCGGGTAAAACCCCCTTCGTCGCCGCCGTTGCAACAACCGAGGACGGCAAGCCAGATCAGATCATTCTTCGCCGCGTCATCGGCTTCCGAAAGGTGGCGATTGGCAAACTCACGAGCACGGCGCTTACTGGCGGCGCCAACGTCATCACCGATGCGCTCGCGTGTTTCACCGCCGTCACAACGGCTGGATGCACGCACACTCAAATTCAAACTGGCAGCGGCGCGCAGGCCGCCAAAAAGCCGGCCTTCAAATGGGTCAACACCGTCCTTGGAAACATCAAGTCGGCTTTGGTCGGAACCTACAGGGCCGTGCA
This sequence comes from uncultured Alphaproteobacteria bacterium, assembly GCA_963784075.1. Classification (GTDB taxonomy): domain Bacteria; phylum Pseudomonadota; class Alphaproteobacteria; order Rhizobiales; family Beijerinckiaceae; genus Methylocapsa. The sequence continues at coordinate 159,160 of CAWAQW010000033.1, read as the reverse complement.
CTCAAAACACGTGCCGCGATATCTCGCCGAGTTCGAATATCGGTTCAACCGCAGATACCGCCTCGAAACAATGATCCGCGTCTCGCATACGTCGCTCTGAGGACCGCGCCTATGCCATATTCACTCCTAAAGCTGGCTGACGTTTATGCGTAATCAGGAAAGGGATTGACAAACCGAGGCCCGTTACAGAAGCCTGATCTCGGCGGTCACGGCGCGCGGTCACATGCGCTTCATGATCAAGGAAAAAGGCGGCGTCAACGCCGATGTCTTCATCGAGTTTCTCAAACGTCTGATGGTTGGAGCCACGCACCCGATATTCCTAATCGTCGATCGCGGCCCGGCGCATCGCGCGAAGAAGACCAACGCGTTCGTTGAAACTCTGGGCGGAAAACTACGGCTGTTTTTTCTGCCTCCCTATTCGCCGGATAGAAATCCAGATGAATTGGTGTGGAAGCATCTCAAGGCTGATACGGTTGGGCGCAGCGCAATTCAGAGCTACGCGGACTTCAAAGGGAAAGTGAAATCATCGATGCATTCCTTGCAGCGCAACACCAAAAAGATCCGCTCTTTCTTCGCAAAAGACACGCTCAGATACGCCGCCTGAATGTCTAATTACTTATGTACAGATTAATATCGGGCGAAAGACACCGACGCGGGCAAAAAGGCGCTCGATGAATTCAACGCTTCTCCTTGGGGCAAGAAATATCCGGCGATCGCGCAGAGCTGGAGGCGCAACTGGGAGCATGTCATTCCCTTTTTCGCGTTCCCCGAGGCCGTGCGGCGGATCATCTACACTACCAACGCCATTGAATCCTTGAACGCGAAACTGCGCCGCGCCGTGCGAACGAGAGGGCATTTTCCAACCGACGAGGCGGCGATCAAACTACTCTATCTTGTCTTGCGCCAGGTCGCGCGAGAGTGGAAAATGCCACCGCGCGAATGGTACGAGGTCAAGAGTCAATTCGCCATCATGTTCGACGAAAGGTTCGTCACGGCGTGATGGTCAACCCGCCTTACACACAAAATTTCGGATAGTCCCCCCGGCGGTTCTTCCTGTCGCAATATCGCCAGACCTCAAACCTCCGCTCGCCACTCCGCTACGCTTCGCTTAGCGGAGCTTCTGGCTTGTTTCCGCCAATCGAAAAAGCCTTCTCGAAACTCAGAGCACATCTGCGAAAAGCCGCTGAACGAACCGTCGGCGGCCTCTGGGACGCTATCGGCCGCCTCATCGATCTCTTCACGCCGCAAGAATGCGCAAACTTCTTCGCCGCCGCAGGTTACGATGCAATCTGAGCGAGAAGCGCTCTAGCACCCCCTTCCGGGTGCCGCATCCGCATGGAAACAGTCGGGATGATGGGTGCCATCGGCCGCGGCCTTGCAAATCGCTGTTCTATCGACCGCCTCTTTTGTCGCAGCGTCGACGTCGCTTTCTACGGGACGACCAGCGTTGCTGGGGGGAGTGCGCGGATCACGGTTTGGTCTGTGTCTTGCGGCGGGCCAGCAGCAAGGCGATCGCGCAAGAACCTTGCCGGGCGAGCGCTTTGTCGGCGCGGCTCGTGAGAATGATCGGCACGCGGGCGCCAAGCACGATGCCGGCGATTTCGGCGTCCGCTAAATATTCGAGCTGCTTGGCCAGCATGTTCCCCGCCTCGACGTCGGGGACGATGAAAATATCGGCTTGGCCCGCGACTGCAGAGACAATGCCCTTCGTCTTGGCCGCCTCCTCGGAGACGGCGTTGTCGAAGGCGAGCGGCCCATCGATCATGCCGCCAACGATCTGTCCGCGGTCCGCCATCTTGCATAGAGCTGCGGCGTCGAGCGTCGATTTAAGTTTGGTGGTGACGGTTTCCACGGCCGCGAGGATCGCGACTTTCGGCATGGCGATGCCGAGCACATGAGCGAGATCGATGGCATTTTGCACGATGTCGCGTTTGTCATCGAGGGTGGGATACACATTGATCGCCGCATCCGTGACGAAAAGCGGCCTCGGATAGCCGGGGGCGTCGATGACGAAAACTTGGCTAATCCTTCGCGCCGTGCGCAAGCCTTGATCGCCGTCGACCACGGCGTGCATGAGTTCATCGGTGTGAAGCGCGCCTTTCATCAGCGCCTCGACCTTACCCGCCCGTGCCATGGCGACCGCTAGGGTGGCCGCGGCCTCGCTGTGTTCCGTCGAAATGAATTCATAGGGCGAAATATCGATTTGTGCTTGCGCGGCGGCGGCACGAATCTTGGCCTTCGGGCCGATCAGAACCGGCACGATCAGCTGTTCGCGAGAAGCCTCGATGGCGCCGAGCAGCGACACCGTGTCGACAGGATGGACGACAGCGGTGCGGATCGGTGCAAGACCCTGCGTCATGGCGACGAGCTTTCGATGAAAACGGCCCTTCTCGCGCAATTCCACCTCGGGCAGGTGAACCCTTGGCCTTGAGATCTTTTCGATCGGCGCGATGACTTCGGCGGTGCCTGCGATCACAATTTCGCCGCGTTGGTTCAGCGCTTGGCACTCAAGAATAACGTGATGCTTTTCCGGCTTCTTTTCCGCCACTTTCACGGTGACGGTAATGGTATCGCCAAGTCCAACGGGGCCGCGAAAATGCAGAGATTGGTTGAGGTAGATGGTGCCGGGCCCGGGCAGCCTTGTGCCGAGAAGGGTCGAGATCAGCGCGCCACCCCACATGCCGTGGGCGACCACTTTGTGAAACATATCGCTCTTGGCGAACACCTCATCGACATGCGCGGGATTAACGTCGCCCGACATGATCGCGAAGAGTTCGATGTCCTTATAGGTCAGCGTGCGGGCGAGGCTGGCCGTCTCGCCGACCTGCAGTTCATCGAACGTCCGGTTTTCAATACAGTCCACGATACGCCTCCGGTGTCGTCGCTCACGGCGGCATTGACGCCAGCATGTGAAAGTCTGCGTCGATAGAGTCGATATTCCCAGGGATCGCCGCGCCGCCTGTCGCTGGCGAGGAAGGCCGCTAGGGTGCCGGACCCTTCATTGCCGTGACAGGAAAACGGTGCGGTCCTCACGCTTCAAGAACATAGGTTCCAGGAGCATCCATCAGGGGCGTATAGCCTTTTTCCGGCGCGCCCATGGGGGGTGGCGGAAGCATTTTACCGGAGCGGCGATCGAGCCAATCGCGCCAGCACGGCCACCAGGACCCTTCCATGCGAACAGCGGAAGCCTGCCAGCTATCCGGGTCGATATAGGTCTCGTGCTCCTTGTGGGTCGCAATTTGGTGATGGCGGTTGGGATGGCCGGGCGGATTCACAATGCCGGCATTGTGGCCGCCGTTCGAGAGAACGAAAGTGACGTCGGCATCGGTCAACATCTGGATCTTATAAACGGACCGCCACGGCGCGACATGGTCGGTGATTGTGCTCACCGCGAAAATCGGGACACGAATGTCCCGCAGCGCAACCGCTTTGCCTCCAGCCTCGAAACGGCCCTCCGCCAAATCATTGTGGAGAAACAAGCGCCTGAGATATTCGGAATGCATGCGGTAAGGCATCCGGGTGGTGTCGGCGTTCCAGGCCATGAGGTCGATCATCGGCGCTCGCTCGCCCATCAGATACTCATGCACGGCCGCCGACCAGAAGAGATCGTTCGAGCGGAGCAATTGGAAGGCGCCGGACATTTGCCTCCCGTCGAGATAATTTTTTTCCGACATCATGTCTTCCAGGAAGTGGACCTGGCCCTCGTCAATGAACAGGGTCAGCTCGCCTGCTTCCGAGAAATCCGTCTGCGCCGCGAACAGGGTGAGGCTCTCGACGCGCGTGTCGCCGTCGCGCGCCATCGCGGCCGCCGCGATGGCGAGCAAGGTGCCGCCAAGGCAATAGCCTGCGGCATGGACGTGGCTGTTCGGGATGATCGCCGTCACCGCGTCCAGCGCCGCCATCACCCCGAGCTGGCGATAGTCCTCCATGCCAAGGCCGCCGTCCTCGCTTCTCGGGTTCTTCCAGGAAATCATGAACACCGTGTAGCCCTGCGCGACGAGGTAGCGCACAAGGGAGTTTTGCGGCGACAAATCAAGGATATAGTATTTCATGATCCAGGCCGGCACGATCAGGACCGGCTCCGCCCGCACCTGTGGTGTTGCCGGCGCATATTGGATGAGCTCGATCAGGCGATTGCGAAAGACGACTTTGCCAGGCGTGATCGCGACGTCGCGGCCAACCGCGAAGGCTTCCGTGCCGGTGGGCTTTCGGCCCGTTGCCAGCCGTTGCCAGTCGTCCCGGAAATTGAGCGCGCCAAGGACGAAATTCATGCCGCTTTGCTTGAGGGTCTGCGCGATAACCTCGGGATTGGTGAGGGGAAAATTCTTGGGCGAGATCGTGTCCAGCACCTGGCGCGCCAGAAACGCCACGATATCTTCATGGTGCTTGCTGACGCCGGACACATTGGTCGCCGCCTTGTGCCACCACTGCTGGGAGAGCAGAAAGCCCTGGGAGAGGACATTGAAAGGCCATTGCCGCCATGCGTCCGCGGCGAACCGAGTGTCCTGCGGAAGCGGCTCGATGCACCGCGGGATATCGGAGCCCGGGCCATCGTGCCAGCAGTAAGAGACGAACCTTGTCAGGGCCGCTGCCAAATCGTGGACAAGCTCCGCCTGTTTATCAGGGGAAATTAAAAGATGCTCGGCCCAATCGGTGTAGGCCTGGCTCAGCGCAAGTGGCGAAAGCCCTCCTGTGTAACGTGCGACAGCCGCGTGAAAGCGCCTGTCGAAGCCGGGAAAGCCTGTTTGCGCTTCCACGGCGGGTGTTGCGATTGGCGCGGAGGCGATTTTGTGGGAGCGATCGAGCATCTTGGCTCTCCGGCTAGAGACTTTGGGTTGTCGGACGCCGCGACTTTCCTGCGGGCAAGCCCTCGAGCGCATCAAGTTCGATCGTCATAATCTTTATTTACTTTGAGTTCTTGCAAAATCTTACACAAAAGTCTGCCGTTTTTTCGATCACGGCGGGGCGTGGTTTCAGGACCGGCATCCACTTCGACGCCCGAAACCTCCGGAAAATCCAGCACCGAATGGCCGTGACGCCGCGTTTTGGGCTCCCTCATCCAACTTCATCCATCTTGTTTTTTGCAGTGCGCTCCGAAGGCGCGGATCACCAGTGGAGGAAGATTCCGCCCAGAGAATTGTCGATTGCTCTGGTAGCTGACGAGCGGTTCGGTCGGGCAACCGGCTGGATCGAAGCCTCGTGACAAAGGCCGCCTTGGGCGGTTGAGCAATCCGACGGGCCGTAACGTGAGTGAAGCCTGAGCAGGCCCCGAAAGTAGAGATGCGGAAGCCGACCCGCCTGCAAAACGGGGAAGGCAGCACGTTGTCGTGACGCCCGCATTGCGGCGGCGCCGCCGCGTGAAGAATGGAGCAATCTCATGGGAGCAATCGCGGGTCCCTTCACAGGCGATGACCTCAGCCGGAGTTTTGTGATGTCGTTGATGGCGGCCAAGTTCAGCCGGGGCGTCCTGCTTCGCTTTCGGCAGTGCCCCCCGCCGCGCCCATCGTCCCCTCCGCAAAAAGCGCCTCATCGGGGAGCGCTTGTCGCAGGGGAAGGGGGTGTGCGTACTTACAAAGAATGAAGGTTATCTAATCATAAAGATATTGGATATGTGATATATTGCAACTTGTTATTTATGTTAAGCATGCAGTCAAAATCTCGCGTTTACTCTTACTTTTAGGTTGCATCAGACTAACATGAGGACTACAATTTATGACAATATCATGGTTGTAAAGTGTTGTAAATGAGGCGGTATTTTGATAAATGAAATAATTAGATAAAAATGCAACAGGGACCTCAATAGATTTTATCTCGCAGGGGGCTGGAAGTTGAAATGTTGCGTTTAGGACTTCGAGTGTGAAGGTCAATCTATAGGAAGAATTCGGCGCAAGAAAGAGGTAAGTGCTCTTATACGGTTGTAAGGTTGCGCCACATACTATCGTAAGCTGATGATAGACGTTTAATTGATAATAGAAATCAATCTATATTGATCTTGGATGCATAATGCTTAGCTATATTTTATTTTCTTAGCTTATGCGGGCACACGAAAGGGGGTGGGCACCTAAAGATATGACAAATGAGGCATGCCATAGAGTTTGGAGTGAGGCATGCCCGAATTTGAGAATGATGCGCAGAAAACGGCGCGACCGCGACAGAGCAGGGGGGCTGGGCCGCAAGAGCAGGAACAAACGCTTCTAACGGCTTGGGTTCACGCAAACTGGCGAGCGTCGATCGATTACAACCAGAGTCACCATCTAGAAAAATTGTGTGGACTTTGGAAACTGTGGGCTTTGGAAACGTTGGGTGAAAATCAAATCCGTGCCTGAGATTGGGGCTGCGAGGGAGAATTTAGGCACAGGGTTGCCACCATTGTCACCTGATGTGCTGAAGAAAATTACGCGAGAATGGCATTTTCTTTGAAATTTATTTCGATGGAAGCAGTTTAATTTCGAGTTTAATTTCGATGGAGACTACGATGTTTGTCGGGCGAAATCCCAGCGGTGAAATCGGCGCAAGGGCCACCCCTACGCCTACGGCCCTGCAGGGGGTCCCGAATGTTTAGGAACAATTTGAGCCGGATTAAGGAGGCCGAGGTCCAAGTCGAGAGGAGCATGCGGCGGCTCGGCGCCTCAATGCGCGACCGCCGCATCGTGGCGGCGAGCACGCGGGTTCTCTTTGAAAAGAGCCAACATTCGCTTCCGGCCGCTGTCGATAGTTCGGTCAAACGGGCTCTCGATATCGTTCTTGCCCTGTTTGGGATCGTCTTTCTGGCACCGCTGCTTGTGATTGTCGCGATCGCCATCAAACTCGATGGCCCCGGTCCGGTCATATTCCGGCAGAGGCGAACCGGCTTGAATGGAAGCCAATTCCTCATCTTAAAGTTTCGGACAATGAAGGTCCTCGAGGATGGACCGACCGTTATGCAGGCGCGGCGGGGCGATGAACGCGTGACGCGCGTCGGGCAATTTTTGCGCCGTTCCAGCATTGATGAACTGCCGCAGCTCTTCAATGTTCTCAAGGGCGATATGTCCTTGGTCGGACCGCGGCCGCATGCGCTCGCGCATGACCTTAAATATAGGGCGCTGATCGACAAATATGCGTTTCGCTATGACGTCAGGCCCGGCATAACCGGTTGGGCGCAGGTCAACGGCCTGCGCGGCGAAACGCAGCGGCTTGAGCAAATGGCCAATCGGGTCACACTCGATCTTTGGTATATCAACAATTGGTGGGTGGGCCTTGACCTCTATATCCTCTTGAAAACCTGCTTTGAGGTTATGCGAAACCGCGCCTATTGATGCGGCCGCGCGCGCTGGCGGCCGCCGCATGATAGGGCGCACATGATAGGCGCAAACGAACCAAGCGCCGGGCTGACACGCGCATGTGAAAGTCCGGCTTTATCCATCCGTCCGCGTCGAATTCCGCCGTTCGGGTCATGGTTATTCGCGGGGCGGCTCATTCTCAAATCCCGTCTTCTCGCGAAATGGCCGGCCCGGCGATCTCGGCCAGCGCCAAAACAACGTGGCCGTCCCCAGGATCTCTCCCGATGAACGCGCCGCATCTCCTCCGGCGCGAGCGAGCGTGCGTCATAAGACTGTAAAGAAAGCATAACTCTCGCACACGGTTCGAGCTCTATGGTGACGTCAATCTGAGAAGTCCAAATTATCCCGCGGCAGAGGTGGTCGCGCCGGTAGAGATACCATGCTACGTTGCTGCCCGACGAGAACGGGCGGGCTGTCGACGAAAAGGATGCGCGCGTAAAATGCACGGGATCAAGGCTAACTTCCTCTACAATGTCGCCGGGACGCTTGCACCGCTCTTCGTCTCGCTTGTCACGGTTCCCATCTTCGTTTCCCATATTGGTGCCGCGCGTTACGGGGTTCTTTCGATCGTCTGGTTCTTGCTCGGCTATTTCGGATTCCTTGATTTCGGCTTGTCGCGCGCCTCCGTGAACGCGCTCGCAAAGCTCAAACATGCCCCCCAAGCGGAGCGGTCGAAGGTTCTGGTCACCGCTGTCTCTTTAAACTTGGGCCTTGGGGCATTCGGCGGTCTTATTCTCTATTTCGTTGGCGGCTTTTTGCTCGAACATTTGCTGGACATGCCAGAAGCCCTGAAAACCGAGGTCGCCACGGCTTTTCCCTGGATCGCGGCCCTGCTTCCGCTCGCTATGATTGCGGGCGTCGCGGTCGGTGCTCTTGAGTCGCGCGACCAATTCTTCACCGCAAACACGCTGCAATTCGGCGGGTCGACCTTGGGGCAGGTGCTGCCGGTCCTTTGTGCTGTATTTATCTCACCGAGCCTGTCAATCGTCATTCCCGCCGCCGTGCTGTCACGCGCCCTCTCGGTTTTATTGACTTTTGGCTTCGTCCTTTATGATGAGAGGCCGCTGAGCCTGCGGAGTTTCGATAAAAAGCGAGCGCGGGAACTGCTCGGTTACGGCAGCTGGTTGAGCGTGTCGGCCATCATCAACCCGCTCCTCATGTCGCTCGATCAATGGGTGATCGGTTCCGTTCTCGGGGTCGCGGCCGTTGCTCATTATGCGGTGCCGATGAATCTCGTCCTCCGCACCCAGATTTTGCCCTCCGCCATGGCGCGAACGCTGTTCCCGCAATGGTCGCGCACGGGCCGGGATGAGGCGAACGACTTAGCGGATAAGGCCTTGGTGGCCCTTTCTTATGGTTATGGTGCGGTGTGTGCGCCGGCGATTGTCCTCATATCCCCTTTCATTGTCTGGTGGATGGGGAAAGACTTCGCGGAGACGGCCGGGCCGGTTGCCGAACTCCTCTTGATCGGCGCGTTGATCAATGGATTAGCTTACATTCCCGTCGTGCTGTTGCAGGGGCAGCATCGGCCGGACCTCGTCGCCAAGTTTCATGCCTTGGAAATTGTCCCTTTCATCTTCGTGCTCTGGTTCCTGAGCAGCCATTTTGGCCTGATGGGCTCTGCCACAGCGTGGGTCTTGAGGGTCATCGCCGATGCAGTACTCTTGTTTGCGGCCGCGCGTTTTTGGGTGGATCGATTTGCGGTCATTTTACCGCCCATGGGGTTCGTTCTCGCCGCCTATCTCTTCGCCCGGCTTGCGGATCCGACGCTTTTGCAAGGGATATCCTTCGCCACCCTCTTGGCCATCGGAGTAGCAATCAGTAGTGTGGTGTTTGATAAAAGAATGCGCGCCCTCGCATTTTCTGTGCTCCGTGCAATCCGATTGCGTAGCTTCGGAAAATGAGGTATTAGATTTTGATCTATCAGGATTTTGTTTGGGATGTTCCTTGGGATGTTCTTCGATAAGGCACGACCTATTTTCGTTGTTACATTGTTTTGTTTGTTGATTGTATAGAGCTATTACTAAAACATCATAAACCTTGTAGGCTCAATGTCTACACTTTGTTCTTAGCTCGAATGGGGCTGTCACATCAAATGTACAACACATATGCGACGGGCAAAAACTCCCTTATCTTTTTGATCATAGCGGTCATTTTTGTTTATTTTTTGTTCTGTTCCACGTTTCTTGATAATAATGATTTTATGTATTCAGCCGCGCCGGTTGTCTGGTCTCAGAATGGCACGCTTTATCGTGATGTTCCCTATGTTCAGGTGCCGCTCACGATTTTTCTCAACTATGGCATCATGAAACTCTTCTCGATCGAGAATGTGTTTCTGGTTTCCCGCATTCTGTCGATGGTTTTGGTGCTGGCGGCGGTGTTACTCTCTGCCTTCGCCATGAGGCGGACAAAAGAAAAGGAGTTTATCCTCCTTTATATCCTGCTCTGTCTTAGCAATGCTTATATCGTGAACAATGGCGTCGAGATGGGGAGCTATTCCCAGCCGTTGTTTCTGATTGCGGTGGCCCTTGCCGTGCCGACGCTTGGCTTCGTGCCATGGCTTGGCGGCTTGCTGGCGGGTGTCGCCGTGGGGCTTGCGGCAACGGCCAAATTGAATTTCCTTTTCGTTCTCCCGGCTTTCCTGCTGATGGTGCTGATGGAGACCAAATGGGACAGGCGAATGATCGTCTGGTTCGGGATTGGCGCCTTTGCCGGTATGCTGCCACTCGTTTACTATGCCGCGTTATTGGATTTTGGCACTCTCTATCAACGTCTTGTCCGGTTCCATTATCTGACCCTCCAGGCGCAAGGGGTCGATCCTCTCAAGTCCGCGTCACAAATGTTGACCCGGCTTGCGGAGTTCGCTCTCGTGATGGCCGTGCCGGCGGGCTTCCTTGTGCTGCGGATGGTCGATCATCCTTTTAAAGAACGCTGGCAAGCGAGGCTGCTGGTTTTTGTTTTCCTTGGCTGCGGCATTGTGATGGCCATTTCGCCGCGGACCATCAACCCGCAATATCTGGCGCCTCTCGCACTCTTCGTATTGTTCTTTTGTCTCCCCGATCTTGGCACGTCCCCGGAGCGCAAGCGCGTCGTGTGGGTCATCGGCCTGACCTTCTTTGCCGCGCAATTCTCCGGCATTTTGGTTCAGCTGGCTCAGAGAGTGCTCAGTGAAAAGAATTTGGCCATTGTGGAAACCGTCAAGATGCAGAAGCAAGCGGCCCGCATCGCCGCGACCTTGAAGAGCTGCGATAAGCGCCTCTATACGTCGCAGCCGCTCTTCCTGTTGAGCAAGGATGTGAAATATCCGGCCGAGCTCGGAGCCGGCCCCTTTATGCTGGCGCTGCGGGGCGGAAAGCTCCGGCCCGAGGATGTTGGCGTCGATATTGACGCACGTCTGAAAGAATGGGCGCCGAACCTGCTGATCTATGGCTTTTATGCCGATCACAATTACGGCAATTTCTTAGAGGTTGACGCCAAGATTCAAAACTATGCGCAGTCGCATGGTTTCGAAACGGTGCCCCTCGGCACGGTCACCAATCGCACCGTTTTCATTGCTTATGACAAAGCCTGTCTTTGACCGGAGTGCAGGGCCTTAGCAGACCGTGTGAAAACAATTCGCAGTCGCGCAATAACGATCGTGAGACGCACCGTGGCGCATTTTGCGCGTTCTGGTCGAGAAGAATCGCCTGTCGTGACCCCAGGGGCGTCCATGCAGGTTATTCCGGCCGGGAACGCACCTTGTATTACCCTCGTTTCATGCTCGAACGGCCGCCATCATGGCCTCGACGCCAAGGATGTTGAGGGCCCGGCGCAGATTGTAGACGAGCGCCGTGAGGCTGAACTCAGCCCGGACATTGTCGAGGCCCTTCATCAGAAAGGCGCCCTGGTTCATCCATTGCTTGATGCTGCCGAAGGGATGCTCGACGAGTTCGCGACGCCGGTCGAGGATTCCCGGCCTCGCCTTCAGGCGGGCGGCCATCCGGTCGAGCACCGCCTCGTTCTCCAGACGCGAGACCCGGCGACGGTCTGTGGTACACCGCGACCGAAGAGGACAGGCAGGACATGCCGCCGGATTGCTGTAATCGATCTTCTTCAAATCCCGCGACTTGCCTTCATGGTTCGGCGATAGTGTTTCTCCGGCCGGACAGATGTACACATCCTGGTCCGGATCATACTGGAACTCGTCCTTGCGGAAAAAACCATTGCGCACCGACGATCCGCGTTGCGGCTTGGGAACATGGGGCGTCAGCCCCGCCTTTTCGCAGGCCTCAATGTCCTCGATCTTGAAGTAGCCGCGATCGGCGACGACATCGATATTCTCGACATCGAGAATGGCGCGGGCCGACTCGGCGGTCTCTTTCAGCAGGCCCATGTCCACGACCTGATTGGTCACAGCCTGCTCGACGATCATTTTGTTCTTCGCGTCGACCGCGATCTGGATGTTGTAGCCGACGCCAACCTTCGTATGGGCGGCCATCGCCCGGCTGTCGGGATCAGTCAGCGATATTTGGTTCTCGCCGGTTCGTTCAAGATCCGCCAGCATCGCCCCGTACCGGCCGCGTTTTTGGCGGAGCGCCTCGATCTTCTCGGCCAGGTTTCTCGTGCGCGCGCCGCCGCCCGTTCCGCCTTCCTCGATATCGCCCTCGTCCAGCCGCCGCAAATAGTCGTCCAGCCGCTCGTCGGCCGCGCGGATGAAATCTTGCAGCGAGTTCCGCGTGAAGTTGCGATCCTTGTTGTTGACCGCCTTGATCCGGGTTCCGTCCACGGCCAGCAACTCGCGTCCATAGAGGTCGAGCCGCCGGCAAAGCAGTACGAACTCACGGAACACGGACCGGAAGGCCACCCGATTGTCGCGCCGAAAGTCGGCGATGGTCTTGAAGTCGGGCTTCAGGCTCCGGAGCAGCCAGACCACCTCGATGTTGCGGTGGCTCTCCATCTCCAACCGACGGCTCGACCGCACCCGGTTCAAATAGCCGTAGATGTAGAGCTTCAACAGATCGGCTGGCGAATAGCCGGGGCGGCCCGTCGCCTTCGGCTCAACGCGACTAAACCCCGCCGCCGCGAGGTCGAGTTCATCGACAAAGGCGTCGATGAACCGCACCGGATTGTCGGCGCCAACGTAGTCGTCCACCGCCTCCGGCAACAACAAGATTTGCGAACGTTCGAATCCAGAAATGTGTGTCATGGCCGATTCTATCGCGCCAAATGCGGCAGCGGAATCCGCATAGTCCGTCTTTCCACACGGTCTGTTAGAGCATGATCCGCGAAAGTGGGAACCGGTTTCGCGAAAAAGATCATGCGTCATCAAAGACTCTCGGGCATGATCCGCGAAAGTGGGAACCGTTTCGCGAAAAAGATCATGCGTCATCAAAGACTCTCGGGCATGATCCGCGAAAGTGGGAACCGGTTTCGCGAAAAGATCATGCGTCATCAAAGACTCTCGGGCATGATCCGCGAAAGTGGGAACCGGTTTCGCGAAAAGATCATGCGTCTCTCGGGCATGATCCGCGAAAGTGGAACCGGTTTCGCGAAAAGATCATGCGTCATCCAAACAAGAGCGTGGTGGATTCTGACGCGAAGTGCAACACCTTGGGGCGCTCGGGCTCACCAAGGAAAGATCGGATTTTCCTTCCCTTTCCGCCGCCTTCCGCTGCATTTCGAGATGCGAAGGCGGCTCCGAGGAAAGGAAAAATCGAGTAGGCTCAAAGTGCTGGGGTGTTGCACTTCGCGTCGGAATTCAGGCGTGGTCCGATTCAATCTGAAGGGATCACGTTCTTGCTAAGCTCGAGCGCTACAAATCCATCGCGCGGCAGCGGCCGGAAGTCGCCGCGCACAACCACGTCCCCGTCGGCCCCTCGCCCCGCAGCTTGCTTGCGACCCCATCCGTCGAGGTGAGCTAACGTTTTATTTTTACTATCTTTTCTGGCACAGCCGGAAGCGCCGCATAGAGATCATCGAATCTTGCAATCGGGTTCCCGCATTTGGCGAGATAGGGATCTGCGGAATGGATAAAAGAGATCCGGCGGCCTTTGCGGTAGCCTTCGGGGAAGAAGTCGGTTGCCATGAAAAACGCGGTGATGACAGGGTATTCATAGCCAACCACTAGTCGGCGAACCATGGGATTTTGAATCGAGGTAAGGAAATCCGAATTGATAGACCTTCCTATCAAAGATTTGAACCAATTGTAGCTCAGAAAACTTGACGAATTTTCTTGCGCGATATCCTCGACAAATTGATCGAGGTCGGCTCCGTCGAAGGTGATGTCCGGAATATTTCTGTAGATAATTGCCTGCACATAGGAGCGCACGTCGCTTTCCTTTTGCGCAAATTTCATCAAACCGGCGAAGAGGCCTGCCATGCCGACTCCGCCGGCCGAAATCATGAAGGTGCGGCGCGAAATCTTTGGTGTCATTGAACTTGCTCCGTCACAGCAAAACGGCCGCGCGCAAGGCCAGAGCCGACAACGTCAAGGTGGGATTGGCGGGCGGGCAGGTGGGGAAAGACGACGATCCGGCCACAATCAAATTGGGCACCGAATGACACCGCATTTTATCGTCGACCACGCTATTTGATGGATCCGTTCCCATCATCACCGTTCCTTGAATGTGTACGTCGTCCCGCGCCAATTCAGGCTCGACGATGACCTTCTCGACAGGTAACCCCGACAAAAGCTCTTCGGCGAGTTCAGGGACTTTTCGAAACGAGGCCAGAGCGTATTCACTATGCGACTTGTATGTCACGAGCGGACGGCTCGAATCCTCGGGATCGACTTCCACACGATTGAAGGCTTCGGGCTCTTCCTCGATGACAAACTTTAAGCACTGTGCCTGGCGCCACTTGCCGAACTCGCCGATCCGGAGGACCGGCGGCGCGTTATGGGCCTCAACGAGGATCCCACCCCGGTGAGCGCGATGCGGCCCATCATAGAACATATAGCCATGTCCGGTGATGAGCGTGCTTCCCGAGAAACCCTCCACCCCATCATAATGGACATAGGCATGAGCCCAAGCCCGCTCGTTCAGCCGCCGGCCGAGGAGCGGATGTTCCATTCCCGATTTCAGCATGATGAAAGGATTGAACAGGGCATTTGCGCCGAGAACGACGAGATCGGCACGGGCGCTATAGATTTGGCCGCCCTGCCGATAATGGACGCCGCGCGCCGTGGTGCCCCCCACCACATCGACGGTCAGCACCTCCGAGCCAGTCAACATCTCCACCCGGGGATCACTCCAGACCGCTTGCATGCCGTTCAGGATCGTGAACTTCGCATCCATTGGGCAAAGCTGGCAAACGCCATTGGCGCAGCATTGGTTACGGTTGGCGGTGGCGATTCGCGCGCGCGCCGTCGGCTGGACAAAAAAAGAATCAGGATATTTGGCCTGGAGCAGGCGATCCGTTTCCGCCATCCTGTGGGGCGGCTGGGGATAGGGCTTCATCCGCGGGAACGGCGAATCGTCCTGGGGCCCCGACACGGACATGACGTCTTCGACTTCTTCATAGTAAGGGACGAGATCGTCATAGGAAACAGGCCAGTCGTACCCGACGCCATAAAGCGACTTTAACCTGAAATCATTGGGCAACATTCGCGGGACACCAGCCGACCAGCAATTGGAACTCCCACCAAAACCAATCGTGAAATTCCACGACTTTGTCGAAAGGCCCACCCTGCGGAACGTATCCGTATGGGCAATATCGGAATTCTTGCGGTTCTCGATTTGCCAATCGTGATCCCGTTTATGGCCTCGTTCAAGAACGAGAACGCGTGCGTTTTCCGGAAGGCGTCTCAGAAAGCCGCGGAGGAAGAACGAAGACGTGAATCCCGTCCCTACAACAATGACATCGTAGGTTTGAACTTTGGCCATGTTCCCTCGGAATTGAAGGCAATCACTGGATAATACCGGCGATCGCAGATGTTTTGCTATGATTGCGTGGCGAAGGGTCGAATAGAGGACTCCGGAGGCGCTTTTTTACGAGAACCAGTCTCGTGCGGGAGCGTCTGATCGACACCCTGGCGATAGGTCTCGAGCCCCTCCCGAACTGCGCTTGCCAAGCGCGGCAAGACGGAAAGCGACCGGAAGCGCAAGGCCCGGCTCGCGGCGATCAGCGAAAAGGTCAAAAAGAAGGGCGCCAAGGCGAGCTTGCCCCTGTTCTTGATGATGTAATAGCTGGTCAGCCGGAACCGCCAATATTCGCGCCGCAAGACATCCTGAATGCGCACGCCCCCGGAAGGGGCGGAAAGATGCACCAACTCCGCCTTGGGCTCAAAACTCATGCGCCAGCCGGCCGCCGCCAGCCGCGCCGAGAAATCCATGTCTTCCAGAATGGCGGTGCCAATATAATTGCGATCGAAACCGCCGACGGTCGCGAAGACTTCGCGGCGGAAGCTCATATTGGCGCCTTTCAATCCGGGAATGAAGCACCGCTCCGTGCCCGCGAGGTTTATGACCGTTCGCCCGCCACGCGTAATATGCATCGCTGTCGTTTGGCTATTGAAGTGGAGGGATCGCTCGATGGTTCGGCCGGTCACGCCGCCAACGCGCGGATCATCAAAAGCCGAAAGATGCGCCTCCAAAAAATCTTCCTCGATGAGAAGAACATCGTCGTCGAGGAACAACACCACGGGGCTCGAGACGTAAGCGAGGGCCTCGTTGCGGGCATTGGGAAGGTTCTTTTGCGCGAGATGAATGTAGGTAATGCGCTGATCGCAGAGGCTTTGAATGAAAGCCTCGTTGGCGCTGCGTTGTTCCGCATCTGATTGATCGACGATCACGAGCTCGATGTCCTTGAGCCGCTGATCGAGAATCTGGCGAACGGTATTAAAAAAGAATCGTCCTCGATTAAGAGTCGGAACGACGACAGATAATTTTGGCATCACGGCCTCTTCGCTCGAATGGCTCGTTCAGGTTTGCGGCGACGGCACGCGGATTGACGCCGCGAACGCATTGCGGCGCCTTTCGATGGGGTTTTCTTCATATCGTTCAAGGGGAGTGGGCCGCGGATCGAGCGTCAGAAACTTGTGCGGCGCCGCCGGCCGGTCTTCCGCGGGTTCTCGCGAAAGAAGCATGCGGAATTTCCGTGCGCACCAGTTCACGAAGAGAATCGGATCGGCGGCGACAGCTTTCGCGGCAAGCTCCGCCCCATCCAAATATTTTTTGTCGATGAGCGAATGCAGCGCCAAATAGCGATACATATTGCCCTCACGCCAACGGAAGAGTTGCTGAGGCAAATCGGGATGGCGCTCTTTGATCTTTCGGGTCAGCAGATTGATGGCGCGAGTCATCTTCGGTATGTTCATTGACATACTTTCGCGGCTGCGCCTGTATCCGACGAGAAATTCCGGAACGAGGCCGAATTCACAGCACTCGGCCAGCGCCAGATAGAAGTCCAGATCCTCGCATCCCTCGACGAAATTGATATCATATCCGCCCGCCGCGGACAACACGGAGCGCCGCAGCAGGGGAGCGCTGGCATTGCCGACGATATTGCCGATAATCAACTGGGAGTAAACATGACCCGTCGGCGTGTGATAGATCCGGCGCGGAAACAGGACGTTGTCGGCTTCGTCGATGACTGCGAACCAACAATAGACGAGGCCGACGCTGGGAGGACTTTTCGCGAAGACCGCAAGCTGTTTCTCAAGCTTGGTCGCGTGCCAGAGATCATCGGCGTCGATCGGAGCAATATAGGCCCCCCGCGCCAGAGCCAGGGCCGCATTGCGGGCGGCCGAGACGCCGGAATTGATCTGCCGGTGCAATCTGACGCGCGCATCGTCCCGTGCAATCGCCTCCACAATAGATGCCGTCGCGTCGGCGGAACCATCATCGACGACGATGACTTCAAGATTCGCATGCGTCTGCGCCAAAACACTTGCAATCGTGCGGCGAATGAATTTCGCAGCATTATAGGCGGGAATGATCACGCTCACCAGAGTATCGGCATTGGCTTCCATGAAACGCGACCCCTCACTCAAAATGGTTTGGCCCGATGGCCCTCACCAGATGGCCCTCAAGGAAGGAAACAATCAGCCGCACACGGCCTCTATCAGCGCTCAAAACCGCTGGCGCATTCACCGGCATCCCTCAATTGAATTTTCCATTCGGCGCTTATCGATCGCATCAATCACCGCCATGTCCTCGAATTTCCGAGCAAACCATTTCCCGGATGCGAAGCCTTTGTCGGCCGAGGTGAGGATTCCCGGGTTCGGCTGATGTAAGGTCCATTCGATATAATGAACGGTGTCGTTGATCAACGCATCGCGCAATGGAGAATTGGCAAGTAGAGTTTGAAAGAATATTTCGTCAGGGATCAACACACTCTTAAAAAAACGAACAAAGTCCGGATTCGCATCGATGAACTTAAGAATCCAGTCTATGGCCGCCCGGGAAAGACACCAATAAGATCCGCCGCCGTAAGGATGAAAACCGAATGGGATTTTGCGTTGCCAGAGTTTGACTGGCCGCGGGCGGCCAAAGGCCTGAACATAAAACCGGTCGACTCTACTCCATCCGCCTCGTTCCCAGCGCGGATGCGGAAATGGTTTATGATCGATGATGGAGGCGCCATGCAATTTCATCAAGGAACGCTCGATGGAGTCGATTGTGCGAAGAGGATAGCATTGACCCGTTAACAGCACGGCGTAATCGCAATCCATCGTTCGCAACCATCGGAGCCCCTTGAGGCTTGCCTCGACATGACCAAATGAGCCCCAGCCGCAATTGTGGCGGGGCAGAAAATGGACGTGTTGAGGGACGTCCTTCAGCGCCTCGGCGACCTCGCCGAAAATGGGCGATTTCCGGTCGATATGGATGGCACAGGGCCGCCCCTCGAGCGCGCGCACGAGGCGGATGAGAAGATCGGGACGCTTATAGCCCGAGACAATAAATCCAAGCCTCACACCAGGTCTCTCGTGGAACGGATACTTGCAAAATTGCTCATCAAATCGAATAATAACAATAATACCACAAAAATAAACGCTCGGCCTACGGAAACGCCGTTGGAAAATCGTGGGTCAGTGATGGCGGATATCTTCGCCAATCGCCGCGATGAACGCCCAGGAATCGATAAAATAACGGCGGAACAGACGTTGCGGCTCGCTGCTGAACCGCCAGAGCCATTCGAAACCGATTCGCTGAAAGGTCCGCGGCGCCCGTTTCTTGGTGCCGACGAAAAAGTCGAGGCCGGCGCCCGCGCAGAGGATGTAGCAATCCCCCAGCGTCTCCCGATGCTCATCGATCCAGATCTCGGACTTGGGGGCGCCGACACCGAAAAAAAGATGGGTGGCCGCGTGGGCGCCAATCCTCATGGCCAGATCGGCTGAATAGGCGGCGTCATTTTCGAATCCGCGGGGCGGCACATCATAATCGATGGACGTGCGGTCAAAGCCGTGCGCCAAGAGCCAATTCACGAGGAGCTGAGCCGTTTCGCTCGAACTCGCCACGAAAAAGCAGCGATGCGTGCCAGGTTTCAGCGAGGCCAAAATATCGCCGAAGAGATCGGCGCCGGTCACGCGCGTCCGCAGGCACAGACCCCGGATCTTTGCATAAAGGAACACCGGCATCCCATCCGCCGTGACGGCCCAGGCTTTGTGATAGGCCCGGCGCAGCTTCGGATTACGCCGCAACTGAACAATATGATCGAGGTTCGCCGTGTAGATACTCCGGGGGCCAGCGCCCGCGGGGACGGCCTCTTTCGTGACTTTACTGGCCAGTTCGGCCCGCGTCATGGGCGAAAATTCAAGGCCGAATATCGCAGAATGTTCTGACATAACTCTCCCCCTCGCTCTCCAGAAAATCGGGGAATCGTCTGAATTGACCGGCCGTGCTGGGAACGCTTCGCCAGACCCGTTTGAAAACAGACCTTCAGCTCGGCTTGACATCATAAGGAAATGGGTAATGTGAAGATATGACAAACATATAATTTAAATCATCAGCTTCTCATCAACCATTGACTCAAGAAGTGCCTTAAAAATTAGAAACACCGAATATTAAGACTATTGCAAGTTCTAGTCCAATCAAACTGTGCAACACTTGGTATCAGACACGCTGAACCTTCGCAATCATATTTTCACCACCATTGATAAAATAAACTGAACTATGAACACTATTATATGTCACATATTATCTATTGCGTATCATCATCATCACGTAACGCTCTGCTGGATTTTGCCGTCAGGCCTATGGCGGAAAATGCCGCGCGAACCGCGGGGCTTCCGGTCAAACTTTCAAGGGGCGCTCGTTCCCTTGCGGCGCCTGAAAGCGGCAGGCGCATCGAGGCCTTGGCGCAGGAAACGCCCAGTGTGCCGGCTTTCACGACCGCAAGCTTGGGAAGGGCTGCGTTCGGCTCCGGGAGGCAGATTCGCGGAAGGTTTGGAGAATTCGCCATCGGTGGCGGATGCGTTATTTATGCGACTTATCCGCATTGCCGCGCTGGCCGCCGCTAGATCGTGTTTTCAAAGAAAGCCGTCTGGATCGGGAACGAAATTGCCCGTGCGGCTCGAAAAGGGAGGAAGAGGGCATGAAAAGGATTGCTCTTGCACTAATGCTCGGCTCGACCGGCGGGACGCATGCGCTTGCCGATGACAACCACCGGCCGATCGATGAACCCACATGCGTCGAGATCATCGGACGAATATCCAAGCTTCCGCTTGTCAAACTTGATCGCTACGAGGCCAGCGGCGGCGTTGCCATTTTCAAGCATCCCCTGACCGAGATCTCTTTCAAATGCGGCGGCCCTTATAACCCTCCAGCGAGTGTTGTGGCCTGGCATGATGGCTCGTCCCCGTCGGAGCCCTGGTTCACGCTCGCGATCCTCGTGGGGAACGTCGTAACGGGCGCCAACCCTATGGATCTCGACCGGGATATTCGTGAGTGCCTGGACTTCGCCCAGGAGAACACGTCGCGGTCGGCGCAACTGGACGTTCCAAAGGCGGATATCCAGTGCCAAGTCTCTCAGAGTGATGGCGGCGGCGTTACCGTTACCGTCGGGGTGCTCGAAAAAAAACAAGGAAGCTGAAATTCCCGCGGCGCCGAGCGGCGCGGCCCGGCGGCGGGATCGCGCCTTCGGGTGGCTTTTCTATTCGCAACGACGCTTCATATTCACGACGTGTTGCCTTAGTCCAAATTCGAGAAATCAATATAAGCCTTTGAGTTTATTTGATTTTATTGGTGAGCGCGATGGGATTCGAACCCATGAGATCATCTCGCACACCGTTCCGATTTCAAATCGCCTGGGGGCGCGAGCGCGATTTTCTGGCAACGGTGGTTGGCCACCCTTTCCGGGTTTGCTTTCCTCTGGTCCGGCGCATGCTTTCGCGGGCGAGCCCGATGCGGTGTGCTTGTGAACGAGACAGTCCAGGATGGCGTCGGCATAGGGCGGATCGCCAATGATTTCGTGCCACCTGTCGACGGGAAGCTGGGAGGTGATCATCGTGGAGCGGCGTCCGTATTCCAACGATCGAAGAAGAAGACGCCAAGCGACCAAATCGCGAACGTGAAAAACTTGTCGGCGAGCGCACGCGCACCGTAAATCGCATCAAAGCGACGCTTGCGCGCTTGGGAATTCAACTCAAGCCGACCTTACGCAATGCCGAGGAAAGGCTCGCTGGCTTGCGCACCAGGGAAGGGGCGCCTCTTCCTGAAAATACGCAAGCTGAGCTGCGCCGTGACATGGTGCGCTTGCGTCTCGTGTCTGCACAGATCAAGGAAATCGAGCAAGACCGCCTGCGCAAGCTGGCGGCCGGCGCTCCAGCGCAGAAGGGCCTTCATGCGATGATCCGCCTCATCGCGCGGGTCCTTGGCATCGGGATCGAAACAGCAGACATGCTCGTCAATGAAATTCTGTCGCGTCATCTGCGGGATAGCAAAGCAGTCGCCCGCTATGCCGGCCTCACTGGTTCACCGGACGAGAGCGGCAAGCGCCGCCGTGAAAAAGGCCTGGCACGAGCCGGCAACGCGCGCGTGCGCCGCGGCATGATTTAACTTGTTTGGCGCTTCCTCAAGTTCCAGAAAGAGAGCGCGCTTGCGCAATGGTTCCGGGCACGGACAGCCGATGGCCGCGGCGGCACGCGCAAGACCATGATCGTGGCTCTAGCCCGCAAGCTGCTCATTGCGCTCTGGCGACTGGCGACAAGGGGCGAGATCCCGCAAGGGGTCTCGTTGCGTCCAGCTGCATAGGAGGAGACCCGCGGACAAACCATCGGAAGCCAACGCAGCGATCGTCGTAGGCTTCCCAACGATCCGAGGTGGTGGCGCACCGTCGTGGAACATGGCCTTTGCGCCGTCATTAAAGAATGGGCCCGCCGCCCCGGAGCCTTGCTCTTGATGCGCATTACTGCATCATGGTTCGGGTCTCGTGACCCACCGCATACAAGTACGCGAGAGCGATTGCTCGCGCCGGGCAGGCTCCCCTCGGTATCGACATAAGTGAGGACAGTGCCATGGCCGCTCCTTTCGGCTGGCTGTGGCCAGTAGAACGCCTTTGTCCTCATCGCAGCGGCCCTGAAGCAAGGATACCAAGTTATGAAACGATTGAAAAATTCCTTGACAAAGGAGCTCCCCATACAAGTTCCACTGTGAACATCCTTCCGGCCCCTCAATGCCGATCAGCGGCATCAAGACGGCCTAACAGGACCGGTACACTTTTGCGCCGCCTTCAAAGCGGCAGCACACAGCCGGTTCAGTGGTACACTTTGCCTCCGCTATTCATACCGGAGGTGGGACCGGTCATCTTGGCCCACATGAGAGGCCGCCTGCAGGCCGCCTAGAGCGGAATTCTGCCTGATAGAATCAATTTTGGGATTCCCGAATCAGGTTGGATCTGATTCACGATGAGGGCTGGCGGAGGAAGCCGGCCCTCATGCCCAAGTCTCTTTCTTTTGACCTTCGCTCGCGTGTTCTTGCCGCCATTGATGAAGGGTTTTCGTGCCGTCAGGCTGCGGCGCGGTTTGGCGTCAGCGCGTCGAGCGCCATCCGTTGGCAGGCACTGCGGCGGGCGGGAGGTGACGGGCGCCCCAAGCCGCAAGGCGGCGATCGGCTGTCGCGCCGCACCGAGCAACATGGCAATCTTATCCGGGCTCTTCTTATCGAGGCGTCTGACATCACGCTGGCTCTCACGCCCAAGACCAAAGAGGCGCTTGAGATCGGGAGAATCCTCGCTGATGATCCGACATTTAAGGGCAAACTCGCCCTATGCTTAAGGGCGAGAACCGCATTCAATTCGTTTCCCACTTGAATAACTTGGCGGTGGTGCTGGTGAGCGAGTTCACGGCGCTCTGCACAAATCCAAGAGCCCCATCGGTCACTGGGCTTGCTGGTTATCCTGATAAAGGCTACGTTCCGATCCGAGGTCCATGCTCGGAACAGCATTTGGCATGCGCAGCAACACGGCCTCGATCGCAGCAAAATCGCCGCCGGCGAGGGGCATGTGGGCATCAGGCTGCTGCGACTCGCCCGGTTCCCCCGCATCCTGCGGCGCCGTTGCCGAAAGCTGGGTATTTGGTTCGAAATCGGTCTTATGTGGATCGTCTTTTTCACTGTTGATGCGGAGACGTTCAGCGAGCGGGTCACCGTCCTTTTGATCAGGGGAGCGTGGCGAGCGCAGGAGCCTTTCAAATTCGTCCAAATCGATGATTGGGCGCCGTTTCGTAAACATACTTCCGGCCTCCTGGTACGCTAACGTGGTGGATCGCGCGGGCCGATCATCCTCGTCGCGCAATTGAGGATCCAAAATCAGGCGCACATAACCGCTCGGGAGCGCTGACCTTCAAACTTAATCGAGATTACCCCGGCTTTGGCGATCTAAGACCTGATTAAACATGTTTTGATTCTAGAGGTTGGCCAACGGATTTAGGGGCTAACCGATGGATGCGCATTTGTTTTGGTTCAGCGATGAGCAATGGTCGAAGATCGAGCCGCATTTGCCGACAAACCAGCCGGGGCCTGCGCGCAAGGATGACCGGCTGATTTTGAGTGGGATCATGCATGTGCTGAAGGTCGGCTGTCGCTGGATAGACTGCCCGAAGGAATACGGCCCCCACAAGACGATTTACAATCGCTTCGCCCGCTGGAGCGAGCGGGGCATTTGGCAGAGGATATTCGAAGCGGTAGCTTCTCCTTCCGAGCCGCCAAGACAAGCTGCATTGGATTCGAGCCATGTCAAAGCTCACCGCTGCGCCAGCGGCGGAAAAGGGGGGCCGAATTTCAGGCGATCGGGATCACGAAGGGCGGACGCAACAGCAAAATCCACGCAATCGTCGATGAGTTTCTCCGGCCGTGGGTCTTGATCCTTACTCCGGGCAACACCGCCGACTGCGTCATGGCGGAAGAATGCGTCAGCCTCATCCCCGGCATCAAGGAACTTCTGGCCGACAAAGGCTACGACACGGATGCGTTTCGCATCTTCCTCGAACAGCAGAAAATACGGCCCGTCATCCCGGGCAAATCCAACCGCAAAAAGCGCATCCGGCACGACAAGAGCTGTTTCGGAAGGGTTTAGGTTACTCGGCAGCCTGCGCCTTTGGGGCTGGCGCCGTCTCAATTGCGTGAAGGTAGATGTCGAGCAGTGTGTCGCGCTCGTCTCGCTCGTTCTGGTCCTGTTTCCTGAGCCGGATTACCTCCTTCAAGATCTTGACGTCGAAGCCCTCGCCCTTCGCCTCGGCAAAAACGTCCTTCTTCTCGTCGTTCATCGCCTTGAGGTCCTCGTCGATACGCTCGATGCGCTCGACGAAAGAGCGAAGGCGATCGCTCGCAACCCCATCTGGTCCACTCATGGTCTACTCCTGTCGGCCAGCAAACATCTCAGCGAGAAATCCCGGCCGGGCTTGCCAGCGAACGAGACTCCTTTGGAAATCGGACCTGATACGCAGCACGGCCCGGGGATGACGCTAGGCAGGTCGGGTTAAGGAATAGTTCCTCGCCTGACGGCGCAAACGACGATGCATCCATTTCCAACGCCACGGTCGCCACCTATTTGCTCGAGCATCGTTATCCATTCACGCCTTGCATGGCATCGCGCCCGGTCGTGGTTTCGGAGAGTCCTGCTGTGGCTAGGTGTCACGAGAGCCTCGTCTCGAGGGTTTGGCATTGCCAAAATCCGTCGACAAACGACAATCCCCATTCGTCATCCGGTGCATATCGGTTTATAGGACGATTTGTCATGATTCTTTTGACATGGTCGCTGGCCTCGCTCGCCGCAGCTTATGTTCTGACCATCGTCGGCTTGGCCGCTTTTCAGCGCAGGCTTCAATATTTCCCCGACCGTCGTCTCACCGAGCTGGCGCAAACCGGTCTGAGAGGAGGCGAAGACCTGCGTCTTACGACCGCTGACGGCGAGACGCTCGTCGCTTGGCATTTTCCGGCAAAGGATGGGCGGCCGCTGATCTTGTATTTTCACGGCAATGCCGGCGCACTTGTCGATCGTATTCCGCGGTTCCGCATGTTTACGGCGCAGCGGCTATGGTCTTCTCGCTGTTTCCTATCGCGGCTATGGCGGCTCGACCGGTTCGCCGACGGAGAACGGCCTGATGCAAGATGGCGAAGCCGCCTATCGGGAAGCGCGCACGCGAGGCTATGACGGCGATCGCATCGTCCTGATGGGCGCATCGCTCGGGACCGGCGTCGCGATCGCTCTCGCGGCGACGCATGAAGCGGCCGCCCTTGTTCTCGAGGCGCCCTATTTGTCGGCGCTGGACGTCGCCTCCGGCCATTATGCGATTTTCCCGGTGAGTTGGTTGATGCTCGATCAGTTCCGTTCGGATCTCGCGATCCATGACGTGCATGTTCCGGTTCTTATGGTTCACGGAGAGGAAGACGACGTCATTCCGCTGAACTCGGCCAGGAGGCTCTTCGAACTCGCCAATGCGCCGAAGACATTCGTAAGCGTGCCCGGCGGCAACCATCTCGTTCTGGGACTGGCGGATGTCTTTCCGCGTGTGTGCGAATGGATCGACGCGAGAACCTTGAACGCGCGCCTTTAAGGCGGCAAATCGCTCAGCTGCACGAGGCGTCTTGATTGGCGATCGGCTGATTTGGATTAGACCTCATGCAGCCACCTTCGGTCATCCGGCCGCTTTACGTTCTGAACTTGCCCGCGTTTAGCGCAAGGAACTACCCAGCAGGGTCGAGCGCGCATCGCCATTCCGCATCTGAAACCGCAAATCGACTTGCGGCCTCGTGAGCAGTTAATGCAGTTAATGCAGTTAAGTTAATGCAGTTAATGCAGTTAATGCAGTTAATGGGCACCTCGAAAAATAGGCGCTTCCCTCCACGGTGCAAATCAGATTTAAGGTTCTCATGCTCTGAGCGCGGGAGGTTGGAATGGGACAGCTTGGTTTTTTCGATTTGAACCGACGTTATGAAAGTCTCGATAAAAAGAGCGATCCGCTTGCAGTGATCGCGGCGATGGTTCCGTTCGAATCCTTCCGGCCAAAGCTGAAGGCGGCTCTGATTAAAGGCGAGCTTCGCAAGAGCGACGCGGAACGCAAGAGTTCAGCGGGACGCAAGCCTTGGGATGAAGTCGTGATCTTCAAGGCGCTGGTGTTGCAGGCGCTCTACAATCTCTCCGACGATCAGGCGGAATACCAGCTTCGTGATCGCTTCTCCTTCATGCGCTTTCTCGGTTTGGGGCTGGAGGATGCGGTTCCCGACGCCAAGACTTTATGGCTCTATCGCGAGGCGCTGGCGAAGGCGGGCGCGGTGGAAGAGCTGTTCGATCTGTTTGACGGGTTCTTGAAGGACAAGGGCTATCTCGCCATGGGCGGGCAGATCATCGACGCAACGATCGTGTCGGCGCCCAAGCAGCACAATTCGCGCGAGGACAACGAGACGATCAAGGAAGGCAAGATGCCGGAAGACTGGAAATCGAAGCCGGCCAAGAACCGCCAGAAGGACAAGGACGCGCGCTGGACGAAGAAGCATGAGCGCTCGTATTTTGGATACAAGAACCATATCGGCGTCGACCGCCGGCACAAACTCGTGCGCCGTTACGTGGTGAGCGCCGCGAGCGTGCACGACAGTCAAAAGTTCGAAGATGTTCTTGATACGAGCAACACGGCTTCGGACGTGTGGGCCGACAGCGCCTATCGCAGCGATGACATCGAGGAAAAGCTCGCTGAGCGCGGCCTGAAGAGCCGCATTCATCGCAGGGCCTATCGCAATCGCAAACTCAGTGAGGCGCAGAAGGCCGCCAATACGACGCGCTCGAAGGTGCGCGCCCGCGTCGAGCATGTATTTGGTGATCAAAAGAATGGCATGGGAGCCGAGCTCGTGCGCACCATCGGCATCGTTCGCGCCCGGTGCAAGATCGGAATGATGAACCTCGTCTACAACATGCGCCGCTTCGTTTGTCTTGAAAGGATGGCGGCCGCGGCCGGGTGAACCGGCGCGCCATGCGTCGGGTCGCGTGAGTTGAGCCGATCAAGCCACCACCTGAGAAATCGGTGGCGACTTCAGGCAGCCTCGATGAGAGGCCAAGGATTGAACGATCTACCGCGTTGCGAACTCAACGCCGGTCATCACACCATAAGGGGATATTTTTTCGAGGTGCCCTAATGCAGTTAATGC
This sequence comes from uncultured Alphaproteobacteria bacterium, assembly GCA_963784075.1. Lineage (GTDB taxonomy): Bacteria > Pseudomonadota > Alphaproteobacteria > Rhizobiales > Beijerinckiaceae > Methylocapsa. The sequence goes on along the minus strand of CAWAQW010000033.1, from coordinate 132,285 downwards.
AGTTAATGCAGTTAATGCAACGTTAAGGGAATGGGCGCAAGGCTAGTACAAAGTCTTAACCATTCTTAGAGCGCGCGCATGCATGATTTCCGGACGAAGCCGTTCCTATGGCCAGCGCCGTTGCTGCCTCCTTGCCGGATGGGGATGTACTGGAAATAAGAGCACGGGCAGCTGATGCCATCCTTCGCCCTGCACCTTTCAAGAAGGCCGAAGCAGCCTCCGCGCGAAGGGCGCCACCGCTTGTCGAGCGTCTTTTAAGCTATGGTCCGCACGCGGTCCTGGCGGCTGGCCTGTTTGGTTTCGCGTGGATGGGAGGGTCGTATTTTTCCAGTCCCGTCCGGACCGTCGAGCCTCAACAGAGTGTGGACAGTGGCGAGATAGGCCGCACAATGTGGCCGAGGAAATCCGCACCCTAAAAGCGAACGTCGAGGCTATGCACGCCGCGCAAAGTCTGAGCGCGAAGGATGCCACTGCGCTCGGAAACCTTAAGACCCGTCTCGATGCAGTGAAGACCGAAACCAGTGCTGCGATCGCCGAGGTTGAGTTAAGCATCTTGGGGACCCCGTGGTTGCGACGGCTTTGCTTGACCGCCTTCTTCACCATGCGATCGTTATCCAGATCGAGGGGGCAAGCTATCGACTTCGCGAACACGCCGATCTCGTGCCGGAACCGATCGAAAAGTCTCATCCAACCATCGCCGATCCCGCCGACACTTAAGCGTCGCGGACGGCCGCCGAAAAACGGAGGCCTCGATCAACACCACGGCTGATCACCCAGCCCGCCAAACTGGGGAATTTTACTTCGCCATAAGTGGGGAGATTCCGCGCGCCATTGACACTCTTTCGTCGGATGCGTTTTGGTGCTGGCTGGCTCTGGGTAGGCGCGGCCCATCTGGGCGCGGGCTTTTTCGGTCGTGAACATCCATTTGACGTGGGCCCGGGTGGCGTTGCGCTGCCGCTCCCAGGCGGCGATCTCTGACACCAGTCGCTCTGCTGTGGCGAAGCGGCGGTCCAGGCATTGAGCGCGCAGTACACCGATTTCAATCTTCACCATGTTCAACCAGCTGGCGTGCTTTGGGACATAGTGGAACTCCAATCGGCGCAGGACCCTTCGCGCTTCGCAAGGTGGGAAGGCTTGGTACAGCGCGCCGGGCGAGTGGGTGGATAGATTGTCCAGGACCACACGAATTCGATCTGCCTCGGGAAAGTGCACATCGCTGAGTTCGCGCATGCAAATGGCGAAGTCCTCCGCAGTCCGCCGATCGGTGACCTTTACCTTGCGCCAGGGTCGGTGGGCATCGAGGAAAATGAACAGGTTGACCGTCCCGTTGCGTCGATACTCGCAGTCATAGCGCTCCCGTTGCCCAGGCACGGCCTGGATCGGCTGCCGTACCTCACCGATGAGCTGGGTCGGGCTCCTGTCTCCCGGGAGATGTTGTCATGCTCGGTGAGCCTGACCAATTACAGTGATCAATTCGATAAGTGTCTTATCATTTTTCGATATGGCACAGGATCAAGTGACGAGCGATGGGTAATCGGCGAAGCGGGCTGCAGTGCTCGAAAAAGGCCGGGTTTGCTGGCAAGCCAAATACGCAGTGACGATAACGGCTGCGATGGCACCTACTGTCGTGACAATCGGCCCAGCAAAGTCTTTGAAAAATTGATACATCATGCACGTGGAACCGTCGTCATTCATCATCGTCAATTATGTCTTAAAGATTTCAAGGGTAGGTTCATCATCCATGTCTGCAATGCCTCAAAGCTCTGCGAACGGGTTTATATGCGGCGGTTCTGGACCGATAACCTTTTCAAGTTCCCATGCCATTGGTCGGGATTGTCTTTGGTTTTGCATATTTTTTGACATCTTTTCAGAGGTTATTGGTCATTCTCCAATGAGATTCAGAACAGCATTAACTTTCGTGGCTTTATCTGTTGCAGGAACAAGCGGCGCGTTCGCGACTTCCATCCTAGCCGAGGTTCATATTGCGGCGCATCGTTTGAATGTCTCCGTAGGAGGAAAGCCGACATACTCGTGGGGTATAGCTACAGCGAGACGGGGATATCATACTCCGCGCGGTACTTACCACGTCACGGCATTGGATATTGATGCTTATTCTAGGAAATATGATGCGTCTATGCCATATGCGGTTTGCTTTATTCGAGGAGATTATTGTATACATGCAGGACATTCGATAGGACGAAATGCAAGCCATGGTTGTATCAGGCTTGCTACACCACATGCCATCAGATTCTTTAAGCTTGTTTCAGCCAATAGAGGTAGCACAACTATTGTAGTCCGTTGAGGGTAATATGCTTGACGGACGTCCAATCGAGATGGCCGTCCTTAGCAAACCTAATAACGTATGGGTCGCATCTGCGAGTGCCGACGATCAAGAAGCAGAGCAAATTTTCACAAGTATTGAGGACAGAATCGGCGCACGTGTTTTGAGTGCACGGCCCTGTAGGTTCCGACCAAAGCCGACTTGATGTTTCCAAGGACGGTGTTGACCCATTTGAAGGCCGGCTTTTTGGCGGCCTGCGCGCCGCTGCCAGTTTGAATTTGAGTGTGCGTGCATCCAGCCGTTGCGACGGCGGTGAAACACGCGAGCGCATCGGTGATGACGTTGGCGCCGCCAGTAAGCGCCGTGCTCGTGAGTTTGCCAATCGCCACCTTTCGGAAGCCGATGACGCGGCGAAGAATGATCTGATCTGGCTTGCCGTCCTCGGTTGTTGCAACGGCGGCGACGAAGGGGGTTTTACCCGCCGCACCGCGCCCGTGTTTGCCGGAGCGCTCGCCACCGATATAGGCGTCGTCCATTTGCACGTTGCCATTGAGACGCTTGGCGCCGTTTCGCTCGATCATGACCTGAGCGAGCTTGTGTTTCATCGTCCAGGCGGTCGTCTGCGTGACGCCGAGCCGACGCCCCAACTCGATGCTGGAGATTCCCTTCTTCGATTGGGTCACCAGATACATGGCTTTGAACCAGAGCCGCAGCGGCAGCTTGCTGGATGCGAAAATAGTCCCCGCCTTCACCGAGGTCTGCTTGCGGCAGGCGTTGCATTGGAATAGCAGGCGCGCGCCGCGCTTGACCACGCAATGGCCTTGGACACCACAATCGGGACATTCGAAGCCTTCGGGCCAGCGCAAGCGCGCCAACTCTGCGTGACACCGTTCCTCGGTCCCGTATAATTCATCGAATTCGGCCTCGCTGAGGCCTTTCTGGAATTGAACTTTGTTGCGCGCCATCGGCAATGCCTTTACAAATCATAATGTTCCGTATTTGTTCTAAGCGGAAACTCAAGCTGACGCAACCGCGTAATCAGAAAGCGCATTGTAACCTGCGAAGGCGTCCGCCTGCACAATGCCGACGTAATCGGCGAGATGCTTTTGCGGATGCTCACCGGCGCGGGTCCGCGAATATTCGAAGAAGGCCGCGGGCGGATCTTTTCCGCAAAACGGCTTGTCATCACGGACATAAGTCCAGAGCCGGCCGGTGACCGTCTTCAGTTTCGCAAGCACCAGCACGGTCGGGTGAGTAGGCCGAGGGAATTGCACCCCCGGCCTCTCCCATCAGGCAAGTTCGCCGCCAGCACCAAGTTGCCAGTGCACAAAGAGCCGCCGGTTCTCACGCGCAATCTTCGCAAGAAAGAGGCGCGCTCGCCCCAGACGCTGGCGGAAGCGCTTGTATTTTCGCTTAAACCAAACAGCCAATGTTTGGTTGATGTAACGAGCCATTGGATAGAGCGCTGAACGCGTGTATCGCCCATAATATGCGATCCATCCCCGAATGATGGGATTTAGTTCGCGAGCAATGTCGTCCAGCGTCACCTCAGTTCGCTTGCGAATTTTCAAGTCTCTGATCGTCGCCCGCATCGCGTTCAGCGCCTGTTTGCTGACCGCCGGGGTGAACCCGCAGAACATTTTCTGCGAGCGCGGCCCCTTAACGGATCGCGGCCGGAAGCAGTAACCGAGAAAGTCAAACTGACTGTATCGTACGTGCTTCTGCGCCGATCGTCCTTGCAGTAGACGATTTTCGTCTTCGATGGATGCAGTTCCAGACGGCACTCCGAAAGTCGAGTTTGGAGGGCTTCTCTAATAATCTGCGCCTCGTTCTCGCTCCGACAATGCACCAGCCCATCATCTGCATACCGACACCAGGGCAGGTCGGGAAACGTCCGCGCCATCCAGATATCGAACGCATAATGCATGAAGAGATTGGACAGGATCGGGCTAACCACGCCCCCTTGCGGGGTCCCATGGCGTCGCTCGACTATTGTCCCATCTTCTTGCAGCATCGGCGCTGTCAGCCATCGTTCGATGTAGAGCAGCGCCCACGTACACGTCACGTGTTTCCGAACAGCCCGCAGTAAGAACTCGTGGTCGATGTTGTCAAACAACCCTTTGATGTCGAACTCTAAAATCCAATCATATTTCCAGCATCGCTCGCGCGTTACGCCACAGCATCAAGAGCCGACTTTTCGGGTCTGTAGCCGTAGGAATTTGCCAGAAAGATTGTCTCGAGAGGCGGTTCAATCATTTGTTTGACGACCGTCTGCGCCACGCGATCTGCCACGGTGGGAACCCCGAGGATCCGCTGGCCTCCAGTCTTCTTTGGAATGGAGACGGCACGAACCGGCGGCGGGAAATAAGCGCCCGAGCTCATTCGATTCCAGATCTTGTAAAGATTGCTCTTCAGATCGGCTTCAAACTGCTCAATCGTTATTCCGTCGGCGCCGGCGGCACCACCATTGGACCGCACCTGCAGATAAGCTTCGTACATTTTTCTCTTATCGATGTTGAATGGCTTGCTTGGCATCGTCATCGGCGTCCTCCTGTCACCAGTTGCGTCAATGACATGCCCACCTGATCCAATCCCTTCGCTCCAGCCCCATTACGAGCCTTCTTCGCTACTACGGATCGGTCCGTCCCAGTGCTCCGCATCGGTACTCTCGCCTCACGGTCTTCTCCGCTTGAACTTCTTCCTTTGCATCGGAGCGACTGGTTCCTGCAGTTCCGCGACAACGCCTGCATCCGCTTCACGCCCCCTCAACGCCGGTCGTCGCTCGCCCGGTCATCAGGCATCTGGCGAGCTTGTCCCAGAGGGACGACACACCTCTGGTTTTGACGACGCCTTCCACGTCACGACGCTTCATCGGTGGGTTCATTTTCATTCGTCTCTCGGACACGTACCTGTCCAAGGTATCCCTTGAACTTTGCCTCCAACGCTTACGACCGCGCCTCTTAAGCGTAGCCGCTTGGAGTGGTTTGAGACCAGCTCCTGAAAGCCGATCCCGAGGGACCTACCCTCATCATTGCCGCAGCTTATGCGCACAGAACATTAGATCATGTAGACCATCCTTTCTGTGCGTGACTGCAGCACACTGTCGCCGGCGTGGATGCGTTCCGCTCTCAATACATGCGCGCGGATCGCCTGAACAATCGGATCAAGTGCAACAACACAGGCGCCGACCCGATCGGCGAGCGTTGATGTGTCGATCTCTAGACCTTCCCGCGCATAGGCGTCGCTTTGCCGGTTCAGCGGCTGATGCAGCAGGAACTTCGAGACGAGCACCATAGCAAGCAGGCTGGGGCCAGCGAAGCCGCGCGGGATTGGATGCGAGGGCGCCAGCGCCTCTGTGATGGCTTCACAGTCCCGGCAGGAGAACTTTTCACGCACATGCTCGATGATCTTCCAGCGCCGCGGCTCACATTCGAGCGTCTTGGTCACGACGTCGCCGAGCTTGCGCAACCGCAGGCCACCGCATTTGCCGCAAGCGCAAGGCGCGGGCTCGATGATGCGTTCGACCGGCAGATTGTCCGGCAGCTTGCGAGGCCCACGCGGCGCGCCGGCACGTCTTTTTTTGGCGGACTCAGGCGCGGCACTCTCGGACTTCGCCTCCGCAACGGCTTGCGTCTCCTCGAGATCCTCGATGGCGAGCTCGAGCTGCTGGACGAGTAGTTGGCTGCGCTCAGAGGATTGCCCAAACTGTGCACGTCGCGCCTTCGCGAGCATCAGCTTCAGGCGCTCAATCTCCAAGGCGCCGACCTTCGCCTCGCTTTCGGCAGCACCCCTCAGCGACTGCTCTTTGGCCAAGAGCTCGCGCTGTGCGAGGATCAGAGCGTGGGCACTCGCAAGATCGGATGGGAGCGGATCGGAAGGGTGGGTCACGATCCGATTTAACCATATTCGCTGGCAAAAATCGCCTTCGGATCGCGGTCCTGAGTCAATCAGTCACAGATTATCCAGCCGCCTTGGGACGCCAAGTTTCCTGGGGCATGCGCCAGTCGATTCCGGAGAGAAGGTAGGACAATTGGGCTACGCTGATCGTGACGACGCCGTCGGCCATCGAAGGCCACAGGAAGCGTCCCCGTTCCAATCTCTTCGTGAACAGGCACGCACCCTGTCCATCGTGCCAAATTATCTTCAAAAGATCACCGCGACGGCCACGGAAGACATAAAGATCGCCCGCGTGGGGATCACGCTTCAAACTCTCCTGGACGAGCAGCGCGAGGCTCGGAAATCCGCGCCGCATGTCGGTGTGACCTGTCGCAAGCCAGACACGTACATTGCTGGGGATCGCAATCATCGGCACTCCAGCACGTCAATGACCCGCGCCAGCGCATCGGCGTCAACTTGCGCATCCACGCGAATGCGTCGCCCTCTCCCGAGGTCAATCTCGATCATGCTGCCTCGGACCGCCGGCATTGCGGAAGTTCGTGCCCGATCGGAAGCCTCAGATGAACCTTTAGCTATCTCCAGATCCGCGTCCGACGCGGCAATTCGCACCGGCGCGAAACGAGGGGTGATGTCATTCTTGGCGACGGTCCGTGCTTGCCGGCGCCAGAAAAACAACAGGCTCGGCGACACGCCATGGCGACGCGCCATGGCGACGCGCGACCGCGGCCACCTTCGCGCCAGGTGCCAGTGTCTCCGCGACGATCCGCATCTTTTCGTTGTCCGACCAACGCCGGCGCCGTTCGACCCTGCCGAGGACTTCAACCCGCATAAAGACCGACCTCAAGGCTAGATTTAAGGTCGGATACTTTGGCAAAAGTCACTGTGAAGCAAGGTGGTCCCCGTCGGATGCATGCGTCTCGAGCAACCGAAGGCGAAATCAACCTGGCCGCTTATGTCCTCACCGACTGGCCGGTGATGCAAGCACTCACGCGCGTCGCCGATCGCGGCGTCAAGGTGCGGATCTACCTCGACGGCACCCAGCTTGCCGAGCGCAGGCCCGTGAAGCCCTTCCGTGACCACCGGGCGTCGAGAATCCGGACCAAACACACACCCGCCGCCAAGAGCTACCAAATCGACGGGCGATTGCTGCGCAGTGGTGCCGCATGATCCAGATCGCTTCCGACGTTCGCGCGACGTGGGCGCCTATCTGGGCCTGGTCCCGCGGCGTTATCAATCTGGTGAGATCGACTATACCGGCGGCATCTCCAAGTGCGGCGACGGGCGGCTCCGCACACTGCTCTATGAAGCCGCCAATGTGATGCTGACCCGCTACAACGGAAGTCTCGCGCTCAAAAACTGGGCGCTCGACATTGCCCGGCGATCAACAATGCGCAAGGCGCGGGTTGCACTCGCGCGCAAACTCGCCATCATCATGTTCGCCATGCTGAAACACGGCGCCGAGTTCGAGCCGGCGTAGCCCCGCCGCCACCAGAGATCGGAGACCGAGACGAGCTCCCAGGGGGAGCATGACCCGAGGGAGGGAGCAAAGGACGGCGCCGATTCTGTCGCACGGCCAGACCACAAATGGCCAGTGCGGTTTCAACCAAGCCGCCTCGCACCCAGCTGACCCCATCAAGCGCCATCGAGCGCGCAGAGAACGCAGTCACCCGAAGGAAGTGCTAACACCTAAACCAGCGCAGTCGCCCTTGACCTATTAGAGAACAAAATCGGCGCGACTCGGACCTTCCGCAATGTCCGCTATCCGGTCGCAATCAGGTGCAAAGCGGACCTGCAATAAGCCGCGCTCAATAAGCTGGATTTATGAGTGCGCGCCCTAGCCATTGCGCCCCAAGCGCACGCCGTCATGCGTGAGCACGACGCCGGCCGCTGTGAGCGCCGCCATGATCTTGTCGCGTGTCTCTTGCCACCACCGAGGTCGCTACCTTTGGCTTCAAGGCGCCGTATTGTCGTAGACGCGGGGATCGATCACCGTCTGGTTGCGAGACCATCGCGTCCCCCGTCCGCACGGATCAGTCCGGGAACGCCCAATGTCCAGCCCTCCACCTGGGCCACCGCATGTTCGGGGGGTGTCAGGTCGGGCTTCATAAAAGCCGCGAGGCTGGCGTCCCGGCGGGCGCGCGAAAGCCGGACGGCGATGCTGAATGCGTCGTGCTGGTCGTCGGTGCGGCCCTCGTTGGCGAAACTGGGCTCCTGTCCGATTTTGGTGCTGAACCCAAGTGCCGGCACGGCTCGCTTCGGCAGCTCATTATCAGCTACCGAGGCTGCTTTCGCCAAACTCTGCGGCGCCTGCCCAATTCCAGCCTCGAGCGGGAAAACGAACCGACATCGCCTCAACCGGGGAGGCAACCGGCAGGCTAATGCTGCCCTGTATCGCGTAGTGATCGTCCGGATGCGAAGCCACCAGCCGACTCTCAATTACGTCAAAAACGCAAAGCAGATGGCAAAGGCAAATGGAGATCATCCGCTGTCTCAAGCGCTTCATCGCCCGTGAGATCTTCGGCTATTTATGAGGCTTGATGCAAGGGCCGCGACTCGGCGCCGGGCGCTGGCTTCAAGCCCGTCGCAGACCAAGTGATGATCTCACGGCGAAAAACAAGCAAAGCCGTTATCAACGTCTCGCCCAACCCGTTAATAAGGTGCCAGTGTGGGATTGGTGCAACACGATGCCGCTGGCGCAGAAGCTGGCGGGGCTGAGTCATGCGACACTGGCACGAAAAAGTCGACGCATTGGCGCGCCGCCAAAGGTCCAGAGTTGGGAGGAACGCGCTCTGGGAGGAAGACCCAAGTCTAAGGCCGCCATGTGAGCATTGACCATGCCCTAAGAGTTTTATGCACCGGAGTTTTTCAAGGACGCGACGCGGGGCCGAAGGGGTGAAGGTGCTGCGCGGCGGGGCGGGCCGGAAGCGGGGAGGCCGGCGGGGCCGAACGGGTGAGAACATCAAACCGATAACCCCTGATCTGGCGGGAAACGTGACGCCAGACCAGAGGACCGCCGCCACCCAAAACCAAATCAGGGCGGACACCCCCCAGTGCTTCCCCCGCAAGAGCCGCTGGCGGGTTACGAAGTTTGAGACGCCTTGGCGACGGCTTAAGCCCGCAGGCCGAGCGATGCCCTCAACTCTAACCGGAGAGCATCGAGTTCTAATTTGGCCAATGCCTTGAGGAGGTAATTGCCGTACGGCAAACGCCCAACAAATTCCTCTGTGCGCTTGGGTTCCATACCCCACGCAATCAGGAACGCCGCTAGCACGAACAGCAGAACGGAAATCCAAACGGCGCTCACGACTGTGGCAAGAACCGCAACCGCCGCGGCAATTCCCAGTGTAATTATTTTTCTCCGATCAGCCATCGTGAAAGTCTAGCACGACCGTCGATTTCGTCCAGTGCCCCGCAGGCGTTCAGATCGCTCGGGGGCTCCAAAAGTCAACCCGTGGCGGCTGGCGAAAATCAACTAAGGTGGCGCCGGCGTGACCGGGCCGAAGGGGTGAAGGGCAAGGGCTTGCGACGGGCCGGGCTTTTGCAGAACCCGTCTCAGGACGTCATTGACGCCGCGGTTCTTCAGCTCGTTCATTTGGCCGTAGTTCCAAAAGTCTATGCCAAATATAATAAATTATGGCCTGTTTGAGTAAAACATCAACCAAAGGCTGACAGGCTCGCGGCTGTCGGTATGGCGCGGGGAGCGGCCGGGAAGCTGGCGGGGCCGAAGGGGTGATCTGGCGGGCGCTTTTATTCCTTGGCGCCACGTGCCCCTTCGCATTCATTATGGGCATTCGGCGAGTTCGCAGAAGAGTATCCGGCTGATCGCCTCTGATTCGGGTCTTCAGATACTTTTTGCCAGAGGGCTGCGGCTACTCTTAAGTGTTCCGTTGGGACACAATTAGGCTGTGCAATGCCGATTCCAATGCGGCGGATGCAACTGGCTTTTCCAACCAAGGTGCCGATTTGAAGATCGAATCAACCCCTCCGATTCGGCGGAATAACCAGAAACGACGAGAAACGGAATTTCTCGCATAGCTTTTTTGCGAGGTCGGCGCTGTTTCCATCCTGAAGCGTTACGTCAACGATCGCCAAATCGGGACTATGGACGCTTAGCCATTTCTCAGCCGATTCAGATGAGGGGAAAGACCCGGCGACAGATAGGCCAGCATCAGTCACTACATCTTCGTACGACACAGCGATGAGAGGGTTGTCTTCTACGATCAGCACTGTTGGTCTTGCGCGAAATGTCATGAAACGTCCGAGCTTGCTCTCGGCATTCACAGAGACTTCGACCGGCGAAACGTCAAAACCAAGGCCCACAGCTGAAATGTTTTTGTCAGAAGTTGGCTAATGGGAAGGCTGCCGAGAAGCAACCGGCGAACATCAACCAAGGCGGCGATTTCACGAACAACACCATTTTGTTGCCGAGCCGGTATTGATCGAGGCAGGGGCCGCCCGTGTGGCGGCAGGGAGTCGCGAAATTCAGTGTAACCAAAATTCTTTCTGATTACGCGGTTGCGTCAGCTTGAGTTTCCGCTTAGAACAAATACGGAACATTATGATTTGTAAAGGCATTGCCGATGGCGCGCAACAAAGTTCAATTCCAGAAAGGCCTCAGCGAGGCCGAATTCGATGAATTATACGGGACCGAGGAGCGGTGTCACGCAGAGTTGGCGCGCTTGCGCTGGCCCGAAGGCTTCGAATGTCCCGATTGTGGTGTCCAAGGCCATTGCGTGGTCAAGCGCGGCGCGCGCCTGCTATTCCAATGCAACGCCTGCCGCAAGCAGACCTCGGTGAAGGCGGGGACTATTTTCGCATCCAGCAAGCTGCCGCTGCGGCTCTGGTTCAAAGCCATGTATCTGGTGACCCAATCGAAGAAGGGAATCTCCAGCATCGAGTTGGGGCGTCGGCTCGGCGTCACGCAGACGACCGCCTGGACGATGAAACACAAGCTCGCTCAGGTCATGATCGAGCGAAACGGCGCCAAGCGTCTCAATGGCAACGTGCAAATGGACGACGCCTATATCGGTGGCGAGCGCTCCGGCAAACACGGGCGCGGTGCGGCGGGTAAAACCCCCTTCGTCGCCGCCGTTGCAACAACCGAGGACGGCAAGCCAGATCAGATCATTCTTCGCCGCGTCATCGGCTTCCGAAAGGTGGCGATTGGCAAACTCACGAGCACGGCGCTTACTGGCGGCGCCAACGTCATCACCGATGCGCTCGCGTGTTTCACCGCCGTCGCAACGGCTGGATGCACGCACACTCAAATTCAAACTGGCAGCGGCGCGCAGGCCGCCAAAAAGCCGGCCTTCAAATGGGTCAACACCGTCCTTGGAAACATCAAGTCGGCTTTGGTCGGAACCTACAGGGCCGTGCACTCAAAACACGTGCCGCGATATCTCGCCGAGTTCGAATATCGGTTCAACCGCAGATACCGCCTCGAAACAATGATACCGCGTCTCGCATACGTCGCTCTGAGGACCGCGCCTATGCCATATTCACTCCTAAAGCTGGCTGTGTCAATGACGGAGACAAATTGTGCCAAATGGCGGCGTGAAAGTGTACCAGTTGGGTTACGAGAAAAGGGCTGTGAAGCCCCGATTTATTTTCGTGCTTCCATGCCAATTCATATTTTGGTGGCGAGGTCTCCTTCGTTTGGCAGTTTCGGATTTTGGCTTCGCTCCTGAGCCGATCGCCGTTGCGCCTTCTTGCTGGCAGCGAGCCGGTAGCTTTCGCCATTCATCTCCAGGATGTGGACATGATGGGTGAGCCGGTCGAGCAAGGCGCCGGTGAGCCTTTCCGAGCCGAATATGGAGGTCCATTCATCGAATGGCAGGTTGCTGGTGACCAGCGTGGCGCCGCGTTCATAGCGCTGACTGAACACCTCGAAGAGCAGCTCGGAGCCGACCGCCGTAAACGGCACATAGCCCAACTCGTCGACGATCAGCAGCTTGACCGTACTGAGGTGCTTTTGTAGAGCACGCAGGCGGCGCTCGTCACGCGCTTCCATCAGCTCATGCACGAGCGCGGCTGCGGTCGTGAAGGCGACGCTGTAGCCCTTTTGACAGGCGGCTAAGCCCAGCCCCAAGGCTGTGTGTGTTTTGCCGGTTCCGGATGGCCCAAGAGCAAGGCAGTTCTGGCGCCTGTCGATCCACTCGCAGCGTGTCAGTTCCAGAACCAGCGCCTTGTTCAGCGACGGCTGGGCGGCGAAGTCGAACGTATCGAAGCTCTTGGTCTGCGGAAAGCGCGCCAGCCGAATCCGGCGCTCCACGTTGCGGCGCTCGCGATCGATGCGCTCCAGTTCGCACAGGCGCAGCAGATAGCGCGGGTAATCGGCTCGGTCCTGCGCCAATTCCATGGCGACCTTCTCATACTCGCGCGCGAATGTGGGAAGCTTCAAGGCCTTGAGATGATTGCTCAGCAGCACCTGGGGCGCGACGATCGCCGGGGCTGCGGTCTCTTGGGATAGAATCATGCCTGTGCCCCCGCTGCCAGAGAAACGGAGCCTGAGCCGGTGATGAGGCCAAGATAGGCGCGCGGATCGGTTGTCCCGACGGTCGCGACCGGCAGATAAGGATAGAACGTCAGATCAAGCCGCGCCGGCCGGTTCTCCAATCTCGCCAGCAGCAGCATCTTCACCGCGTCGAAGCTGATCGCGCCAAGCCGCAGCGCTTCGCTCACGGCCTGTTCCACCTGGTGCTGGTGAAAATCCTCCATCAGCCGCAGCACCTGGATGAACTCGCGCCGCCCCGCGCTCCCCATCCGAGCTTCCATGAGCCGCCGCAGCCGATGAATGCAGTCCGCAAGCCGCCATTCGTCCAGAGGCGCCGCTTGATCGAGCGCCTTGGTCTTTTGCTCGAGCAACGCCAGATAATGCAGGGGATTGTAAATGAAATCGGCCGTCTCGTAGCTGCGCGGATGCACAGCGATCGTCTCACCCCGGCAGACGATCTCAACTCGGTCGACATATCCCTTCGCCAGAACGCAAAGGCGTGGCGAGGGATGATGCCGAGTCGGTGAAATGGTGGCGTGAGGCGCCGATCAGGGCCTAGCCACTGCGGAATTCGGCCTTGGTTTGGCGTATTCCGAAGGCGCTGAGGCTTATATGTGGTTTTCACCACGTTGCAGGAGCTCATCCTCGACAGGACGCCGGTGAGCGACCTCGCGCCGCTCACAGACCTCACCACGTTGCATTACGTCTACGTTGAAAGTAAGGCCCGCAGGGCGACTCTTGAAAGGACGCTTGGAAAGCGCGGCGAGAATTGCCCCATAAATCAAGATTTTCACGGCGGCATGGCGATTTAGCAGAATGGGGCTTATGCGACTTCGGGACGATTGATTGCCCTATCCGTGTCCGTCACATTCATGGCGAATTGCACTGAAGGCGAAAATCAGTTGCGGCGTGACGCCCCGGCTGAGACACGGCGCTCTAACTCTCTTTTGAGGGGGCAGGCCACGCATGAACACTTTTCAATCGAGACGAGCGCGGTAGATACCGTGTTTAAGCGCAACAGAAAAAGAAGCCCGACAACGCGAACTCGAGGTGTTTTGATCGCTGACATGATGATGTTGGAGCGGAAGGCGGCCCTCAAGCCCGCGCGCTAATGCGCGCCCCCGGCGGGCTGCGGGGCTTGACCACCGCCTCCCGCTCCAACTTGTGCTCACCATGCGATCGACGCCAGACTGTGGCGCGGCACGCCGGGTCATTTACCCATCGCCATCGCCATCGCCGGGTCGAATTTCTTGCCGGTCTTCAGCACGCCGAAGCAAAGCACCAGAAGCTTGCGCATGGCGGCGATCACAATCTGCTTTCCCTTGAGGCGCCCCTGAGCCTTGAGCCGATCGACCAAAGCAACGACCGCTGGGTTGTATAACGCATCGCCGATAAAGTCGGCATGTACAAGGCGGAGCGGAGCACGGCATTGCCAATTTTGGAGATCCGCACGGGCCGGTTGACCGAGATTCCAGACTGGTGTTGCTGCGGATTCAATCCCGCGTAGCCAGCGACCGCGGCGCTGGAGCCGAGGATATCGGGACCTGGCAATTCGGCCAGCACGATGCCAGCCAGGGCTTTTCCCACGCCGTTAATGCTGACCAATAAGTCGCGTTTGGCGGACAGCTCCACGTCGTTGTCGATTGTCTCCGCAATGGCTTGGTCGACCGCCTCAAGCTGGGCGGTAAAATGCTGGATTGTTGTCGCCGCCAGCGACAGCGCCAAGTCATCCGTCATGCCGCTACCGCGGCAATTCTTCCATTCCGAAGGCCGGCGACCGTGCCAGCCCGGATTGTCTGGAGTTCGCACAAACGCCGCATCGCCGGCGAAGGCGGGATCCAGGGGCGCGGCTTGAACAGTTCAGCGTATTCGCGGATATGCACGGCATCGACCTGATCGGTCTTGTTGCGCCCCAGCTTCGTCCGTGCGAAGTCGCGAATCTGAGCGGGATTGACGATGCTCACGACGTGCCCAGCCTCATGGAGCGCAAGCGCGATGCCCAGGCCGCCTCCAGACAGGCGTGAACCTGTCCGATCCAGAGCTTCTGCACGGCACCAAATTGCTCGTTCATCGGGCAGCCTCAGAACGTCAGCAATGACTGGTGCTTCGCCGTGCCGAACAATTTCGAACGTGAACACCGACATCCAACATCGCCCATTTTTCGGAAATGGTTTTCCGGCTGAATGCTGTATGCGCTGAAATCGATTCAAGTGTCATCTAGCGCTGCAGCATGATGCCGCCGTTTCGCGATAGGACGGTGATGACCTAGCTGAATAACCGTGTGCGAACGCGGGGAAAGCGAGCCTGTAGCAGCGATTTATCGGCATTTTGTCCCCTCGGGCACGTGCCGTTCATTGGGCCGCTGGGAAAGGGCAGCACCTTAAATGGGCTTGAACATGCTCTGTGCGCTATCAGTATGCAGTCTGCCGTAGAACTCTATTGCGTACCTGTCCGTCATACCGGCCACGAAATCGCAGACCACCCTCATTCGTTCATTCGGGCGGCCCTTCGCAGCCTCGTACTGCTCCCGAACATCGTCGGGCATGAGGAGGAAACCATTCTCCCCGGCCAGCGCCTCGAAGATACTCTTTACAACCTCGTAACCCCGGAACTCCGAAAGCTTCACTCGCGAGGAGTAGATTGTCGCGTAATAAACGTATTGCTTGAGAACTTCGACTTTTAGGCGCGCCTTCTTTCCTAAGCGCACCTTCGAGAGCATGGGGAAACTTTTGTTGTCGTCCACCTCGACTGCCGAGATAGCGTCTTTCACTAGTTGAGACGACAATGCGGTCCGCAGGGCTCCGCCCCTCATGTTGCATGATGAGCGATAACCCTCAACTGCAAGTTCGAGGAGCCCAGACTCGCTGGTGTCTACGTCGGGCCTCAACTCGACGATCCCCGAGAAGATCTCGGCGAAGACCGCCGTGATTGTGGCCGGGATTATAGGCTGCGACAGCTCGGATTTCAGCGTGTTCGCGACCTTCTCCGCGATGACGCCAAGAAGTTTGTCAGAAGAGGAAAGTATGCCGAGCGGGGTTAGAAATCCGGCCTTCAGCGCATCTTCCAAGTCGAACGTGGAGTAGGCAATGTCGTCAGCAAGATCCATGATCGAGCATTCAAGCGTCTTCCAGTCCTCGATATTGCTGCCCTTGCTACCGCTCACCTTCGCCTTAAGCCGTTTAACCAAGTCAGCCTCGGATTGGTAGTAGCCCTTTACCAACTTCGCCTCGGGGCTGGGCGATAACGGGATCTGCTTGTCGTATTTCAGGATTGCCGCGAGAGTCCTGAATGTCAGGTTCAACCCGAAGTACTGCCCCTCCGGGCTCTGCACCTTCTTTTCGAGACGTGATACGATTCGCAGGGTCTGCGCATTTCCCTCGAACCCACCGTGTCCTCGCATTTGATCGTCGAGGGCACGCTCACCGTTGTGGCCAAACGGCGGATGGCCAAGGTCGTGAAGCAACGCTGCCGTCGCGCATAACCGTTCGTTAATCTTGTTTGCCTTGAAGAACGTATTTTCGTAGTTGAGGCGTGCGGCGATGCCCTCGGCAATTTGGGCCACCTCAAGCGAATGGGTGAGGCGGTTGCGGAAGAAATCTGACTCGTGCCCCGGGAATACTTGAGCTTTTCCCTGTAGGCGCCGGAAGCTGGCAGAGTGGATCACCCGGCCATAGTCCCGAACGTAGTCGCTGCGGTACGGGACCGGTTCCCCACCCTCGTCGAACTCGCGCTCGGTGTCACCAGTTCCGTAAAGCGGTGTGCTCATTTCTTGGGCTTCCGCGCGGCCTCCTGCTGTTTCGGCTGGGCCTGACCACGCTTCGCGACAGGCTTGTCGTAGTCGTCCAGACGGATCTTCATGGCGTCCCGGAACGTCGCCATGCTCTTCGCCGCGCTTCGCGCAGCCAGCTTCACCGCCTTGTACTGTGCCATCGTGATCCCTCCTGATTCGTCCGTAAAATGTAGCCGCAGTGCGAATGGATAGTCTATCCCCTTTGCTATCTTCTCCTTGGTGCACAACTCAAGAAGTTTTGCAGGCCGGGTTACTTTGGTAACAAGCCAAACCGCGTGGCGGCTTAAAATTCTTTCTGATTACGCGGTTGCGTCAGCTTGAGTTTCCGCTTAGAACAAATACGGAACATTATGATTTGTAAAGGCATTGCCGATGGCGCGCAACAAAGTTCAATTCCAGAAAGGCCTCAGCGAGGCCGAATTCGATGAATTATACGGGACCGAGGAGCGGTGTCACGCAGAGTTGGCGCGCTTGCGCTGGCCCGAAGGCTTCGAATGTCCCGATTGTGGTGTCCAAGGCCATTGCGTGGTCAAGCGCGGCGCGCGCCTGCTATTCCAATGCAACGCCTGCCGCAAGCAGACCTCGGTGAAGGCGGGGACTATTTTCGCATCCAGCAAGCTGCCGCTGCGGCTCTGGTTCAAAGCCATGTATCTGGTGACCCAATCGAAGAAGGGAATCTCCAGCATCGAGTTGGGGCGTCGGCTCGGCGTCACGCAGACGACCGCCTGGACGATGAAACACAAGCTCGCTCAGGTCATGATCGAGCGAAACGGCGCCAAGCGTCTCAATGGCAACGTGCAAATGGACGACGCCTATATCGGTGGCGAGCGCTCCGGCAAACACGGGCGCGGTGCGGCGGGTAAAACCCCCTTCGTCGCCGCCGTTGCAACAACCGAGGACGGCAAGCCAGATCAGATCATTCTTCGCCGCGTCATCGGCTTCCGAAAGGTGGCGATTGGCAAACTCACGAGCACGGCGCTTACTGGCGGCGCCAACGTCATCACCGATGCGCTCGCGTGTTTCACCGCCGTCGCAACGGCTGGATGCACGCACACTCAAATTCAAACTGGCAGCGGCGCGCAGGCCGCCAAAAAGCCGGCCTTCAAATGGGTCAACACCGTCCTTGGAAACATCAAGTCGGCTTTGGTCGGAACCTACAGGGCCGTGCACTCAAAACACGTGCCGCGATATCTCGCCGAGTTCGAATATCGGTTCAACCGCAGATACCGCCTCGAAACAATGATACCGCGTCTCGCATACGTCGCTCTGAGGACCGCGCCTATGCCATATTCACTCCTAAAGCTGGCTGACGTTTATGCGTAATCAGGAAATCCTTTGAATCGTCTCCCAACCCGGATATGCTCTGGTAATGGTCGATCCAGAAACCATCTATCACTGGTATCGTCTTGATGAATAACCACGTCCGGCCAATGCACCATCCTTGGCATGGATGCGGCACGAGCGCGAGCTGATCTGGATCGGGTCTGGCAACCTGACCCTGTTTGGACAGCGTTCATCAACCGAACGCCCGCTGAGTGATGGTGCTTTCCCTTCTATTTTGAAGCGGAGACCCATTTGCCCTATGGCACAAAAATTCTGCAGGCTATATGGAAAGTCGGACCATGCGGATTTCGCTGCCGCGCTTGGCGCGGTAGCATCCAACATGACACACATTTCTGGTCACGATCGCTCGCAGATGTTTTTGTTGCCAGAGTCCGTCGATGATTACGTCGGCGTGGACAACCCGGTGCGGTTCATCGACGCCTTTGTTGATGAGCTGGACCTTGCAGCGGCGGGGTTTGTGGGTGTCGAGCCGAAGGCGACGGGCCGCCCCGGTTATGCGCCGGCCGATCTGAAAGCTCTACATCTATGGCTATCTGAACCGGGTGCGGTCGAGCCGGAGGCTAGAGTTGGAATGCCATCGGAACATCGAGGTCATCTGGCTGTTTCGAAGCCTGAAGCCGGACTTCAAGACCATCGCCGACTTCCGGCGCGACAATCGCGCTGCCTCGCCGAGGTCGACCTCGCCGCGGCGTCGTGAGCCGAGCAGCTTGGCGGGGAACGAACCATCAGCATCAACCGGACGCCGATCCTCAAGCTATGGGCGTGGTTGTTTGCCGAACGCCCTGGCTTCGCGACACCGCCGGACGCGCAGTGGATCCTGCGAATAACGCGCGCCGACGCGCTCGTAAGTCTTTCGATGCAGCTCGGTCCACATTCCGAATCATCCTCCGATGCTTCGGAATCCCGAGAATCATGCAACCAGCGCGAGCGCAACAATCTTTTGAGACAGGCTCTAAGGGGCCAAATTCAAAAGCGGCTGCAGCGGCGGCTTTGTCCCCGAGCAGGCGGAACATCTTGCGACTTCAACTTACTGTAGCTATGGTCTGTTCCAGATGCCCACATTTCGGACATTGAAACGAATGCTTTCACTGTATCTTTCGCCTATCTCGTGATAGCCATGGCAATCGCGCCACAAGTCCTACGCCTTGGCCTGTCAAAGTGATCAAGGGCAGCATGGCACCCATAGGACAAATTAGGACGTGAACACGCCCCGCGGCCTTGTGCTCGCGGGGTTTCCTTGCGTCACCCGCCGCGAATACATCTGGGAGGTTCGTCTGCATGCGGCGCGTGATTGCGATCGCGCCGCTCGACCCCACTTTCGCACCCGCGCTATGGCGAGATGGCTGTTGGGGCGAACGCCGACTGCCTCGCTGAGCAAGAGTTTGGAGAATGGTGTGGATGCGCCGAACAGGATGGCCGAGGCGAGAGCCATCGGAACACCTGGCCAAAGGTAAGAATGGTCGACTTTCTGCATTCGAGGAAACTATCACACTCTGTGTGGAAGCGGTTTTTGGCAAAGACCGCACCAAAATCACCTAATTGAAAAAACGCAGATAACAGGTGCAAAACAAAGCGTCGACATTTGATTTGGCCGATTGACGTCGCCTATCTGCTAAGGGTCACTACTGTTGAAAAACTATGTTTTTGGGTTTGGCGACGAGCCAAAATTTGCAGGGCTGTGGGCTCAAGAATTCGAAAAAAAATTTGGGGGCGGCGGAAGTTGACGTTGAAGTAGCAGCAGGCGACCGCCGTAGCCAGATTGCGGTGGCTTTGAACACCGATTTTCGCTCACGATGTCATTTGGTCGAATTTTTGTGGCACACCGTTTACCCCAGCATCAAGCTTGTCGAAAGCGTTCGAAACGGCTATGTATGCGCGCGATTGGGGAGTAGCCCGCCCTCGAAGGAGGGAGTGCACGTCAACATACTTGGGCGGTAGCCCGTGGCGTGCTCGGCATCTGGAGTTACCGGATGTTCGGCGAGACCAGCTGGCTCTTCAATCCGCCCAGGGTCGGGGGTGGTTGAGTTTCGGTGTCTCACCAACGACCCCAGGGTTCAAGCAATATGACTAACGCCAAGGAACGCGTCGCGCTCAGTTCCATATTCGCGAGCGGCCTGCTGACCGCGCTGAAGCTCACGGTCGGCATCCTGACCGGCAGCTTGGGCATCCTCTCCGAAGCGGCCCATTCGGCGCTCGATTGCGGCGCCACTATGCTGACTTACGCAGCCATACGGATCAGCGGCAAACCGGCGAACCACGACCATCCTTACGGACATGGCAAGGTCGAGAGCATCGCGGCCCTGGCCGAGACGGCCCTCCTGTTCCTGACGAGCGCCTACATCATCTATGCCGCCAGCCACCGGCTGATCTATGGCGGCGTCGAAGTCGAGCCGAGTTGGTCGGCCGTCGGCGTCATGGCCTTCTCCATGGTGCTCGACTTCTTTCGGGCCCGGAAGCTCTACAAGGTCGCGAGGGAGACCAAGAGCCCGGCCCTCGAAGCCGATGCGCTGCACTTCAAGTCGGACATCTGCAGTTCGGGTGTCGTGCTCATAGGTTTGGCGCTGGTCTATTTCGGCTATTCCGTCGGAGATCCGATCGCCGCCTTTGCCGTCGCCCTGTTCGTGCTGCGAGCGGGATACCGGCTCGGCAAAGAGACCATCGAGACTCTGATCGATACGGCGCCGGAAGGCATCGAGGCCACCGTGCGCGGCGCGCTCAAGGACATGCCCGACGTCGCTCGTGTCGACCGCGTGCGCGGCGGCCCCCGGGGCAGCGGCGTGTTCGTCGATGTCGAGGTCTCCGTCGGCCGTACCCTGCCGCTGGAACGGGTCGCCCATATCAAATCGGAAGTCGCGCGCCGGGTCGAAGAGCGGTTGAAGGGCGCTGAAGTGGTGGTGCAAACGCATCCCCTCGCGCTCGACGACGAGACGATCCTCGATCGCGTCCAGATCATCGCGGCGGCGCAGGGCGTACCGGTCCATCATGTGACGGTTCAGCATGTCGAGGAGCGGATCTCCGTTAGCTTCGATCTTGAGGTCAATGGCGAGCAGAGGATCGGTGACGCCCATCGGACGGCCTCGGCTTTAGAACGCACGATCCATTGGGACCTTGGTGACGAAATCGAGGTCGAGAGCCACATCGAACCGCTGCTAGTCGATGCCATCACCGGAACCGCGCTGCCGTGGCAGAAATACCGCGAGATCCGCGATACGATCGAGGCGCTGGCAGAGGCGACAAGCAACCTAAACGATGCGCACGATATCCGTGTCCGCCAGACGCCGCGCGGGCTCTATGTCTCGCTCCATTGCCACGTGCCACCAGAGCTCACGGTCGAAGTCGCGCACGATGCGGCTAGTGAGTTGGAGCAGAAGATCCGCGCGAAGATCGAGGGGGCACGCCGCATCGTCGTCCATACCGAACCTCCGGCTGTGGCAGTTGCCTGATGGCGGTTGCTGCGCTGCCGCAGGTACTGAGAGGGATAGGTTAGGGTAGTACCGGCAGGGAGGCTGCGTTAAATTGACCGCTGAGATTTGGCGATCCGTGACACCGGAAACATTCTCCCGAAACACCAGCCACGCGATGCTCATGGTGGCGAGCCATTCGAGGTTCAAGAGGAGTGCCGCTGATGTCGCATTCGTCCGAACCAGTCCATGCATGAGAAGCAGCGGGCCTTGATCGACGGCTTCTTCTTGGCGCGCTGGCTATTGTCGCGGGTGCCGTGGTCCTGTCATGGGAGGGGCACGGGGTCCGTCTAAACTCAGGAGCGCTCCTTTTTGCGGGGGCATGCCTGGCGTGGGGGATCGATAACAATCTCACCCGCAAGCTCTCGTCCGCCGATCCCGTTCTGATTGCCATGACGAAGGGCTTAGTGGCCGGGACGGTGAACGTCGCGCTTGCTTTTATGCGGGGTGCGGCCTTGCCGCCTGTCGAGGTGTCTGGGGGAGCAGCGGTCGTGGGATTTCTAGGCATCGGCGTCAGCCTCGTGCTTTTCGTCCTGGCTCTGCGTCATTTGGGAGCGGCTAGAACAGGCGCATATTTCTCGTTGGCGCCATTCGTCGGGCCCTGATCGCAATTGTCCTGCTGCATGACCCGCTGAGTGTCAAACTGATCCTTTCCGGCGCGCTGATGGGCTTCGGACAATGGATGCATCTTGCTGAGCGCCATGAACATGAACACGAGCACGACGTGCTCGAACATGAACACAGCCATATCCATGATGAGCATCACCAGCACAAGCATGATGGGCCGGTCACCGACCCGCACTCTCATTGGCACCGGCATGAGCCGATGATCCACACCCATCCGCACTATCCTGATCTTCATCACCGGCACGGCCACTCGAACCGGTGATCGCGTCCAGCAAGTCACTCACGAGCCGATCACCCGACATTTTCGAAGAACCGACATGAGCGTTTCCGAGAGAGCGGGCTTTTTCGTCGCTTATTAGATTAGGTCGCATCTGGTCCTAGGCAATTGCCCAAATTCCGCATGAGTTAATCGCGACCCGCCTCTGTCCAAGACCTCATCCTCCACTAGCATCAATCCAGATAGAGGTGGTGCCCAAAGTGTGGCTGACGAGCACGATAGCTATACCCCCGGTGTGAACAGAAGAATTTTGAGAATAGAACGGATCATGCACAGTCGTCCTGCTCGCTTTCTCGTGCGTCCTTCGAATCCAACACACCCACGTCGAAAGCCCGCGCGTTCCCCATGATGAGCCGGTCATCCCGGAAACGGCGATACGCCGAAGATATGAGAGTGGCCGCCTAAAAACAGGACATAGGTGATGATGGCGGCGACCCATTGCCATGCGGCGATCTCATCCGGTTTTAAGCGCGTTCGGCCCGCAGCAATCGCCGCGAATGGAACGATGGAGGTTTGCGCCGCGAAGGACTGCCAAGCGGGACCCAGTGCGCGGCGGCGCTTGGCGTCGATCGACACGGTTCCAGCAAGCGCTGTGACGGCAAGGGAGCCGAAGAAGATGATTGAGGCGAGATCCCCGTTGGCGATCAGATGCACCACCGCCCACAATCCGACCCCTATGAGGAATGGATGGCGCGTAACCCGCACGATGCCCTCGGGCGGGCGCGCCACCCGGCCTTCCTCGCCCACGATCGTTGGGTTTGACGTGGTCAATCCAATCACCGCCAGGAGAAAGGCGGGAAGCATGAGCATGATCGCGATCGGTTTCCACCACACCGGAACGCCCCAGGTGGTCACATAGGGTGCATGCCTATAGGCCATCACGAGCCATATGATGCCGACAAGGGAAGCGATCGAGAACGCCGCGCGATAGGCGCCTTCGCCAAGCGCCGCGACTGCGCGATCGCGCCACGTGGTGCCCGCGACGCCAAGATGGATGCCAGCGAAGAAGATCGCGGCGAGGACCAGGGAAAGCATCTGTGTTCTCCGTTCCGTTTCACCCGACATTTCCAGGATGCCCGGCAATCGGGCAATCATACGCCCTTAAACCATGATGAGGTAACCGGCGACGCCTGGCCTCACGCTTCGCCTCCCTGGGTGCGGCGGCCTTCGACTTGCAGCCGGAATTGGCCGGCTCAAAGCGTCTCATAGAGAGCGAGAGAAGCCCGGCGCGTCTTGCGTGCGTAATCGAACGTGAAACCTGGCCAGATCGCGACATTGCGGCCTCGCTCGTCCTGATACCAGCTGCGGCAGCCGCCGGCTTGCCAAATCGTGTCGACGAGGCGTGACTGGATGTCATCGAAAAACGCGGCCTCAGCCTGCGGCTTCACGTCGATCGCCCGGAGATTGTTGGCGTCCATCTGGTCGAGGCAGCTCATGATGTAGCGCACTTGCGCCTCGATCATGATGATCACCGAATTGTGGCCGAGCGCGGTGTTGGGGCCCAGCAGCATGTGAAAATTTGGAAAGCCGTTGACCGCAATGCCGTAATAGCTGCGAATTTCCTCGCGCCATACATCGCCAAGCGCTACACCGCCGCGCCCCCTGACGGCGAACCGCCGCAGCGCGCCCGAGACGTCGAAGCCCGTGCCGTAGATGATCACGTCGGCGGGGTGATCGTGACCGTCTCGTGTTGCGATCGAACGCGCCCGCACTTGCGCGATCGGGTCGGTGATGAGTTCAACATTGGACCGCTGCAAGGCGGGGTAATAATCGTCGGTGATTAGAACGCGCTTGCAGCCGAGCCGATAGTTGGGCCTGAGTTTCGCCCGCAGACTCTCGTCATCGACCTGTGCGTGGAGATATTTCAGGGCCAAAGCTTCGGTCATCGCGCCTATTTTGCGATTGCCTTTGAAGACCAGAACGCGGAGTTCGTGGCTCACATACAGATAGGCTCGAAACGCCGATTTGTAGCCGGGGAGGAACCGCAACAACGCGTGTTCAAGCGGGCTCAGCGCCCGATCCAACTTCGGCAATATCCATGGCGCTGTCCGCTGAAAAACGCTGAGCTTGCTGACTTTGCCAGCAATCTGCGGCACGAATTGAATCGCGCTCGCGCCCGTGCCAACGACCGCGACATTCGCGCCAGCGAGGTCGACGCCGAAGTCCCATTGGGAGGAATGGAATGATTTGCCCGCGAAAGCGTCGATCCCCAGAAGCTTGGGGACAGCCGGCACATGCAACGCGCCGACGGAGGAGACAAGATGGCGCGCAGTGATCGGGCCTTTGTCCGTCTGCACGCGCCAGAGTGCTTTCGCCTCATCCCATTGGGCTCGCACGAGGGCTGTGCGGAACCGGATATGAGGCCGCAAACCGTACTTTTGCGCGACATCATTGATGTATACGAGGAGTTCCGGTTGCGTCGGATAGAGGCGGCTCCAATCGGGCTTTTGCGCGAAGGAGAGCGAATAGAGATGCGAGGGAACATCGCAAGCGCAGCCGGGATAGATGTTGTCGCGCCAGGTGCCGCCAAGATCGTCAGCCTTCTCGATGATGATGAAATCCTCGCGACCCGCCATGCGCATGCGCGCGCCCATGCACAGGCCGCCTAGGCCTGCGCCCACAATGAGCATTCGAGTTCTGCGGCTCATCCGCGGAGGAATTCCGGGTCGACGGAGTTGGGCTCGATGACTTTCCCAATGGCTCTCCCTTGCGCTATTCGCCGATGGCTCTCCCCAGACAGGTCGAAGATAATGCCTCCGAACGAACGGGATAAGCCATCGATCAATACCCCGAGATCGCGCGCATGATAGCGCGGTTGGGAAAGTCCGGCACGTACTTGTTGGCCAGTGCCATCAGCCGAGCCTGCATCCCGACGTACCAGTGCACCCGTCGACGCCGACGACTGTTGGCAACGCGCCAGATGGTGGCGGCGACATCGCTGGCCTGCAAGCGAACGCCAAGACGCCGCACAATTGCGTTGCCGCGACGGGCGCCAGCATCGCAGTGTCCACAAACACCGGCCGCAGGTCAAAGACCCGGATGCCGTAGCGCTGGCATTCAATATTGAGCGCCTCGCTCAAGCCTCGCGCCGCAAACTTGGTCGCAGAGTGGCATTGTCACATTCGCCAAGTATAGGCGATTTTTGACCCGATTTGGCTCGGCGACATTGGCCCTAAGCTATTGAAATATAGACATGGGGAGTGAGGACACCACGCGCTATTGACAAGTAAAACCCACGAACGTGACAAAGCCACCCCAACCGCTAAATGGATTGCCCGGCAACTCACCGAAGCCTGCGGCTGGGAAAGGACACCAAGCTATATTATCCGCGATCGAGGGAGGACGGGCCCATACGCAACGTATGGGCGTCTACCGAAGCCGGACTGAGAAAATGGAAAAGCCGCTCCGCGTCAAACGGAACGGCCTGGAAAGTTGGTTGCCGACCAAACCTGCTGCTTTGACCTGGGCGGAGGGAGTGGTCGGGGAAGATTTTGTAGGAGAGCTGCAACCTCCTACGCGCATCACAACGGAAGAAAAAAGATGATAAGCGTGCTGCACTGCTTTGATAGCCTAAACGGCTATGCCGAGGAAGTCTTTCAATTCAATACACTCGCCGCATGCAACCATTCTTGCGGAGGACGGTTCTGATGGCCCGCCCCCGAAAGCTCGCGCCGTCGAGACGACAAAGCGCTGGAAACAGGACAATCCCGAGAGAACCAAGCGACACAAGCAGGACCAAAAAGAGAAAGCATATTTGCAACGTCCGCCGGTGGCGATCGACGCCGAAGGCCAGACATACGAAGGCAATGATATTAAATACAACGACGCGCTCTTCCCTGCGCACCACACTTATTTATGGGGCTCAAGCCTCGATATTTCTGAATTCTCGAAGGTGAAATGTCTTCGCCCGCAGAAGCCACGGATGCGCTGCGAAGGCGAGATTACCACGCCCTGCGATGCCTGTCGGGCGTCGCGCCAGTCGCCAAGCGATCGGGCAAGAGCAAAATCGTTCTTATGAGACAGGCCGCTCACGTCCGCCTGCGCAACGCCGTCTACCATTGGGCGCGCACCGCCGTGCAGCATGTATGAATAGCGGAGGCAAAGTGTACCACTGAACCGGCTGTGTGCTGCCGCTTTGAAGGCGGCGCAAAAGTGTACCGGTCCTGCTAGGCCGTCTCGATGTCGTCGATCGGCATGGAGGGGCTGGAAGGATGTTCACAGTGGAACTTTATGCCAAGGTCAGACGTGCGGTGATGATTGAGGGGCTGAGCCGCAGGGAAGCGGCGAAGCGGTTTGGCCTTCACCGGAATACGATCACGAAGATGCTGAGTTTTTCGGTTCCGCCTGGATATCGGCGACGGGAACGGCCGGCATCCAAGAAGCTGGGGCCTCATATGGCGTGGATCGACGCCATTCTTGAAGGCGACAGCCAGGTTCACAAGAAGCAGCGGCACACGGCGCGCCGGATTTTCGAGCGGTTGCGGGATGAACAAGGGTTTAGCGGCGGCTACACGATCGTGCGTGAATATGTTGGAGCGGCGAGACTGCGGGCGCGGGAGATGTTCGTTCCGCTGAGCCATCGTCCCGGTCACGCGCAGGCGGATTTTGGCGAGGCGGATGGGTACATCGGCGGGAAGAAGGTTCGCTTCCATTATTTTTGCATGGATCTGCCGCACTCGGATGGCTGCTTCGTCAAGGCGTATCCGGCTGAGACAGCGGAAGCCTTCTGCGAAGGCCATGTGGCGGCGTTCGAGTTCTTCGGCGGCGTGCCGCAATCGATACTTTATGACAACACCAAACTGGCGGTGGCGAAGATTGTGAAGGGCGGAAAGCGGTTGCGCTCGAAGATGTTCGCGGAGCTACAGAGCCATTACCTGTTTGAAGACCGCTTTGGACGACCGGGAAAGGGCAATGACAAGGGCAAAGTGGAAGGCCTGGTCGGCTTTGTCCGGCGCAATTTCATGACGCCATTGCCGGTAGCCGAGGATTTTGATGCGTTCAACGCCCGGCTCCTCGATGCCTGCACCAAGCGCCGTCAGGCGATCTTACGCGGCCACACTGCGTCAATCGCCGAGCGGATGCAGGCGGACTTGGCGGCATTCATGACGGTGCCGCCGGCGCCCTATGACGCCTGTGACAAAGTCACCACTCGGGTCTCCTCCTTGTCGCTCGTGCGCTACAAGAACAACGATTACTCGGCGCCGACGCGCTACGGCCATCAAGAGGTTCTGGCGAAGGGATATGTCGACCGAGTTGAGATCGTCTGCCGGGGTGAGACGATCGCTGTGCATCCGCGCAGCTACGAGACGGCCGATTTCATTTACAATCCCCTGCATTATCTGGCGTTGCTCGAGCAAAAGACCAAGGCGCTCGATCAAGCGGCGCCTCTGGACGAATGGCGGCTTGCGGACTGCATTCATCGGCTGCGGCGGCTCATGGAAGCTCGGATGGGGAGCGCGGGGTGGCGCGAGTTCATCCAGGTGCTGCGGCTGATGGAGGATTTTCACCAGCACCAGGTGGAACAGGCCGTGAGCGAAGCGCTGCGGCTTGGCGCGATCAGCTTCGACGCGGTGAAGATGCTGCTGCTGGCGAGATTGGAGAACCGGCCGGCGCGGCTTGATCTGACGTTCTATCCTTATCTGCCGGTCGCGACCGTCGGGACAACCGATCCGCGCGCCTATCTTGGCCTCATCACCGGCTCAGGCTCCGTTTCTCTGGCAGCGGGGGCACAGGCATGACTTTATCCCAAGAGACCGCAGCCCCGGCGATCGTCGCGCCCCAGGTGCTGCTGAGCAATCATCTCAAGGCCTTGAAGCTTCCCACATTCGCGCGCGAGTATGAGAAGGTCGCCATGGAATTGGCGCAGGACCGAGCCGATTACCCGCGCTATCTGCTGCGCCTGTGCGAACTGGAGCGCATCGATCGCGAGCGCCGCAACGTGGAGCGCCGGATTCGGCTGGCGCGCTTTCCGCAGACCAAGAGCTTCGATACGTTCGACTTCGCCGCCCAGCCGTCGCTGAACAAGGCGCTGGTTCTGGAACTGACACGCTGCGAGTGGATCGACAGGCGCCAGAACTGCCTTGCTCTTGGGCCATCCGGAACCGGCAAAACACACACAGCCTTGGGGCTGGGCTTAGCCGCCTGTCAAAAGGGCTACAGCGTCGCCTTCACGACCGCGGCCGCGCTCGTGCATGAGCTGATGGAAGCGCGTGACGAGCGCCGCCTGCGTGCTCTACAAAAGCACCTCAGTACGGTCAAGCTGCTGATCGTCGACGAGTTGGGCTATGTGCCGTTTACGGCGGTCGGCTCCGAGCTGCTCTTCGAGGTGTTCAGTCAGCGCTATGAACGCGGCGCCACGCTGGTCACCAGCAACCTGCCATTCGATGAATGGACCTCCATATTCGGCTCGGAAAGGCTCACCGGCGCCTTGCTCGACCGGCTCACCCATCATGTCCACATCCTGGAGATGAATGGCGAAAGCTACCGGCTCGCTGCCAGCAAGAAGGCGCAGCGGGAGCGGCTTCGTCCAATTTATGAGCGGCAAATGCGCCAACAGCTTGGGTTCATCCCTCGCGCCGCCACGCAAGGATGAGAATTGGCGCCAAGCCTGTCTCGCTAGAGCATGATCCGCGAAAGTGGACACCGGTTTCTCGAAAAGATCATGCGAAATCAAAGACTCGAGAGCGTGGTCCGATTCAATCTGAACGGATCACGCTCTAGGCCCGCCCCATGCGCGCGACGCCATCCTTGGCCAGTTGGCTGTTGGGATCGAAGACGAGCGCGCGCTGATAGGATTCGAGCGCCTTGGCGCGATTGCCGGATTTTTCGTAAGCGAGCCCGAGGCCGGCCCAGGCTTCGGCATTTTTGTTGTCGACGTTGAGAGCGGCGTTGAAATCCTCGATCGCTTTGTCGCTCTTGCCAATCGCGATCAGGCTTTGCCCGCGCGCCTGATAGGGCGCTCCGGCGAAGGGATCGCGGTCGATGGCGTTGTCGAAATCGGTGATCGCCTGCTCATGCAAGCCTTCGCGCTGATAGATCAACCCTCTTGCGTGGAAAGCCTGGGCATTTTCGGGATTGAGTTTGATCGCCTGGTCAAGATCGGCCCGGGCCTCGTCGAGCTTGCCTTGAACCCGCAACAGATTGGCGCGGCCGAGATAGGCGGGCGCATGATGGGGATCAGCCTCGACCGCCCGGTTAAAGTCGGCGAGCGCCGCGTCGTCGCGGTTCACCTGGCGGTAAGCCAGCGCCCGGTTGGTCAGCGAGGCGGCGTTGGGATCGAGTTTGATCGATTGGTTGAAGTCCGTGATCGCGTCTTGAAATTTGCCAATCCTTGCGAAGGCAACGCCGCGCGTATTGTAGGCTTCGGCGCTCGCTGGATTGCGCTGAATGACATCGGTCAGGGAGGCAATGTTGGCGGAGGCCTCCTGCGGGGATTGGTTGGTCACTTCCGCGACGCCGGTCCCCTGTTTGCCCATGAGGTTGGTTGTTGTTTCGCAACCGGCCAGGGCCAAGGACGTGGCCAGCACCAAGGTTCGGCCAATGCCAATCCGTTGCGCCGGCGCCATTTCAACCAAGGCCGCGAAAACCGTCATCCGGTGACCCCTGTCCCCCCGCTCGGCTCTGCCTATAAAAGTTGGAGCATGATCCCCGCGAGGCAGCCCAGCCTATCCCGGCCGTGCGCGAAGGGTGCTCGTGCAAATGCTCAACGAGGGGCGCCCAGCACGGGCTTAGGCCGCATTGGCAGAATGCCTTCACGCTGCAGCTTTTTGCGGGCGAGCTTGCGAGCGCGGCGAACCGCCTCCGCCTTTTCGCGGGCCCGCTTTTCCGACGGCTTTTCATAGTGGCCGCGGAGCTTCATCTCGCGGAAAATGCCCTCCCGCTGCATCTTTTTCTTGAGCGCCTTGAGCGCTTGGTCGACATTGTTATCCCGAACGAGAACTTGCACGCAGGCGTCCTTATTTGGCCTCAGCCATTGCATGAGGGGTTGAAACGATTTGAACAAAAGGCGTAACCAACCCGGCGCTGCAAAGCACCTGATTGGCGAAGCAGTGCCGATACCAGAATCAGCATTATCTGTAAAGCTCAATGGCACTCGAAGCCGCCTTTTCAGACGGGTCCGGAGACGATGCGGGTGACATGGCCCATTTTGCGCCCCGGACGCGCTTCCGCCTTGCCGTAAAGATGCAGGCTCGCGCCGGGCTCGCCAAGGATTTTTGCCCAGTCGAGCACCTCTTCACCGATTAAATTGTCCATCTCGACATGGCCGCTGCCTTGTCCGCTCCCTTGCGCGCCGGGGCGATAGGTGGCTCCCAGCGGCCAGCCCGCGATCGCCCTTATATGCTGCTCGAATTGCGAGGTGACGGCGGCGTCGAGAGTCCAGTGGCCGGAATTATGGACGCGCGGCGCGATTTCATTGATGCACAGCTCGAGGCTTTGATCACTCGCGCCGGCGGCGCCCCCGACCACGAACATTTCGACCGCGACGACACCGCAATAGTCGAGCGCATCGACGATCACCCGCGTGATCCGGACGGCCTCCGCGGCACTCGCGGGCGGCAGGCGCGCGGGCACGCGGGTTGACTTAAGCATATGATTATCATGGAGATTTTCGCAGATCTCGTAAGCCGCGAATTCGCCGTTCGGCGCCCGCGCGGCGACCACCGAGATTTCCATTGTGAACGGCACGATCGCTTCGAGAATAGCAGGCGTTCCGCCGAGCGTGCGAAAGGTGACTGCCAAATCGGCGCCCTCGCGAAGCAAGACTTGGCCTTTGCCATCATAGCCGAAGCGGCGAGTCTTCAAGATCGAAGGGCGCCCGATTTGCGCCACGGCGCGGGCGAGCGCGCCCGCATCGTCGACCCGCATATAGGGGGCCGTCTTAATTCCGGCCGCCGTCAAAAATTCCTTCTCGGCAAGGCGATCTTGGCAAATCGCCAAAGTCTGCGGGCTTGGCCGGACAAGACACGCATCCGCGAGAATCGAAGCGGTGCGGGCGGGGATATTTTCGAATTCATAGGTGACAAGCTCGACCTTGCTGGCGAACTCCATCAGCATGCGCTCGTCCTCATAGGGAGCGATCGTTCGCGCGTTTGCCACGTCGAAAGCGGGACTTCCGGGGTCTTGCGCGTACACATGGGTCTTGAGGCCGAGCTTCGCCGCCGCGAGGGCGAGCATCCGCCCCAATTGGCCGCCGCCGAGAATCCCAATCGTCGCACCAGGAACGAGGTCGAATGGCACCAGTCAGTCCTCCCGCGATGGCCGTTTGGCCACGGCTTCGGTTTGCGCCTGCCGCCAGGCCGAAAGCCTGGTTTCGAGCTCTGGATCGCCCAAGGCGAGGATCGCGGCGGCAAGAAGCGCCGCATTGATTGCGCCGGGCCTGCCGATCGCCAGGGTGCCGACGGGAACGCCGGCGGGCATTTGCACGATCGAAAACAAGGAATCCTGCCCGCCCAGCGCCGCCGTTTCGATGGGAACCCCGAGAACCGGAAGGGTGGTCATCGCGGCCGTCATGCCCGGAAGATGGGCGGCGCCGCCCGCCCCCGCGATGACGACCTTGAAGCCGGCCGCCTTGGCGCCCTTGGCGAAATCCACGAGCCGGTCCGGCGTCCGGTGCGCGGAGACGATCAAGGCTGCGGAACCGATCTTGAGTTCGTCGAGAAGGGCGGCGGCGTGACGCATCGTCTCCCAATCCGATTCGCTGCCCATGATAATGGCGACAGGCTTTTCTTCAAGGGACAAGGGGCGGCCCAAATCTTCGATGCGGCGAAGGCAGCGGCATAAACGAAGGCCGCGCGCGGCGCAAGCCGGGGCAGGGGTGGCGGACACCCAAGATGTTAACAAGTGTCGTTCGTGTTCTCGGCGATATGGGTGGCCGGCGCGGTTTCGGCGGTCAGCATCATCCGCCGTTCAGTTGCGAGCCTTCGGCCTTGCCTTCATGAAGGAGGCGGCCGCTCTCCCCTTGCAAGGAAATGCCGGCGATTTTGAGGAATTTGCGCAAACGGAAGCGCACGAAAGCTGAGCTTCATTTGCTGCATCGCTTTGGCATTTCGCGCCAGGGCGCGCCCAATGATCCCGTCATGAGCAACTCCGGCTCAAAATGCCTCATTCTTGAAACTGACGTTCGTCCGTCTGCCTTCACCGCTTGACCGCGATCACCTCCATGCACACGCGATAACGTTCGCTGACATGATATTCCACCGGCTGAAATCCGTGCTCTTGCAAAAGCGCATAAAGCCGCTTGCGGGAAAAATTGTGATAATGCTCGATCTCGCCCCAATAAGGATTGACCTTATTGGCGTGCAAAAGCCGCCAGACCATGTTCTCCATGTTCGGCATCGACAGGAACAGGACACCGCCCTGACGCATGAGCCTTCTGGCGGCGGCAAGCCCAGTCTTCGGAAACGGCATGTGTTCAAGCACATCGGCCATGCTGATGACATTAAAGCGCTCGCGGCCGTCGAGCTCCTCGATCGTCAGGCAATGCGCCTCGTAGCCAAGCTGCTTGAGCGCGTCGACATTCTCCTTGCGGAGATCGAGCCCGGCCGGGACATAGCCCCATTCCTCCGCCGCGAAGAGCAGCGAGCCATTGCCGAAGCCGACATCGAGCCAGCCCCCGCCCTGGGCATAATGCGCGATACGTTCGACCATGCGCGCCGAAACCGGGCGCTGGCGTTCCATGTCGTGGCCGACCGTCTGATCGGGCTGCGTCTTGGAGAAGACGAGCGATGCCGCTTTTGCATCGAAATAGCCTTCCGTGAAGACATGTCCGCAGCTCCGGCATTCATGCCAGTTCATGACGGGTGGGAGTCCTGGCTGGTAGATGGGATGCTTCGAACAATCAGCACCCAGCACCGCCGGAATATCGCTGCTTTCAAAGAGCGGACACGCAAGATAGGCGATCCTCTTGATGGGCGGGGCGGCGGAAACCGCTGGCTCCGTGGAAAGAGTCGGAACCGAAAAGCTCATCGCTTCTTGGCCGTTCGCCCAGGTCTCCCACATCTGCGTGAGTGCCGCCTCGTAATGACGGGTGTAGCGCCCGATGTCGAAGAGAGCCGCGTTCAGCCGGTTGCCGAGAAGCTTGTGCCGCAAGCCTTGCAAAAGGGCGGGCTCGCGCGCAAGCCGCATGGCCAGGGTCTCGTAAGCGGCGGGAGAAAAGGTGATGAGCTCGGGCAAGCCAACCGCCTGCAGCAGACTGCCCGCGACGCGTCCGGCGAATGTGTTCCCCGCCGCAGGTCAGCACCGGAAGGCCCCCCCATAGCGCATCGCTTGCCGTTGTATGCGCATTATAAGGCAAAGTGTCGAGGAAAAGATCGGCCAGCCTGTGACGGGCAAGATGCTCGGGCGAACTCCCTTCGCGCGAATATGAGGCGGCCCGGCTCGACGCCATGCTTAGCAGCTTCGGTGCGAAGATTTTCCTTGACGAGATCATTGGCTTCCAAGAGCCAAAGCACGCTCCCCGGGACCGCCGTCAAGAGACGCATCCAGATGTCGAAAAACTCGGGCGTGATCTTGTAGGTATTGTCGAATGGCATCCGGGCGAACTCTATCCGCGCGTTGGATTCATCGTCACCAACATGGTGCGCCGCGCCGAGAATATCGTCGCCTTCTACAACAAGCGCGGGACATGCGAGCAATGTTGGTGTGGACGGCCCCCGACGGCATCGATTGTGCCAGAATGAGGTCGTTGCAGATCTCAGACAATGGAGACCGTCCGTGGAACAGGTTAGCCGAATTGGCATGGACAACGTCGAAGCATTTTTTCCAGCTTCATGGAGTGAACGCCGCCGAGAAGGTGGTTTTGCGGAAGAAGTTACGCCGCAAGGATATGGTGGCGTTCTTCAAGGCGCTTGCGCCGACGGTGATCGGAATTGAAGCCTGCGGCGCAGCCCACTATTTGGCACGGCTTTTGGGGCCGTTCGGCCACGAGGTGAGGCTAATAGCGCCCCAGTTGGTCAAGCCGTATGTGAAGCGGGGCAAGAATGATGGCGCCGACGCCGAGGCGCTTTGCGAGGCGATGAGTTGGCCGACAATGCGTTTCGTGCCGGTAAAGACAACTGAGCAGCAGGCAGCCCTGATGATGGTCGGGTTGCGTGATCGGCTGATCCGCAATCGCACGCAGCTTTCGAATTCCATCCGTGGCTACGCGGCCGAGTTCGGTTTCACCGCCACCAAGGGTAAGGCTCACTTGGTTACGCTGCTCGAGCGTATTCAAGCTGATGAGAGCGTGCCCGCCCTTGCTCGGGAGCTGTTCGCGGCCCAAGCTGCAGAATATGCGCGGTTGCAGGCGCAAATTGACGAAGTCGACGCCAAGCTCATGGCCTGGCATAAGGCCAACGAATGCAGCCGACGTCTCGCTAAGATCCCCAGCGTCGGTCCGATTGGTGCAGTTCTGCTGATGATGAAGACCCCGGCGCCCGAGCTATTCCGATCGGGGCGAGAGTTCGCGGCCTGGATAGGCTTGACACCGAAGGACCATTCGACGGCGGGCAGGGTCAGGCTGGGTGGCATCACTCGGGCTGGCGACGAGGCCTTGCGCAGCGTGTTGGTGGTTGGCGCCACCTCCATCATCCAACATGTTCGACGCGGTGGGCGTGGGTCGCCCTGGATCGTCGACCTCCTCAAACGCAAACCGCCGAAGTTGGCCGCCGTGGCGTTGGCCAACAAAATGGCCCGCATCGCCTGGAAGCTTATGGTCACCGGCGAAAGCTACGTTGCGAAATCCACGCTGGCCACTCTGGCGAGCGCGGCTTAGAGATCAGCCCGACACGGGGAGCAACTCAATTGCAACCGTGCTGAGCCGATGCCAGAACTTGCAAGGTCACGAGCAGATGGTGTGATCGATCGATCCAAGACACGAGGCATTCCGCTTGATCCATCGGCCGCCGAAGGTCGCAGCAGTGATTGGAACTTGTGTCGCGGAAACCATCTTGGCCAGCGTTCATGTGCGAGCGCGACAACAGGCCGGACATATGGACGCAAGCGATCTGACCAGAGCACTGCCCAACCCCCTTGCGAGGAGCGGGCCGTCCACGTATGGATCAAGGAGGGCAAGGGCGCGATCAAGTGGACACGGCTCTCATGTCGGTCGTTCGCCGCCAACGCAGTTCGGCTTCAACTTCATGCGCTGGCCTACAATCTCGGTAATTTTCTGCGCACGCTGGCGACGCCGGAGCCGATCAAGATCCTATGGGGAGGTGGATAGCGACCGGCGCTCTGGCAGAGTGAGGTTGCGACCACCCACTCTGGAGACGACCATGCAAACCGTAGCTGACCGATCCGAAGCACCGAACGCTATCCGTAATGATCTTGGCGCGATATTCATCTCGTTGGAACTCAGTCGTTCAACCTGGCTGATCACGTCGCTGTCACCAGACGGCGGAGAGAAGATGTCGAAGCACAGCGTGCCTGCCGGGGACATCTACGCGCTGTTGGCGCGCTTTTCGGAGTTCAAGCAGAAGGCGTTTGCGCGGACTGGAAAATCGTTCCCGATCATCGTCATTCAGGAAGCGGGGTTGGACGGCTTCTGGATTCACCGTGTGTTGCAGAATGAAGGGATCGAAAGCCACGTCGTCGATCCGGCCTCGATCGCGACCTCACGTCGGCGCCGGCGGCCGAAGACTGACAGGATCGACGGCGAGGCGCTGCTTCGCACGCTGCTGGCGTATAAGCGCGGCGAGCCTCGGGTGTGCGCGATGGTCAAAGCGCCAACACCCGAGGAAGAGGACCGCCGCCGACTTTGTCGCGAGCGCAAGATCCTGATCGCCGAGCGGGTCAAGCACGTCAATCGCATCAAAGGATTGCTGTTCTGCCAGGGTGTATCCGGCTACAAGCCGCTACGCCGCGATCGACGGCAACGGCTCGACGAGTTGAGGACGGGCGATGGCCGTCTCTTGCCAAAGCATCTCAAGGCTCAGATCGGCCGGGAACTCGCTCGACTCGAACAGCTACTTGAACAGATCAAGGCGGTGGAGGCCGAGCGCGACGCGCTGTTCGCTGCGGCGAAAGCCGCGGCGCCAGCGCCGGGGCCGCCGGCGATGTTGCTCAACATCAAGGGTATCGGGCCAGAGTTCGCCGCCGTCCTCTGGTCGGAAGGGCTGTTCCGACACTTCGACAATCGACGCCAGGTCGCTTCTTACGCGGGCCTAGCTCCGACCCCTTGGCAAAGTGGATCGGTCGATCGCGAACAGGGCGTGTCTAAAGCAGGAAATCCGCGATTGCGGACAACACTCATCCAACTCGCCTGGCTATGGCTGCGCAATCAGCCGCAATCGGCGCTGGCTCTGTGGTTCAAGGACCGGGTCAGCCGCAATGGCGGCCGTCTTAAGAAAACGAGCATCGTGGTGGCGCTAGCGCGGAAGCTGCTCGTGGCGCTGTGGAAATATGTGACTGCCGGCGTCGTCATCGAAGGCGCCATTGTGAAGAGCGCCTGAAAGGCGATCGGAAGAGATTGAAGCAATCTACCGGAACTTGATCAGTCTCGGCGGATCCGGGTGGACGAACCAAACCAATCCGTGGCCTGAAAAGCCGTTATCAAGAATGGTCTCGTCCTCCTGAGCCTCGCCCGCCGCAAGCGGGATATTGGTGCAGCCGCTTCGCGCGGCGACCGAATGTGAGGTTGATCTGGTGCGGAAACGACTAGATCATGGAAACGGGCTCAGACCGTGGATACCGAAACAGCGACCGGAGTTTCACTTATGCGCGACTGAATCTCACCCCTTGACCTGGACCTCCCCATGTGAGGATCGGTCGCTGACGAGCCTTAAGGAGAAGTTGATCAAGATCGGCGCGAAGATCGTGAGCCATGGGCGCTATGTCGCCTTGCAGATGACCGAGGTCGCCATTCCCAAAAGTCTCTTCGCCGACATCCTGCGGCTGATCGCCGAACTGCGGCCGGCGCCCGTCACGTCTATAGCGAAATATAAGGCGTTCCGTTGTCATCGTCACGGAAAACTCACGGGAGCAGTGTGTCCAAATAACGGAAAAAAAATCGCCCCGGGCCATCGGCCGCCACTCAGACGCCAACTACGCGCCAAAAGCTGCCCGCGCTGAAGACCGCGACTTCGAAACTGGTCAGAAAACGGGAACCACCCATGCTGGCTCAGCGTTATCTTGAGAATTCCGGTTAGGAGCAGATGAGAACGTGATGAGATGGACCGCTTGACTAAACCGTCAACATAACCCATCGTCATCGCGCTGTTCGCAGCAGTGTCAATTTCACAGCTAATTGATGACAGGGCTTTGCAAGCGGACGCTGCCCTTCAGGGGCGAACAAGGCACATGGCTTGTAAATCTTCAATCCTGACAACTTTTGTAGGGAGAGAAAGATGGCTTACGTACCAATAAAATCCGGATTTGCTGCGGCCACAATTCTCGCGTTCGGGTTCGCGACTTTAGCTGAAGCAACGCCTCTCGCTGGTACGGCGGAGGCGACTATTTTAATGCACAAGGCACAAATTCCTGACGCGACCGATGGCCTGATCCAAAAAGCTTACCACAAGGGCTACCCACATAAGGTGTACTACCATCATCACCATGTATACCATCACCATCATGTTTACCATCATCATCACGTCTACCATCACCACAGGAGGTGAGACCTTCCTGCTCAGTTGAAAAGGTTGCCCCCTCAAAGTCAGGTGTCTCCAACCCAAGGGAGACACCCTCGCGGTGTACTATTCAAGCGGTGAAACCCTACATTTTGGGTACCACCCCGTGGCCACGGAAGTAGCGCTCGCAGAGAAACTTCTCAAACGCCTCTTAGCGTGATTTTTTCTGGCCGCCTCGTCGCTGCGTCAGTCTCCGCCTCAACTCGCGTCGCGTTTGCCTTCGTACAGCAAGCCCGAAAGCCGCGTGAAGCTCGGTGCACGTTGATAAACAAAGACTTTCTCGGCGAGCTGTGCTATGTTGTCTAAGGATTTAAGCACTGAAGAACATGGAAAATACCCCGCAACTAGCCTCGCCTAAGTCGCAAGGTAAAAGCCGCGTGACGAACGGGAACAAACTTTTGCCTTTAGCGGACGGCCGCTCAGTGACTGCGAGACGCTTTCGCGACCTCTACGAAGACATTGGTTCGGATCCTGGCGGCCTTGACTATCTCTCAGAAGGCCAAAAGCAACTGACGCGCAGGGCCGCGATGTTGTCCGCTGAATGCGAGAGGCTTGAAGCCCTGGCGGCGCGCGGCGAAGCCGAGTTCGACGTGAATACCTATGTCGTGATGACGAACAGCTTGAAGCGCGTTTTCGAAGTGATCGGGGTGAAGCGCGTCGCGCGGCCCGTGAACGACGGGACGAACGCGCTCGTTGATTACTTCGCCGCGCCTCCGAAGGCCGCCGAATGAAACGGCTCATCACCCTTCGCCACGCCCTCGAAGACCCGAACTGGCTCGGGCAAATGCTCGGCGCACCGTCCTTCAAGGTTATGCGCACGCTGCTCATAGCGGCCATGGGCGAGCCGCTAACGCCGGAAGAAATGCCCATATTCACCGAGCTCACACAACGCACAGAAACGCCCAGCGAGCCCGTAGACGAGTTGTGGGTCGTTGCGGCCAGGCGTAGTGGCGTCGTAGTGGCAAGACCCGCTCAATTGCCACCCTGGCCGCCTATTTGGCGGCCAGCGTCGATTACCGCGCTGTCCTAGGCCCCGGGGAGCGCGGCGTGTTGCCTATCTTGGCCGCATCCACTCAGCAAGCGACCCAGTTTTCCCTCGCTTCGCCGCGTTGGTCGACAACATCACGAGCGACACGATTTCGCTCAAGAACCGCATCGATATCCAAATCCGTCCCGCGAGCTTTCGAACCATTCGCGGCATTACTGCGATTGCCGCCATCGCGGAAGAGCTTAGCGTCTGGCAATCAGATGACAGCCGGAATCCCGATCGCGAGATTCTTGCCGCGATGCGCCCCGCTCTGGCAACAACGGCAGGCACACTGTTTGCGATTGGCTCACCGCACGCCCGCAAGGGCGAAATGTGGAACACATTCCAAAAACATTTTGGCCCCGACGGCAATCCTCAAATACTCGTTGCTAATGGCCCGACGCAGCTTTTCAATCCAACCATTCGGCAATCCATTATCGACCGCGCTTATGAAGATGATCCGCAGGTTGCCGCTGCGGAGTGGGGCGGGCAGTTCCGCAACGATCTCGAAAGTTATATTAGCCCCGAAATCGTTGATGCCTGCACCGCGCGCGGCGTCTACCAGCTCGATTATCGGCCCGGCGTGAATGACATCGCACACACAGATGCGAGCGGCGGGCGCCAAGATTCATTTACATTTAGCATCGCCCACGCCGAAGGCGACGTCGGCATTCTCGACGTTCTCATGGAGTGGCGCCCGCCGTTTCGCATGAACAGCCCTGAACTCGTCATTATCGAAATCTGTAATGCCCTGAAACAGTATGGCATTCATGAAGTGACCGGTGACCCTTACGCGGCGAACTTCTCCTCCGAGACTTTCCGTAAACATGGTATCGAGTACCGCCAAGCCGAAATGACGTCATCTCAATATTGTATGGGCTTCCTCCCCATTCTCTCTTCGGGTCGCGTGCGTCTTCTCGATAATAAACGTCTGGCGACGCAATTGTGTTCCTTGGAACGCCGCGCCTCTCCTTCCGGTGGAAAAGACATCGTTTTGCATCCCCCGAACGGCCACGACGACTGCGCTGTTGTTGTCGCGGCGGTGATGGCGCGCATCGTCGGTGTCCCCCAGGCCCCCACGCTCATTCGATATGATGATTTGCTCATCGACAACGCCCCGTTGCCCATTCCATCCTATGCCGACGCTCTCTACGCCGTGATGGCGGCCAACGATGACGGACTGGCCGCGAAAGTATTTGCAGCCCGCACATACGGCGAGCGGCTCCGCAAGGAGACTGTCGTCATTATGGATTTCGACGTCAGCCATTTCAGGGTTGATCTCTTCGCTCGCATGCGGGAACGGCTGCTCGAACTTCGCTTTGGCACTCGTTGCAGCAATCTCTCGCTGGTCTGCCCCGAGGTTCTTGCGATCGAGACAACCCGCGCGGGGATCGCAGGCATTATCACACTTCCTAAGCACCTGGAGGACGTCGCCGCGCTGAAACTCACCGCTGCGTCCCTCGTTAGTTCCGACCGCGTTAAGCTATTCGCCCTGGCTGCCGAAAAGGGCGGCAATTCGCCTTTTGGCGGTGCCTTATCCTTCAGGCCCGGCGTCGATATCGAGCAAGACCCGCTCCGCGCAGCGGCCATTTGGGCGATTATCTGCGCCTTTGAGGGGCATTCCCAGTACGCGCATAAGTGGGCGAGCTGATCGCCGGTGCGTGCTGTTAAGCTGGGGCCCTAACACCTAACAAAAAATCGTCCAGCTGCACAGCGCATATCGCCGCGCCCATATTCAAATTATGGAACGCGAACTTTTTTCGGCCCTTGTCCGCAACATGAAGCGCGGCGCGCAGGATGCGCTGATTGAGAGTGAGATGGAAGAAGTGCCTATCTCTCTCCTTCTTGGCGCCTTGGGTCACATGGCGAGCACATTGATTTTACGTTTGCCCGAAGCCGAGCGGAGGACCGCGACTGAAATGTTTGTCGACGTAATGTATAGCACGGTGGTGGTGCAATCAGCTTTCCTATCGTCCATCGCGTCGGCGCCGAACCCTTCCGCAACATTTTCGCAGCGGCGCGGCATCTTCTTGACACGCACCGCGCCAATCCCGGGGACGTAATCATAATGATGCGTGGCAAGATCGAATGTCAGCGCGGCGAAGTCAGCGCACTCGCCGCGCCGGCAGGCTCACCAAGCGCTAGGGGCGCGCCGCCGCTTTGGCTGATGCGCTGTAACCATGAAGAGAAGATGGCGTCATGACTGAAACTGTCAGAATTCTCACCCAAGCCGAAATCGATGCTCTGCCTACTCTGTGTAAGCAGCGCGCAATATTCGTGCTCCCGGATGGCCGCTTCGCTGTTCCGATTGATACCCCGCAGATCGGCGAGCGCCCCGTTGAATGCTGCGGCGAGCCACGCGCTGACGATGAGACTGGGAACGATTGACGTGGGCGAAGCAAAGCGACGGCAAGAGTATAGAGATCGACCTAGAGAAGGAAAATATAATCATGGCGTTGAATGAGGCGGAGAAGGCGTGCCTGATCAAAATGATCCGCGCCGACATAAAAGAAGAAATGATGCATATGCGCGCCGACGAGCAAGCCTCGATGCCGCATACCGGTGATACTGGGCCAAGCGGCGATCCGGGCGAGGAGACGAACAAAATGTTGTCTGCGATCGCGGATAAGCTGAACAGTCTTCACAGCCGTCTCGACGCTCTTGAGCAGGATGAGCCCGAAGAAGATTTGAAGGCCGAGGGCCGAACTAAATCAATTCAGGAATTAAAGGAATGTGCGGACGCGATAGGCAGCAAGGAAGGTGAGATTGAAGTGCCCGGCGAACCAAAACCAGTCGCAGCAGATGCTGACTTTTATAATAATCTCCGTAAGGAGCCCGATCATATAATTGATGCAAAAATCAGGAGCGTAATTGCTGGAATACAAGCTCGCGCAGATAAAATCTATTCGATGCGAAACGATAGTGCGCCTCGCCCAATGGAGGGGGAAGGCCCATACAATTATAAGCGGCGCCTCATTCGGCCCCTGAAGAAATACAGCCCGGCGTTTAAGGACGTGGATCTGGCGCAAGTAACGCATCCAAACACACGCGTGAAACGGGCGATAAGGCGCGACAGCATTTATTGAACCGTTCCGTTCATCCCCAGTTACAAGGACAAAGCGAGCACATTGTGATTCATGATAACACCGATGAACGTTTGATCAGGGATGGTAAGAAGGGCCGTCAGCGGGCCGATAAGGCGGCGCAGCGCGAAGAGTGTCGAATGATTGCTGAAGCGCGAGCGCATTAAGCCAAAGTTGAAGGGCTTTGGCGGGCCTACCCAAAACTGGGCGCCCTCAGCTGCCGAGCTTGGGGCGCATATAGAGCTGGCTCGGTTTGTTTGACCGGTTGGCTGCGGCTAAGTGAATTTCTGCCATGGTTATGCTGCAACCGCGATTGGCTGCCGGGCAAAAAACGGGGATATGGCCACGAGGAAGCTTATCCATCGAACTCGCAATTACAGATGAGGAAATCGATGGCCAAAGCGTGATCGAACTCGGGCTTGAAATCATGACCAATGCAAAACAGGAGATCGGAGGCTGCGGTGTAGACGACCCTTCCGCCTGCCCGGATAAGTGACGAGGCAAGGCGGGACCATATTGGCCAAAATCTGGACATGGGCAAATCTTATTCGTTAACTTATTGATTTCATTTGAGCGACCTTGGGAGCCGAGCCGCTGTTCCAACCGTGTCACGGCAATCGCCGCTTCGCTCTTGCCGAGCGCCCGGTACACCGCGCCAAGATTGGACAGGGCTTCGATGTGATCGGGTTTGGCGGAAATGGCTTGCTCGATCAGCCGTGCCGCCGCCGCATACTCGCCCCGCTGATGCGCGATCAAGCCCAGATGGTGGAGGCAGACAAAATGATCGGGCTCATGCGCAAGGACTTCGGCGTAGGCCGCCTCCGCCTCCGGGATGCGCCTGGCGCGGAAATATTCGAGCGCATTTGCCAAGAGCTCGGCGTCCGCGAATGAGGGGGCCGCAAATTCGCGCGCGGCTCCCCCTTCATTGAGCGCTCGCTCGCTTCCCATCGCTGTCATCGCTGTCCTTGCGTGCGTTGATTTGAGCCACAAGGACTACGCGCACGGGCTTGCGCCAAGCGTGCCGGCAAGCGACCGGGCCGCTGTCCGGTGTTTTAAGGGAACCGGACAAAAATGTTTCCCGTGAAACATTTTGGTAAGGCCCGGGCCGAAAATCTTACCATGCCTCAGACAGCGGCCTCGCCTTCAAATTGGTAAGATAGGGCAAGATCACGATCGACGTGATCGATTCATCACTCTGCTGGCGCCTCGCTATCATGTATCCAGGCATTCGCTAAATCCCAGGCTACCGCGAGAACGACCGGGCCGACGAAGAGGCCGGGAAACCCATAGGCAAGAACGCCGCCAATCACGCCGATGAACGTGACCGACTTCGGGCTCGCGAGCCCATGCGTGAGGACGAAGGGTTTCAAGATATTGTCAATGAAACTGACCGTCGCCATGCAGGCCGTCATGGCCAGCGCGTGCCCCGTCGTCATCGTCATCCAGCTCCACACGACGAGCGGCGCCGCGATGAGCAAAGGCCCGATTTGAATGATCCCGAGCACCAAGATGGCGAGCGTCAAAAGGCTTGCGCCGGGAACCCCGGCCAACGACATTCCGAGTCCGCCGACAACCGCCTGCAATACGGCAATGCCGATCACGCCGCGCGACACGGCGCGAATGGTGGCGCCGGCGAGCGCCACGAACTTCTCGCCGTGTGTCGAGTTGATCCTGCGCGCCAGTTTCTTCGTTGCCGCGACCAGCAGAGGTCCGGGCGAAAACAAAAAGCCCGCAATGATCACGGAGACGAGGAACTTCAGCATCCCCGTGCCGACGCTGCTCACCGTGTCGAGCAAGATTCCGCCGAGCAGCTGCAACTGCGGCAGCAGGTTGCTGAGCGCACTTCGCACATTGGTCGATGCGAGTGCCCAATAGTCGTAGAGCGGCTGTCCGATCAGCGGCCAAGCCTTTACCGTCTCCGGCGGCGGCGGAATCAATTTTCCCGAGTCGAGCTGCTCAACGAGCGTTTTCAACCCATCGATGAGGCCAAGGCCGAGCCAAGTCACGGGTCCGATGACGACCAGGAGCCCGAGGATCGTCATCAAAGCCGCCGCCAAACCACGCTGGCCGCCGAGCACGCCCGCCAGCCAATTGAAAGCCGGATAAAGCGCGACAGTCAGCACGACGCTCCAGACGATAAAAGGCAAGAAGGGACTAATGAGAATGAAGCTCCAGTAGGCCAGGAAGCCGATAAATCCGAGGTGGATCGCCATTTCGACGAATGT
This sequence comes from uncultured Alphaproteobacteria bacterium, assembly GCA_963784075.1. Lineage (GTDB taxonomy): Bacteria > Pseudomonadota > Alphaproteobacteria > Rhizobiales > Beijerinckiaceae > Methylocapsa. Next base: position 88,175 of record CAWAQW010000033.1, on the reverse strand, counting down.
CGCGTTGAACTGGCGATAATTGAACGGCTTTGTGCGGTCTTCGGTCACTGATGTCTTCCGGATATGCCGGCGCAGGGCGCCGTCCGCCGCGAGCGGCGGTCCTGGCCGTTATGCGCGTCTCTCTGCCCGATCTTGCACGCGGGCTTTGGCACGTTGCATCGCAACAGTCAAAGATTTGGTCACGAAGCGAAGAGAAATCCGATCATTATGCCAGCGCCAGCTTGAGATGATTGGCAAGCCTCACGCTCTTTTGAGAGAATATGTGCGTGGCGGAAGGCTGCGAAGGCCTGAAATCGCCACACCGCGGCACCCCTGGTGCGAGGCCAGGCCAGGGAGGCCACCACCAGTCCTTGGGCGCATCATGAGCGGTCGGCCAGCACCCAAAGAATGTCTCGATGACGATTTCTCGGCCGCCCCGTTTCGGCGTCAACCCAGGGCGTGAGCTGAAGTCAATGCCCAATTCTATAGCGTCTGAAGGCCGGTCCTGGGTGCATCGCCGCAGTTCAAACTGAGCCGCGATCCGCCGCACTTCCTTGACCCGCCGCCGCGATGCGCGTAGAAAGCGCCTTCCTTCGTTCGAGGGTAGGTTCTTAGTGAGCCGTCTTGCCCTTTGAGGCCAGCGGTGAACGTCCGGCGGCGCTGGCGCTCCCGGGCGCGTTTGGCGTTGAAGACTGTGTTAGACTGCAAAAAATCCCCGCCGCTGCTGCGGTGAAGCTTAGGATCAGGCGCATGTTTGAAGGGCTTTCGGAAAAGCTCTCTGGAATATTGGATAAATTGACGCGGCGAGGCGCGCTCTCCGAGGAGGACGTGAACGTCGCGCTGCGCGAGGTCCGCCGCGCCCTTCTCGAAGCCGATGTCGCGCTCGACGTCACGCGCTCTTTCGTCGACAAGGTGCGCGCCCGCGCGGTCGGCGCCAATGTCGTCAAATCGGTGACGCCCGGCCAAATGGTCGTGAAGATCGTCAACGACGTCTTGATCGAGACGCTCGGCTCCGAGGCCGACACCATCAATCTCGATGCGTCGCCCCCCGTCGCGATCATGATGGTCGGCCTGCAAGGCGCGGGCAAGACGACGACCACCGCCAAAATCGCCAAGCGCCTGGGCGAACGAATGAAGCGCAAGGTGTTGATGGCTTCGCTCGACGTGAAGCGCCCGGCGGCGCAGGAGCAGCTCGCCGTGCTTGGCCGTCAGGTCGAGATCGACACTTTGCCGGTCATCGCGGGCCAGACCCCGGTGCAGATCGCCAAGCGGGCGGAACAGGCGGCGCGGCTGCAAGGCTATGACGTCGTCATGCTCGATACGGCGGGCCGCACCCATATCGATGAAGCGCTGATGCAGGAGATGGTCGAGATCAAGGCGGCGTCGCATCCGCATGAGATCTTGCTCGTCGCCGACAGTCTCACCGGCCAGGACGCGGTGCATCTTGCGAAAAGCTTTGATGATCGCGTCGGCATCACCGGGATCGTGCTCACCCGGATCGATGGCGACGGGCGCGGCGGCGCGGCGCTCTCCATGCGCGCGGTCACCGGCAAGCCGATCAAACTGCTCGGCACCGGCGAGAAGATGGACGCGCTGGAGGATTTTTATCCCTCGCGGATCGCCAATCGCATTCTCGGCATGGGCGATATTGTTTCGCTCGTCGAAAAAGCCGCCGAATCGATCGATGCCGAACAGGCCCGCCGCGCCGCCGAGCGGATGCGCAAGGGCAAGTTCGATCTTGAGGATCTCTATGATCAGCTGGCCCAGGTCGAGAAGATCGGCGGCCTTGGCGGCATCATGGGCATGCTGCCCGGCGTCGCCAAGATGAAGGATCAGCTGGCCTCCGCCCATATCGACGATCGCATCATCAAGCGCCAGCGCGCGATGATTTCATCGATGACGCGCGACGAGCGCCGCAACCCCGATCTCTTAAAAGCTTCGCGCAAAAGGCGTGTCGCGGCGGGCTCCGGCGTCAAGGTGGAGGACGTCAACAAGCTCTTGAAACAGCACCGCCAGATGGCTGACATGATGAAAGCGATGGGCGGTGCCAAGCGTGGCGGCGCGATGGGGAAAGTGGCCTCGATGCTCGGCCTTCCGGGGCGGCATGCCGCAGCCAACGCCGGACCAGATTGCCGCGCTTCAAAAGCAATTTGGACAGAAGCATGGCGGCCCCGCGCCGCACGCCGGAGCGCCGGGACATGTTCCGCAAAAGCCGCCAGGCGGTAGCGCGCAAGCAGCGAAATTGCCGGGGCTTGGCGGCGGCAAACCGCCAGGCTCTGGCGGCGGTCTGCTGAGCGGGCTCAATCCCTTCGGGAAGAAGAAATAATGGCCGAGGCGGATAGTCTCATCCGCGAGCATGTGCGGCCCATGCGCGGGCAGCGCGACGCGCGGGCCATTCGCCCCGAAAAGCGGCGCGACCTCGTCGAAGGCTAAAAATACTCACCCATCCAACAGCTGAAAGGAAGCACCTCATGCCTTTAAAAATTCGTCTGTCGCGCGGCGGCGCCAAGAAGCGGCCGTTCTACCGGGTCGTTGTCGCCGACTCCCGGATGCCGCGCGATGGAAGGTTCATTGAACGCCTCGGCACCTTTGATCCGCTGAAGGCGAAGGATGCAGACGGCCGGGTCGTGCTCGACGCCGAGAAAGCGAAAGCCTGGATCGCCAAGGGCGCCCAGCCGACCGACCGCGTCGCCCGGCTCCTCGATGGGTGTGGCGTTTTGAAGCGCGAGCCGCACAACAATCCCAAAAAGGCCTTGCCGAAGAAAAAGGCGCAGGAGCGCGCCGCCGCGGCGGAAAAGGCGGCTGCTTCCCCGGCCTAATCTCTGGCCGCAAGCGCCATGGTCAAGGATCGCATTCTCGTCGGCCGCTTTGGCGCCCCGCATGGCGTTGGCGGCGAAGTGCGGCTCTGCTCCTTCACCGGCGTTCCGGATGCCATCGCCGCTTATCAGCCGCTGCTCGACGCCAGCGGCCAAAGGCAATTTTCGATTGTGAGCCTGCGCCCCCTCAAGGACGCTATGTTCATTGCCAAGATCGCCGGCGTGACCAGCCGCGCGGGGGCGGGGGCTTTGACGAATACGGAGCTTTATGTGCCGCGCGAGGCTTTGCCCGGCGCCGGGGAAGAGGAATTCTATCTTGCCGATCTCATCGGCCTTGCCGCGCGCACCGAAGCGGGCGAGGCCTTTGGCAAAGTCGTCGATGTCTTGAATTTTGGCGGCGGCGATATTTTGGAAATTTCCCGCGCTGGCGATGGCGAGACGCTGCTTCTGCCATTCAAGAAAGAGATTTTTCCGCACGTCGATCTTGCGGCCGGCTGCGTGACCTTTGTGCCGCCCGCCGAGATCGAAGCGAAACCCTCCCGTGAGGAGGGCTGAACCGCGATGTGGCGGGCGACGATCTTCACCCTGTTCCCCGAGATGTTTCCCGGGCCGCTCGGAGCCTCGCTCTCCGGCGAGGCTCTGTCAGGCGAGATTTGGGCGCTGAATGTGCAAGATATCCGCGCGAAGGGTCTTGGCCGGCATCGCGCGGTCGATGACACTCCGGCGGGCGGCGGCCCTGGCATGGTGATCCGCGCCGATGTGCTCGGCGCAAGCCTCGACGCCGGGCTTGCAGAAGCCGACACGCGGCCGCGTTTGCTTCTGTCGCCGCGCGGCGCGCCCTTCACCCAAGCGCGCGCGCGGGCGCTCGCCGCGGGCGAGGGCGTGGTGCTGATCTGCGGGCGGTTCGAGGGCGTCGATGAGCGGATCATTTCCGCGCGGGCTCTCGAGGAAATCTCGATCGGCGATTATGTGCTCTCCGGCGGCGAGCTGGCCGCGATGGTGGTGTGTGACGCCTGCGTGCGGCTTTTGCCGGGCGTCATGGGGAAGCAGGAACTTAAGCATCGAGGAGAGTTTTGAAGCGGGGCTTCTCGAATATCCGCACTATACCCGCCCGCGCGAATGGGAAGGCCGCGAAATTCCGAAGGTGCTGCTCTCGGGGGACCACGCCAAAATCAAGGCCTGGCGCGAGGCCGAAGCGTTGAGAATCACGCGCGAGAGAAGGCCGGATTTGCTCAAGCGGCAGTAAGCCGCGCTTCGCGTGTGCGAGGGTTTCATCGAAGATGTCACGGAAGACCGGTTCCGCGCTCCTGGTCTTTGATCTTGGAGGCGGTTTGCAGCTTGAGGGTCCCATCACTGTGATTGCGGCGGGTCCCGGCGTCAGCACGGCTTTTGCTCCTCTGCTGCTGCGTGACAATCCCGTAACTGCCTGCTCCTTACGCTCCTCGTGCCGCGCGCCATTTTGCGATCTGATAGCCGGTGCCGAGGATTGCGAACCAAACGGGGGCGACATAAAGAGCGACTCGCGTTTCTTGATCTAGGTTAAGGAGTATCGCGACCAGAATGAGAAACGCCACCGCAAGCCTATTGGTGTGCGGCGAACCGGGCATGCGGTAGGCAACCGGCTGTATCTTACCGATCGCGACCGCCTTCCGGTATCCGAGGTGGGCAATGAGGATCAGCGCCCAGGTCCACAGCGCTCCGACGAGCGATATGCTGGTCACATAGACGAAAACCCGTTCCGGAACGATGTAGTTGAGGGCGACGCCGATCAGCATAAACGTCGCCGACGCGGTGATGCCCGCCGTGGGGACGTTCCGTCGGCTCACCTTGCCGAATGCCCGCGGCGCCTGCCCAACCCGGGCCAAGCTGTAGAGCATGCGCCCGGTGCTGAAAATCCCGCTGTTGCACGACGACGCGGCGGCGGTGATGACGACGAAATTGATGATTTCCGCGCCGCCGGGAATCCCCGTCTTTTCGAAAACCAAGACGAAGGGGCTTGTATCGGGACTCAATTGGTTCCAGGCGACGAGAGACATGATGATCAGCAAGGCGCCGATATAAAGGACCAGCATCCAGCAAACAACGCTATTGATCGCATGCGGAAGCACCTCTTCGGGGTTCTCTGTTTCGCCCGCGGACACGCCGATCAATTCCACACCTTGATAAGCGAACATGACCATCTGGAGCGGTAAAAGCACGCCGAGCGCACCGAAGGGGAAAAAGCCGCCCTGTGTCCAAAGATTGGAGAAGCTTGCCGTTTTTCCGAGATCGCCGAATTTGAAGAGGATGACCGTCAAGCCGAACACGATCACTGCGGCGATGGTGACCACCTTGATCAGCGCGAACCAGAATTCGATTTCTCCGAAAAGCTTCACCGTGATCAGATTGGCAATGTAGAGGAGGCCCAGCGTTATCAAGGCCGGAATCCACTGAGGTATTCCAGGGAGCCAGTAATGGATGTAGACGCCCACAGCGGTGATCTCCGCCATGCCGATGGCCACCCACATGAACCAGTAGGACCAACCCGTCATGAACCCCGCCCAAGGTCCGACGAACTCTTCCGCATAGCTGGCGAAGGACCCCGACACCGGCCGGTAGAGCAGCAGCTCACCAAGGGCGCGCATGATGAAGAACATGACCAATCCGCCAATGGCGTAGGACACGACCAATCCCGGACCCGCTTTCTGGATCGCCGCGGCCGAACCGAGAAACAAACCGACGCCGATCGTTCCGCCGATGGCGATCATCTGGACGTGCCGGCTCTTGAGCCCGCGGTGGAGGCCGTCTTCTGCGTTCTGTTGCATTTCGTCCTGCACCTTTCCCGCAAGGATCTCAGCCATGATCCGCTCTGTCACGTTGCATGAGATGAGGACACTCCAAAACATGGGTTCTCATTTCATTCTCGATTAAACGGAGTCATTGCGGCATTGTTGCGTTTGCGTCTTGGAGGGGGAGACTGGCCGCTCAGACCGTGCCGGTGGTCAAACCGCTTCGCGCGTTTCAGAACCCGAGCGCAGCCCAAAATTGTCTTCTCTCGCGGACACCGCTGGCGAGACTCTGGAAACAAAGCTCTTTTGGAAATGAAATATTCTTCGGAAATGAACGCCCTCTTGCACGCTAGCTTGCGTGCTGTTGAACCACGCGCTCCGGAAAAGCCTTGGCCAGCGCTTCGCGGGTGGCCGCAAGGACACCGCGCTCAGTGATGAGGCCTGTTATAAGGCGGGCGGGCGTCATGTCGAAGCCGGTATTGAGGGCAGGGCTTTTGGCGGGCGTGATGCACACCGTCTCGATGCGCCCGCTGGCGGCAAGCCCCGATAAATGCGTGATCTCCTTGGGCGAGCGGGTTTCGATCGGCACGTCGATCCCGTCCTCGATCGCAAAATCAATCGAGGGCGAGGGGGCGGCGACATAAAAAGGCACGCCATTGTCCTGCGCGGCGAGCGCTTTGAGATAGGTGCCGGTCTTGTTGCAGACATCGCCCCGGGCGGTCGTGCGATCGGTCCCGACGATTACGAGATCGACCTCACCATGCTGCATCAAATGGCCGCCGGCGTTATCGACGATGATCGTGTGCGGCACGCCATGCTGGCCAAGCTCCCAAGCGGTGAGCGAGGCGCCTTGATTGCGCGGCCGCGTTTCATCGACCCATATGTGCAGATCTATTCCTTCGTCATGCGCCATATATACCGGCGCCGTGGCGGTGCCCCAATCGACTGTCGCGAGCCAACCGGCATTGCAATGGGTCAGGATATTGACTCGGCGGCCTGGCTTGGTGGCCGCGACAGTGCGGATCAAGGCAAGTCCATGCGCGCCGATCTTTTGGCAAAGGCTCACATCTTCTTCCGCGATCGCGCCGGCATGGGCGAAACCGGCCTTAGCGCGTTCGGCCGGCGGCAAAGTCAAGAGATGGGCGCGCATGGATTGGATCGCCCATTGCAAATTGACAGCGGTCGGTCGCGCCGCGGCAAGTGTGGCAGAGGCTGCTTCGAGATTGGCGTCGGAGGGATCGGCCCGCATCGCCAGCGCCAAGCCATAGGCCGCCGTCACGCCGATCAGCGGCGCGCCACGCACCTGCATGTCTTTGATGGCGCGCCCCGCGCCGGACACATTTTCGAGGGATAGAATTTCAAATTCATGCGGCAGCCGCGTCTGATCGATGATTTTGACGGCGCCGCCTTCCGGCCAAATGGTTCTGAATGGCTTGCCTTCGACCCGCACAGACCCCTCCTTTGCACGGCCTTCAGTTTAGCGCAGGCGCGGCGAGACCGCCATGTGAGAGCGGCGGCGGGTCGAGACCTTGGGGCAAGATGTCACAAATCGGCTCGATAGTACAAGCGCGCATCAGGCCGTGCCCGGCATTTCAGTCGCAATTGCTGCAGATGCTTCGGTCGAGGCGGTTGTCTTCGCGCCAGATCTGGCGGTCGAGATTTGAGGTGGGGGCGCCTTGCGATACCCCGGGGTGGGGGACGGTTTCTCCTGTCGGGGTCAAATAATTCTCGTTGAGGAGCCGCGTGGGTCTGCGCTGGGACGCGGCGTTGGCAGCGTCAGACCCCGGTGTCTGAGCTTGGACCGCGAGGGTTCCGCTCACGGTCATGAAAAGCAACGCAAAAAAAAGCGGTTTCCACATGGGGTCCTCCTCCCTCGCCGGGAACAACGTTGTTGTGGTCAGGAAGGTTCTTGAATGATGCTGGATCGGCGGCTCGGCTTCGTTAACGCGACTTTAAGGGAATGGGCGGAAGGCTCATTAAAACCTTAACCATCTAGGGAGCGCAAGCATGGACGACGCATGGGACAATGCCGCGGCTGAAGGCGGCGCGCGTCCCGGCGCGCCTGTGCCTTCAGCGAAGGCACAAGGCAGCGGCACGAAGCGCAGGGGCGGGTCCAAGTCCAGCCTCGTTGTCTTCGAGGAGGCCGGGGCCGGCTCGGCGCGTGAGCTGCCGCCGCGTCTCGAACAGCTCTTCACCTATGGTTCGCATGCGGCTTTAATCGCATGCCTATTTGGGTTCGCATGGGTGGCGGGGTCGTATTTTTCCGGCAACCGCTCGCCTTTCGACATTTTGAAGCCGCAGCCCGCGCGCGTGGCGGCCTCGCAAGACAGCGCCGAGCGTGAAGAGATGGTGCGCGCGGCGCAAAAAATGTCGGAGGACATCCGCGCCCTGAAAGCGAGCATCGAGAGTTTGCGTGCCGCGCAAAGCCAAACCGCGAAGGAAGCCGCCAGTCTCGAAGGCCTGAAGACGCGTCTCGAGGTGGTGAAAGCCGAAACGGGGGCCTCGATCGCGGAGCTTGCGGGCAAGGTCGAGCGCATGCAGCGCGAACCCGAGGCGAAGCTTTCCCAGATTATCGAGCGGCTCGATCGCATCGAACGGCAAAGTGGCGCGGCGCTCGCCAGCGGGCCGGTCCACGCGGCCTCGGCAGCGGCAGCGCCGGGGTCTGGAAAGCCGCTGCGTGTCGCGGAGGCGAAGCCGCCCGAGGAAGCCGCGGCCGGACAAAGACCCCCCAAATTGATCACGAATTGGGTTGTCCGTGACGTTTACAATGGCGTCGCGCTCGTCGAAAGCCCGCATGGCGCGATCGAGGTTGCGCCGGGAGAAATCATTCCCGGCGCCGGAACAGTGCGAGCGATCGAAAGGCGCGGCGCCGGCTGGATCGTGATCACGAGCCGGGGTCTCGTCGATTCGGCCCGCGACACCTTCGCGCCCTGAGGGCCCCAGCTGCCGGTGGTGCGAGGGACCCGAAGCCTTGGGTCTAGCGGCCGCGATCTCTGAGCGCTGCGTGCGTTGGTTCTTCGTGGCCGGATGGGTTCGCCCGGCGCAGGTTCAAGAGTCCGACTTGTGCGCGGGCTTGCCCTTTCGCTTGGTCGAGGCCATTTCCTCGAGCTGCTGCTCGCTCATCAACTCATACATCGACCGGGAGGCGCCTTTGAGCTCGCTGACCTTCGACTCTCCGCGTTTGGCGGAGAGAGCGGCGCCGGCAGCCATTTGCTGGGCTTTGGATTTCGCTGGCATGACGGACCTCGCTTCTTCCCATGTTGGAGATGTTGGTCGCCGGCGGCCGAACTGAGGACCGCCGCCGCGCCGAGTCCCGCATGATCGTCGCCTGTCCGGCAGATGCCAGAGAGTGCGATGATCCCGACGAGCCGCGCGAAGCAAAGGCTGGCTGTGCCACAATTCATCGCCTCGCGTCCGGGTTGCGTCCAAGTGCCTGGCGCATTCTGCGGAGCCGGAATCAACCAAGTGGATGCCGCAAGGTTTCACGGCGGCGAAAATTCGCCCCGAGCGGTCGCTTTGCCGAGCGGTCACTTGGCAATGTGCTTTCAACGATTAGAAGGAAGCGGAGGTACAGGCCGCCGCCAGGCTTTTTTTCCGGTGCTTGCCGCATCGTGAAGATTTCACTCTCGAAAAAACATTTGCGACACAACGGAAACCAGCCCGGGACCCGAACGTTTGCCCGCTTAGAGCATGATCCGCGAAAGTGGGAACCGGTTTCGCGAAAAAGATCATGCGTCATCAAAGACTCGAGAGCGTGGTCCCATTCAATCTGAACGGATCACGCGCGAGTAACGATCGAGGCAGGAGGATATTGTGGGCAATCTTCTCTATTGGGCTGTCTTGTTTCTGATTATTTCGCTCGTCGCCGCGGCTCTAGGTTTCGGCGGCGTCGCCGGAACAGCCATGGAAGGCGCTAGCTCGCCTCCTCTTTTGGGTCGCCATCGTGTTCTTTGTCGTGGCGGTGATAGGAGGCCTCTTGCGGCGTGGCGGTGTCTAGAGCATGTTCCGAAAAAGTTGATCGACTTTTTCGATCAGAACATGCTCCAACTCTTTGAATCTGAGCCTAGTCCTTATCGATCAAATGTGTCCATTTGATCGGGACGCGCTCTAACGGCGCGCGAAAAGCGCATCGGGGCCGTGGATCGCAGTCTTCAATTTTTTGACCGCATAGCTGCGGCCAGACGGGCCGGCGGCGGGACACAGGGCGGCCATTCTTCCGCCCATGTGGAAACGCCGCATCGGCGTCGGGCGCATGCGCATGTCATGACGTTCTGAGCTTCGATCATAGGCCGAAATCGCATCGCTCCCGCCGGACCGCGGCGAACGCGCGGCTCGATGTGCTGACGGAAAGCCGATTTCAACATTGCGTGATCAGATAAACGATGAACCCCGCCGGAGTGTTGAGCAGGCTTCGATGGCCTCAACCTCACGGAGGACTCTGTTATGGCGCGAAGTCGTGCACGTTCTGCCGTCAAGGCGCAAACGCTCAGCACCCGGAGCGATATCCTATCTTGGCTCTTGATTTCCTGCACGTTTTTGATGCTCGCGAGCCTCATTCCCATGTGGAGCCACTGGCTCGAGATCTCTGCCACGCTCGGTTTCGTTCCGGCCGCTTGCGCCCTTACCGCGGTGACCGGGGCCGGCTTTATCGTTTCATGGTGGCTGAACAGCGGCAATGAATAGCCGCGATGGGCTGAACCGGAATTTTCATGCCGGCACTTCGAAAACGGCGAGGCAATGCTGGCGGAGCTGCGAGGGCGAGCCCGGCCGCGTTTGCAAATTGTTAACCTTAAGACCTTAGCCTGCCGTCACGGATAACGGTGGCGGCGGGATGGCGGCAATTTCAATTCGGCGCCGTTCAATGCCCCCGGGATTTCCGGCTAAGTCTTTGATTTTTTTGGTACCGCCACCCCGGCTCGAACGGGGGACCTCTAGATCCACAATCTAGCGCTCTAACCAACTGAGCTATGGCGGCGTGCCGGAGCGCGCCGGACCGTAAAAGGATCGATCCGCGATTGCAAGGCTTTGAATGATGTCTCGCCGCAGGAAAAAGAATACATCGCTGTCGGCGCGGCGCAACTACAAAGCGCAGCGGCCGGATCGCCTGGAATGAGAGACGGCCGTAAAGCTCCGGGCGGCACCGCTGGAGCATGTTGCGGAAACATGCTCCAGCTCTTTAAATCTGAGCGATTCCTTTTCTGACCGGGAAGCGCTCTAGGATCTGGGGAGGTAGTATCCATGCTGGCGGAGAAAGGCCAAGGCGGCGCCGCTGGATTTTGCTGCGCGCCGGGCCTCACTGGCCAAGATATCGCGGATATTTTGGCGATCCTGCCGGTTGGGCTTGCCTCCCCTTTGCCGATTGTCGCGATGGGCGGCAAATATGCGGCGCAACCGGAGGGCCTCGTTCTCGCCAGCGAAAGCTTGCTCTATGTCCTTGGCGTGAAAAACCTCGGCGGCCTGTCGCGCTTGCTTTCCGGCGGCAAAAGCGGCTTTGCGAAACAGCTCGCCGATTTCACCTCGACCCTCGTTCTCGATGCCGCGCCCCGCACGGTCAATCTGCGGTTTCGCATCGGCCGGGTGGCCAGAACCATCACATTTCTTGGCCGCCGTGTCCGCATGGAGGGAGCGCCGCCGCTGTTTGCCGGAGCGGTGCTCGATGTCGCTGATCAAAATGCCGAGGCTTCTTTCCGCGCGCCGGGGGCCGGGCCGGTACGCCGGGTCGAACCGGATGCGGCGGGCCGGGGGGACGAACGGATCGCGCGGGAGCGGCAAGCGGAGATGCTTGTCCCATCGCGGCATGGCGGCGCCAGCGGCCGCGCCAGCCTCGAAATGGAGCTGCGCCGCCAAAAAGCCGAGTTTCGCGAGCTCTGCGCCATTTTGGACACCGCCACGGACGGCGTCGCGGTGCTCGATGGGCAAGGGCGGATTCTCACCTTAAATCACTCCGGCGAAGCGCTTTTCGGCACGGATCAAAACGAGGTCGCGGGCACGCCTTTCACGAATTTGATCGCGCCGGAGAGCCGGGAGCTCGCGGCTTCATATTTCGAAGGACTGAAATCGGATGGCGATGTCAGCCTGCTCAATCAGGGGCGCGAGGTCACGGGCCTTGCCCGGCAAGGCGGAACGATCCCGGTCTTTATGACGCTTGGCAAGATCGGCGGCGGCGGCGCGGGAGGCCAGCAGCATGTCCGTTTTTGCGCGATTTTGCGCGACCTCACCCATTGGAAAAAAGTCGAGCGGGAGCTTGAGGAGGCACGCAAGGAAGCCGAGCGCGCCAACGCGTTGAAATCCGATTTTCTCGCCAAGGTCAGCCACGAAATCCGGACGCCTCTCAACGCGATCCTCGGCTTTGCCGAAGTCATGCTGGACGAGCGCTTCGGTCCCATCCGCAACCGGCGCTACAAGGATTATCTCGGCGACATCCGCGCCTCGGGCGCCCTAGTCATGAGTCTTGTCAACGATCTTCTCGATCTCTCCAAGATCGAGGCGGGCAAGATGGATTTTACGTTTTCGTCCATCGACGCCAATCGCATTGTCGCCGAATGTGTTTCGATCATGCAGCCGCAGGCGAGCGCGGAGCAGGTGGTCATGCGGCTTTCCTTGGCGCCCGCCTTGCCAAATATTCTCGCCGACGAACGTGCGCTTCGCCAGATCGTCTTGAACCTCTTGTCAAACGCGGTGAAGTTCAACCGGCCGGGCGGCCGGGTCATGGTTTCGACGGCGCTCGCCGACGGCGGAAGCGCGGTCATCCGCATTCGCGATACCGGGGCTGGCATGTCCGAGGACGATATCGGCGCCTCCTTCGAGCCCTTCCGGCGGCTTGCCACCGCAAAACCATCGAGCGGCACCGGTTTGGGACTGCCGTTGACGAAAGCCTTGGCCGAGGCCAATCACGCCGCTCTTACGATCAAGAGCAAGCTCGATGAGGGCACTTTGGCCGAGGTCGTCTTCCCGCCGGCGCGCGTCCTCGCCGAGTGACTTGGTTCATCGGCGAGGACCCCAAAACACAATCCGAAACGGCAGGGAACAGTTGCCGCCCGCGCCCGTTCCTTTGCGGCCTACCGCCGCGAAGAGGAAAAACCATGATCGCGAAAACAAAGACTAAGACAGACCAAAACCGGAATCGAGAAAAGCGGGACGCGAATCAACAACGACAGCTCGATAGCGAACTTGCCGATAGTTTTCCGGCAAGCGATCCGCCGTCCATAACGCAACCCGGCGGTCTCAAACCGGGCCGCCCCGAACGCGGCGAATCGAGGAGGAGATAACCTACAGGGCGGCCGTCATCCCCATGCTTTTTCCGGATTTGCCGGGCGAAAACGCGGCAATTCCATTGACGCCCAAATATTCCCATGTTATCCCAAATCATCCCGCGCTGCTGTTGAGATGCCAGGCGGCGCGAGCGGCCTTTGCTGCCGAGCCTGGGGCAGACCCGCATGGCTGGGGTTGGGAGTGGATGAATTTGTCGGGAATTTCACGAGTCGGCTCGATGCCAAGGGCCGGGTCTCCATTCCGGCCTCGTTCCGGGCGGTGCTCGCACACGATGGCTATGAAGGTCTCTATGTCCATCCTTCGCTCGATGCGGAGGATGTCATGGATTGCGGGGGCAATGCCCTGCGGCACAAGATTCACGACCTTCTTGATCACTTTTCTCCCTATTCGGACGAGTACACGACGTTCTCGACGGTTCTCCTTGGGACAAGCGAGAATTTGAAGATCGATTCGGAGGGGCGAGTGATCTTGAGCGAAAGCGCTAAGTCCCACGCGAAAATCACGACCGAGGTCACTTTCGTCGGGCTTGGATTTAAGTTTCAGATCTGGGAACCGGGACGTTTTTTTGGGCAGCTGCCGGAGGCCACCCGCAAGCTGCGTGACTATAAAAAACAGCTCAGTTCCAGACACGTGGCGCCGGAGATGCCGCCGCCACGGCAACATGGAGCACGGGAATGACACCGGGTCGCGGCGATGAGTTTGATCTCGCCGCTGGCGGACCGGCCCGGCACGTTCCCGTGCTTCGTGACGAAGTCATGGCCGCGCTCGCGCCGCGCGAAGGCGGACTCTACCTCGACGCCACTTTTGGCGCGGGCGGCTATACGCGCGCGCTTCTCGCTTTGCCCGAGCTTCGTGTCCTTGCGCTCGACCGCGACCCGATCGCGATTGCTGGCGGGGCCGAGCTCGTCAAGGACGCGCAGGGCCGGCTTTGTCTCGTCAAAGAGCGATTTGGCAAGCTCGATGAGGCGGCGCGGGCGCGCGGGCTCTCTCATTTCGATGGCGTCGTGCTCGACATTGGCGTCTCATCGATGCAAATCGATGATCCGGGGCGCGGCTTTTCCTTTCGCGGCGATGGTCCGCTCGATATGCGCATGGACTGCGCGGGGCCGAGCGCCGCCGATCTCGTCAATACGGCGGGGGAGGCGACCCTCGCCAATATTTTTTATTATTTCGGCGAGGAACGGGCCTCCCGCCGGATCGCGCATGCGATCGTAATGGACCGCGCCAAGATACCTTTCACCTCGACGGCCGCGCTTGCGTCCTTGATCGCCCGTGTCGCGCCCGGCAGGCCTGGCGACGTGCATCCGGCGACGCGCGTGTTCCAAGCGCTGCGGATCGCCGTCAATGACGAACTTGGCGAACTCGTCCATGCGCTGGCGGCGGCGGAAGCCGTGCTTGGGCCGGGGGGGCGGCTTGCGGTTGTGACGTTTCATTCGCTTGAGGACCGGATCGTCAAACAGTTTTTCGCCGGGCGCTCGCTGCGCGGCCGCAGACAGTCGCGGCGGCTTCCTCACGAGAGCGAACCGCCGGAGCCGACGTTCAGTCTCAATGGCAAGCAGCCGGTCGTGCCGTCGCCGCGTGAGATTAGCGAAAATCCCCGCGCGCGCTCGGCCAAGCTTCGCCATGGCGAGCGCACCAGCGCCATGCCGCGCGGTCTCGACGATCGCTTGCTGGCGCTTGCGCAGCTTCCTCACGTCCGTCCCGGGGGCCACTGAATGGTGCGCATATTGAACATTTTGGCGATCGCGGCGCTTATTGGGTCGGCGATCTATGCTTATACGATCAAATATCAAACGATTTTTCATGCCGAGACAATCGTGAAGCTTCAACATGAGATTAAATGGGAACAGGACAAAATCGGCGTGTTGCGCGCCGAATGGGCGCATCTGACGCGCCCCGAACGGATTCAGGCGCTCGCCGACAAATTCCTCGATCTGCAAACAATTGCCTTAAATCAGATCGTCAAGCCGGAGTCCTTGCCAAGCAAGGCGCAAAGGGGGGATGCAATCGGACAAAAGCTCGAAGCGCTTGGCTTGGGAGCGCCGACGAATACGCCCGCCAATGGCAATAGTGTTGATCCCGCCGCGTCCTCCACGCTGGCCAGATGACGGCCACGAAACCATGAATGACGAATTCGAGGAAGGCCTCGATCGGAAGGCCGATGACGAACCGGTCCCGGCCGCGCCCCGCAACGCCGGTGTCATCGCAAACATTCTCACCAGCCTCTTTACGGCGAAGCCCGCGAAGAGCGCAGTCCGCATCAAGCTCGCGGCTTGGGTTTTTCTCGCGCTCTATGGGGTCATTGCCGCCAAGCTCGTCGATTTCAGTCTGCGCCCGGATCCGCCGCAAAGCGTCAAACGCGCGGCCGCCGACGCCATCGCCGCCGCACGCCCCGATATTCTCGATCGCAACGGCGAAATCCTGGCGACCGACGTCAAGGTCATGTCGGTTTTCGCCGAACCCCGGCGAATCATCGATAAGGACGAAGCGGTCGAACTTCTGACCGCGGTGCTCCCAGATGTCGACGCGCGGGAACTGCGCGAGCGCCTCGGCTCCCGCAAGGGCTTCGTTTGGGTCAAGCGCGCGGTGACCCCGAAACAGCAGCTCGAAGTCTACCGGCTTGGCCTGCCGGGCGTCGGCTTTCTTGCCGAGAACAAACGGGTCTACCCGAACGGCCCCATTGCCGCGCATGTGCTTGGCTTTGCCAGCCTCGACGGCATCGGCATGTCGGGCCTCGAAAAATATATCGATGGCCAGGGACTGGCGGATCTGCATGGTGCCGGATTCAGTCTGACGCCGGAGACACTGAAGCCGATCACGACCTCGCTCGATCTCAAGGCGACCTATGCGCTCCGCGACGAGCTCGCCAAGGGCATCGCCAAGTACAAGGCGAAGGCGGGCGCGGCGGCGATACTCGACGTCAACACAGGCGAAATCGTGGCGATGGCGTCCTTGCCCGATTTTGATCCGAACACGCCCCCCGACCCGCGTGACCTTGACTATATCAACCGGCTCAGCGTCGGCGTCTATGAAATGGGCTCGACCTTCAAGGCGATCTCCATTGCGATGGCCCTCGATTTGGGCAAGGTCACGCTGCGTTCACGGATCGACGCGCGCGACAGCTTGCGCTATGGCCATTTCACCATTCACGATTTCCATGCCACCCACCGGGTTTTGAGCGTGCCCGAGGTGTTTACCTATTCATCCAATATCGGGGCCGCGCGCATGGCTTTGATGGCCGGGGTCGAGGCTCATAAGGCGTTCTTGAACAAAATGGGCCAGCTCACCCGTCTGCGCACCGAGCTGCCGGAATCCGCCGAGCCGCTTGTTCCGAAAAATTGGGGCGAACTCAATACGATGACAATTGCCTTCGGGCAGGGCCTTAATGTTGCTCCTTTGCAGGCCATGATGGCGGTCGGCGCGCTGGCGAATGGTGGATTTCTCATCACTCCGACCTTCTTGAAGCGGAGCGAGGACGATATGAAAATGGAGGCCCCGCGCGTCATCAAGCCGGAAACGTCGGAGGCGATGCGCTATTTGATGCGGCTCAACGCGGAAATCGGCACCGCCAAAATCGCCGATATTCAAGGCTATTTCGTGGGCGGCAAGACCGGCACCGCGGATAAGATCATCCACGGCCATTATTCGAAGGATAAGGTTTTCACGACATTTATGGCAATTCTTCCGGCGGACAAGCCCAAATATCTTTATCTGACGCTCTTGGACGATCCGCAAACCGTGCCGGAAACCAAAGGGTACCACACCGCCGCCTGGAACGCGGGTCCGGTCACCGGTAAGATCATCGAACGCACGGGACCGCTGCTGGGGCTGCCGCCGCGCCCCGATTTGCCAACGCAGCCATTTCCGCTCCTGGCCAAGCTTGGCTATGCGGAGGCGAATATGCCGGCAAAGGGCGGAGAGGAGCATTGATGCGCCTTGCCGAATTGTTTCCCGAGGCGGATATTCCGGACGGCTTGGCCGCCCGCGAGATCAAGGGGCTCAGCGCCGACAGCCGCGGGGTGATGGCGGACATGGTTTTTTTCGCGGTGCCGGGAACAAAAACCGACGGCCTTGCCTTTGCGCCGCAAGCGGTTCAGCGCGGCGCCATTGCGATCGTCGCCGAGCGCGATCCTGGCGGCATGGCCGGGCCTGCCGCTTTTGTTAAAACCACCGACGTCCGGCACGCCTTGGCGGAGGCGTCCGCGCGCTTCTACCCGCGCCAGCCCGAGACGATCGTCGCGGTCACCGGGACGAGCGGCAAGACATCCGTTGCCGATTTCGTGCGTCAGATTTGGGCGAGTCTCGGCGCCAAAGCCGCCTCGCTCGGCACGCTTGGCGTCGTCGCGCCCTCGGGGTCGGTCGCCGGCTCTTTGACCACGCCGGATCCGGTGAGTTTGCACAAAACCCTGGATGGGCTCGCGGCCAGCGGCGTCACCCATCTCGCCTTGGAGGCGTCCTCGCATGGCATTGTGCAGCACCGGCTCGACGGCGTTCGCCTCCGCGCCGCGGCGTTCACCAATCTCTCGCGCGACCATCTCGACTATCACGCAACGCTTGCCGAATATCTGAGCGCCAAACTCGAGCTCTTCGAGCGGCTGCTCGAGCCAGGCCAGGCGGCGATCATTGATGCCGACAGCGATGTCGCGGAAAAGGTCATGGCGGTGTGTGAAGGGCGCGGACTTCGCGTCCTTTCGACCGGTTTCAAAGGTACTTTTCTGCGTCTTCTCGAAGCCAAGGCGGAGGATTTTTCGACCCGGCTGACCCTCGCGCATGAGGGCAAGAACTGTCTCTCTCGTTCTTCCGCTCGCCGGGGCATTTCAGGCCTCGAACGCGCTCGTGGCCGCCGCTCTTTGCATCGCGGTGGGAAGCCCGGCCGCGGCGGTCTTCGCGGCGCTCGAAAAGCTCCAAGGCGCGCCTGGCCGTCTCGAGCTCGTCGGCCGGAAGAAAGGCGCGCCGGTCTTTGTCGATTATGCGCATAAGCCGGACGCGCTCGAGAAGGCGCTGAAGGCCCTGCGGCCCTTTGTCCGCGGCAAGCTCATCGTGGTGTTTGGCTGCGGCGGTGACCGCGACAGCGGCAAACGGCCGATCATGGGGGAGATCGCGGCGTGTTTGGCGGATCACGTCATCGTCAGCGACGACAACCCCCGCTCGGAGGATCCGGCCGCGATCCGCAAAGCCATACTTTTGGGCGCGGCCGGGTCAAACAAGGCAGAAGAGATCGGCGACCGGGCTCTCGCCATCGGCCAAGCGATTGCGATGCTCGGCGAAGACGATGGTCTCCTCATCGCGGGCAAGGGACATGAAACGGGCCAGATCGTCGGCGAAACGACGCTGCCTTTCTCCGATGCTGGCTGCGCGCGCGCGATTTTGAACGAAGCACCCCTATGAGCACTGGCGCCGAAAGCGAGTTTTTGTGGACGAGCCTCGGCCTCATCGAGCCGCTCGCGGCGCGAGTCTGCGGCCGCTTGCCGCGCGGCGGCGTCACCGGAATTTCCATCGACAGCCGCAGCTTGCGGGAGGGCGAATTGTTTTTCGCCATCCGGGGGGCCAATTCGGACGGCCATGACTATGTTGGCGCCGCCTTCGCAAAAGGCGCCGCCGCGGCGGTGGTCCATGAAGCCTACGCCGACATGCTTGCGCCCCGCGGACCGCTTTATGTCGTCACCGATGTTCTTGCGGCGCTGGAACGTCTCGGGGTGGCGGCGCGGGCAAGGTCGAGCGCCCGTATCGCCGCGGTGACGGGTTCGGTCGGCAAGACATCGACGAAGGAAGCCTTGCGGCTGGTGCTCGCCCAAGCGGGAGCTTCGCACGCGTCGGCGGCATCCTACAACAATCACTGGGGCGTGCCGCTCTCCTTGGCCCGCATGCCGAAGAGCTCAAAATTCGGAATTTTCGAAATCGGCATGAACCACAAAGGCGAAATCACGCCGCTGACCGCGATGGTGCACCCGCATGTTGCGATCATCACGGCGATCGCGCCCGTCCATCTCGAATATTTCGAGAGTGTCGATGCGATCGCCGATGCCAAGGCGGAGATTTTTTCGGGTCTCGTGCCGGGCGGCGTTGCCATTCTCAATCGCGATCTGCCGCAATATGAGCGCCTTCTGGCCCATGCCAAGAATTCTGGCGCGGGCCATGTCGCGAGTTTTGGCGAAGATGATGAGGCCGACGCGAGGCTGATCCATGTGAAGGTTGGCGCCGATCATTGCGTGGTCGAGGCGGACATCTGCGGCCAGCCTCTCACCTATCGTCTCGGCATGCCGGGCCGCCATTTTGCGATGAACTCGCTCGCGGTGCTCCTTGCCGCGAAAGCTTTGGGTGCCGATCTCGAAGCCGCAGCGGGCGCGCTTGCATCGTCCTCGCCGCAGCCCGGGCGAGGTGAGAGACTGCTTTTGCCCACCGAGGACGGCCCTTATACGCTGATCGACGAGAGCTACAATGCCAATCCGGCGTCGATGCGCGCGGCACTTGCCTTGGTCGGAGCGCTTCCTTTGCGCAAGAAGGGACGCCGGATCGCGATCCTCGGCGAAATGCTGGAACTTGGCAGCAATAGCGCCGCGATGCATGCCGAGCTTGCCCGCGATGTCACGGCCAATCATATCGATCTTGTCTATGCCGCGGGTCCCTTGACAAAAAACCTCTTCGAGGCTCTTCCAAGTCAAGTGCGGGGGGCTTGGCGCGACGAGGCAAGCGAACTTGTGCCGGTCGTTGAAGCGGCCATTCAAAGCGGCGACATGGTGATCGTCAAGGGTTCGAATGCCAGCCGGATGAACGCCATCGTCGCAGCCCTGAAGCAACGCGCAGCGGAAAGTTTATCGGGGGCGGTGAAATGCTGACTTGGCTTTCCGAATATTCAATCATTTTCGGGCCGCTCAATCTGTTCCGCTATATCACCTTCCGGACCGGGGGTGCCACCGCGACGGCGCTTTTCTTCGTGTTCTTTTTTGGCCCGAGCATCATCGCCGCCCTGCGCCTGAAACAAGGCAAGGGCCAGCCAATCCGCGACGACGGCCCGCAGTCGCATATCCTCCTGAAGACCGGGACACCGACGATGGGCGGCCTCATGATTTTGTCCGGTCTCATTGTTTCAACTTTGCTTTGGGCGAATTTGCGCAATCATTTCGTCTGGATCGTGCTTTTGGTCATGGCCGGTTTTGGCGCGATCGGCTTTTACGATGATTTATTGAAAGTGACGAGACAGACCCACAGGGGCTTTTCCGGGCGGCGGCGGCTTGCCTTGGAAGTGGCCATAGCGGCCATCGCCTGCTATGCGATGATGAAACTTGGGACACCGCGCACGACGGCGCTCGCCCTTCCGGCGATCAATGGCTATGTCGCCGACCTCGGCGTGTTCTTTGTTGCCTTCGGGGCCTTCGTCATCGTCGCCGCCGGCAATGCGGTCAATCTCACGGATGGCCTCGACGGCCTCGCGATCGTGCCCGTGATGATCGCGGCGGCGGCCTTCGGGATTATCGCTTATCTTGCCGGCAACGCGATCTTTTCGACCTATCTCGGGATTAACTTCGTTCCTGGCGCGGGCGAACTCGCCGTCGTCTGCGGCGCCTTGATCGGCGCCGGTTTGGGCTTTCTTTGGTTCAACGCGCCGCCGGCGCAGATTTTCATGGGCGACACGGGCTCGCTCGCCCTCGGCGGCGCGCTTGGCACCATAGCCGTCGCCGTCAAACATGAGATTGTCCTTGCCATCGTCGGCGGTCTCTTCGTCCTTGAGACCTTGTCGGTCATCGTCCAGGTCGCTTCGTTCAAGCTCACCGGCAAGCGCGTCTTCAAGATGGCGCCGATCCACCACCATTTCGAGCAGCTCGGCTGGTCCGAGCCGCAAGTCGTGGTTCGCTTCTGGATCATTGCTTTCGTCCTGGCGCTGATCGGCCTCTCCACCTTGAAATTGAGGTGACGATGACGCCTGTCACTTGCTTCGAAGGCAAGCACGCCGCCGTGTTTGGGCTCGGCGGTTCGGGCTTTGTCACCGCCGAGGCCCTCGTCGCGGGCGGCGCCCGGGTGGCGGTCTGGGACGACAATGAGCATGCCCGCGAGAAGGCCCGCGCGGCGGGTCTGAGGATCGAAAATCTCGCAATGGCGCATTGGCCGGATTTTGCGGCGCTCGTTCTTTCCCCGGGCGTTCCGTTGACGCATCCAGCGCCCCATTGGACCGTGCTGAAGGCGAGGCAGGCCGGCGTCGAAATCATCGGCGACATCGAATTGTTTTGCCGCGAGCGGCAAAAGATCGCGCCAGCCTCACCCTTCGTCGCGATCACCGGTACCAACGGAAAGTCCACCACGACGGCGCTCGCCGCGCATCTCTTCCGGACCTTCGGTTTCGCGGTCGAAGTTGGCGGCAACATCGGAACGCCAGTCCTTGCATTGGCGCCGCCCGCGCCAGAGCGCGTTCATGTCGTCGAATGCTCCTCCTTTCAAATCGATCTTGCCCCCTCGCTCAATCCCTCCGCTGGCGTGCTTTTGAATGTCACGCCGGATCACCTCGACCGTCATGGCACGATGGAAAATTATGCCGCGATCAAGACGAGAACTCGTCGAAAAAGCCGATCTCGCGGTGATTGGCATCGACGACGACATCTGCCGCGCCATTGCCCGCGAGTTAATCCAATCTGGCAAGCGGACGATTTCTATTTCCGTGACCAACACCCAAGTTGAAGACGGGATCGTTCTTGAGGGCACAAGGCTCCTGCGCGTTGCCGGGGGCCGCACGACACCAATTGCCGATCTCGCTGGAATTGCCTCCTTGCGCGGCAAGCACAATGGCCAGAACGCCGCCGCCGCCGTCGCGGCGCTCGGACCGCTCGGGCTTGATCTCGAACGCGTTGCAAAAGGCTTGCGAAGTTTCCCGGGGCTGCCGCACCGGCTTGAAGAAGTGGGGCGGAAGGGGCGCGTTCTCTTTGTCAATGATTCGAAGGCTACCAATGCCGATGCCGCCGAAAAGGCGCTGCTGTCCTTCGACAAGGTGTTTTGGATCATTGGCGGGCGGGCAAAAAAGGGCGGCATCGAACCTTTGCGGCCGTTGTTCGGCAAAGTCGTCAAGGCCTATCTGATCGGCGAGGCGAGCGAGGTTTTCGCACGCACAATCGGCGACTCCTTTCCATATGAGTGCTGCGGCTCGCTCGAAAACGCCGTGCCCGCGGCGGCGCGCGACGCGGCTGCGAGTGAGCTTGCGGAACCCCTCGTGCTGCTTTCCCCGGCCTGCGCGTCATTTGATCAATTTTCCGATTTCGAAAAGCGGGGCGACCGCTTTCGTGAGCTCGTCAAGGCTTTGCTCGCGGACAAAAAGGCGGGCTGAGGAGGCAGCAATGGTATCGCGCGCGGAACGCTCGACCCTGGCGAATTGGTGGTGGACAATCGACCGCTGGATCCTTGCGGCGGTCGCGGCCTTGATGGTGCTCGGACTGGTGCTGACGATGGCCGGGAGCCCGGCGGTGGCGGAGCGGCTTGGCCTTCCGGCCTTTCATTTCGTCAATCGTCAGGTGCTTTATTTGATTCCCTCGGTCGCGGTCCTCGTCGCGGCGTCGCTGCTTTCGCCGCAGCATGTGCGCTGGACCGCGCTCATTGTGTTTGTGGTGTCGCTCGCCTTGATTCTCGTGGCACTCCTTTATGGCCATGAGATCAAGGGATCGCGGCGCTGGATCTTCGGCATCCAGCCTTCGGAGTTTTTAAAGCCGGCCTTCGTCGTCCTCGTGGCCTGGGCCTTTTCGGAGGCCGGCAAGCGGCGCGACGTTCCCGCCAATCTTCTCGCCCTTTTGTTGTTGGGGGTGACCATCGTCCCTTTGATTCTCCAGCCGGATTTCGGCCAGACCATGCTTGTCTCGCTCGTCTGGGTGGCGCTTTTCTTCATGGCTGGGCTGCATTGGTTTTGGGTGGTTGGCATCGGCGGGGCGGGCATGGGAGGCGCGCTCCTCGCCTATAAGCTTGTGCCGCATGTGCGCGCCCGCGTCCTCAAATTCATCGACCCCGGCGCCGGCGGCGGCATGGTCGATACGTTTCAGGTGGATACCGCGCTCGAATGTTTCCTCAGCGGCGGCTGGTTCGGCAAAGGGCCGGGCGAAGGGACCGTCAAGCGCATCCTTCCCGATGCTCATACGGACTTTATTTTCGCGGTCACGGGCGAGGAGTTTGGTGCGCTCGCCTGCCTCGTGATCGCTTCCATTTTCGCCTTCATCGTGCTGCGCGGCCTCATCTTGGCGGCGCGCAATGAGGACCAGTTTTGCCGTCTCGCGGCGGCGGGGCTGGTGATGCTTTTTGGCATTCAAAGCGCCATCAACATGGCCGTTAATCTTCATCTCATGCCGGCGAAGGGCATGACCTTGCCGTTTATTTCCTACGGCGGCTCCTCGCTGATTTCGCTGGCTCTTGCGATCGGATTCTTGCTGGCGGTGTTGCGCAAGCGGCCGGGCGTGGCACTTTTTGCGAAAGCGAAAGCGGAAGCGTTCGCATGAGCGCGAAAGGCCCTGTGGCGGTCGCGGCGGGCGGCACGGGCGGGCATTTGTTTCCGGCGGCCGCCCTCGCCCATGCGCTCGCCGCGCGCGGCTTTGCGGTGCATCTCGTCACCGATGAACGGGCGGCGCAATATGGCGGCGATTTTCCCGCCTGCGCCATTCACAAATTGCCCGCCGCGACCCCGAGCGGAGGCTCGCCTCTTGCCCGCGCTCAGGCCGTGTTGACCCTCGTCCGGGGCACATTTGCGGCGCGCGCGCTTTTCAAACAGATGAAACCGCGCGCGGTGATTGGTTTTGGCGGCTACCCGACCGTCCCGCCGGTGCTGGCGGCCGCATGGCTTGGCGTGCCGACCCTTCTGCATGAAGGCAACGCCGTCATCGGCCGCGCCAACCGCTTTCTCGCCGGCCGTGCCGATGCGATCGCCAAGGGGTTTGAGACGCTTGGCGGACTCCCGGACGGCATGGCCGCGAAGACGTTTCTCACCGGAAATCCGGTGCGTCCGATGGTGATCGAAGCCTCGCGCACGGCCTTCCCGGACGCTCCCGATGGCCGGCTGCGGGTCCTCGTCACCGGCGGCTCGCAGGGCGCCCGGATTTTTTCGGACATTGTACCCGCCGCGATCGAACTCATGCCCGCGCCAGCGCGGCAAAAGCTTCTCATCACCCAGCAGGCGCGCGCCGAGGACGAGGAAAGGGTGCGCGAAACCTACCGGCGTCTCGATGTCGATGCCGAAATCCGGCCGTTTTTCGCCGATTTGCCCGCCCGGATCGCGCAAGCCCATCTCGTGATTGCGCGTGCGGGGGCCTCGACCGTGTCGGAACTCGCCGTCATCGGGCGTCCCGCCATCCTTGTGCCGCTCCCGCATGCGCTCGACCAGGATCAGGCCGCCAATGCGGCGCAATTCGCCGCAAGCGGTGCCGCGATTGTCGTCAAACAGAGCGTATTTTCGCCGCAATACCTAGCGACTTCTCTTCTGGACGCGCAGGGCGATATCGCCGCTCTCGCCCGCCGCGCCGCCGCGGCGAAAGAGACGGGCATCGCGGATGCAGCCGAAAGGCTCGCGGGTCTCGTGCAAACACTCGTGACGGACAAGGATAGAGCTCATGAGATTGCCGGATAAACTGGGTCCGATCCATTTTGTCGGGATTGGCGGGATAGGCATGTCCGGCATCGCCGAGGTTCTTCTCAATCTCGGTTACACGGTGCAAGGCTCGGACGCGTCCGAAAGCGCCAATGTCTTGCGGTTGCGGGCAAAGGGCGCGCTCGTCCATATCGGCCATCGGGCGGAGCATCTCGGCGCGGCGGAGGTCGTCGTGGTCTCGACCGCGATCAAGCGCGACAATCCCGAACTCATGGCCGCGCGGCAAAGGCGCCTGCCCATCGTGCGCCGCGCCGAAATGCTCGCCGAGCTCATGCGGCTGAAGCATTGCGTCGCCATCGCCGGGACACATGGCAAGACCACCACGACCTCCCTTGTCGCCACCCTTCTCGAAGCCGGCAAATTCGATCCGACCGTCATCAATGGCGGCATCATCAACGCCTATGGGACCAATGCGCGGCTCGGCGACGGCGATTGGATGGTGGTGGAAGCCGATGAGAGCGACGGCACCTTCCTGAAACTTCCGGCCGAAATCGCCATCGTCACCAATATCGATCCCGAGCATCTCGATCATTTTGGCACCTTCGATGCCATCAAGCAGGCGTTTCGCGCCTTCGTCGAAAACATCCCCTTCTATGGTTTCGCGGTCCTATGCCTCGATCACCCCACGGTCCGCGAGCTGGCCCAAAATGATCGAGGGCCGCCGGGTGATCACCTATGGGGAAGATCCGCAGGCCGATGTCAGGCTTGCCGGTATCGATCTCAGCAATGGCGTTTCGCGCTTCACGGTGCTCATTCGCGACCGCGAGACCGGCACCGAAACCGCGCTTGAAAAAATCGTCATGCCGATGCCGGGCCACCATAATGCTTTGAACGCGACCGCCGCGATCGCTGTCGCGCAGCGGCTCGGCATGAGCACCGATACGATCCGGAATGCGCTCGCGGGGTTCGGCGGCGTCAAGCGCCGCTTCACCCGCACCGGCGAGTGGAATGGCGCCGCGATTTTCGACGATTATGGCCATCACCCGGTTGAAATCGCCGCCGTCCTGCGCGCCGCCCGCGCCTCGACGAAGGCCCATGTCATCGCCGTCGTGCAGCCGCATCGCTATACGCGTCTCCATTCGCTTTTCGATGGTTTCACGGGCGCCTTCAATGACGCGGATATTGTGATCGTCGCCGATGTTTATCCGGCGGGCGAAGCGCCGATCGAAGGCGCCGATCGCGACTCGCTCGTCGCCGCCTTGAAGAAGCGCGGCCATCCTCACGCGCTTCCCTTGAAAAGGCCGGAGGATCTGCCCCTCCTCATCCGCTCGCTGGCCAAGCCCGGCGATTACGTCGTGTGTCTCGGCGCCGGCAATATCACGCAATGGGCGCAGGCGCTGCCGGGCCAGCTCGCGGCTGAAGATATCCATGCTGGCGCCGCCGAATAAGGGCGAGACCGCGATCTTTCCCGACATCGTTCCGGACCTCCGCGCGGCCATGCCCGGACTGCGCGGCGCGCTCGCGGGCAATGCGCCGATCGCGCATTTCTCCTGGTTCCGCACGGGCGGCCCGGCGCAAGTGCTCTTCGAGCCGGAGAACGAGAGCGATCTTTGCTATTTCCTGGCGCGGCTCGATCCCGCTACTCCGGTTCTGATGCTTGGCGCCGGCTCCAATATTTTGCTGCGCGACGGCGGCATCGAAGGCGTTGTGATCCGGCTTGGCAAGGCGTTTCAGAGTCTTGACATCGAAGGTCTGACCCTGCGCGCGGGCGCCGCCGTCCCGGACGTGAAACTTGCTTCCGCCGCCGCGAAGGCGGGCATTGCGGGCCTTTCGTTTTTTCGCGGCATTCCGGGCTCGGTTGGCGGCGCGCTCCGGATGAATGCGGGCGCTTATGGGGCCGAAACCAAGGATGTTCTCGTCTCCTGCCTGGGGGTCAATCGCCGGGGCGAGATTGCCGAGCTGGCCAAGGCGGACATGGGATTTACTTACCGCCATTGCTCCGTGGCGGCGGACGTGATCTTCACGAGCGCGGTTTTCGCGGGTAGCCGCGGCGATCCGCAAGCGATCCTGGCGGAGATGGCGGAGATCACGAAAGCGCGTTCGGAAACGCAGCCCGTCAACACCCGCACCGGCGGCTCGACATTTAAAAACCCGCCGGGACAAAAGGCCTGGGAGCTAATCGACAAAGCGGGCTGCCGGGGCCTTGCCATCGGCGATGCACAGGTCTCGGAACTTCATTGCAATTTTCTGATCAATCGCGGCAAGGCCAGTGCCGCCGATCTCGAAAATCTGGGAGAGCTCGTCCGCGCCCGCGTCAAGGAGACAAGCGGCGTCACACTGGAGTGGGAAATCTTGCGGGTGGGGAAACACCCCTCGTCCTGAGGAGCCGCCAAAGGCGGCGTCTCGAAGGACGAGGGCGCCTAAAGGCCGCGCCCCGCGCGGAAAAACCCATTCATCGCACGGCGGCAGAAAAGCGCATCTGAACTTTGAACTCAAGGACGCGCACTGATCTCGGTTGTTGCCGAGATCAGCATCTATGATGTCGAAATCGGGCATGCCCGATTTCGATTGGCGCGCGGCCTCCGGCCGTCTCGATCCTTGACTTCAAAGTTCAGATGCGCTCGGGTCAGCCGTTCGATGAATGGGAAGCTGTGGCCGGATCGGCCCTTGCTTTTGCCCGTAATGGCGCCGAGCTGCCAAAGGCGGCGTCTCGAAGGACGAGGGCGGACTCGACACGCATCCTTCGAGACGCTCACTTCGTGGGCTCCTCAGGATGAGGGCGAGGCGTTTGAAATAGGCCAAAAAACCGCCTGATCGCGCTCATAAATTCTACCGCGATCTTGCGCTTGCCCCAAATCCCGGCTTCATATCTCGCGACGCCTCGTGCGCGTAAGTTTGCCCAAGGCGCCGATCGCACCAAAACGTTTCACGTGAAACATTTTTGTCCGGTTGGAGCCGCGTTCCTTACAAGCTCAATTGGAATCACTCATGACCAAACATGTCGCCGTCCTCATGGGCGGCCTCTCAGCGGAGCGCGAGGTTTCGCTGCGCTCGGGCGAGGCCTGCGCGAAGGCCCTCGAGGCCGAGGGGTTTGCCGTCACAAAGCTCGATGTCGATCGCAATATTTCGGAGGTGCTCGCAAAGCTCAAGCCGGATGTCGCCTTTAACGCGCTGCATGGGCGGTTCGGCGAGGACGGCATCATGCAGGGCATTTTGGAAATGCTGCGCATTCCCTATACCCATTCGGGGGTGCTCGCCTCCGCCCTCGCCATGCGGAAGGATCGCGCCAGGGAGCTTTTTCGCGCCGCCGGGATCCCGGTTGCCGAAGGGGTGACGGTCGATCGTTTCACGGCCGCCAAGGCGCATGTTTTGCCGCCCCCTTACGTCATCAAGCCGCTCGCGGAAGGGTCTTCCGTGGGAATCCTGATCGTCAAGGAGGGCGCCAACGCGCCGCCGCAAGAATTAACCAGTGAGGATTGGCCGCATGGCGACGAGGTTTTGGTCGAACGCTTCGTCGCCGGGCGCGAGCTCACCTGCGCCGTGATCGGCGAAAAGGCCTATGATGTCATAGAGATACGCGCCGCGGACGGAGGCTGGTACGACTATAACGCAAAATACGCCAAAGGAGGCTCCATCCACGTCCTTCCGGCAAATCTTAAAGGAAATATTTACCAAAATATACAAGAGTTAACCCTCGTGGCGCATAAGACGCTCGGCTGTCGCGGTGTGAGCCGGACGGATTTCCGGTACGACGATTCGCCCGGCGGGACGGGGAAGCTCGTGGTTCTGGAAGTCAATACCCAGCCTGGGATGACCGAGACTTCGCTTGTGCCGGAACTTGCGGCCTTCGCGGGCCTTACATTCGGTGAGCTTGTTCGATGGATGGTCGAGGACGCCTCCTGCGATCGTTGAGGCTAGCTGGGCTCGGTTTCGCCCCGGCGGCGTTCGCCTATGCCGGGGCGTCGCCAAGGTCCGATGCTCTCTCAGCGCGGCAAAAATTTGCGGTGCCCGCGCGCCAGCCGCGGCGAGGCTTGCGGCATAAAATCGTAAACCGGCTTTCGGGGCCGGGCGTAGGCGCTTGCTTTTCATTATTGCTGCTGGCGGCCGTCGGTTTTTATGGCGCCGTGAAGGGCGGCCAATATGCGAACTTCGTGGCGGCGGAGGGCCAACCCGCCGACATCCTTGCCAAGGCGCTCGGTTTCTCCATCAAGGCCGTGACGATCTCGGGCGAGCGCGAACTCAAGGAACAAGAGTTGCTCGCGATCGCCGGGATTACGCCGCGCAATTCGCTTCTTTTCCTCGATGTCGCGAAAATCAGGGAACGGCTGCGCCAGCTTCCGCTCGTCAAGGAAGTGATGGTCACCAAACTTTACCCCGACCGGCTCTTGATCGAAATCGACGAGCGGGCGCCCTTTGCTCTTTGGCAATTGGACGGCAATGTGCACATCGTCGCCGCCGATGGCGTGCCCATCGCCGCCATGCGCGACCAGCGATTCATTCATTTGCCGCTCGTCGTCGGCGCCGGGGCCAATGAGAAACTCAACCAATATTTGGCGCTGCTCGACGCGGCGGGTGACTTGCGCGAGCGGATCGTCGCTGGCGTGCTCGTCACGAAGCGCCGCTGGACGCTGAAGACGGCAAATGGGACTGAGATTCTTTTGCCGGAAACGGAGCCTGAGGCGGCGCTCGCAAGGCTCGCCGAACTGCAGCGGACGTCGCATATTCTCGACAAGGATCTTATTTCGCTCGATCTGCGTGCGCCTGGCCGCCTCGTCGCACGATTGACCGAGGAAGCGGCGGCCGAACGCGCCGAGAGCCAGCCCCGGAAGAGCAAGGCGAAAGGCGGCCATCTATGAATTCGAGGGTCCTGCCGCCGCGCCTGCCGCCTTTGTCGGCCAAAAAAAGCGCGGTCCTTTCCGTGCTCGACATTGGAACGTCGAAAATCGTCTGCCTTGTCGCGCGGCTCAATCCGAGCGATCCGTCCGAAACGCTGCGCGGGCGCACCCATCGCTGCCGCATTCTCGGTATAGGGCATCAACGCTCGCGCGGGATCAAGGGCGGCGCCGTCGTCGATATGGACGCGGCGGAAGCCGCAATCCGTTTCGCCGTCGACGCGGCGGAGCGCATGGCCGGCGTGCAGATCGAAAGCGTGATCGTCAATGCGACCGGCGGCAGGCTCGCATCGCGGCTCTACGAGGCGAAGATCACGATCGGCGGCCGCGCCATTTCCCAGACCGATGTTCACCGGGTCTTTGAGGCGTGCACGGCGCGCGGCGAACAACAGGGCAGGGCGGTGCTGCATTCCCTGCCTACCGGCTTTGCGCTGGGCGAGACCCGCCACATCCAAGATCCGAGGGGAATGGTCGGCGACGAACTTGGCGCCGCGATGCATGTTTTGAGTTGCGACGCCGCCGCCGCCCGCAATCTGATGCTCGCGGTCGAACGCTGCCATCTGACGGTCGACGCGATGGTCGCAACACCTTACGCGGCGGGCCTTGCGGCCTTGGCCGACGACGAAGCCGACCTCGGCGCGGCGTTGATCGACATGGGGGCGGGAACAACCTCCGTGAGCGTCTTTTCCGGCGGCCATCTCACTCATGTCGATGGCTTCGCCGTCGGTGGCAACCATGTCACGATGGATGTCGCGCGCGGCCTTGGCATCACACTCGCGGATGCCGAACGGCTGAAGACGCTTTATGGCGCCTGCCTCGCTTCGGTGACCGATGAAAGCGAGACGATCGCGGTGGTTCAAGCGGGAGAGGACGCCGAGCGTCCCGCGCATTTGCCGAAGGCGCAGCTCATTTCGATCATCAAGCCGCGCGTCGAGGAAATTCTCGAGCTCGTGCGCGACCGGCTCAAACACGCAGGTCTTCCCAGCCATACGGGGCGAAGGCTTGTTCTTACGGGAGGCGCCTGTCAGCTCACCGGCATGCAAGCGGCGGTGAAGCGCATCGTTTCCGGGCAGGTCCGGATCGGCCGGCCGCTCGGTATAAAGGGACTGCCGGAGTCCGCGAAAAGCCCAGCATTCGCGGCGGCTGTTGGGCTTATGATCTATCCACAGGTGAGCGGTATCGAGCATTTCCATCCGTCCCGGCGCGCGGTTTATTCGGACGCGCAAGCGCATGGTTATCTTGGCCGGGTCGGGCAGTGGCTCAAAAGTAGTTTCTAGGCGTGCGTGCGGCGAGAGTAAGTGCGGCGAGTTGTTTGAGTGCCGCGAACATCATGAAAGAAAACCCGAGTGTCCTTGACCGGCGCTCCAACCAACGTCGAGAGGCCAGACGATGTCGATCAATCTTAAAGCGCCCGAGCTCCGGGAACTCAAACCCCATATCATGGTCGCGGGCGTTGGCGGCGCCGGCGGCAATGCCGTAAACAATATGATTGTCTCGGGCCTCCTCGGGGTCGAGTTCATTGTCGCCAATACCGACGCGCAAGCCCTGACCTCGTCGAAGGCCGAAAGAATTATCCAGATGGGCCTTCAGGTCACCGAGGGCCTTGGCGCCGGATCTCAGCCGGAGGTCGGCCGCGCGGCGGCGGAGGAAGCGATCGAGGAGATCCGCGATCACCTTTCCGGGGCGCATATGGTGTTCGTCACCGCTGGCATGGGCGGCGGAACCGGCACGGGAGCGGCCCCCGTCATCGCGCGCGCCGCAAGGGATATGGGCATCCTCACCGTTGGCGTCGTGACAAAGCCATTCCAGTTCGAGGGCGCGCGGCGCATGCGTGTCGCCGAAGTCGGCATCAGCGAACTGCAGAAATCGGTCGATACGCTGATTATCATTCCCAATCAGAATCTGTTTCGCATCGCCAATGAGAAGACCACTTTCGCCGACGCTTTCGCGATGGCCGACCAGGTGCTCTATTCCGGCGTCGCCTGCATCACGGATCTCATGGTCAAGGAAGGCTTGATCAATCTGGATTTCGCCGATGTTCGCGCCATCATGCGTGAAATGGGCAAGGCGATGATGGGGACCGGCGAGGCTTCGGGTGAGAAGCGGGCGATCCTCGCCGCCGAGGCGGCGATCGCCAATCCGCTGCTCGATGAGGTTTCGATGAAGGGCGCCCGCGGCTTGCTCATCTCGATCACCGGCGGCAATGATCTCACCCTTTATGAAGTCGACGAGGCGGCCGGCCGGATTCGCCAAGAGGTCGATGAGGACGCCAATATTATTCTTGGCGCGACCTTCGATGAAAGCCTCGATGGCATTGTCCGTGTCTCCGTTGTTGCGACTGGCATCGACCATGCCATCGGCAATTATGAACCCACGGCGGCGGAGACTCGCATCGCGGAAGTCACCAACCGTCTGAGGGCGCAGACGGCGGCGCGTCCGATCGAGACCGCGCAGCCGCGTCATCAAAACGCGCCGCAAGAGACCTATGCGGCGGCGGAGTATTATGACGACAATGCGAAGGCGTCCGGCCAGCCTTTCGGCGCGCCGGGCAATGGGGTCCATATCCAGGAAGTGGCGCCGCAATCGCGTCAGTATGTCGAGCAGGCGCAACGTCCAGGCGAGCAATTCGAGGCAGGGCCGTTCGTCCCCGGGCCGCCGGATTCGCCGGTCGTGCGTCCGCAAAGGATGCCGGACATCGATGATTTGCCTCTGCCGGGGCAAAACCAAATCCGCGCGCAGCGGGGCGAACTGGCGGCCGAGCCGCATGCCGAATCCAAGCGCCGCTCCCTGCTCGAGAGGCTTGCGTCCTTTGGCGTGAGCCGCCACGAAGCCACGGCTCCGGCGCAAGGCCCGCGCGAACGGCAAGCGCCCGTCCGGCAGCCCGCGCCGCCGCAGACCTACCGGGCGCCGCAGCCCAGTCCCGTTCATACCGAATATGCCAAGCGCGCGCAGCATCCCCCGGCGCCGCAAAGAATTCCGCAACCCCCGGTCGATACGCATGGCCGCGGCGCCTATCAATCCCGGGCCCTCGAAGAGGACCAGCTTGAGATCCCGGCGTTCCTGCGCCGCCAATCGAGCTAGAGCATGATCCGCGAAAGTTCGAACCGGTTTTTCGAAAAGATCATGCGTCATCAAAGTCTCTAGAGCGTGGTCCAATTCAATCTGGACGGATCACGCTTCTAGGACTCGATCTTCAATGGGCCCGGCGGGGCCGTGCCCTTGCGCCTTGCAAGAAGGGATCCCCAAGCCGCCGCAGGTGCTGTACCGCGCCCGCATTGCCCCGCCCGCGTAAGCTTGCAAATCCCTCTCATTTGCGGGGATCCGGCGTTACGCCATGAGCGCTTGAAATTCGACCGCTATGGTCGCTTCTCTTGTTTTTCCCGCGCGATCTTGGACAAAAGTTCCGCCCCGGTCATGTGCGTTCGGGCCGCTCTCACAACGTGGCCGCCGCCGGCGTGGTTCTCTTGAAGGCCGCGCGCCGCCACGCCCGGGCGTAGAGCAAAACCGCCTTGGCGTTGAGGATGGGCACTTCCCCGCCAAACCCAAACCATCGGCGCGGCGCCTTGATTTCCGTCTCGATCAGATGCTTGGCGACGGCGGCCATGGTGTCGGGCGTCGCGGCCGCAAGGCCAGGCCGGATCGTCTCCAGGGTCATGGCGCGCTTCGCATAGGCGCACGCCCTGGTCTTGATGAGGAAGACGACGGTGCGATGGGCCTGCGCGCGCAGCGCGGCTTCGGCATGGTCTTGGGCGGGCGAGGGATTCGGCATGGGCTGGCTCCAGTAGGGACTGGCCAGCTTAAGCAGGTAATATTACCACTATTAAGGTAGTATTACCGATTTACCGTTCTTATCTCCGGCGCCATTGACCGGATCTGACCACGCCTTTGATTTCGGCCGCCCATTCGATTCGCACCCCCCGGATCGGCGCCGCGTTATGGCTCTCGAGGTCGAAGGTTCCGCTCGTGGCGCCGCGCTGGATTCGTTTCAAATAGCGCTTGCCATCGGCCGTTCTGACCGCGGCTTCCCAGCCGATGACCTCATTCACATTGGTGCCCTGCCGCCAGCAAATGATGACGTCGCCCGGATCATAGCGGGGCCACATGCTGTCCCCCTCGATCTGGAACGCTATGGCGTCCGCCGAGACCGGAAAGGGAACCTCGATTTCATACAAGCCCTCGGGCGGGATTTGTTCGAATTCCGGCTGGATTTCGGCGCCGGCCCCGATCCGTCCGACGACTTGCACGGAATTGATATTGCCGGGCGTTTGCTCGCCCACCCCCTCGAGCAGCCAGGCCGCCGTCGTTTTCAGGACCGGCGCCAGCGCGATCAGGGTTTCGGTCGTAATGCCGCGGCGGTCGTTGTTTTTGACGGCGCGCTTCAAATTCCGGATCGCGTCCGGCCGCCTGGCGGCGAGCGAGGCGGCATGCGCCGAAAGACCGACGGCCTTGAGGCGGCTTTCAATTCGGAAGAGGACGTCTTCAAGTTCCATACCGGTACAATAACCGAACAAGGTCAGCTTCGCACCAGGTAAGATCACCGTAAAAGACACGGTAATAATACCTTATAGGAGCTTGAGCCGTGACGGTTACGACAGAAATCCGCAAATCGCGCTGGACAGGAGAGCGCATCGCCCGCCTGGGGTTCCTCCTCGGCCTTGGCTGGGACGCCAAGCGCATCGCCGAGGATCCCTTGATCACCTCGACGCCCAACAATGTGCATCGGCAGGCGCAAAGATTCGGTCTCGCCTTCCGCGCGGCGGCGGCGGCCATGTCGCTGCGATTGCCGCCCGAGGCCGCCAGCCATTTCGAGGCGGCCGCCGCCAAGCGCGGCCTCACCGCGAGGCGATGATCCGGCTGCTGCTCCTTGAGATCGCCGCCGAGCCGAACCTTCTCGACAATATCCTCGACGATGGGGTTTGAGCATGACCAGCGACGCCGTCGACGGCCTCCCCGCTTCTCCGCTCGCCGCGCCGCGCGAGACCTTGCCGCCGCTCTGGACCGCGGAGCTGGTCGGCAAAAGGCTCGTGCAGGCCTTTGCCACGCTCGACCGCTTGCCGCGGATGCGGGGGCCCCGCGCCTCATTGGCCGCGCACCTCACCGAATGGGCCGACCGGCTGGCCCAGGCGGAGCTCGAGGAAAGCGAGCGCAAGGCGCGCGAGCGGGCGTTAAATCGCACGGTGATCCGCCCTTCGGCCCTGGAGATCCAGCGGATGGACATGGCCTTCGAATGGCTGCGCGATTTGCGCGAAGTGGATTCCGGGATGGCACTGGTGACGACACTCTGGGCATTGCGCTCGGCGCGGCACCGCTCGATCAAAAAGCTCTGCGAGGAAAAACAATGGGCGCCGCACACCTTTTTTCGCAAGCGGGCGAAGGCGCTGGAAACCTTGGCGCAATCGCTCAATGCGCGCGCCGTGCCGGTGTTTTAGGGAGGGGTCTTTTGCAAGCCTCCGCACTTCATCGGCCATCCGAGGATTTCCGGACGAACAAGACACGCAACGTCCTGAAATCGATCCGCAGACTTAACGTGATTGTGATATCAGACACATCATAAATAATGCTTGAAACGCAATTATGCATTTTGTATATATAGAGATGCATTTCCTGACTGCGATTTCCGGAGCGCATCATTATCACGGCGGCACAGTTGCGGGCGGCGCGCGCCTTGCTCGGCATTGATCAGCGCGAATTGGCCGAACGCTCCGGCCTCTCGGTGCCGACCATTCAGCGGATGGAGGCGAGCGACGGGGTGATCCGCGGCAATGTCAATTCCTTGATGAAATTGACCGGCGCGCTCGATGCGGCGGGAATCGAACTGATCGGCGAGGGCGCCGCAAGTTCCGCCGGCGGCCGTGGCGTCCGGCTCAAGGAAGGAGCAAGCGCCTGGGCTAGTCCGCAAAGACCGGCGCAAGGTTCCAGTCCCCGCGAGGGAGGACGTTAAGCGCGATGGCGGCGATTGCCGGTCTTAGCTGCGTTGGCGCCTTGCTCGGCATCGCGGTTCTCGCCGTCTTGGCCGGCCGCGCCCGCGGCGCCACTTTGGCCGTCTATTCCGCCTCTTTGGTCGTCTCGCTCGCGGGACTTTTCTTTGCCCTGCATCAGCTTCTCCTTGGCACGGCGGCGCCGGAGGTCAGTTTGCCGCTGGGGCTGCCTTGGGTCGGCGCCCATTTCCGCGTGGATGCGCTCGCCGCCTTTTTTCTCACGGTCGTCAACCTCGGGGGCGCGAGCGCCAGCCTTTACGGGATTGGCTATGGCCGGCACGAGCATGAGCCGTTGCGGGTGCTGCCCTTTTTTCCGGCGTTTCTCGCCGGGATGAATTTGGTCGTGCTCGCCGCCGATGCTTTCAGTTTCCTGGTGGCGTGGGAATTCATGTCGCTCGCCTCTTGGGCACTCGTCATGGCCCATCACAAGGAAGAGGGAAACACCGAAGCGGGCTATGTCTATATCGTCATGGCGAGCATCGGCACGCTGGCGCTCCTGCTTGCCTTCGGCCTGCTGGCCGGCCCCGACGGCGGCTATGCGTTCGAAACCATCCGCGCCCATCAAATAGCGCCGCTCAGTGCGGGCTTCGTCCTTGGCCTTGCTTTGTTCGGCGCCGGATCGAAGGCCGGGCTCGTGCCGCTGCATGTGTGGCTGCCGCTCGCTCATCCGGCGGCGCCAAGTCATGTCTCGGCGCTGATGAGCGGCGTGATGACCAAAGTCGCCATCTATGGTTTCATTCGCATCGTTTTCGATCTTCTCGGTCCGGCGGCCTGGTGGTGGGGCGTTCCTATTCTGGCCGCCGGCGGCGGCACGGCGGTGCTCGGCATCCTTTATGCGCTGATCCAAACCGATCTCAAGCGCGTGCTCGCCTATAGCACGATCGAAAATATCGGGGTGATCTTTGCCGGGCTCGGTCTCGCGCTCGCCTTCGCCGCGAATGGCTGGGGTGCCGCGGGCGCGCTGGCGATGACGGCGGCACTGTTCCACGTCCTCAATCATGCGCTTTTCAAAAGCGTCTTGTTCTTCGGCGCGGGCGTGGTCGCGGCCGCGACGGGCGAGCGCAGCATGGAACGTCTTGGCGGCCTCATTCACCTGATGCCGGTCACGAGTTTCGCGGTCCTCATTGCCTGTGCGGCGATTTCGGCGCTCCCGCCGCTCAATGGATTTGCCTCCGAATGGCTGCTCTTTCAGGCCATCTTGCTCAGTCCGGGGCTGCCGCACTGGGGGCTGAAGCTTCTGATGCCGGCGATCGGCGGGCTGCTCGCGCTCGCGGCGGCGCTGGCGGCGGCCTGTTTCGTGCGTGTCTTCGGAATTGTGTTTCTGGGCCGGCCACGCTCGGCGGCTGCGGAAGGCGCCGCCGAGGCCGATCTCTGGTCGCAGAGCGCCATGATCGCGCTTGTTATTCTCTGCGTTCTCGCTGGAATTTTGCCGGGCTTTCTCATCGATGCCATGGCGCCTGCCGTCCAGAGCCTCACCGGCGCAAGGATGCCCGCGCAAGCGAGCCTGGAATGGCTGTCGATCGTGCCGGTCGCCGAAAGCCGCAGCTCATACAATGGCCTGATCGTGTTTGTCTTCATCGGGGTATCCGCGTCGCTCGCGGCCTATGCCATTCACCGTCTGGCGTCCGGCGCCGTGCGCCGCGCCCCCGCTTGGGACTGCGGCTTCCCGGACCAAAGCCGAGCGACGCAATATAGCGCGGGGAGTTTCGCCCAGCCGATCCGCCGGGTCTTTGGCAGCTATGTGTTTCGCGCCCGCGAATATGTCGAAATGCGGCCACCGGGCGACCTCGGTCCGGCCCGGTTCGAAGTCAAGCTGCATGATCTTGCTTGGGAGCTTATCTATACGCCCATCACCAATGCGGTTTTGCTGCTCGCCACGCGGCTCAATCAGCTTCAGTTCCTGACCATTCGGCTCTATCTGAGCTTTGTCAGTTTCGCGCTTGTATTCCTATTGCTGGTGCTTGCGCTATGGCAGTGATCCTCGATCTCGCCGCGCAAGGCGCTCAGATGCTCCTCGTGCTTTTGCTGGCGCCGCTCCTCACCGGCTTGATCCGCAAGCTGAAGGCGCATCTTTTGCGCCGCCGCGGGCCGCCTGTGCTGCAGCCCTACCGCGATCTCTTGCGGCTCTTGCGCAAGGAGGCGGTCCTTGCGGAGAACGCCTCCTGGCTCTTCCGCGTGACGCCCTATCTTGTGTTCGCCTTGACCTGGGTGGCGGCGGCGCTCGTCCCGACCTTCGCCACCGGCCTCATGTTCAGCTGGTCGGCCGACCTTATCGTGGTCATCGCTCTCCTCGGCAGCGCGCGGTTTTTTCTGGCGCTCGCCGGGATGGATGCCGGAACCAGTTTTGGCGGCATCGGGTCGAGCCGCGAAATGATGATCGCGACGCTCGCCGAGCCCGCGATGATCATGATCGTGTTCACGGTCGCGCTCCTTGCCGGTTCGACCCAGCTCTCCAATCTCGCCGGTTTCATGCTGTCGCCAGGGGCCGGCCTGCGGGTGTCGGCGGGGCTCGCCCTCATCGCTCTCGTGATGGTCGCCATCGCCGAGAACGGGCGCATTCCGATCGACAATCCGGCCACCCATCTCGAGCTCACCATGGTGCATGAGGCCATGCTGCTCGAATATTCCGGCCGCCACCTCGCGATGCTCGAACTTGCGGCTTGGCTGAAGCTCCTTCTTTATATGTCGCTCATCGGCTGCGTGTTCTTGCCCTTTGGTCTTGCGCCGCCTGGCGCGTCCGCGGGCGAACAGATGACGGGCGTTGCGGCCTATATCGGCAAGCTCGCGGCGGGCGGGGTCCTGCTCGCTCTGTTCGAAACGACAGTCGCCAAGATGCGGATATTCCGTATCTCTGAATTCCTTGGCGGCGCGCTGATGCTCGGCTTGCTCGGAATGTTGCTTCTTTTCGTCACAAGGACTTTGCGATGACCGGCCGTCTTGCCTATGACGTCGCCCATCTCCTCGCCGGCGGCATGGTGCTGATCAGCTTCATGCTTTTGTATCAGAACCGGCTCTACGCCTTGCTGAACGTGTTTGCGCTTCAGGCGATCGTTCTCGCCCTTTCGGTCGCCTGGCAGGCCTTTGCGCAAGGCGCGCCGCATCTCTACATCACCGCCGCGATCGCCCTCGTTTTCAAGGCGATTGTCATTCCCTTGGCGCTCCATCGCATCATTGCCAATCTCGGTATTCACCGCGAGGTCGACACGGTTGTCGGCATCGGCCCGACGATGCTGGCCGGAATGGCGCTGGTCGCGCTGTCCATGGTGGTCATGCTGCGGGTGACCTCCGAGGCCGATTCGCTTGCCCGCGAGGATTTGGCCTTCGCCCTTTCCGTCGTGCTGCTCGGCCTCCTGATGATGGTGACCCGCGGCAATGCGGTCAGTCAGGTGATCGGCTTCATGTCGCTGGAGAACGGCCTCATCCTCGCTGCGACGGGGGCCAAGGGCATGCCGCTCGTGGTCGAGATCAGTGTCGCCTTTTCGGTGCTTGTCGCCTTCATTGTGATTGGCATCTTCCTGTTTCGAATCCGCGAGCGTTTCGATACGGTCGATCTTGAAGCCCTCGACCGGCTGCGCGGCGATCAGTTCCGGGGAGGGCACAATTGACCGCCGCCACCCTCAACGGGGTTCCCTTCTTGCTGGCGATTCCCGTGATCGCCGCCGCCATTCTGGCGGTCTTGCCGGGGTATCGGCTATCGGCCAGTCTCAATGTGGCGGCGGCCTTCCTGTCCCTCCTTGCCGCGGTGTCGCTGTTCATCCACAAGCCCGCGCCAAGCCCGTTCATTGTGGTCGATGATCTGAACATCGTCTTTGTCGTTTTGAACACGCTTCGTGGGCTTCACCACCAGCGTGTTCAGCGCGAGCTACATCGCCCACGAACTGGAGACGGGGCGGCTCACGCCGGTGCATCTGCGGTTCTACCATGCGATGTATCAAGTGCTGCTGTTTGCCATGAATCTGGCTTTGGTCGCCAACAACATCGGCTTGATGTGGGTCGCGATCGAAATGGCGACGCTCACCACGGTGATCATGGTTGGCATCTACCGCACCGAGGAGGCCATCGAGGCCGCCTGGAAATATTTCATCCTCGGCAGCGTCGGCATCGCGCTTGCGCTGTTTGGCACGATCCTCGTCTATATGGCGGCGCGGCCGGTCGTCGGCGAGGGCCAGGACGGCATGGTCTGGACCGTCCTGATCCAGCAGGTCTCGTCCTTCGACCCGGCGCTTCTCGACCTCGCCTTCGTGTTCCTTTTGCTCGGTTATGGCACCAAGGTCGGCCTCGCGCCCCTGCACGCCTGGCTGCCCGACGCGCATGCCGAGGGGCCGACGCCGATTTCGGCGGTGCTTTCGGGCCTGTTGCTCAATGTCGCGCTTTACGCCGTCTTGCGGTTCAAGCTTTTGCTTGCCGCCAATCCGGCGGCCATCGCGCCGGGACCTTTGATGGCGACCATGGGGCTTGCCTCGCTCATCTTCGCCGGCTTCATGCTGTACCGCCGCCGCGATATCAAGCGGCTGTTTGGCTACTCGTCGATCGAACACATGGGCATCATCGTTTTCGCTTTCGGCATGGGCGGGCCGCTCGCCAATTTCGCCGGCCTGCTTCATATGACGATGCACAGCCTCACCAAATCGGCGATTTTTTTCGCGGTCGGCCATATCGCGCAAGTCAAAGGCACCCAGAGACTCTCTGATCTGCGGGGTCTGACGGTGACCCATCCCATGCTCGGCTGGTGCCTCGTCGTCGGCGTGATCGCGATTGCCGGCATGCCGCCGCTCGGCATTTTCATGAGCGAGTTCCTGGTGGTGAGCTCCACCTTCGCGCGCGTGCCGCTCCTTGCGATCCCGCTCGTCATGGGGCTTCTCGTCGGCTTTGGCGCTCTTCTGCTCCGCCTGCACGGCGTGGCGTTTGGCGAACCGAAAGGCAGTACGGCGCCGGTGCAAGCGTCCTACCTGCCGATGGTCGGTCACCTTGGCCTCGTTTTGACGGCGGGACTCTATTTGCCGCCGCCGCTGGTGGCTTGGTTTCAGCACGTCGCGCGGCTGCTCGGCTAAGAGAGGACCCAATGGCCGTGCGGCCATGAATAAAAGGAAAAGCCAAAGGTGCCGACGATAGCCGAGCTGATCGCCAATGGGCGCAGGGCCGCAGGCCATAGGCCTTGCCCGCGAATCATCGTGGACGATGCTCTTTGGCAGCTCCTGGCGGCGCGGCTGGCCGAGGGACGCGGAACCTTGCTCGGCCTTTGGGGCGAGGTGGCGGCGGTCCACATGGCCATGCTCGACGAGAGCCAAAAGCAAATCTTCGTGGCGACCATTGAATGCCCCGAAGGGCGTTTTCCATCCGTTGGACGGCTGCACCCTCCCGCGATCCGGCTTGGAGCGCGCCCTCCGCGATCTCTATGGCCTCGATCCCGTGGGGCTGCCCGACGGGCGGCCCTGGCTCGACCATGGCCGCTGGGAGCTGCGTCACCCTTTGGCAAAAGAGCCTCAGCCGCAAGGCGATGGGCCAGTCCTATCGGTTTCTGCCGGCGGAAGGCGAAAGCCTGCACCAGATCGCGGTTGGTCCCGTGCATGCCGGGATCATCGAACCCGGCCATTTCCGCTTTACCGCGAACGGCGAGACCGTGGTCCGGCTGGAAGAGCGTTTGGGCTACACCCATAAGGGGATCGAATCCCTCATGGCCGGCGCATCCATCGACAAGGCCGCGCGCCTCGCGTCGCGGACCTCCGGCGACAGCACGGCCGCCTATGGCTTCGCCTTCGCGCGCGCGGTCGAAGCGGCGCTCGAAATCGAAATTCCGCCGCGCGCCGTTTGGCTGCGCGCTTTGATGGCGGAGCTTGAGCGCCTCGCCAACCATTTCGGCGATATCGGCGCCATCTGCAACGATGCCGGCTTTGCCCTTATGCTCGCCCATTGCGGCGTCCTGCGCGAGCGCGTCCTGCGCACCGCGCATGGCTGTTTCGGGCACCGGCTGATGATGGATTGCATCGTGCCGGGCGGCGTGAGCATCGATCTTGCCTCGCCGGGCTTTGACCAAATCAGGGAGCTGGTGCGGACGATCGGCAAGGCCTTTCCGCCGCTGGTCGAGCTTTACGACAATACGGCCTCGCTCCAGGACCGGACCGTTGGAACGGGTTTGGCCAGGCCTTCGCTCGTTAAGCAATATGGATGCGGCGGTCCCATCGGCCGGGCGTCGGCGCGCGCCTTCGATGCCCGTGTCCAGCTCTCCTATCCGCCCTACGAGGCGCTGCTTTTCAATTATGACGTGCCTGTGCTTGAGGATGGCGACGTCAATGCGCGGGTGTGGATTCGCATCCGGGAAGTGGAGCAGAGCCTGGCGCTTGTCGAACAGATCCTCGCCCGCATGCCCGTGCATGGTGATGTTCGTGTCCCCGTGACCGCGACGGGCAAGGCCGGCGAGGGCCTCGCTTTGGTCGAAGGATTTCGCGGCGATATTCTCGCATGGGTGCGGCTTGACGCCGAGGCGCGAATCGAGCGCTGCCATCTGCGCGACCCCTCCTGGTTTCAGTGGCCGGTGCTCGAAGCCGCGATCGAGAACAACATCGTCGCCGACTTCCCGCTCTGCAACAAATCCTTCAATTGTTCTTATTCCGGGCACGATCTCTAGATCGTGGCCGCACCGAGGCATCCAGCTCCGGCAAAGGGCCGTGCGGTAAAACATTCGGGAAAGCTCTGAGGCCATGCGCAAGATTTTGTTCAAGAGCCTGGTTAGCAGGCCACTCACGGAGCCGGCGCCCCGGCTCGACGACCCGGAAATCGCCGAGCTCGCCAGGAGGGTCGATTCCGCTGCGCGTGCAAAACTCGGACGCAGCCTTTCCATCCGCGAGATCGACGCGGGCTCTTGCAACGGCTGCGAACTCGAAATCCATGCGCTCGGCAATGCCTTTTATGATCTTGAGCGATTCGGTCTGCGTTTTGTCGCTTCGCCGCGCCATGCCGATGTTTTGCTCGTGACGGGACCTGTGACCAAAAACATGCGTGAGGCGCTGCTGCGGACCTATCACGCGGCGCCGGCGCCGAAATGGGTGGTGGCGGCGGGCGGTTGCGCTTTGGATGGGGGCATTTTCGCGGGGGGCTATGCCTGCGTTGGCGGCGTCGCGGCGGTCATTCCGGTGGATGTGCATATCCCGGGCTGCCCGCCAGTTCCCCTCGCGCTGCTCAAGGGACTGCTGGCGCTCATGACGAACGGCCAGGGGTAACCTTTAGCAACACTGCCGATTTCAGTAGTTTAAATGTGCTTAATTTTACAATTAAACAGCAACTCATCTCGGTTATGACTATCACTGTTGTCATAATACGATGACCTGTTGAGAATTTATTCAATCCTATTGTCTACAACGATTCCCGAAAGAGAGCGCGAGCCGGTGAGCATGGCTTGGGGCGGTGTGGCCTTGCTGCCCCGCATGCGGGGTCACGCGCTTTCCTAGTGCACTGACGCAGACATAGGATTCACAAATTCTGCGGTTTGTGCGAGTTTGGGGGATGGCCCAGATCGTCAATGTCATCCTTTCAACTGAGGATCGCGAGCGTTTGCTCGCCATCGCCAGCGATCGTAGTCGGCCGCTCAAACATGTGCAGCGGGCGCGGATCATTCTCCTTTCGGCCGAGCGCTTGCCGGTTTTGCAAGTTGCCGATCAGGCCGGCGTTAGCCGTCCGGCCGTTTGGCGCTGGCAGCAGCGATACGGCGAGGAAGGGATCGATGGTCTCCTGCGCGACAAGACGCGCAAGCCCGGCCGGGCTCCGCTTTCGACCGGCGTCGTGGCGAAAGTGTTGGCGCTGACCTGCTCCGAACCGCCGGGCGAAGCCACCCATTGGACGGGCCGCGCGATGGCCAAGGCCGTCGGCGTATCGCTTCGCGCCGTCCAACGTCTTTGGGACGCCCACCGCCTCCAGCCGCATCGTTTGCGCACGTTCAGGCGCTCCAATGATCCCAAATTTGCCGAGAAGGTTGAAGACGTGGTCGGCCTCTACATGGACCCGCCGGCGCATGCCGTCGTCGTCTCCATCGACGAGAAGAGCCAGATACAAGCTCTCGATCGCACCCAGCCGGGCCTGCCGCTCAAACCTGGCAAGTGTGGGACAATGACCCACGATTACAAGCGCAACGGCACGACGACATTGTTTGCGGCACTCAATGTCCTCGACGGAACCGTGGTCGGGCGCTGCATGCCAAAGCATACCCACAAGGAATTCATCAAGTTCCTCAACGCCGTGGAACGCGCTGTTCCCGCCGGCAAAGTCATCCATGCCATTGCCGACAATTACGCCACGCACAAACATCCCAAGGTCATGAAATGGCTGGCCGATCATCCGCGCTGGACGTTTCATTTCACGCCGACTTCGGCGTCGTGGCTCAATGCCGTCGAAGGATTTTTTTCGACCATCACGCGCCGAAAAATTCGCCGCGGCGTCTTCAAATCCGTCGCCGACCTCAAGGACGCGATCGAGCGCTACATCAAGCAACACAACAAAACGTCAAAGCCATTCGTCTGGACTGCTTCAGCCTCGGCAATCTTCGAAAAACTCGCCCAAATCCCTGAACCATCCGTTTGAGTCAGTGCACTAGCGTGCCGCAAGCGCACGGCCGGTCATGAAAAGATCATGCGATATCAAAGACTGAGCATGATGCGTGTCAATCTCATCGCATCATGCTCGAGCCCCTCGATCGCCCGGCGGACTAATTCTACTGAGTCATGAAATTTGATAGGATTCGCTGTGCTCGCTGATCTGGTAATTTGGTGATTCGTTGACCGACAAAGGGTCGTTGATATGGATC
Source organism: uncultured Alphaproteobacteria bacterium (assembly GCA_963784075.1). Taxonomy (GTDB): domain Bacteria; phylum Pseudomonadota; class Alphaproteobacteria; order Rhizobiales; family Beijerinckiaceae; genus Methylocapsa. Next base: position 44,131 of record CAWAQW010000033.1, on the reverse strand, counting down.
TTTCCGGGCAAGCCAGCCAAGCGCGTTTTGCGTCCTATGTCGAGGCTCTCGTCGAAGTCATCGGCCACGCCGATCGCGCCGAACCCTTAAATGATTATTGCGTTGGCCTGCTGATGCCGGGCGAACGCAAGAGCGTCGAGCCGATGGCGGCGATCGTGGCGCCTGCCCGGGTTTCGGCCAAACATCAATCGCTTTTACACCTGGTCGGCCAGGCGCCCTGGCCGGACGAGGCCGTTTTGCAAAAAATCCATGAGTTGGTTTTGCCTGGCATCGAACGACAAGGGCGGATCGAAGCCTGGATCGTCGATGACACCGGTTTTACGAAGAAGGGCACGCATTCGGTCGGCGTCGCGCGACAGTATTGTGGGCGGCTCGGCAAACAGGACAATTGTCAAGTCGCAGTTACGTTGTCGATCTATTCGGCGAGCCTGCCGATCGCTTACCGGCTCTATCTGCCGGAGACCTGGGCAAATGATGCGGCACGGCGGAAAAAGACGCATGTGCCTAAGGATGTCAGGTTCAAAACCAAGCCGCAGATCGCGCTCGATCAGATCCGCGCAGCCCATGCGGCAGGTGTCGCCCCCGGTATCGTCTTGGCCGATGCGGGCTATGGTGCAAACAGTGACTTCCGTGCCGGTGTCAGTGCTCTGAACCTCCCCTATGTCGCCGGCATCCAATCGACGCCCAGCGTGTGGCCGCCAGGTCAGGCGCCTTTGCCTCCCAAGCGGTGGAGTGGTCGCGGCCAACGCCCTTGCAACGTGCAGCGCGACGACCAACACAAGCCTGTCTCGGTCAAAGAATTGGCTCTGAGCTTAGGCAAAAAGGCATGGCGCAGCGTTACCTGGCGGGAGGGATCGAACGCGCCGCTTGCTTCCCGCTTCGCCGCCGTTCGCGTGCACCTCGCCGCGCGGGACTACAAGCGAACCACACCGCATCCGGTCGAATGGCTGCTCGTCGAATGGCCGAAGGGAGAGGCGGCTCCCACGAAATACTGGCTTTCTACCTTGCCCGAGGACACGCCCCTCGCCACACTCGTCGATTATGCCAAACTGCGCTGGCGTATCGAACGTGATTACGAAGAGCTCAAAGGCGAACTCGGCTTGAGCCATTACGAAGGTCGAGGTTGGCGTGGCTTTCACCATCATGCCACGCTCTGCATCGCCGCTTACGGATTCTTGATCTCGGAACGGGACGCGATTCCCCCCTCAGCCTCCCGGCGGCGCACGATGCCTCGACTACCCGAAGGTTATCGACCCCGAGGCGCCGCCGATCCGTCCCGAACGCCACGTCGAAAACTCGATCGCGACGATCAGAAAACGCCTCACCGTCGCGCTCGCAAAATCCCTCGCGCGATGTCCATGCTGTCAGTCGACGCCACGACCACCTGCAACCCGATTGCGTTTATGACGCAGTAAAACTAATACAAACCGCCGGTCCCGGTTCCCCCAAGAAGGTGGTCCGTGTCATGATCGACGGGTTGAGCTCGCGGTGTCGCATCTCCGGCGGCGTAGGATTCCGGCGGCGCGGTGCCGGGCTTGAATGCCTCTTAAATCGCGCCTTCGCTGCTCGCGCTCGTTCGCATGCCCGACTTCACATTGACCCATATCAGCTTGATGCCTGGTGGCGCCCGAAATGGAATGTCGGGCTTGCCGGCAAGTGCCATCTTCATAAAGTCACGGAAGATCGGCGCCGTGTAATGCGCCGCTTGCGCCGAATCTCCGAGCGAACGCGGCTGATCATAGCCCATGAAGACGCCGACCGTGAGGTCGGGCGAATAGCCGATGAACCAGAGATCCTTGGCGTCGTTGGTTGTCCCGGTTTTGCCGGCGAGGTGCTTGCCAACTTCCTTGATCGCTTGACCGGTTCCGCGCTGAATAACGCCTTCCATGATCGAGGTGATCTGATAGGCGGTGAGCGGATCGAGCACTTGCTCGCGTTTGTCGATGAGCTTGGGCTCTTCTTGATTTTGCCACGCCGGCGCGTCGCAGCCTTCGCAGATTCGCTCGTCATGCCGGTAGATCGTATGGCCCCAGCGGTCCTGGATGCGGTCGATCAAGGTCTCCTTGATTCGCTTGCCGCCATTGGCGAGCATTGAATAGGCGGTGGTGAGGCGCATCAAAGTCGTTTCACCCGAACCCAGCGAATTGGCGAGATAGGGCGGCAGATCGTCATAGATCCCGAAGCGCTTCGCATATTCGGCGATGAGCGGCATGCCGACATCGCGGGCGAGCCGCACGGTCATCTGATTGATCGAATGTTCGACCCCATAGCGCAGTGTGTGCGGACCGCTCGACGTGCCTTCGAAATTTTCCGGCCGCCATACCCCAAGACCCGGACCCTGATCGATTTCGATCGGCGCGTCGAGAACGATGGAGGACGGCGTATAGCCATTGTCGAGCGCGGTTGCATAGACAAAAGGCTTGAACGAGGAACCGGGCTGGCGCATGGCCTGCGTCGCCCGATTGAATTCGGACTGGTCGAAGGAAAAACCGCCGACCATGGCGAACACACGCCCGGTGTAAGGGTCCATCACAATGATCGCGCCGCTGACCTCCGGGATCTGGCGCAGCCGGTACTGTTGCGGCTTTCCGTCAATCGGCTCGACATAAATGACATCGCCCGGCCCCAGCGAGGCGCGTGTGCCCGCGCCCTTCGTCCAATGCAGCCCCACGGAGGTGAGCGTGCCTGATTCCCGTTCGCGCTCGACCTCGCCGGACTTTTCACGGTGGGGCTGCAAACCGATCCGGGCGCCGGACTCATTGGCATCGAGAACAACGGCAAGCCGCCACGGCGCGACATCGCCCAAGGCCGGAACGTCAGCCAGCGGAATCCCCCAATCCTGGCTGATGTCGATATGGCGCATGGGGCCACGGAACCCATGCGCTTCGTCGTAGCGGACAAGGCCATCGACCAAGGCGCGTCTTGCCATCAGCTGCATTTTCGGATCGAGCGTGCTGCGAACCGAGAGGCCGCCTTCATAGAGTTTCTTTTCGCCGTAGCGATCGCTGAGTTCCCGGCGGACCTCCTCGGCGAAAAAGCCGGCGGCGAAAGCATTGGGCGAGAGCACCCGGGGATTGACGCCGAGCGGTTCGGCCTTGGACTTTTCGCCGTCCTGGCGTGAGACATAGCCGTTCTCGACCATGCGGTCGATCACCCAATTGCGCCGTTCGATCGCCCGTTCACGCTTGAGGAAGGGGTGATAATTGCTCGGCGCTTTCGGCAAGGCGGCAAGATAGGCGGCCTGCGCGACGGTGAGCTCGTGCACCGATTTGCCGTAATAATTCAGGGCTGCCGCGGCAACACCATAATTGCCGAGGCCAAGATAAATTTCATTGAGATAGAGTTCGAGGATCTTGTCCTTCGAATAGGCTCCCTCGATCCGGAAAGCGAGAAGCGCCTCCTTGAACTTGCGCTCGATGGTGCGCTCATTCGTCAGGAAAAAGTTCTTGGCGACCTGCTGAGTGATCGTCGAGGCGCCCTGAACACGCCGGCCGCCCTGCACCAGGATCAAGACATTGCGAAGGATGCCTTCTGGATCGATGCCGACATGGTTGTAGAAATTCTTGTCCTCGGCGGAAATAAACGCCTCCTTGACGAGGGCCGGGATGGCGGCACTCGGCAGATAGAGACGCCGCTCACGCGCATATTCGGCAATGAGCGATCCGTCGCTGGCATGAACGCGCGTCATCACCGGCGGCTCATAGTCCTTGAGGGTCGTGTAATCCGGAAGGTCCTGTTCGAACTTCCAAACGAGAAGCCCCGCCGAGCCAACCCCGACGATAAATAGGATCGCGCCAGTCGCGAAAATGAAACCAAAAAAACGGGCTATGTGCCGCATGCAATCACGCCTCTTGAATTCCCGAAGCTCTTGCCACGCGAAATCAGTAATATGGATCCAAAAACGATTTCCATTCTCATCAGACGACGGCCCCTCGCGGATAAGGCCGCTGTTTGATGAGGGTTGCTGTTTGGCAACCCCACCCGCTTCTTAGTGGTTAATGCGGGCTTTGTCGTCTTCTTCGTGCGGCGGTTTTGTGTTGAAAATTTGTCGAACGAACGCCCGATCGCTTCAAGCGCGATCGCTTTGGCCGCCATCGCGACGCAAAGGAACGCTTCCTGGCTTAAGCCAGGCATGGCCGCCACCTACCCGCCGGGTCGCGGCCGACTTTACATATAGAGAGGCTCTCAACAGATAGAGAGCGCGCTCAACCCGAAACCGCCAAAGAAACGGAATTGGATCATTATCAACTGGAAAAGGCGAATGTTCTTGGACTCACTCCGCATTGGGCGGCGGGTTTCCAACAGGCACCGGATCGGACTCGGTCTTGATGGCGCCCGTCGTGCTTTCCCGCGCCGCGAAGAAAGCTTCGATGGCCTCCGCGACTTGGCTCGCAGCCTTGTCGCGCCATTCCGCCGAACTCAGCGCCAGACCGTCCTTTTGATTGGAAAGATAACCAAGTTCGAGCAGCACGGAGGGCACGTCGGGTGCCTTTAAAACTCGAAACCCGGCGGCGCGCTGCGGATTTTTGTTGAGCCGGCCGGCAACCCGCCAGTAATTCGTCAAGGTGTGCGCGAAGTAATGACTGTAGGCGCGGGTCTCTCGCCGCGTCAAATCGAACAAAATGTCGGAAACGTCGCTGGCATCCTCGGTTTTGTCGAGTCCGGCCGCGGCATCGGCTTGATTTTCTTTCTGCGCAACGCTCGCGGCTTCGGCATCCGAGGCGCGATCCGATACCGTGTAGACCGTCGCCCCGGAAACGTCAGACGCCTCCGACAAAGTGTCGGCGTGGATTGAGACGAAGAGAGCGGCATTGCCATCACGGGCCATCCGGACCCGTTCGGAGAGGGGAACGAAACTGTCGTCATCTCGTGTCATGACGACCTTTAAGCGCCCGTCCGCCTCGAGCTTGGCTGCGACGGACTTGGCAAAATTGAAAACCAGGTCCTTTTCGATGAGCCCCTTCACCATGGCGCCTCTGTCGATCCCGCCATGGCCGGGATCAATCATGACGACGGGCTTCGCCGATACCGGCTCTGGTTGCTGCGGCCTTTTCTCTTGCGCCAGCGCCGCCGCGATGTGCGCGCGCGCGCGTTGAACCTCGGCCTCGAAACTCCCGCGATCGGTCTTGGCAAGCTCGATGACGAGATTTGTGCGGCCCTCGCCATCGCTTTTTTCGCAAGTCGCCCGCAAAACTTGGGCGGGGGCGCGAAGATCGATGACGATCCGTGATTTTCCTGGGGCGAGCTGGCCAAATCGAAAGGCGGCGATGAGCCCGGCTTTCCGGTGCGGCTCATGGGCCGGTTTGCCGCTCTCCGGGTCGAGCAGAAAATCGATTTGCGGCACATCGACAATGACACGATCAGGATCGGCAAGGACAAAGGCGGTGGCGTCCACAGGCGTCGAGAGCTCGAATATGAGCTTGCTGCGATCGGCAGCTTGTTCGATCCTCGCCGCATTGGCGGCCGGGCGCTTCAATGGCTCCTGCGCAACCGTCGCGGGTTCGGCATGCAAGCTAAAGCATCGCGCGGCGGGAAAAAGACCTTCAAGGGCTGGCCAAACTGCGGTGAGCGTCAGCGCTACCCCAAGTGCCTTCGCTACCCCAAGTGCCTTCGCTACCTCAAACGCCTTCGCCGCCCCAAGTGCCTTGCCGGGTGCTGACCGAGGAGCTCCGTCAAAAAAAACCCATCCCGGCATCAAATCGCCTGCTTTTTCGCTTTTTTAGGATCGGCAACTTTGAGCGGCCGCGACGGCGTTGAGCCGGCTTACCCTGCGGGGCAGCGGCGATTTCGCGACAACTGAACCGCATATTCTGTCTTTACGGTCTGTGGGGTTAACTAATTATGATTATGCCAGAAATCACCGCAAAAAGCGTCACAAACGGAGATTGGCCCAGAAAAACGTGCCAAACAAACTTGCCAAACAGCCCATGAAGCCGATATGATCATTGACACTTTTCTGGATCTCCGAAATCGCTACGGGGAGAATTCAGCGGTTTAGCTATGTTTTTTCTGTCGAGTTTACGGTTATTGGTTTTTCAAGTGCTTGCGTCTCGAATTCAAAGCCAGAGCTGGACCGGAGCTCTTGCCAGCGCCGCTGGAACCAGGCTTTACAGATGAAGATGTGTGCCTGGGCTGATTTTGGGCGAGCCCCGCTTTCGGGGCGCGGTTGCGGATTAGGTGACGAGGACATGATTTGTCCCGCTATGGATTGTTCAACGGCCAACAATCGTTCCGGTTTTGACGTATTTCCGGGAACCCAGCCGTTCTCTCTTTTTGCTTGTGATGGTATGAGTCCCAAGTTCATGCGTTACCATCCGCCCCTGGACCGGCGCTTCGAGACCGGTCCAGCTCATCACCGCGGGGCGCGTCGGGGGCTGTCCCTTTGCGGTTCGCCGAACGGCGGCGCTTGCTGCCGCCGCGGGGCGACCTTTGTTTCACTTATCTTCCCATCCAATGCGCGATGCAGCGTGGCGCCGGCCATGCCGAGCCCCAAGGTCCAGTTCGCGGACCTGGGGCGGCAGCATAGGTCTCCCCTATATCGCGCCCAAACGAGTTTCACATGGCCAACAAAATGCTTATCGATGCCTCCCACCCCGAAGAAACCAGGGTGGTCGTCCTACGCGGCAACCGGGTTGAGGAGTTCGATTTCGAAGCCGCCAGTAAAAAACAACTTCGCGGCAATATCTATCTCGCCAAGGTTATGCGGGTCGAGCCTTCGCTCCAGGCGGCGTTCGTCGACTATGGCGGCAATCGGCACGGCTTTCTTGCGTTTACCGAGATTCATCCCGATTATTACCAAATTCCCGTTGTCGACCGCCAGGCGCTGATCGAAGAGGAGGCGCGGGCGCAACGCGACGAGGAAGACGACGCTCCACGTTCGCAGCGCCGCAGCCGCCGCTACCGGCGGGGCGACCGCAATAGCCAGCGGGCCGCCGAGAAACGGAACGGCGCCGATCCGACGCTGTCCGAGCCCTACGCTGACGAAACATCGGGAGACGCCGAAGAGTTGTTCAGTTTCGGGGACAGCGAAGAAGCGCCGCGCGAGGTGTCAGAGAGAGAGCGAACTGCCGAGGATGCCCGGCCGGCCGCGTCAGAAGAACCCGCGCGCATTTATCCCCAAGACACTTATCAGCAAGACACTTCTTCGCAAGACAACTATTCCCAAGACACCGTCCAAGACAGCATGGGGCAACGGGATTCGGTGGCCCAGGAGTCCGTGGCACAAGAGGACGCAGCCTCCGTGCCTCCGCTTCCCGACCGCGCCGTCGAAGCGGCTGACGAGGCCGCCGCCGATGTCATCGCGAGCTTTACGGGGGGTGAGCCGGGTCCAATGCAGGAGCCCGGCCGCGCAACCAGCGAATTGGACCGGGCTCGTTTGGCGCCCGCGGAGGATCGTGGCGTTCCCGGAGACGAAGACGAGGAGGACGAGACGGGCGAAGCAGGCGAGATCGAACAGCTTGGCGGCGACGCCATGGAAGAGATGCCGGTTCGGCCGCACCGCTATCGCAAGCAATATAAGATCCAGGAGGTCATCAAGCGCCGTCAAGTCCTGCTCGTCCAGGTCGTCAAGGAGGAGCGTGGCAACAAGGGCGCGGCGCTCACGACATATCTGTCGCTTGCCGGGCGGTATTCGGTCTTGATGCCGAATACCGCGCGCGGCGGCGGCATTTCCCGCAAGATCACCGACTCGACCGACCGCCAGAGATTGAAGTCCATCGCTCAGGAACTCGACGTTCCGGAAGGCATGGGCGTCATCGTCCGCACGGCCGGTGCGGCGCGCACAAAGGCCGAAGTCAAGCGCGACTTCGAATATCTGCTGCGGATGTGGGAAACCGTGCGCGAAACCACGTTGCAATCCACCGCGCCGACGTTGGTCTATGAGGAAGGATTCTTGATCAAGCGGGCGATCCGCGATCTTTATAACAAGGATATCGATGAGATCGTCGTCGCGGGCGAAGACGGCTATCGCGAGGCCAAAGAATTCATGCGCTTGCTCATGCCGAGCCATGCCAAAATGGTCCAGCCTTATCGCGATCCCCAGCCGATGTTCGCGAAATCCGGCGCCGAAGCGCAGCTCGACGCGATGTTCTCGAATCAGGTCACGTTGAAGTCGGGCGGTTATATTGTCATCAACCAAACCGAGGCTTTGGTCGCGATCGACGTCAATTCCGGCCGCTCCACCCGCGAACACAATATCGAAGACACGGCTCTGAGGACCAATCTCGAGGCCGCCGATGAGATCGCCCGCCAGTTGCGTCTGCGCGACCTCGCGGGTCTTATCGTCATTGATTTCATCGATATGGAGGAGAATCGCAACAATCGCTCCGTTGAGCGCCGCCTGAAGGACGCCCTCAAAAATGACCGGGCCCGTATCCAGGTCGGCCGGATGTCGCATTTCGGTCTCCTCGAAATGTCGCGCCAGCGGATGCGCACCGGCGTGATCGAGGGTTCGACCGTGGCGTGTCCGCACTGTGCCGGCGCGGGGATGGTCCGCTCGACGTCGTCCATCGCCCTGCACGTCTTGCGGGCTCTGGAAGACGCCCTGATCAAGAATTCAAATTTCGACATTGTCGTCAAAACGAGGACGGCCGTCGCTCTTTATATCCTCAACCAGAAGCGCTCCCATTTGCGTGAGCTGGAAAAGCGGTTTGGCGTGTTGTTGACGATCGCCGCCGATGACGGCTTGTCCGGCACGAACTACTATGCGATGGAGCGCGGCGAACCTGCGGCGGGGGCCAAGGAAACGGCGGCCGCCCAGCATGCAGAGGCCCCCAGCACCGCCCTGGCCGAGAGTTTCTTCGACGAAACCGTCGGCGCGGAAGAGGGCGTGTCCGATGGAGGCGGGAGGGGAGTGGCGCCGGACGGAGGCAGCCATCCCCGCGAGAGCGACAATGACGCCGAGGGCAGGCAAAGGCGGCGGCGCCGGAGACGGCGTGGCCGTGGCGGCGATCGCGAAGGCTCCGGCATTGCCGCGAATGCCCCGCAACCGCCCGACGACGCCTTGGAAGCCATGGCCAAGATCGGCGGATTGCATCCAAATGGCGTCCTTGAGCACGAAACCGAAACCGGGCCGGTTCCATTTTTTGGCGACGATGAGACGGAAGCACGTCCTGTCGAAGACAGGGGCCGGCGTTCGCGGCGCGGCGGGCGCGACCGCGATTTGCGGAAACCTCTCGACGACTTCGGCGCCGAGTTCGTCGATGCCCCGGCCCTTGAATTCGAGCTTACCTCCGGTCCCGAACTCTCGGACTCGAGCGACGGCAGGGAAGCGGATGAAAGGCGCTCTCCGGCCGGGAGGGCACGGCGGGGCCGCCGGGCGCCGCGCGGGCTCCGCGCCGCCCGTGGCGGCGAGGCCGCAGCCACGCCAAACGCCGCATCGGCGCTCACCGTCGATGACGGGCAAGATCGGAGGCCAGCGCCGGACGTTGCGCCGCAAGGACATGAAGGTGAAGTCCCCGTGTCTGAAGAGACGAAGGAGGTGGTGCGGGACGTGCCTCAATCCGTGCCATCGGAAGCGCATGACGCCCCGGGACGTGATGAAATTCCGTCACGCATACCGGACGAGTTCACGCAGCCGAACGCGCTCGATCCCGCCCGCCCCAAACGTTCCGGATGGTGGCAGCGCGCGCGCGCAAGCTGGCGGGGCTAGAGCGTGATCCGTTCAGATTGAATTGGACTTCTCAAGTCTTTGGATCACGCATGATCTTTTCGCAAAACGGGTTCCCACTTTCGCGGTAGCGAAGGGGGTTCGCGTCAAGAAAATGCAAAAGACCAAAGAACTCGAGCGATTTTTGTGGCCATGGACACGGAAAGCGCTCGAGAGCGCTTTCGCGAGCGGTGTCGCAAGCCGAATTTGTGACTCACTATGCGCGCGCTTGGGTGAAGGTGCCATCTCACCACGCGGACTATGTTTTATATTAGAAGCGCGCTTGAGCGGGGCGAAAAACGGGAAAACCCGTTCTTCGCCTCCATCCCGCTCTAAACTCTTGGCATCGATCCGTTTCGTGATTTTGGATTTTAGAAGAGTCCGGTGACCGTGCCGTGGTCATCGAGATCGATCTTGGTTGCCGCGGGCACTTTCGGCAGGCCCGGCATGGTCATGATCTCGCCGCACACCATGACGATGAACTCCGCGCCGGCGGCGAGCCGCACTTCGCGGATATTGATTTCATGACCGGACGGCGCGCCGCGCAGGCTCGCGTCGGTCGAGAAGGAATATTGGGTTTTGGCGATGCAAACAGGGTAGTGGCCGTAACCGCCCTCCTGGAGCTTTTTGATTTGCCCGCGAACTTTTGAATCGGCGGTGACCTTGCTTGCGCCATAGAGTTTCGTGGCGATCGCTGTCACTTTGTCCCAGAGCGAGGCTTCGTCATTGTAAACGAATTGAAAATCCACCGGGACCTTGTCGACCATATCGACGACGGTGCGGGCCAGTTCCTCGGCGCCCTTGCCGCCTTCCGCCCAATGGCGGCACACAATGATCGGGGCTTCGTGATGCGCCATCTTCTTCTTTAAGAGTTCGATCTCGGCGTCCGTATCGAAGGTAAAATGATTGATCGCGACGATGCAGGGCAATCCGTAATGGATGCGTATGTTGTTGACGTGGCGCTCTAAATTGGCGACGCCCTTTGTCAAGGCATCAAGGTTTTCCGTATTGAGCTCCTTGATGTCGACGCCGCCGTGATATTTGAGGGCGCGGATCGTCGCGACGATCACCACCACCTGCGGGCGAAGGCCGGACTTGCGGCATTTAATGTCGATGAATTTTTCGGCACCGAGATCGGCGCCGAACCCCGCCTCGGTCACCACATAGTCGGAGAGCTTGAGCGCGGTTTTGGTGGCGAGCACGGAGTTGCAGCCATGCGCAATATTGGCGAAAGGCCCGCCGTGAATAAAGGCGGGGTTGTTTTCGAGTGTTTGCACAAGATTTGGTTTCAGTGCGTTCTTCAAAAGCACCGCCATGGCGCCATGTGCGTTCAAATCAGCCGCGTGAATAGGCTTTTGATCTCGCGTATAGCCAATCACGATCCGGCCCAGCCGGTCCTTCAAATCCTTGATTGAAGTGGCAAGGCAAAAGATCGCCATGATTTCAGAGGCGACGACGATGTCGAATCCATCTTCGCGCGGATAGCCGTTGCCGACGCCGCCCAAACCAATGGTGATTTGGCGCAGCGCGCGGTCGTTCATATCGATGACGCGCTTCCATGCGATGCGCCGCACGTCGAAGTTGAGCTCATTGCCCTGATGGATGTGGTTGTCGATCATCGCGGAGAGAAGGTTGTGGGCAAGCCCGATGGCACCGAAGTCACCGGTGAAATGCAGGTTGATGTCCTCCATCGGGACAACCTGCGCATAGCCGCCTCCCGCCGCGCCGCCCTTCATGCCGAAAACCGGCCCGAGCGAGGGCTCGCGCAGACAAATGGAAGCGTTCTTGCCGATCCGGTTCAACGCGTCGCCGAGGCCGACCGTGGTGGTCGTCTTGCCTTCTCCGGCCGGTGTCGGGCTGATCGCCGTCACAAGGATGAGCTTGCCATCCGGCCGGTCCTTGAGACTATCGACATAATCCAAGGAGACCTTGGCTTTGTGCCATCCATAAGGTTCAAGGTGCTCATCTTCGATGCCGAGCTTTTCCCGCGCCACCTCGCTAATCCGGCGCATGTGGGCCTGTTGAGCAATTTCAATGTCCGCCGGCATGATCCCCTCCACTCGAAGCTGTTATCAGGCTTCCACCACGTTTTGCGGCTTGCCTGCCGCGAATGCGTCTATGTTGTCGATGAGCTGATCGGCAAGGATCTGCATGGCCTCGCGGCTCGCCCAAGCGACATGCGGCGTGATGATGAAATTTGGCAGCCGCAAATCGAGCAGAATATTGCCTTGCTTGGGCGGCTCGACCGTCAAGACGTCGAAACCCGCGCCACCAATGGTTTTGTTGGTCAATGCCTCGGCCAAGGCGGTTTCATCGACGAGCCCGCCGCGGCCGGTGTTGATCAAAATGCTGTCTTTCTTCATCAGCTTCAGCTCGCGCGTGCTGATCATATTCTTGGTGTCCGGCGTCAACGGCAAATGCAGAGTAATAATGTCGCTCTCGCACAGCAAGGTTTCGAAATCGGTCAGACCCGCTTGCGGGAAGATGTCATAAGCCAGCACCTTCTGGCCAAGGGCCTCGGCGATTCGCGCCACCGCTTTGCCGATTGCGCCATAGCCGACGATCCCTAACGTCGAGCCGCGCATGTCGCGGATCGGGTGGTCGAAGAAACAGAATTGGTCGCATTCTTGCCAGCGGCCAGCGCGCACATCGTCGCGATAGGCGAAGAGGTTGCGGCGAAGCGCGAAGGCCAGCGCGAAGACATGCTCCGGAACCGTGTTGAAGGCATAATTGCGGATGTTCGAGACGGTGATGCCATGAGCCTTGCAGTAGGCCTTGTCCACCACATCGGTCCCGGTGGCCGCCACTGCGATCAATTTGAGATTGGGGAGCCGCGCGAGCGTTGCTTCGCGCATGGGCACCTTGTTGATGATCGCGATCGTTGCACTCTCGAGGCGGCCGACGATCTGATCCTCCGAGGTGACCGCATATTCTTTATAACTATGCGGAAAGTTCGGCGTGCGCAGATTGGCTTCGAGAGTTGAACGGTCGAGAAAGACGATCGAGTGGGGCACGGCGGGATTCTTTCTTGATTCGATGTGTCCGGGAGTCCATCCGCAAAGCCATCCCGCAAGCCCCATTCCGAGGACACATGCCGGGCGCTTGCCTTATCGTTTGGGCCTCATTCCTGTGGCCGCCTTGTGGCCGCGGCGCTGTGGCAGAACGCCCGCGCAAACGCTATTGCCGGACAATCGCGGGCTGCGATGCAGCGCCGCGATTGCGTATGGAAGGCCTGATCCGCGAAACGCGATTCAAGACCTCAATCGTTGAGGACGCCTTCCGGATGCAGCTCGGCGAAATGCTCCTGATCCGACGGCTTCTTTTCCTTGGCCATGATGGTCGAGCGGAAATGTTCCTGGGCAGCAGCAACACCGCTGCCAAGCTTGATGTCGATGCCGACATCGCGCATCGCCATTTCCGCTCCCGCAAGAGCACCAAGAACCATGAGGTCGTTGAGATCGCCGAGATGGCCGATCCGGAACACTTTGCCCGCGACCTGTGACAGACCGGCGCCGAGAGACAAGTCATAACGGCGGAAAGCGGCGTCGATCACATCGGCGCCGTTGAAGCCCGGCGGAACGACGATCGCGGTCACTGTATCGGAATACCATTTCGGTTCCTTGGCGCAGGGTGTGAGACCCCAGGCCTTGACCGCGGCGCGCACACCGCTTGCCAAAACATTATGGCGCTCGAAAACTCGTTCGAAGTCTTTCCTCAAACAGAATCCTAAGGGATTCGCGCAGGCCGTACAGCATCGGCAAAGCCGGAGTGTAGGGAAAATAGCCCGTCGCATTGGCTTTGATCATATCGCCAAAATCGAAATACACCCGCTTGAGACCAGCGCTCTTATAGGCCGCGAGCGCGCGGGGGCTGGCGCAGACGATGCCAAGACCAGCCGGAAGCATAAGACCTTTCTGGGAGCCAGCGACGGCGAGATCGACCCGCCATTCATCCATGCGGAAATCGATGCTTCCGATCGAGCTGACGCCATCGACATAGAGGAGCGCCGGATGCTTGGCGGCGTCCATGGCTTTGCGCACGGCGCCGATATCGCTTGTCACGCCCGTCGCGGTCTCATTCTGAACGGCAAGCACCGCCTTGATTTTGTGGCTCTTGTCCTCACGCAGAACGGATTCGATTTTGTCTGGCTTGACACCGGTGCCCCATTCTTCCTCCAAAATCTGGACGTCGAGGCCGAGCCGCTGCGCCAAATCAATCCACAAATGGCTGAACTGACCGAACCGCGACGCCAAGACTTTGTCGCCGGGAGACAGTGTGTTGGAGAGGGAGGCTTCCCACCCGCCGGTGCCGGACGAAGGGAAAATAAACACTTGCCCGTCGGTGCTCTTGAAGACTTTCTTCAAGTCCTGAAACAAGGGTTGCGTCAGCTCCGGAAATTTGGAAGAGCGGTGATCTTCCATCGCGACCATCATGGCGCGGGTGACGCGGTCGGGAACGTTGGTTGGTCCAGGAACGAAAAGAAAGTGGCGGCCCGCCATTGTGATTCTCCATTTGTTTGCCGGTTTGCACTCTTATCAAATCCAACGGCTCAAGCGCAACAGCCGAAGTCACGCACGAAGCTTTCCTTTTTTAACCCAGGATCTACAAAACTGGAAACCGGTTTGCTGAAAGGTTCTTGCGGCAATGCATCATTTTGGGCTTCGTCCGCTGTGGTGCGGTTGGGGTCGGAATACTCATACGAAGTTCTTTGTTAGCGATCTTTGTTAGCGGAGGAGCTCGGCTAGCCAAGAACCAAAATGGCGCGGAAGTCATTTACATTGGTGAGGGTTGGCCCCGTCACGACAAGATCCCCAATCGCGGAAAAAAAACCATAGCCATCATTGTTGGCAAGCAAAGCTTTGGCCGATATGCCCGCCGCGGCGGCGCGGGCAAGACTATCGGGACTCAAAAGGGCGCCCGCGTTGTCCTCCGTGCCGTCGATACCGTCGGTATCGCCGGCGAACGCATAGATGCCGGGATGTCCGTCCAAGGCGACGCCAAGGGCCAGCAGGAATTCGGCGTTGCGGCCGCCACGGCCGGTTCCCCGCACGGTGACGGTTGTCTCACCGCCTGAGATCAGTACGCAGGGAGGGGCCGAGGGCTGGCCAAAGTCATGCGCTTGCCGCGCAATGGCCGCGTGCACCAAAGCCACGTCGCGCGCCTCGCCTTCGATGGCATTGGCGAGAATGAGCGGGGTGACGCCGGCCTTGCGCGCGACGTCCGCCGCAGCTTCAAGCGACATTTGCGGCGTCGCGATCATCACATTGGTCACGCCCGCGAGGCGCGGATCGCCGGGCTTCAACGTCTCGGCGGCCGCCGATTCGAGATGCGTGCGGACATTGCTGGGTACAGAGATGGAATATTTTTGCAGGATCGCCAGCGCGTCCGCCGAGGACGTTGGATCAGCGACGGTCGGTCCCGAGGCGATCACGCAAGGATCATCACCCGGCACGTCCGAAATCATGAGGGTGACCATCCGTGCGGGCGCGGCAGCGGCGGCGAGCCTGCCGCCCTTGATCGCCGACAAATGCCGGCGCACGCAGTTCATTTCCGAAATGGTCGCGCCGCTCTTCAATAACGCTTTGTTGATGGCCTGCTTATCGGCAAGGCTCACGCCTTCGGCTGGAAGAGCAAGGAGCGCCGAGCCGCCGCCCGAAATGAGGCAAAGCACAAGGTCGTCAGGAGTTAAACCCCTGACCATAGCGAGAATGCGTTTGGCCGCTTCCTGCCCGGCGGCGTCGGGGACGGGATGCGCCGCCTCGACCACCTCGATGCGTTGGCAGGGCGCGCCATGGCCGTAGCGCGTGACCACCAAGCCTTCGAGCGGACCCTGCCAATGATCCTCGACTGCCTTGGCCATTGCGCCGCCGGCCTTGCCGGCGCCAACGACAATGGTGCGGCCAGGCGGCCTTGGCGGCAGGTGCGGCGGCAGGCATTTGCCGGGCAAGGCCGCGTCAACCGCTGCCTCGAACATGTTGCGGAGCAGCGAAAGAGGATCGCTCTTCATGGCGTTTTGAACTTCTTGCTAAATTGTTATCGGGGTGTCTCCGGGCAGCGGCGCAAGCGCCGCCCAAAGCCTAATTCGTCATCCAAATCCGCGGGCAAAGAACACCCGTTGAATCCGCCAAGAAGGGCAAGGCGCGCGAACGCCCTCGAAACACGCTCTTCAGACGATGCCGTTACATACCCACAAATATCAAGCTTTCAACCATTTTCTCGTCAAGTGCCGCCGGATGGCACAATGGACGGCACTTCATGGGACCGTAAAAACGCCGGTGCCAGCCCGATGAAGTCACGCTGCGTGACTTTCACCGCCCCGAAGACTTTATCGGCGCCAAGACTTTCATCGACACGCAGGCTTTCGGTCGAGGCCGAGGTTGCCGATACGCTGCAGCGCGTCACCGGGATCTTGCGCAATTGGCGCCAATGGAGGGTTGCTAAGGCTCAAATTTGGCAATAAGCCTTTTCTTGCATCACCTGAAGACAGGTCCGCCGGCGCAAGCAACTTGCGACGATAGACACGGCAACACAATCGGGCAAGCCAGCGCTGGTTGGAGCCGCCCGCGGTTGTAAGGGAGGGGTATTTGGACATTCACGAGTATCAGGCCAAGGAGCTCTTGGCGAATTTCGGTGTCGCAACGCCGCATGGGGCGGTCGCCTACAGCCCCGAGCAAGCGGTCTATTGTGCGACGGAACTTGGCGGCTGGCACTGGGCCGTGAAGGCGCAAATTCATTCCGGTGGACGCGGCAAGGCAGGCGGCGTCAAGCTCTGCAAGACGTACAATGAAGTGCGCGCCGCGGCCAGTGAACTGCTCGGCAAAACCCTCGTCACCAATCAGACAGGCCCCGAAGGCAAAGTTGTTCAGCGCGTTTATGTCGAGGTCGCCGAACCCTTCGAACGCGAGATTTACCTAGGCTTTGTTCTTGACCGGAAAGTCGAGCGGGTACGAGTTATCGCTTCGCGCTTCGGCGGCATGGAAATCGAGGAGATCGCCAAGGAGCATCCAGAGGAAATCCTGCAGGTGGTCGTCGAGCCGGCAGTGGGACTCCAACCCTTTGAAGCTCGCGAGATCGCCTTTGGTCTTGGCCTCTCGCTGAAGCAGGTCAGCCGGGCCGTCAGCAGCATCCTCGGCTGCTACCGCGCGTTCCGCGATCTCGACGCGACCATGGTCGAGATCAATCCGCTCGTCGTGACGAAGGATGACCGGGTCCTCGCCCTCGACGCCAAAATGTCGTTTGACGACAATGCGCTGTTCCGGCGTGGCACCGTTGCCGACATGCGTGACCATTCGCAGGAAGATCCGCGCGAGGTTCAGGCGGCGGAGCATAATCTCAACTATGTCGGCCTCGACGGCAATATCGGATGCATTGTCAATGGCGCTGGTCTTGCCATGGCGACGATGGACACGATCAAATATGCCGGCGGCAGTCCCGCCAACTTCCTCGATGTCGGGGGCGGCGCCTCGCCGGAGCGGGTTGCCGCGGCATTTCGCTTGGTGTTGTCCGACGCCAATGTGCGGGCGATTCTCGTCAATGTGTTCGCCGGCATCAATCGCTGCGATTGGGTGGCCGAAGGCGTTGTCAAGGCGTGCCGTGAATTGAACGTCGATGTTCCCCTGGTGGTGCGTCTTTCGGGGACGAATGTCGAGGCCGGCCGCGAGATCATCGCAAAAAGCGGTCTGCCAATCATCTCCGCGGATACCCTTGCCGATGCCGCCAAGGCGGCGGTCGACGCGGCCAGCAAGGCGCCCCAACGGGGTGTTCGCACCGCCTGACCTCACATTAGGGCGGGCGCGCCGCGCCCGTTTTGGCCATTGGACTCATTTAAGAGCGCTCGGAAGGGCGCGCGTCGTTTTCCGCAGGCCGAAAGGTCCCTCGCCTGTGCCGCGAGTTGTTTTAGGAAAGTCTTAAGCCATGAGCATTCTGATCGACGAGACAAGCCGGGTCCTGATACAGGGGTTTACCGGCGACAAAGGTACGTTCCATGCCAAGGAGATGATTGCCTACGGCACCAAAGTGGTGGGCGGTGTCACCCCCGGCAAGGGCGGCACCACCCATCTCGGATTGCCGGTGTTCAACACCGTCAAGGAAGCGATTAAGCAGACCGGAGCAACCCATAGCATCACCTTCGTCGCGCCGGCCTTCTGCGCCGACGCCATCATGGAGGCGGCGGACGCGGGGATTAAGCTTGTCTGCTCGATCACCGACGGGATTCCCGCGCAAGACATGATGCGGGTCAAACGCTATCTTTTGCGCTATCAGCGCGAGCACCGCACCTTGATGGTCGGACCCAATTGCGCCGGCATCATCAGCCCCGGCAAGGCGATGCTTGGGATCATGCCTGGCCACATCTATATGCGCGGCTCGGTCGGCATCGTTTCGCGTTCGGGCACGCTCGGCTATGAAGCGGCCGCGCAGATGAAGGAACTCGGAATCGGGATCACGACAAGCGTCGGTATCGGCGGCGATCCGATCAATGGCAGCTCCTTCCTCGACCATCTCGTGCTTTTCGAACGCGATCCGGAAACCAAAGCGGTCATGATGATCGGCGAAATCGGCGGTCCCCAGGAAGCCGAGGCGGCGGCCTGGATCAAGAGCCACATGACCAAACCCGTGGTCGGCTATGTCGCGGGCCTCACCGCCCCGAAAGGCCGCCGCATGGGCCATGCCGGCGCGATCATTTCAGCCAGCGGCGACAGCGCCGCCGAAAAGGCGGAAATCATGAAATCCTACGGCCTGACCGTGGCGCCGAGCCCGAGCGAACTCGGCTCGACCATGGCCAAGGTATTGCCCCATTAAGGCGACCGCGCGGCGGCTCGCGCCACCGCGCACTCTCTCGTCTTCGCCGGTCAATGGTCATTTTCCATCGCCACGCAGACGGAGCCTGCAGAACCAAAATTTGGTGTCCGGTAGCCGCGGAGATGCTCGATGACCGGATTCAGGACCGGCCGGCAAGGAATTGAGGCCGGCAATGCGCCGGGAAGCATTCAGGCGGCGCTCGATGGCGAGGAAACCGCGGACATATTGTTCGAGTTGCTGGCCAATGTGGTGCACCGCAAACACCCAAAGGTTGCGGCGGTCCTGCGGGGAAAATCCGAACCGGAAGATTTCGCGCTAGAGCTGCTCGCCCGTGTTTTCCAGGCGCATGGGATTTGGTTCCAGCTGCTTGCGATCGTCGAGCAGCATACCGCGATGAGATTGCGCCGCCAAACCGAACGGGTACGCGGCGAAACCGCGGTGCAGAGCACATTCGCCAATCTGGTCGCCGAGACGGCAGGCCGGGGCACGGGCGCCCATGAACTGCGCGGCCTTCTTGCCTCGACCCGCATCAGGCCGGTCATCACGGCGCACCCCACCGAAGCAAAGCGGGTGACCGTCCTTGAAAAACACCGCCGCATCTACCGTCTGCTGGTTGAGTTGGAACAGCCGCGATGGACTGCCCGGGAACGCGCCGGACTCCTCGATAAATTGCGTGACGAGATCGCGCTGCTTTGGATGACCGGCGAACTTCGTCTGGAAAAACCGACGGTCGATCAGGAAGTCGCCTGGGGCCTGCATTTCTTCCACGAGACGCTGTTCGATGGCGTCCCCGAGCTTTTGAAGAAGCTCGATCGCGCGCTCGATCAATTCTATCCGGGCGAGCCGCCCGCGCTGACGCCGTTTTTCCAATTTGGTTCATGGATTGGCGGCGATCGTGACGGCAACCCGTTCGTCACCAACGACGTGACGCGCCGCGCGCTCAGGCAAAACGCATTGGCAAGTCTGCGCCATTACGAGCAGAACTTGTCATCGCTGTTGCAAAGAATGTCGATCGCGGAACGGGCTCTGCCAATGTCCACCGCAATTCCGGGTGGCGCTCGCGAGCGCTCTCGCCAAGAGTCCGGAAGGCGCGATGATCGCCCAGCGCAATTCCGGCGAACCTTACCGGCAGTTCCTCTTCTGCATGCTGCGCAAGCTTCAGCTCACGATCGCGCGCACCGAAGGCGGCAATCCCGGTGCTGGCGCCGGTTACAACACGGCCGACGAACTGATCGCCGATTTGCGGACTCTCGAGGACGCGCTGATCGAAGGCAGCTGCGAGGATCTTGCCAAAGATCTTGTGCGGCCGGTGCGATGGGCGGTGGAGATCTTCCGCTTCCGCACGGTCAGACTTGACCTGCGCGAAAACACCACGCGTTTGACCGAAACATTGCAGGCCTTGTGGCGGGTGACCGCGGGCGAAAACGGCGGCACGCCGCCAGATCCCGCGTCCGCGGCGTGGAAAAACTGGAT
This sequence comes from uncultured Alphaproteobacteria bacterium, assembly GCA_963784075.1. Taxonomy (GTDB): domain Bacteria; phylum Pseudomonadota; class Alphaproteobacteria; order Rhizobiales; family Beijerinckiaceae; genus Methylocapsa. Next base: position 24,213 of record CAWAQW010000033.1, on the reverse strand, counting down.
CGTGGCGGAGCTCGGCCGGCCGCTTCCGGCAAACCACGCGCGGCCGCCGCTGCCGCCGGAGGCCCTCGAGACGCTTGGCATGTTCGAGCTTGCCAGCGACAAATCCAAGGAATTCGACCGGGAAGCCTTTGGCTGTTTCATTCTGAGCATGACCCGCTCGGTGGCCGACATCCTTGGCGCCTATCTTCTCGCCAAGCACGCCGGTCTCTTTCTCGACGCGGCGGGCGTTGAGACCTGCCCCTTGCCGATCGTGCCGCTGTTTGAGACCATCGCCGATTTGCGCGCCGCCCCTGCCATTATGCGAGAGCTTTTGTCGCTTCCGGTCGTCCGGCGCAGCGCCCGCGCCCAAGGCGGGGTGCAGGAAGTCATGATCGGCTATTCGGATTCCAACAAGGATGGCGGCTTTCTTTCCTCGAATTGGGAATTGGCGAAAGCACAGACGCGGCTGACCAAAATCGGAATCGAAAGCGGAATACCGATCGCGTTTTTTCATGGCCGGGGCGGTTCGGTCAGCCGCGGCGGCGTGCCGGCGGCGCAGGCGGTCGCGGCGCAGCCCGCGGGCTCGATCAACGGCCGCTTCCGGGTGACCGAACAAGGCGAGGTCGTTTCATTTAAATATGCCAATCGCGGCACCGCTCTCTATCAATTGGAAGTCCTCGGGACCGCCGTGCTTCAGCACGCCCTGACATCGGAGAAAGAGGAAGCGCTGGTGCCGAGGGCGGAATTCGATGAAGCGATGGAGGCGCTTTCGGGCGCCGCCTATGCGGCTTATGCGGCGTTTATTGCGCACCCGGATCTGTTGACCTATTTCCAGGCGGCAAGTCCGCTCGAGGAAATTTCGCTGCTCAACATCGGGTCACGGCCGGCCCGCCGGTTTGGCGCCCGCTCGCTCAGTGACTTGCGCGCTATTCCCTTCGTGTTCGCCTGGTCGCAAAACCGCCATGCCGTCACCGGCTGGTATGGCGTGGGGAGCGGCATTGCGAGTTTCCTCGCCGTGCGCAAGGAGCGTGGCGAGGCATTGTTGCGGCGCATGTTCACCGAGTTGCGGCTGTTCCGGCTGATTATCGGCGAGGTCGAAAAAACCCTCTGCCTCGTCGATCTGAAAATCGCGCGGGAATATGCGAGTCTCGTCGCCGACGCGGCCAAGCGCGACGCCATCTTCGCACTGATCGAGCAGGAGTTCGAACTGACCTGCGACATGATCCTGCGGATCAGCAAGGAACGTGAGATCGGCGAAAGATTCCCAGCCTATAGCGCCCGTCTCGCGCACCGCCTGCCGACGATCAACCAGGTCAATCGTGACCAGGTTGAACTCTTGCGGCGCTTCCGTGCCTGCACGACCGAAGAGGATATGCAGGCCTATAAATCGAATCTATTGCTGTCGATCAACTGTATCGCGAGCGGTCTTGGCGCCACCGGCTAAACCACGCTCGGGACTGAATGGGTAAACCGGATATCAACGGTCAACGAAGAGAGGAACAAGGGCATGAGCTTCACGATCATCGAGCAGGCAACGCCGCGCCTACACCGCTCCGAACTCGCGGTCCCGGGGTCTAATCCGGGCTTGTTCGAAAAAGCGGCTCAGTCGGCGGCGGACATTATTTTTCTGGACGTCGAGGATGCCGTCGCTCCCGACGACAAGGAGCAAGCCCGCAAGAATATCATCGCCGCGTTGAACGACATCAACTGGGGCACGAAGACCATGATGGTCCGCATCAACGGTCTCGATACCCACTATATGTATCGCGATGTCGTCGATATCGTCGAAGCTTGTCCGCGCCTCGACATGATCTTGATCCCCAAGGCCGGCGTGGCGGCGGATGTCTATGCCGTCGATATGCTGGTCACTCAAATTGAGACGGCCAAGAAACGTACAAAGAGAATTGGCTTCGAGGTCTTGATCGAGACCGCGCTCGGCATGGCCAATGTCGAAGCGATCGCACAATCGAGCCGGCGGCTTGAAGCGATGTCCTTTGGCGTCGCCGATTATGCCGCATCGACGCGCGCGCGCACCACGGTGATCGGCGGTGTGAACGCGGATTACGGGGTGCTCACCGATAAAGACTCCTCCGGCAACCGGGCCTATTACTGGGCCGATCAATGGCACGCGGCGCAGACTCGCATGTTGGTTGCCTGCCGGGCCTATGGCTTGCGCCCGATCGACGGCCCCTTCGGAGATTTTAACGATCCCGATGGCTTTATCGCCGCCGCAAAGCGCGCCGCGGTGCTCGGATATGAAGGGAAATGGGCGATCCATCCCTCGCAAATCGCACTCGCCAATCAAGTCTTCACGCCATCCGAGGCCGAGGTGACCAAGGCGCGCCGCATTGTGACCGCCATGGCCGATGCCGCCAAGGCCGGTAAAGGCGCGGTGTCGCTCGACGGCCGCCTCATCGACATCGCCAGCATCAGGATGGCCGAGGCGCTTTTGAAAAAGGCGGAAGCGATCGGAGTCGCGGCGTAATTTGCGCGGCGTAATTTGATTGTTTGACTCTTCAGTGCGTGCCCGGTTCCGGTCCGGGCATGCAGGGGCCGCGTCGTTTCACGAGGCTGATATTTCAGCCATCAGTTTTGTCCGGTTTCAGGGTCCAATCGGACAAAACTGTTTTGTTGATCTCGTTTGGTTTTTAAAAACTCTATGGTCGGCGCATCCACCCGCGAATAAACTGACCACGCAAGGACACACAAAGAACGAACAACATTCCTTGTAACATCCGCATCGAATTGCTTTAAAAGAGCTATGGGCAAAAGTTGGTGACGGCGTAATGAGGTGAGGCGGCGTATCGTGGGGTATTCGAAGCTCCACTTTCCATTAAAGGAAGATACGCCGTGACCCAGGATAATACCGTTAAATTTGCCGAGTTAGGTGCATTTGAGGATCCGCTGACTGAAGTTTTGCGCTGTGGTGCGCGGAAGCTTTTGGCCGATGCCATCGAGGCCGAGGTTTCCGATTTCCTCGACCGGCATTCCCGCTTTTTAACAGAGGAAGGCCAGCAAAGGCTGGTTCGCCATGGGCATTTGCCCAAGCGCGAGATCATGACCGGTATCGGTCCGGTCGGCGTGCGCGCGCCCCGGGTTCGCGACCGTGTCGGCCAGGGCGAAGCGCGCATCCGCTTTTCCTCGGCGATTCTACCGCCCTATGCACGCCGCTCGAAGAGCCTGGAGGTATTGATCCCGATCCTCTACCTGAAGGGCATATCCACGGGCGACTTCGAGGAGGCGCTGGCCGCCTTGCTCGGCAAGGACGCCGGCGGCCTTTCGGCCTCAACCATCGCGCGGCTCAAGGACGCTTGGGTCGACGAGCATGTGTGTACGCGCCGGAGCAATAATCCCTCACTGGAGCGACCGGGTATACCGGTAGCGCCGGAGTAAAAATCCGGCAGCAGATAGCCCTTTGCGTCGGATCGGCAGAGGGCGGGGGATGAAGGGCGTGGAGCTATATGGACGGGTTCGCTATGCGGTCCAAATTGAGGGGCTGAGCCATCGCGAGGCGGCACGACAATTTGGGATTGACCCTCGGACAGTCGCCAAGATGGTGAGGTTCTCGGTGCCGCCAGGTTACGTGCGCAAGAAGCCGCCGGCTAGGCCAAAGCGTGATCCATTTATTCTCGTGATCGATGGCATTCTCTTGGACGACAAGTCGCGTCCGAAGAAGCAGCAGCATACCGCGAAGCGGATCTTCGAGCGGCTTCGGGACGAATACGGCTTCACAGGCGGCATCACGATCGTGAAGGATTATGTGGCGGGCTGGCATCGGCGGGCTCAAGAGATGTTCGTGCCGCTGGTCCATCCTCCGGGGCATGCTCAGGTAGGCTTTGGTGAAGCCATCGGAGTCATCGGTGGCGTCGAGCGCAAGATCCACTTTTTCGTTTTTGACCTGCCGCACTCGGACGCCTGTTTTGTGGTCGGTTATCCGGCAGAGACGACGGAAGCCTTCTGCGACGGCCATATTCGGGCGTTTGCATACTTTGGCGGCGTTCCGCAGTCGATCCTGCATGACAACACCAAGATCGCGGTGGCCTGCATCCTGGGTGACGGCAAGCGGCAGCGGACGCGCGTATTCACCGAACTGCAATCGCACTACCTGTTCGAGGATCGTTTCGGCCGACCTGGCAAAGGCAACGACAAGGGCAAAGTCGAAGGGCTCGTCGGCTATGCGCGACGGAACTACCTCGTACCAATCCCGGTGTTCGAGAGCTTCGAGGCGTTGAACGCCCATCTGCTGGAATGCTGCCGCCGTCGAATGACGGACTGTTTGCGCGGCCATGACGGGACGATCGGCGAGCGGCTGGAGCGCGATCTTGCCGCCTTCCAGATACTGCCGCCTGCGCCTTACGACGCCTGCGAGAAGGTCGCGACGAGGGTCTCCTCGCTGTCGCTGGTGCGCTACGTCACCGCGATGTGCTTGTTCGCGGGTACGTCCATGATGTGGTGATCTCATGCGGCGCGGAGGTGATCGCACGTCATCCACGCTCCTACGAACGCGAGGACTTCGTATTCGATCCGCTGCACTACCTGGCGCTGATCGAGCGGAAGATCAACGCGCTAGACCAGGCTGCGCCGCTGGCGGGCTGGTGGTTGCCGGAAGAGTTCATGACGTTGCGGCGTCTTCTGGAAGCCCGGATGGGTAAGCAGGGTAAGCGCGAGTTCGTGCAGGTTCTGCGGCTGATGGAAGTGTTCAGCGCCGATGAGGTCGCCGCCGCGGTGCGCAATGCGATCGCGCGGGGAGCGATCGGCTTCGATGCAGTGAAGCACTTGGTGCTGTGCCACATCGAACGGCGACCGCCGCGCCTCGACATGACGATCTATCCGTATCTGCCGCGGGCCCATGTGGCGATGACGTCGGCCAAGACGTACCTGGGCCTGCTGACGGGAACAGAAATCATGACCGATGCGCCGCAGCTTCTGCTCGCTCATCACCTGAAGGCGCTCAAGCTGCCCACGTTCCTGCGCGAGTACGACAAGCTTGCTCGGCAGTGCGCCGCCGAGGGCCTCGATCATACCCGCTATCTCCTGCGTCTGGCCGAACTGGAGCTGATCGACCGCCAACGGCGCATGGTGGAGCGACGGATCAAGGAAGCGCGGTTCCCGTCCTCCCGTCCGGGAAGAGCCTGGACAGCTTCGACTTCGCCGCCATTCCCGCGCAGCTGGGATATGTGCCTCTCTCGCAGACCGGCGCCGAGCTGTTGTTCGAGGTGTTCAGCCAGCGTTATGAGCGCGGTTCAACCATCGTCACCTCAAACCTGCCGTTTGACGAATGGACCAGCGTGTTCGGTTCCGAGCGGCTTACGGGTGCGCTGCTCGACCGGCTTACCCATCACGTCCATATCCTGGAAATGAACGGCGACAGTTACAGGCTCAATCAGAGTAAGCGCCGCTCACGCCGCGCCAGTGCTGACACCCCGACGGATAATCGGACGCAAGCCTGATGCCTGGAAAAAAGGCCCCAAGTTGCGGACCCTTGTTGCCAGCTTCACTGATGCATTTTTGCTCCGGAAACCGATGCACTTTTCCTCCGGCGTTGACATTTCGTTCGTTAATCGGGATTCTTACCCTCCTTGGTGTTCTCCAATACGCGCCCCGTTCTAGCGTCAACGCCAACCTCCTGCGTGGAGCTTCCGCTTTTGATGTCGAATGAATAACGTAGGCCGGTTCCTCCGGTTTCACGTTCCAATTCCTCGTCCGTGATCTTGCCCGGATGCGCCTTCAGAGCGATGGCGCGCGCCTCGGCAATGCTAATCTTCGCGTCCTTAGCGAGTTTTTCACCTTTGTAAGCCAAGGCAGGACAGGCAAAGAGCAAAGCTACACTCAATGCTCCATATCGGATGCCCCAACCGCGCGGGACGTTCATGTTCAGGTGTTTCATGGATACGCTCCTGATGCCCCCGCTGGCGACAAGCCTCGTCTGGGTGTCATGAACATGAGCTGAATGCGCTATTGTGCGAAGAACGGATTCATGAATTCGTAGCGCCCGACATGTGTTCGCGCACGCAATTGTACGGCTTTAGCTTAAATGGGTCAAAATCAGCAGGAATGCCAACCTTCGTATGGGCGGCCATCGCCCGGCTGTCGGGATCAGTCAGCGATATTTGGTTCTCGCCGGTTCGTTCTTTCTGGTATCTTTACCCAATTCCGCTAGGTATATTTACCCCGCTTTCATACACCTGCATTGCGGTGCAACGTGACTGCGCGCCTTGAATGCACCGGATCGCGTACAGGATAGCGCACCCGATTGCGTACCGGATCGCAGCAACTATATGTTGATGGAAACAATAGCTATAGCTTAAGCATATAACGTTATCGCCCCCCTACATTCCCCCCGTGAAACGTTTTGGTACGATTCACAGTCTGTGCGAATGCACTTTTGCTAGACGTGGGGAGATACGAAACGGAGATTTGGCGCAAGCAAAAAAATCGCGATAGGTTTAAGCTTTTGCTGGTGCGGTTTTTTGAGCCCAATTCTAAAGCCTCCGCAAAACGCGAGCTTGGGTACCCGTACAAGTATTTAAGTCAGGCCTCAGCGCTTGGCGAGCGCGCGGACTTTAGGCAATCGTGTGCGCGGGCGCAAAGCGAGAGCCCGCTCCCCCGCTGCGAGTAGTGCCTCTGCGTGGTGTAAGCGATGCGGTGCGATGTTAGCGGTCAGTCGAGCAGCAGTCCGTAGGCACGCCAATGCCTCGTAGAACGCCAAGCTCCCCCGGGCCATCGGGACCGCTGCCTGGTAGGTTCGTGCAAACGTCCGGGCTGTCTGGGTCACCGCTTCATTTCGTTCGGGGTCTCGGGCGGCGAAGTGGTGGAGCGAGGCGATGAACCTGCCAGCATCCTCTGCGCAGTCGCCGACTTTCCATCCATCCCAATCAATGACAGTTGTCGTCTCTGCCGCAAGATACACATGGGAAGCGCTGAAGTCGCCATGCACCAGGCGGGGTGGCGCGAGCCAAGCCGGTTTCGCCTCCACCAGCGCGGCGAGCAGATTTCTGGCTTCTCGGCCGAGCGCGGGCACGTTAGCGCCCAGCGCTTGCGCCCAGCGACGCGCCTTTATCAGTGGATCGCGTTGGAGGTACGGGGCGCTCAGGGGCGCCGCCGCTGCTGCGTGAAAGGCCGCGAGCCAGTACGCGATCTTTTCCCCAATTCCGCCCTGGCCGCGCAGTAACGCCGTCCGAGCGGTTTCGCCAGAAGCTTCCTCCAGGAGGAGAAGGCGGAGCGTGGGTATGTAGGCAATAGGGGCGGCGACTTGCATGGGCTGGCCGAGGCCGAGTCCTCTGCCGCGTAGCACCGAGAGCGTTGTCGCGACATCACTGCGGTCGCGCGCGTAGACCTTTGCGATAATGGTGATTTCCGCTTCGCCCCGACGGATGGCATAACGAAGGGTCCAGCGGCTGCCCGGATGGCCGCGCAGCACGGTCACCGCTTGCACGTTCACCAGTCCATGGCTGCAGACCATCCAGGATTGTGGCCCGGCAATCAGTACGGTTCCCAACAGCCTTGCCACCTCAGCAGCGCGGGTGAGACGGCTTAGCTGGGGGATTGCTGCATCAATGGCGAGTGCACCATTAAATCTTCTCATGATAGGCCGACCAGCCATCCATGGCACGCCAATGTCTCGCAGCCTGCCAAGCTCCACAGAGCCATCGGGGCCGCTGCCTGATAGGTTCGTGCCACCGTCCGGGCTGTCTGGGTCAACGCTTCGTGTCGCTCGCGGGCGCGGCCGGCGACGTGGCGGACGACTGCCGGCTACCCGCCTTGACGTCGGAGGCCGGCTCGGGCGTCCCGGGCTGCTTTACCCCAGGAACGATTTCGAGCCGCTCCTCGGGCACGGGGGTTTCCCAGCGTAGTGCACAGCGCACAACGGTTTGTCGACCCTCCTCCCCGGCCTCCAGGTCCAGATCGATCCTATCCCCCGTACGCAGCGCGACTAACCTCGTCCCGCTGCGAATGGTCACTCCGCCTGCGCGCAGCGCTTTCGCCAGAGTCTCGATATAGTCCGCCGCCTGTTCAACCTCTATTGACGCGCGAGCGCGTACCGTCCGTCCTAGGTCTCGCCGCTCCCGATGACTACGACCATGTGACATGATATTTTCTCCCTCTTGCAAATCATCTTCAATATCAAAATCGTTTTCTGCGTGTGCTTGGCCGGTCGCGCGAGTTCGTACCGTGCTCGCTGGCTCGCGCCGCACCCGATGAGCATGTGGCATGATATTTCCTCCCTCTTGCAAGTTTACTGCGTTTCCAGATCGCCTTCGGTATCGATATCGTCTTGTGCGTGTGCGTGCCTATTCCGGCGCACCAGCGCGCTCAAGATGTGCGCATCGATCGGGGTAGGACTATCCAGCTCCCCGAGCCACGCCGCTAGCCCGCGCGTTGTTTCGGAAACGTCGGCTGGATTGCCGTCAGGCCGGCCCTGAGCAACCCCGTCGACGATGCCCCGCAAGGCAGCACGCTTGATTGCGATCCGTTGCATAGGACTGATCGTCGGCCCCGGCGGCAGCGCCAGAACCCGGTCCAGTCGACATCGCGCCACCATGACCCGCTCACCCCCAGCCAACACCTGAAACCCCTCCGCCGCCTCGCCCACCCCGTTCCAGAGATCCTCTAAGACGTGCACGCTGCGCGGACGCAAGAAGAGCGGGTCGCCGTGGCGTAGCGTCCCGCCCAGTTCCCAACCAGGCAGGGGCGGCCAGCACCGTCCAATCTCCAACGGGCAACGCGGGGCTACATCCAGGTCGGCCAAGAAGCCGCGCTTGAACGCCCCGTTGGGATCCTCGCTGCGCCGACGTAGCACGAGATAGCGTCCACTTACGGCGCGCCTAGGATAGATTCGCCGAAGGCAGTCCTGGATGCTGCCGTGTATGCCGACGTCCACCAGCGTTATGGTTTTCCCTTCCGCCACGCCCCTGGCGCGCAGATATTGATCGAGCAGCGCGGCCTGTCCGAGGTCCGCGACGGCGCCCCTTACGAGCGGCCGCGAGAGGTACGCGAGCTGCACGCTAGGCGGATGAATATCGCAAAAGCGACGAGGATATACTCGCAGGAGCGTACGCGCCGCCAGGAAGGGGGCTAACCCATCACGACCGAGGCAGATAGCGACGCCATCGGGCTGCCGCGCGAGTTCGTCGAGCCACTCGGTCGCGAACGCCGCGAGTACAGGGGCATAGTGATCCCGGCTCACTTCATACAATCGCTGCGCCTCAGGCCCGCTCAGATCCTGTCTTTTTGCCACCTTCGCGGGCTTCGTCGCAGCTTGCACGCGCGTGAGGTTCGGCGCGGGCACGCCTCCCGGAGCGCCGGGCAAATTCTTTCGCTGCCGGGCGTCACGCGCGCGCGATTGCTGCGCGGGCTTGGCGCCTCCGTCAAGCTTACGCGGGAGGCATTCGTGAGCTGTCGGGAGCGCCGGTCCTTGAGCGGTCTGCAAGCCCTCAGTACAAGAAGCCGCCTTTGGTGACAGGAATCCCCGTTGGATCATTGTGCTTACCCCCCGGCAAAGCCCGGCTGCGCCATTGGAGTGACGCAGTTGACGGAAGGTTAACCCTAATATGAATATTCTGCAACAGTTCTATAACAATTCTATAACAATGATTTTAACAGCTCTATATTTATAACAGTTATATAACAGTGATATGATCTCGAGCAATACCAATAATACGTTTCCATCCGCCCGATAACGGGTCAAAAAAGCCGGGAACCCGCGATCCAATGCGCTGTTGAGCTGGCGCTGATTGAGATCGAGCTTCTCTTTCAAAAACGCGATGGTTCGCGCCTTGAATGCACCGGATCGCGTACAGGATAGCGCACCCGATTGCGTACCGGATCGCAGCAACTATATGTTGATGGAAACAATAGCTATATCTTAAGCAGCCCCCTACATTCCCCCCGTGAAACGTTTTGGTACGATGGACGCTCTGCGCAATTGCACTTTCGCAAGGCAGCGCGAGGTGCGGCGCGACAATTTGGGGCAAACGCGATTCTGCGATAGGTCTCGTGATTTTTTAAAATCTTTCCTCGCTTGACACCCCTGTACCCTTAGGATGGCCGAGGCACTTTTGACCGGGGCAGCCCCGCATGCCACCGTGGCTCGGTCGCAGTTTGAATTTCCGCCGTGGGTGTTGGGGTGGACGGCCCCGACGGCATCGATTGTGCCAGAATGAGGTCGTTGCAGATCTCGAACAAAGGGGACCGTCCGTGGAACAGATTAGCCGAATTGGCATGGATACATCGAAATATTTTTTCCAGCTTCATGGGGGTGAACGCCGCCGAGAACGTGGTTTTGCGTAAGAAGCTGCGGCGCAAAGAGATGGTGGCCTTCTTCAAGGCGCTTGTACCGACGGTGATCGGGATCGAGGCCTGCGGCGCTTCGCACCATTGGGCGCGGATTTTGCGGTCGTTCGGCCATGAGGTGAAGCTGATCGCGCCTCAGTTGGTCAAGCCGTATGTGAAGCGCGGCAAGAACGATACCGCCGACGCCGAGGCACTTTGCGAGGCGATGAGTCGACCGACGATGCGCTTCGTGCCGGTGAAGACTGCCGAACAACAGGCGGGTCTGATGATGGTTGCCTTGCGCGATCGGCTGATCCGCAATCGCACGCAGCTGTCGAACGCCATCCGCGGCTATGCGGCCGAGTTCGGCTTTACCGCCGCCAGGGGGATGGCGCACATCGATCCGCTGCTCGATCGCATTCAAACTGATGAGAGCATACCTGTCCTGGCTCGCGAGCTGTTCGCGGCCCAAGCTGAAGAATATGCGCAGCTGCGGGCGCAAATCGCCGAAGTCGACGCCAAGCTCATGGCCTGGCACAAGGCCGGTGGATGCAGCCGACGTCTCGCCAATATCCCCGGCATCGGTCCGATCGGCGCGGTGCTGTTGATGATGAAGACCCCGGCGCCTGAGATGTTTCGATCGGGGCGGCAGTTCGCGGCCTGGATCGGCTTGACGCCAAAGGATCATTCAACGGCCGGCAAGGTCAGGCTCGGCGTCATCACAAGGGCCGGCGACGAAGCCTGCGCAGCGTGTTAGTGGTTGGGGCGACCGCCGTCGTCCAACATGTACGACGCGGTGGGCGCGGATCGCCCTGGATCGTCGACCTCCTCAAGCGCAAACCGCCGAAGTTGGCCGCCGTGGCGTTGGCCAACAAAATGGCCCGCATCGCCTGGAAGCTGATAGTCACAGGCAACAGCTATGCCGCGAAATCCGCGCCCGCCGCCTTGATGGGCGCCGCGTAGAGATCAGCCAGACACGGGGAGCAACTCACCTGCAACCGTGCTGAGCCGATGCCAGAACTTGCAAGGCAACGAGCAGATGGTGTGATCGATCGATCCAAGACGCGAGACACTCCGTGCTTTCCACTGGCCGCCAAAGGTCGAGCAATGATTGATCTCGTCGTCAGAAATTGTTCGCCTGGGTGTAATTCCCCCTTAGTCTCGTCAATGGCAAGAGCCAACTCGAACGCATACGAAGTAACTAGAATCTTTACATGCGCCGGTTTGTGCTGGGATGGAAGAAGCTTGGGTTTGAGCAAAGTCTTGGCAGTCGCCTTATTACTTACGCCGACGACCTCGTAATCCTGTGCCGGAGGGGCAACGCCGAAGCAGCGCTGCACCACCTGCGCGAGATCATGGGCAAACTGAAGCTGAGGGTGAATGAGGAGAAGACACGAATTGTGCAAGGTGCCGGAAGGGGAGTTCGACTTTCTGGGGTACACGTTCGGGCGGATGTACTCGGCGAGAACCGGCCAGGCACGCCTGGGACAGCGGCCATCAAAGAAAAGCATCAAGCGGGTGGTTGAGAAAGTCCACGCACTGACCGATCGAGCAGGGACATGGCAAGAGACCACACTGCTGGTGGCGAAGTTGAACCGTACGCTGCGGGGATGGGCCAATTACTTTAGTATAGGCACCGTCAACAAGGCGTATCGCTCTTTCCGAGGCGGTTGACGGCGCTGGCGCGAAGGCGGACGTGGTGTTCGGCGTCATTCTTGGCACCGGGGTTGGCGGTGGTCTCGTCATTGGGAGGAAGCTCATCGTGGGCCATAACCGGATTGCCGGTGAGTGGGGCCACAATCCGCTGCCCTGGCCTCACGACAATGAACAGCCGGGCCCCACCTGTTACTGCGGAAAGCGGGGCTGCATCGAGACGTTCCTATGCGGCGCGGCTCTCTCTCGCGATTATGACTCTCGCACCGGCAAGGACTTGACCGGGGAGGAGATCGCACTTGCGGCCGATAGAGACGACCCTGCCGCCCTGGAATGCCTTTTGCTTTATCAGGATCGGTTGGCACGCGGCCTAGCGAGCATCATCAACGTGCTCGATCCGGATGTGATCGTGCTTGGTGGGGGCCTTTCCAACATCGTGCGCCTCTACACCGGACTTCCGGCACTGGTCGGCAGTTACGCCTTTTCGGATGGCGTCGATACGGCGATCAAACGGGCGGCACATGGGGATTCGAGCGGCGTGCGGGGTGCCGCATGGCTTTGGCCGATCGTCTCTCGCGCCTGACGCCCGAAAACCCATGCCGGGGAGCATTGACGCGGCGTTCGCGACGATGCGCATCATGCTGATGCGGCCCTCGTGATAGGCGGTGATCTATTAGCAAACCGGCGTGAAGCTCCGCAAAGGCGAAAGCCTTAAGGCGCGACTTCCGGGTCCTCCTGAGAAAGCGGTAGGTCGGCTCTTCGTCCGGCATCTGAAGACTCTGGGCGCTCCTGGTACGGCGGCTTTGCGCCAAGAGCTGGCGTTACGCAGGGTTAAGACGGATGACCGGGTACGACTCTATAATCCGATGAACGGTCTCTACTTCCACGCCCTCGTGGTGGCCCTGCTGGGCAGCGCGGCTACTTTTTGATATCTTGAAGGGCATCGGATCTTGAAGGCGCGAGAGCCGGCGATCACACCTCATCTCGGCAGGGATGGCGAGCCAGCGTTTCGTCTGATGCAAAGGGTATAAAAGGAGTTCTGAATGACAAAGGGCGGGAAGTTTAAGACGGTCATCATCGCAGCCTTGGCGGCGCTCGTGTGGATGGCCGGCAAAGCGGACGCCGCGCAGTGCGGCAACACCGCGGCCGGCTTCGAGGCGTGGAAGAGGCAGTTCGCCGATGAAGCGAGGGCAAGGGGTGTCAGTGCCTCCTCTGTCGCAGCCCTTATGGGGACGAACTATGCGACGGCGACCATCGCGGCTGACCGTGGCCAGAGAAGCTTTCATTTGTCGCTCGATCAGTTTCTCGCTAAGCGTGGCGGCTCGGTCATCGCGTCGCGCGGGCGCGCGCTCAAGCAATCCAATGCGGCACTCTTCACCTCCATCCAGCAACGCTACGGCGTCCCGCCGGGGCCGCTCCTGGCCATTTGGGGAATGGAGACGGGCTTCGGGAGGGAGCACGGGAATCAGAATACTCTGTCGGCCGTGGCGACTCTCGCCTATGACTGCCGCCGGTCGGCCTATTTCACCGATCAGCTCTACGCAGCTCTGACACTGATCGATCGCGGCGTCCTCTCGGCAAGCACGCGCGGTTCCATGCACGGTGAGATCGGCCAGACACAGTTCTTGCCCAAGACTATCCTAGACTACGGCACCGGCGGAAATCTCGACAACTCGGCCAACGCGCTTTCCTCGACGGCAAATTTCCTCAGGGCCCATGGCTGGCAGGCGGGCGCGGGATACCAGCCCGGCGAAGCCAATTTCGGAGCTATCCAGGCATGGAATGCTGCTCCGGTCTATCAGCGGGCCATCGCGCTTATTGGTCAACAGATTGACGGAGGAGAGGGCACCTCCGGGAGGCGCTGAGGGGGTTGCATCAGAAATCCGGCTGGTTGCGTATCCTCGTCTGAGTACAACGCAAGACCAACCGGATAATTCTACTGAGTTATGAAATTTGATAGGATTCGCTGTGCTCGCTGATCTGGTAATTTGGTGATTCGTTGACCGACAAAGGGTCGTTGATATGGATCTTTCCGGGCAAGCCAGCCAAGCGCGTTTTGCGTCCTATGTCGAGGCTCTCGTCGAAGTCATCGGCCACGCCGATCGCGCCGAACCCTTAAATGATTATTGCGTTGGCCTGCTGATGCCGGGCGAACGCAAGAGCGTCGAGCCGATGGCGGCGATCGTGGCGCCTGCCCGGGTTTCGGCCAAACATCAATCGCTTTTACACCTGGTCGGCCAGGCGCCCTGGCCGGACGAGGCCGTTTTGCAAAAAATCCATGAGCTGGTTTTGCCTGGCATCGAACGACAAGGGCGGATCGAAGCCTGGATCGTCGATGACACCGGTTTTACGAAGAGGGGCACGCATTCGGTCGGCGTCGCGCGACAGTATTGTGGGCGGCTCGGCAAACAGGACAATTGTCAAGTCGCAGTTACGTTGTCGATCGCTCATTCGGCGAGCCTGCCGATCGCTTACCGGCTCTATCTGCCGGAGACCTGGGCAAATGATGCGGCACGGCGGAAAAAGACGCATGTGCCTAAGGATGTCAGGTTCAAAACCAAGCCGCAGATCGCGCTCGATCAGATCCGCGCAGCCCATGCGGCAGGTGTCGCCCCCGGTATCGTCTTGGCCGATGCGGGCTATGGTGCAAACAGTGACTTCCGTGCCGGTGTCAGTGCTCTGAACCTGCCCTATGTCGCCGGCATCCAATCGACGCCCAGCGTGTGGCCGCCAGGTCAGGCGCCTTTGCCTCCCAAGCGGTGGAGTGGTCGCGGCCAACGCCCTTGCAACGTGCAGCGCGACGACCAACACAAGCCTGTCTCGGTCAAAGAATTGGCTCTGAGCTTAGGCAAAAAGGCATGGCGCAGCGTTACCTGGCGGGAGGGATCGAACGCGCCGCTTGCTTCCCGCTTCGCCGCCGTTCGCGTGCACCTCGCCGCGCGGGACTACAAGCGAACCACACCGCATCCGGTCGAATGGCTGCTCGTCGAATGGCCGAAGGGAGAGGCGGCTCCCACGAAATACTGGCTTTCTACCTTGCCCGAGGACACGCCCCTCGCCACACTCGTCGATTATGCCAAACTGCGCTGGCGTATCGAACGTGATTACGAAGAGCTCAAAGGCGAACTCGGCTTGAGCCATTACGAAGGTCGAGGTTAGCGTGGCTTTCACCATCATGCCACGCTCTGCATCGCCGCTTACGGATTCTTGATCTCGGAACGGGACGCGATTCCCCCCCTCAGCCTCCCGGCGGCGCACGATGCCTCGACTACCCGAAGGTTATCGACCCCGAGGCGCCGCCGATCCGTCCCGAACGCCACGTCGAAAACTCGATCGCGACGATCAGAAAACGCCTCACCGTCGCGCTCGCAAAATCCCTCGCGCGATGTCCATGCTGTCAGTCGACGCCACGATCACCTGCAACCCGATTGCGTTTATGACGCAGTAAAAATAACGGCCCCTCCACGAATCCAGCCGCAGTGCTTGACCAGCGGCGCGAATGCAGCTGCCCGGATCGAATGATAGCCGCCGCAGGAATCGTGCGGGACTGTTGGCTTTTAGAGATTGTAGCACCCCAGGCTTGCCTAAGGTAACGCGTCGCGCGTCCGAGTTGGGTCAACCTGCGAAAAGTTCGTAACGAGCATATGTTTTCCGGAGTGCCCACGATAGCTACCGCAAGCGAGCCCGCCGGCGCTTACGTCCAGCGCCATTTGCGGACACCTACCACAGACTTAGGAAGACACCGTCCGGAATGCCAAACTGGTTCAACGTCCCGGGGCCGATACACGCGCCGACTGGCGCCGACGCCAGTCGCTTTTCCATAGCGTCAATTTCGATCGACTTAACAACATGATGGCCGAACCCGGCTTCTATGGCGCGTCAACGGGCGTGTGGCGGGCAGAAGCGCAGGGCGCACCGTCCGCCGCGATCAGTAATAATGGCGCCGATGGACCCGACGCCAATGACGCCGATGAACGCGACGCCAATGACCATACCATGCATTCTCGACTTGCGCGCGCTCCATGTCTTTCGAGGTGGCGACGCCCGGCTGAGGTGCTAAATCCAGATCACGGTCCGGCGCGGCGACCGGCACGAATGAGGTGAGAGCCTCCGCGGGCGCCGCGGCTGCCACCACACCCGCTCCAATACAGAGCAGTTTCAAGAATGCACGTCGTTCCATCGAAGCCTCCCGAAATTTAGCCGAGATACGGAACTCGATACGGGTGCGAAGGTTCCACGCGAACCTTTAGGCTTTGCTGCGCGGCATAGGCGAAAGCTCCAATCTCGCGCAGGAAAATGGATCATCGCGTTCGGCGTCCTCCTCTCGCTGCGGGCTTTGTGGCCCTTGGCGCCGTCATCCTCGCGACCATGTCGAGCGTGCTCGTCGTTGGGAATTGCGAGGAGTTAAGCTCCAAACTGGAGCCTCGAACCATTCGAATGAACTCGCCGAATAGGAGTGGACTACCGTCAGGCCGTTGCCGCGGAAGACTCTGCCGCTCTTTCGCGCGCCTCGCCCCCGATCTTGAAATCAAAATAGCCCGGTCGAATTAGCTAGAACTTTGTTTGAAGGCGCAACGCCACAATCGCCTGCGACGTGCTCGGATTCCAGGAATCGATCACCTGCAGATCGGCGGAGAGGCGCTGCCATGGTGTGATCGCGAGATTGTAGAAGCCCTCCACCTCGCCTTCGCTACGTCGGTTCACTTCCAGCGCGGCCAGTCCGGCAAGCAAGGGCTCCGTCAGCCCAAAGTGGAAGAACCCAATTCCCCATCGGTCGTTCTCGCGGCCCGCCAACAGAGTGTTCCCTCCAAGGCCAGCGAGGACACTCCATTTGACAGGGCTGGGATTACCGTCTGACAGGGTCGCGAGTGTGAACAGACCCCACCCGACCTCCGGATTCTGTTCGCTTTGCACGATGTTCTGCTGGATGGCGTAAGAAGTGAACCAAAATCCTTTCTTGGTCGTCACTAAGCTGCTGAGCGCTGATGGCCGGGAAAGGTCGGTGATGTCTTCGAGATCGATGCCGCGCGCATTGCTGTAGGCGGCGCGCAATGTGTTGTCGCGGCGCGTCACCTTCGATTCGCTGAGAGCGAAGCAGCAAACGCGGCGACGGATACGGTGTGCTCCTACCGGGAGCGGATGGCGAACTATGCATCCATGCGCGCCTTGGAGGTCTGGTACGACAGGATCGACATCGAACGCTTCGCTCGGGAAATGCCGACCGAAGAAGACCGCGAGCGCCTCGAGCAGAAACTCGCGCAGAGAGCTGAACAGGCGCGCGAGAAAAGTGCGCCAGAACAACTCTTCCCAAAGCTCGTCGAGCACGGTTCAATGCCTCGGATCAAGGACGAGCCGCCACTGATATTCCATCCCACAGCAGAACAGGCGCCGGGGCTCAAGTCAGGATACAGCGAGGCGATCGCGCTTTACCGCGAGTCGCTGCCCGAGCACGTCCGTGTCTTGTTCGATCGTTTTCATCTTTGCGACCTCGCGATCAAGGCTGAAAGGCTGTCGGCGTCGGCAGCGTCGGCACGTGGTGCGGCGTTGGGCTTTTTATGGCGGCGGACGATGAACCGATATTCCTGCAGGTCAAAGAAGCCAAGGCATCAGTGCTGGAGCCATATGCGGGGAAGAGCCTGCATCATAACCACGGAGAGCGGGTTGCGGCGGGCCAGCGCCTCATGCAGTCGGCGAGCGACATGTTCCTGGGTTGGACGCGGGGAAAAAACGACCGCGATTACTACCTTCGCCAGCTCCGTGACGTGAAGATCTCCGCGATCATTGAAGACTGGGACTTCACGCGCCTGCGGATGTACGGCGGATGTACGGGAGAACCTGTGCGTGGGCACTCGCTCGGGCGCATGCGCGATCGGGCGACGCAGCGAGGATCGCAGGCTATTTGGGTTCCAATTCGACCTTTGACGACGCCGTTTGCGAGTTCGCGGTCGAATATGCCGACCAGAACCAACGCGACTACAGGGCGTTCATCAAGGCGGTGAGGGAGGGACGAATCAAGGTCATCACCGAGGCCTAGGCCCCCTGAATAGCCCTTCGTTGGCGTTTGCTTCGGGACGGAGGGCGGCATGGAATTCGGTCACGATGCTGGTCGTTGCGGTGGTGGTCCTGGTCCATCGTTCGATGGCGCTGTCGACAAGACGGCCGGATTTTCAGAGTGGTTGTTCGACGAGATCGCTCGTCTGGAGACTGGCACATGATAGTACACCGTTTGGTACAAATGCTGCGACTTGGGACACAGTAGCAGAGATGCGCAATCCGTCCCCCGTTGTGGTCGACCCCAAGGCGCCCTTCGTCCGCCCCGGACTGAGAACGCCGCGGCCGCCGCCATCGCCGGGATCGTCTTTTCGATCCTCCTGAGTTGCAGCCTCTGGCTGCTATGGCACTCGGTCCCCGCCGACCCACTCGAGACTGGTTCCTGGCTGGAAACGAGTTCGGGAAAAGTGTCCCTTGCCTTGAACCTTGTGCCGTTCGCGGGGGTTGCCTTCTTTTGGTTCCTTGGCGTTCTGCGTGATCGCCGCGGTCAGAAGGAAGACCAGTTTTTTGCAACGGTTTTCCTAGGGAGCGGCTTCATGTTCCTCGGCATGATGTTCGTGGCCGCGTCGGCCATGGGGGGCCTCATCCTGGCCCATTCTGCCGCGCCTGGCGCGCTTCTCGGCTCCGCCACCATTGCCTTCGCTCGCGCCTTTACGTACGACATCATGCATATTTACGCATTCAAGATGGCCGCGGTCTTCATGATCACGACGTCCACGCTCG
The DNA here is from genome assembly GCA_963784075.1 of uncultured Alphaproteobacteria bacterium. Lineage (GTDB taxonomy): Bacteria > Pseudomonadota > Alphaproteobacteria > Rhizobiales > Beijerinckiaceae > Methylocapsa. The sequence continues at coordinate 5,535 of CAWAQW010000033.1, read as the reverse complement.
CCATAAACACTCACCTCACGGCGCGCTGGATAGCATTTCTGGGATATGCATCGGCTGCATTCCTTCTTGGGCACCTCGAAAAAATATCCCCTTATGGTGTGATGACCGGCGTTCGAGTTCGCAACGCGGTAGATCGTTCAATCCTTGGCCTCTCATCGAGGCTGCCTGAAGTCGCCACCGATTTCTCAGGTGGTGGCTTGATCGGCTCAACGCACGCGACCCGACGCATGGCGCGCCGGTTCACCCGGCCGCGGCGGCCATCCTTTCAAGACAAACGAAGCGGCGCATGTTGTAGACGAGGTTCATCATTCCGATCTTGCACCGGGCGCGAACGATGCCGATGGTGCGCACGAGCTCGGCTCCCATGCCATTCTTTTGATCACCAAATACATGCTCGACGCGGGCGCGCACCTTCGAGCGCGTCGTATTGGCGGCCTTCTGCGCCTCACTGAGTTTGCGATTGCGATAGGCCCTGCGATGAATGCGGCTCTTCAGGCCGCGCTCAGCGAGCTTTTCCTCGATGTCATCGCTGCGATAGGCGCTGTCGGCCCACACGTCCGAAGCCGTGTTGCTCGTATCAAGAACATCTTCGAACTTTTGACTGTCGTGCACGCTCGCGGCGCTCACCACGTAACGGCGCACGAGTTTGTGCCGGCGGTCGACGCCGATATGGTTCTTGTATCCAAAATACGAGCGCTCATGCTTCTTCGTCCAGCGCGCGTCCTTGTCCTTCTGGCGGTTCTTGGCCGGCTTCGATTTCCAGTCTTCCGGCATCTTGCCTTCCTTGATCGTCTCGTTGTCCTCGCGCGAATTGTGCTGCTTGGGCGCCGACACGATCGTTGCGTCGATGATCTGCCCGCCCATGGCGAGATAGCCCTTGTCCTTCAAGAACCCGTCAAACAGATCGAACAGCTCTTCCACCGCGCCCGCCTTCGCCAGCGCCTCGCGATAGAGCCATAGAAGTCTTGGCGTCGGGAACCGCATCCTCCAGCCCCAAACCGAGAAAGCGCATGAAGGAGAAGCGATCACGAAGCTGGTATTCCGCCTGATCGTCGGAGAGATTGTAGAGCGCCTGCAACACCAGCGCCTTGAAGATCACGACTTCATCCCAAGGCTTGCGTCCCGCTGAACTCTTGCGTTCCGCGTCGCTCTTGCGAAGCTCGCCTTTAATCAGAGCCGCCTTCAGCTTTGGCCGGAAGGATTCGAACGGAACCATCGCCGCGATCACTGCAAGCGGATCGCTCTTTTTATCGAGACTTTCATAACGTCGGTTCAAATCGAAAAAACCAAGCTGTCCCATTCCAACCTCCCGCGCTCAGAGCATGAGAACCTTGAATCTGATTTGCACCGTGGAGGGAAGCGCCTATTTTTCGAGGTGCCCTCTTATTTTTAGCGGCTATCTGGATTGGGTTCTTTTCATCTTTCCTGCATGGGTTCTTCTGGTTAGTGTCTACATCCTGATCGACAATCTGCGGGAACCGCAACACGCAGCGGCAGCTGATGGACGATAACATGCAGAGGGAGAGAGCGTGGAAGGTCTAGCAGATTACTCGCTTCCCGCCATTTTCGTGATGAGCATCGGCGCGCTCTTCGTCGCGAGCGAGATTGGCCATCATCTTGGATTGCGCGTCGCGGGAGAGGCGAACGTCTCCACATTGGAGGCTGCCATGCTCGGCCTTCTGGCGCTGATGATCAGTTTCACTTTCGCCATGGCGCTTTCGCGTTTCGACGCGCGACGCGACGCCCTTCTGAGGGAGGCGAATGCGATTGGAACCGCCGCTCTGCGCGCGCGCTTGCTGCCAACGCCCTATGGCGCCGAGAGCTTGAGGCTATTCCGCGATTATGTCCAGATTCGGTTGGATATTACTACGCGCGTGCCGACGCCGGATGAAATGGACGCCGCTATTGCCCGCTCGAACGCGATTCAGGAGGCGCTTTGGCTGCAGGTCAAGTCAGCCATGGCGAGGGATAACTCGGTGGTGCCGACTGGCCTATATATTCAGGCGCTGAACGAAATGTTCGACAATCAGGAAACGCGCCTGACCGCGCTTCGTAATCGCGTGCCGAATATCGTCTTGTTCGCGCTCTATGGTATCGCCGTTGTGGCGATCGGCTTCGCGGGATACGCCAGCGGGGTTGAAAAGCGACGCTGGAGGCTGCCCGTCTATATCATGAGCTTATTGGTTGCCGCCGTCATATTGTTGATTTAAGACATAGATCGACCCGGAGGGGGATTTGTTACCGTTAGTCAGCAACCAATGATCGATACGGCCAAAGCTGTCGCGAGTTATGCGGCCGAATTTGAAAACAGCGCGCCTCAGCGGCAGCGATGACAGCGATTTGACCGCGGCATGGCCCTTGCGATGGCCCCTCAACGGAAACAAAGCTGAGCGGGAACCTCCCCGATTCGGTCCGCCCGGACATTGCTCTGGCCGGGGGGAGGGCGCATGGGCTCGCGCAAGATTGCCAGATTGCCCGCAGGAGGGCAGCCCGGCGATGCCCCGGGCGAGCAACTCATATTGACGAATGAGCCGCCGAGCCGGGAGGACCCGTCAGGAGCTGGCAAATATGCGCGCCCCGAGCCGTGTCAAAGCGTGCCGCAACGGCTCGTCCTCGATTGGGCCGACACATTGTTCCGCCGCCATTTCCGCGGCCTTGTCCGGCGGGCGGGCCGCGGGCCGGGCAGGGGGCCGCGCCACGATGGGACCCTGTTTCAGCACGATCCGCGCGACGCAGCGCCAGCCGAAATAGGCGTTGACGCGCTCAATGATGAAGGGGGCTTGATGCTGCAGCTCAAGCGCAAATCCGGATTCGACCCGGATGATGAGCGTTGCCGGGGCCGCGCCCGTGTCCGCCGCGCGGTCGCGTCCCCGCGCCGGCCATTGCATCTTGACCGGTTGCGACATCGCGGCGAGCCTCTCGCCGGCAATGTCGTCCCAATATAAAATAAGACCGGACTCGCCAAACCCTTGCCGCGTCACAACCGGATCGATCGCGGTTTGAAGGAAATCCGCAAGGGGCCGGGACCAAGAGGTTTTGCGCGTGGGGCTTTTCCGCATCTTTCCACTCTACCGGAGTTCGGCGGGGTGCGGCAGATGAAATTTCACGCGGGTCTAAGACTTCCTTCGCCGGCCCCTTTCCCGGATGGCCAGCAGCGCCAAACGTCACGTGGCGCTCCCGCCAAACAGAGCGGCGGCGCGCCGCTTTAGGTCTTCGGGCGGAATATCTTCCTTGTGGGTCGCGATCCACCAGCGATGCCCGGACGGGTCCTCGAATTTGCCGCCGCGATCGCCATAGAACTGATCCGCGACCGGCTGGAGAATTTTCAGGCCCGCATCGACCGCGCGGGCCGTGAACGCATCGACATCCTCGACATAGAGGTGGATCATGACGGCTGTCCCGCCGATCGTGCGCGGGCTCAAGGCTTCATGGTCTGGAAATTCGTCGCAAAGCATGAACCTGGCCTTGCCGATCGCGAGCTCCGCATGTCCGACCTTGCCCTCATGGGCGATGCACAGCACCTCCACCGCGCCGAACGCATTTTTGTAAAATGCGATGGCTTCGCTGGCGTTGCCGACCGTCAGATAGGGGATGGCCCCTTCATGTCCCTCGGGTATCGGCTTGACAGTCTCGCTCATCTTTCGTCCCCTCGGTTTACCTTTTGTTCATATTCCTTTGAAACGAGGCGCATGTATGACTTTGCCAATGAGCCTTGAGGCACGGGCCGGAAAGGCTGTCCTTGCCTGGTATGATCGCCATCGCCGCGATCTGCCGTGGCGCGCCCGGCCGGGCGAGGCGGCCGACCCCTACAAGGTCTGGCTTTCCGAAATCATGCTGCAGCAAACGACGGTCACGGCGGTCAAACCCTATTTCGCGGCTTTTGTGACGCGCTGGCCCAATGTCGGTCTTTTGGCGGAGGCCCGCAGCGAAGAGGTGATGCAAGCCTGGGCCGGGCTTGGCTATTATTCGCGGGCGCGCAATCTCCACGCCTGCGCGAAAGTGATTGCCGGCGCGTTCGGCGGCAAATTTCCCGCCGCCGAAGCGTCCTTGCGGGCGCTCCCAGGGATCGGGCCCTATACGGCGGCGGCCATCGCCGCGATCGCCTTCGGGCAACGCGCGGCCGCGATCGATGGCAATGTCACGCGGGTCGTCGCGCGGCTTTTTGCGATTGCGACGCCGCCGCCGGCGGGGCAGGCCGCGATCAAGGCGAAGGCAGAGGCCTTGGTGCCGGTTGCGCGGCCGGGCGATTTCGCGCAGGCGATGATGGACCTTGGCGCGATGATCTGCGCGCCACGGCGCCCCGCTTGCGGCGTTTGTCCCTTGCGCGCCGAGTGTCGCGGGCACGCGTCGGGGGACGCCGAACATCTTCCGCGCAAGGCGCCGCGCCGGGAGCGGCCCTTGCGGCGGGGCGCCGCGTTTTTTGTGCGCCGGCGGGACGGGGCCGTTCTCGTCCGCACAAGGCCGGAAAAGGGGCTTCTCGGCGGCATGACGGAATTGCCCGGAAGCTCTTGGGACGCCGATTTCGATGAGGCGTCAGCGCAAAGCCAAGCGCCCCTTAAGGCTCCCTTTCACAAACTCGCAACGTCCATTGACCATAGCTTCACCCATTTTGCTCTGCGCCTTTCGATCTATGTTACGGAAGTGGGGGAAGACAGGCGGGCGCCCAGCGGCTATCGTTGGACGCCGGCGCGCAACCTCGACAAGGAAGCGTTCCCGCGTGTCATGCGCAAAGTGATCGACGCCGTTCGCCAGAGCGGCGGCATCGCCGGGGCTGGGAGCCAATGGCCAAACGTGGAACAGAGCCTTTGATCACCCTGACCGAAGGGGCGATCCGCGTTCGCTGGGGGGAGCGCATTCTGACAATTCTTCCTGCCCCAACTTTGCCCAACATGGAGGACCCGGCCGATTTCACCGTTGATCTGGACAGGATTTTGAGCTGGGACGCGCCGCATGACGAGATCGAGATCGAAATCGAGGAGCTGCAGAAGATTTTGCAAGCGATCGAAGAGGAATTCGAAAAGCTCGGACTTGTGGTGGCATTCGATTAGTCGAAGATCCGCGGCACAAACGCCCGGAGTCCTCAAGAATAGCGTCGCCACTGATAGGCGGGACACGGAGCCGCCGCACGCCGTCCAACGCCCCGCCGGGAATGTCATCGCCTTCGCCAACAAGCGTGACTCGTGAGGGCCGTGACTCAAGGAAGAGAAAGGCGCGGTCAAGGGGACGCGGTTGTCACGCCGGTCATTGACCGCCAATGCGATCCGTTGCAAGCCGCGTGCGCTCGCCTGCAATCTTGGCAATTTTCTGCGCACGCTGGCGACAGGCGATGAAGCCCGGGCCGCTGACGCCATCTCACGGCATTCCTCGCTGACATCCCGCGGCTATTGCGGAACTGCGGCCGCCGCTTCATCCCGCGCCGGTGTGGCGCGTTTCGGTCGTCATCCGGTCGAGCAAAAAGCTCACGGAGAGGCGCGTCTTGATCCAACCAACCCAGCATCGTCCGTCGCGCCGCGCGGCAATCTCAACCTCAACAGC
>CAWAQW010000032.1:0-244484 GCA_963784075.1 uncultured Alphaproteobacteria bacterium | reverse complement strand
ACAAGACTAGGGCGAGCCATCTGACCAAACGTAAATTCGACACCATGCATTTCCTCCGTAACCGGCGCCCCTGAAGGCACAAAACTGAGCCCGAATAGCAATTCCCTATGACAGTGAAACAATCCTCGGGCTGCCGACCGGTCATCGCGGACAGGTGTCCCAGAAGCCTGCCCTTTGGCTGGGGTCGGTGTAATACCAGCACAGTCCAGGCTGTGGCGGGGCGGAGGCCCAGGCCGCCGCCGTCGCGGTGGTGACGAAGCCAATCGCGGCACCTGCGGCGATCGCACCTCCGGGCGCCCAGCGATAGGGCCGGACCCAGGCGCCGCCGCCATAGTACCGGCCGCCGTGATAGTAGCCGCCATGGCGGTATCCGCCATGATAGTGGCTCCCTCCGACCGCCGCGACGCCGCCACGGGGTCCACGCACGACGGCGCCGCCGCGATGCCTTCCGCAGCGACCGCCACGCCTCCCCGATGCCCCGCGCGGACCTGCGTCGGTGCAAGCGCAAAGGTGCGTCTGTCCTCGATCAATGGCGCTACCGGCTGGGCTTGCGCCGGCCCTCGGGGTCGTAATCGCGACGACTGCCGCCAGCGCGACGGAAAAATTTAAAGTCGTGATCATGATTTAACCCTCCATCAGAGCTCTAACATAACATGCAAGGAGGGACGGCAGAGCTAGATAAAGGACGCATTCCCGCGTCCTCGCCCTGCGCAACCATGGTACTGAAATCGGAAAAGATCATGGTCCGGAAGCTGTGGCTTCTCATGCGGCAGGCCGCCATCATCAATATCGAAATCGGGATCCAAAACCGTCTTGCCCTGTTCGCCCACAAAGGCCGGTTGCGCCTTGATCCACTCGCTCGGCTTCTGCTGCCTCGCATAGGCCAGAAGCCGCGCCTCGAGATCCCGAACGATCTCGGGATGCTCCGCCGGCCACATTAGTCATCTCGCCAGGGTCGTGGGCGAGGTCATAGAGTTCCGTCTTGCCCGGCAGAAGCGCGAGCTTCACCAGCTTCCAGTCGCCCTTGCGGATCGCGACCCGAAAGCCTCCACATTGATCAGCACGTCCTCGTTTGGGCTCGCTCGCCCATCGGCAAGGGTCTTCCACATATCCTTGCCGTCGAAGGGATGGTCTGCGCTGCCCTTGCCGCCCGCCAAAGCCAGCAGTGTCGGCATGACATCAACCATATGCACCGGCGCGTTAACGACCCGAGGCTTGAGCTTGCCCGGCCAGTTGACGAAAGCCGGCACGCGAACCCCGCCTTCATAGAGGCTGCCCTTGCCGCCTCTGAAAGGTGCATTGGACGCCGGCGCCTTCGCCCCCTGTTCGATGCCTCCCTCTTTATGCTCACGCTCCTCCTTGCTCTTCGCGCCCTGGGCGAAGAGGCCGCTCGTTGCGCCTCCATTGTCGCTGGCGAGCAAGATCACGGTATTGTCCCGCAGTCCTTTCTTGTCGAGTTCAGCCACGATGCGCCCGATTTGGTCATCGAGCACGGTGATCATGGCCGCATAGGAGCGCCGCTGCTTGTCGGCGATCGCCGTATAGCGCTTGAGATATTCATCCGGCGCCTGATAGGGGGCATGGGGCGCGAGCGAGGCAAAATAGAGAAAGAAGGGCTTTTTTCCGTCCTGCTGATCGATGAGCTCGACCGCCTGATGGCCAATGAGGGTGGTGTAGTAGCCCGGCTCTTTCAAGAATTCCCCGTTGCGCTGCCAGTCGATCACTCCGCCGCGCTCGCGGGTAAAATAGTCGACCTCGCCCATGACATTGCCGTAGAAGTAATCAAAGCCGCGGTTTTCGGGCCAATATTTCTTATCCGCGTGGCCAAGGTGCCATTTGCCGACCATGAGCGTGTTGTAACCCGCGTCCTTCAAAGCTTGCGGGCAAAGTCCGTTCATCGGTTGGCAGGCCGTAGGTGTGACTGGAAAAATGACCAGGGTTTGCAGACTGTAGCGCATCGGATAGCGGCCCGTCATGAGCGCCGCCCGCGATGGCGTGCACGCCTGTTTGGCCATCGAAGAGGATTCGAGCCGGACGCCCTCGGCTGCGAGCTTGTCGATGTTTCGGGGTCTCAACCTTGCCCCCGCGATAGCCAAGATCGGCGTTGCCGAGATCGTCGGCCATGATAAAAATAATGTTTGGCCGCGGCGCTTCTGCTCTCGCCAGTGAAGAGGAATAAATCGTCCCAAGGACCGCGCAAACGAGCGCCAAGTGTTTGCGGATCATACGTTCCTCCCTGGAGACGCGCCGGATGAGCGTTATTGAAACTCGATTTTGACGGCTTCGATCTTTCCGCTGAAGTGGAAGGGCACCCGGTCGAAATAGTCAAGCGATACCGGCGAACCAAGACCCGCGCACACGTCGAAGGTCTCGCTCGCCGAGAAGGTGTCCCCGACCGTCCGTTTGACTGGGACGCGCACTGCCTCGACGCCGTCAACGGCGATGGCGTCATGCGCTGGAATATAGTTCGTGGTCAAATGGAGCCAGCTCTCGTCCCTTCCAATTGCACGCATGTTCGATCAGTTTGGTTTTGGTCTGCGCTGGACGTTCATTGGGACATCCGCTTTGGGTCGTCTCCAGCCGATGGGGTCGCGATTTGCGGAGGCCCGCTTGTGGCGCTGAACGTAAGTGCCGACACGAATGCTCGCTTTAGGCAGCTACCCGAGGCATTCCGGAAAACATATGCTCGCCGCAAGTTCTTCTCACCTTGACCCAAAGGGTCCTCGCCGCCGTTCCGATGGTATTTAAAAATATCAAGATTTCCGCTCACCACGACAAGACCGGTCGCGCCCCAGAGCGGTGTTCGGCGTGTTACAAGCTCATTGACGCGACGCGAACTTAAATGGCGGCGCTAGCCCCAAAAACCGCTAAGCGGCATTATGGAACGGGGCGGGAATGGGGTAGTGCAGCGGCTAGACCTTCAGTTCAAGTTTATCGGTCCCGAGAATAGAGGGCATACTGTCGAAATCCGCAATCGCCTTTCGCTCGGCGAGGGCGTCCTTCAAGAGCGGCAGCTGCTTTTGGGCTTTCAATCGCCGGAAGTCTTGTTATAATGCGGGCTTGGCTTCGACCCGGTCATGGACATGCCCTTTGTCGGCGCTGCAAAAGGAGAAGCCCTTTCGCTTGAGGGTAATTTCCCCTTGAAGACAAAAGCTTGGCGTGCACGGTGATAGGCGCGATCGGTTCCGAAGAAATTAACCCACATCTTCGCAAGCTCTTCGTCGCGGTAACTGGCCAAAGATTTGTGACGTTCATGGGCGAGACGCCGCTCGTTCTTGTCGTGAAGGAGCTGCCAAAAATGCGCATCCTGGGCCAGGCGGCTTGCCCGGTCTTTTAGGGCTGCCTCGAACTCCTCGACAGTTTCGCCGAATGCATCATCCAGAAAACCCATCCTTTTGGCAGCGCCAGTTCCGATCGGCAGGCAGGATTCCGTTAATCGGAGCGCCTCATCCTGACCAACCCGGCGCGGCAGCGTGTAGGTCCAATATTCCGAACCATACAGCCCACCCATGCTCTTATAGTGCGGGTTAAGAACCACGCCTTCGCGCGCATAGATGCAATCAGTAGCGAGAGCGAGCATGGCGCCGCCGGCACCGGCGTTGCCGCGCAGACCAGCGATCACGAGATGCGACATCGTGTGGATGTCTCATAGATCAGATCATCGATCGCATTGATATTGCGCCAGGAAGCCTCCTGCGCCGGGTCGGCTGCCGCCTCAATCACATTCAGATGAATTCCGTTCGACCAGAAATCCCGACCGCCGAGTAAGGCAATGACCTTGGTCGGGCGGCGCCGAGCATAGAGAAAGGCGTCGCGAAGGCGATAGCATTGTTCCGTGCTCATCGCGCCGTTATAAAAATCGAAACCGAGATAACCGACGCCGTCCTCTTCTGTGTAGGTTATTTCGCGGAACGTCAGATGGTCGATGGGGTCTTCGACGGAAAGCGGAGATTCCGGAATGCGTCGCGCCGCCGGTCCAAGCACTTGCGCGGCAGGGAGTTTTATCTCGGCGACGAAACACTGCCTCGGCCCCGCAGAACTCGCACCCTTCCTGTGACTCCGTGAAACACGAAATGTCGCGCGAAAATCCCTGCTCTTCCCTGGCTTTGAGGTGGGTGATCCAGACGGCGCCGTCGACTGTGCCGCGACATATGGCGCCGTTCCGTTGCGCGAGAATGTTTCCCGGCGCTCCTTTGAGGCGGTCTTCCTCATGGGCGCCATAGAGGAAATAGCTCCTGCCGAACAACGTATCGAGCACGCCCGGCGCGGAGTGTCGGCGGCGCGAAAATCTTGCGGAGGATCGTGCTTGTCGAGTCACTCATCCAATCGATGGCACGGTGGCGCTGAAGCATCGGCGGGCGTAAACATCCCACGACGTCGGGTTTGCTGTAATCAAGTGGCTCAGGGCGAAACTGGCCGGATGCAAACTTTGTGACGGACTCGAGGACACCGCGCACCGCCGCCTCCGTGACCTCCTGGCGATACAGGCTGCTCTTGGTGGGGGGACAGGGGCTGACGGTAAATTCATGCGAAACCCAAATCGGCCCGGCATCCCATTCCGCTGCCGCTTCGAGGATCGTTACGCCCCAAACTTTCTCGCTATTAGTGATCGCCCAATCGAGTGAGGATGGTCCCCGATCGCCGCGAATGCCCGGATGCACGATTAGGCATGTGTATCGCGACCAGACCTCTTCCGGGATGGCAGCTTTGAGCATTGGCGCAATGATTAAATCAGGAGCATGCTCTTTGGCTGCAGTTGTCATCGCCTGCTGACTGGCCGCCAATGTGACGATGACCTGATGGCCTCGCTCGGTAAGCTCGATCCACAAACGTTGGCTGAGGCTGTTATGCGCCGAGGTGATGAAGAGAATTTTCATTTAGTAGCTTATCTCCTTCTAGTACATCTCCTTCTAGTACATCGAGTCCTGAAGCAGATCGTTTGCTGGCTATGCGGGAAAACATGATTTTCATCGCGAAAAGTCGCATCTTATTGATCCGATCGTTATGATTCGAATCAAGGAAGTGCTGTTCTAGGCGTGCTGTCCGATCAATGGCGTCAGCTTACTCGCGACGTAATCTGATATTCGCTCGGCGACGATGGCCTCTTAGACTAGATATGCCTTTAAACTGCAAACTGCGATTTTTCACGTTATCGTCCTATCGGAAACCACTTTAACATTAGGATCGTCAGTATGATGATGCTGATGGCGAGGCTTATATAGTCCAAGGAGTAATGGCAGCTGCAAGCCTTTCAACGACGGCAAGCACAATTGCCGCTACTTCCAAACTACATCCATGCGCTCTTGCTGTGAGCCGTGAAAATCGTCCAGCGGCTCACATTGTAGGAGCGCGCGATCTCGCCTTGCGTTTCCTTACCAGCGTTGAGGCGCTTGATCGCCTCTTGCTGCTGATGATGGATGAGGGTCGGCTTGCGGCCGAGCCTGACGCCGTTCGCGACTAGCGCGGGCGCGCCCTTCGCCCGTGCGGGCGCGGATTAATTTGCGCTCGAACTCAGCAAGCCCGCATAGCACGGTCAGCATCAAGCGCCGCCGTCCTGTCGGCCCATGTGTCATTGAGCGAACGGAAGCCCGCGCCCTTGCCGTTGATCGTCGCGAGTGTGTTCAAGAGGTCGCGGGTCGATCGCGCAAGCCGGTCGAGGCGCGTCACCATCAGCACGTCGCCCTTTGAAAGCTGATCGAGGACGCGGCGCAATTGGTCGTGGTCGGTCTTTGCGCCGCTCGCCGTTTCCTGCAAGACCTTCTCGGCTCCGGCTGCGCGCAATTGCTTCACTTGCGCGTCGAGGCTTTGGCCGTCGGTCGATACCCGTGCATACCCGTAAATCATGCAAGGATTTTCTTGTTACTACATCCGCACTGGAAGTTCCATCAAAGGACTTTTTTAGGTGCGGCATTATTGCAGACCGTGTGAAAACTCGAACGAGCGGGCGGCAGTCGGAAAATGTCGGTCGATTTTCGGCGCTTCTCGTCCGTCGCATGCTCGCCAAAGCGCAAAAAGTTCGACTGCGCCGAGCCATTTCTCGAGATTTTTTGAGATTTCACACGGTCTGATTGAAGTCATGCACACTCCGGTGCCACGAAACCGATTGCCGAGCATATATATTCAAATGAAACTGCATTCGGCCGAGGGGCCAGCGCATCATGTCGGGCCGCCTTGATCAAGAACAATAAGTGAACATTTAAACGAGTCGCGGCAACACGCATAGCGCCCTCCCACGGCCGATGCGCCGCGCCCTGGGGTCTCAAAGACGGGCCGCAAGGGCCGCGTTTGGTCAACACAGAAACCTGAGTCTCGAGTTCATCGGCGATCGCCTGCCGGCACCGCCATGGCCTCCTTGCACTTGCGGGTCGCCGCACTATAGTGGCGCGCCTTCTAGGATTATCCGGCATCTGCAGGGATTTTAGAGTGCGAACCGGATGGGGAACGCGGACTTTTGTCCGCCGAACCCAAACAAGGGAGGGGTGGCCGAGTGGTTGAAGGCGCACGCCTGGAAAGTGTGTATACGGGAAACCGTATCGCGGGTTGGAATCCCGCTCCCTCCGCCAGATGATATGCATAACTAATTGATATTATAGGTACTTTTGCATTAAATGCCGGATGCACCATCAATTCATACCACATTTATTTCTGGGTGCCCTGGCTGTTTTGAAACGCCATTGGACGGCGACCAGCCGGTGCATTGCCGTTGCTGGCATTTCCTCCATCATTTGACTTTGGCCTTCGATAGGTGCTGCAGTGCACCATCTTGTAGGAGTACAAACGATGCCAACCTCGAAACGCGATCTCAAAATGATGACCGATAACGAACTCTTCAACGGAATGTCGCTCGTGCGGGATGATGAGGACGGCCTCAATGAAATGGATGATGAACTAGACAGAAGGGCTGGCGATCTCTCCGTGTCCGATTATCTCCAGAAGAGCGTGAGACAGGGAACATTCGACATGTGCCGGCGTCCGTAGACACAAACGCGACATCGATACCGCCATGTGGCGTGATCGCGACGGACAGCAGCCGTTTTCTAGCTGCCGAATACAGGCGAACGTTCTGCGCCCTAGGCCCTTGGCCGCGTTGAGGGCCGCGCGAAGTGTGGCTTCAGACCGCGGCCCATTTTTTTGATCTAATCTACAATGGCACAGGCGAAATCATATCGCCGCAAAAAACGAACCGCAGCCGAAAAACTAAAGAACCGAGTTCGCGCTCTTGTGAAATGAACCGTTGACTACGTTCGGATTGATATTTCTTATTACGTGCCATGCCTATGGAGCTGAGCCATTTGATCCAGTTGGTTTCTGGACAAAAGTCCTCTTTGCCAGTTGGGGACTTACCACGAGACGTTGCAAAATATCTGGGATGTCATCCCGGCATAGTTTATCTAGGGCATAAAGAAGTTTTGAAAATTGTTCGTAAGCACCCCGAAATCCGCGTCGAAGAACTTCAATGCTTACCTTTCGCAATAGCACTAGGTGAATACCGCGAAGATGCACACCGGGAGCGCTGCGTAACTATCTTCTATAACGAACCAATAAAGAACACCCTATATATTATAGGAGTAAAATCGGCATGTTCCGATGGAGAGGCGTGGGTCCAATCATTTTACCGCACGACGCCGGACAAATCTAAAAACAAACGCCAACACAATAAATTACTCTGCAAAGGCAGGTAGACGGGCGTCTCTGGGCTGGAGACGCCCATCATTTCCTCTCGCGAAGGGGCCTCCCGGCAACCCCTTATTGCGCACATGCTCGCCCAGGCAAGGCTACGGCTGGGAGAATTACACCGTGTCGCACGAGCGGCTACTCAACCATAATACAGCGGCGAGCAGAGAATCGTGCCACGCTTTGCCCGTTAGCGGAATCCCCCTTTTTCACACCTGTGTTTAGTGAGGTTGTTGATAAGTTATGCGCTTCCCAGAGATGCCAGAATTTCCTTTCCGGCGTGCGCCTTATTTGAATTCTCGTAAAATTGTGCGAAACGCCTAATGCCGTTGAGGATAAGGAACCGACGCATGGCAAATTCGCCGCGAGGAGAGACCGCTGGCCTGCCCCTATTAGGTGATCCATTTTGAATGTTAGTTCAGAATTGGTCGTTGCGCCAGCGATGGCGCGCCCGGCGGAGCCGATTCAGGTTGCACAGCTTGGCACGTCGGGATTAGAATGGCGTCGGCGGCCTGTAGCCGAGCGACGAGTGCGGCCGAATTTCGTTGTAGCAGCGACGCCAATTTTCGATGATCACTCTGGCTTCCTCCAAGGTATAGAAAATCTCGCCATCGAGAAGTTCGTCGCGAAGCTTCGAATTGAAGCTTTCGCAATAGCCGTTTTCCCAAGGGCTGCCCGGCTCGATATAGGCGGTCTTGGCCCCGACGGCGCCGATCCAGTCCCGCACCGCTTTGGCGACGAATTCGGGGCCGTTGTCGGAACGAACATGCCCGGGAACGCCGCGCATAATGAATAGGTCTGACAGGACATCGATGACATCCGTGGAGTTGAGTTTCCGGTTGGCGCAAATCGCCAAGCATTCCCGCGTGAACTCGTCGACGATGTTCAGCATGCGATATTTCCGCCCATCGTGAGTGCGATCTTCGACGAAGTCGTAAGACCAAACGTGGTTCGGATACTCGGGCCGCAACCGGATGCACGATCCGTCATTGAGCCAGAAGTCGTCCTCTCTTCGGCTGCTTATGTGGAACCTTTAGCCCCTCCCGCCGCCAGATCCGCTCGGAGGCCGAAGCCATTGTGCGCCGCCACTTCGGGCAGATCATGCCGACCAATCCCGCCAGCGCCGTGAGCGGGCCGCGCCATATCGTCCGGCGCGGCAAGACGCCGGTGCTCGACCCGGCGGAGGCGCGCCAGCTCATCGACGCGATCAATGTCTCGGCCGTCATCGGCGTCCGCGCCCTCATCGGCCTCATGGTCTATTCTTTCGCGCGCATCCGCGATGTCGCGTCTGGGATGAAACGGACGCGGCATCAGCTTGCGCCAGCCGTGCCGGGCCATAAGATTATAGATTGTGCTCTTGCTGGTTTCGTGCCCGATGGCCTTTTCATAGGCCGCCTTGAGATCGTGGATGTTCAACATTTCGCCGGCTCCAGCAAAGAGCCCTGGCGGCGTCGCTCGACCTTCGAGATTGCCTCAGCCCCCTCATCTCAGCCCCCTCATCATCTCAGCCCCCTCATAATGGTCAGAGCTTATGAGGCTAAACGACTTCGACGGTCGCGGCCTCAAAGAGGGCGCCGGAGCGTTCGCGCACCTTCACGCGGGACGGCTTTGGACTCGACGCCGAGGCCATGATCGCTCTCCAAAAAGTTACATGTAACCTAGCGTAGGCCGCCCGGATTTGCCAGAAGTTTTGTTCCAGCGGCGCGATCACGCCACATCGCCCTCTCACCGGCCTGATTCCGCTTAATCGGCGTCGATTGCCTGCCAGAGGGCGTCGGGGTCCAAAGAGCCCTGGCGCATCGCTCGCCCTTCAAGATCGCCTCAGCCCTTCTCCCCTCAGACCTCCTCATAATGAGAGTCAGAGCTCATGAGACTAAACGACCTCGACGGTCGCGGCCTCGAAGAGGGCGCCGGCACTGGCATGGCTGCGGAAAATGCTCTCGGGCAAAAGGTGGACTTCATTTGTTGGCGCAGCGGCGAGGAGGTTTTCGACGCGCGCGCGCGAGCGCGCAAGACTATCCCCGTCCAAGCGGCCTTCCTCGAGCGCCGCGAGGATCGCTTGCGCGAAGCCTCTGGCGCGGCTCGAATCGGTGAAATGCGCGCAAACCATGAGCATATCGCAGCCGGATTCGAGCAGGCGCACGGCGGAGTCCGGAGAATCGAAAAATCCCTTCATCGCGCCCATGCCGATATCGTCGGAAATGGCGACGCCCGCAAAGCCGAGCTGCTCGCGAAGAATGCCGGTGAGGAAACGGCGTGAAAGCGTGACGGGCAGATCGGGATCGATGGACGGATAAAGAATATGCGACGTCATGATCATCGAAAGCCCCGCGTTGATCGCGGCGGCAAATGGCTTGAGCTCCCGCGCGCGTAAACCCTTGAGGCCGAGCGCCTGCGAGGGCAGGCCGAGATGAGAATCGATACTGGTATCGCCGTGCCCCGGAAAATGCTTGCCGCAGGCAAGGATTTTTTCGGCTTGCAAGGCCTCGATGAAGGGCAGGGCGGCCGCGATCACCGCCTCGGGTGTTGTCCCGAACGCCCGTTCGCCGATCACCGGATTATTGGGATTGGTGTGAATGTCGAGCACCGGCGCGAAGCTGAGATTGATGCCGAGCGAGGCGAGCTCGCGCCCCATCGCCTGGCCGACTTCGGCCGAACGCGCCGCCCATCGCGCCGCATAGGAGAAGCGCGTCATCGGCGGCGGCGTCCGGCACACGCGGCCGCCCTCATGATCGATCGCGATCCACATGTGCGCCCGCCCGGTGGCTTCGCGTATGGAGGCGATCAGCCGCGCGTGGCTTTCGAGCCAGGCTTCATAGGGAAGATCATGGCGGAAATTGCTTTTGAAGAGAATGACGCCGGCGGGTTTTAGATCGGCAAGAAGGGCGCGGTCATGATCATCGAGAACCGGCGAGGGTCTGAGGCCAATCAGAAAATGCGTGCCCATGGAGGCGATGGTGTCGCGGCGCATAGGCTTAACCTCGATTGCATACGTTGGCGATCCTCTGTTCGAGCAGCCCGACTGCTGAAAAAAGGTTAAGCCGGGCGGGACTTCGTGCCCGGCAGGTAGATTTCCGTCATGCCGCCGAATGCCAAGCCGAGCGTGCCCCATAAAACCGCCCGGGCGCCGATCGACGCCACCCGGAAATCCCAAAGCACATTCGCCGGAAAACCAGCCGGAACTTCATCGATGGACGGCAAGGCAAAGGCCGCCATGCCCGCCACCGCGGCGAAGACGCCGGCCGCGGCGAGCGTGCCGCTCCATGCGCCGAGCCATGCCGCGAGGGATGGCGCGAGCGTCGCGGCGAGGATCATGGCGAGGAGAGAAATGGCGAGCAGGGCGAAATAGAGCGCGGTCCGCGCGCCAATGGTCGCCGCCGCGCCGATCGCCGGCGGATTGGCCGGATATTTCAACTCCGGCACGAGCACGAGCGCGGCAAAGCCCGCCAGCGCCAGCACGGCCGAGAGCGCGCGCGGATCAAAACCTCCGAGCCGCCCGTAAGCGAAGGCGAAGACCAGGCTGAACAAGCCGCCAAGGGCGGCGCCATAGACGATGCTCGCGGTGAAGAGTCCGGCGCCCCGCTGCACGCTGCGGCTCACGATTTCCGGCTCGGGCGGGAGCCGACCGGCTGCCTCATTCGCGGCGCTTTCAAAGGCGATCGCGCGCTCGATCGAAGGCTCACCGGTGCAGGATGCGAACCCTGCGGCAAGAAACCCGGCGAGAAGTCCCGCGAGCAGGCCGCGCAGAAGAAGACCGCTCACCATGCACCCGCCTCTTTAGTGACAAGGAAAGGCCATGATGTGGCGCCCGTCATGCACGAATTCATGCACGTTATGGCCAAAGATCAGCGATGTTGCGCCCTGCTCGGCGCCGACGAAATAGATGGAAAGGAGAGCCAGGAGTCCCGCGAAAGCCGCCCAAGGGAGGATCTCACCGAGGGGGATTGGAACCGGCCTGGCCGCCGGAGCATGGATGATATGGCTCATATCCTGCCTCACAGGGAACAATCATGGGCACTCGCGCGCCGCAAGTACGCCTGGCGCAATGGAAAGGAGGTACCCTAGGAGCAGTTGAAATGTCTGTCAACGCGCCGGGAGCCGGCGCGAAGAGGGCCGCAATCTCACCCTTTCGATGGCGTGGCCAGCCTTTTTGCCGCACGTGGCCCGGCCGTTATTCGGCTTGGTTGGGCTTGCTGATTTGGTTAGAATGACAGCACGTGAGCGCGAAGGTCCGTCCAACCTGGCCATAAGAATAAGCATCTTGCCTTTTGACCGCTCATCAGGCAAGGCGCCGCGCCGCCGTCTAGGGAGCCTTAAGTTATGCATGCGCCTAACTCTGCGAAGACCACCTTCAGAAGCCCTCGCGGCGTGCTAGAAATGAGTGTTGCTGCCAGTCTGACGATCGCGGGCGTTTTCCTCGTGCTAAGTCAGCCGCCGGTTCCGGTTCTGGCGCAAGTCGCGAGCGTGCCGGTCAATGAGCTGATGGCGGGCGAGGCTTTGCCCGATATTGCGCTTGGCTCCAGCGACGCGCCGGTCACGATTGTCGAATATGCTTCAATGACCTGCCCGCATTGCGCGGCCTTTTACGCCAACACCTTTCCGGATTTGAAAAGCAAATATATCGATACCGGCAAGGTCCGTTTTATCTTTCGCGAGTTCCCCCTCGACCCGCTGGCGGCCGCCGCGTCCATGCTGGCCCGCTGTGCCGGCGATGACAAGCGCAATGCCATCGTCGATCTCCTATTCGCCCAACAGAAGAACTGGACCTATACGGACAAACCGGTGGAAGCCTTGGCGGGTCTGCTCAAGCAGACCGGGATGAGCCAAAGCAGTTTCGATGCCTGCCTCAAAAACCAGGATCTCCTCAACAAGATCACCAAGGTGCATGATCACGCGGCGGAGAAATTCGGGGTCACGGCGACGCCGACGTTCTTCATCAACGGCAAAAAAGAAAACGGCGAGATGCCGCCGGCGGCCCTCGAAAAACTGATCGATCCCTTGCTGAAGGGCTAAACGGCCGGCGGGTCCCAGGGCCAAACGCAGCAGGTCCAGGGCCGCGGGGCGCAGCGCCGGACGATCAAAACATGTCGAGCGAAACGCGCGCTTCGTCCGACATGCGTCCCTGGTCCCACGGCGGATCGAAAACCACCGCGACATTGACGCCGAGCACGCCCGGCAACCGCGCCGACCGCCGTCTCGATCGAGCGTGTGAGTTCGCTCGCCACCGGGCAGCCCGGCGCGGTCAAGGTCATGTCGATCTTGACCAGGCGATCATCGCCGATGTCGACCTTGTAGATCAATCCGAGCTCGTAGATATCGCAAGGGATTTCCGGGTCATACACGGTCTTGAGGGCCGCGACGATATCGTCGATGAAGCGCCCGCGTTCAGCCTCCGGCACCGATGGATCGAAAAGCCATTGCGGCGCGTTCGGCATGACCTCCTGGCCTTCCAGCTCCGGGGGTTCGCGCGAGGGGGCTTCGATGGATTCGGCGTCGGCCATATCCGATTCCTCTTTTATCAAGCAAATAGGCCTTCGGCTTTGATCAGGGCCTCAGCGAGCTTGTCGACGTCCTCGAAACGTATTGTAGAGCGCGAAGGACGCCCGGCAGGTTGCGGTGACGCCGAAGCGCGAAAGAAGCGGCTGCGCGCAATGGGTTCCGGCGCGCACCGCGATGCCGTTTCGATCAAGGACCGTGGCGATGTCATGCGGGTGGGCATCTTTCATGTTGAAGGAAATGATGGCGCCTTTTCCTTTGGCGCCGCCGAAGATGCGCAGCGATTTGATTTGCGACAAGCGTTCATGCGCATAATCGCTCAAAGCCATTTCATGCGCATGAATGCGGGCGCGGCCGATCCGCCGGATATAGTTCGTCGCGGCGCCGAGCCCGATCGCCTGCACGATCGGCGGGGTGCCCGCTTCGAAGCGATGCGGCGGCGCGTTATAGGTCACGCGATCCCTGGTGACTTCCTCGATCATCTCGCCGCCGCCGAGGAAAGGCGGCAATCTCTCCAGCCATTCCTTTTTTCCGTAGAGGGCGCCAACGCCGGTCGGCCCATAGAGCTTATGGCCGGTCAGGCAATAGAAATCGGCATCGAGGTCCGTGACATCGACATCGAGATGAACCGCGGCTTGTGAACCATCGAGCAAGACGGGAATGCCCCGCTCATGCGCGATCCTGACGATCTCCTTGGCCGGGGTCACCGTGCCGAGCACGTTCGACATATGCGTGAGGGCGACGATCTTGGTTTTCGCCGTCAACGCCTGTTCGAACGCGTCAACCGAGAAATTCCCCTCCTCGTCGACATCCAGCCATTTCAGGACGGCGCCCTTGCGCTCGCGGAGAAAATGCCAGGGCACGATATTGGCGTGATGTTCCATGATCGAAAGGACGATCTCGTCGCCTTCCTTAATGAAGGCCTCGCCAAAAGAAGCCGCGGCCAGATTGATGGCTTCGGTCGCCGATTTCGTGAAGATGATCTCGCTGGCGGAGCCGGCGTTGAGAAAGGCCCGCACATTTTCGCGCGCCGCCTCATAGGCCTCCGTCGCGGCATTGGCGAGATAATGCAGGCCGCGATGAACATTGGCATATTCGTGGTAGGTGGCGTGGACCATGCGGTCAACGACCTCCCTTGGTTTTTGCGCCGAGGCGGCATTGTCGAGATAAACCAGCGGCTTGCCGTAAACCTTGGTCGAAAGGATGGGGAAATCCTCGCGCAGGAGAGCGGGATCGAGCGGCGCGTCCACGGCGATATGTTTGTTCATGCCTTGCTCCTCTCCGGAATGCGCTCGTCAAAGCTGCTGCGCGATCGCGCCTTGCCGGGCTGGCGCCGCCATCGTTTTTTGCCGGGCCGAAAGCCAAGCCCGCGCCGCGCCCCGGAAATCATTTTTTAATCCGTCATGCCCGATTGCGTCGATCAATTCTCCCGCGAAGGCTTCCAACAGAAGCGCCTCGGCTTCGGGGAGGGGCAACCCTCTCGTTTGCAGGTAGAACAATTGGTCGATGTCCAGGCCGCCGCAGGTGGCGCCATGTCCGCAGGCCACATCGTCGGCGAAGATCTCAAGCTCGGGCTTATTGTTCATCGCGGCCCAATCGGACAAGAGCATGGCTCTGCACAGCATCTTGCCGTCGGTCTTTTGGGCGCCCGGCGCGACATGGATCTTGCCTTGGAAAACGCCGGTTGCCTCCTCGTCGAGAATATATTTGAAGGTCTCGCGGCTGACGCAGCCTTGCGCCGCATGCTCGACCTGTAAGGTCGTATCGGCATGTTCGCGGCCCGAAAGAAGCGAGACGCCGCTCAGAGAGGCCTCCGCTCCGCGGCCTTCGAACCGCAGAAAAATCTGGCGGCGGACAAGGCCGATGCCGGAGACGAGCGCGAAACTGTCGAACTTCGCCCCGGCGCCGAGGCGCGCGATCATGGTTTCAAGCCGGACGCCGCCCGCGGCGGACCCCGTGACCATGGCGGTATGATCGAGGCGCGCGCCCTCACCGAGAAAGACCATCAGACAGCCGTTGACTTGGCTGGCAGTGGCGCCTCCCGCATGGGGAGCGGGGGGCAGGATTCAGCGAGGCGAACCGACGCGCCTGCCCCGGCGATCAAGGCCGAGCGGGAGAATTGCGCGGCGGCGACGGGCGAAGAGTTGACGCTGAATGAGATGAAGGGGCTCGGCGATCGACCGCTCCAGGCGCCACCTCGATCACAACGCCGTCCTGCATCAAAGCCGCGTTCAAAGCGACCATCGGATCTTGCGCGCCAAGATTTTGGGACGCGAGCAGGGCGATGAGATCGGGCCGGCCGCCCGCCAACACCGAGGCGAGCGAACTGACCTTTAGGCCTTCCGGCAAAGCGCTCGACAAATGCGGCGCGAAGAAGCCATCGGCCAGAACGACCCGCAGGGCCGGCGCGCCGGCGGCCGCGAATCTCTCACCCCATGCGTCAAGGCGTGCGGCGCCGGGTGCCGCCGCGACCGGCAAGGCCTCGCGCATGAGCGCGCGCAAATCGGTATAATGCCACGCCTCGATGCGGCGATGCGGCAGCCCCAAGGCCGCGAAGACATTAAACGCGTCTTCGCGCCATCGTGCGACGCCCGCGGTGCCGGGCAGTTTCGCCTTGCACGCCTCGAAGGTGCTGGCGAGAAGGAGCTCGGTTTGTGTTTTCGCTGGAAGGATGTCGGCGCTCATGGGAACCTTAATCTCTACGCGGCCGCGGATTCATCGGTAAAATCGCGGTATCCGCTCTTTTCGAGTTCGAGGGCCAATTCCTTGCCGCCGCTGCGCACGATGCGGCCCTGCGCCATCACATGCACCGTGTCCGGCACAACATAGTCGAGAAGACGCTGATAGTGGGTAATGACGAGAAAACCGCGGCTGGGCGCGCGCAGCGCATTGACGCCGCCGGCAACCACGCGCAAAGCGTCGATGTCGAGGCCTGAATCGGTTTCGTCGAGAATGGCGAAGCACGGTTCGAGGAGCGCCATCTGGAGAATATCCATGCGCTTTTTCTCGCCGCCGGAAAAACCGACGTTGAGGGCGCGCTTCAGCATGTCCTGGCTGATCTTGAGCGTGCCGGCGGCTGTCTTCACCCGTTTCATGAACTGCGGGGTCGAAAGCTCTTCTTCACCTCGCCGTTTGCGCTGGGCGTTCAACGCCGCCTTGAGAAAGGTCATGGTCGCGACACCCGGAATTTCGATCGGATATTGGAACGCGAGGAAAAGACCCTTGGCGGCACGGACATCGGGATCGAGATCTAAGAGGCTCTCGCCATTCAGCACGATGTCGCCGCTCTCGACCATGTAGTCCTTGCGGCCGGCGATGACATGCGACAATGTCGATTTGCCGCTGCCGTTCGGTCCCATGAGCGCGGCGACCTCGCCATCCCGAACCGTGAGATCGAGATCATCGAGGATTTTGCGTCCGTTGACGGAGACGTTGAGGTTCTTCACTTCGAGCACGACTTTTCCATCCTCAATTGAATAGGCCGCAGGCATTGTCTTGACGTGCCGCCAGAATTTTTGCGAGCGGTCCCTGCCAAAATTCCGGCGCGGAGCAAGCGGTCAGCCGACGCTCCCTTCCAGCGAAATCGCGATCAATTTCTGCGCCTCCACCGCGAATTCCATCGGCAGCTGCTGCAAGACATCGCGAACGAATCCATTGACGATCAGAGCGGTCGCCTCTTCGCCGGAAAGCCCGCGCTGCATGCAATAGAACAGCTGGTCCTCGGAAATCTTCGACGTCGTCGCCTCATGTTCGAATTGCGCGCTCGGATTTTTCGACTCGATATAAGGCACCGTATGGGCGCCCGATAAATTGCCGATCAGCAGCGAATCGCAATTGGTGAAATTGCGCGCGCCCGTGGCCTTGCGGTGCGCCGAAATCAGACCGCGATAGGTATTCTGCGACCGGCCCGCCGAAATTCCTTTCGAGATGACGCGGCTCGTCGTGTTCTTGCCGAGATGGATCATCTTGGTGCCGGAATCGACCTGCTGGCGGCCATTGGAAATCGCGATCGAATAGAATTCGCCGCGCGAATTGTCGCCTCGCAGGATGCAGGAGGGATATTTCCAGGTGATCGCGGAGCCGGTCTCGACCTGCGTCCAGGAAATCTTGGAATTGGCGCCCCGGCAATCGCCACGCTTGGTGACGAAATTGTAAATCCCGCCCCGGCCGTCCGCATCGCCCGGATACCAGTTCTGCACGGTCGAATATTTGATCTCGGCATCATCGAGAGCTATGAGCTCGACGACCGCCGCGTGCAGCTGATTTTCATCGCGCTTGGGTGCCGTGCAGCCCTCGAGATAGGACACATAGCTGCCCTTATCGGCGATGATCAGGGTGCGCTCGAATTGGCCGGTATTCTGCTCGTTGATCCGGAAATAGGTCGAGAGCTCCATCGGGCAGCGGACGCCCGGCGGGACATAGACGAAAGAACCGTCGGAGAACACGGCGCTGTTCAAGGTCGCGAAGTAATTGTCGGTCGTCGGGACCACCGATCCGAGATATTTCTGGACGAGGTCCGGATGCGTGTGCACGGCCTCCGAAATGGGGCAGAAAATCACCCCGGCCTTGGCGAGTTCGTCCTTGAAGGTCGTGACGACCGAGACGGAATCGAACACGGCGTCGACCGCGATTCTGCGCTCCGGGCTGATGCCCGCCAGAGCCTCCTGTTCGCGGAGCGGAATGCCAAGCTTGGCATAGACCTTGAGAAGTTCCGGATCGACTTCGCCGAGGGATTTGGGGCCCGCCGCCGTCTTGGGCGCGGCGTAATAATAAATGTCCTGGTAATCGATCTTTGGATAGTCGACCCGCGCCCAGCGCGGCTCAGCCAGCGTGAGCCAGCGCCGGTAGGCGCCGAGCCGCCATTCGGTCAGCCAGGCGGGCTCGTTCTTTTTCGCGGAAATGAATCGGACAATCTCTTCATTGAGGCCCTTCGGCGCTTTGTCGGATTCAATGTCGAAGGAATATCCATACTTATATTCGCTGACGTCGATCGCTTTTACACGGTCGACGGTCTCTTGGACCGCAGCCATTCCCTTCTCCTCACCTTGGCGGTTTCAAGGACCGCTGGTTCAGACGCCGTAACCTGTCGTCTTAAGTCAAAGTGTCTTCATCTTATCGTGCATCTCAATGTCTTAACGCGCCCTGTGCGGTAACATACCCCAATAAGGGGCAGGGGAGGAAGGGGCGGAAAATCGCCAGCACCGGACCCTCCGCCTCGATTTCATGCGGCGGATTTATCTCGCCTCGCATGGATCGTCCTGACCGTCCGTTCAAGAGCCTCTGCGAAGGCCATGCACTCTTCCCGCCGCGAAGTCCAGCCGAGGCTGACCCTGAGTGCGCCCTTTGCGAGGTCCGCGTCGACGCCCATCGCGCTCAAGACATGCGAGCGGGTCACCTTCCCCGACGAACAGGCAGAGCCCGACGATACCGCAAAACCCTCCATATCCAAAGCAATAAGCAATATTTGCGCATCGATGGAAGGTACGGCGAAGCAAGACGTATTGGGCAACCGTTCCGCGCCTGCGCCGAAAATCACCACACCCGGCACGGCGCGCATCATTTCGCTCTCCATCTCGTCCCGCCAGACCGACAGCGCCGACGCTTGCTCCTCTTGCCGGAGCTTTGCGGCGGCGAGGGCTGCCGCCATTCCGGCGATGGCCGCAATGTTTTCGGTGCCCGCCCGCAAGCCTCTCTCCTGGCCGCCGCCGCGCAGGAGCGCGTTTTCTATGTGGTACGAGCCAGAGCCAAAACAAAGGGCCCCGGCGCCTTTCGGCCCGCCAAATTTATGCGCCGAATAGACGATCGCATCGGCTCCCAAGCTCGCGGGATCACAAGTGATTTTGCCGGCCGCCTGGACCGCGTCGCAGACAACGAGCCCGCCGGCCGCATGGATCAGCTCGGCCGCTTTTGCGACGGGTTGCAGTACGCCGGTCTCGTTATTGGCAGCTTGCAGGGCGAGCATGATGCGATGGCCGGAGGCTTGCGCGCGCGCAATCTGCTCGCCAAGGGCCGCGATATCGAGCACGCCCGAAGGCGTCAAACCCACAAGTTCAAGCTCTTCGCGCGCGAAACGGTGTCCCATCAGGACCGCGGGATGTTCTCCGGCTCCGGCCAAGAGCCGGTTGAACGGCCCCAATTTTTCCCGCGATGCCTCGACGTGGGGCGTCAGCGCCAAATTCAGCGCCTCGGTTCCACCGGAGGTGAAGACAACGTGTTGGGGCGCGACATTGGCGAAGGCCGCCACCTCGGCGCGGGCGGCTTCGATCATGGCCCGCGCCGCCCG
The DNA here is from genome assembly GCA_963784075.1 of uncultured Alphaproteobacteria bacterium. Classification (GTDB taxonomy): domain Bacteria; phylum Pseudomonadota; class Alphaproteobacteria; order Rhizobiales; family Beijerinckiaceae; genus Methylocapsa. Next base: position 225,031 of record CAWAQW010000032.1, on the reverse strand, counting down.
CCCTTCGCTATGGATGGAAGAGGCATTGCCGCAAAGGTCGAACGCCGCGCCCATGGCCGCGCGGGCCGCCGGATGCAGGGGTGCCGTAGCGTTATGGTCGAGGTAGACGGGAGTCCGCGACACGAAAGAGCCCGCAATCTTCTGAATAAAGCGGCCAGGCGGCCCGCTTGCCGGAGACCGCTCTCAACCCAGTAGCGCTTGAACGTAGCGCTTGCCAAAAGCGCTTGCGCGCCAATGGGGCCTGCGTGCTAGAAGGCCCCCATGGTGAACCGGGGATCGCTCAGTCCGTTGCGCCCAAGTGCCAAGTTTCTTCTTTGCCGCCCGTTCGCTTGCAAGTCAAGTCCGCGAGCCGCGGGCGAGGCGAGCCTATGCCGAGGGGGGAAGGTTGAAGGTGCATGGCCGCCGCTTCGTGCGCCTTCACCGGGGAGAGCATGATCTAAAAAAACTTGCAGACTTTTTGGCTGAGGTCATGCGAAAGAACATTGTAGTATAATATAAAGAGAGACTCTAAGGGATCGCAAAAGAAGCGATCATCGTTGCGGATCGCGGATGTAGCCTCCCGCGCGGGAATCATTTTAGGCTGCTTGCATTGCGCGGCCGCTCAATCACAGTGGAGTAAGAATGCCTGAGGTGATGTTCAATGGCCCTGCCGGCCGCATCGAGGGCCGGTTTCAACCTTCCCCCGTGCGGGGAGCGCCGCTCGCGATCATCTTGCACCCGCATCCGCAATTCGGCGGGACGATGAACAATCAGATCGTCTACAATCTCTATTACACCTTCGCCGAGCGCGGCTTTTCCGTGCTGCGGTTCAATTTTCGCGGCGTCGGGCGATCGCAGGGCGGCTTCGATCATGGTCAGGGCGAACTCTCGGATGCGGCGGCTGCCCTCGATTGGGCGCAGGCGGTCAATCCCGAGGCCCGTTGCTGCTGGATCGCCGGAATCTCGTTTGGCGCCTGGATCGGCATGCAGCTCTTGATGCGGCGGCCCGAAATCGAAGGTTTCGTCGCGATTGCGCCGCCCGCCAACCGGTTTGATTTCTCCTTCCTCGCCCCTTGTCCTTCCTCCGGGCTTTTCGTGCATGGAGATCAGGACCGCGTCGCGCCCTTGAAGGAGGTCACCGGCCTTATCGAAAAGCTCAAGACTCAAAAAGGCATATCCATAGAGCATGCGGTCATTCCGGGGGCCAATCATTTCTTCGAGAATTGCATCGAGCATTTGACGGAGGAGGTCGGACTTTATCTTGACCGGCGTCTCGGCAATCCGCCAAAACTTCCGACGCCGACGCGCAGCGAGCCGGCCGAACGGGGCTGAGACGGGGTAATATCGGCGCGGCCGGCTTCTTGCGGCGCCAAAACTTCAAGGGTCCGGCGCGACCTGGAGACGACAATGAGCACGGTCTATGATTTTACGGCCAGCACCTTGGAGGGGAGCGACAAGCCGCTTTCGGATTTCTCGGGGCAGGTGCTGCTCGTCGTGAACACGGCGAGCCAATGTGGTTTTACGCCACAATATGAGGGACTCGAGGCGCTCTATCGCAAATATCATGCGCGAGGTTTTGCCGTTCTCGGCTTTCCGTGCAACCAGTTTGGCGGGCAAGAACCCGGCGATTCGACGGAAATCGCGCGCTTTTGTTCGCTCACCTATCATGTGACGTTTCCGATGTTTGGCAAGATCGAGGTCAATGGCAGCGGCGCGCACCCGCTCTACCGTTTTCTCAAGGGCGAAGCCAAGGGTGTGCTGGGAACCGAGGCGATCAAGTGGAATTTCACCAAATTCCTCGTCGATAGAGAGGGAAGGGTGGCGGCGCGTTACGCGCCGTCCGTGGCGCCGGATGCCCTCGAAAAGGACATCGAAAAACTGCTTTAGGGCGGGCGTGGCTGAGCCGCCGTCCGGCCGGCCAAAGGCCATGGGCCGCCTCGCAAGACACCCCTTTTTTTTTGAGACAATAAACATCGCGGGTAAGATTTTGGCTCGCCTGACAAGGAGATGATGGGATGCCTTTGCGCCTGGATACGCGGAGCCCCGATTTTGCCGCCTCGTTCAATGCGCTTCTTGCGATGAAACGGGAAGCCGCGGAGGACGTCGACCAGGCGGTTGCAACGATCATCGCGCAGGTGATCGCGCAAGGCGATGCGGCGCTCATTGGCTATTCGCGAAAGTTCGATTCCGTCGATCTCGAGGCGCTCGGATTGCGGGTGAGCGCCGGCGAAATCGATGCCGCGGTTGAAGAATGTTCCGCCGAGGCGCTCGCCGCGCTGGATTTTGCGCATCGCCGGATTATCGCCTTTCATGAGCGCCAGATCCCGCAGGATCTCCGCTATACCGACGAGCTCGGCGTCGAACTCGGCTGGCGCTGGCGCCCCGTCGAGGCCGTCGGGCTCTACGTTCCGGGCGGCACGGCGAGCTATCCTTCATCGGTTTTGATGAATGCGGTGCCAGCCAAGGTTGCCGGCGTTGGCCGCCTCGTCATGACGGTGCCGGCGCCGGAGGGACGGATCAATCCGCTCGTGCTGGCGGCGGCCAAGCTTGCCGGCGTTGATGAAATCTACCGGGTCGGCGGCGCTCAAGCGGTCGCGGCGCTGGCTTACGGAACGCCGACGATCGCGCCGGTCGCCAAGATCGTCGGGCCCGGCAATGCTTATGTGGCGGCGGCCAAGCGGAGGGTTTTTGGAACCGTCGGCATCGACATGATCGCCGGGCCTTCCGAAGTCCTCATTATCGCCAGCGATGGCGCCAATCCCGAATGGATCGCCGCCGATCTCCTCGCTCAAGCCGAACATGACGACGCGGCGCAATCGATCCTGATCACCGATGACGCGGGCCTTGCGAGCGCGGTCGAGAAAGCTGTCGAGCGGCAATTGCAAGGGCTCGCGCGGCGGACGATCGCTTCGGCAAGCTGGCGCGATTTCGGCGCGATTATCCTCGTCGCCGATCTAAAGGAAAGCGTTGCTCTCGCCGACCAGATTGCGGCGGAGCACCTCGAAATCATGACCGCGAACGCCGAAGCTCTCGGCGAGCAAATCCGGAATGCGGGCGCGCTTTTTCTCGGCGCTTATACGCCCGAGGCCATCGGCGACTATGTGGGCGGTTCAAACCATGTTTTGCCGACCGCCCGCTCGGCGCGGTTTTCCTCCGGTCTCAGTGTTCTCGATTTTCTGAAAAGAACCTCGATTTTGAAGTGCGGCGCCGGCAGTCTCGAAAAGCTCGGCCCGGCTGCGATCACGCTCGGCGAGGCCGAAGGATTGGACGCGCACGCGCGCTCCGTGGCGCTGCGAATCGACCATCGGACACCATGAGCGGCACCACGCCCACCGAGCGCAATCGCCTCGTTTCCGTGACCCTCGATGAGGCTTCGATCGGCCGTGGCGGGGCGGACCAGGAGCACGAGCGTCAAATCGCGATTTACGATCTCATCGACGAAAACAGCTTCTCCCTGCCGGGCCGCGACGCCGGTCCTTACGGTCTGAAAATCGCTTTGCAGGACGCGAAGCTTGTTTTGGAAGTCGCCGACGAGAACGGCACCCAGCTCGTCGTGCATATTCTCTCGCTGACCCCGTTCCGTGGCCTTCTCAAGGATTATTTTATGATTTGCGAAAGCTATTACGCGGCGATTCGAACCGCGATGCCGAGCCAAATCGAAGCCATCGACATGGGGCGGCGGGCGATTCACAATGAGGCGGCGGACGTTCTTCTGGAACGGCTGAAAGGCAAGATTGAATGCGACCGCGACACAGCGCGGCGGCTATTCACGCTTGTCGTCGCGTTGCATTGGAAAGGCTGAGCCTTGAAGCCGGCGGCGCGCGGCGCCGAGGCATCGTCGAGATGAAGCCTGCTGTCAGAAACCGGCCGCAATCCGTGCTCTTTGCTTGCACGCGCAACACCGTCCGCTCGCCGATGGCGGAGGGTCTCGGCCGGCATTTTTTTGGAAAAGAGGTTTATTTCGCGTCGGCCGGGGTCAAGCGAGGTCAAACCGACGGCTTCACCATCGCGGTGATGGAGGAAATCGGGATCGACTTGAGCAAGCATCGGCCCCACACCTTCGAGGAGCTCGAAGACGCAAATTTCGACGTCATCGTGACGCTGTCGCCGGAGGCGCATCACAAGGCACTCGAATTCACCCGCACGCTCGCCACCGATGTCATTTATTGGCCGACGCTCGACCCGACCGCCGTTGAAGGCTCCCGCGAGCACATTCTCGATGCCTATCGGGCGGTGCGCGACGGCCTCCTCGAACGCACCAAAAAACTGCTCGGCTATCAGCCGATGGGAAATCTTTGAATGACGGCGGCATTTTGGGGCCATTTTCGAAGGGTGCGCGCGGCCCCTTGCGAGAGCGCCTTTCCTTCACGGCCCGTGCCTGCTATTGCGGCGCCATGACGACTCACGCACTTGAAAAAATCCGCAATTTTTCCATCGTCGCCCACATCGACCACGGCAAATCGACGCTCGCCGACCGGCTGATCCAGGCGACCGGCACCGTTGCCGCGCGCGACATGGTCGATCAGCTGCTCGATTCCATGGAAATCGAGCGCGAGCGAGGCATTACCATCAAGGCGCAGACGGTTCGCCTCGAATATAAGGCGCAAGACGGCAAGACCTATATCTTGAACCTGATGGACACACCTGGCCACGTCGATTTCGCCTATGAGGTCTCGCGCTCGCTTGCCGCCTGCGAAGGCTCGCTCTTGGTGGTGGACGCGAGCCAAGGGGTCGAGGCGCAGACGCTCGCCAATGTCTATCATGCGCTCGATGCGGGCCATGAGATCGTGCCCGTCTTGAACAAAATCGATCTGCCCGCCGCCGAACCCGAGCGCATCAAGCAACAGATCGAGGATGTGATCGGGCTCGATGCGTCGCAGGCGGTGCTCATCTCGGCAAAGACGGGGCTCGGGATCGAGCAAGTTCTGGAGGCGATCGTCACCCGCTTGCCGGCGCCGAAAGGCGATGAGACGGCGCCTTTGAAGGCGCTCTTGGTCGATAGCTGGTATGACGCTTATTTGGGCGTTGTCGTGCTCGTGCGGGTGATCGACGGCGTCTTGCGGAAGGGCCAGAAGATCGAAATGATGGGCACCAACGCCCATTACGAGATCGACAAAATTGGCGTGTTCCGGCCAAGGATGCAGGATGTCGCAGCGCTGGGTCCAGGCGAGGTCGGCTTCATTACCGCGCAAATCAAGGAGGTCGCCGATACCAGGGTCGGCGACACGATCACCGATGCGCGCCACCCTTGCGCCGAGGCTCTGCCTGGATTCAAGCCCGCGCAGCCCGTGGTTTTTTGCGGGCTTTTCCCAGTCGATGCGGCGGATTTTGCCGATCTTCGCGCCGCCATGGGACGTTTGCGGCTGAATGACGCGAGCTTCACCTTTGAAATGGAGAGTTCGGCGGCGCTCGGCTTTGGCTTCCGATGCGGCTTTTTGGGTCTTCTGCATCTTGAAATCATTCAGGAGCGGCTGGAGCGCGAGTTCAATCTCGATCTCATCGCGACGGCGCCTTCGGTCGTCTATCGGATCGTGCTGCGGGATGGCCAGACGCTCGAACTCCACAATCCGGCCGATCTGCCGGATCCAACCAAGATCGAGGCGATCGAGGAGCCGTGGATCCGCGCGACCATATTGACGCCCGATGATTATCTCGGCGCGGTGCTCAAGCTTTGCCAGGAACGGCGCGGGGTGCAGGCCGATTTGAACTATGTCGGCAAGCGGGCGATGGTTGCCTATGATTTGCCGCTCAATGAAGTCGTGTTCGATTTCTACGACCGGCTGAAGTCGATCTCGAAAGGCTATGCGAGTTTCGATTATGCGATCACCGGCTACCGGCCGGGCGATCTTGTCAAAATGTCGATCCTCGTCAATGCCGAGCCGGTCGATGCGCTTTCCATGCTGGTGCATCGCGAGCGCGCCGAGTTGCGCGGCCGCACCATGGTCGAAAAGCTGAAGGAATTGATCCCCCAGCATATGTTCCAGATCCCGATCCAGGCGGCGATCGGCGGCAAGATCATCGCCCGCGAGACGGTGCGCGCTTTGCGCAAGGATGTGACCGCCAAATGCTATGGCGGGGACGTCACTCGCAAGCGCAAGCTTTTGGAAAAGCAGAAGGCGGGCAAGAAGAAGATGCGGCAGTTCGGCAAGGTCGAGATTCCGCAGGAGGCTTTTATCGCGGCGCTGAAGATGGACAGTTAAGGGCGACCAGCCTGCGACTTTGGCCCCATTCTTCCGCCCGCGCGCCGGCGACGATAGATCGGGGCTATCACACCATTGTGAGAAACGCCTTTGATGCAACTCAATGCGGCATCCTCTATGAGAGACGAGTAAGCATCGCTATATAAAGCGCGAGACGCCCGAAAACGGGGATAAGGGAGACGCCAAGGCCAACAGACTGGGACCGCCAGCCGGTTTTGCCCAATGTCTAGCAGAGTTCCTCGAACAGTTTGTAGTCAAATTCCCCTGGCTTGGGAGAAATGCCAGCCGGAGAAATCATTTGAGAGGTCTGATATGACGATTATACGAGGATTAGCCGCTTGGCTGTTTGCCACGGTTCTGCTCACGTCGGCCGCCTATGCGCATGGCGGGGTGGGCATGGTGGACAATAGATGCGTTTTGCGGATTGGGCCGGACGTTATGTTCTTCACCGGCTATCAGCCGCAAAATTCAAGGGATGAGTTTTGCGACGATGTTCCCAGCGCGGGACAAACGGTTGTCGCGCTCGATATGCAAGAGACCGAGCTCCGGAACATGCTGACGGAAATCCGCCTCATCAAGGACGATGGCACCCATACGCAGCTGAATGGGCTTCCGGTCTTGACGGACGCTGAACTGGCGAACAAAGCCGCCCTCGATGCCGTCAGCATCGCCTATTTTCCGCCAAAGAAATATCCGACGGGCACGCTGACCTTTGAACATACCTTCCCTGACACCGGGAAATTCATCGGCATCGTGACCGTGGAAAACGACCACGGCCAGAAATTTGTCTCCCAGTTCCCATTTTCGGTGGGTCAACAAGTTGGCAAAAGCCTGGCGCTCTACGGGTTGCTCGGGGTGTTCTTGATCGCTGGTGTTTATGGCGTTTGGTACTACGGCGGCAAGCAAAAGAAGCCTGCGGCTCCAGCAAGCCCGGCGTGACGACATTCAGGATGGCCGATGTTGTGGCTTGGCCGGACAATTTTGGCGGGGTCCGGTCAAGTGGTCTCGTTGCTGAAGGCGAGAGCGGGTACGAGACGAAGTCTCTCTGAAAACATTTGTGTTTCAACACATGCGGCCGGGTTTCCGGTTCCCGCTTTGCACCCTGATCAGCTTGGCGCCCTGATCAAAGGAAATTTCTGGGCCAGATCATCGCCCGCCACATATGCGCGACGGGGGAATTGTCGAAGCCAAGGCCTTCCTTGGGCTGCCGGAAATGCCGGCCCACAATATCCGTGAAGATTTCCAAATCGACCGTGGTTTCGGGATCGAAAGCGTAAAGATCGTTCTGCGTGATCATGCGCGCCATGCCATACCATTTGTGGGCGCGCGCATATTCGTAATCCGCGTAGATGTAGGGCTCGGGCTTATAATCCTTGCCGAAAATGTCGATATAGGCCTGCGGATATTCATAGCCGACGGCAGGATCCGGGAAAAACCGCAAGGCCTGATGATAGCGCACGGCGAAGGCAACTTCCTCATCGACGTAAGGCGCGATGAGTTGCGCTCCCCAATAGCCATGGTCGCCCCCAATGAGGCCCACCATGGCGATATCGTGCAGGAGGCAGGCGAGCACGCCTTTCTCCCCGACTCCCGCCTTCAGCGCGAGATTGGCGCTTTGCAGAAGATGGCTGGCGGCGGCTGGATCAAACCTGAGCTTGAAGAAGTGGAAAAGCGCCGGCGCCGCCGGCATTTTGGGCAGAGCCGGGTCATCGCCCATCATCACCTTGCGCGGCCCAAGCTTGCCCGGCGCCAAGGCGTCGAACCTTGTATGATATTCCGGCGTGCCCAAGGTCGCGAGCGCCGATTTGATGACGATCTTTTCTTGCTCCGGTCTCGCATCCGCCGCGAGGGGAGGGGTTTCGTGTCCGCCGTCCATCCGGTTCATCTCCATCGGCATCTGCCAAGCAAATAAGGAAGGGCAGGCGGCGAGGCAAGGCCGATCGGAGGCGAAGAGGCGCGCGCAATCGGACCAAAATGTTTCACGTGAAACATTCTTGTCCGGTTGTGGGGGAAAACCGGACAAGGCCCGTTCGGTCTTGAGCCGAGGAACGGGTGGGAACGCCGAAAATTCTTGTAAGATAGCGCCCCGATCCGCCTGGAATGGCGGCGGCTCCAGCGCACAGGGCTATCCGCCACAGCAGGACGTGGCGCCCGTCCCGCCCGAACGCTCGGCCTGAACCGGCGGGCACGGAACCGAGCCATAGGAGCAGAATACACAGCAATCGCCTGGCTTTGGACGCAGCACCGCGCCGCAGCCGGAGCATGTGTAGAAGTAAAGGCAAGCGTCGGTTGGCATCGTCTCCTGTTTCGCGGCGGCGCAATGCGGGCAGGTGAGGACGGATTTGAGGATCATGGTCTCCGATGCTCCCGGCATGGTCCACCCCACCGCGCCCGCCGCAAGATATTGCGGCCGCGCATGGCGCTCAGCTTTTTGGCGCGGAAGGATAGCCCGCGTTGGTTGTCGCCTTCACGAGCGCATCTAGCTGCGCCTTGCTGTCGTCGTAGGTCACGACCGCCGTCTTATCCTCGAAGGACACCGCGACATGAGTAACGCCCGGCACGGCCTCGAGGCTCGCCTTTACAGTGCGGGGGCAGAGAGCGCAGGTCATATGCTGAACCGCGAGCGTGACTGTCTTCTCGGCAGCGGCGGCGGCGAAAGACGAAGCGGCAAGGCCGGTCCCAAAGGCGGCCAGGAAAAGCACTTTTTTCATGGAGGGCTCCTCTAAGGGTTAAGCAAATAGGGACCGGCGAGGTCGAGCCCAATCGCGCCTGAAACGAGGATCGTCGCCAGGATGAGACTTGCATGGACAATATGGTTTGGCAGCGGCCGGGCGCAGGCGGCGCCCTCGCCGCAAGCGATGGCCTGGCGCCGGTAAACGAGCCAATAGCCGTAGCCGAGGCAGGCCAAGGTCGCCGCAATGAAATAAGGCTGGTAGGGCGCAAGCGCCGTGAGGTTGCCGATCCAGGCGCCGCTAATGCCGAGACTAAACAGAACCACGGGCGCGATGCAGCACGATGAGGCCGCGATGGCTCCGAGGACGCCGCCGATAGCGGTCAGCCTCAACGTCTTCGTGCCGCCGGTGTTATCCCGCACAGGCCGCTCTGTTTCCACCGCGAATAACGCGTCACGGTCTCGGATGTTCATGGCCGCTTTCTCCAAGAGAGCTTTGATGCTAGGGTCCGTAGGCACTACGGAGTTAAGGGCAGGGAGTTCACAAAGATGCGACCTCTGACCATCGCCGCGCTCGCCAAGGCGTCCGGGGTACATCTGGAGACGGTGCGCTATTACGAGCGCATTGGCCTCATGCCCAAACCGGCAAGGACGGCGAGCGGTTATCGAAGCTACGATGATGCGCACGTCCGGCGGCTTTCCTTCATACGCCGCGCCCGTGAAATCGGCTTTTCGAGCGGCGAGATCAAGGAATTGCTCGCTCTTGCCGAACCGGGCCGGGCGTCTTGCACGCAAGTGCAAACCTTGGCCGCGGCCCATCTCGACCGCGTCCGCGCGAAGATTGCTGATCTTCGCAGGCTCGAAGCTCTCATCGCTAGCGCCTTGGAGGGTTGTCTTTTGGAACCCGCGCCTTTGTGTCCGGTCCTCGATATGCTCGCGGCGCCGCAGGCCCGGCGTTAAGCTTAATTAAATCTGAACACCCGCAGCCCCGCGAATTCGCCTATGATGTGAGAACATGGCCGCTCGGACGATCTCTTTCTGGCAGCGGCCACTTCCGATTGGTCCCGGAGGGACATCATGGGTCAGAAGCCGTATTTTGGTGAGGATAAAACCGTCTCCTTCGGCGAAAGGCTGGCGGCGTCCGAGCAATTCCTGGCACTTTTTCAGGAGGGAATGGATCTCGTGAGCCGGACCGCGGCTTACCTCGACGGCGAGGGCCGCGAGGACGCGAAGCGCTTGCCGCGCGCCGCGGCGATCGCCTATGCGGTCGAGAGCATGCGTTTGACGACAAGGCTCATGCAGGCGGCGTCTTGGCTGCTTCTCCAGCGCGCCGTCAATGAAGGCGAGCTGAGCCGCGCCGAGGCCGCCGCCGAGAAACGCAGGATAAGATTGTCCGAGCAGGATGTTGTCGCGAATAAGGACGTTCTTGCCAAATTGCCGCTGCGTCTGCGCGAGCTCATTGGGTTGTCGCTTCGCCTGCATGCGCGCATCATCCATCTTGATCTTCTGATCTATAAGTCGCGGGACACGCGCAGCAGCAAGCAGCTGCCGCCAAGTCCGGTCGAACACCAAATCGAGCAGCTGCGGGCGGCGCTCGCCGCGCCGCGCGTGCCCTTGCCGACGATGTGACGGCTCCCGCTTCCAGAGGTTGCTCGTTTTGTGAAAGCGGCTGCGCCGCCGTCACCGCTTCGTCACCGACCATTGGGTGACCGGCAGGGCCGGGCGCCAGCCGTGAAACGAGCCAAGCGGTTCCGCGCGCGCAATCTCCAATCGCACCAGGTTGCCGCCCTGTGTTTTGAACCGGGATATGAGTTCCGCTTCCGTCTCCAGGGTCACCGCGTTGACGACGAGCCGGCCGCCGCTCGGCAAGGCGGCAAAGGCGGCGTCGAGGAGATGTGTGTCGCTGGCGCCGCCGCCGACGAAAATCGCCTGCGGCTGCGGCAAAGTGGCGAAAGCCTCGGGCGCCGTGCCGGTGATGATTTTAAGATGCGGCACGCCGAGGCTCAGAACATTGCGGGCGATGCGGCTTGCGCGATCGGCCCGCGCCTCGATCGCGATGGCCCGGTTGGCGGGATCGCAGAGCAGCCATTCGATAGCGATCGATCCGGAGCCCGCGCCGACATCCCACAAAAGCTCGCCGCGCCTCGGCGCCAGCGATGAGAGCGCAATGGCGCGAATCTCGCGCTTGGTCAGCTGGCCATCGGTTTCGAACCAGTCATCGGCGAGACCGCTGGCGACCGGGAGAAACTGCGCTTGCGGCGAAGCGATGATTTCGATCGCGGAGAGATTGAGGGGATCGATGTCCCCCATGCTGAAAGCTTCGGCCGTGCTGGCGCGCAGGTGCTCCCTCGGGCCTCCCATCGCCTCCAACACGATGATCCGCGATTGGCCAAGGCCTCTCTCGCAGAGGAGCTTTGCAAGACGCGGCGGCGTCGTCTCGTCCCAGGAGAGGCAGAGGATTTTGGCGCGCGGCTGCAGGGCCGGAATGATCCGCTCGAACTCACGCCCATGCAGCGAGACAAGGCGGCACTCTTGCAAGCTCCATTTGAGCCTGGCCGCCGCGAGGCTGAACGCGGAAGGCGCTGGCACGCAGTGAATTTCAGCCGGGTCAATATGGGCGCTGAGCAAGCCGCCGACGCCGTAAAAGAAAGGGTCGCCCGAGGCGAGGACACAGACGGGCGCGCCGCGCTGCGCCAGAATGTCCGGGATCGCCTTGGCAAGCGGCGAGGGCCAGCGCATGGTTTTGGCCGCGAGCGGACCCGCCAGCGCGAGGTGGCGGGCGCCGCCCACGATCAATTGGGCTTGCGCGATGAGTGTCCGCGCGGCAGGAGAAAGAGCCTCGATGCCATCTTCGCCGATGCCGATCAGCGAGAGCCATTTTCCGCAAGAGGACGAGGTCATGGTGGCAAGGGTCTGAGCAAGAGTAGGGGAGGCGGGTGGTGCGGGTTCTCCTGCTTGGCGGGACGGCGGAGGCGAGCAAGCTCGCGAGCTTGCTTGCGGGGCAAAGCGGCATCTTTGCCATATTGTCCTTTGCCGGCCGCACGAAGGAGCCGCGAACGCCAAAGATTCCCTATCGTATCGGCGGCTTTGGCGGCGTCGAGGGGCTCGAAGCCTATCTCGAAGCCGAGCGTATCGATGTGCTCATCGACGCCACCCATCCTTTTGCGGAACAGATGTCGCGCCATGCGGTCCTTGCGGCGGCCCGCGCGAAAATACCGCTCGTCGTTCTCTCGCGCCCCGCATGGCGCGAGGATGCTGCGGACCGGTGGATCAAGGTTGAAGATATGGCGGCGGCGGCCGCCGCGCTCGGACAGGGTCCTAAGCGCGTTTTTCTCACGGTTGGACGGTTGCAGATCGCGGCCTTCGCGGCGGCGCCCCAGCATTTCTATCTTATTCGCGCGATCGAGCCGCTCGTGCCGCCGCCGGGCCTGCCGCGTCATCGCGTCATCCTGGGACGCGGGCCTTTTGCGATCGAAGCGGAGGAAAAACTCCTGCGCGAGGAATTGATCGAAATGATCGTGACCAAGAACAGCGGCGGCGAGGCGACATTCGCCAAACTTCTCGCGGCGCGAGCTCTCGGCTTGCCGGTCGTCATGGTCGCCCGGCCGCCGCAAGCCGCTCATGCGGTTTTGCACGATCCGGCCAAGGTCATGGAATTTCTCCTTCATCATCGCGAAAGTTTGGTCCCGCGCGAGCTATAGACGAAGGGCGTGGCGCCGCCGCGCGGAATGATCCGGGTTTCGCTGGAGCCGATAAGGACAAGCGTGCTCATGTCGGCAAGGCCAGGATCGGCACCGGCGAGCGTCTCGACCAAGATATGTTCATCCTTCCGCCCCACGGCCCGCGCGAAAACAACGGGCGTTGAAGCGGCCTTGAGGCCGCGCAGCAGCGCGAAGGCGTCATGGATGCGGCGTGGCCGCGCCGCCGAGGCAGGGTTATAAAGCGCGATCACGAAATCCGCGTTGGCCGCTGCCGCCAGTCTCTTTTCCACGAGCGGCCAGGGCTTCAGATTGTCGGACAAGGAAATCGCGCAGAAATCGTGCCCCAGAGGCGCACCCACCCGCGCCGCCGCCGCTTGCATAGCGGAGATTCCGGGGCTCACCGCGACATCAATGTCGCGCCAGCCCGCCTCGCCCTTTTCGATTGCCTCGAAAACGGCCGCCGCCATCGCGAAGACGCCGGGATCGCCGCCCGAGACGAGGGCGACATGGCAGCCCTCCTCAGCCAAGCGCAAAGCATGGCGCGCGCGCGCCAATTCGTCTCCATTGCCGCTTTCGTGGCGTCTCTGCCCGTTTAAGAGAGGGAGCCGTTCGAGATAGGAGGTGTAGCCAACGAGATCACTCGCCCTTGCGATCATGTCCGACGCTTCGGGCGTGACCCAGGCGTAGCCGCCTGGGCCAAGACCGACAATCCGCAAATGTCCCGGCGCGCTCATGGGCGCCTGCCATTGCCGGGAATCAGGATGGAGGCAAAATAAGGCGCATGATCGTCGAGTTTTGCGGCGAGCGGAACGATCGTTTCGGCTTCGCTCGTGCCATGCTCGACATAGATCGCGGCCGGCAGCCGCCCCGCCTCGGTGATCGCCGCGCGGATTTTCGCGAGATTGGCGCCGAGCTTGATAATGACCACCGCATCGCTCGTGCCAAGATGACGGACCAAGTCCGCCTTTTCGAGCGTGCCTGGAAGGACGCTCAAGACATCGTCGCCCCAGGCCATCGGCGTCTTCGCCGCGCTCCAGCAGCCCGACATGCCGGTGACGCCGGGAATGATCTCGACGTCGAAGCGATCCTTCAGCCGGACATAAAGATGCATAAAAGACCCGTAGAAAAGCGGATCGCCTTCGCAGACGAGAGCGACATCGCGGCCGGCCAGAAGATGCGCCGCGATGGCCGCTTCCGCATCGGCGTAGAAGCCGCGCAGCGCCTCGATATAGGCGGGGTCGCAAAAATGGGTTTCCGTGGTCAAGGGAAAGAGCAACGGCAATTGCACGCATGTTCCAGTAAGCCAGCGATCGAGAATGGCGCGAGCCTTTCCGCGCGCGGCTTTCTTGGCGAAATAGGCGACGACCGGAACGGCGGCGATGAGCTTTGCGGCTTTGATGGTCACAAGGTCGGGATCGCCGGGGCCGAGGCCGATGCCGTACAGGCGGCCCTTTGCTGGAGACGCCCCGTTCATTCGGCTTCGCTCGCGATGGCATTCAGCGCCGCGGCGGCCATTGCGCTGCCCCCTTTGCGTCCCTTGATGGCGATGAAAGGCACGCGGCCATCGGCAATGAGCGCGTCTTTGGATTCCGCCGCGCCAACGAAGCCGACCGGCATTCCAAGAACGCAGGCAGGCCGCGCCGAACATTCATCGAGCATATCGAGAAGATGGAACAAAGCGGTTGGCGCATTGCCGATCGCGACGACGGCGCCAGCGAGCCTGTCGCGCCAGAGTTCGAGGGCGGCGGCGCTGCGCGTCGTGCCGAGTTTTTGCGCAAGCGATGGGACGCAAGGATCCTCGAGCGTGCAGATGACCTCGTTGGCGTGCGGCAGACGCGCCATGATGATGCCCCGCGCGAGCATTTTCGAATTGCACAGAACCGGCGCGCCTTGCCGCAGCGCGCGCCGCGCCTGCGCCACGGCCTCGTCCGAAAACACAAGATCGCCGGCGATCTCGACCATGCCGCAGGCGTGAATCATGCGCACCGCGACATGCTCCTCGTCGCGGGAAAAGCGGGCAAGATCAGCCTCGGCGCGGATCGTCGCAAAGGAGCGGCGATAGATGTCCGCGCCGTCGCGGAGATAATTGAAACGGCTCATGGCCGGTGCCTCGCTCATCGCTGTTCCGTCTCGCTTCCATGTTGAAATTTTCGCGCGACCGTCTCCAGCCTCTCATGCACACCCGCCAGGCTGAGGCGCTGGGCATCGCAGAGGCCAGCAGCGCGCGCCGTCTCATCGGTGATGAGATCATAGAGTCCGTCATGCGCGATGAGGGTCAAGGGCGCCGCTTGCCGCGCGCAGCCCTTGGCGCAGCCCGAGATAAAGAGCGCGACGCCGGTCTTGCGGAGGCTTCGCGCGAAAGGCATCAAGGCCAAGGCGTCGGCGCGGGTATCGGTGCTGCCAGTTTCGCACGCCGTTGCGCCGCCGCATGCCGCGACCGCCAATCGCTGATCCTTGGGATCAATGATGAAACCATGCGCCGCGAAATGAGCAGCTATGGCCTGAGCGTGCTCATCTCGAACATGCGGCACGATCAAAGCGCGCCAGGGCGTCAGCCTGATCTCGCCGGTGCCGAATGTTTCGGCGGCCGTCGCCGCGGCGTCGAGCATTTTGGCATCGAGGCTGCCAAAAGCCGCGCCCGCACCAAAATGGCTTTTGTTAGAAAAGCGCAGCAGGCCAACCGGACATGGGTCTTCGACGACGCTGCGTTTTGCCGCCTCAGCGCAAAAAAGTCCGGCCTCTTCGGCGATGGCCTGTGCTCCGCAGCTCTCGATAAGACCGCGCATCCGGCGCGGTGGATCAGCGATTGCCGAACCGAGTTTTAAAAAAGCCGTCGCGAGACGCCATGAAATCTCAGGAATATCACCGGCTCTGCAGTTTCCTAGCAAAACGGCATCATGGGCAGAGCCTCCGATCCCGATCGCAAAAAGCTCTTTGCCACCGGTCCAGTCGAAACGGATATCGGCGGGAATGGAGCCAAGCGAAAGCCCGCTTTGATCGTCGATCAGAAAGCCGAATTTTGCCGGCAATGTGTGCAAATTCATATCAGCGGTGAGGATCGTCTCAAGCGCCTTGGCTGCTTTTAAGGCTTCGCACCTTCCATCGAGCCCGGCGAACGGACTCACCAGAACATTGCGAATCGCTTCGATCGCCGCGTTTTCATCGAGAAGGCCAAATCCGTCCAACGTTTCGATCAGCGCGGGCAGGCGGTCCTCGCGGACTCCGCGCATTTGCAGATTGCCCCGTGCGGAAAGATCAAAAAGCCTATTGCCATGATCGCGTCCGGCTTGCGCGATCCCGCGCAGCGTGGCGGCCGCGACGATGCCGCCGCTGATCCGCAGCCGCAAGAGCAGACTATCGTTCGCTGGCATCGGCCGACGCGCGCCCGGACACCAGCCTTTGCGCAGCAAAGCCCCGTTGGTCATGCGAGTGTCTCCCGCATCGAGGCGAGCAAGGCGAGGGTCGAATTGCGCCTCGTCTGCCAGAAGCCGCGGGCGAGGGCCTCGTCGAAGCGCTTGATGATCGCCCGCGCGGCCTTCGGATTGGCACTGACAAGAAAATCCCGCACCGGAGGCGTGCCAAGCGTCGCCTCGAAAAGAAGCTCGAACTGGTGGCTTTTGACGGCATCGGTCAGCACCGCGAGAGCGTAGAGATGGTCGATCGTTCCGGCGATTTCGGCGGCGCCGCGATGGCCGTGGCGCATCTGCCCGGCGATCCAGCGCGGGTTCGCCGCTCGCGCGCGCACAACACGGGCGATTTCCTGCGCCAAGGGGCGCACCTTGATCGTGCCGGGGCGTGCGGTTTCGACATGATAGACCGCGGCGTCATTGCCGAGCATCTTTGCGGCCGAGGCAAATCCCCCCTCATGATCGAGAATGGCGTCGGCGTCGAGAATGTCTTGCTCGTCTTGATCTTGCACATGAATGAAAGCGTCGGCAGCGGCGACGCGCTCGGCGAAGGCCGCTGTCACGACGCCTTCGCTTTGGCTCCCGCCATAAGCATGCGAGGCCGTGGCGAGATAGCGTGCGCCAAGTGTTTCGCGCGCGACTCCGGAGTCTTCATCAATTGTACGGGAAAGACCGATCCCATAGGAGCCGGGCGCAGCACCGAAGACGCGCAAGAGTCTTTCCGGCGCGCGCCTGCGCGCCGCCGCAAAAGGATTGAATTCATCGTCTTCGCCGCTTTCGCTCAAGGCTTGCACTGCCTGATCGAACAAAGCGATCTGGGCGGGAAACACATCACGGAAAAGGCCGGAGATCCGCAAGGTGACATCGATGCGCGGATGGTTTAAGCGCGCGGGGGGTATGATTTCGAACCCGGTCACACGTGAAGAGGCATGATCCCAAATGGGTTTAACGCCCGTGAGGGTAAAGGCTTGCGCGAGATCATCGCCGCCGGTGCGCATGGTCGCGCTGGCCCAAAGGTCCATGACAATCCGCTTCGGCCACTCGCCATGATCCTGAACATGGCGGCTCATCACTTCGGCGGCGGCGCGTTGACCGATCTCCCAAGCGGTGCGGGTCGGCACCGCGCGCGGATCGATCCCATAGAGATTGCGTCCCGTCGGGAGCACGTCGAGGCGTCCGCGCGATGGCGCGCCGCCGGGGCCTGGCGCGATAAAGCGGCCATCGAGCGCGGCAAGGAGCGAAGCGCTTTCCGCTTCTCCGCAGCGATCGATCAGAGCGCTCATTCGCTCGGGGAACGGTCCATCGTCCGAACCCGCGGTGCAAGCCTGCGGAAGCGTGTGCGCGAGAGTCGCCAGGGTCGCGTCCCGCAGCTTTGGCTCGGGAGACTGTCCGAAGACATGCGAGCCATCGGCAATCCGCATATCCTTGAGATCGCAGAGCCAAGCATCGAGGTGTCGCAAGGCAACGGCCGGATCGGCGGCATCCTTAAGGCCGCTGTCTTGCAGCAGGCCGGTTTCCCGCGCGCGGTCGAGAATGGCTTCTGCCAACAGCCGTGCGCGCTTGGGATCGAGAGACTCGGCACTCGCATATTCATCAAACAAGGCTTCGATTTCGAGCGCCGGGCCATGGCTGCCGGCAAGCGTCATAGGCGGCGTCAGATGGCCGATGGTGAGTGCGCAAATACGCCGTTTGGCCTGCGCCGCCTCGCCTGGATTGTTGACGATAAACGGGTAAATGACGGGCAGCGCTCCGAGCACCGCCTCGGGCGCGCAGTCGTCGGAGAGCGCTACGGCCTTGCCAGGTAGCCATTCAAGCGTGCCATGGGTGCCGCAATGGATCATGGCGTCGATCCGTTCATAGTGGCGCAGCCAGACATAGAAAGCGACATAGGAATGGCACGGCGGCAAACCATTATCGTGATAGTCCGCCTTGCGGTTCGCGGCGGTGCCGCGATCGGGCTGCACGGCGACGAGCAAATTGTTGGCGCGCAGCACGGGGAACGTGAATCTTCCGTCGTGGGCCGCCACATCCGGCGGACCCCAATAGGCGCAGATGGAGCGGACGAAGCCTTGCGGCATGGCATCGAGCGCCGATTGATAGTCGGCGAGTGTCAAGCCTTCCGACGCCGCGGCCTCGAGGTGGCGCATCAATGCGTCCGCGGGCGGCAGCATCCCGATGTCATATCCGGCCTCGCGCATCGAACCCGCAATCGAGGCGACACTCTTGCCCGTGTCGAGACCAACGGCATAGCCAATACGGCCGTCTTTGCCCGGATAATCCGAAAGGACGCAGGCGATCTTGCGCGACGCGCGCGGGGTCTTGCGCAAGTTCACCCAAGCCGATGCGAAGTCCGCGACAAAATTTACGCGCGAGGGTAAAGGCGCGTGAATGCGGGGTGAGAACTCAAGATCGGCGCGGTGACCAACTTCCGCCTTGCAGGCGATCGCGCGAGTGATCAAACGCCCGTCCATTTCCGGAAGAACGATATTCATGGCGAGATCGGCGGCGCCAAACCCGCGCGGGTTTTCCCGCCAATGCGCCTCCGTCGCGCTGGTAAAAATCGCTTGCAGCACCGGCGCGTCGGCACCGTCAAGAATGCTTGCTTCTGTATCAAGCCGGGCCGAAAAGCCGGTCGTATTGACGATGACATCCGGTGTCGCACGGGCGAGCTCGGCGCGAACAAAGGCTATCGCTTCCGTGTCCTTGAGGCTTGCAACGAAAATCGCGGTGACTTCGAGCCCGCGCGCGGCGAGGGCATCGGCGAGCGCGCCAATTGGCGCCGTGTCGCCGGCGAGCATCAAGGAGCGGTAAAAAACGATGAGGGCCTGGCCCTTGGCCCGATCGCACTTGCGGCAGCCAGCCTCAAAACGGCCCGCCGCCGGAACGGCCCTCAGTTGTGCTGGTTTCCGCCACGCGAAAGGCGCGCGCGCGCGGCTCTCGATGAAATCGAGAAGCATCGCGATATGTTCCGTCCCGCCATGCTGGAAAGCCGCGTGTATCTGGCGCAGATCGGCGGCGGCGACTGTCGAGGCAGCGTCGAGCCTGCCATCTTCCCTCGCGTCGCCCGGCACGACGGCCAGCGCGAAATTTTGCCTCTGCGCGGCGCGCGAAAATTCCTCGATGCCGTAGCGCCAATAGTCAAGGCCGCCGAGGAGACGGATGAGGACAAAGCGCGCTTGGCTCGAGGCCTTCTCGATATAGAGATCGACCGAATAGGGGTGTTTGAGGGAGCCGAGATTGGCGAGCCGCAGGCTCATAGCCTCGTGCGAGCGGCGTTGCGCGGCGGCCGCGACAAGGCTGAGATCGCTGTCGGAAAAGGACAGAAACAAGACATCGGCCGGAGTTTGTCCAAGATCAACGGCGGTCTCGGCCTCGTCGAGCGATCGCGTTTCCGTGCGCAAGAGATGCATGAGCTAGGGCCCCTCGCTTGCCAGCAGCTCTCCGATGGATGCCTTGTCGAGCCCCTTTTCGCCGATGACAACGAGGCGCCCGCGGCGCGGCTCTCCGAGGCGCCAAGGCCGGTCAAAACTTTTTTGAAAACGGGTGCCGACGCCCTGGACGAGCAGCCGCATCGGCTTGCCGCGCACTTCGACAAAGCCTTTGATCCGCAAGACATCGTGGCGCTCCGCAATATTCGTCAATCGGGAAAGCCAAGCGTCGCTATCGGCGATTGCAGCGATTTCAAAGGTGGCGCTGTCAAAATCATCGTGATCGTGCCCGGTCAATCCGTCATGATGCGAGGGCCGCGCGGCAAGATCGTCTTCGGCGGCGGCATCAAGGCCGAGCATGATGGACGAGTTGATCCGGCCTTCGCGGGCGGGCACGATTTTCACCGCGCGGGGGACAAGCGCGGCGATGTCGGCAGCGATGCGGCGCTGCTCGGATGCATCGATCAGATCGGCCTTATTGAGCACGATGAGATCGGCGCATAAAACTTGATCCTGAAAAACCTCTTCGAGCGGATTGTCATGCGCGATGGAAGGATCAGCCTCGCGCTGGCGCGCCAATCTGGCTGGATCCTCGGCGAAGCGTCCATCGGCGACCGCCTTGCCGTCGACAACCGCGATCACGCCGTCGACCGTTAGGCGCGCCCGGATGGTCGGCCAATCGAAGGCCTTTACCAAGGGTTTGGGCAAAGCAAGGCCGGAGGTTTCGATGACAATATGATCTGGCAGCGGATCACAAGCCAGAAGTCTTTCGATCGCGGGTAAGAAATCATCGGCGACGGTGCAGCAGAGGCAGCCATTGGCAAGCTCGATGATATTTTCCGCGCGACAGGCGGCATCGCCGCAGCCATTCAGAATATCCGCGTCGATGCCGGTCTCGCCGAATTCATTGATGATGAGGGCGAGGCGGCGGCCTTTGGGACTTTCCAGAAGGTGACGGATGAGGGTCGTCTTGCCCGCGCCAAGAAAGCCGGTGACGATCGTTGCCGGGATTTTGGAATGAGTCATCAGCGCGCGCCCTGGTCCTTGCACAGTGGGGGCGCTGCGAATGGAGGGGCCGAAAGGAGCAGCCCCTTCGCCAGCGGCGGGCAAGCGCGCTGGCATCGATGAAAGGCCGGAGCGCCCCGCCGGCCTTTGCTCGATCGAACGGCAGGTTTCCTGGCTCGCGGATCATCGCCTGGCGCCGCCTTCCCAGGTTGCGGTTGCCCGATCCCAGTGGCGTATCGGCGCTCGGCTACCCGCTGACAGTTGCGGGGGCAGCTGTGGCTTCAAGCGCGGATCTCAAAAGACGGCGCCGCACCACATTCCCTTTTACCCCTCAAAGCGAGGGACCGTTACGCCGGCGACACTAGACCGAATGACGGACCTGTCAATCGAGGACTTCTTCGGCACGGCGCTGCCGCGGACTTCGGCCGCGCCAGAGTCATTCCGGCCCGGTTTGGGGTGAGATCTGATGCTCGATCGCGATCCGGATGAGATCGGTGGTTCGTGCAAGGCCGAGCTTCGTCCGCATTTGGCTGCAATTATTCGCCACGGTCTTGTAGCTGAGGCCGATCGTATCGGCGATCTGCTGCAGGCTGTAGCCTTCGCCGAGGAGGCGGAGAATCTCAAGATCGCGGTGCGTGAGCTCTTTGAAGGGATGCGACAAAGGCGTCCGGTTTTGGGTCCGGACGGTGAGCAAGGCGAGTTCCTGCGCGATCTCCGGCTCGATGTAATGATGTCCCCCGGCGACGCGAAAGATGGCGAGGGAGATCTGGTCCGGCGGCGCGTTCTTGCTCACATAGCCGAGCGCACCGGCCTCGAAGGCGTGCGCGACATGAATTGAATCATCGTGAACGCTGAAGACGAGGATGCGGGCCGTATTGTCTTCAAGCATGAGCCGCCGGATCATCTCCAGCCCACCGATCCCCGGCAAATTGAGATCCATGATGACGAGGTCCGGCCGGTCTTCCTTGAAACTTGCGAAGGCGTCTTTTGCCGTCGCCGCTTCGCGGATTTGGGCGTCTTTCTCGACGGCGATCAGGCGCCGCAGGCCCGCGTGAACAATCGGTGGTCGTCGACAATAAGAACGTTCATACGCCGCCTGCAAAGGAAGAGGCATCGACCCGGTTGTTTGGCGCCGGAATAGGAAGACTTGCCGTGACCGAGAGACCGAGCCCCGGTTCTCGCGTGAGTACAAGTCGGCCGCCAAGCGCTTGCACCCGCTCCTGCATCCCGGTCAGCCCGAAGCCCAAACTGCCGAAACCCGCTGTCTTGTCCGCCCCATGACCATCATTTGCAACCTCGACGGTGACGCGGTTCGGCTCGGGACCCGCGGCGGGCTCAGATGTCACCGATACAGAAATCTCCGCGGGACGGCCATGACGTACCGCATTGCTGACGCTTTCCTGGACAATGCGATAGATCGTGATGTCGATCAAGGCGCCAAAACTAGCCCCGTCCGGGGGGAGGCTTAGTTTGAAACGAGTCCCCGGAAACCTTTGCCGCCAAAATTCGGCCATGCTCATGATGGCGGCGACCAAGCCGAAATCGGCCAGGACGCCGGGACGCAAACGGCCGAGCATTGCCCGGATCTGCCGCTGCATATGCGCGACGGCTTGCATGGTTGACCTTATCTGCGCGGCAATCCCCGCACTCTGCCCCTGATCGGCAAGCCGCGAGATGGTGGCGAGGTCGACGTTGACCGCAAAAAGGAACGGGCTGATCTCATCGTGCAGATCGCGCGCGATCTCGCCCCGCTCCGCTTCCTGCAGGCTCAACAATTGCTCGTTCAAGCGGCGTTTTTCTTCGTCCATCTCCGCGAGTTCAGAGGCCATCCGATTGAAACGGATTTGCAGCCTTGACACGTCCGGGACCGAGCTGCGGCCGATCCTCATTTCGTAATTTCCGTGGCCGATCTGTTCGAGCGCGCCGGCAAGCTGATCCAAGGGCCGCAAGGCGCGGCCGATGAAGAGATAGATGAGCAGAATATTGAAGCCGAAAAACAAAGCGAGCACGATGAGGCCGTCGCCGAGATCGTTCCAGACTTCGAGCATCTCATTGTTAGGGTCGCTTTCGAGCACGATGCTCCCGTGATCTTCTCCCGCAATCGTGACCGGCATCCGGGCGGCGACCGGTGTTATGCCGAGCAAGCGAACGAACCAAGAGGGCACCAACCCGAAATGCGATCCTTCAAGGGGCGGGTCCACGGTGGCGGTTCCTCCACCGGTGAGAGTCACGCGAAGATGACGATTGCCTTTGAACGCCCCCACCAGCTGTTCGAGGTCTCGTTGCGGGTCGGGGAGTCCGGCATCCGTGCAAGTGCGCTTGTGACGATCTGCTGGCCGACGCGCAGCGCCGAATTCATTTCGGTCCGCACCGACCGCGAGGCATTGAAAGACACGAGAGTGGCTTCCACGGCGAGGCTGGCGATCAGAACGATCGCGATGAGGCAGATCAGGCGAATTCGAAGAGACATCGTGCTTGGCACTGTTGCCCGGCGTCATTGCCGGTGTCAGGCAAGCATGGGAACATGCCGCACGGCCGGCGGCAAGGACTCCTCGAAGAGGAGGGAGTGATTTCCGGATATTTGGGGAATTTTGGGACGGCCCCGTTCGCTCGGCCGAAGAGCTTCGGGCGGGCAATTCGGCGTCGCGATTCACGGCCAACAGACGGGTGCCGGGCTCCACGCAACGCAGCCTTGCCGCTGACGGCCTGCTGCAGGACGTTGCATGAGCTCGCGCGGCCTCGCGCTTGAATTAATAATGGGGCAGATTATTTGATAAAATCATGCGAGATAAAAAGTGATGGCAACCGTCAGCGCTTATTGCTTGAAGCGCGCGGGGGCGGCTCTTTGGGCCATACCCCCGGCGGATTGAACCGCATGATGGGCCAGCGGCGGATCGGCCTATTCGCCAGGTGCCTTGGCCTCGATCGCCAAGGCATGCACGCCGCCTTCGAGTTCGGGCTTCAAAAGTTGATTGATGGCCCGGTGGCGGTCGACTCGGCTTTGGCCTTTAAAGGTTTCCGAAACCAGCTTGACGCGAAAGTGGGTTTCGCCCGCAGCACCGGCGGTGCCGCGCCGCTCGATCGCGTGGGCGTGGCTCGCGTGTTTGTGGGATTTATCGATGACTTCGATGGAGGAGGGGGCGAAGGCTGCCTGTAATTTCGCCTTGATGCTCTCACCCACTGTCATAAGGTTTTGGTCGCGCATTTCGAGACAACCTGCCAAAAAGTTACCGGCTCTGCCGCCGGCCTGGGAGACTAACAATCATTTTATCGCATCGAACCGCTTGCGGCCATCCCAAAGACATTCATAATAGGTCTGCCATGAATTTAAGATCACGTCTTTTCGACCGCATCAGGGTCAAGTCCAGGGTCAAGGAAGAGCGGCGCCCGAATCAGACGCTCTGCCAGCATCCAGGCTGTGGTGAAGCGGGCGAGTTCCGCGCGCCGATGGGCCGGTTGCGGGAGGGCCAATATTTCTGCTTCTGCCTCGAACATGTCCGGGAATACAACGCATCCTACAATTATTTCAATGGGATGAGCGTTGAAGATCTGGCGCTTTATCAACGTGAAGCCTTGGTCGGCCATCGCCCGACATGGTCGATGGGCGTCAAACGGGGCGGCAAAAGTTTTCGCGAGGAGGGCGACGATCCGTCGCGGCCGGGTGAGACGCTAGGGATGTTCCGGACGGACGCCGGGCGCTATTCTTGCGACGCCCCCCGAAAGCCACGTTATGGACTGGCGGCTTTGAAGGCCCTGGATCAATTGGGGCTCGACGACAGTGTGGACATGGCCGCGATCAAGGCCCGCTATAAGGATTTGGTCAAGCGCCTCCATCCAGATGCCAACGCTGGAGACCGCTCGAATGAAGACAAATTGCGTGAAATCATCCGCGCCTATAACTATCTAAGAACGGTGAAGCAGGCTTGAGTCTTTCCATTCCCCGGGTCTTGCTGGCGCTTGCCGGACCGCTTTGAGAAGCTTTGAAGAAGAAGACGTCTTTGGAAGCGATCCTGCGACCCTCCGGCCTCACCGCGCCTGCTGGGGGGCAAAACATTTTCGGTGCAAAGGACAAAAGCAAGGCATGAACATGGACGAAAGCGCCGCGTCTGGCGGCCTGCCCGATATGAAGATTTCGGTGCGCCAAGTCTTCGGCATCGACAGCGATATGGAAGCGCCCGCCTATTCGAGCAGCGATCCGCATGTTCCCGACCTCGATCCCGATTATCTCTTCGACCGCGACACCACGCTCGCTATTCTGGCGGGCTTTGCCAAAAATCGGCGGGTGATGATCACCGGCTATCATGGGACCGGCAAGTCGACGCATATCGAACAGGTCGCGGCGCGGCTGAACTGGCCTTGCGTGCGGATCAATCTCGACAGTCATGTGTCCCGCATCGATCTCATCGGCAAGGATGCGATCGTCATCAAGGACGGTCTGCAGGTCACCGAGTTCCGGGACGGCATCCTGCCTTGGGCGCTGCAAAACAATGTCGCGCTGTGTTTCGATGAATATGACGCGGGCCGCCCGGATGTGATGTTCGTTATCCAGCGCGTCCTTGAGATGTCGGGCCGTCTCACTCTCCTCGACCAGAGCCGGGTCATCAGGCCGCATCCCGCCTTCCGCCTCTTTTCGACGACGAACACAATCGGCCTTGGCGATACCTCCGGGCTTTATCATGGAACCCAGCAAATCAATCAAGGCCAGATGGACCGCTGGTCCATCGTCGCCACGCTGAACTATTTGCCGCATGACAAGGAAGTCGACATCGTCTTGGCCAAGGTGAAACGGTTCCAGGCGACCAAGGAAGGCCGCGACACCATCAACAAAATGGTGCGCGTCGCCGACCTCACCCGCAACGCCTTCATCGGCGGGGATCTTTCGACCGTGATGAGCCCGCGCACGGTGATCACTTGGGCCGAGAACACGGAAATCTTCGGTGACGCCGGCTTTGCGTTCCGGCTGACCTTTCTCAACAAATGCGATGAATTGGAGCGTACCCTTGTCGCGGAATTCTATCAGCGCTGCTTTGGCAAGGAGCTTCCGGAGAGCGCGGTCAATGTCGTCATGAGCTGACGCTCACGTCCCGGGCGTGCGCAAGGCCGGCTCGGCTGGCGGCTTCGCCGAGCCATGACGTCCTAAACTGATTAATTTTTTGAAAGAGCCAAGCCAGAAGTCAGCGGGATGAGTTCCAATCAGAAGCCGCAGGCAAAATCGGAAGCCCCCCGGGAGCCGTTTAAACGGGCTATCGCCTCGTGCCTGCGCGCCATGGCAAAAATGCCGCAGGCCGAGGTCGCCTTCGCGGCCGAGCGGCCGAGCCTGGTTTGGGCGGGTGCCAGCGCCAAGGCGCGGCTGCCGGAACCCTCGCGGAAGCTCGATCCGCGGGACGCTGCGATTTTGCGCGGACATGCAGATTCGATGGCGCTGCGGCTGGCCTGCCACAACATGGATGTGCACCGCCGGTTGACCCCGCAAGCGCCGGCCGCGCGCGCGGTTTTCGATGCCGTCGAACAAGCGCGCGTCGAGGCGATCGGGTCGCGCCGGATGCAGGGCGTCGCGGGCAATCTCGCCGCGATGCTCGATGACCGGTTTCACCGCGCCCGCTATGCCGATATTGCGGTCCGCGCGGATGCGCCGCTCGAAGACGCGCTCGCGATGATCGTGCGGGAGCGGTTAACCGGGCTCAAGCCTCCCAAAAACGCGCAAAGGATTGTCGATCTTTGGCGGCCTTGGATCGAAGAGCGCGCGAGCACCGAGCTTGATAGGCTTGGCTCGCAGATCGAGGATCAGCGCGCCTTCGCGGTTGCGGTCCGCAAACTGTTGAGCGCGCTCGAAATCATCGGGGAAGGCAGCCTCGACAGTGATCCGGAAGAGGAAAGCGATGGCGCGGGCGAGCCCGATGGCGCGGAGGAGAACCGGCCCGAGGAGGGCGCCGAGGATCTTACCGGCGACGCGAGCCGGAGCGAAACGGTCGAGGCGTCCTCCGATCTCATGGAAGACAGCGAGATCGACACGGCGGATGCGCCAACCGGCGAATTCGAAGAGGAAGCCGAGCTTGGCCCCTCCGAGGAAGCCGGCGACCCGCGGCGGCCGCACCCGCCGCCGCGCCCCGAAGCGCGTGGCCCGGAGTACAAAGCCTTCACCCAGAAATACGACGAGGTCGTCGCGGCGCAAGACCTCTGCGATGCCGAGGAACTTGATCGGCTTCGCTCCTATCTCGACAAGCAATTGAGCAACCTCTCCTCGATCGTCACGCGGCTTGCCAACCGGTTGCAGCGGCGTCTTCTGGCTCAGCAGAACCGCTCCTGGGAATTCGACCTCGAAGAAGGCATCCTCGATCCGGCGAGGCTGCCGCGCGTGATTGCCGATCCCCGCCAGCCGCTGTCCTTCAAGCGCGAGAAGGATATGCAGTTCCGCGACACGGTGGTGACCTTGCTCATCGATAACTCCGGCTCGATGCGCGGCCGTCCGATTACGGTTGCCGCCACCTGCGCAGATATTTTGGCCCGGACATTGGAGCGTTGTGGCGTCAAGGTCGAGATTCTCGGCTTCACGACGAGAGCGTGGAAGGGCGGTCAATCGCGAGAAGCCTGGCTGCAGGCGAACAAGCCAGCATCGCCCGGCCGCCTCAATGATCTTCGCCATATCATCTATAAATCCGCGGATGCCCCCTGGCGGCGTTCGCGGAAACATCTCGGCCTCATGATGCGCGAGGGCCTGCTCAAGGAAAACATCGACGGCGAGGCGCTCGACTGGGCCCACCGGCGCCTGCTCGCGCGGCCCGAACAACGCCGCATCTTGATGATGATTTCCGATGGCGCGCCGGTCGATGATTCGACGCTCTCGGTCAACCCCGGCAATTATCTCGAAAAGCATTTGCGCTTCATGATCGAGGAGATCGAGACACGCTCGCCGGTCGAGCTCATCGCGATCGGCATCGGCCATGATGTGACGCGCTATTACCGCCGCGCCGTGACGATCGTCGATGCCGAGGAGCTGGGCGGTGCGATGACCGAAAAACTCGCGGAGCTTTTCGATGAAACGGCGGCGCCGGCACCGCCGATGAGACGCAAGCTTGATTCCGCGCCCGGCGGCGAGACGCGAGAACGAATTCTTCATTAGGATCTGGCTCGCGCATCCTGCGCGATCGTGAGTCAAACGGCGGCGCTGGCGGCTTGACAACTTGGGGCGGCGCTCTATCTCCCTTCCGGTTATTGGCAGTCAACTTGGAGGAGTGCCAAGGGCTTTTTACTTTGCCGCGGGAGCTCTGCTTTTCACCAAACAGGCGGCTCAGAATTGGAAGGAAACGACATGGTATTCCGGCCCCTGCATGACCAGGTTGTGGTCAAGCGTCTCGAAAGCGAAGAGAAAACGATTGGCGGCATCATCATCCCCGACACAGCCAAGGAGAAGCCTCAGGAAGGCAAAGTGATCGCCGTTGGCCCGGGCGGGCGCGACGAGAACGGCAAGCTCATCCCTCTCGACGTCAAGGCCGGCGATCGCATCCTCTTTGCGAAGTGGTCCGGCACCGAGGTCAAGATTGACGGCGATGACCTGCTCATCATGAAAGAAAACGACATCCTTGGCGTTGTCGACTGACCCGGCCCTCTTCCGCACGTGGTTTCTCTCTTTAGGGGTTGAATAGCAATGGCCGCCAAAGACATCCGTTTTTCCACCGACGCGCGCGACCGCATTCTGCGCGGCGTCGAGATCCTCAATAATGCGGTAAAAGTCACGCTCGGCCCAAAGGGCCGCAACGTCGTCATCGAGAAATCCTATGGAGCGCCGCGCATCAGTAAGGATGGCGTGACCGTCGCCAAGGAAATCGAGCTTTCCGACAAGTTCGAAAACCTCGGCGCCCAGCTCGTGCGCGAAGTCGCCTCGAAACAACATGACGCCGCCGGCGACGGGACCACCACCGCGACCGTGCTCGCTTCCTCCATCGCCCACGAAGGCGCGAAAGCCGTCGCGGCCGGGCTCAATCCAATGGACTTGAAGCGCGGCATCGACCTCGCGGTCGAAGCGATCGTCGCCGATCTCAAGAAGAACTCGAAGAAAGTTTCCTCCAACGAGGAGATTGCCCAGATTGGCAAAATCTCGGCCAATGGCGATCAGTTTATCGGTGACGAAATTGCCAAGGCGATGCAAAAGGTCGGCAATGAAGGCGTGATCACGGTCGAGGAAGCCAAAAGCCTCGTGACCGAGACCGAGATCGTCGAAGGCATGCAGTTCGACCGCGGCTATCTCTCCCCCTATTTCATCACCAATGCCGAGAGGATGGTTGCAGAGCTCGAAGACCCTTACATTCTCGTGCATGAGAAGAAGCTGTCTTCGCTGCAGGCCTTGCTGCCGATTCTCGAGGCCGTGGTGCAGAGTAGCAAGCCACTCGTCATCATCTCCGAGGACGTCGAAGGTGAGGCGCTGGCGACGCTCGTGGTCAACAAGCTGCGCGGCGGCCTGAAAATCGCCGCCGTCAAGGCGCCGGGCTTCGGCGATCGCCGCAAGGCCATGCTCGAAGACATCGCGATCCTCACCGCGGGTCAGCTGATCTCCGAAGAACTCGGCATCAAGCTGGAAAATGTAACGCTCCAGATGCTCGGCCGCGCCAAGCGAGTGCACATCGACAAGGAATCGACCACGATCATCGACGGCGCCGGTGAAAAAAAGGATATTGAGGCACGCATTGCCCAGATCAAGGCGCAGGTCGAAGAGACCACTTCGGACTATGATCGCGAGAAGCTTCAGGAGCGTTTGGCCAAACTCGCCGGCGGCGTCGCGGTGATCCGCGTTGGCGGCGCGACCGAGGTCGAGGTCAAGGAAAAGAAAGATCGGGTGGAAGACGCGCTCCACGCCACTCGTGCGGCTGTGGAGGAAGGCATTTCTCCTGGCGGCGGTGTCGCCCTGCTGCGCGCCATTCCGGCCCTCGATACGGTCAAGTTCGGCAATCCCGATCAGAAGACCGGCGTCGAGATCGTTCGCAAGGCGATTCAGGCCCCGGCGCGCCAGATCGTCGACAACGCCGGCGCGGACGGCGCCGTGGTGGTGGGCAAGCTGCTCGAAGCCAAGGAATATGGCTATGGCTACGATGCTCAGACTGGCGAATATGGCGATCTCATTGCGCTCGGCATTATCGATCCGACCAAGGTCGTGCGCACGGCCCTCCAGGACGCCGCGTCCATCGCGGGCATGATCGTCACCACCGAGGCGACGATCACCGAGCATCCGAAGAAGGAAGCTCCGGCGCTCCCGCCAGGTGGTGGCATGGGCGGGATGGATTATTGAAGAACGAGCCAGGCAAACCGGTTGGGAGAGTCCTCTCCCGCTTCGCGCCTTCGCGCGACGTCACGCGCGAAGTCAAATCTCTCAACAAATTGGCGAGCACGGTGCAAACAGGCCTGCACATGCGCGGGATCGCGGAGAGCGAGTTCGAAGAACAACGTCTTTCCTGATCAGCCTGATGCGCCAGCGGATTTCTACGCCATAACCGTTGCTGCGGGAGAGGGCGACGGGGATCGGCAAAAGCCGATCTCTTTCTTCAGCGTGCCGCACGGAGGGCGATCGCGTATGATGCGAGCGAGCCGAAGACCGTGGCCAGATCATGCGCGGCTCTCGTTGCTTTCATGCTGCCGCCTCTCGGGCGTGGCGACGAATGCAGCCAAGGCGCAATTGGTCAAATCGCGAAGATGGTCCAAGTGAATGTCGGCTGGCGGATAGCGAGCGAGAATATCCGGGTCCCGCGCATAGTGGCCTTGCTTCGGGAAGACCGTGATGACGCGCTCGCCCCATACCTCTTTGACCGCATTGAGGATGCGCAACTTATCATCGATCATGACGTAGCGCTTCGCCGGATAAAGGCGCTCAACCTCGGCAAGTTCCCGCTCCTTATGGATATAGATGAGCACACGGTCCTCGAAAGCCGCCCAAAGCCCGGAGCGCTCGATCTTCCGAGGCTGGAACACCGCATCGCCATCTGAGACGATCACCGCGGGACCCCATTGCTGGACGTGGCTTATGGCGCTCAGCGCGCCGGAATAAAGCCGGTCGGCGAAAGGATAGTCGACAAGCCAGCTTGACATCCGCAGCACCCTTGGATCGTGCATCTTTACGAGCCGGAACCGCTCCAATGCGCCGAGGTAGTCGGCATAGCCGAGCTCGCCCCGCAGCTGTTCGAAAATGTCCCAATAAAGCTTGCACGCGTCGTCCCCGTACGCTTCGGTCAAATGGGCGGCCAAATCCGCCTGGACGCGATCATTATCAAGGAGCGTGTTGTCGACATCGAAAAGAAAAACGAGGTCATGCGGCGTCGTCATGGGCGTGGCGCTTTCGGCTTGGGAATGTGCCAAGGACCGTCCGGCCCGATCAGCTGCTGGGCTTCTTCCGGTCCCCAGCTTCCCTGTTCATAGGTGACCGGCGCGGTCTCGTTGTCGAGGACAGGGTCAACGATGCGCCATTGCGCGTCGACAATGTCCTGCCGCCCGAAAAGATCCCCGATGCCATGCATAGCGTCGCCGAGCAGGCGCTGATAGGGCGGCATCATCGCCGACTCCTGTTCGGTCAGGATCAGCTCGACGTCTTTGCCTTGCATGGCTTCCCCCGGATGTTTGATCCGCAGCCCCAAGGCAATGCTCACATCCGGGCTGATCCTTATCCGCATATGACCGGATGAGGGGGAAATCGTCTCCGCGAAGGATTCTCGTGGCGGTCTTTTGAAGTCCACCATAATTTCAACCGCGGTCATGGGGAGCGCCTTGCCTGCCCGGATATAAATCGGCACGCCCGCCCAGCGCCACGAATCGATGAAAAGCTTGGCGGCGACGAATGTCTCGACGGCCGAGCCGGATTTGACGCCGGGCACAGACTGATAGCCCGCATATTGGCCACGCACGACATGCGCCGCATCGAGCGGCCGGACCGCCTTCAAGAGAGCCGCTTTCTGTTCGCGCACCGCATCGCATTCCTCACCCGTCGGCGGATCCATGGTCAGGCTGGCGAGCACCTGCAACATGTGGTTTTGAAAAACATCCCTTATGGCGCCGGTCCCATCATAAAATTTGCCGCGATCCCGCACGCCAAAGCTTTCGGCCATGGTGATTTGAATGCTGTTGATGTAAATGCGGTTCCAGATCGGTTCGAACATCGGATTTGCAAATCGCGTATAAAGAATATTCTGCACCGGCTCCTTGCCGAGGTAGTGATCGATCCGGAAGATGTTTTCCTCTGAAAAAAAGCGGTTGAGAATTTGATTGAGTTGGCGTGCCGACTCTCGGTCGTGGCCAAAAGGCTTTTCGACGACGAGACGTGCCTCCATTCCGGCGCCTGCCTTCGCCAGTCCCTCTGCGACTGTGGCAAACAAGCTCGGAGGAATGGCGAGATAATGTAACGGCCGCCTCGCATCCTTCAGTTCATGGCGCAGCTGCACATAGGTTTCCGGATCATTGTAGTCGCCGTCGACATAGCGGAGCAAACTCGTGAGCTTGGCAAAGGCATTGGTGTCGAGACCGCCATGACTGGCAACGCTGGCCTTGGCGCGCGCCTTCAATTGGTCGAGCGACCATCCCGCCTTGGCGACACCAATGATCGGTATATCGAGCCCTTCGTCACGAACCAGGGCTTGCAAGGAAGGAAATATCTGCTTGTAGGCAAGATCCCCCGTGGCACCGAAGAAAACGATCGCATCGGAGACAGGGCGGCGCATCTCAGGTGTCCTTGGCTGTGGGTTTCTCGATGTGGCCGCCGAATTCAGGGGGCATTGCCGCCGGCGTTTGCCGGTATTGTCGGCAAGCCCACGCGATCCGAACCACCCAAAAATTGCTCACGACTGGCAGGAACCGCGCCGCTTGCGCAGTTCAGCTTCATCGCAATTTTTCTGAAATTTACCGCGCTGCTATTGTAAGTGCAAATGAGGCGGCCCACGTCTCGCTCGAAGTGCTCGACGGCGGCGCAGGCGTCATGGACTTTTGTGCGGTGCTGTCAAAGGGGCACGGCGAAGGAACGAGTGTGAGCCGATCAGGCGCACGGCCGGTGACAGAATGGGTTAAGCAGAATGGCAGGCACAAATGATCGGGCCGCGCTGGCAAAACCGCTGACCCTTGCCATCGATATTGGCGGCAGTCATCTCAAGACAGCGGTGCTCGATGCGTTAGGAAGACTGACCGCGGATCCGGTGCGCGTGAAGACACCGAGGAAGGCGGCGCCAGACGCGGTCGTCGCGGTGTTGATCACTCTCGCGCGACGGCTCGGCCAATTTGATCGGATCTCAATCGGCTTTCCGGGAGTCGTGCGGGACGATTTCGTTTTGACCGCGCCCAACCTCGGCACCAAAGAGTGGCATGGTTTCAGGCTTGCTGCGGTCATGGCTGAAGAGCTGGGCAAGCCGGTTCGCATGCTCAATGATGCCAGCATCCAGGGCCTCGGGGTTATCGCGGGGCAGGGTGTTGAATGCGTCTTGACCTTGGGCACGGGGATGGGCTTTGCCTTGTTCCAAGATGGGCGCATTGCACCGCATATCGAACTCAGCCAGCATCCCATTCGCAAGCGCAAGACCTACGACCAATATGTGGGCCATGCGGCGCTTGAGTTTGCCGGCCGGCGGCGCTGGAGCAAACGCGTCCACAAGATTGTCGATATCCTCGAAACCGTGGTCGCCTATGACATGCTTTACATCGGCGGAGGCAATGCGGAGCTGATCGAGCCGCCGTTGCCAGCCAAGGTGAGGATCGTTTCCAATATCGCCGGAATCACGGGGGGCGTGCGGCTCTGGGACAGGCGGATGGATCATGCGTTTTCCAAACAGCCGCCCGCTTTTGACGAGCCGCTGGCCTAGGCTCCTGTTGCCGCTATATTTGGCGCACACGACTCCCTCCGTCCGGTGCCATGAGCGAGGCATCGTTTGGGATCCCTAACCCGCGAATTCAGCGCGCAGCCGGCCAGCAACGTCAACGGCCGCCGCCGCCACAAGAGGCGAGAGCGGCGCGCCCATTTCGAACGAACGGCCCTCAATGGCATAAACGATGCACTGCGACGGAAGTTGGCCAAGCGCTCGAGCGAGCTCGATCGCCACGCCGAGGCCAAGGCCATGAGTGGAGAGTCCAAATATTCCTTGCGGCAGCGGCGTTGCGGCGACATCGAATCGGTGCACCGTTCCATGCGGCGCGCCCGAGGTGCAAGCATCGATCAAAAACGCCGCCGCGACGCCATCGAGTTGCGAGACCAGCGCCGCCGCTTCGCCCCTATGTTCGGCGAGCTCAACATCAGCCGCGAGCGCACCCCGGAGAAGCTTGACCACGGCGTGTCCCACGCCGTCGTCGCCGCGGTCGGGATTGCCGACGCCGATCACTCTTCGACGGGCACCGCCGTGCAGGATGACCTCAGCCTCGATCAATTTCGAGCCGCAGGAAATGCGCGGCGCAGGAGATGCAGGGATCATAGTTGCGCACGGTCTGCTCGCATCGCTGGCGCAGCACCTCGTCTGGCAGATCGAGGAAGCTGCCGATGAAACTCATGAGATCCTCCTCGATGCTGGCCTGGTTCTGCGAGGTCGGCGGCACGATGCGCGCGTCGGCGATGGTTCCATCGGCTTCGAGGCGGTAGCGGTGGTATAACAGCCCGCGCGGCGCTTCGGTGGCGGCGAAGCCAATTGCGGCGCGCGGTTCAATGCGGACGGCAGGCCGCTCCGGCTCCTCGTAGGCATCGATGATGCGCAGCGCCTCGTCGCAGGCATAGAGCACCTCCACGGCGCGGACCACAATGCTGCGGTAGGGGTTCGTGCATGATGGCCCGAGCCCCGCCGCGCGCGCGGCCTCCTTTGCAACCGGCGACAGACGGTCGAAGTTCAGGCTGTAGCGGGCGAGCGGCCCAACCAGATACGCCCCGCCGCCGCGAAGGCGCGAATGCAGGGCCGTTGAGCGCTGGACGTGGATTTCCTCAAAATGATCGTCATAGTCGGCCGGCGTGATATCGAGCCCACCGTTCGAGACAATACGGCCCTCATTGAAGGGGTATTCATCGGAATTCCGCAGCGCGACGAAAACATAGTCGCGCTCGCGGTCTGGGAAATCGAGACGGGCGGTCCAGCGCACCGTGTCGAGGGCCGCCTCGCGCGCCCATTTCAGCCGCTCCACAAGCGGCTCGAGTTCGCGCTTGCGGGGCGTGCGGTAAAACCCGCCGACACACACATTGATCGGATGGATCTCGCGCCCTCCGAGCAGCGTCATGATCTCGTTCCCGGCTTTCTTGAGCGCGAGCCCGCGCTGCACGACCTCGCCATGGTCGCGGGCCATATCAATGGCGCCGGCGTAGCCGAGGAAATCGGGCGCATGCAGCATGTGGATGTGG
Source organism: uncultured Alphaproteobacteria bacterium (assembly GCA_963784075.1). GTDB lineage: Bacteria > Pseudomonadota > Alphaproteobacteria > Rhizobiales > Beijerinckiaceae > Methylocapsa. Next base: position 190,308 of record CAWAQW010000032.1, on the reverse strand, counting down.
AGCGTGTGGCTTTCGATCCATTCGCCGCAATAGAGGAGCCGCCGGAGATCGCGCAGCGGTCCCGCAACTGTGACACCGAGGGCGTTTTCCATCGCATGCACCGCGCTCATCTGATAGGCGACCGGGCAGATGCCGCAGATGCGCGCGGTGATGTCGGGCACTTCGGTGAAGGCGCGGCCGCGCAGGAAGGCTTCGAAGAAGCGCGGCGGCTCGAAGATGCTGAACTCGGCGCTCTCAACCTTCCCGTCGCGCACCACGACCTTGAAGGCGCCCTCGCCCTCGACGCGGGCAAGATAATCCACCTTGATCGTCTTACGCGCCATGTCGCTCGCTCTCCTTTCGGAACGGCTCCGCATTCGCGTTGAAGGTGCGGTAGACGCGCTGGAGGGAAGGTTCGTCCATGCCGAGCTTGGCAAGCCAATGGCTCAGCGACGCGGCGTTTGGCGTCTCCTTCGGCCCATAGCAGCCATAGCAGCCGCGGTCATAGGACGGGCAGAGCGCGCCGCAACCGGCATGGGTTGCCGGCCCGAGGCATGGGGTGCCGTGGGCCACCATGACGCAGACATTGCCTTTAAGCTTGCACTCCATACAAACGCTGTGCGGCGGGGTCACGGGGCGGCGTCCGACGAGAAAGGCCGAAATGACTTCGATGAGCTGGCGCTTATTGATGGGACAGCCGCGCAGCTCAAAATCCACCGCGACGTGATCGGCAATCGGCGTCGACGTCGCAAGCGTATGGATGTAATCGGGGCGCGCGTAGACGATCGATGTATAGTCTTCGACATTGGCGAAGTTGCGCAGCGCCTGGATGCCGCCCGCCGTGGCGCAGGCGCCGATCGTCACGAGCCGTCGCGAGCGTTGGCGGACCTCGTGAATGCGCGCGGCATCGTGGGCGGTTGTGATCGACCCCTCGACCAAGGAAAGATCATAGCGGCCCTTGATCGCGCCCCGTGTTGCCTCCGGGAAATAGGCGATGTCCACCGCTCCGGCCACCGCCAGAAGCTCGTCCTCGCAGTCGAGCAAACTCAGCTGGCAGCCGTCGCAGGAGGCGAACTTCCAGACCGCAAGCCGCGGCTTGCGCTTCTTCCCGGCCATTTCAGATCTCCTTCACGCCGAGCAGACCGGAAAGCCGGTCATAGCGGAAGACCGGTCCGTCACGGCAGACGAAGACCGGTCCGAACTGGCAATGACCGCAAAAGCCGATGGCGCATTTCATGTTGCGCTCCATGGAGAGATAGATCGCCTTTTCCGCGAGCCCCGCGTCACGCAACGCGGCAATGGCGAAGCGCATCATGACTTCGGGTCCGCAGACCATCGCAAGTGTGTGGAGCGGGTCGAAGGCGGCGTGCGGGATCAGCTTCGTGACGACCCCCACATGGCCATGCCAGTCGCCCATCGCATGGTCAACCGCGACCTCGATGTCGATATCGAGCCGCCGCCGCCACGCCTCAAGCTCGCGGCGGAACAAAATCTCATTGGGACTGCGTGTGCCATAAAGCAGGACGATCTGACCATAGCGGCTGCGCTGGCTGAGCAATTGATAGAGCACCGGGCGCAGCGGCGCGAGGCCGAGCCCGCCGGCCAGGACGACGACGTCGCAGCCGTCCGCCTGAGCCATCGGCCAGCCTGTGCCGAATGGCCCGCGCACCCCGACAACATCGCCGGGGGAGAGCTCGGTGAGGGCGGCCGAGACGGGCCCGACCGCGCGGATCGTATGGACCAGACGGCGAGGCTCGGCCGGGTCGCCACTCAGGCTGATGGCCACCTCGCCCACGCCGAAAACGGTGAGCATATTGAATTGGCCCGGCGCGAAGCCCGGGCCGGCGGCATCTTCCGCATCGATCTCAAGCGTCCAGACCTGAGGGCCATCCCGCCGGCGGCGGCGCACGCGCGCGATCCGCGGCACCATTGGATCGGCCGCTTTGGCCGCGAGCGGTCGCGACGTCAGGCATGGGCGCCATAGACGTCGAGAATCTGCAACCGCGTTGCTTGCAGCCGCTCTGCCAGCACGGGCATGAACCGCTTCATCATGTCGTAGCCGAGATCGTGGTCCGCCTCGCATTTCTGCCGCAGGCAAGCGGCGTCCACGGCAATCGCGCGGGTAAGTTCAAGCGCCTTTGCATCATTGCTCCAGCGATAGGGCGGAATGAGCCACGACACCCCAACGATCTCACCCTCGCCGAGTGTCTGGAAGGTTACGGCGCCGCGACCCGGTGCCGTCAACTGGAGCGCCACACGGCCATGCCGAACCAGATAGAATTGGTCGGCCGGCTCGCCTTCATGGAAAAGATATTGCCCGGCTTCAAATCGCACATTCTTCGCGCAGCCGCAGACGAGCTCGCAGAATCCCTCCTCGATCCCGGCGAAGAAAGGGTGCTCCTTAATGATGCGCTCGAGCCCTTCCATGGCTCTTACTCCTCAACGCGGCTCGCTGTCGCGAATGGCGCGCACCTCTTCGGTGATGTCGATGCCGACAGGACACCAGGTGATGCAGCGGCCACAGCCGACGCAACCCGAGGTGCCGAACTGATCGAACCAGGTGGCGAGCTTATGGGTCATCCACTGACGGTAGCGCGACCGCGTGCTCGGACGCACGCTGCCGCCATGGATGTAAGAGAAGTCCATCGTAAAGCAGGAATCCCAGCGCTGCGAACGCGATGTCTCGGCTCCCGCGAGATCGCTCGAGTCTTCAACCGAAGTGCAGAAGCATGTGGGACACACCATCGTGCAGTTGCTGCAGGAGAGACAGCGATCCGCCACGTCGTTCCAGCGCTTGTGCTCGAGATTGCTCAGAAGAAGCTCGTGGAGGTCACCGGACGGCATTTCCCTCCCCATGCTGGCGGCTGTATGCGCGACGATCTGTTCCGCGGCCGCGACCTCAGCCTCCGTCGCGGCGCGCTGCGGCAGCTCGGCAAGGATCGCGTCTCCCAGCTCCGTGCCCGACTCCATCACGAACACAGTCTCGCCCTCGGCGAAGAGCTCGGTCAGCGCGAGGTCGAACCCGGCTGTCGCTTTCGGCCCGGTGTTCATCGAGGCGCAAAAGCAGGTGCCGCCGGCCGTGCCGCAGTTGACCGCGACGAGAAAAGCGCCTTCCCGACGCGCCCGGTAATGCGGATCGACATGCGCGCCGCCGAGAAAGACTTTGTCCTGAATGGCAATGGCGTGGAGCTCGCAGGATCGGACCCCGATGAAGGCGAACCGCTCGGCCGGATCGGGCTCCGGCACGACATGCACGCCATTCTCGTCGCGCGCCGCGCGCCACAGGCGCTGCACCGGCGGATGCAGGAATTTCTTCCACGAATGCGGGCCGACGGCGTAGCCGAACAGAGCGTCATCATTGCGGCGCGCGAGCTGGTAGTGGCCGCCGTCCTGCTCGTCGGTCCAGCCGCGCGGCAGATCCGCAAGCGATGTGATATCGTCATAGATGATGGCTCGATCCCGAATGGTAGGGCCGACAACGCGGTAGCCGCGCCGCTGCAGCGCGTCGATCAACGCTTGCAGCCCTTCTGCCGTCACGAAGGCTCGCTGGCCGGTGCTCATCGGATTTGCCTCGGTCTCCTCAGCTCTCATGTGGCAGGATCCCACATATTCAAAGCAGAATAAAGTCCGCGCGCCAATTATGCGCCGGCGGCGCCGGCAAGCGGGTCATGAGGTCTCTGGAACGCCAGTCATCGCACCCGCCATGCCCGCCGCTTTTGTGCCAGAGCAATGTGCGGCAAACGCCAACACCTTAGGATGTTCTCTCGTGATGTTCTCTCGCAAAATGACGGTTAGACGCTAAGTTTACAGCTTGTGCGACAAGCAGTCTAAGAAACCGCAATTTCCCAGCCATAGAACGGCTCAGGCACAGTCGTCGGAAAGGAACGGATCATGACCACGGACGATAAGGCGGGTAACGGCGATGTGATCTGGTTCGAACAGGTGGGGAGGGGCGACGTTGCGCGGGTTGGCGGCAAGAATGCCTCGCTTGGCGAGATGGTGCGCAATCTCGCCAAGCATGGTGTGCGGGTGCCGCCAGGTTTTGCGACGACCGCGCGGGCCTATTGGCGATTCGTCGAGGCGAATGGACTGAAGGAAACGATCGCCTCCGCGCTTGACGACTTCACGAAGGGCGGGGCGAGCCTCGCGGAAACCGGTTCCGTGATACGGCGCGCATTTTTGCGCGGCTCGTGGCCGAAAGACATTTCGGATGCCATCGCCGCGTCCTACCGCGAACTTTGCCGGCAATCCAGAAAGACGGATGCGGACGTCGCCGTGCGCTCGAGCGCCACGGCGGAGGATTTGCCGGACGCGAGCTTCGCCGGCCAGCAGGAGACCTATCTCAACATACGGGGCGAACCAGCGCTTCTGGATGCGTGCCGGCGTTGTTACGCCTCATTGTTCACCGATCGGGCTATCGCCTATCGTCAGGTCAAAGGCTTCGACCACTTGAAGATTGCGCTGTCGATCGGGGTGCAGGCGATGGTCCGCTCCGACATCGGCGGCGCCGGCGTTATGTTCTCGATCGATACCGAAACGGGTTTCGACAAGGTCGTTCTCATCAATGCGGCTTGGGGGCTCGGCGAGAATGTCGTGCAGGGCACGGTCGACCCTGACGAATACCAGGTCTTCAAGCCGCTGCTGGCGCAATTGCAGCTGACACCTATTATCGAAAAGAGGCGAGGCGAAAAGACGCAGAAGATGATCTATGCGCAAGACGCCGAGCGTCCGACTCGCAATGTGCCGACATCCAAGGCCGAACGCGCCGCCTTTGTCCTCTCGGACGCGGACATTCTGACGCTGGCGCGCTGGGCCTGCGTGATCGAGACTCATTACGGCTGCCCGATGGATATGGAATGGGCGAAGGACGGAGAGAATGGGGAACTGTTCATCGTCCAGGCCCGCCCCGAGACCGTGCAATCGCGGCGCGAGGCGAGCGCCGTTCGATCCTACCGGATCAAATCGAAGGGCCGGAAACTGGTTGCGGGTCTGAGCATTGGCGACGCGGTGGTCGCGGGGCGCGTGTGCCTCATCGACAGCCCGCGTGACATCGATCGTTTCGTCGACGGGGCGATCCTGGTGACCCAGACCACCGATCCAGACTGGGTGCCGATCATGAAGCGCGCCGCCGCAATCGTTACGGATCACGGCGGACGCACGTCGCACGCGGCGATCGTCAGCCGGGAGCTCGGTCTCCCCGCGGTCGTGGGGACCGGCAATGCAACCCATGTCCTCCATGGCGAACAGCAGGTGACGGTGTCCTGCGCCGAAGGCGACGAAGGCTTCGTCTACGAGGGTATCGCCGAGTACGAAACGCGCGAACTCGACATCAGGGATATTCCCGCCACACGCACCAAAGTGATGCTTAATCTTGCCAATCCTGCCGCGGCATTCCGCTGGTGGCGGATTCCGGCCGATGGCGTTGGTCTCGCCCGCATGGAATTCGTCGTGAACAATCATATCAGGGTGCATCCGATGGCGCTGGTGAACTTCGCCACGCTGCAGGACCAAGAGGCCAAGCGCAGGATCACCGAACTGACGCAAGGATATGAGGAGAAAACCGAGTATTTCGTCGATCGCCTCGCCCGCGGCCTCGCGCGGATCGCGGCCGCCTATTTTCCAAAACCCGTCATATTGCGCACGAGCGACTTCAAGACCAATGAGTATGCAAATCTCATCGGCGGCGCTGCGTTCGAGCCGAGGGAAGAGAACCCCATGCTCGGATTCCGTGGCGCCTCACGCTACTATTCGCCGCGTTACCGTGACGGATTTGCGCTCGAGTGCCGCGCCATTCGCCGGTTGCGCGACGAGATGGGATTTACGAACATTATTGTCATGATTCCTTTTTGCCGGTCGATCGCAGAGGCAGACAAGGTTCTGGCGGTCATGGCGGAGAATGGCTTGCGCCGGGGGGAGAATGGCCTTGAGGTCTATGTGATGTGCGAGATCCCTTCGAATGTGATTTTGGCGAAACCCTTCGCAGCGCGCTTCGATGGCTTTTCAATCGGCAGCAACGATCTGACCCAGCTCACACTTGGCGTGGACCGCGACTCGGCCGAGCTCGCGGGTCTTTTTGACGAACGTGACGAGGCGGTAAAATGGATGATCAGCAGCGTCATTGAGGAGGCGCACAAGGCCGGCGCCAAGGTCGGCCTCTGTGGCCAGGCGCCCAGCGACCATCCCGAGTTCGCGGAGTTCCTGGTCGGCTGCGGCATCGATTCCATATCGGTGAGCCCCGATAGCTTTGTCGCGGTAAAGCAGCGCGTCGCGAAGGCCGAGGCGGAGAGATCGCATCACGCATAATTGATCCGCCGCTTTGCCGCCGAAGACGCACGCTTCGCTTATCGTTCCACTTGCCGGGGCCACGTTCTGTCCGATCGCAGGGCGGCCCTAACGCAAAATAACGAAGTGCCACACAGCTCGGCATGTAAGATGCTGATTTCCCTACTTTACTTCGGCATGGGTGCCCCTTATGTTAAGCGCGTTACGAACCGTTTTTCTGGGCCTAACACACCCAAATTCTAACCCGGGTTATCAACCACATGGCCCATAACCCTCTAACCGCCATGGCCCTCGCGGCCATCAAGTCGGATCCCACAAAGCGCATAGAAATTCCCGATGGCGGCGCAAAAGGACTTTTGGTTCTCGTCCATCCGAGTGGAACCAAGACCTGGATCATGCGCTTTCGGCAGCACGGCAAGATGGTCAAATTGACCCTCGGCCCGGTAGATCTCGGCCCCGGTGTCGGGGGATCCCGGAATCGGCGGCCCCCTCACCTTCGTCGCAGCGCGAAAGCTTGCAGCCGAAGTCCAGCACAAACGGGCACGCGGCCTTGACCCCATTGCCGAAAAGGCAAGGGTGAAGGCAGCCCAGAGGACGGCTGAGGCGGCCAAGCCAACAGTTTCGGCACACTCGCGCGCGAATTTGTTGAAGATTATGCCCGGAAAAAGCAGCGTCGATGGCCAGAAACAGCGCGCGCAGCCCTGATAACCTCGAACCGATACCGGATGGTCTAGCCGAGCGCTGGGCAGCTCGGTCAGTGGCTGAAATCAGCAGTCGCGATATCCTCTGGCCATTTTAAAAGAATGCAGGCTCAAGGCGCCCCCCGGCCTCAAGCGGCGTCGGCGGGTCGCACATAGCGAAGGCATGGCCAGGGCCATGTTTTCCACACTGTCACGGTTTTTCAGCTGGTGCATCAAGCAACAGGTGCTAGACGGCCTCAATCCATGCGCAGGACTCGACCGTCCCACAGTTGCACCTTCGCGTGAGAGGGCACTGGATGACGCGGAAATCAAAGCCTTCTGGACAGCTACAGCCCGCCTTGGAGCACCCTATGGCCCGGCCTTGCGGTTGCTTTTGCTAACCGGGCAGAGGCTGCACGAAATCAGCGACATGCGGCTAGACGAAATCAGCCGGGATGGTCTGACCCTGAGCCTTGCCCCGGCGCGAACAAAGAACAAACGGGCGCATTTTGTCCCGCTTGCCCAGATGGCCCGCGCGGAAATCAGCTCTGTTCCCCGGATCGCCGGCTGCTCCTACATCTTCTCGACAACTGGGCGCGGCCCGATCAATGGATGGAATAAGGCGAAGCGGCGGCTTGATATATTCATGGAGGAGGAGCTGGGCCGCGTTTTGAAGCCTTGGCGAATCCATGATCTGCGCCGGACATGCGCGACAACACTGGCGAAGATCGGGATCGATCTCGTCGTCACTGAAAAATTATTGAATCACAGTGGCGCCAGCGGCGGCCTTGTGGGGATATACCAGCGCTATAATTACAAGGATGAACGCCGTGCCGCACTGGAAGCCTACGAGCGTTTTCTGATGCGGGTGTTGGACGAGACCGAGGCCGCCAACAATGTGGTTGAGCTGCGCGGCTAGTCAGTCATCCGCAATGCAGTCATTTCTTCGGCTCCGGCTTAGCCTTCTTTTTAGTCTTCCGCTCGGTCATTTGCGCCATCCCGGTATGGGCTTAACACCTCCATTATCGTCAAACATGACGCCTTCGCGTTCCAGGGCGATCCTGATCATGTGGATCAGCCTTGGTGAGATCTCGCGGCTTCCCAGCTCAAAGTCCGTCACAGTCGAGACGCCGACGCCAGCGGCGCGCGCCAGTTTCTGTTGCGACATTCTCAGGATGCCGCGAGCGGCTCGGCACTGGTCTCGGGTGATTTCCATCCCCCAAGTTATAGCGATTTCATTCATTTCTGTAACCTTAACCGCTGCCCGAAAATAATTCAAAGAAAGTCTTTTCTTTTCTAGCATAGCAACTTTATATGTAGCAAAAAGATTATTTGATTGCAAGGAAGCAAGATGCCCACCCCTAATGGCACGTCCAAGGCTGAGCGCCTTCGCGCCGCACTGACCGAGCTGCTTGAAGAGCATGAGAGCTCTGACACGCTGCCAACAGCGCGCGCTTCCTCTATTACGAGCTCATTGCCCGCGAGATCATCTCAAAGGAGCGGACTGGTGCGCGCCGGACCGATCAGGACATGCTTGACGCGCTGACCGATCTTCGTGAGCGCGGCACCATTCCATGGTCCTGGATTGTTGACGAGACCCGCGAGCTTGAGAATTTCACTGGCTCGCGGACAATCTCCGAGGACTTGCTCAGCTTCCTGAGCTCCGCCCGCCTCGACCCGTGGAACGGGTCCGCCCCCTGATCCTGACTGAAGTCGGTCACTCGCCGAAGTCCTGCGCAGCCTGGCGACGCGCTACTCCGTCCGCATTGCCTCAACCAATGGGGCCAAGTGCGCTGGATTTTTGCACACGACCATCGCCCCCGCGCTGAAGGAGGACGACCCCGTCATCTACCTGGGTGACTTAGACTTTGCCGGGGGCCACATCGAGGGGAACACGCAGCGCGTTCTTGAACGCGAAGTCGGTCCGCTCGCCTGGGAGCGCCTGGCCCTTACCGCCGCCCACAGGCGCTCGACGAAGATGTTGTCTCGCCAGGCGCCTTTCCCATCCATGCTGATCTTGATCTCATTCTTGAGCAGCAGGCCGGTGAAGGCGATGCTGGTGAACTGGGAGCCCTGATCGGTGTTGAAGATCTCCGGCTTGCCATATCGGGCAAGAGCCTCCTCGACCGCCTCCAGACAGAACTCCGTTTCCAGTGTAATCGATAACTTCCATGCCAGAACCTTCCGGCTGAACCAGTCGACGACGGCCGCAAGATAGACGAGCCCCGCGCCATGGGGAAATACGTGATATCCATCGCCCAGACCTGATTGGGCCGCGTCACCGGCAGCTTGCGCAGGAGATACGGGAAGATCGTGTGCCTCGGCGCAGGTTTGGACGTGTTGGGTCGGCGATAGATCGCCTCAATCCCCATCCGCTTCATCAGCGTGGCGACGTGGAGGCGCCCGACATCGTATCCCTCGCGGACCAAAAAAGTTTGAAGCATCCGGCTGCCCGCGAACGGATAATCGAGATGCAATTCGTCAATCCGGCGCATCAGCGCCAGATCGTCGGCCCGGCTCATCCCGAGAACCTTCGCCTGTCGGCTCACCGGCAAGTCATCGTTCCGGTCGATCATCGCTTTGCGCTCGGCAAAAGTCCGGCTTTCCCGAGCGCTCCGGACAAAAAGATGCTATGAGCGCGGCTGGTTGATGCGCTTGACTAAGCCGTATTTCTCAAAGGGAGAGCGGCCATGTTCAATCAGATACACAGCGATCCGACGCCGACGGTCTATGCGGCGATCGAGCTCAGCAAGAAGACCTGGGTCGTCGCCATTCTTCGGGCCGGGAAAGTTCAACCGAGCCTTCACCGGATCAAGGGCGGCTCGTTCGCCGAACTTGTAATGCGATTGCGCGCCGCCTCGAACGACGAGCGCCTGCTCGTCTGCTACGAGGCGGGTTACGACGGGTTTTGGTTAGCGCGGTCGTTGGCGGCGGAAGGCGTCGACTGCCGCGTGCTCGATCCCGCCAGTCTTCAGGTCAACCGACGCGCACGGCGCGTCAAGACGGACCGGATCGACGTGTTGATGCTGGTGCGGGCCTTGATCGCGATTGATCGCGGTGACCGGCATGTCTGCGCCATCGTGAACGTGCCGAGCATCGAGGAAGAGGATGCGCGACGCTCCCATCGGGAACGTCAGAGATTGATCCGCGAGCGCACGGCCCATATCAACCGCATCAAGGGCCTTCTCTTCGGGCAGGGCGTTCGCGGCGTCGAGCCTGCTCGACGCAAGCGTATCGATTTTTCGGTCCTGCGCACCGGCGAAGGCCGCCCGCTGGCCGATCGACTACGTGCCGAACTCGAACGTGAATACGCCCGGCTCGATCTCATCGACACGCAATTACGCGCCGTCGAAGCCGAGCGCGACACCGCCGACGCGCAAGACGCGATGGTCGAGCGTAAACGCAACATGCTGCTTCAATTGCGCGGCATCGGACCGGCGAGCGCTGCGATCCTCGCGCGCGAAATTTTCGGACGATCTTTCGCCAACCGAAGGCAATTGGGATCATACCTCGGCTTAACGCCGAGCGCCTACGACAGCGGATCGGTCACCCGATGCCAGGGCATTTCCAAGGCCGGCAACAGTTTTGCGCGTCGTGTTATGGTCGAGGTCGCCTGGCTGTGGCGCAAATATCAACCGGCGAGCGCTCTCGCCAAATGGTATGATGGGCGCGCCGCGGGCCAATCGCCGCGCATCCGGCGGATCATGCTCATCGCACTTGCGCGGAAGCTGATTGTCGCTCTCTGGCGCTATGTCGAAATCGGCATCATTCCGGATGGCGTCGACAATGGCGCGCCGGGAAACGCCGCTCTCTCAGCCGGGGCGACGGCATAGGATAGATTAGCAGTTTCCCTGGCCGCGCCGCGGTCCGGGAAGTGGGCGGCGCGCGTTCGTGGATACGATTGGCGCAATTGGCGCCGGCAAAAAGTGTGAACCCGCCATCTCGATGCCTTGGTCGTGCATGCAGGATTGTGGCAAGCCGTCACGGAGCTGCCGGATATAAGTTGATGCGCCAGGCGCACGCGCGCACGAGAGTTCATCGATCCCGCGACCCGCCCGCCCAACGCCGTCGGGCTCCGCTATGCGCGGAGCTCCGCCCGACGGCTCATCTGGGAACCCATGCCCAATATGCGAAGATCGTTGATGGAGAGCGAAATGACCTGATGCCGCTTGACTTGTGATCGCTCATATAAATCTCGTTCCAGCGTCAGCTCCCCGATCTTGGCGTGCAGCGTTTTCACATCGATCGCAGGCGGACTTGAATCGGGTTTCGTCTCGGCGGCGAAGAATCCCGGCAGCCCCTTCGAGAAGCTGCGATCTCCAGGTCGTGATCTGGTTCGGATGGACATCGAATTGTTCGGCCAGTTCGGCCAGCGTCTTCTCGCCCTTGATAGAGGCAGAATTTCCACTCATCCAGGTTGTTCAGATTTCCCGAGCCAGCTCTAACATCTCCATTGTTCCCATTGTTCGCTGTGGAAGTCGTCGGGGTTGGGCGTTCGCGCGCTTGGCCCCGGCGCATTGATTATGGCGCTGACCGCAGCAGCGCCTCGAGTGCCTCCCGTTGAGCGGCGGCACGTGTCCTCAATCGGCTCTGGCAGGAGGAAGTTCAGGCGGTCCCGCAGCAAGTTAATGATCAAATACGAGGAGGTGTACCTACGGGCCTACGCCAGTGTCCCGGAGGCACGGGCCTCCATCGGCCGATATATCGACGGCTTTTACAATGCCAGAAGGCCCCATTCGAGCCTTGATCGGCGGACGCCGGATGAGGCCTACTTCACTGCGCTGCAGCCAATCGCGGTTGCAGCATAACCATGGCAGAAATTCACTTAGCCGCAGCCACCCGGCTGTTCAAACAAACCGAGCCAGCTCTGTTCACCATGGCAATTACCAGAAATATCACAAAATCCACCTTCGGCGTGCCCTCTCTCGAAACGGCCAGCCGCATCGATGACAGCGACAAGACAAGCCCGTTTCCAGGCCGCACATTACCGCCTGACGGCCCGGATGAGGCAGCTCGAGTGCGAATTCGAGGCAAAGGCTTCAGAATTGCGTTCGGCCTTCGTCGCAGAAGTCGCCTCAATCAACGGCGGCGGCGATGATGAGTGATCGGCACCCCCGTCATGACGCCGTTATCGGCTTTGGTCTTTTGATCATGGCGGGCGCCGCCGTCATGGCGGCGTTCGGCTGGCGTGAATTGGCTGGCTTCGTGTGTAGCGTGATCGTGGCCCTCGCCAAGAATTCTGTACCAAGCGGAAGTTGATGCTTGGCATTTTTGCCTCCCGTCCATTGACGTAGGTCAATCAGAATTGCCGCACGATCAGATAGGAGTTCGCGCTGAAACAAATTCCAGCCGAAGCGCGACGGCTGCCCCGCTCGCCCCAGCGAGGAAAAGAAGATTACAGGGAGGAAAAACCATGAGAATTGTCTCTCGCACATGGCTATAACCCTGGCAGCTCTGAGCCTTTCGGGCGGTGCCTTGGCCGCGCCGATCGAGACCGTACTCTATAGTTTCAAGGGCGGGAGCGACGGCTCTTACCCCTCTGCCGGCCTGATCTTCGACAAGGAAGGCGCGCTCTACGGCACAACGGGAGCTACAGTTTTCAAGCTGACACCACCCGCCAAGGGATTGGAACTCCGGGCAAAATCGCCTGGAGTTCCAAAGCCGCGCGGCCAAGAAATGTGACAGCGTTTTTAGAGTTTATGAAAGAGGTAGGGCCGACAGCCCGGACTGGCGCCGCGTCCCACAAGCCGATAGGCGTCCCGAAAAGTCATCCGAGAGGGTGCACTGGCGTCATTCTCAGGCGGCTTAAGCGAATATCCGCTTTCCACCCCTTTGCGGAAGTTCGGCTCAGAGTTCTCGATGACGGGAGTTGTCGAGTTCGCCCGGAGGAGTTTCACCCTCGGGCGCTCCGAGAATCGTGCTCGGTATTGTCCGGCGCGCGCCTCGCCGATGTCACTGGTTTTGGTGTGCCGGAGCATCACTGCAGCGCGGCAATCTCAACCTCAATAAGCGGATGATCCGGGAGAGCTCTGTATAGGACGAATGACTGATGTCGCGGCAGGAGATTTAGGATACACGTTTGGCACATTCCCGGTTATCTGGGGAATGCCAGTTAATATAATATCAGTCGCGAGGAAACACCATAAAAGGAACCTAGTAATGATGAGATCTCTCGTATTGGCACCGATCGTGCTCGGTTGTTCGATGGGCATTGCCTTGGCGCAATCGCCGGCACCGCCGGCACCGCCGACGCCGGAGCAAGAACAAATTCTCAAGGCGCTTGTTGCAAAGCGCGCCGCAGCCGTGCAGAACGGCGTTGCGGTGGTCGGCGCCGCGCAGACTGGCTCAAAGGCACCCAATGCCCATTTGGGTTGGAACTTTGCCCACGCCACCAATTGCGGATGGTTTGGGGACAACACTGGCGGCCAATGGTTCTATATCTTCCCCCCCGCCAAGGATGGTGGTGGGATAGTATTTACCATTAACAATTTATACGTTAGCCAGGGGCTCCAGGTGTCTTGTAGCCAAGGAAATTGGTTCGCTTGGCATGTCATCGATACCAACGGAGACTATGATCAGACCCAAAGTTACGACTTTAAATAGGTCTCGGGAACGAGCGGGCGCGGAGCCAGGCTGATATAGCTTCGGCTCCGCCAACAATCCAATTTAAAAATTAAATAAATTTTTAGCGCTCTGATTCGAGATTCATGCTTAAATAAACTTAATCTTGTCCATGAAGACGAGTCCTTCCTCTTTGAACGTGTTGTTGCGGAGCGCGCGGGAGCGCGCGATGGAGTGCCCCGGAAGCGGCCGCCACGGTATCGCCGCTCACGGGAACAGGGATCATGGGGCCGGGTTCTAGTTCACTTTTTTCAGTTCAGCTAAACCCCCAGCCCGGAGCGCAGTCCGCAACCTCGGCGCCGCCGGGCTGGTGCTGGGGTACCCGGCGGCACCGTCCCGTGGCCAGGGAAGGGAAAAGACCTAGCCACGGGACCCCTCATGACGCCGGCAAATCAGCGTCGCCATCAACCATCAAAGCGGAAAGCGCATTGGCCCATTCTCGATGCGCCGGATGCGATTCCCAATCTGTGTAAGTCGGCTGCTTAGGATGCGGCGGCAGTTCCGCCATCAGCAGATTTTCAATCCGCTTATCGGCGTCACTCGGAACGGGAGTGACGGACGAAAAAATCTATTAGCCGAGACTCGATCTGACAGACGGTGCCTGGTTAAGCGATCGGGTTTTGGTGTCCGACGTTGTTAGGCGGCGACCATTTTCTCCTTCGTTATCGGCATTGCGTCAAGGAACGTTTGCATGGGCGTCTTGCCGAAGCACTGCGCGAGTGATCGATATAGAACGTGTCCTGGGCGCCGCAGTAGCCCGGATGCTCGCTCTCAAATTCGCCATGGGCCTCCTTCTCGGTCTTGGCCTTTTCCAGCGCGACGAGCTGGGCCTCGGTCAGTACCAGGCCTTCCTGGGCGCTCTTGGCCTCCAGGGCTTTGAGCCGCTTGTTCATGGTCTCGAGGTCATGACGCTGCCATACGCAACGCACCGCGCTTCCTCAGCTCGTTGGCGACGCGGACCTGGCCAAAAGCCGGCTGCTCGATGGCAACCGCCACGATGGCGTCTTCGATCTCCTGTGCGACGCGGTTTTTCAGCACTGGCTTCTTGCGGCTGATTTCTTGCAACGCCAGCTCGCCGCTCGCCGCCTTTGATGGTGTGGACGGCCCCACTCGGCGCCATCAAAGTGCCAAGGGTGGCCGCTGGAGCGCCACAAAAGAGGAAGACCGTCCATGAATAAATTTATCAGAATCGGTATTGATCTCGGCAAGAACCATTTTCAGGTTCATGCGCTGGAGAGTGAAGACGGGCGAGTGAGGACGCGTAAACTGAGTCGCCAAGCAATGCGTAAGTTCTTTTCCGAGATTGAACCATGCTTTGTCGGCATGGAGGCCTGCGCTTCATCGCATTATTGGGCGCGCGAACTTTTGGCGATGGGTCACGACGTGCGACTTATCCCGCCTATTTACGTCAAGCCCTATGTCAAACGCGGCAAGAACGACGCGGCCGACGCGGCAGCGGTCTGCGAGGCCATGTCACGGCCCGGCATGCGGTTCGTTCCGGTCAAGAGCGAAGAGAGCCAAGCGACATTGATGCTGCATAAGACGCGTGAGCTTTTGATCAAGCAGCAGACGATGAGCGTCAACGCTCTACGTGGGCACCTTGCGGAGTTCGGCATCGTCGCCGCAAAGGGGATCGGACGCGTCGATGAACTGATCGAAAAAGCCGAGAATGACGCGACTCTTCCAGCAGCTGCCCTGGCGGCTCTAAGGGTTTTTGTCCAACATCTCGAAGCAATTGACACTTCCGTTGCCGATCTCGACCGCCGGATCGCGAGCGCCCATGCCCAAAATGAGACCAGCCGATTGCTGGCGGGCATTCCCGGCATTGGAAAGATCACGGCTTCGGCGATCGTCGCCAGCGTGCCGGATCCGAACGTTTTCAAGTCGGGGCGCGACTTTTCCGCCTCGATGCAGAGCGTGGCATGATGGTGAAAGCCACGCCAACCTCGACCTTCGTAATGGCTCAAGCCGAGTTCGCCTTTGAGCTCTTCGTAATCACGTTCGATACGCCAGCGCAGTTTGGCATAATCGACGAGTGTGGCGAGGGGCGTGTCCTCGGGCAAGGTAGAAAGCCAGTATTTCGTGGGAGCCGCCTCTCCCTTCGGCCATTCGACGAGCAGCCATTCGACCGGATGCGGTGTGGTTCGCTTGTAGTCCCGCGCGGCGAGGTGCACGCGAACGGCGGCGAAGCGGGAAGCAAGCGGCGCGTTCGATCCCTCCCGCCAGGTAACGCTGCGCCATGCCTTTTTGCCTAAGCTCAGAGCCAATTCTTTGACCGAGACAGGCTTGTGTTGGTCGTCGCGCTGCACGTTGCAAGGGCGTTGGCCGCGACCACTCCACCGCTTGGGAGGCAAAGGCGCCTGACCTGGCGGCCACACGCTGGGCGTCGATTGGATGCCGGCGACATAGGGCAGGTTCAGAGCACTGACACCGGCACGGAAGTCACTGTTTGCACCATAGCCCGCATCGGCCAAGACGATACCGGGGGCGACACCTGCCGCATGGGCTGCGCGGATCTGATCGAGCGCGATCTGCGGCTTGGTTTTGAACCTGACATCCTTAGGCACATGCGTCTTTTTCCGCCGTGCCGCATCATTTGCCCAGGTCTCCGGCAGATAGAGCCGTTAAGCGATCGGCAGGCTCGCCGAATGATTGGCGATCGACAACGTAACTGCGACTTGACAATTGTCCTGTTTGCCGAGCCGCCCACAATACTGTCGCGCGACGCCGACCGAATGCGTGCCCCTCTTCGTAAAACCGGTGTCATCGACGATCCAGGCTTCGATCCGCCCTTGTCGTTCGATGCCAGGCAAAACCAGCTCACGGATTTTTTGCAAAACGGCCTCGTCCGGCCAGGGCGCCTGGCCGACCAGGTGTAAAAGCGATCCTGATTACGCATAAACGTCAGCCAGCTTTAGGAGTGAATATGGCATAGGCGCGGTCCTCAGAGCGACGTATGCGAGACGCGGTATCATTGTTTCGAGGCGGTATCTGCGGTTGAACCGATATTCGAACTCGGCGAGATATCGCGGCACGTGTTTTGAGTGCACGGCCCTGTAGGTTCCGACCAAAGCCGACTTGATGTTTCCAAGGACGGTGTTGACCCATTTGAAGGCCGGCTTTTTGGCGGCCTGCGCGCCGCTGCCAGTTTGAATTTGAGTGTGCGTGCATCCAGCCGTTGCGACGGCGGTGAAACACGCGAGCGCATCGGTGATGACGTTGGCGCCGCCAGTAAGCGCCGTGCTCGTGAGTTTGCCAATCGCCACCTTTCGGAAGCCGATGACGCGGCGAAGAATGATCTGATCTGGCTTGCCGTCCTCGGTTGTTGCAACGGCGGCGACGAAGGGGGTTTTACCCGCCGCACCGCGCCCGTGTTTGCCGGAGCGCTCGCCACCGATATAGGCGTCGTCCATTTGCACGTTGCCATTGAGACGCTTGGCGCCGTTTCGCTCGATCATGACCTGAGCGAGCTTGTGTTTCATCGTCCAGGCGGTCGTCTGCGTGACGCCGAGCCGACGCCCCAACTCGATGCTGGAGATTCCCTTCTTCGATTGGGTCACCAGATACATGGCTTTGAACCAGAGCCGCAGCGGCAGCTTGCTGGATGCGAAAATAGTCCCCGCCTTCACCGAGGTCTGCTTGCGGCAGGCGTTGCATTGGAATAGCAGGCGCGCGCCGCGCTTGACCACGCAATGGCCTTGGACACCACAATCGGGACATTCGAAGCCCTCGGGCCAGCGCAAGCGCGCCAACTCTGCGTGACACCGTTCCTCGGTCCCGTATAATTCATCGAATTCGGCCTCGCTGAGGCCTTTCTGGAATTGAACTTTGTTGCGCGCCATCGGCAATGCCTTTACAAATCATAATGTTCCGTATTTGTTCTAAGCGGAAACTCAAGCTGACGCAACCGCGTAATCAGAAAAGCGATTGATGTTTGGCCGAAACCCGGGCAGGCGCCACGATCGCCGCCATCGGCTCGACGCTCTTGCGTTCGCCCGGCATCAGCAGGCCAACGCAATAATCATTTAAGGGTTCGGCGCGATCGGCGTGGCCAATGACTTCGACGAGAGCCTCGACATAGGACGCAAAACGCGCTTGGCTGGCTTGCCCGGAAAGATCCATATCAACGACCCGTTGTCGGTCAACGAATCACCAAATTACCAGATCAGCGAGCACAGCGAATCCTATCAAATTTCATGACTCAGTAGAACTAGACCGCTGGCACGAGATCATCGCCGATCCCACCTACGCCGATGCGATCCTGGACCGCCTCGTTCACAACGCCCATCGGATCGAGCTTTCTGGCGAAAGCATGCGGCGGACCCGCGGTAAACAGAACCAAAAGGCTTGACCAATCGTCACTGCCGGTGACAAAAAATCCATCGGTCAGCGATGGCTCCCGCCCGGGCGGCATCATTCCGTTACGGTGGACGGCATCATTCAGGAATCCTGGGCGGCATAATCTCATTATACCCGGGCGGCATCATTAGAATCCGCACAAATCCCCCGGATAATTTATGACCGCTATTTTGGCGATTGCCGCCGCGTGACTCGGTCTCGCCCTAATCGCGAGTCTGATCTCCATCTGGTTCCGCATTCCGACGGCGCTTTCGGAAGTCATGGTCGGAATGTTCGCTCAGTTGATCCTTGGTGCCACGGTCGGCTCCGAAGTGCTCAGCATCTCGGACTCCTGGGTCAAATTTCTAAGCCCGCCGGCGCGATTCTCCTGACTTTTCTCGCGGGCGCTGAACTCGATCCCCAACTTTTCAAGCTCAAATGGAAGGAGGCGGCATCCATTGGCGTCGCCAGCTTCCTCGTTCCATTCCTCGGATGCGCGGCGGCAACCCATTATTTGCTCGGATGGGACGTCATGGCGAGCTGGCTTTCCGGAGTCGCGTTATCGACGACGTCGGTTGCGGTTGTCTACACGGTCATGATGGAGGCTGGCCTCACCAGGACTGTATTTGGTCAGATGATTCTCACAGCGTGCTTCATCACCGACCTCGCAACGGTCATCGCGCTTGGTCTCATATTCGCGCCATTCACACTCAAAAACCCTGGGTTTTGTTGTGGCCGTCGCGGCCGTTTGCGCAACTCTTCCCTGGCTGGGACCCCGCGTCTTCAGGCTGTTGGGGGGCAGACCTTCCGAATTTGAAACGAAATTTTTGATTCTCTGCCTGCTTGGAGCGGGCGCGCTGGCCGCCGGAGCCGACAGCGAAGCAGTCCTTCCTGCCTATATCATCGGCATGACGCTTGCGGGAACCATCGGCAAGGATCATGCCTTTATCGATCGTTTGCGCACTCTGACCATCACCTTATTGACGCCGTTCTACTTCATTCGCGCGGGCTATGTCATCTCAATTCCGGCGATAATCGCTGCCCCGGCGGCGTTCATTCTTCTTCTTTCCGCCAAAGCGGCTACGAAGATCGTCAGCGTTTACCCGGTCACGAAATATTTCGGCTCTCCCTACAAGGATTCCATGTACACCACTCTCCTCTTATCGACAGGGCTAACCTTAGGGACGATTGCATCCCTGTTTGGCTTCTCGCAGGGGATTATCGATAAGGGCCAATATTTGTGGCCGCCATCATCGGCACCGCAGTCATCCCCACGATTATCGCCAGCGCATTCTTTCTGCCGGGTCACTTGATCACTCAGCTAGGACCGGCAAGGGCGCCATTGTCATACGGGTCAGCCGAAGCCGCGAGACAGAGTCCCGTGTATGCCAGAATCCTTCATGCCAATGACGGATCGGAATATGCGTTTCGTGCCCTGAAACAAGCGCTTGCGATCGCCAAGCAGAGCAGCTCGGAGCTTCACATGGTATCGGTCGAAAAGACTGGCCATTCATCTGAACGCACGGGAGAGCTGAGGGACGAAACGGGCGCCACCTCCAAGCGCGACCACGGCATCCTTGAACGCGCACGTAAGATGGCGGAAGAAAGCGGTGTCACGCTCCATACCCATGTCGTGGCTGGGCATCCGGTGCGAAGCGTTGCTCATCTTGCGGCGGAACTCAACGCCGAATTGCTTGTGATCGGGGAGAGAGGCCATTATCCATGGTACGAATGGTTGCTTGGGAGCCGCGCGGATCGCCTAAGGCAGCTCGCGCAGTGTCCGGTGCTCCTCGTGAAGTGAAGCGGGACCAGCCCAGCCTATCGTCGCTGACAGTGACCTTGGGACCGCCGGTCCGGCGCCGCCAATAAGGTTCTGTGGAGCGTTTTGCTATGGCGCTCTGGCCATGCGTTTGCGCCTGAAGTCGCGCAGGATTTCGCGGGCCGCATTGTGGCCGGGCGCGCCTGTGACGCCACCTCCCGGATGGCCTCCCGAACCGCACAGATAGAGAGCCGCGATCGGACCGCGATAATCCGCATGGCCCAAGATCGGACGCGCCGAGAAGATTTGCCGCAGATCGAGGGCTCCATGGAATATGTCGCCGCCGATCAGGCCGAATGTTCTCTCAAGATCGAGAGGCGAAAAAATCTGGCGCGCCAGCACCGAGCGCTGGAAATTCGGCGCATGATCATTGACCGTCTCGATCATCAGATCGGCGACGGTTTCACGGTGGTCGTCCCATGACGAGCCGTCGGGCGGCTTTGGCGCGACGTGCTGGCAGAACAGGCTCGCGACGTGCAATCCACGCGGTGCAAGCGTGTCGTCGATTGTCGATGGAATGACCAATTCGATGATTGGACGGCGCGACCAGCCGAAGGAACGCGCGTCAAAATAAGCCTGCTCCATATAGGCGAGGCTCGGGGCGATGATGATGCCCGAGGCATGGTGTTCGGCAGCTGCGCGTCCGGGCAGAACGGTGAAGTCTGGCAATTCGGAAAGCGCGACATTCATTCGAAACGTGCCAGACCCGCAACGCCATTTTTCCATATGCCGCCGAAAAGCCTCGGGCAGGGCGCCCGGATCGACGAGGTGAAGGTAGAGGAGTTTGGGATTAATTCCAGCGGCGACAGCCGCGGCACGGACGGTTTCCCCTTTGTCCGTCTCGACGCCGATGGCGCGCCCGTTCTCAATAAGGACTTGCCGCACCCGCGTCGAAAGTCGGATGTCCACGCCATGCGCCGCGGCAGCTTTCGCCATGGCTTTGGTGATAGCGCCCATGCCGCCGATCGCATGGCCCCAGATGCCTTTCTTGCCGTTGACCTCGCCAAAGCTGTGGTGCAGGAGAACATAGGCCGAGCCCGGCATGTAGGGGCTCGCGTAATTGCCGACGATGCTGTCGAAGCCGAAGGCGGCCTTGATGGGCGCGCTTTCGAACCAGCCGTCGAGGAAGTCCCCGGCGGAAGCCGTAAAGAGATCAAGAAAATCCCGCTGCAGATCGAGTCCGAGGCCTCGAATTCTGTTGCCTATCCTGCCAACCTTGATCAATTCGGCGATCGCGGCCAATGGGCTGCCCTCGACGACATTCGGCGGCGTCTCAAGCACACTGGCGCGCAAGACATGTGCAACAGCGGCCAAGCGGCTTTGATAATCGTCCAGGCGATCCGCATCCCGACTTGAGAATTTTGCGACCTCTCGTTTCGTTTGGCCGCCGCCGACCTTCAGGAAGCCGCGATCCCCCAACGGCAGGAAGTTCGATAGCGGGCGTTCGATGAGCCGCAGTCCATGGGCCGCGAGATCGAGGTCGCGAATGATCTTCGGGTTTAAAAGAGAGACCGTGTAGGATGCGACGGAATTGGAAAAGCCGGGGCTGAACTCTTCCGTGACAGCGGCGCCTCCGGCGACGGGGCGCTGATCAAGCACCACCACTTTGAGACCCGCCCTCGCCAAATAGGCGGAGCAAACAAGACCATTGTGGCCACCACCGATGATGACCACATCGTGCATCATCCACTTTCCTCAAACGACGAACGGCTCGGATAATACAGCATAAGGCGGGTTTGAGCAGCCTCGCCGGTGGAAAGGCGCTTCGGCGCCCGGAACCCGAATATTGGACGAAGGCTTGCCCGCCAACCCCGGATGCCGGCATCGAAGAAAGGTCACATCGCTCAAAACTGACATGCGATTATCCCCCTGGCGGCTTACGATCACGAATAATTTAACGCTGGGCAATGAAGCCGAGCCAGCTCTCCAAATCATAGGGTCCCGCCGGGTTGACGAAAGCCATGATTGTTCGTTTGAGACAGGGTTAATGGGATCTTGACCCAAGCACGCTATGGAAAGGTTCAAGCGGCAAGACGAGGCCATGGGGGCGGAAGAGTCCTCGAGCGATCGTTTTGCACCACGGCAACGCGTGCGGCGCGGATCAAGGATGCCCGCCTCGACGCCGGCCAGACGTTCCAGCCGGCCAGACGTTCCAGGATGACATGACCGAGTTCCGGCCTCCCAGCGGCGCGCGCCTGCCTCACGGGAGGAGCCCGAAAATATTTCCTTCTGAACATCGCGCCTTACCGGACGACGGCCTTACGTGGGGCGCCCGTAAAATGTATTGACAATTCCGACAGCTTCAATGTTAAGCTCGGCTAGGCGATGGAGTTCGCCTTATAACCGCCTTTAAAGGCTAATGACTCCTACCGGCATCCGTGC
This sequence comes from uncultured Alphaproteobacteria bacterium, assembly GCA_963784075.1. Classification (GTDB taxonomy): domain Bacteria; phylum Pseudomonadota; class Alphaproteobacteria; order Rhizobiales; family Beijerinckiaceae; genus Methylocapsa. The sequence continues at coordinate 168,207 of CAWAQW010000032.1, read as the reverse complement.
GGGAGGAGTCTGCATGAAAATTTCCCGGTACCCCTCAGGCAATTTGGCATCGGCTTGCGCGCGGAGCAGGCACTGGCAGGGCCATTTATTGCTTAGTTCGGGAAATTTGTTTCCGCCGAGCAAGCGGCGTGCAAGAGAAACCGACGCGCGGCAAGGGGTACTGCCAAGGCTCGATCAGCGTTTAGCGTCTTCATTCAAATGCCCGTGATCCGCCCAACTCCCCTGCGTGGCTGGCGCTTCGTGTTGTTGAACGTGGCGGTCGGCTTGGCGAATGTCGTCGCCCTGTCCAACGTCCCAGGCTATACGATTCTTGCGCCTTACGCGGCTGCTAATTTACAAGGCGTGACGCCGAGCTTTGGGACTTGGGCCACGACCGATCATATGATCGGCTTGTGTCTCGGCTTTCCAATCGCCAGATGGCTTGCGGCCCGCTATGGCGATTACCGCGTCTACGTTGCCACGCTCGTCGTTTATGCCATTTTCTCCTACTTCTGCGCGATCTCCGACACCATCTGGTCGTTTGTTCCTATGCGCATCCTCCTCGGGCTTGCCGGCGGAATCATTCTCCCGGTCGGACAGGCTGTGTTGCTCGGTGAATATCCAGCCGAAAGAAGAACGGTCGGCGTCGGAATCTGGGGCGTTCTCAGCATGATGCCCTTTACGATCGGTGTCTTCATGGGTGGCTTCTGGGCCGAATACTTCGGATGGCGTGCCCTTTTCTACTCGAATGTCGTTATCGCTCTGGCGGTCGCCGGCATCACGGGTTCGCTGGTTTACGGCCGCCGCATTAAACGCCACATCAGGCGCTTCGACGCCGTGGGCTTCCTGCTCCTCGCCATCGTTCTTTTCGGGGTGCAGACCATTTTTAACCAAGGCAATGATTTCGATTGGTTCGCCTCTCCGGTCCTTGCGGGCGCGCTCGTCGTGGTCATTGTCGCGCTGCCCTGCTTTTTCATTTGGGAAATGGGTGAACGCCACCCTGCGATCGATGTGAGACTTTTGTTTTACCGAAACTTCACCATTGCGACGATTTGCTCGGTCCTGGGATTCCTTGTGATTCAAGGACTGTTGTCGGTCTTCGTCGGGCAGCTTCAATTATTGCTTGGCTACTCCTCCTCGCTCGCGGGCCTTGTCTACCTATCGATGATCATACTTTCCGTGCCGCTCGTGGCGATCATTCACGAATTATGCCGGAAATTCGACGTTCGCCTGCTCGCGAGCTTGGATTTCCTCGCATTTGCAATGATTCTGATGTGGATCGGCCTATTCGACAAGAGCGGCTATTTCGATCAGATCGTATTGCCGATGATTTTTTTCGGCCTTTCGCTCGCCGCCTTTTTCACTCCCCTGGCGGTGCTAGCCATGCACGGCGTGCCGGGCGCACGGCTCACTCGTGCCGCAGAGGAGCTAACCATGCTGCGCACCGCTACTGGCGCATTCGGCATCACACTGATGGGCGTTGTCCAGTTCCGACGAACTCCCTTTCATCAGCTCGATCTTGCGGATCATTTCGGCGGACGGCGCTTCGCTTCGCTCGACCTATTGTCGCAATTCTCGGAACGGCTGCAAGCCTCGGGGTTCTCGGCGGATATGGCCCGCGCCCAATTGGGGAGCTTTATTCGCCAGGAATCGTCTTTGCTGGCGTTGAACGACGCGTTTCTGCTCGGGTCGTTCGTTTTCATCATGCTGGCCGCCTTCGTCTGGCTCGCCAGCTCGACCGTCACGCCCACGAAACGCGTCGAAAAGTTGCGCGAGGCAGAAGCCGAAGAAATGATGGAGCAGGGATGATCCGCCGGTTCTTATCGTTGGTTCCCGGCTTTGGAGTTCTGCTGCTTTTTGCCGGCTGCGCCTCGATGCCGCCGGGACCGGAGCGTGCCGAATTCAGGGACCCCCCCTCGATCGAGCGCGCCTTGTCCAAAGAGGCCCCCAAGGAAAAGGCCACCTCTTTCAATTGGCCGTCGGATCAATGGTGGCATCAGTTCGGCAGTCCGGATCTCGACCGGGTCATGGAGATTGCTTTACGGGATAACCCCGGTCTCATGAAGGCCTATGACCGGATCAAGGCGGCGGATGCCGTGGCCCAAGTCCAAGGCGCAAGGCTTTTGCCGTGGCTCGATGCGGATGCCGAAGTCAAGCAATCCCGCTATGCCGCGCATGGCGTCGTCTTCTCTTATAATCCCACCCTGGGAGGAGCGGAAAAAACCGCGGGCTTCATCAATCCCCTCTCATTCCGTTACGAGTTCGATTTCTGGGGGAAGAACCGCGCCATTTTCAATGCGGCCTTGGGCGAGGCGGCGGCCGAGGAGGCGCAATTCGCCGAGGCCCGGCTCGTGCTGACAACCGCGATCGCGCGCGCCTATATTCGCGGGGTCTCGCTGGCGCAACAACTCGCCGTCGCCCAGGAAAGAGTGGCGCTTCGGCGCGAACTGCTGCAATTGGCGCAGACCCGGTTCCGCACGGGGCTCGACACCGACGACGTTGTAAAGCAGGCGAACATCGACTTGGAAACCGCCAACAAGCGTGAGGCCGGCACGCGCGCCCTCTTGGTCCTCCATCAGGATCTGCTCGCGCAATTGATGGGCGATGGGCCAGATGTGACGCAGAATCTCTTCGCAGGAAAGAACCTCGTCATTCCCTCGAAGATATCGCTGCCGCCCCATCTTCCGATCGAACTGCTCGCGCACCGGCCGGATCTCGCCTCGGCCATGCACCGGGCGGAGGCGGCTTCGGAGCAAATCCATGTCGCCAAGGCGAAGTTTCTGCCGTCCGTCGATCTGGAAACCGCGACGGGGGGCCTCGAGGCTTCCGTTTTCACCCGACAGGCGGCACTCTTGCCAGGCCTTTTGTTCCGGGGCGGCGCCTTGAATTACGCGGTGATGCCGGGCATCCATCTTCCCTTGTTCGAGGGCGGGCGTCTGCGCGGGGAATTGGAGGCGACGCGGTCACAATATGACGAGGCGGTGGACCTCTATAACGAGACCTTGTTGCATGCCGTGCAAGAGGTCGCCGACGGTTTGAACAATTGGAAGGAGACCGGCACGATTGTCGCTTCCCATAATCGCCTGCTCAATTCGGCGCGTGGCGAAGTGAACCTCACGCATGTGCGCCTGCGCAGCGGCCTCAATGACCGGCGCGAGGTTTTGACAAGCCAAGACGCGCTACTTGATCAGGTATACATATTGAACGGTTTGCAAGCCGACCACCTCTTTGCAATGGTCGATTTGATCCAGGCATTGGGCGGCGGCTATTCGAACGGCATCGGGTCCTCCCGTCCGCAATTGGCGCCAGAGGAGGCCGCTCTCGGGCCTGGAGACCAAAACGCCCGCATGGGCATTGGACAATCTGGCTTCCCCGCTTTTGGGCATTGTTTCAGAAATGAACAAGTGAATGATGCCGGCCCATCCGTTCGAAATCAAACGGGAACAAGGGATAGTCCTTAGAATCAGCCATGCAATTTGATCGAAAGACAATCCGCCGCCGCCGCAATCTTTTGCTTGTGCTCGTGGTAATCACATTCGGTGTGGCCGCATTGGCCTATGCAATCCATTGGGCGTACAGCGGCCGGTTCTGGGTGGTGACCGATAATGCATTCGTCACCGGCAATCTCATCCCCGTCTATTCCGACGCGACAGGTTTCGTCGCGCAGGTCTATTACGAGGAAACCGAAAATGTGAAAAAAGGGGATCTCGTGATCCGTCTCGACGCGCAGCGCGCCACGGCGGCTCTCGGCCAGGCCCAAGGCGAGTTGGGGCGCGCGGTGCGCACGGTTAGCGCGCTTTTCGCGGCGCGGCGGCAGGCTTGTCAAAGGATTGTCTCGCGGGAGCATTTGCTTGACAAAGTGCGACACGATATCATCCGCTACCGCCAAGCATTACCGAGCGGCTCGGTGTCCAAGCAAGTGCTGCAAAATGCCGAGGATCAAGCAGCTTCCCTCGAAGCCGATTTGAAGGCGGCTAAGGCCGATTTCCAGCAGTCGGAAGCACAGGTCGGCGGCACCACCCGGCTACGGCATCCTGACATCGAGGTGGCGAGGAATAAATTCGTCGATGCCTATATCGAATACGCGCGGCAGCAGATCCGGGCGCCGGTCACGGGCTATATTGCCAAGCGTAAGGCGCAAGTCGGAGACCGCGTCCGCCCAGGTGATCAGGTGATGACGATCGTTCCATTGGATCATCTCTGGGTGGAAGCGAACTTGTGGGAAACGAACCTGCGCTCGGTTCGGCCTGGTCAGCCTGCGCTGGTTGACGTCGACATTTATGGCCAAAGATACAGATATAATGGAACGGTCGAGGGGCTGGTGCCCGGCACCGGTAGTGTGTTTGCCCTGTTGCCACCTGATAACGCGACCGGCAATTTCATTCATATCGTCCAGCGCGTGCCCGTGCGCATTGCCTTGCGTGAAGACGAGATCCTGAAGCACCCGCTTCGTCCTGGGCTTTCGACCGTAACCGCAATCGACGTCCGTAACACGGAACAGTCCCCGAATGCCGCGCTGACGGAGGTTTCCTCGCCCGAATATAGGACCAGTATTTTTTCGGACGACGTTGCCGAGGGAAACGTAAAGGCCGAACAAGTCATCAAGGACAACTTGACTCCGCAAGACCTCGTCGAAACGGAGTGCCCGCCGGGCGAATGACGGATCATTCGCCCGATCGTTCCAGAGGTCCGCCAGGCGGATGAATATATCCCTCGCTCAGAAGGGATAATAGCGAAGGCTCGTGAAGAACATGTTTTCGTCCCGGGAGGGTTCGCCTCCTATGCCCTGAAAGCCGTATTTCTTGACGTACATATATTCGGCGCCGCCGGTCAGCGTTCCAAACGGTCCCTTATAGATATCCTGCCAGAAGCCGCCCGTGATTGATTTGACCTCTCGGACATTGCCCGAGCAGAGGGTGGAGAGTTCGACGGCGCAGCCCGAATTGACGAATGCGGGATTGGCATAGCCATAAAGATCGAGCCCGGGCCAAGCGTGCAGGATGAGGCCGGCGAGGAACATGGTCTCGGGGTTCGCGGTGAGGCTGCCATCCGGACGGAATGTGACATCCGCGAGTTGGCCGGCGCCATAGCGGCCGATGCCCCTTCCCGTGGTGCCGGAGAATTGGGCTTCGAGCATCTTTGGAATGACGGGCACCAGGATCGAGCCGCCGACGCCATAGCCCACACTATTGTTGTTGTGGTTGATGAAGCTCGTGCCGGCCAAAGAGGTGACGGGCAGAACGACCCTGTCAATAAAGTTCCGGAAAATGCCGAAGGCTTCCATATGAATGGTCCGGTCGAAAACCGTCGGATCATACGCCACCTTGCCGATGATGTCGGGCATCTGGTTGAGGGATAGACTATTGATCGAATTGAACAGCGATCCGCCGACGATGGTTCCCTGGCCAACTGGAGGCCCGATGACGCCGGGAAGGACGTTGATGACGGTCGGCACTGTTGGGGCGGTCCCGCCGAACGACGTCGCCGGCTGTTCGACCGACATGGCAAACCACAATTTCTGGTCGAAGTCCTTGACGACCCGGATCTGATCCTGGCGATCCCAGACAAAGCCGGGGACGTACTGATCTTCGATCGTTATCGGCGTATTTTCCTTCCGCGGCAGGATGCCAACAATGTTCATGGTCGCTAGGGTAAAGGCGTGACCGGCGAGGAAATGGGCGCCCCAGTCGTCGTTATCCACCGTCAGATAGAGGTGGCGGATGCGCAAATTGAAGGAATCGCTCTGGTTGAGATTGGCGGTCTGCGCGGCGCCCAGCCAATCAAATTCGCCGTAGCCCCCCAGATGCGTCGTCGGGGTCACGTCACCCCTCACGAGAAGCGCAGCGCGGCTGCGGCGGGCGGAAAGGTGAAACTCGCCCGTATGGCTACTCGGAATGTTGGCGAAGGGAATGTTTTGAAACGGCGTCGCGACATCCGCGCCCATGAATTTGTCGCGGGCCACGGTTGCGAGCTCGAAGAACCCGCCGGGCGTGACGGACACACCATTTATGAAGAGACTGGACGGGCCCATATAGGGATAACCCTTGAGCTTTTCCTCAAGTCCAACAAGGCCGCCCGTCTGATACGACGGGGGAGGGGCGGGAACACCGAGGCCAATTTCCAGGGCTCTCTGATCGCTGCTGCCGGGGATCTTCGGTATCCCATAGACCGGCGATTGAACCTTAACCGGTGCACCGGGCGCACCGGGCTGCTGCGCGGCCGCCTTGCGGAGTTGCTCCTCGGCTGCCTTCCGCTCACGATCCTGCTTGGAGACTTTCTCTTCAAGGCGCTTCAACTGCATCTTGAGCAGGCGAATTTCCTCGGCCGTGTCTTCTGCATGCGCCAGCGTGGCCGGATAGGCGGCAAGAGCGCCGAAGGTCAAAGCCGCGATCGTGCGTTTTATTTTTGAGATTTTCATACGCTAGTGCCCCTCTACGCGATTGGATGCCGAAAGCCTTGCTTTTGGCACATGACGTTGAGATGACAATCCCGATCGCGTGAGGGGCGTTTTATTAACTAAAAATGAGATGTTGCGCAGTTACAACATTTGCCAGCGGAAAGGGCCCGGCTTTCAGATAGCCAACGAAAACAAACACATGTGAAAACGGTTTACTTCAGTCACGGAGGGCGGGTCGCATGGATGACGCGGCAAAGCTTTCACTCTCGGCCGCCCTCCGCAAGTTTACCTTCCATAGGCGGGATAGAACTGCGTGCCGGGCGGATAGGGGGGTACCATTCGCATCCCGGGGTGTGGGGGAACTGCCACGCTCCGGCCTTCGATGATTATGTTGCCCCTGTCTGGATGACAATCGGGGTAGCCCGACATTCCATTACAGCCATCGAGCAAGGGCACCGCGCCCCTCGGCCTCAGTCCCGAATACTGTGCCGAGACAGGGGTGGCCATCATTAGGCCGAAAATGACGAGGGCGACATACCGCATGGGCCATCTCCTCTTTATCATGTCAAAAATATGACGATTTGATGACACATACCGCCGTCCCTGAAAGGATCAATAGCAATTCGAGTAATAGAAGGCAGAGGGAAAATGAAGAACGCGGATTTGCGGCCTGCAATAGGTTTGTGCGACTAAAGGTTGCAAGAGTGCGGCTTGTATAGCGCCACCGCAATCTTGTTCTTTGCTATTGCTGACCCTCTGGAACCTGCGCGCCCGCCGCCGCGAATACCGTACAAGGCATCCGCTGCGGCATAGCGTGCTGTCGACAACCCGCCTACCAATAGACCTGGGCCCGCATCACGAAGATGTCCGGGTGAATCCCGTTATAGAAAGGCTGGTTGTAGGGTGCCGTCAGCTGGAGCACCCTGATCCAGTTTGCCATGAAGCGAATGCCGGTATCGGGATACCAGTTGAGGCCGATGGTCATATCGGTTTGTCTCCCGCCTTGAATGTTGGAAGGGATGCCGGCCGGCTGGCGGACGAGGAAGCCGCCACTGTTCAGATTGAGTTCGCTGATTTCGCGCGGCAAGTTCCCACGCACCGGTGCCGCCGGCGCTCAAGGGACGGAGGATCTTGATCTGGTCGAAGGTTCCCGGCCGCCTGTAGTCGGTGCGATAGCTGGCCGCCCGCGATTCCCCGGTTAAGTACCACGTCGCATAGGCATAGTAACCGCTAAAGTTTAGAGAGGATGCTCCCGGGGCCCTGAGGAACTCGATGAGCGCCGCGTCTCGGTTATAGTGGGCCCCCATGTACTCGGCCTGTACCGAGAAGGGGCCATAGGCGGCGACGGCCTCGGCGCCGTAGTCCAAAACGTTCTTTGTGCAGTTTTCGCCCAGCACGGTGGCCGCGCAATCCAGGGGCTGGGTGCCAAGCAGGTTCTCATTAAGGACATTGGCTTCCGTCCTTACATTGTTTCCCAACACCAGGACCCTGTCGTCGCCGACGGCGGTGGCATTATTGGGCCGCTGATAACGCACGGAGCCGCCCACATGCAGCAACGCATCGTTGGTCATGATGGGGGCAAAGGTGACGCGGCCAGCCAAATCCCAATACTGATTTCCACCCGGCAAGGGCGCCAGGGCCTTGTCTTCGAAGCTTGTGCTGAAGAAACCGCCTTTGACGGTCCAATTTTGGCCAGAGGTGAATGCCGCGACACCGATGTGGCGGCTCGGCCCCAGCCCTTCGGTCGGCAAGGCCCGCCTGAATTCCGACGCGAAGTGCAACACCCCAGCGCTTTGAGCCTACTGGATTTTCCTTTCCTCGGAGCCGCCTTCGCATCTCGAAATGCAGCGGAAGGCGGCGGAGAGGAAGGGAAATCCGAACTTTCCTTGGTGAGCCCGAGCGTCCCAAGGTGTTGCACTTCGCGTCAGAATCGATCCCGCTCCATGAGGCCGCGTAATCGCCGCGTGTTGCCGCGATGCGCGACCAAAGGGAGCCTTCGATTGCATAGGCGCCGTAATCCCTGATTGGCAAATTTCCCGCCAATGACGATGGCAGGCCTCTCTGTTCCGCTTCGCGCGCGTCATGTCTTGCTTGGCCCCGCACAATGAGCCATTCCCAATTGAGCGCGGTGAGGTAGGCGGTGCGTGAAAAGGGCCGGTCGGGATCGGCTTGGTCGGCCTCGTCAAGAGCAACGGAAAAGCGGCTATCGCCGCTCATCGCTAAAAGCACGGCCTTCAAATAGCGGAGCGCGAGAAGAAAGTCGAAATCCCGAACCTCGAGCTGAAAACCTTGCGTGAAATTCGCAACGTCCGGAGCGAGGAAGATTTCGGGTATCGGCGATTGTGTGTTGGGACCTTTTCAAAGCCTCTTCAATATGGGCGATTGCGCCTGGATAGTCGCGAAGCATTGCTTCGCCGAGGATGAGATATTGCCGTAGATGGTGGCATCGGTGGTGCCGCTGGCGAGGGCTTTTCTTGCGTCGCGCACCGCGCCCTCGCCGTCACCGAGCATGACAAAATTATTGCTGCTCGATAACAACAGGGGGACGGCGTCCGGCTCCATCCGCAATGCCCGGTCGAGATCGGATCTCTCTCACTGCCAAAATCGCCAGTGGCGGAAGCGACCGCGGCGCGCTGCTCGTAAATATCCGTTTGGCCTGCGGGCGGCATCCAGTTGAGTAAATCGTCGAGTCGGCTGCGCAGGTCTTGGTTCGTCTCAGAATATTCGTTTCTTGCGAGCCGGGCGACATCGGCGCGATCTTCTTGGGCGGCCTCCGCGCGCTTTTGCGCTTCCGTGGCGAGGCGATTCGCGGTCAGCGCCGCGTCCCGCTGCGCGTTCGCGTCTGCCAACGAGCCTTTGGCTTCTCTCCATAAGCCGATCGCCACGACTGCAAGGAGGGCGAGCGCGCCTATTCCCAATGTCGTGAGGACTCTTGCCTTTCTTCGCGCCTTCGCGCTCGCCGTCACGAGCTTTCCGACAAGGTCCCAATTGCCGCCATGCCGCTGGCTCCAAGAACTTCGTCTTCTGCTCGAGCCAGCTCCGCCGCACCTCCAAAGCCGTGGCCGACAGCACATGCTTCGGGTTTGCTTCGAACCCTTTCGCCTCGACCGAGAGCGACCGCCAGATCAGCCCGTCATCGAACTCCTTCTTCAACCAGCCATTCGTGGGATCGGCGATCTTGCGCCAACTGCGGATCAAGGCTTCGTGGCTGATGTCGACGACCGTTGCATCCTCGATCAGCGCCGGGGCATAGGGTGTGAGAAAGGAAACATTCTCCGCACGAAAGGCCTCGATGATGTCTTGTAATTTTTCCGGCGCGGCGCCTGTGACCTTGACGAGATCGGCGAAGGCCTGCGGCCGGCGGATCGCTTGCCCCTCGACGTTCACGTCGGTGAGAGCACGAAAGAGACGCTCGACAGAAAGTTCGCTGATTTGATCGGGCGCCACATGGGCCATCACTCTATCCGCATGGTTCGACAGCAGTGTGGAGAGCCCGCCTGCGGCGTCGAGCAGGCTCGTGTCGGGCGTAATCTTCGTGCCCGGCAGCCGTGCCTGCGCCGCGTGCTCCCAAATCATCATCAGTCCATGCTGGATCAGCGGCAGTTCGTCCTCGCTGCCGCGAGCCTCGGCGATAAGCCGCTCGGCGAGATCGGCGCTCACCTCGCCGCCATAAAGCTGCGCGGGGCGGCGGATCGCGCGCATGAGCCCATCGCGATCCATGCGCGGCACGAGATAATGTGTGCGGTTGATCGCTTCCGCCAGACCTTCGAACCCCGCGCACTCGCCGAGGAACTCCGAGCGCATGGTGATGACCACGCGGACGTCGATGGCGGGAACCGGCGTGCTTGCCTCACCAGCCTCGATCGGCGTCATTGCGCGGGTGAGGAGATCGGCGAAGAGCTCCGCTTCCTCGTGGCTGGTCTCTTTGGCGAAGCGGAAAATCTCCTCGAACTGATCAACGAGAATGCACATCCGCTTGGCGGCAAGGCCATCGAGCTCACCGGCAACAAAAGCAAGCGTCGCGCCCCGCCGATTGAACAAGCGGGTGATCTCATTTATGCGCGCGATGTCGCCATCGCGTCCTTCGAATTTGGCAAACGCGCGGGCGAGATTCCAGAGCGGCCCGCCGGAAGGGCGCATGGCGCAAGTGAGCCAGGCTTCGCCGTGGCCAAGATGTTGACGGGCGAGTTTCGGCAATACGCCGGCGCGCACGAGCGAGGATTTGCCTGAACCCGATGAGCCGTGAATGAGCACGAGCCTTTGCTGCGCGAGTCGTTCGATGACCTCGTCGATCATCCGTTCGCGGCCGAAAAAGATCGCCCATTCGTCGGGCTCGAATGGCCGCAGTCCCGGATAGGGGTGTTTTGGCAGAACGGTCGAGACGAGCGGGGAGGTGGCGGCCACGCTCATGGCATGGCAATTCCTTCTTGCTCGTGCGCCCGGTCCAGCCAGCCTGGAACGCGCCGCTCCAGCCATCTTGTGTTAGATCGAAGCGTTCGATGCCGAAGCACGACACATCGATCGGCAGGTTCTCGCCGGAGCGGTCGAGCACGGCACAGGGCAGGAGCTTGTGGCGCGCCGACTCGATGCGTTCGCGCTCGTCGACGCCGACTTGGAGCAGCTCGCCGATGAAGCTTTCGTCGGTGTCGGCGCGCAACAACGCCAGCGCATCGCAGCGTTTCGCCGTCTCGAACCGCACTTTGCTCTCTCGCTCCCAATCGGTCATCTCAGCACTCCGGTCGAACGTTGCCGTCAGCGGCCTGACGCCATCTTTCGCGAAAATCGCCTCCAGATTGGCGCGTGCTGCGGCGTAACGGGGGTTGGCGTGGAGATAGATGCGGGGTTGTGAACGGGCAGGCTCCTTGGCCTGCGCGGGCGCGGTCGCGGCGGCGCGGTCGCGGCGGCGCGGCTCTCGGCATGTTTTTTCAATTCGCGCAAGCGCTTCGCCAGAGCCGTCCTAAGGGTGCTCAAGCGTTGCGAAAAGGCTTCGTTGCCATCGAAAAGATCGGGCCAGCCGAGTGGACCGTTGTTGTTTGAATTGAAAAATACGAACCCGGGCATGCCATGACCACGTTCATCACGCAGACACTCGGGCCATGCGCTCCCTTCCGTTGCTTGCGCCTGAATAACGAAGACCCGGCCCGGCTCGTTCCGCCGGTCATCGATCTATTCGCGGAACCATGTCTCTTCGTCCTTGCACCGCTCGACCAGAGCTTCGACATGATGATCATCGAGGATTTCACCGCGCGCATTGGTGAGTGGGCGGATCTCCACTTTTCATCGCGCATGTTCGCGCATCACCGTGCGAATAGGACACGAAGACGTCATAATCGAAATACGGCGCGAGATAGGTCATTGAGCACCCGAGGCAAAATCGCCCGCCTCGCGCATTGTAGCGCCCGGGCGGGCGCTGTCGAGCGGCAGAGCCGCCGCCTGTCAAAGTCCCCGGGTCTCATCTTTGCGAAAAGCCGGTAGGCAGTCTCTCTCGCGGCTTGCGCGGGGGGGGATGAATGACAAAAATGCGCCGCCCGCAGTTGAGCCGGGGGGCAGCCTTTGCCTCAGGGGTTTTCGATCGCCTTGCCCCGAAACAAGCGCGCCCAGCCCTCCAGATCTTGCAGCATCAAGGTCGCGACCGCTTCGGTCTCGGCGCCGAGGTCCTGCGAGACCATGGGACGCGCCAAGTTCAACTGCTCGATCCGGCTCCTTGCCTCATCGAGTTCGTCCCTCATGTGGCGGGACTGCTCGGCCAGAAGCTGCAGCTCGGCATAGCTTCGTATTCCGACCAAGCTCGCCGAGACAGCCGGACCGGCAATGGCCAAAAAGCCGAAGATCCGCCCCAAAAGAGGGTTCCAGTCGAACCGCGTCGCCGCCAGCTCCAGGGGGACGAAGACGAGGAAGACCGCGAGGAAGATCCTTTCGCCCCACCGCTCGAAAAACGCGCCGGCGGGCCGTGCCATTTCGCCCCGGGCCTTGTGATATTGCGATTGCTCCTCGATCAGTCCCTCGAGCACGTCCCTGTGGAGACCCTCGAGCCGCGCGGCCGCCATGTCTCCGCGCGGCAGCGGCGCGGTGCGCCGGTAGGCGGCAAAAAACCACGCCACCCAGGCGGCGCGTCCGGGCGCCCCCATGTGCCGCACGGCCCCGAGGGAGACGGCGCGGCCAAGCGGCGCCAGCACCTGCTGCTTGCGGCACAATTCGGCGAGCAGCCGGTATTCGATTGAGTGCTCGTGCCATTCGAAGCGCATGGCGGCAATAACGAACAAAAAGATGGCCAGCAGCATCAAAAGTTCCAGCCCCGCCATGGTAAGGACCGTCGCCTCATTCACTCCGTGAAATAAGCCCGCGAGGGCGCCGAACACCAGAGCCAAGGTGGCAAGAAGGAAGATCCACACATAGGTGGAGCGGTAGCGGGCGGCGTATTCTCCGGCGCGGGCGTTGGCTGGATCGTAAAGGTGAAACCAATAGGCCGCCACGCCGTCATCGCGCGGCTGCGGCGGCGTAGAGGGCGGATTATGCCCTCCCGAAGCGAAATGCATCAGCGCGCCATACGCCTTCCAGTAAAACCTCTGCGGGAGCGGCCGTCCCACGTAATAGCCAGCCTCCGGCGAGTCCTGCTTCTTTTTTTTTGTCGAGCTGCCGCGCCACCCAGGCATGCAAGGTGTGGCACTCGCGAGGTACCGGCGCGGGCGGCCGGATTTGTTTCTCGAGATGCGCCTTAAGCACGGCGTCGCAGGCCATAGTGGGCGACGGCGGGTCACGAAAGTTCGCGATGCCGTCGATCCAAACGGGGTTGCAATTCTTTGTCGCGTGGATCCGGCGCGCCGACACTCGCGGCGTAGCGCACGATCTCGGCCGTGCCGCCACGGCCACCCCCCTCATGTTCGCCATCCCAAATCGCGATCAGAAGATCGCTGTGGCGCACCACAAAGCGGCCGACGCTTTCATATGCGCGATTCATCTCAGACTTGTGGTCGCCGTCGAGCGACAGCCAGTCGTCGCCGGCGCGTTGAAGCAGAGCGCGAAACTCCGCCAAATCCTCATCGGCGGAGAGTTCCGGAGCAGAGGGCTCCTTGGCCGGATCGATGCCCGTGAAATCCTTCTCATATTCGGCCTGCGGGAAGGGCATGGGCACATAGAGCTCATAGCCGAGATCGAGGGCGATCTCCGCCGCCAGCCGGTCGGCGCCGCGCGCCAGCGGCGACAGGAAACGCAACAAGGGTGGTGCCGGCTGGTTTCGATCGCCGGGCGCGTAAAAGCTGGCGACGGCTTCGTCCTTGGAGAGGTTCAGAATGATCGCCTTCGTCTGGCCGAGCACCTCACGCAGTTTCTCGCGCAAGTGATCGAGCCTGCGGGCGTCGAGAACTCCGCGCGCCGGTGATGCCGACGCGCAGCGCGAGCCGCGGCCGCGCGGGACCGTTCGAAGGAGAAAGGGTTTTGGTCTGCGGCGAATTCGCCATGGGCCGGCTTTATGGGGTCACGCGAGGCTCAGCTTGAAGCACGGCCTGGCACGCCCGGCGGCACTTCGCCGTGGACTTTGCCATGAAGCGGAGCTTTGAACAAGACGATCCGTCAGGGCGTGACAAGCGGGGTTCGCGGTGACGCGGGAGCTGACGCTCATCCAAAGCCGACTCCCGTTAGCCATTGTGGCCGGCGGCTTCGGAACTTCTCGATGCCTCGGACTTCCAGGCGCAGGTCCAGCGCCCCGGCGCGAACAGTGCGCCAGGACGCCTTTGCCATAAATTCGGGCGAGATGGCTCAATTCATGTTGAGCGCCGACATATAGAGTTCGAGAATGGCTTCCATTTCCTTGCGCTCGGAATGGTCCTGCTTTCGGATCTTGATGATTTGCCGGACCGCCCGCACATCGAACCCGCGGCCCTTCATTTCGGCATAGACGTCGCGAATATCGTCCGAGATCGCTTTTTTGTCTTCCTCCAGACGTTCCACCCTTTCGACGAATTGCGTGAGTTCCTGCGCCGCGACACCTGTTTTGGCTATATCATCCATCATCCACCATTTTCCGTTGTTCGGCCGCCGCTATGAGGCAGGCAGCCGCCAGCCCCACTAACCAGCTCGCACTCCTTTTGAAATCCGCAATGAGGGCTTCGCCCGTGAGCGTCAAGGCGCATGAGCCACTATCCCCGCAATCCTGTCCCGCTGGGCCCTGTCCCATATGGCGAGCGTGGTTTTTCGCGGCGCTTGAGGCTCAAATATGGCGTCCGGTGCGGCTTGGGAAAAACGCTTTGCAATGGAGTTCGGGGCGCGCGAGAATTGGGCGCAAAATAGGCGCCAGCCGCTCGGCGAAAGCGGATGCTTCCATCATGGTCGCGACGAGATCCTGGCGGATTTCAATAAGGAGGCCGGCGAACCCGAGGCGCGTGACCTCCTCGTCCAAGGTGTCGCCTCTCAGCGCGCCATCATAGGGTTCGTTGTCGCCGACGCAGAGCCCTTCCCCCGCCAATGCCTCGATTAGGGGGAAAGCGAAGCGCGGATCGCTGTCCCACAAGATTCCAACCTCCCACGGCCGTGGCCGCGCCTTCCAAACGGGCGTAAACGTGTGGATCGAAACGACGGCGGGGGGCGGTCCGTGGCTCAGCATCGCGTCGATCGTCGTGGCGATCGCGGTGCGGTAGGGCTGCCAAAAATGAGTGCGGCGATATTCGATCTCTTCGGTGCCGATTCTTGCGTTTCCAGGGATGATATCGCCGTCCGAAAGCCGCATGACGAGAGTTGGATCGTCGGCGCCGCGATTGGGATCGATGAGGAGCCGCGAAAATCGCGAAAGAACGGCCGGGGCGCCAAAAAGCGCCGCGAGGCGGCGGGTGACCCAGGCGGCGCCAATATCATAAGCAATATGAAGGGCGAGCCGTTCCTTGGCCAGGCCAAGGGTGCCATAGGCCTTTGGCAGCGTGTTCGCCGCGTGATCGCAAAGGAAGAGGACGCCCGCCTCAAGGCTACCCTCGATCCGCTCGACCGGATCATCCTCGGCGCAGAGGGCAGGAAGTGGCGAGGCCTCATCCACGGTTTGTCTCCTCGAATAGGAAATGGACATCCCAGCACTGCGAATGGTGAAACAGTGGCGAGACGGAAAATTCAGGCGGAGGCCGCGGGTGCGCCGGGAAGGCTCCCAGTGGCTTTGGCTTGCTTTATGGCTGGGAAATCCTCAGCCGTAATGGCTTCCTTCTTGAGTAAGAGTTCAGCGCCCTGGTCGAGATCGGCGCGCCGCCGCGTCAGTATGGCGCGCGCCTCGGCAAAGGCATCAGCGATGAAATCGCGGACACAAAGATCGATCTCCCTCAGCGTGGCTTCCGAAGCCACCGGCTTGTCGAGCACCTGCCCTGTGAGGAAGCTCTGCGGGGCGGGCTTATAGGTTCGCTGTCCGACGGTCTCGGCCATGCCGTAGAGAGTCACCATCTCGGTGGCGATATCGGTTGCGCGTTGAAGGTCGTCGGCCGCGCCCGTTGAAATATCACCTTCGAAAAGGAGAGACTCGGCGGCGCGGCCGCCCATGAGCACGGCGATGCGATTGCGCAATTCGCTTGCCGCCAAGACAAAACGGTCTTCGGTCGGGTGCTGAATTGTATAGCCGAGCGCGCCAATGCCGCGCGGGATAATCGAGACTTTCAAGACCGGATCGACACCGGGCAAGCTCGCCGCGACGAGCGCATGGCCCATTTCGTGATAAGCGACGCGGCGGCGCTCTGGCGGCGTCAAAATCCGGCTTTTCTTTTCGAGTCCAGCGACGATGCGCTCAATCGCGTTGGTGACATCCTCGAAGGTCACTTGCGCGCTGTCGCGTCGGGTCGCGACAACCGCTGCTTCATTCACGAGATTGGCGATATCAGCGCCGGTAAATCCCGTCGTCATGGCGGCGATGCGATCGAGATCGACTTTGGGATCAAGGACGATTTTTTTGGCATGAACCTTCAAAATTTCGAGCCGGCCCGTGCGATCGGGGCGGTCGACAAGCACCTGGCGGTCGAAGCGGCCGGCGCGGAGCAGGGCCGGGTCGAGAATTTCCGGCCGGTTCGTTGCGGCAAGCAAGATGACGCCGGTCGATGGGTCGAAACCATCGAGCTCGGCAAGGAGCTGATTGAGCGTCTGCTCCTTCTCGTCGAGACCGCCGATGCCGCCTGCTTGGCGCGAGCGGCCGAGGGCATCGAGTTCGTCGATAAAGATGATGGAGGGCGCGGCCTTGCGGGCCTGTTCGAAAAGATCGCGAACGCGGGCGGCGCCGACACCGACGAACATTTCGACGAATTCGGACCCAGATATCGAGTAGAAGGGAACGCCAGCTTCACCCGCGACCGCGCGGGCAAGCAGCGTTTTGCCGGTCCCGGGCGGGCCGACGAGGAGAATGCCCTTGGGAGCCCTGGCACCAAGGCGCCCGAAAGATTTCTGGATTTTTGAGAAAGGCGACGATTTCCTGAAGTTCGAATTTGGCTTCGTCGACTCCGGCGACGTCTTTGAATGTTACCTTTGTGTCGGTTTCGACATAGACTTTTGCGCGGGATTTGCCGACGGTCATGAGGCCGCCGAGACCTTGGCCGCCCCCGAATCTGCGGGCGAGGAAAACCCAAAGGAAATAGAAAACGACGGCAGGAACCGTCCAGGCCAGGATCGTGCCGATGAAACCTGTGGGCGGCGCTCCAGACACCTTGACGCCTTCGGCGGTGAGTTTATCGGCGATCGCCGGATCGACCCGGACTGTCACGAATTTGCTTTTGCCATCCGGCCCCGGCTCCTTAAGCGTGCCTGCGATCGTATCGGAGTCGATGACGACCTCGGCGATTTTGTTGCCGGCCATGAGCTGCTCGAACTCGCTATAGGGAATAGCCGCGGTTTGCTGGGACGTAGTCCAGATCTGCAGCAAGAGCAGCGCGGCGAACAGGGCCGCGATGATGTACCAAATCGCTTGAGTCTTCAGTTTATTGGTATCCACGCCCGCTTCCTCTGCAAAGTCCAAGGGCGGCGGGCATGTTCGCCGCCGTGATGCCCCGCATCCATTCTGTTCATCTTCGCAAGTGGAGCCATCGCGCTCCGCTGAAGCCATCTCGGCCTTATCCTAACCCTTTTTGTGGGTCGCAGGGAACGCCCCTTCCATCGGACCGCCGAGGCAGGTGCCGATTATCTCGGCAATGCGGTGGCGGTTAACGGATCTTGCGGCATGCCGGGCTGTTCCCTATAGTGGGACCAAAAGCGAGCGCAAGCCCAATAAAGAAACCTGCAGATCGCTTAAGTGCTTATATCTTAAGCGCTTATATAAAATGTATGTTTATATATTTGTACTGTATCATGCCCGGCGCGGGAGGAACACCGAGAGCAGTTGGAGTTGGATCGGGTCTTTTGCCGGAGCGCGGCCGGTTGCGCGCGGCGGTCCTTGAGGGAATGAAGGAAGTCCGCCGCGATGGGATGGCAAATCGATACGGCCGCTGCCGAAAACGGCGTTTTGGCCGCCGGAGACGGCGCGAAGACTTCGAACGGATGTCGCGGCGATCCGGGACGCCATCGTCGATAAACTGACCTACGCAATTGGCAAGCGCGTCGCCACCGCCCGGCCGCGTGACTGGTTTGTCGCGACCGCTCTCACCGTTCGCGACCGGGTCGTCGAACGCTGGATTGCCTCAAACGAGGAAACGCAACGCACGCGCCGCAAGCGTGTTTATTATCTCAGCCTCGAATTTTTGATCGGCCGTCTGCTGATCGATGCGCTCACCAATCTGGAGATGATCGATCAAACCCGCGCGGCGCTCGCCGAACTTGGGGTCGATCTTGAGGAGTTGCGCGAACTCGAGCCGGATGCGGCGCTCGGGAATGGCGGATTGGGCCGACTCGCCGCCTGTTTCATGGAAAGCATGGCGACTTTCTCGATCGCAGCCTATGGCTACGGCATCCGCTACGACCATGGCTTATTCCGCCAGCGCATCAAGGAGGGGTGTCAGCTCGAATATCCTGAAGACTGGCTGTCGTTTGGCAATCCATGGGAATTTCCGCGTCCGGAATTCGAATATGAAATTGGCTTCGCTGGCCGCATCGGGGCCGAACACCGGGACGATGGATCCGTCAGGCATATTTGGCATCCCGGCGAGACGGTGAAGGCCGTTGCCTATGACACACCGATCCCCGGCTGGCGCGGAACCCATGTCAACACCCTCCGGCTGTGGTCGGCGCGGGCGCCCGATCCGCTCCAGCTCGACCGGTTTCATAGCGGCGATCATGTGGGCGCGCTGATGGACAGGGTGCGCGCCGAATCGATCTCCAAGGTGCTCTATCCAAGCGATGCGACGCCCGCTGGCCAGGAGCTGCGCCTGCGCCAGGAATATTTCTTTGCTTCCGCCTCGTTGCAAGATTTGGTGCGCCGTCATCTCAGCCAGCATGATGGCATCGAGTTGCTGGCCGACAAGGTGGCGATTCAGCTCAACGACACGCATCCGGCGATCGCAGTCGCCGAACTCATGCGTATTCTCGTCGACCTGCATCAGGTTCCATGGCGCGATGCCTGGGCGATGACGCAGGCCACCTTTGGTTATACGAACCACACCTTGCTGCCGGAGGCGCTGGAGACCTGGCCGGTGCCTTTGATGGAGCGGCTGCTGCCGCGCCATATGCAGATCATCTATCTCATCAACGCCATTCATCTCGCCCAGATGAGCAAGCTTCCCGACGCGACCGGCGAGAAACTCTCGGCGCTATCGCTGATCGACGAAGCGCATGGGCGCCGGGTTCGCATGGGCCATCTCGCGTTTTTGGGCTCGCACAAAGTGAATGGGGTGTCGAAGCTCCATTCCGACTTGATGAAGGTCACGGTGTTCCGTGATCTTGACTCCGTGCTCCCAGGCCGGATCACGAACAAGACCAACGGCATCACCTTCCGCCGCTGGCTCAAGGAGGCCAATCCCGGCTTGACCGCGCTTTTGACCGAGGTCGCGGGCGAGGGGATCCTCGACGATGCGATGGCGTTGGAGAAAGTCGCCGCCGTCGCCGGTGATTTATCGTTCCAGGAGCGTTACGCCGCGCAACGCCGGGCGAACAAGGTTTCCCTCGCCAAGCTCGTGCGGCAGCGATTGGGCGTGGTGCTCGATCCGGATGCGCTCTTCGATGTGCAGATCAAGCGCATCCATGAATACAAGCGCCAGATCCTCAATATACTGGAGACGGTCGCCGTCTATGATGCGATCCGCGCCCAACCCATGCGCGACTGGATCCCGCGGGTCAAGATCTTCGCGGGCAAGGCCGCGGCAAGCTATGCCACGGCGAAACTGGTCATCCGGCTCGCCAATGATGTCGCAGAAATCGTCAACTCCGACCCGACGGTGCGCGGGCTTTTGAAAGTTGTTTTCCTGCCAAACTACAATGTGAGCCTTGCCGAGCGGATCATTCCGGCGGCCGATCTTTCAGAGCAGATCTCGACCGCCGGCATGGAGGCGTCCGGCACCGGCAACATGAAGCTCGCCTTGAACGGCGCGCTCACGATCGGCACGCTCGATGGAGCCAATGTCGAGATCCGCGAGAAGGTCGGTGCGGAAAATATCTTTATTTTCGGATTGACGGCGGAGGAAGTTGAGGCGCACCGGCGGCAAGGGATCGACGGGCGGCCCGCGATCGAGCGCTCGGTTAAGCTCGCCGAGGTTCTCGATGCGGTTGCCTCCGGCGTTTTCTCGCCGGACGAGCCCGGCCGCTATCGCGGGCTCGTCGATATGCTGACCCATAACGACTATTTTCTCGTGACCGCGGACTTCGACAGCTATTACGAAGCCCAGCGCTCGGTTTACCGGCGCTGGCGTGACAAGCATGCCTGGTGGCAGGCGGCGGCTCTCAACACGGCGCATATGGGCTGGTTCTCGTCCGATCGTGCAATCAGAGAATATGCCGTGGAAATCTGGGATGTTCCGGTGAGGCCACCCGGAAAGGGATGAAATGTGGTGGATCGGGCGGAAGGGCGGCGGCGCCAAGCAATCCGCCGCGAGCCCCAGCTGGCGGCTCGGCGATGACGCGGTGCAAGCCTTGCTGATGGCGCGCCACGATGATCCCTTCGCCGTGCTTGGCCCGCATCGGACGCCTGACGGACTTGTAATTCGCGCTTTGGTTCCACACGCCGAGAGCCTGACCGCGGTTCCCGCGGACGGCTCGAAGGAGATCCCCCTCGTCGCGCGCGGCGGCGGCTTCTTCGAAGGGCTCGCCGCGCGGCAGACGGGCCGGTTCGCGTATCGGCTGCGGGCGGCGAATGCGGGCGGAACGTGGGAATTCGTCGATCCCTATGCCTTGCCGCCGGTGCTTGGCGCGACAGATGATTATCTCTTGGTCGAAGGCACCCATCGCCAACTCTATGAACGGCTCGGAGCGCATCTCATGCGGTTCGAGGGGATCGATGGCGTGCATTTCGCGGTTTGGGCGCCGCACGCAAGGCGGGTCTCGGTCGTTGGCGATTTTAATGCCTGGGACGGGCGCCGACATCAGATGCGCAAGCGCATCGATTCTGGCCTTTGGGAGATTTTCGCGCCCGGAGTAGAGGTCGGTGCCGTCTATAAATATGAAATCATCTCAAATGACGGCCGTCTTTTGCCGCTGAAAGCCGATCCGGTCGGCTTTTCGGCTGAAATGCGGCCCTCGACCGCCTCGATCGTCGCCGATACCGGAGGTTTCACCTGGACCGATGCGGATTTCCTCGAAAGGCGCGGGAGCGGCGATCCAAGACGCAAGCCGATGACGATCTATGAGGTTCATCTCGGCTCGTGGAGGCGCGGCGAAGGCTCGCGGTTCCTATCCTACGACGAGCTCGCGTCCCGCCTCATCCCTTATGTAGTTGAACTTGGCTTCACCCATATCGAGCTGCTTCCCATCTCGGAGCATCCGCTTGACGCTTCCTGGGGCTATGAGCCGATCGGGCTTTTCGCGCCGACCCAGCGCTTCGGCGATCCCGTTTCTTTCGCGCGCTTCGTCGATAGGGCCCATGCGGCGGGTCTTGGCGTGATCCTCGATTGGGTCCCCGCGCATTTTCCAACCGACATTCACGGGCTCGCGCAATTCGACGGCGAGCCGCTTTACGAACATGCCGACCCGCGCCTTGGGTTCCATCCGGATTGGAATACGGCGATCTATGATTTTGGCCGCCGCGAAGTCACGGCGTTTCTCGCGGCTAATGCGCTGTTCTGGCTCGATCGCTACCACATCGACGGGCTTCGCGTCGATGCCGTCGCCTCGATGCTCTACCTCGATTATTCGCGTAAAGCCGGCGAATGGCTGCCCAACAGCGAGGGCGGCAACGACAATCGCGATGCCGCGGCCTTCCTGAAGCGGGTCAATGAACTCGTTTATGCCGGCCATCCGGGCGCCGTGACCATCGCGGAGGAGTTCGACGGCTTGGCCGGGGGTGTCGGCGCCGACCTATGCGGGCGGCCTTGGCTTCGGGTTCAAATGGAACCTTGGTTTCATGCACGATACGCTTGCCTATATGGCCCTCGATCCCGTGCACCGGAAATGGCATCATGACAAGCTGACGTTCGGCTTGCTTTATGCCTTTTCCGAGAATTTCGTGCTGCCGCTCAGCCATGATGAAGTGGTGCATGGCAAGGCCTCGCTGCTCAACAAAATGCCGGGCGATGACTGGCAGAAATTCGCCAATCTTCGCGCCTATTACGGCTTCATGTGGGCGCATCCTGGCAAGAAGCTTCTTTTCATGGGCCAGGAATTCGCCCAGCGGCGCGAATGGAGCGAGGATCGCGGGCTCGATTTCGATCTCCTCGAATATCCGCCGCATCAGGGGATGCAGCGGCTTGTCAGGGATTTGAACCGGCTTCACCAGACGGAGCCGGCTCTTTATGCACGTGATTGCGAGCCGGAAGGCTTCCGTTGGATCATCGCCGATGATTTTGACCAGTCCGTCGTGGCGTTCGCGAGATATGGAGCGGCCGGGGATCGACCGGTGGTCATGGTGGCGAATTTCACGCCCGTGCCCCGGCACGGCTACCGGATTGGGCTGCCCTCGCCAGGATGGTGGCAGGAGATTCTCAATACCGATGCGGAGATTTACGGCGGTACGGGTCTTGGCAATTTGGGCGGCGTTTCGGCGGCGAGTTTCCCTTCGCATGGTTTGCCGGCTTCGGCGGAACTGACACTTCCGCCGCTTGCGGCCCTTTATTTTCAATTCGCGGACCCGTGAGGGGAAGCTTTTGGGATTTTCCGCCGGCGCAGTGGCTCAAGGCACTCTGGAGAGAAACACGTATGAGATCGAGCGCGCCCATCGGGCGTCAGGCCATGGCTTTTGTTCTTGCGGGCGGGCGGGGCAGCCGTCTCCTGGAATTGACCGACCGCCGGGCCAAGCCGGCGGTCTATTTCGGCGGCAAGTCACGGATCATCGACTTTGCCCTTTCCAATGCGCTGAATTCCGGCATCCGCCGGATCGCCGTCGCGACGCAATACAAGGCGCACAGTTTGATCGGCCATCTCACGCGCGGCTGGAACTTCTTCCGCACCGGCAGCAATGAGAGCTTTGACATCATGCCGGCAAGCCAGCGCGTTTCCGAGAACCAATGGTATGCGGGCACGGCCGACGCCGTCTACCAAAACATTGACATCATTCGTGACCGCGATCCGAAATATATGGTCGTTCTCGCTGGCGATCATATTTACAAGATGGATTACGAACTCATGCTGCAGCAGCACGTCGACTCCGGCGCCGATGTGACCGTCGGCTGCCTCGAAGTGCCGCGCAAGAATTCGTCGAGCTTTGGCGTCATGCACGCGAGCCCATCCAACCACATTACGGCTTTTGTCGAAAAGCCATCGGATCCGCCGGGGATGCCGGACAAGCCGGACAGCTGTCTTGCTTCGATGGGCATTTATGTCTTCGAGACCAAGTTTCTTTTCGACCAGCTCGCGCGCGATGCTGCGTCTCCAAGTTCCAGCCGGGATTTCGGCAAGGACATCATCCCTTACATTGTGACATGCGGGAAGGCGATCGCGCACCGGTTTTCCGATTCTTGTGTGCGCTCATCGCACGAGACGGGAGCCTATTGGCGCGACGTGGGCACGGTCGATGCCTATTGGGAGGCCAATATCGATTTGACCGATGTGGTCCCCGATCTTGACCTCTTCGACCGTGAGTGGCCCATTTGGACGGATGGCGCGGTGACACCACCGGCGAAATTTGTCCACGACGAGGGCGACCGCCGGGGCATGGCGGTGTCCTCGCTTGTCTCCGGCGGCTGTATAGTATCCGGTGCCACGATAAAGCGCTCGGTTCTGTTTACCGGCGTGCGGGTCAATTCCTATTGCTCGATCGAGAACGCGGTCATCTTGCCCGATGTCGATGTCGCCCGCTCGGCGCGGCTGACCAATGTGGTGATCGATCGCGGCGTGAAGATACCAGAGGGCCTCATTGTGGGAGAGGATGCGAAGGCCGATGCCGCGCGATTCCGGCGCACCGAGAAGGGGATCGTGCTCGTCACCCAGCCAATGATCGATAGGCTCGGTGCATGAGCAAGATCACTGTCCTGGCGGTCGCGTCCGAGATTTATCCGCTGATCAAGACCGGCGGCCTGGCCGATGTCGTCGGGGCGCTGGCGAGTGCGCTCGCGGCCGAGGACGTCGCGGTGGTGACGCTGGTGCCTGGGTATCCAGCAGTGACCAGCAAAATCGACTCGGCCGAGCCGGTGCTGATGGCGCCGGATTTATTTGGCAGCGATGCCCGGGTGTTGCGCGCAAAAGCCGCCGGGCTTGATCTCTTCGTGCTGGAGGCTCCGCATCTCTTCGCCCGTCCGGGCAATCCCTATACAGGACCAGACGGGGGCGATTGGCCGGACAATCCCTTCCGCTTCGCGGCGCTTTGCCAAATTGCCGCCCGCCTCGCGCTCGGCGAATGTCCTCGATTTAGACCCGACGTCGTTCACGCGCATGACTGGCAAGCAGGGCTGACCGCCGCCTATCTCACCTATGATGGCCGGCCGCGCCCGGCAACCGTGATCACGATCCACAACCTTGCCTTCCAAGGTCAATATCCGGCGGAGCTTCTGGAGCCACTGGGACTGCCGCCGCATGCCTTCGCGATCGATGGCGTGGAATATTACGGCATGATTGGCTTCTTGAAAGCGGCGCTCTGTCTCTCCGATAAGATCACCACCGTGTCGCCTTCCTATGCCGCTGAAATCCGCACCCCGGAGCAGGGGATGGGGCTTGATGGGCTTTTGCGTGCGCGCGCGGACTCATTGACCGGAATTCTCAATGGTATCGACGACGCCATATGGAATCCGCAACAGGATGCGTGGCTTGCGGCGCCTTATTCGATCGAGACGCGGGGGCTGCGGGGCCTGAACAAAACCGCGCTGCAAAAGCATTTTGGGCTTGCCGCGGAGCCGGAGGCGCTGCTCTTCGGTGTCGTGAGCCGGCTTGCCTGGCAGAAGGGCATGGACCTCGTTCTCGCCAATCTCGATCTCATCGAGCATTTGGGCGGTCAGCTCGCGGTGCTTGCCTCCGGCGAGCCTTCGCTTGAAGAGGCTTTCCGTACCGCCATGGAGGCGCGGCCGGGCCGCGTCGCCGCCATAATCGGCTATGATGAACGCACGGCGCATATGATCCAGGCTGGCGCCGATGCGCTGCTCATCCCGTCGCGCTTCGAGCCTTGTGGGCTGACCCAGCTCTGTGCGATGCGTTATGGCGCGGTGCCCGTCGCCGCGCGCGTCGGCGGCCTGATGGATACGATCATCGATGCAAATGAAATGGCCATCGCGGTAAAGCTCGGCACGGGCATCCATTTTTCGCCGGTCACGAGCAGCGCGTTTGGGGCGGCGCTCGAACGTGTGCGCAAACTTTGGGAGGAGCCCAAGGTCTGGGATCAGATCCGCGCAAATGGCATGAAGACGGATGTTTCCTGGCGCCGTCCCGCCGCCGCCTATGCAAAACTCTTCCGCGGCCTCGTGGCGGCAGCCGCGGGCTGACGGCCGATCCCATGACGCCGGTGATCCATGAATTGAATTGGGAAGACTTATGATCGAATGTGTTGCGACCACCCCCTTCGATGATCAGAGGCCCGGAACCTCGGGCCTGCGCAAAAAGACCGTGGCTTTCCAAAAGCCGCGCTATGTCGAGAATTTCATTCAGTCGATCATGGATTGCCTCGAAGGTTTTCAAGGCGCGACGCTGGTCGTTGGCGGCGACGGCCGCTTCTTCAATCGCGAGGCGATCCAGATCGTGCTGAAGATCGCGATCGCCAATGGTTTTGGCAAAATCCTCGTCGGGCGGGGCGGCATAGTGTCGACGCCCGCGGCCTCGAATCTGATCCGCCGCCACGGCGCCTTCGGCGGTGTGATCCTCAGCGCGAGCCACAATCCAGGTGGTCCGAACGGCGACTTCGGGATCAAATACAATGTGGGAAATGGTGGGCCGGCACCGGAAAAACTGACCGAGGCCGTGTTTGCCCGTTCGAAAGGGATCACCCAATATAAAATCGTCGCGGCGCCGGATGTCGATCTTGATGTGCTGGGCAGCGTTGGCCTCGGGCCAGGTGAGGTCAAAGTCATCGATCCGGTTCATGATTACGCCGAACTGATGGAAGAACTGTTCGATTTCGACCGCATCCGGGGCTTGTTCAAATCCGGCTTTCGGTTTCGTTTCGATGCGATGGCGGCGGTGACGGGGCCTTATGCCTCGAAAATCCTCGTCGACATGCTTGGCGCGCCCTCGGCGTCGATTCTGAATGGGACGCCGCTGCCGGACTTCGGCGGCCATCACCCCGACCCCAACCTTATTTATGCCAAGCCCTTATTTGATCTTGCCATGTCCGCCGGCGGCCCCGATCTCTGCGCGGCGTCTGACGGCGATGGCGACCGCAATCTCATCATCGGCCGGGGCCGGTTCGTCACGCCCTCCGACAGTCTCGCGATCTTGGCCGCGAACGCCCATCTTGCGCCAGGCTATGCCAAAGGCATTGCTGGAATTGCGCGCTCCATGCCCACGAGCCGCGCCGCCGACCGTGTCGCCGCGCGGCTTCGCGTGCCGCTCTTCGAGACGCCGACGGGATGGAAGTTTTTCGGCAATTTGCTCGATGCGGGGCTCGCGACGATTTGCGGCGAGGAAAGCGCCGGAACCGGCTCCAGCCATGTCCGCGAGAAAGATGGCGTCTGGGCGGTTTTGCTATGGCTCAATATTTTGGCGGCGCGGGGCGAGAGCGTCGCGGCGATTGTGGCCAAGCACTGGGCGGACTATGGGCGGAACTATTATGCCCGGCATGATTATGAGGAAGTTGATGCGGATGGCGCGAATGCGCTCATGCAGGCCTTGCGCGGCGCGCTGCCGAAATTAAAGGGCACGCGGGCGAGCGGTCTCACGCTCGCGGAGGCGGATGATTTCGCCTATCACGATCCGGTGGATGGATCGGATTCCGAGCATCAAGGTATCCGTCTCCATTTCGAGGATGGCAGCCGCATCGTTTACCGGCTTTCGGGCACCGGTACCGCCGGGGCGACCCTGAGAGTCTATATCGAGCGGTTCGAACCCGATGCCGCGCGGCAAAACCAGGATACAGGAGAAGCCCTCGCGGATTTGGTGGCGCTCTCGCTCGATTGCGCGCGCATTGCCCATTATACCGGGCGTGAAGCGCCGACGGTGATCACCTGAGCGCCGCAAACCCGCCTGCGCCAGTGTTGCGCGTCAGCGCCGGTCAGCCCGAGCCGCTCGGCGCCGTCCCTGATGACTCCGGGGTCAATTTCGCTGTCACCTCAAGCAGCGCCGAGGCCATATTCGTTTGCCTTTTCGACGCGGCGAGGATCGAGACGGCGCGGGTCCAGCTTCCCGGCCGATTGGGCGACGTGTTTCACGGGCATATCGCGGGCATTGGCCCCAGCGCAATCTACGGCTTGCGCGCCCATGGCCGGTTTGAACCGCGCTCCGGGCACCGTTTCAATGGCGCCAAATTGCTGGTGGATCCCTTCGCCACAAGGCTCGACCGGCCCTTCAAACTCGACGCAACTGTGTTCGATGCGCGGATCAAAGGGGCAGCCAAGGATGATATCGACAGCGCGCCCTTCGTGCCGAAGGCCATCGTCGAGGCAAAAGAGATGTTCCGGCCGCCCCGGCGCCCCGGCATCGAATGGCGAGACCTCGTCATTTACGAAATGCATGTGCGCGGCTTCGCCATGCGGCACTTCGAAATACCGGACGCAATTCGCGGCACCTTTGCGGGATTGGCGCATGAAGCTTCGGTTGAATATCTGAGAAGATTGGGTGTGACCGCCGTCGAGCTCATGCCGCTTGCGGCGTGGATCGACGAGCGGCATCTGCCGCCGCTCGGGCTCAGCAACTATTGGGGGTACAACCCCATCGCGATGCTCGCCCCCGATCCGCGCCTCGCGCCGGGCGGCTGGGCGGAGGTGCGCGCGGCTGTCGACACTCTGCACGCGGCGGGAATCGCCGTCATCCTCGACGTGGTTTTCAACCATACCGGCGAAAGCGACGACTTCGGTCCCATCTTGTCGTTGCGCGGTCTCGACAATGCCGGTGTCTACCGGCTGCAAACGGGCAATCCCGCGCTTTATGTCAATGATGCCGGGTGCGGCAATGTGCTGGCGCTGGAGCGCCCGCCCGTTTTGCGTCTTGCGCTCGAGGCGCTGCGCACGGCCGTCCTTCGCGGTGGCGTCGATGGCTTCCGCTATGATCTCGCGCCCGTGCTTGGCCGGCGTGAAAATGGCTTCGATCCAGATCACCCTCTGTTTGCGGCGATTGCGCAGGATCCCTGGCTCAAGGATTTGATCCATATCGCCGAACCGTGGGATGTCGGCCCCGGCGGCTACCGGCTCGGTGCTTTTCCAGCGGCCTGGGGCGAGTGGAATGACCAATCGCGCGACGGCTTCCGGCACTTCTGGCGCGGCGATCCTGGCAGCATCGGGGCACTCGCGACACGGCTTGCCGGGTCGGCCGACATTTTTGCGCCTCGCCACCGGCCGCTCTCGCGATCCATTAATTTCGTGACCGCGCATGACGGTTTTACCCTCGCTGATCTCGTTGCCTTTGAAACCAAGCGCAACGCGGCGAATGGCGAAGACAATCGGGATGGCACCAACGCTAATCTTTCTTGGAATTGCGGCGCCGAAGGGCCAGCAGCAGATGCAAACATCTTGGCGCGGCGGGCAGGCGATGTCCGGGCTCTGCTCGTGACCCTCTTTGCCGCGCGCGGCACGCCGATGCTCTCAATGGGCGATGAATTGGGCCGCTCGCAAGGCGGCAACAACAATGCCTACGCCCAGGACAACGCGCTTGCCTGGATCGACTGGGCGAGCATGGATGTTTCGCTCGTCGATTTCGTTGCACGACTGATCCGGGTGCGCCGGTCGCAGGGGGCGCTCACCGCGGAGACACCCTTGACCGGCGCGCCGCTCGACGCGACCGGCATTCCAGATGTCGAATGGCTGACGCCGGAAGGCCGGCCTTTTTCACCGCAAGACTGGAACGATCTGGCCACGAAAGCGCTCGTGGCGGTCTTCTACGATCCAGGCGGAGGTGATGGCGTCTGCGGCCGTGCGGAAAGCCGCGCCGCCGTGCTGATCAATGCGGGCGATGGCGCAATCGCTTGCGTGCTGCCGGAGCGGCGCGCAAACCATGTCTGGGCCCTTGCAATCGACTCGGGCACGCCGGATCGCGCGCCCTCTATCTTGGCGGATGACCATTATGCGCTCGCCAGCCGCTCGGCCGCGATTCTGGTCGAGGAACCCTCCCGCGAGGCGCGGCGGCAAGCACAGGGCACCGCCGATCACCTCCTCGATGCCTTGGCCATGGCGGCGGGCATCGCGCCCTATTGGTTTGACGTGAGGGGTGAGCGGCACGAGGTTCCCGCCGGCACCAAACGCGCTTTGCTCGACTCCCTAGGCCTTTCCGCGAATTCGACAGGCGAGGCACGCGCGAGCCTCGCATGGCTTGCGCAGGAGCGCGAGTTTCGCCCACTTCCCGTCGCAACGACATGCCGCCAATCGGGCGACATGACGATCCGCCTTGCCGGCCACCTCGCCCGGTTTGCGCGGCGCCTTGGCCTCACCATCCTGCTTGAAGATGGCACGATACGCCACGCCGAGATCGGGGCTGACGACGGGCGGCGCGGCGAGGCCACCGCCGCCGGTGGCCGCAAAGCGGTGTTCCGCGACATTATGCTGCCCGCCCTGCCGCTTGGGCGGCATCGGATTTGGGCCGACGAAGCGCCGGAGTGCACGGCTCATCTTGCCATCGTTCCCGATGTGGCGTTTTTGCCGGAAATCCTGCGGGGAGAGGCGCGCAGTTTCGGGATCGCCGCACAGCTTTATGCGCTGCGGCGAGAGCCTGTTGAGGGCATGGGCGATCAAGGCATTGGCGATTTTACGACGCTGCGCCTACTAGCCAAGGAAGCTGCGGCGGCGGGCGCCATCACGGTCGGGCTCAATCCGCTGCATGCGCTGTTTCCGAGCGATCCGGAACGCGCGAGCCCCTATCATCCCTCCGATCGGCGTTGGCTCGATCCGCTCGCCATCGATGTGTTCAACCTGCCCGAGCCGCTCCTGACGGATGGGGCGCGCCGGGCCATCGAAGCAGTGCAGCCGGAAGCTTTGCTTCTTTCGGCCAAGCCTTTTGTCGATTATGCTGCGGTCGCGGCGCTCAAAAACCCGCTTTTCGATGCCGCCCATGCGGCTTTTCGCGAGCTCGCGCGAAACCGCCCCCGCGATCCGCTGATCGAGGATTTCACGGCTTTCGCGCGGGCTGGCGGCGAGACGCTGCGGCGTTTCGCGATCTTCACAGCGATCGAGGCCACCTTCCGCGTCACGCCCGAAAACGTCCCCGAGCCGCTCAAATCGCCGTCGGGCAGCGGAATTGCGGCCTTTGCGACGGCCCATGAGGACGCGGTGTCCCGGGCCATGTTTCTGCAATGGCTCGCGGACCGGCAGTTTGCCGCCGCCGCCCGGGAATGCGGGCTGAGGCTTGGATTTTATCGCGATCTCGCGGTTGGCTGCGCGCCCGATGGGGCGGAGGCGTGGGCGGAGCCGGAGCTATTCATGCGGGGCGTGTCGATCGGAGCGCCGCCGGATCCTCTTGGGCCGAATGGTCAGGTGTGGGCTCTTCCGCCCTATCATCCACGCGCGCTCGCAGGCGGCGGCTTTGCCGCTTTCGGCCGGCTGATCGCCGCGAATATGGCTCATGCCGGACTATTGAGGATCGACCATGTGCTCGGGCTCAAGCGTCTCTTTCTCGTGCCGGACGGCGCCGCTGGGCGGGATGGAGCCTATCTTGCCTATCCTTTCGCCGATCTCCTCGGCCACCTCATGCTGGAAAGCGTCCGCGCGGAAACCGCCGTCGTCGGGGAGGATCTTGGCACGGTGCCGGAGGGTCTCCGCGATGAACTGGCCGCGGCCCAAATTCTTTCTTACCGGGTGATGCGTTTCGAGCGGGAAGGGGAGGCGTTTGTGCCGCCGGATCGCTATCCCCGCGTGGCCGCGGCCTGCGTCGCGACGCACGATCTGCCACCGCTGGCCGGCTGGTGGGAGGGCAAGGACCTTAGCGAGGCCGCGGCGCTTGGCCTTCTCCCCGACGCGGCGGCGACCGCCGCCCGCGCCGCTGAAAAGGCCGCCTTGAGGGAAGCCCTCGAGAACCGAGGATTTCAAGGGTCAATGGCGGACCTTGACGCGCCGCTCAGCGAAACCGCTGCGGCCTATGTGCACGGATATGTGGCCTCCTCGAACGCCGCGCTGGCATTGGTCCAGGCCGACGATCTTGCCATGGAGACGGTCGCGATCAACCTGCCCGGAACCGACAAGGAGCGGCCGAACTGGCGCCGCAAGCTTCGCGCGGCCGTGCAAAGGCTTTTTTCGCTTAAACCGGCGCAAATGATCCTCGACGAAGTCCGGCGCAAACGTCAAGAGGCGTCCTCCTCAGGGCCAGGCAACGCTGGCTCATAGGGGCTGCGAGGATTGCCTAGGCTGTGTCCAAACACAGAGAGTTGAAGTGAAATGACCGTGTTCCTGCCGTAGATTTGTCCCATTCTGCCGTAATGAACGGCTTGCGGTGAGGGATTTAACCGGCAAGGGGTTTTGGTGTGTGCCGGAGTCCCGGGTGCCCCGCGTTTTTTGGAACTGCTCGATCTGTAAAGCAATTTTCGCCATCCAATATGGTCATCTTGAGGTTCAAGCGGCGTAAAGGCGTGTTCACCTTTGGACCGATGAATAAATCTCAAAGAGAGAATACTAGACAATAAAAGTGCAAAGTGACAGAGACCATGAGCGAACGAGCTTGAAGCGTTCATGGCGAGTGTTGCCGCATGGCGCATAGGATGGCGAAGATAAATCGGGCCGCGCACGCTCATTACATTTTCGACGATCACCCGCGTTCCAGGTTGCACACACTTGTCTTAAGCTTGCTTGGTTGGTCAACGTGAAGCGCACGATCATTTTTCTAGCTGCAACGATCGTTCTTGCAACTCTTTGCGGGGGCCTGTGGTATTTTCAGTTCATCATCAAGCCAGGGATGATGAAGGCGTTCATGGCCGCGGCGGCGCCGCCTCCTGTTTCGGTGGCGGTCACATCGCCCCGTGTTGAGACCTGGGCGCCGCGCCTGCCAGCGATTGGGACGTTGCGGGCCGTGCAAGAAGTCAACATTGCGCCGCAAATCGGCGGGGTGATCGTATCGGTCCGGGTCGAGTCGGGCGAGGACGTCGAAAAGGGCGCTCCCCTTTTTGAAATCGACAATTCGGTGGAGCAGGCCGACCTCAAGAACAACCTCGCGGCGCTCAAGAACGCCGGGCTGGTGCTCGACAGGCAACGTCAATTGATCCAGGGCGGCAATACGGCGAAAGCCAATTTCGATGCCGCCGAAGCTGCGCGCGATCAAGCCGCCGCCGCGGTTGATCGGGTTCGCGCCATCATCGCCCAGAAATTGCTTTCCGTGCCATTCGCTGGGCGCGTTGGCATTCGCAAGCTGGATCTTGGGCAATATGTTTCGCCGGGCACGAGCCTCATCACCCTGCAGCAGCTCGATCCGATTTTTGTCGATTTCCCCATTCCTGAAAAATCGCTTGGAGTGCTCAAGGCAGGCCAGCAGATTGAAATCGAAGTTGATGCTTATCCTGGCGAGATATTCCGGGGCGTAATCAAGACGATCGACGCGCGCGTAGCCCAGGATAGCCGCAATGTTTTGGTGCGGGGACAGCTCGACAATACGAAGAAGCGGCTGTGGCCCGGCATGTTCGCTAATGTGAACGTCATCGCTGGCGAGCCCGTCAAGGTCATGACGGTCCCACGGACCGCGATTGCTTACTCGCTTTATGGCGATAGTGTTTTCGTCGTGGAACCTGACTCGCCGGGGGGCGGCGGGGCAAAGGCGGCACCGGCCAACGCCAACGCCGTCTTCAAAGTGGAACGCCGCGCCGTGCATGCGGGGGACGTTCGAGAAGATCGTGTCGCCATCATCGATGGCGTCGAACCTGGCGAAACAATCGTGGCCGAAGGCCAGCTTAAACTGCAGTCCGGGGCGAGGGTGCGCATCGACCCCGCCGCGCGCCTCGAACCGCCAGCGGTGCGGCCGAAGGAATAATGGATGTTCTTTACCGATATCTTCATCCGGCGGCCCGTGTTGGCGAGCGTGGTGAGCCTATTGATCCTGCTTGCCGGTATTCAATCCGTCCTCAAGCTGCAGCTGCGCCAATTTCCGCAACTCTCTTCGTCCACCATCACCATCACCACCGCTTATCCGGGGGCCAATGCCGAACTGATCAAGGGGTTCATCACGACACCCATCGCGCAGGCCGTGGCAAGCGCCGAGGGCATCGACACACTCGTGACGAACTCCCAACAAAACACCTCGACGATTACCCTTAATCTTCTCCTCAACGCCAATGCGGACCGCGCGGTCGCCGATGTTTTGGCAAAGGTCAACCAAGTCAAATATGTTTTGCCGCGGGAGGCGTTCGATCCGGTTGTCGTCAAGCAGACCGGCGAGTCGACGGCCGTGCTTTATATGTCCTTCAACTCGAAGGCTCTCACGCCATCACAAATTACCGACTATTTGAACCGCGTGGTGCAGCCGCGACTGCAAACGATTGATGGAGTTGCCAACGCTCAGATCCTCGGCGGCCAGACCTTCGCGATGCGGGTCTGGCTCAATCCGGACCGGATGGCCGCGCGCGGCGTAACGCCGGCCGACGTCTCGGCCGCCTTGGCGGGCAATAATTTCACAACCGCGGCGGGACAGATCAAGGGAGATTTTGTTCAAACCAGCATCAATGCCGAGACCTCGCTCAATTCGGCCAGGGCTTTCGGTCAGCTCATCGTCGCGGCCCACGGCGACGCGATGATCCGGCTCGGCGATATTGCCGATATCGAACTCGGCCCGGAATCCGCCGATTCGTCTTCCTCCTTCGATGGATTGAAGGCGGTCTTCATCGGTATTTTCCCGACACCGACGGCGAACCCGCTCAATGTGATCGACGATGTCCGCGCGGCTTTTCCCGAACTTAAGTCACAGCTTCCCGTCGGCCTTGACGCCACGATCGCTTATGACGCGACGAAGTTCATCCGGGCTTCGATTTGGGAGGTCCAAAAGACGCTTGCCGAAGCGGCCCTGATTGTCATCGTGGTGATTTTCCTGTTTCTCGGCAATTTGCGCTCCACAATCATCCCAATCGTGACCATTCCGCTTTCCCTCGTCGGCGTGATGACGTTTCTGTTGGCGCTTGGCTATTCGCTGAACCTTTTGACTTTGCTTGCGCTTGTGCTGGCGATCGGCCTCGTCGTGGATGATGCGATCGTTGTCGTTGAAAATATCTACCGGCACATGGAAGAGGGAATGCCCCCGCGCGAGGCGGCCTTGCAGGGGGCGCGCGAGATTGCCGCCCCCGTCATTGCGATGACGATTACGCTCGCCGCCGTCTATGCCCCGATCGGTTTTGTTTCGGGTCTCACCGGCTCGCTGTTTCGGGAATTCGCCTTCACCTTGGCCGGCGCCGTCGTCGTTTCCGGGATCATCGCGCTCACTTTGTCGCCGATGATGTGTTCGCGCCTTCTCAAACCGCCCCGGGATGAAGCGCGCGGCTTTCCCGCCTTGCTCGACCGGATCTTTGAGGGCTTGCGGCAACGTTATCAATGGCTGCTTCATAAGACTCTCGATTTTCGTGCCCTGACCGTTTTGATTCTCCTTGGCGTCTTGGCGCTGACCGGCATTATGTTTTTCTCAACGCCGAAAGAGCTCGCCCCCGAAGAAGATCAGGGCACCATTTTTGCTCTCGTCAAGACACCGCAATACGCCAACCTCGATTACATGGAGAAAGCGACGACGCAGCTGGGGGCGGCCGCCGGTGAGATCCCCGAAGGAGAGCATGTTTTCCTTATTAATGGATCGAGTGGCGTGCACCAGGGCTTTGGCGGCCTCATCTTGAAGCCGTGGGACGATCGAAAACGCACTCAAAAAGAGATCATGGGGGCGCTGCAGCCGAAACTCGCCGAGGTTACGGGAGCCGAGATCCTTGCCTTCAGCCCGCCGTCGCTGCCCGGCTCAACGGGCGGGCCTCCCGTGCAATTCGTGGTCCGCACCATCGGCGATTACCGCCAGCTCGCCGATGTCATGGCGGCGATCGAGACAGCGGCCCACGACAGCGGCCTGTTTCTCTTCACGAACAGTGATCTCAAATTCGATATGCCGCAAATCGATTTCAAGATCGACGCGGACAAGGCGAACCGGCTTGGCATCCACATGCAAGATATTGGCACCTCGCTCGCCACCTTGCTTGGCGGCAATTATGTCAACCGTTTCAGCCTCAATGGCCGCAGCTATCAAGTCATCCCGCAAGCACCGAGGGAATTCCGCCTCACCCCGGATTGGCTGACCCGCTATCAGCTGCGCACCAGCTCCGGCGCCTTGGTTTCGCTCGCGACCGTCGCGAGCGTCTCGGAGAGCGTGCAGCCGAACGGACTGCCGACCTTCCAGCAATTGAATGCGGCGACTTTGCAAGGCGTGCCGTTTCCCGGGCATACCCTTGGCGAGGCCATCTCTTTTCTGCAACAAAAGGCCAAGGCGCTTTTGCCTGAGGGCTACAGCGTCGATTATCAGGGTGAAAGCCGTCAATTCGTTCAGGAAGGCAATACGCTCCTTGTGACGTTCGGCTTTGCGCTCATTGTGATTTTTCTGGTGCTCGCGGCGCAATTCGAAAGTTTTCGCGATCCCTTCATTATTCTCATCGCCCTGCCGACATCGATGTTCGGCGCGCTTCTGCCCCTCAACATCCTCGGCGTCATGGGCGCGGCAAGCCTGAACATCTATTCGCAGATCGGCCTCGTCACGCTGATCGGCCTCATCTCGAAGCACGGCATCCTGATGGTGGAATTCGCCAACAAGCTTCAGGAACAGGAAGGTTTTGGCCGCCGCAAGGCGATCGAACATGCCGCCTCGGTGCGGTTGCGCCCGATCCTCATGACCACGGCCGCGATGGTGGCCGGAATGGTGCCCTTGATCCTCGCCGAGGGGGCGGGCGCGCAGAGCCGCTTTGCGATCGGCATCGTCATTGCGGCGGGGATGAGCATCGGCACCATCTTCACGCTCTTCGTGACGCCGGCGATCTACACGCTGATCGCGCGCGATCACAATCGGGACAAAGGGCAACATCAGCTTGGAAACAAGATTCCGCCGTACCACCACCGGGCGACGGAGCGCTCCGCCGCCGAGTAAAATTCGTCGGACTGCCTAGACGGTTGACATTTCCCTCTTCTTGCAACGAAACATCGGCATGAATGATCTCGATCCGGTCGCCCGGCGGCGAACCTTTGCCATTATTTCCCACCCCGACGCGGGCAAAACCACGCTCACCGAAAAGCTCCTCTTGTTCGGCGGCGCGATCCAGCTCGCGGGCGAGGTTCGCGCCAAGGCGAACCGGCGGCAAACTCGCTCGGACTGGATGGGCATTGAGCGCGAGCGTGGGATTTCGGTCGTCACCTCGGTGATGACCTTCGAATATAGCGGTTGCGTCTTCAATCTCCTCGATACGCCGGGCCACCAGGACTTTTCGGAAGATACCTATCGCACCCTGACCGCCGTCAATTCGGCGATCATGGTGATCGACGCCGCCAAGGGTATCGAGGCGCGCACCCGGAAACTCTTCGAAGTCTGCCGCTTGCGCGATATCCCCATTCTGACCTTCATCAACAAGCTCGACCGCGAGACGAGGGACCCTTTCGATCTCCTCGACGAGATTGAAAAAACGCTCGCTCTGGATGTCGCCCCCATGACCTGGCCGCTCGGCCGGGGCCGCTCCTTCGCGGGCACGTTCGACATGCAGCGCAATCTCGTGCGCCAGCTCGATCGCGATAGCGAGCCCGTTCCCGTGAAAGGTCCGGGCGATCCTTTCATTGCCGGCCTCCTCAATGAAGCGGATTTCGCGCAGGCGCAGGGCGAGATCGAGCTCGCCCGCGAAGGCCTCAAAACTTTCGATCACCAGTCTTACTTGCAAGGCCATTTGACGCCGGTTTTCTTCGGCAGCGCTTTGCGCAATTTTGGTGTGCGCGATTTGATCGACGCACTGAAAGCTTATGCGCCGCCGCCTCAGGGGCTGCAGGCCGTCTCGCGAAGCGTCGACGCGCGCGAGGAAAAAATGACCGGCTTCGTGTTCAAGATCCAGGCGAATATGGATCCCAATCATCGCGATAGGATCGCTTTTCTGCGCCTCTGCTCGGGCAAATTGACACGCGGCATGAAGGCCAAGCTCGTGCGCACGGGCAAAAATATCGCGCTCAACGCGCCGCAATTTTTCTTCGCGCAGGACCGTCAACTTGCCGAGGAAGCTTATGCGGGCGATGTTGTCGGCATTCCCAATCACGGCACCTTGCGAATTGGCGATACGCTGACCGAAGGCGAGGATCTCATCTTTCACGGCGTTCCGAGTTTTGCGCCCGAGATCCTTCGCCGCGTCAAGACCGGCGACGCCATGAAAGCAAAGAAGCTGCGCGAGGCTCTTGGGCAAATGGCCGAGGAGGGCGTTGTCCAGCTGTTTTTGCCAAATGACGGCTCGGGCGCGATCGCCGGTGTTGTCGGCGCCTTGCAGCTCGATGTCCTCGCCGAGCGGCTGAATGCGGAATATGGCTTAAGCGTGAGTCTTGAGACGAGCAGGTTCGAATTCGCCCGCTGGATTTCCGCGAAAAACCCCGCCGAGCTCGACCGGTTTATCCACGCGCATCCGGCCTCGATGGCGCGCGACCTCGATGGCGCGCCCGTGTTCATGGCTGCCTCGCCCTTCGATCTGAAATATGAGCAGGATCGATGGCCGGAGGTCGACTTCTCGGACATCAAACAATATAGAAGTTATTTGATAGATTAGATAGAATAAGCGGCAGCTGATAAAAAGGTGCGAAACTGTCGTGGATCAATGCCTCACCCGTTCTAAATAAGTGAAGTCCACTATAGCGCCGATTCTCGATATCGGGGCGGCGCATGTCGGATCTAAACTTGGAGGAGAAACCCATGGACCGTCGTGAATTCATTGCGGCCGCCGGAACTGTCGCCGTGGCTGCCTCGGCTTCACAGGCCTTTGCGCAAACGGGCGAAGAACCAGATATGCATCCGCCGAAATATAAGGCTCTTGAGGAAGCCGCCGCGCATTGCGTCGCGACGGGCAACGATTGTCTCCGGCATTGCCTGGCCATGTATAAAATGAAGGACACGAGCATGTCGGATTGTGCCAACTCGGCCTTCCAGCTCGTCAACGCTTGCAGCGCGCTGGCGGCACTGGCGGCGGTCAATTCCGAGCATACCGGCCATCTGGCCAAAGCGGTCGCGATGATCTGCCGGGACTGCCAGAAGGAATGTGAAAAATTCCCCAAGATCACCGAATGCAAGGCCTGCGGCGAGTCCTGTAAGGCTTGCGCTGCGGAATGCGATAAGGTTGCTGCTTAATATCTGATTGCTGCGGAGCGCGGTGGGTGTGTGCCGTGCTCCGCGAGGGCTGGATGCGCGTGGACGCGGCCAATTATGCCGCCCCTTCCACAGATCTGCCGGGGCAGCCGCTTGCCCTGATTCCGCCTGCCCGTGGAGTCGCGGCTCCACAATTCCCGCTTCGACATCGAGTTTCCAGGGGCAAGGTCAGCCGCTTACATCCTCTTGCGGCGTTCACGATCTGGCTGATCGTCTGCAATCCTGGCGATTTGAGTTAACGAGTATTGTGATTTAATATCGAGAATTTGTCACCTTTTACGGGCCCATATCAAAGCTGCCGATTGTTGAGGTCATGATGAAACAGTTGGGCTTCTCGCCATATGCGCAACATTCGCCGCTTTACTTTCTTTGCCTTTGAAAGCGCCTATGCGGAAACGGGGCAGGCGGCGGCGTCGAGCGAGGAGGCGCATCCCGCCATCGAACCGGCTGCGCTTGAGATCCTCAAAGCCATGAGCGAGAAATTCGCCAGCGCAAAGCGCATTTCCTTCGTCGCGCATGGCGCCTTCGACCGCTCTTTTAGCTACACACGCTCGGAGGTTCTGCTCGTGCGGCCCAACAAGCTTCGGGTGATCGTTCCCGGCGACGGACCTCCCTCCGAATTCTATTTTGACGGCGCGAAGGTTGCCGTCTTCACGCCGCGCGCCGATTTGATCGCGATCGCGGATGCTCCGGGCAATGTCGAACAGATGCTCGCGGCCATCTATGAAAAGGCCGGCATCTATTTCCCTTTCGTGGACTTCATCGTTGCCGATCCCTACAAAACGCTGACCGATGGGTTAACCAGTGCTTTTGTGATCGGCAAATCGTCCGTCGTTGACAACACGCAGACGGACATCATCGCGATCTCGGACCCGCAGGTGCATCTCCAAATCTGGATTGGCTCGAAGGACAAGCTTCCTCGGTCATCTGGGCCACCTCCGCCGACACGCCGGAAAAGCCGCGCCACATGGTTGAGTTTTCCGACTGGCAGCTCGATGGCAAGCTGCCGAAGGAGTCAGCCTTCGCGCCGCATAAGACCGCCTCGACCAAGCAGATTCCGTTCGGCCGGCCGGACGGGCCGGTTCCCGTTAAGCATTAAATCCTCGCAGGATCCCCATTTCTTTTCGATATGAGGCAAAAGCCATGATTCGCAATTTGCTGATGGGCGCCGCTCTTCTCGCCATTGCGCTTGGAGCGAGCGCGCTACAGCCCGCAAGCGCCTTCCGGGGCGGCGGTTTTGCCGGCGGCGGATTTCACGGCGGCGGCGCTTGGCACGCGGGCGGGTTCGGCGGCATGCATGCCGGGGGAACTCCCCACCGTTTGTAAAGTGGGATCATGCGGCGGCTGAAGTCCTTTTCGCGGGGAGGTCTGGATCGAAGATGGTTCTGGTTTCGAGCATGGCGCAGGCGACGGCGAGCAATCGATCGGCGATTGAGCGGAGCGCTCGGCCATGACCATGCCCACGAGCCCGGAGAGCAGCATATTTGACTCGGCTGCGCTGGTCATGCTGCACGGCGGTGCGCGCCCAATGGTAGACGGCGTTGCGCAGGCGGACGTGAGCGGCCTGTCTCATAAGAACGATTTTGCTCTTGCCCGATCGCTTGGTGACTGGCGCGACGCCCGACAGGCATCGCAGGGCGTGGTAATCTCGCCTTCGCAGCGCATCCGTGGCTTCTGCGAGCAGCGTGGCGAGGACGATCCTTCCAACGCCCGGCAAGGATCGCAGGATCGTCACGTCACGCTGCTCATCGAGTTGACCCTTGGCATTCTCCTCTCCATCAGCGAGCCTCTCAGTCAGATGGTCGATGCGGTCATTGGCCTCGCCGATCTGGCGGTTGACGAGATCGAGCCGCTGGGCGACGGCTTCGAGATGGGCCGTCGCCGCGTTTATGGTTCCGGCGGCGGTCGGGACGGCTGGCGCTTTCAGCCGTTCGAGCACCCCAGCTGCTGTCAAGCGGCGGATGCGATGGCGTTTGAGGAGCCGGTCGATCGTTGCCTCGCGCACGCGCATTGCCTTGTCAGGTGTTGGGATCAGACGCCACAGGTCGAGGAACCAGCCGGCGGCGATATCGTCGGTAAGTTCGAGAAACTGCGGATAATAACGCCACAGAAGTTCCCGGACGCGATTGCCAAGCCGATTGCGCTCGGCGCGCAGGTCGTCGGCGATACGCGACCATTCGCGCAGCTCCACGACGGTCGGATCAATTGGCGCCAGGGGCCGGAAGCAGCGCGGATCGGTCCGGAGCGCATCGGCGAGAACCTCGGCGTCGCGGCTGTCGTCCTTGGCGCCGGCGGGCGAGAAGCGATCACGAAAGCGATCGAGCTGCTTTGGATTGATGGCGTGAACCCGGAAACCACGCTCCATCAAGCTTTCGACGACGGGGCCATGTGGGACCTCGATCGCGACGAAGACGGCATCGGGCGTCGCGCCGGTCAACTTCAAGATCCAGGCCACCATCTCAGCCAGCCCTTGGCCACCATGCGCAAAGGCCCGCTCGCCGACTTTACGGCCTTTGGCATCCGACAGGCGAACGTGATGCGTCTCGGATGCCCAATCGACGCCCACGAACCAGTTGCGTTCATCCTCCATTCCGAAGTCCCCCGTTGGCATGGAGCCGCCGCGATGTTCGCCGTTCCCTGTACTGGCGCTCGAAGACGCGGACTCCCCACGGGGCATCCACCGCGGCCGCCCGTCGGGGCACAGGTCCCCCCCCCCCAGGTGTTCGAGACACAGGGGGTGCTTGGTCGCTCCCGACGGGTCGGCTCAGTTCCAGAGGTTACCGCGATCGAAAGGACGCAGCGCGGCTCGAAGCACTTTGCTTCGCTACGCTCCGCGTCGTGCTCCAAGTCGCGCGCAACCCGCCAAGAACCGCTGAAGAAGGTACAGGGGGGTGGATGCCTGGCACGCCGGTGGTGTGCATGGTGACTGGGGCGGGACTTGGCATGCCGATGGCTGGCACGCCGGCGGCGTTTATGCCGGGGGCTTCAATGGCCCAGGCGTGGTCAATTATTATTATGGCGGCGGCTGCTGGAACTGTGGCGGCTTTGGATTCCTATGCGGTGGGCTCTGTCGTCGCCACGGTTCCGCCCGGATGCCCCTATCAGTTCGTGGAGGGAACCAATTACTATGTCTGCGACGGAACCTGGTTCCAACCCTATTATGGCATAAAACCACTTCATTAGGCTTCGTGGCGCTCTACTAACTCATTGATATTGCAAATATTTGCTTTCCTGAACTTTATGCTTCTTTCCCAAACTTCGCTACAGTATATTGGCTATTGTCCAATACGAAGCGGAGCAGGTCATGTCAAAAAAGGTTCGGGACAGAACGCTCGATGACGCCACAGCGCGCGCGAAGCTCAAACCGTCTGGAAAGCCTTACTGGCGTGGGCTCGGCAAAGGCACACATTTCGGGTATCGCAAAGGCTTGACGGGCGGCAAATGGGTCGTGCGCCGCTACCTCGGCAATGAAAAATATGCCGTCGAGACGATCGCCGAGGCTGATGACTGCCTGAAGGCCGACGGCGTCAACATCCTCGACTTCCATCAGGCGCAAGACAGGGCTCGTGAGATCGCCGCAAAAGCCAATGCGCCCGCTTCGCCGCAAGG
Source organism: uncultured Alphaproteobacteria bacterium (assembly GCA_963784075.1). GTDB lineage: Bacteria > Pseudomonadota > Alphaproteobacteria > Rhizobiales > Beijerinckiaceae > Methylocapsa. Next base: position 126,326 of record CAWAQW010000032.1, on the reverse strand, counting down.
GCGGCTCACTGCGGGCGATGCCCTGAGCGCCTATTTCGAGCGGCTCGAACACGAAGGCTCGAAGTCTTTGGCCAATGCGCGGGGCAGGGCAAAGCTTCACATAATCCCTAAGCTTGGCAATATCGCCGTCGTGGACCTGAGCCCGGATACGCTCTCGAAATGGCTTCGTGGCCTCGCGGAGAAGGCGCAGGACGGCCCAGACAGCGACGACGCACTCCGTGCCCGCCGGGCCAGCGCGAACAGGATTTTCACCATCCTGCGCGCCGCCCTCAATCAAGCTTTCCGCGACGGCAAGGCCGCTAGCGACGTTGCGTGGCGAACGGTCAAACCTTTTCGCGAAGTCGATGCCCCGCGCCTTAGATATTTCAGCAAGGACGAAATCCGGCGGCTCATAAATGCAGCGCAAGGAGAATTCCGCGATCTCGTCAAAGCGGCGTTATTCACAGGATGCCGGTACGGAGAACTCACTCGCCTTCGCGTTGGCGACTTCAATCCGGATTCGGGAACGATCTATGTTGGGCAAAGCAAGAGCGGCAAGGCTCGCCACGTTGTTCCCACCGACGAGGGGCGGCGGTTCTTTGAAACGCTCATTGCGGGGCGCTCAAGCGACGCTTTGATGCTCGCCCATACGGACGGCTCGGCGTGGGGCACCAGTCATCAGACCCGGCCGATGGCGGAGGCGTGTAAGGCCGCGAGCATCAGTGGCGGAAGCTTCCACATTCTGAGACATACGAGCGCAGCCACATGGTGATGAGTCGGCGTCCCGTTGAATGTCGTCGCGCATAATTTGGGCCATGCGAGCACCAAGATGACGGAACAACACTATGCGCACCTCGCGCCGTCCTATGTGGCCGAGACAATCCGAAAGTTTGCGCCAACGTTCGATGTGCCGGACGAGACCAACGTCGTTTCGATCGGAAGGAAATAGATCACATGCAGGAACTTGATGACGATGGTGTTCCGTTGCCGGACCCGGAGCTTATGAAAAAATGGCGCGCCGAGGCTTTGCGAGATTTGCCGCCGCCAGAAGACTTTGCGGCTCTTATTGCCGGGATGCGCTGGGCGTCCGAGCTTGACCGGATAGGAGCGGAGAATAGAGACTTGCCAGATCGGCTTACATCAACCGAACATATGCGTCGGGCGATGCTGGCTTGCTTTTCCACAATGCCGATATTGATGGAAGGCGGCAATCTAGCGCCGCTAATACGATTGCACGCGGCAATTGTGGATCTCGCTAATGGGCGCCAATCGGAATTGTTTGTGCCAATCAATAAGAAAACGGGCCATCCAGGGAAGAGCGTTGCTCATGCCTATGTACAGGGATTTGCCGGGCGAGCGCTTGCCGAACTGGTCGATTCAGGCGAGCCGCGTTCGTCAGCGGCGAACAGGGTTGCGCAGGCCCTGCGTAAGGGCCGGAAAGATCATGCGCGACGTTACTGGTGAAACCGTGAAAAATTGGTTGGCGAGGCTTGAGGAGTGGAAAGGAACCGACGGCGGAAGGGGAGCGCCAGATGATGCTTTGAAGCAATACCTCGCTCCCCTTCCGCCCCACCTCGGCAACACGTCCAAGATGCGCGGCGAGAATCTATTAAAGGCTCTTCGCGAGAACGGAGAAGCTTTGGGCTAATCAGGTTTCGCACAAACCCCCCTGTTTGTGCGACAAAAGTATCGCCAACCTCTGCGGAGTTAGTTCACAAGAGGTTAGCAATGCCCACCGACGACAAGACTGTCTACAGCATAGCAGAATGGTGCATCGCCGCTAAAATCTCCCCAGCTCTCTATTTCAAAGAAAAGCGGGAAGGGCGCCGCCCGTGCATAGCCCACACGGGGCGGCGCACGATCGTCATCGAATCCCCGAGGGAATATTACGGCCGCATCGCCGCGCAGAGAGCCGCCGCCTCCCAGATGGAGGTCGTGTGAGCCATGGCCTCGAATGCAAAGAACTCCCCGAAGACACCTTTAATCGAGCTTATAGAACCGCATGCCGGAATGGCCGACGGGAGCGCCCCAGCCCTGAGCACGCCGTCCCCCAGCCCCTTCGATGACCTGGAGAGTTTGCGAATAAATCAGGATTTTGTCGAGCAAGTTGTCGCAACAAAACTGCTTACAACGGTGCCAGTCGGCAAACCCAACGCGCAAGTTTTCGTCAGAAATCGGCCGGAGCCGGACTACGCCATGAACTTCCCGGTAATTGAGCTGAAACAAGACCGCAAGGAGTTCTTCATCGTCGCGCGCAACTTCGCACCGTACATTCCGGAAGAGGTAACTTACCGCACGCTCTTCACGACGATTACACGGCAGGGGGCGCTTTCCATTTGGCCGATCCGATTGCCAAGCCCCGATGGCCGCAAGAGCGATTGGCACATATCAGAAAGGCTGGCCGCCGAAAAAGCTATGACAAAATGGATTCGCGTCGCGGCCAATATGGCGCTTGGCGCAAACGATATACATGAGGCGGCGGGAGCCCTCCCCGAGCCGGAATGGCCGCCATTAAGCTACTCGGAGATTCTCAAGGTCGCTTTCAAGGACCGACCAATTGTCGATCTCAGCCATCCCCTCATTCCGAATTGATCGAGCGGGATTCCGAGGTGCTCCACGCTGCCTTTTGTGGATTGCTATCCGCGCGTGTCATGGATTGCTTGCCCCGAGGCGACAAATCGGGAGTCTCTGCTCATGCAATATAATTCGCTGGGCGAGACGATGAGACAGAAGCAGACCCTTTGCTTTCGAGAAGTCTACCACTTTCTTGAGGCGCTGTTTGATGATGACCTGCATGCCAAGCGGATCCTGTCATTGGCCAATGCGACCCTCGGTGTCATCAAGAGCGCTTCCCTGGCGGTCAATACGATCGGCCAGGGCCTAGCCCTGGCGCGGGGGCTTTTGACCAAGCATGCGATCAAGCAAGTGGACCGGCTACTGTCCAACGAGGGAATCGATGTCGATGCCGCGCTGAGCCGCTGGATTCCCTATGTGGTGGGATCGCGCACCAGCATCAATGTGGCCATGGATTGGACCGATTTCGATGCCGATGGCCAGGCCACCATTATGCTCTCGCTGCTGACCCAGCACGGGCGAGCGACACCGCTTCTGTGGCTGACGGTCGATAAATCCACCCTCAAGAACCGGCGCAACGAATATGAATATCAGGCGCTTTGTCCGCTTGGCCGATGCCCTCCCGGCGGACATCAAGGTGTGCATCGTTGCCGATCGTGGGTTCGGTGATCAAAAGCTCTACCGGATGCTGACCGAGGAGTTGAAATTCGACTACGTCATCCGCTTCCGGGGCAACATCACGGTGACCGGCGCGGCCGGCGAAACGCGCACCGCCGCCGCCTTTGTTGGACCCGGCGGGCGGGCGCGCCTCCTGCGCGGCGCCATGGTGACGGCCGATCGCTATCAGGTGGGAACCGTGTTGTGCGTGCAAGACAGGAAGATGAAACAGGCTTGGTGTTTGGCTGCCAGCAGCACCAGCGCGACTTCGCGGGCTTTGATGAGCCTGTATGGCAAGCGCTGGGGCATCGAATGCGGGCTGCGCGACACCAAGGACCCGCGTTTCGGCATGGGCATGGGATCGATCCACGTCAGCACGCCGGAGCGGCGCGACAGGCTATGGCTGCTGAACGCATTTGCAATCGCACTGCTGACCTTACTCGGGGCGGCCGGTGAAGTGCTCGGCTATGATCGATATCTCAAGTCAAACACAGCCAAGCGCCGCACCCACTCGCTGTTCCGCCAAGGCTGCATGCTCTACGAATTGATCCCTACAATGCCAGAGGTCCGATTACAGCCATTGATCGAGCGGTTCGCTGAAATGCTCGCCGAAATCCCGGCCTTCGCAGATACTTTCGGGGCCATTTGAAAATGAGGGGAGTCATGAGATTGTCGATAGCTTCGACCACCCCGTCATGAAGCTGTTGCGCGGAACCCTCTAGTGCTCCCTTTTGCGCAGATTTGGGCGGTAGACTTTGAGTTTACCGCCCCGCGTGGCGAGCGGCCGGACCCGATTTGTCTAGTTGCTCGCGAACTGCGCAGCGGGCAAACCATTCGGCTTTGGCGCGACCAATTCGGGCCGAAGCCACCCTACCGCATAGATGCTGATGCACTTTTTGCGGCCTATTACGCCTCGGCGGAGCTTGGTTGCCATCGCGCCCTAGGCTGGCCAATGCCAGCGCGCATTTTGGATTTGTATGTTGAATTCCGGCACCGCACGAACGGGCGCGCCCTTGGGGAGCCGGGGAGCGTGAGGCCCTATTGTGGATTATTGCCAGTCGGATGTTGACGCGCTTGAGCGCCTGCTTCCGGCGATGGCCCCCCGTATTGATCTGCCTCGGGGCCTGCTTCGCGGGCGGTATATGGCGGCGGTCTCGGCTATGGAACATGCCGGAGTCCCGATGGACGTTGCTGCGCTTAATCGGCTTCGGCAAGATTGGGCGCTGATTCAAGACCGGCTGATTGCCGACATTGACACCGACTATAATGTTTTTGAAGGTCGCACATTCAAGCACAGTCGCTTCGAGAACTTTTTGGCCCGCACTGGGATTCCCTGGGCCCGGCTTGAGACCAGGCACCTCGATCTAAGTGACGACACGTTCCGGCAGGCGGCCAAGACGTACCCGATCATTTCTCCACTGCGGGAGTTGCGCAGCTCTTTGAGCGGAATGCGATTGTCTGACCTGAGTGTAGGGCGCGACGGCCGCAACCGCACGCTCTTATCGCCGTTTCAGTCCCGTACCGGGCGGAATCAGCCAAGCAACACGAAATTTATTTTTGGCCCTAGCGTCTGGCTGCGCGGCCTAATCAAACCCGAGCCGGGATATGGGCTTGCCTATGTGGACTACAGCCAACAAGAGTTCGGGATTGCCGCCGCCCTCTCGGGCGATGCGGCCATGCAAGCCGCGTATCAATCCGGCGACCCCTATCTAGCCTTTGCAAAGCAGGCCCGCGCGGTCCCGACGGATGCCACAAAAACCTCACATAAGCCACAACGCGAGCTTTTTAAGCAATGCGTGCTGGGCGTCCAGTACGGCATGGGGCCGGAGGCGCTGGCCCTGCGCATAGCACAACCATCTATTGTTGCGCGTGAGCTGTTGCGGGCGCACCGGGAGACCTATCATCGTTTCTGGCGCTGGTCTGACGCGGTCCTCGACCATGCGATGCTGCGGGGCTCATTACAGACCGTTTTCGGCTGGCGCATCTGCATAGGCGCCGACTGTAACCCGCGCTCCCTGAAAAACTTTCCGATGCAAGCCAACGGGGCCGAAATGCTCCGTTTGGCCTGCTGTTTAGCCAGCGAGCGCGGAGTTGAAATCTGTGCGCCGGTGCATGACGCCCTGCTTATCTGCGCACCGCTGGACCAACTTGCGGAAGCCGCTCGCCAGATGCAGGACGCCATGGCGGAAGCGTCGCGCATCGTGCTTGCGGGCTTTGAAAGGTTATCCGCCACCCCGACCACTACATGGATGGACGCGGTAAGGTCATGTGGGACCGTGTCTGGTCGCTCATAGGCGCCCATGGAGAGCGAGCCATCGCATGACCGGCAACGGCTTCGACAATCTCGACCAATTCCGCGACTATGCGGAGAACCTCCCCACGACGCAGAAACCCCGGCTTTAAGGCGGCAGCGGGCGCGATTGCGGGGGGCGTTTATTCATGGTCCCGTTCGATTGGTCTCAACGTCTGGCCCACCCCACGCATACCGCAACGCGCGCCGTGGCGGATTGCTTGTTGTATCTGGCCTGGAAGAAAAAGGGTGGCCCCGTGGTGCTTTCCAACGTGGCGCTGGCGCCGTGGAAGATTTCGCGGCGCGAGAAATGGCGGGCTTAGCGGAGCTGGAGGGGCTCGGATTGATTGCAGTTGAGTTGAGCGACGCTGCCGCAAATCGCCTAGTGTCACACTCAAGCTACTCAAACATGAGACACCCATGTCTCATGTATGAATCCACATATGTCTCATGATTGGTGGCACCATGAGACACCGGTGTCTCATATGTTCCTAATTCTTTCTTTCTTCTTAAGCATTTATCATTATGGAAGGGTCATCGAGGGAATCGACAAATCGCTAGGAAAATGCCCAACTCTGATACGACTAATTGATTCTAATGAGAAAAGAACCGCCGCAATGACATCAGACGGGCTAGGAGAGCTTGGACGCTACAATGTTGCTTTAGATGAGCCTGTTTTTTCAGCAGAAGTCGGCGTATTGCTTAGCTGCTTTGCCTTGATCGAAGGCTATCTGCCGAAGATAATGAGTAAGCTTACCGGCATATCTGAGATAGAGTCCGCAACAATTCTTGGTCATTTTTTGAATGTTTCTTCGAAAATAAACCTTATAATAGATGGCTTGTCTAATAACCGAAGTAGCTGCATAGATAATAATGAAATAGATATATTAATTAAAATGCTAAACGAGGCTAAGTCATTGAGATATATTTATGGACATTCACAATATAGGATACCATATGACAATTTTGTAATTGATTCTTTTCTGCATGATGCAAAAAGAAAACCAAAACAACAAACAAAAACCCTCGACGATGTAGTCAACGACGTAAATACATTGAAGCGGGCGCTTACTCTATTACATGGTTATGTTTACCGGAACGAGCCGCCAACAAAAAACACCGGCAACGCGGAGGGAGTATCCGCTTTATTCCTCTCTAGGGAATGCGCTTTGTGAGGCTTCGGCCCCATAAGCGGCCCCAAAGGATAAGGGGGCGCGGGGCTCAAAAATTGGGTCCCCGGCGCAGGAACTCCAATGGCACCGCGACCTTGCACCTTGCACCTTGCACCTTGCACCTTGCACCTTGCACCTTGCACTTGGGACTGGCGAGCCGTTGTAGTACTCGACCCCAGCTCTGCGAAGGATGTGAGAATGTTTTTATTGCTGGAGTACCGCTCCACACCAACGGATCGGAGCAAATTCGCGCAGGCTAACAGCGAATATTAGTGTAACATAAAGGACGTTATGTTGCCCTCACGGCCTGAGTTGGTCAGCAGCGTTCCACTGACCGCGAGCGGCTTCACTCTAGGCATCATTTTGGCCACTGTGTCTCGCCGAACGCGAGAGCTTGCCATGTTATTGCTCGGGAAGGCGCGCGGAGCCGAATGCCCGGTAATCTTCTCTTGGCCGCGGACCTCCCAGTGACACCCGGAAGCAATATTTCGCATAGGCGGATAGAAAAAAGGCTCATTGTAGGCCTAGACCCAGTTACAGCCCTGCCAGCTTTTTGGCCCCAGGGCTTTCCCAGGCCATGAGCGTCCTTGAAGTCGTTAGGCTTCCACCCAATGTGGGTGGCTAACTGCTCCCCGGAAGCGTCACCTCCCGAGGAGCGGTGTTGTCAACCCAGGTGGGTTATCGCCGCGGCTATGTAAGCCACGGCGAGGCCACCGTAGAGAGCGGCAAAGATCACGTTCAACATCTTTCTACCTCTACATGCCGGATGCCGCTCAGGGTGCCAACCACCCCGAGCACATCCATTGCAATAGATGTTGGGTCCTTTGCTAGTAACATTGCGAGCGTATTAACTTTTGGTAATGTTGCGATTCCCGCGATTGCTTCAGTGACGCACTTGGTTTGTGAGGTCATCTTGTAGAAGGCGCCAAAGATAAAATTCGCCCTTGGGGTCTAATCGCATAAAGTCGGCATGCGCAGTCCAGCCTTTTTCGAGCGACACAATAAAAGCCTGCCAGGCCCTGTCGATGACATGAGGGCAAGCGGCCTGATCATTGAAGTTTCGCGAGTCAAGACACACTGGCCATCCGGTGTATTGTGGGTTTACACCCATGACGATGTTGAGAAATCCTTTGTCGCAGATCGCATCGGATTTTGCCGGATCAATGACGAGCGCCACGCTCCATGCGAGGCCGTTCAAAACCTCTGTTTTTTCAGGGGTCAACTGGAGGGATTTAATAGCTGAGCGAAGCTTCTCTTCGCCTTCGGCAAGCAGAGAGCGAGCACGACCTTTCAAGGTCGGCGGGGGTGACGCGGTGGGCGATATTATGCCGGTCGGCGCTTCGACGAAGGTCGCTACTTCCTTGCCAGAAATGTGACGCCGGAGGAATCGGCCTATGTCAGCCTCTCTATTTTCGAAGGACCATAATCAGCTTTGGTCTGGCTGATAAAACAGCAAGTAGCACGTTCATGTTATCCTTACCCTTTGCCCGCCCTTCAAGCTCGTCATCACAGGTTCCATATTGCCGCTTACGCGGCACAGGCGCCGCGCAATCCACTGGTAGCGAATGGCGGCTCCGCATCAGGAAGGGCCAAAGAAGCTGCTATCGTCAAGGACCGCTTTGGGGTCGGAAGCAGAAATTCAAGCTGAGACATTACCTTCAATTTCGATACGACCGTCCCCCTGCCATTACGGGACTTCGATCTTCTCGATCAGGACCCAAGCGCATTCGCGGAGAGAAATCCTCGCGGCGAAAGGCAAATTGAAGCGCAACGCCTCCTGCACGATCGGCAGGCCGGAGGCGCATTTCGCGCGCAGGACGTTTACGATCCGCAACTCAAGCGAAGTGCGTGGCGCCGTTGAAATCCACATGAGCAACCAAAGCGACATTAACCGAGTGGAAACGGCGAGATGCTATCGAATCCCGCGCGATGAATGGCCAGAAGCGAAAGCCGCTACTCAAAAATACATCGTCAACCATCCTGAGGGCGCAACGCTGCGTGTTCATACAGATGGAAGCGCTGAAATAGTATCGCGAAATAACCGTTCACCCGTGTCGCGCGGTAGAAATGTGGGGCTTGACGATTATGTTCGCGGCGTTGATGGCGCATCCAAACACACGCGTGAAAGGGGCGATGAGGCGCGACAGCACTTATTGAACCGTTCCGTTCATCCCCAGTTACAAGGACTAGCGAGCACATTGTGATTTATGATAACATCGATGGGCAAATAAATATTGGCACCCAATTAATGCAGTGAGCGGCTATGTATAACTCAATCATTATTCTCATCTTAACTTCAATTGTCGCGCTTGAGCTGGTTTGGATCGTGCGACTCCCGAAGGAGTAAAAATGACACCCGCAAAAAAGCTAATGCGAGACGGCAAAAAGCGCCCTAGGCCCGAGCAGCGCGACGAGTGTCGCGTGATTGCCGAGGCGCTGCGCGTCGGTGGCGGCGACATCGACATAGACGCCATCAACAAGGCGCTGGAGGCCCGCCCCATTAGACGCGGCTGACGCGCAACCACGGCGGCGCGCTCGACGAAACAGGCGCCGCGAATTCGAGCGTGGTGGTCGGCGTTGTCATTGGCCCTTGTCCTTACCTTTCGCAATCACGGCAACCGCCGCGTCCCAAGACGCGGTCGGGTGTGTCTTGAGATACGCGGCGACGCGCTTCGCCAGGTCCGCCGGAATGGGGACCGACTTCGCCGCAATCTCGTCCAGGACCGCCTTCACGCGGGCCTCGGCCTCCATTGTGCTCCGGATGAACATGCGGAAGGCGTCAGCGAGCCCCGCAGGCTCGGGAATCACCTTGCGCACGTGATGCTCTCTGAGTTTGCGCTCAATAAAATTTACAAATTGCCTGGAGGTCATGGCGTTCAATTCTACACGCTGGCCGACCGTCTCGGCGCCGGATAAGAGGAATTCGATTTCCTCCGGCGTGGCGCCGTTCGCCTTCAAGGTTTCGCGCAGTGCATCTTTCTTGCCGATCTTGGCCAAGTTGACCGGCTCGGCCGCGAGCGGCTGACCATCGGCCCCGAAAGCCTCAATGTCGGCGAAATCGGCATGGAAGCACGAAAATAAATCGGGGCTTCACAGCCCTTTTCTCGTAACCCAACTGGTACACTTTCACGCCGCCATTTGGCACAATTTGTCTCCGTCATTGACAGCAGCGTGGCCGCGATCGAGAATCCGCTAATGTCGAAGTCATGTATGATGAACAGCGGGACCTTAAACCGTGCGCACGTCTCATCGACCAGCATCCGCGCGGCGGTGACCGACCCTTGCAGCTCATGACCGCGAGATCGAACTTCGCGGCCAGCTCGGCGCGGGCGATTTGCGGGTCGAAGCCCTCCTTTTCGATGTACAACAGCGCACCAAAGCGCCCGGCCGGTCCGTGAGTCTCGATTGCCGCCGGACGGAACCCGGCCACCTTCAAGACCGGCGCGTCGGTATAGCTCTTGAGGTAACCCCGCGTGGCCAAGGTCCCGAGACCAAACCTCTGCCCGCCGTGCGGTTCAGTGAAATGCCCGCGTTCCGACCAGACAATACTGCGGTTTCCTCGCGATACTGCACCATGTAATCGGGCAACAGAGTTTGCGTGAAATAGCTGTCGTTCAACTCATCCTCACCGGTCGTGGCGAGGATTTCCGGGCGCGCGGCGTACATGACCTGTCTCGCATTCGCTGGCAGCGTGTTGTTGTCCGATGCCTCGGCATAGGCATCGCTCATGACGGCGAATGCAGCATCGCGGATCGTGAACGGTTTCTCGGCCATGGCCAGCCGTTGCTCGCGGCGGCGCTCGGCGTTGGCGTCCCGCTCCTCGGCCTTGCGCTGTTTTGTCCATTGCTTGGTCACACTGAGGACCGCATCGGTGATCGCGTCGCCAACCTCGATTGGCAGATTGACCGTGTTCTTGCCGCGATCGAGGAAGGTCAGACCGGGTGATGCAAGGTGCAGGAAGAATTCGATCGGCTCGTCATCGCCCGCCCAATTCTCGGCGAGGATTGTGTCGAGGCTTTCCTCGTCCGGCGTGATCGACCGGAAGGGATCGCCGTGCACGGTGACCGACCAATTCAAGCCAGTTATCAACCGGCGACCACCAAGCTCCGGTGTCCAGGCGAATGCGACTTCGGCGAGATAGGGAATCCCATCAACCTCGACCTCGATTTTCCGATATTTGAAGCTCGCGGGCATGGTGGTCTCGAAGATCGCCCGCAGATGCGCTTCGCCGATCACGCCGAGATCACGCGGCTTGACCGGCTTGCCGTGCCCTCCCAGCGCGTCAAGCAGATTGGCCGTGTTATCGTCGCCATCGGCGAAGAAGTCATCAAGGGGCATCCGCCCGATGCCGGTGCTTTCGGCGATCGCGGCGCGCTTGATTGTCGAAGACAATCCGCGAAAATCGCCGATGAAGTCGGCAACGGTCCGCTGCGGCAGGTCCTCGCGGCGGGCTTTGTCGATCTCTGCGGCCATCAAGCCGCGAAAGCGATCGATGCTATACCAGCTCGACGGTGTTGGATTGGACGGGAGCCACTTGCGCCAGGCCAAGTCTGACGCCTTGAAGAATTCGTGCCCCTGGTAACCTGCGCGATTCCATTTCAGGCCCAAACTCAAATGAGGGTTGAACCACAGATACAGGCAGGCGCGGTCGCGGAATCCTTCGAACCAGATAGGCGCCGTCCAAGGGATGAAGATGCGCGCGCCCGCGTGGACAGACGAACGCTTTTTGATGGGGGTGATGGCAGGCTCGCGGGTGATCGGATCGATCGCGAAGGTGATCGTATGCTCGACGCCTTCGCTGGCGATCACCGTCGAGGCGGGCTTGCCGGTCGCGGCGAAGGGCATCGCGAGGATGGTCTGGAGGGCATTGCCTTGCTGCCCCCTGGTTGGCGCGACATAAACGGCGTTGGATGAGGTCCGCCGCTCGAAGTCGAGGATGCGCTCGACTGTTTCCGGCGCGATACCGGGGCCGTTGTCCTCGATGGTGATGCCGAAGTCCGAAACAGTGAGCTTGATCACCGGAGGAATGCCCGCGCCCTCGCATGCGTCGAGGGCATTGTCCATCAGTTCTTTGAGGATAGCCAGAGGCCAAACATGCGCCGGATGGCCGGTCTGGCGCTCCAGGCCCTCGTGATCGGCAAATTCGGCGAGGCGGCTTTGGGAGAAGATGCGGCGGGAAAATTGGTGCTCGTTCATGGCACGGGGTGCGGGTTCTTTTGTAAGGTTCGGGGCAGCTCGTCAACTAGATCGGACGGCTTCGCGGTTCTTACAAAAGGTAGGGCGACGGCGGCGTTTTATAAAGAGGCGGGAACGGTCTGAACAAAGTTCACTGATGGCAGGAGGGTTTACAAAATGAAACTACAAAAGGCGACGCCGAAGCGCCGCCCCTCATTGCCCCAGGTGGAAGGCGGTCCATGTGAGAAACCAGCCGATCCTCGCACCGACGATGCCGCCGGAAATCTCCGCCGCGAGGAGGACGATCACGAACGCTTCGCGATCGGGCAGTGGGCGACGGGCCATCACCGATCCACTGTCATCCGAATGATTTGCGAGAACCTCGCGCCCGTGGAGGCCAGCGCAAGGATGAGCCTCCATTCGCCGGAGTGCCGGCCCGTGTTCAAGTCCTGGCTCTCTCGCTCGCGTGACGGCAACGGCGGGCCCCAATACGTGCCCCGGGGAGGCGAATCCACCGAGGCTGCGTTGGAACAAACGATCGTTACGCTGTTCGGGCTGTGCTATGCGGCCGTCCAGCGCGCCCGTGCGCTTGAGCTGCACTATGCGCGGTGTGAGCAGATGCTCAAACTTGGTTGGGATTATCAGGGAGAGCGCCCGAGCATTCCCGATGTCGTCGCGCCCAGCCATGATGATCTGAAGGCACTTGTCCACGAATGCCTGACAGCCGTAAATGAGGCGTGGGGCATTCCCCACCGGGGCGGCGTGAGCACCATCATCGCCTCCCTCACCGGCGCCAGCAAGAAGGCGATCGAGAGCTACGCGCGGAGCTTCAAACCCTAGAGGCTAACCAATATGTCGTCGTATCGCGTTTGGCGCGTCGAGTGGGCTCCTAACTGCACTTGGACGGCGTTCGTGACGAGGGATAGCGAAGAGATCATCACCCCTTTCGATTTGAAGTGGAGATCGCTCGACGCGCAATTTTGCGGCGAGACCGACGATCCCGATGAAGTGCGTCGCTGCTTTGAATTTTGGCGGGACATGGGGGCGCACCACCCGCCGCCGCTTCGATGGAACGAGCGCCGGTGGTGGGAGGGATCGATTCAATAGGGGGACGGATTCATGGCCCGCTACCGCTGCCGCGCACGCCGAGATGATCAAAGCGGGTCTGGATGAGTTCGAGATATGGGATTGGGGTGCGGCAGAAAAACTTGTTACTTGGGTTTATCTGGCGATCGAGGCAGCTCGGCGAGCAGATAAGTGTGGGTCGTAGCAAAACGCTTGGGAGTGTTATTCCGTTCTGGGCTTTCTAGATAAAGGAATAAAAACTCCACCGAGGTATAGAATCGAGTGCGAGGCGTGGCGGGTTCCGTCTGATGTGCGAGTTGCCATTTGTTGGGTATACGCAGTTCAGCGCACGCATCCGCGATAAGGGTGGATTCAAACGTGAGCGGTTCCTTAGAGTGCGCGAACGCGTTTCTGATGTACCGAATTAGATCAAGTTCATCCCGAACAGGAGCATCGAAGACGCCTAGGGCATAGGCAATTTTCGTTTTCGCCGCAAACGTCGATAACGGACCATTTTGATCGTTGAACAATGCCTGAGCGGCATCATCGCTGACAACGAAATGGGTGGAAATCGCGATTTCCAGGGCTTGCTCAATCGCGGCCGAGAGCACTAACGAGAATGTCGACGCCTCCACTATGTTGTCGCGGGCCGCCAGGATAGTTTTCCAAAGTTGGTTGGAATGAGGACGGCTCCGCGTCTGGTCGGTTAGCCGCTTAATTAGCGTCTTGCTTCCCTTTGAAGCCATCTGTGCTATCCTCTTCCACATGAGCGACCAGGGAAGCGATGACGGTCAGCGCCGCGATGTATTGCTGCTGCGGTTGCTGAAGACCCCTCCCCAACCACGTCCCATCACGCCTCAAACGGGAGCGCGGCAAGGAAAAGTCTACTCGGACTTCGCGGGAAGCGAGCCAGCGCGCCGGAAAGCCCGCGCCAACTGCTTAGCCGTTCGCGCTTAGTCAGGCTGTCGATAAAGCAGTCTCTTGCCTTTGGCTCAGGCCAGCAATGCCACACAGTGCTCTGCGTCCGTCAGCTTGCAGGTGTTGGCCCGGAAATCGAACTCGGCAGAAGGCCGCGAAACTTTCAACATCTGATTGATGATATTGGCCAAAATCTAGACACGGGCAAATATTATTCGCTAACTAATTGATTTCATTGTAGCTCTATAGAGAAACGAGCCGCTGTTCCAACCCTATTATGGCAACAATGGCCTTTATTATCGTGTTGTCCCGCCGCTATAAATTCGCTGCTCTAAATTGAATGTGGGTCCGCGACTTAGACGTTATCCCGGCGCCGGGCGGGATTTCGGCATCGAGTGGGGCGGCGGTCTTTGGCACGGCCGGAACGGGCTGACTCTTCTCGCGGGCGCGGGTTTCGGCCATCTGTAAGCCGGCCGCCTGCTTTGTGGACATTGCCGCCGTGCCAAGCATCAAGGCTGTCAAGCCGATGAAAATGGATGCTGCGAGGACATCGAACCAGCGCATATCAGGCGGCCGGAGCTTGGGCGGGGGCCTCCGGCAAGGGGCGCGACGGGGTGATAATAATGCCCTCGCGCTCGAGTGCCGTGCGGATGCGCCGGGCGGCCTCGACTTCAATATGAGGCTGCGGCCTCGACATCCGGACCGCCGACTTGGAGCCAAACCTTTCGAATTGCGGCGGCTAGGACTTCATCAATATCAACCATTGAAATTCTCCAAAAGAAAACCGAGCGAGTATGAAATGACGTTTTTTAGCGACTAAAGAAGCTTTTGCGAAAGACCCAAATGGTTGGCCGCGACTTGGCTGGAGTGCTCCGACACGTCGGCTCCGGCCACTGCATCCTCGCACGGCGGGCGCCAGCGCGGCAGTCGTAAAGCAATAAGCTCGCCCCAGGTCGTGTTGGCGCAGAAGTAGGTGCGGCGCGCATCCGATCTTGGCGCGTCTTTTCTCGTCAGGGTTAAACAGCCTTCGCTGTCAGGACCTTCGAGGCGCGCGCGCCCTAGTCATTGCCCGTATTGACCCACCATGAAACGATGAGCGCGGCCCCCGTGACCGCCGAAAGGACGCCGGCGGCCCGGTAAAAGCCAAGCGTGAGAGAGATCTCGAACCAATGGCTCCACATGCGAATGACGCTCGCGAGCATCAAAACGGTGCAGAAAATAAAAAGATAAGAGGCGAGATTATTATGGGCCTTGAGAGTTCCTGCTTTTATGGCAGAGCGTGCATTCCTTAATGGGATCATAGCGCTTGACCTTTGCAAGGGCACTATCATGAGGGGTTCGATCAGAGGATCGCCCGATCATGTCAGACGTCAAGACGCAAATCTTGTACCATATTTTGATTCTCTGGGGCAGGGGGTCTTTCGTGGTCCCGCCGCCTTGACGAAGCCGCGCTCGTGGGGATCGAGGCGCGCCATCGCCTTCAGGATTTGCATTTGGGCAGGCGCGGGAATAGATGAACTCCATGCTCAACTTCGCCAATCCCACTTCTTTTCTGCGGCTTGCCCGTGGTCTCATTCCCGTATCGGCGGCGCTGACGGCTCTGCTTTTGGGCGTTGGCCTTTATCTTGCTTTTTTCGTCGCGCCTCCTGATTATCAGCAAGGCGAGACGGTCCGGATCATGTATCTGCATGTGCCGGCCGCCTGGCTTGCCATGGCGATCTATCTTGCCATGACGTCGGCGGCGCTCGGCACGCTCGTTTGGCGCCATCCGCTCGCCGATGCGGCGCAAAAGGCCGCGGCGCCGCTGGGTGCTGGCTTCACCTTGCTCTGCCTCGGCACCGGCTCGCTCTGGGGCAAGCCCATGTGGGGCACGTGGTGGGTTTGGGATGCGCGGCTGACCTCGGTGCTCGTGCTTTTCTTGATCTATCTCGGCCTCGTCGCTTTGTGGCGCACGATCGAGGACCCGGGCAAGGCGGCGCGGGCGGCGGCGATCTTTACCCTGGTTGGCGCGGTCAATATTCCGATCATCAAATTTTCGGTCGATTGGTGGAACACCCTGCATCAGCCAGCTTCGGTCTTTCGCCTCGGCGGTCCCGCGATCGCGCCCTCCATGCTGTGGCCGCTCGTGGTGATGGTGATCGCCTTTACCTTCCTGTTCGTGACACTCTATCTCTTGGCGATCCGCAACGAGATTCTCCGCCGGAGGCTGCGCCGTCTCTCCATTCTGGCGGCGGGCGCCGAGGAGCCGGGGCTGGCGTGCCCGCCGTCCACATGGGAGGCGGCTTATGAGCCATGATCCGCATTTTGGCTTCATCATCGCGGCCTATGCCCTTGCCTTGGTGATCGTCGCGGGAATGGTTGTGGCGATCTTGGCGGATTACCTCAATTTGCAGCGGGCGCTCGCGTCCTTTGCGGCGCGGGAAAAACAGCAAGATGGCGATCCCCGCGCCTTCGCTCGCCAGCAGATGAGCGCGCAAAACCCCGATCCGGAAGGCTTGCCCTAGATGGCGTCGACCATGCCCCGGCCCGAAGCGGATTCGACATGCCGCGCGGCGGCCGCTTCTCATTTTTGCACCTTTGCTTCTTTTCGCCGCGCTGGCGGCGCTATTCCTGGTCCGGCTTTACTCGGGCGATGCCGCGCTTCTGCCCTCGGCGCTCATCGGCAGGCCCGTCCCGGCCTTCGAATTGCCGCCGGTCGAAGGCCTGCAGGGGAAGCAAGGATTTTCCGACGCGGATCTCCGCCAAGGCCAAGTCACGCTCGTGAATGTCTTTGCCTCCTGGTGCGTGCCGTGCCACCAGGAACATGAGCTGATGATGCAGCTTTCGGCGGACCCTGTCCTCGGAGGCAAGGGGGTGCGTTTGTTCGGGATTGCCTATAAGGACGATCCTGCGAACATCAGGCGCTTTCTTGCCGAGGCGGGCGATCCTTTTGCGCGGATCGGCGCCGACCGTAAGGGGCGGGTCGCGATCGATTGGGGAGTCTATGGCGTGCCGGAGACGTTTGTCGTCAAGGGCGACGGCACGATCGCCTATCGCTTTGTCGGACCGCTGAGCGAGGAGGCGTACCGCGAAACGATTTTGCCGGAAATCGAAAAAGCGCGGCGCTGAGTTGAGGACCGCTTAACCGCCTGTCTTTGCGTTTTGCGTCGTGATCCTGCCGGAAGGCAGGCGGTCACAGTCCGGGTTTTCCGTGGCTCCCCAGGCTTGCAGAACCTTGTGGATCCACGGCCATTGCGGGCCAGCCAGCACCGCCTCGGTCACGGCGCCGCAAGCATATCCATCGATGCCCTTGGCCCTGATTGCGACGGCCACCAGCGCCGGCCGGCCGACGGCGAAGACGGGTCCACCAGAATCGCCCGTGCAGCCGCCAAGCCCTGTTTCTTCCGGGTCGGTCAGCCGTATGAGAAAAGGTGATTTGGGTCCGCTGACGGCGAGGACAGCGGTCCGCAAAAAACCCGAGGTGCCGCGCTCGACCTCATCCGCATGACCATAGCCGACGAGCCGCAACGGCTGCCCTATCTCGACAGGAAAATCATGTAGAAGCTCGACAGCCTTGAAGGAAGAGGGAAGCGGTTTTGCAAGCCGCACAAGCGCGAGATCGATGGAAACCGTATCCTGCCCCGTATTTGGGCTATAGCCGGGGTTAATCGCAATCGCCGCGACATCAAGAAAGACCAGTCGCGCGGCCGCGCTCGGCCAAAGATAAAAGGCTAAAGCGCTTCCTAAGAGGACCAAGCTCAGACTGGCTTGAAGAGCGGCGCTTGTCCGGACACGGCCAAAACGGATCGCCAAGACGGCAAACAGCACGGAGACCAAGATCCAAGCGATCCAGGCAGCAGCAAGAAAAATCTGTTTGCTTTCGCCGCCGCGATAAAACACCTGTGTGTCCGAACCGCCGGAGACGCAATGGGCAGCCGTCAGGACGATGTCCTGGGCGATAACGCTCGCGGTACAATAGCTTCCCTCGCCGCGGTTCAATACCATGACGGCGTAGGGCGCAAACTCGGGAGCGAGCCGCGCGGGACCGACGATGGCAAATGCCGGGCAAGTCAGCATCAGGCCAAACAAAAAGGCCAAATGTGCGCCCCATCTTGGGCGCAGGGTGGCGAAAAGCCGTTTCGCGAATGAAGGGATTGTGAAATATCCGCGCATTTTCGCTATATTCATGGACCATTCATCGTCGCTGCGCCAGCCTTCCGTCATGATTTTTTTGATCATCGCCGTTGTCGGGGTCTACGTCGGTTCAACTGCCGCCGCGCGGTCGGAATCGGAGCAAGATCACGTCTGTTTCTCGGCCGCCGAGACGCGAGACAAGATTCTGACGCAAGAGCTTTTCGAGCCCTTCCATGCCATGCGAAGCGAGGCGGGCCGGTTGCAGGCGGAGGCGATCGGGGTCAAGCTTTGCCGTTGGAGCGAGGAACTGGTCTATGAGTTGAGTCTCTTGCGGCGTGACGGCCACGTCATTCACGTTCTTATCGACGCCAAGACAGGCCGGGCCATTGGTTCGACGAATAAATATTGAATGGCCTTGGATAGGTGAAAATGGTGAAGGTCGAGTTACCGAGATGAGCGCAGTCTTGGACGGCGAAGCGGCGACGTTTCGCCTGAAACATTGCCTTTGAAACGAGGAACAAAACGTGCGGCTGCTCGTCGTCGAGGACGACAAGGACCTCAATCGTCAGATCGTTGCGGCGCTTTCCCAAGCCGGCTATGCCGTCGACCGGGCCTTCGACGGCGAAGAAGGGTGGTTTTTGGGGGACACCGAGCCTTACGATGCCGTTGTCCTGGATTTGGGTTTGCCCAAAAAGGACGGTGTTTCCGTGCTCAACGAATGGCGCCAGGCGGGACGCATGATGCCAGTCCTGATTTTGACCGCGCGCGACCGCTGGAGCGACAAGGTTCAGGGCTTCGACGCAGGTGCCGACGATTATGTCACCAAGCCTTTCCACATCGAGGAGATCCTCGCCCGGCTGCGCGCTCTCATCCGGCGCGCCGCCGGTCAGGCGACGAGCGAATTCCGGTGCGGTCCCGTGTATCTTGATGCCCGCGCCGGCCGGGTCACGGTGGATGGCAACCCGGTCAAGCTGACCTCGCACGAATACCGGCTCTTGTCCTATTTGATGCATCAAGCGGGCAGGATCGTCTCGCGCGGCGAACTCATCGAGCATCTGTACGATCAGGATTTTGACCGCGATTCCAATACGATCGAGGTTTTCGTCGGACGCCTGCGCAAGAAGCTCGGCGTCGATGTCATCCAGACCGTGCGCGGGCTTGGTTATATTTTGGCGGCGCCTTCGACGGATGAAGGAGGGGCGAAGCCGTGAGCGGTGAAGCTCGCCGCCGATCGCGCACAATCGCAGATATCTTGCTAAATGCGAGTGCCGGGCGAGCCCGTATCAATGAGGTCCGGCCGAGCGGATATTTGGCCGGCGGCGGCAGATGCAAAACGATGAAAAGGTGAAGCGGCAACTCAAGCCGGCGCGGCCGGAGAGCGACCCGGCACGAGCACGGCCGCGCTCGATCGCGAAGCGGCTCTTCTTTTCCGCCGCGCTGCTCAGCTTTGCCATTCTTCTCGTCGCGGGACTCGTTCTCTCGACCGTCTACCGGCGCACGGCGGTGGCCAATTTCGACGAGCGCCTTGACGTTTATTTGCATGCCATTGTCGCCGATCTTATGACCCCCGGCGAAGACATAAGGACCGAAAAGCCGGGCCAGCTCGGCGAGCCGCAATTCGAGCTGCCCTTGTCGGGCTGGTATTGGCAGCTCACGCGCTTGGATAGGCCAAAGCCCGAGATCACAACGTCGCGCTCGCTCTTTGCGGCAAAGCTTCCGCGTCTGTCCGAGTTCGGTGTGCCGGCCGGCGCCGGAGGCACGCGCCGGGGCTATGCGAAAGGACCCGATGAGCGGATTTTGCGAATTGTCGAACGCATTATCGATGCGGGCGATGAGGGAATCTATCTTGTTCAGGTTGCCGCGACGACGGAGGAAACCGACGCCCAAATCGCTCGTTTCGAATTTGATCTCGTCTTGACCTTTGCGATACTCGCGCTCGCTCTCGTCGTCTCGTCGGCGGCGCAGCTTCGCTATGGCTTGAAACCGCTTTGGCAATTGCAGGAAGGGGTTGCCGCGATAAGGCGGGGTGAAGCCGAGAAGATCGAAGGCGATTTTCCGCAGGATCTGGCGCCGCTTGCGAGCGAACTCAATCTGTTGATCAGCGCCAATCGCGATGTCGTGGAGCGCGCGCGCACCCAAGTTGGCAATCTCGCGCACGCCCTGAAAACACCGCTCAGCGTGATCTTCAACGAAGCCTGCGGCGGATCAGAGCCCGCTCGCGGCGAAGGTGCAAGAGCAGGTGGCGATCATGCGCGATCAGCTGTCTTATTATCTTAATCGCGCCCGGGTCGCGGTTCGGGCGCGGACGGTTGGGAGCGTCACAGAGGTGGCCCCGGCCACCGAGGCCTTGGTCCGCACCTTCGAAAAAATCTATTCAGACCGGGGCATCGTATTTACTCTAAAAGCGGCAAAAATCCTCCGGTTTCGCGGGGAACGCCAGGATTTCGAGGAGATGGTTGGCAATCTCGTCGATAATGCGGGCAAATGGGCGCGGCAGGCGGTGACGATCACCATGGAGCCGGAGCCCTGGCGCAATTCTGCGGAGCGCCGTTTCTTTCGCGTTGCCGTCGATGACGATGGGCCAGGGCTTGCCGCGGAATTGCGGCAGGCCGCGCTGTCGCGCGGCAAGCGTCTCGATGAAACCAAGCCCGGTTCGGGCCTTGGGCTTTCGATCGTGGCCGATCTCGCGTCTCTCTATGGCGGCACCTTGAGCCTCGAAGATAGTCCGAAGGGCGGCTTGCGCGCTGATTTAAGGCTGCCTTCGGCCTGAGATCGGCGAGACCTGCCAATTTTGTGACCCGATGAGCCTTGCAAGCGCCCTCGCAATCATTATTAAGGCTCCATGTTGTGGTTGATTTTCGCCCTGCTCACCGCCAGCGCGGTCATCAGCGTCCTTTGGCCGCTGGCAAGAACGCCGCGCGGGGTTGGGCGCGGCGACGTCGGCGTCGCGCTGTACAAGGCCCAACTCGCCGAGATTGAGCGGGACGAAGCCAATAGGCTGGTGGCGCCGGAAGACGCGCAAGGCGCCAAGGCGGAAGCGGCGCGCCGTCTGATCGCGGCGTCGGATGCCCCGCATGACGCAGCGCTCAGCCGCGTCGCCAAAAAGAGCCTTGCTTGCCGCCCTGGCTGTCGTGATTTTTGTCCCGGCGCTCTCGCTTTGGCTTTATTCGACCATCGGCCATCCGGATTTGCCCGATGCGCCGCTCGCAGCCCGGCTCGCAGCGCCGCCCGCCTCCATGGACGTGGCGGCCGCGGTCGCCAAGATCGAAGCGCATCTTGCGCAACATCCAGATGATGGGCGCGGCTATGAGGTTTTGGCGCCGGTGTATCTGCATATGGGCCGCCCCGCTGACGCCGTCCATGCCGCGAGCGAGGCGTTGCGCCTGCTGGGCCCCAGCGCCGAGCGCCACGCCCTTTATGGCGAAGCCTTGGTGACGGCCGCCAATGGCATGGTGACGGCGGAAGCGAAACAGTCTTTCGAAGCCGCCGTGGCGAAGGATCCCTCGGCCGCAAAGCCCCGTTTTTTTCTCGGTCTTGCCGCCGAGCAAGCGGGGGACGAGGCCCGCGCCAAAGATATTTGGGGCAAGCTCGCCGCCGAAGCGCCGCAGGACGCGCCTTGGGCGCAAGCGCTTCGCAAACGAATTGCCGCGCTCGGCGGCGCGTCCGGGGAGAGCCCGAGAGGCGCCGCAAGAGAACCCGCGTGCGGGCATGGCGGCTTCAATCGAGGCGCTGCCCGCGGCCGGGCAGATGGAGGTCATTCGCGGCATGGTCGAGCGCCTCGCCGCGCGCTTGGCGCAAAACGGCCAGGATGTCGAAGGCTGGCTTCGCCTCGTGCGCTCCTATACGGTCTTGCATGAATCCGATAAGGCCCGTTCGGCGCTCATTGAGGCAAAACGCAATCTCGCGGGCGATCCGGACGCCCTCGCGCGCATCGAGGCCCTCGCGCGCGAACTTGGGCTAAAAGGCTAATCTTCATCATGACACGCAAAAAACGCCGGCTCGCTCTGATCTCCGCCGCGCTTGCTGTGCTCGGCCTTGCCCTCGGCTTGATCCTTTTGGCGTTGCGCGACAATATCGTGTTTTTCTACGGGCCAAGCGAGCTCGCGCAAAAGGCGCCGCATGAAGGTCAAAGGCTGCGTATCGGGGGGCTCGTGAAGCAAGGCTCACTCGTGCGCGAGGGTGGGAACACGGTGCGCTTCGCTGTCACCGATACAAAGCAAGAGGTTGAGGTGACTTATAGTGGCGCGTTGCCCGATCTCTTCCGGGAAGGCCAAGGCGTTGTCGCCGAGGGCACGCTTGGGCGGGACAAATTCTTTCACGCCGACAGCATTCTCGCCAAACATGATGAACGCTACATGCCGCGCGAGGTCGCCGATGCCTTGAAAAAGCAAGGAGTCTGGCGCGAGGGCGCGGAACCGGCAAGCGCAAGCAAATGAGGATGCGCCCGTGAGGACAGAAGTCAATTCCCGAGGACGTCGCGAATGATCGTCGAAACCGGCCATTACGCGCTTGTCCTGGCTCTGGCGCTTGCCCTTGTGAATTCCATCCTGCCGGTCTGGGGCAGCATCGCGGGGGACCGGCGTCTGATGGCCGTCGCCCCGCCGGTCGCGCTGGCGGGATTTGGCCTCGTGGCATACGCCTATTTGGCCTTGACGAGTGCCCACGTCGTCTCCGATTTCTCGCTCCTCAATGTCGTCGAAAATTCGCATTCCGCCAAACCTTTGATCTATAAAATCACCGGTGTTTGGGGCAATCACGAAGGCTCGATGCTTTTGTGGGTGCTGGTCCTGTCGCTGTTCGCGGCGGCGGTCGCCTTGTTTTCGCGATCCATGCCGAACGATTTGCGCGCCAATGTGCTGGCCGTGCAATCCTGGATCGGCGCCGCGTTTCTTCTGTTCATTCTTTTGACGTCGAATCCTTTCGCAAGGCTCGCCGAGCCGCCGGTGGAAGGCAATGATCTGAACCCGCTCCTTCAGGATCCCGGCCTCGCCATCCATCCGCCCTTGCTTTATCTCGGCTATGTCGGGCTTTCGATCACCTACTCCTTCGCAGCGGCGGCGTTGATTTCGGGCCGGATCGATGCGGTGTTCGCGCGTTTCGTGCGGCCCTGGACATTGATTGCTTGGATTTCCCTGACGCTCGGCATCGCGATGGGCTCCTATTGGGCCTATTACACGCTCGGCTGGGGCGGCTTCTGGTTTTGGGATCCGGTCGAGAATGCCTCGCTGATGCCCTGGCTTGCCGCCACCGCGCTGTTGCATTGCACGGCGGTGATGGAAAAGCGGGAAGCTCTCAAAATCTGGACGATCTTCCTTGCGATCCTCGCCTTTTCCCTGTCGCTTGTCGGGACCTTCCTGGTGCGCTCCGGCGTCTTGACCTCCGTCCATGCGTTTGCGAGCGATCCGACGCGGGGCGTGTTCATTCTTCTTATTCTGGTGATCTTCATCGGCGGATCGTTTGCGCTCTTTGCTTTGCGCGCGAGCGGGTTGAAGCAAGGCGGTCTTTTCGCGCCGATCTCGCGGGAGGGTACGCTCGTTCTCAACAATCTGCTTTTGACGACCTGTTGCGCCACGGTTTTCACCGGCACAATTTATCCGTTGGCCCTCGAAGCCATGACGGGCGAAAAAATCTCGGTCGGAGCACCCTTCTTCAATCTGACCTTTGTGCCCTTGTTCGTCCCTCTGTTTATCCTGATGCCGATTGGCCAGTTACTGCCTTGGAAACGCGGTGATCTCGCGGGAGTCGCACAAAGGCTCACCGTGGCCTTTGGCGCCGCTCTCGTCTTCATGGCTTTTCTTGCCGCGTGGCGGGGCGGGCCCGCCGTCAGCGTGATCCTGTCCGGCGTCGCGCTTTATGTGATCATCGGCTCTTTCGTTGATCTGAGCCGGCGTCTCTTTGGTGGCGGCGGCTCCGCCGCCCTTGTGAGCCAGCGCGCCCGCGGCCTGCCCCGCCATGCCATCGGCACGGCTTTCGCGCATGCGGGGCTCGGCGTGACCTTGCTCGGCCTCGCTGCGACAGGGTGGGGGGTCGAAAAGATCACCTCCTTGAAGCCCGGCGACAAGGCCGAAATCGGCCCTTACGAATTGACCTTCGAGAGCGTCGCGCCGCGCCAGGGTCCCAACTATTCCGCGCTCGTTGGCCGCACGGTCATCCGCGCCAAAGGGGCGGTGGTCGCCACGATCGAACCGGCGTCGCGCTTTTATCCGGCGCGCGGCATGACGAGGGCGGAGGCGGGGATCGCCACGCTCGGTCTTGGACAGGTCTATATGAGCATCGCCGACGTCGCCGCCAATGGCGGGGTCAACGCACGGATCTTTTGGAAGCCGCTCGTTTCCTTGATCTGGATCGGCGCCTTGATCATGGCCTTTGGCGGCTGCATGTCGCTCAGCGACCGGCGTTTCCGGGTCGGCATTGCGCGCCGCGCCCGCAAGGCGCAAGCACCGAGCCCGCAGCCAGCGGAATGAATGTGATGCCCATCCGCATGATGATCTTGGCTTGTGTGTTGTTGCTGACCCCGCTCGCGGCAAGGGCGGTTCAGCCCGATGAAATCATGACGGACCCAAAACTCGAGGCAAGAGCCCGCGCGCTTTCCGCGGAGTTGCGCTGCATGGTGTGCCAGAACGAATCGATCGACGAATCCAACGCGGACCTTGCCCGTGATTTGCGGCTGCTCGTGCGGGAACGGCTGCAGGCCGGCGATAGCGACGAACAGATTCGGGCCTTTCTCGTTCGCCGCTACGGCGACTTTATTTTGCTGAAACCGCCTTTCAAGCTCGAAACCTGGCTGCTCTGGGGAGCGCCGTTCCTCGTGCTTCTCATGGGCGGCTGCGTCATCCTCTTTGCCCGGCGGCGGCAACAGAGTTCTGCTCCGGCTAATTCCTTAACCGAAGCGGAACGGGCGAAGCTTGACGCCATGCTCGGCGACGATGGCGTTTAAGGCCGTTCTTAAGACGTGAAATTGAAAACACGGCCGGGGATCAATTCGCCCTTCTCGATCGCGCCAATGGCAACGACGACGCCGCCACAGGCGGCATAGGCGGAGCCCTCAAGGGGCGCGTCCGGGCCGCGCAAAAGCAGCGGCTGACCACGCCGGAGCCTTGCCGCGGCGCCGGAATCGACCACGACGCGCGGCACTTCCGTGAGCCCTGCCTCGACGCGGCGCAAGGCGCGCGCGCTCAAGGCGGCATCGTCCAAATCCGCCAAAGGCACCGCATCCAATTCGTAAAAAGGCCCGACGCGCGTGCGCCGTAAGGCGCTGACATGGCCGTAACAGCCAAGGAGCCGTCCAAGATCGCGGGCGATCGCGCGGACATAGGTTCCCTTGCCGCAGCGCGCCTCAAAGATCGCCTCGTCGGGCCCAGAGCTCATGAGTTCGAGCGCATGGATTGTCACCACGCGCGGCGACAAAGCTGGCGCCACGCCATCGCGGGCGAGATCATAAGCGCGCTCGCCATTGATTTTGATTGCGGAAAAGGCTGGCGGCAATTGCCGGATCGTCCCGATGAACCGCGGCAACAAAGCGGCAATGTCGGCGTCCGCCGGGCGCGCTTCGGATTGCGCGGCAATCCTGCCATCGGCATCGTCGGTGTCCGTCTCGATGCCCCAGCGCACCGTAAAGCGGTAGGCCTTCTCGCCGTCTTGAACGAAAGGCACGGTTTTCGTTGCCTCGCCAAAGGCCACCGGCAAAATGCCTGTGGCGAGAGGGTCGAGCGTGCCGGCGTGCCCGGCCTTTTTGGCGTTGAAGATCCGTTTCAGCCGGGTCACGGCCAAAGTCGAGTTCATGCCTGCCGGCTTGTCGAGAACGATCCAGCCGTGAACATCCTTTCGCGCCGATCCACGGCCTGTCATTCTGGTTTTTCCTGTTTTTGGCCCAAGTCGCGCTTCACTTCGGGCGATTTGAGCAAGGCATCGATCTTGGCGCCATAGTCGAAGCTCTGGTCGGCCTTAAAGCGAATGTCGGGCGCAAATCTCAAACTGACGCGCCGGGCAAGCTCACCGCGCAGAAACTTCTTGTGCCGGTCGAGGGCGGTCAAGACCTCGCCGATATTCTTACCGCCGAGCGGCATGACATAGATGGTGGCGAGCTTCAAATCAGGGCTCATCCGGACTTCCGGAATCGTCACGGCCTGGCCTTCGAGCATAGAATCGCCGGCGGCCGAACGGACGAGAAGCTCGGACATGGTATGGCGGATCAGTTCGGCCACGCGCAACATCCGTTGCGAAGGCTCGCCGCCTTGCTGATGATGAACTCTGGACATGGAAAGCTCCGGCGCCTCTGGGCGCTCATTCCTCGGGTTTTTCGTTACCCTGAAACGCGGTCGGCCGCTGAATGGCCGATCGCTGACATTTCCCCACGCATTGCGGTTTGATTTACGAAGCGGCGTCTGAACAAAGGCCAGACGAGTCCGCCCACTCCGCGTGTCAGACCATGAACGCTTCAAGATGAGTTGCTGATGGTTCTAGCTCTTCATTCCCTCGCATGATCTTGTTCCAAAAGTTTGTCACTTTTGGGATCACGTTCACAGCGAGCGCTTGATCTCCTGCACGGTATAGCATTCGATGACATCGCCAGTCCGCATGTCCTGGTAATTTTCGAACGCCATGCCGCATTCCTGACCCGCTTGCACTTCCTTGACTTCGTCCTTGAAGCGCTTGAGCGTCGAGAGCTTGCCTTCATGCACGACGACATTGTCGCGGATCAGTCGCACATTGGCGCCGCGCTGAACCGTGCCGTCCGTGACCCGGCATCCCGCGACCTTGCCGACCTTCGAAATCGTGAAGACTTCCAGGATCTCGGCATTGCCAAGCATTTCCTCGCGCAAGGTCGGCGCGAGAAGACCCGACATCGCTGCCTTCACGTCATCGACAAGATTATAGATAATATTGTAGTAGCGGATTTCGATACCCACCTGCTCGGCAAGTGTCCGGGCTTCCTTATGGGCGCGCACATTGAAGCCAATCACCGCCGCCCGCGAGGCTTCGGCCAAGGTGATGTCCGATTCGGTGATGCCGCCGACGCCCGCATGGATCACGCGGGCCGCGACTTCCTCGGTGTTCAGTTTTTCCAAGGTCGCGATGATCGCCTCGACCGAGCCCTGAACGTCGCCCTTGATCACAAGCGGGAATTCCTTGCGGCCAGCCGTCTTCAGCTGGCTCATCAT
The DNA here is from genome assembly GCA_963784075.1 of uncultured Alphaproteobacteria bacterium. Lineage (GTDB taxonomy): Bacteria > Pseudomonadota > Alphaproteobacteria > Rhizobiales > Beijerinckiaceae > Methylocapsa. Next base: position 99,222 of record CAWAQW010000032.1, on the reverse strand, counting down.
ATCGGAGAGCGAGCCGCGCGCCATAGTGCCCCTTGCGGCGGCCTTCTCGCGCTTTTGTCTCTCGCGATATTCGGTGATTTCCCGCGCTCTCGTTTCGGTTTCGACCACGGCGACGCGATCGCCCGCCTCGGGTGAGCCGGAAAAGCCCAAAACCTCGACGGGAGTCGACGGGCCTGCGTCCAGACGCGTCTCGCCTTTGTCGCCAAGGAGCGCGCGCACGCGCCCCCATTGGGAGCCGCCGACAATCACGTCGCCGATCTTGAGCGTGCCACGCTGCACCAGCACCGTCGCCATGGGACCGCGCCCCTTGTCGAGCCGCGCCTCAATGACCGTGCCTTCGGCCGGCCGCGCCGGATTGGCTTTAAGGTCGAGCAATTCAGCCTGCAAGGAAATCAGCTCGAGCAGCTTGTCGAGGTTGATCTTCTTGGTTGCCGAAACTTCCACTTCGAGGGTCTCGCCGCCAAGGCTTTCGACCTGGACCTCATATTGCAGCAATTCGCTGCGCACGCGCTCCGGTTTGGCGTCGGGCTTGTCGATCTTATTAATCGCCACGATCATCGGGACATTGGCGGCGCGCGCATGCGCGATCGCTTCCGCCGTCTGCGGCATGACGCCGTCATCGGCGGCGACGACCAGAACGACGATGTCCGTCACCTTGGCGCCACGCGCCCGCATCGCCGTGAAGGCCGCGTGACCCGGCGTATCGATAAAGGTGATCTTCGCGCCATTCGGCGCGACGACCTGATAGGCGCCGATATGCTGGGTGATGCCGCCCGCCTCGCCGGACACGACATCGGCGTGACGGATCGCGTCAAGCAGGGAGGTCTTGCCGTGATCGACATGGCCCATGATCGTCACGACCGGAGGCCGCGGCAGAAGATCGCCGCCGGTGTCCGGCGTATCGAAGAGCCCTTCCTCGACATCGGCTTCGGCGACCCTTTTCACCGTGTGACCGAGTTCCTCGGCTATGAGTTGCGCCGTGTCGGCGTCAATCACGTCGGTGATCTTGGCCATCTGGCCCTGCTTCATCAGAAGCTTGATGACATCGACGCCGCGCTCCGACATCCGGCCGGCGAGTTCTTGGATCGTTATCGTCTCGGGCAGAATCACCTCGCGTGAAAGCTTTTCCTTAACCTCGCTGACATGGCCTTTGAGCCGCTGGACGCGGCGGCGGAACGCCGCGACGGACCTTGTGCGTTCTTCTTCTTCCCCGGTGACATTGGCGACCGTCAGGCGGCCACGGCTTTTCTGTTCGGCGCCCCGGGCGGGGCGAGGCAGAGCCGTCTTCACCGGTAAACCCGGCCGGCGGATAACGTGCGGGGCTTCCTCTTCCTCGGCCAGCGGGGGTTTTGCTGCGGGGGCAAGGGCGGCCGGAGCGAGGCTCGCGGGCGCCGCGGGGGTGCCGCCCTGCGCACGGCCGGGCCCTGCGCACGGCCGGGGCCGTGGGCGCGGGCGCGGGTTCACCACCCGCGAGACGCCGTTTGGCCTCGGTTTCGGAGCGGCGCTTAGCCTCCGCCTCTTGTGCGCGGCGCGCCTCTTCCTCGCGTTTGCGCGCTTCCGCCGCCGCGCGCTCTTCCCGTTCGCGGGCTTCGCGCTCTTCGCGGATCTTGGCCTCGGCCTCGGCGCGCTTACGATCCTCCACCTCGCGTTCACGGGCATCGGAAAGGGCGCGCGAGCGGGCCTCACGTTCCTCTTCCGTCAGCGAACGGAGGATAACGCCGGAGGATGTCCGGTGCGGCGCTTGCGGGTGGGCCGGGGCGGGCTGCGGGCGCGCCCTTGCGGTGGCGGGCGGTGGCGGTGGCGGTGGCGGCGCCACAACAGTCTCGTGCGGCGGATGCGATTCCCCTGGCGCGATCACCCGGCGCTTCACTTTCTCGACGACGACCGCTTTCGAGCGCCCGTGCGAAAAGCTCTGGCGCACGATTCCCGCCTCGACTGGCCGCTTCAAGGTCAGCCGCTTGGCCGGAGCGACGCTCAGCGTCGTGTCACCAGGGTTCTTGGTGTCATTCATCAGTCTTACATTCCCGGGCCCGCGCCCATTCGGTTTCATTGCGCCGGACGCCCGGCGTGCTGTTCAATTTCTATTCTATTCGATTTCGTTCAATTCCAGGGCGGACCGCCCGTCCGGGCTTTCCGCCCAAGGCGATCCGGAACGGTACAGCGCCAACTTCCGGCAGCGTCCCAAAAACCCCACGCTGGCCGGTCCTTCGATCAGAGCCGCATGTATCACATTTGTCCGTCCCAATGCCAAATCCAATTGGCTGGACGTAAACAAATTCACCCGCGGCCTCGCCTCGTCATCGCCATAGCGCCGGCGCAGGCATTGCCCGAGTTTGCGTCTCCCGTCGGCGCCGCAATCCGCCGCCTGGACGAGCCCGGCAATGTCGCCCGACGCAATCGCCTGTTCCGCTTTGGCAAAGCCAAGGATGACGAGCCCCGCTTTGTTGGCCATCGACAAAGCCTGGAGACAATCCTTTGTCAACAGGGTCTCGATCTCGGCCGCCAGGCTTTCCGGAGCCACGGTCTTGGTCTTGAACCCCCGGGAAAACGCCTGCCGTTTGACAGCTTGCGCGACGCAATCCGCCCGCGCCGTGACCCAAACGCCGCGTCCCGGCAATTTTCGTGCGATGTCGGGCACCACAATCGCCCCCGGTCCCACGACGAAGCGAATCATATCCTCCGGCACACCTTTCGTGCGGGTGACGATGCAGGTTCGCTCGGGCGATCCGTTCGCGTCCGATTCTTTCGCGTCCGATTCTCTCGCGTCGAGGAGTCCGGCTCTTTCCAAATGAATTTCTCCTCTGCCACAAGCGCTTCGAGCAAACGCGCGCGGGATCTTTGTAAATTATTTTATCACATGATCTTATCCAGAGCCTCGGCCCCATTTCGCATGAGCTTTTCGCGAAACGGGTTGCCACTTTCGCGGGTCATGCTCTAGCCGCCGGTCTCGCTCCCGAAGACGTCCTCCGCCGCCCGGTCCGGAATGGAGTCGATCCATCCCGCCTTGACCCGCGCCGTCATAATAAGGGTTTCCGCCTCTTCGCGCGAGATCTCGAAACCGTCAAGAATGCCAGCATGTTTCGTCGTTTCGCCCTCCTTGCGTTCGCTCCAGCCAACGAGATCGTCGGTCGCGCAGCCGGCAAGGTCCTCGACGGTCTTGATATCGTTTTCGCCAAATTTGACGAGCATCGCCGTCGTCACCCCAGCGACCTCTTTGAGGTCGTCGGACACACCGAGTTCCACACGCCGGGCGTCCTGTTCGGCCTCGAGCTTCGCCAAATACTCATGCGCCCGGGACTGAATTTCCGTGGCTGTGTCTTGGTCGAACCCCTCGATCGCGGCCACCTCGGAAGGCTCCACGAAAGCCAATTCCTCGACCGAGCGGAAGCCTTCCGACGCGAGCAACTGGCCAACAACTTCATCGACGTTCAGCGCTTTCATGAAGATGTTCGTGCGTTCGACGAATTCCTTCTGGCGGCGTTCCGATTCCTCCGCTTCCGTCAAAATATCGATATCCCAGCCGGTGAGCTGCGACGCCAAGCGGACGTTTTGGCCGCGGCGTCCGATCGCCAGGGAGAGCTGGTCATCCGGCACGACGACTTCGATCCGCGCGGAATCCTCATCGAGCACGACCTTGACGACTTCGGCAGGTTGCAGCGCGTTGACAATGAAGGTGGCGGCATCCGGCGACCAAGGGATGATATCGACTTTCTCGCCCTGCAATTCATTGACGACCGCCTGCACCCGCGAGCCGCGCATACCGACACACGCGCCGACCGGGTCAATCGACGTATCCCGCGAAATCACCGCGATTTTGGCGCGTGAGCCGGGATCGCGCGCGACCGATTTGACCTCGATGACGCCATCATAGATTTCCGGCACTTCCTGGCGGAACAGCTTGGCCATGAATTGCGGATGGGTGCGCGACAGAAAAATCTGCGGCCCGCGCTGTTCGCGCCGGACATCATAGACATAGGCGCGGGCGCGGTCGCCGGGCCGGAACACCTCGCGGGGGATCAGTTCGTCACGCCGGATCGTTGCCTCGCCGCGCCCGAGATCGATGATCACATTGCCATATTCCACCCGTTTCACGACGCCGTTGACGATGTCGCCGATCCGGTCCTTGTATTCTTGATATTGCCGGTCACGCTCGGCTTCGCGGACCTTCTGAACAATGACCTGCTTCGCCGATTGCGCGGCAATCCGGCCAAAATCGAAGGGCGGCAAGGTTTCGGCGATTTGGTCGCCGATCTGGGCCGCGGGGTTTTTCTTGCGCGCCTCATTGATCGTGATCTGAGTGGCGTCATTCTCGACCTGATCGACGACGAGAAGCAGGCGCGAAAACCGGATCTCTCCGGTTTTCGGATTGATATCGGCGCGAACCTCGGTTTCTTGACCGTAGCGGGATCGCGCCGCCTTCGAAATGGCGTCTTCCATCGAAGCGAGGACGATTTGGCGGTCGATCGATTTTTCCCGCGCGACGGCATCGGCGATCTGCAAGAGTTCGAGCCTATTGGCGCTGACTGCCATCTCAGTCTCCTGTTTCGGGCGAGGCCACGCCGGAGCGGCGCGGCGCCGGCAATTTGGTTTGCATTCTATTGGCGCTAGGGGCGCGCTTGAATTTGGTCTGCACGCCGGCGGGCACCAGGGGCTTTGCCTTGCTCGCGCCGCGTGCAAAGCGGCCGGGCCCGCGCCGTGGCCCGAAGGCGCCGCCTTCGTCCGGGGCGGCCATGCCGGCGTCCTCTGGCACGCTCGCATCCCGCGCCTGCGGCGCTTTCGCGGCCCGCAGCGATTGGCGGATCAGTGCCTCCGTCAAAACCAACCTCGCCTCGGCGATGTCGTGGAGCGGAAGCACGGCTGTTGTCGCTTCGCCCGGCTTGGCGTCGCTGCGATCAAGCGTCACCACCGCGCTTGCGCCGTCGCCCTCAACCTCGCCGAGCACGCCGCGGAAGCGCTTGCGCCCGTCGATCCCGCTCTTCATCTCGATCCGTGCTTCCTGCGCCAAGGCGTGCCGGAAATCCGAGACGCGGACGAGCGGCCGGTCGATTCCCGGCGAGGAAATTTCGAGGCGGTAGGGGCTTTTCACCGGGTCTTCGACATCGAGGACCGGCGACAAGGCCGCGCTTACGATTTCGCAATCATCGATATTCATCGACCCATCCGGCCGTTCCGCCATGATCTGCACGGTCATTCCCGCTTGCGCCGAAAGCTTGACCCGGACCAGCCGGTAGCCGAGACCAGCCAAAACCGGCTGCGCAAGATGCGCCACACGCGCGGCGACCCCGGTCTCCTCGATCAAGCGAGGTTCATCGAGGAGGCTTTGCAGCTCAGTGGCGTTACATTCGCGATCCAAACCTGCACGATCCAAATTAGGACGATCCAAACTTGCCCGAGCCAAACTCGGCCGGTCTATCGCCGGATCGCTCCGGCATGAACATATCCAGGAACCACGCTTCGACTTCGCGGCCGCCCCAAAAGGCAATGCGGCACCCCAAAAGGCAATAAAAAAGAGCGGGTCCCGAGGGGCCCACTCTCAATAAGCCGATTGCTTTGATCGAACAACCGTTATGAGAAGCATGAACGTAAAGCCTATATAGGGCAACCGCTGCGCTGGTGCAAGGTCCGCCGCCACCCCTTGCTTTTCCCTTATCTTTGCGTATAAGGCGCGGTTTCGAACCGCCCGGCTAAGGGGCTGCCGTGGCGGTTCTTTTCGCTTGAATCAAAGCGGAACGGAAGCGCCGTTCCGCTTCGCGGCCTCTTTTCGAGGCTCGCCGCCCAATGGAGACTTAAGCCAAATGCCCAAACTGAAAACCAAATCGGGCGCCAAGAAGCGCTTCAAGATCACCGCGACCGGCAAAGTGGTCTATGCGCAACGGGGCAAACGCCACGGAATGATCAAACGCACCCCCAAGCAGATCCGGAATCTGCGCGGCACCAATGTGCTGTTCAAGAGCGATGGCGACAACATCATCAAATTCTTTCTGCCCAACGGCTGAAACCCGCCACCCGCTTTCGTTGATTTTTTAGTCCAGTCCGGAGATCATTCATGGCACGCGTCAAACGCGGCGTGACCTCGCACGCCAAACACAAGAAAACCTTAGCGGCCGCCAAGGGGTTTTATGGCCGCCGCAAGAATACGATCCGGGCCGCCAAGGCGGCGGTCGATCGTTCGATGCAATATGCAACGCGCGATCGCCGGGCCAAGAAGCGGGTGTTTCGCGCCCTGTGGATCCAGCGGCTCAACGCGGCGGTGCGCGAGCACGGCCTCACCTATTCGCGCTTCATCGATGGTCTCGCCAAGGCCGGGATCGAAATCGACCGCAAAGTGCTTTCCGAGCTCGCGATCCATCAGCCGGAGGCTTTTAAGGCGGTCGTCGAGACGGCGAAGGCGAAGGCCGGGCAGCCCGCTCAGGCGTAGATCACCCGGGCCATTTCGCACCCGGCAAGCCTGCGATTTTGGTCCCGCCGTCCGCCTCATCCGCGTGAACGGCCGGACCGGCGATCGCCGGAGTGCTTTCCGCTTTGCATAGCGCCTTTGCATGCCGCCGGAGCGGGCTGCGGCGCTTTTGTGGCGTCGCTTTTGTGCAAGAGGTGTTGAGAACAGCGAGGGAGCTCTGGGAGGGGCTCAATCCGCGCGCTATTAGTCTGGCAGGTCAAACCGGAGCCAAGGCAATGGGCGCGCTCGCAATCCCCTCTCAAGACAGCACCGAGGGCGTTGATCAAGTCCCGGGCGGCGCCGGTTTCGTGCATCTTCATGTGCACAGCTCCTATTCGCTGCGCGAAGGGGCAATGAGCGTCGCCAAACTCGCCAAGCTGGCCGCCGCGGATTTGATGCCGGCCCTCGCGATGACTGATTCGAACAACCTCTTCGGCGCTCTGGAATTTTCCGAAAAACTCGCCAAGGAGGGCATCCAGCCCATCGCCGGCCTGCAAATCACCCTCGATTTTCACGATGGCGCGGCGATGGCGCCGCGCGGCGAGGCGAGTTCCGGCCACGCGTCCCTCGTGCTCCTGGCTCAGGATGCGGGCGGCTATTTGAACCTGATGCATCTGGCCTCGCGGGCCTGGCTCGATCCCGCTCCGGGGAATCCGCCGCATGTCGGCCTCGACCGGCTCGAAGGGCGAACGGAAGGGCTGATTGCGCTGACAGGCGGCCCCTCGGGTCCCCTCGACCAAGCTCTTGCCCATGATCGCGCCGAGCTTGCCCGTGCCCGCGGGGCGGCGCTTCAGCGGCTGTTTCCCGAGCGGCTCTATGTCGAAATCCAGCGCCACGGGCTTGCGTCCGAGCGGGCGATCGAGCCGCGTCTCCTCGACCTCGCCTATCGCGCGTCGCTGCCGATCGTTGCCACCAATGAGGTGTTTTTCGCCGAGGCCGCGGACTATGAAGCGCATGACGCTCTGATCTGCATTGCGGAAGGGACCGTCGTCAGCGACGGGGCCCGCCGCCAGCTCTCCCCGGAGCACCGGTTCAAGACGCGGGCGGACATGATCGCGCTTTTTGCGGACATTCCGGAGGCGACACAGAACAGCGTCGAAATCGCCTTGCGTTGCGCCTACCGGCCGTTGACCCGCAAACCCATTCTGCCGCGGTTCGCCGATGGACACATCGACGAGGAAGCCACGCAACTGCGCGCCGAGGCGCAAGCGGGTCTTAAGGCGCGCTTGGCCGCGCATGGTCCGGCGCCGGGCTTCACGGCGGACGATTATCACGCAAGGCTTGCCTTCGAGCTCGACGTGATCATCAAGATGAAGTTCCCAGGCTATTTCTTGATCGTCGCGGATTTCATCAAATATGCGAAATCGCAGGATATTCCGGTCGGGCCTGGACGCGGGTCGGGGGCCGGATCCTTGGTTGCCTATGCGCTGACGATCACCGATCTCGATCCGATCCGCTTCGGACTCTTGTTCGAGCGCTTCCTCAATCCCGACCGCGTGTCGATGCCGGATTTCGACATCGATTTCTGCCAGGAGCGGCGCGACGAGGTGATTGCCTATGTCCGCCGCCGCTACGGCGAGGATAAAGTCGCGCAGATCATCACCTTCGGATCGTTTCTCGCGCGCGGCGTCATGCGCAATGTCGGCCGCGTCCTTGAAATGCCGCTCGGGCAGGTCGACAAGCTCGCCAAGCTGGTGCCGCAAAATCCGGCGGCGCCGGTAAGTCTCAAGCAGGCCATCGAGTCCGAGCCGCGCCTCAAGGAGGCCGCGGAGACAGACCCTGCGCGTGGCAAAAATGCTGCAGATCGCGCAAACGCTCGAAGGGCTCTATTCCAACGCCTCGACTCATGCGGCGGGCATTGTGATTGGCGACCGGCCGCTCGAAGACCTCGTGCCGCTTTATCGCGATCCTAAATCCGACATGCCGGCCACCCAGTTCAACATGAAATGGGTGGAGGCCGCGGGTCTCGTCAAATTCGATTTTCTCGGCCTCAAAACGCTGACGATCATCGCCAATTGCGTCAAGCTTCTCGAAAAGCGCGGTCTCGCGCTCGACCTCATGAGAATTCCGCTCGACGATCAAAAAACCTACGCCATGCTGGAGCGCGGCGAAACGGTTGGCGTTTTCCAGCTTGAAAGCGCCGGCATGCGCAAGGCCCTGGCCGAAATGCGGGCCGACCGTTTCGAGGACATTATCGCGCTTGTCGCCCTCTACCGGCCGGGCCCAATGGCGAATATTCCTGTCTATTGCGCGGTGAAGCGCGGCGAGGAAGATGCGGACTACATCCATCCAAAAATCGAGCCGGTTCTCAAGGAAACCTTTGGCGTCATCATCTATCAAGAACAGGTGATGCAAATCGCCCAAATTCTCGCGGGTTTTTCGCTCGGCGAGGCGGATCTCTTGCGGCGCGCCATGGGCAAGAAGATCAAGGCCGAGATGGCCGCGCAGCGCGACCGTTTTGTTTCTGGCGCGGCCGAACGCGGTCTTGCCAAAGCGAAGGCGAATGAAATCTTCGACCTCCTCGCCAAATTCGCCGACTACGGTTTCAACAAAAGCCACGCCGCGGCCTATGCGCTGATCGCCTATCAGACAGCCTATCTCAAAGCGAATTATCCGGTCGAATTTCTCGCGGCGTCGATGACCCTCGACAAATCGAACACCGACAAGCTCGCCGAATTCTGCAATGAGTCGCGGCGCCTCGATATCAAGATTCTGCCGCCTTCCGTGCAAACGTCGGGCGCCGATTTCGAGCCTGCCGGCGGGGAGGGCGCTCCCGCCATCCGCTATGCGCTCTCCGCGATCAAGGGCGTTGGCGAATCGCACGCGCGTTCGCTCGCGGCGATCAACGCGAGCGGGGACCTTCGCATGGCGAGCAAGCAAGTTCACCCAGGAAAGCCAGCCTTCCGTGACCTTTCGGATTTTGCCGCAAAACTCAATCCGCGCGAGATCAATAAGCGCACCCTCGAGAGTCTCGCCGCCGCCGGAGCCTTCGACGAACTCGAACAAAACCGCGCGCGTGTCTTTGCGAGCGCTGAATCCATCCTCGCCGGGGCGCAGCGGCGGCAGGAGGAGCGGCTCGCTGGCCAAAGCGTTCTGTTTGGCGGCGAAACTCCCGATGCCGTCGCCTTGCCGAAGGTCGAGCCCTGGCCGCTCAACGAGCGGCTGCGGCGCGAATTCGACTCGGTCGGGTTCTTTTTGTCGGGTCATCCGCTCGATGCCTATGCCGCGATCCTCGCGCGATTGCGGGTCCAGCGCTGGGTGGAGTTCGTCCGCGCCGTGAAGCAGGGCGCGTCCGCCGCGCGGCTCGCCGCCACGGTGCTCGACCGCCAAGAAAGGCGGACGAAATCGGGTGCGAAAATGGGGATCGTCCAGCTCTCCGATCCGTCCGGCCAATATGAAGCGATCTTGTTCCAGGAAGGTCTCAATCAATTCCGCGATCTTTTGGAAAAGGGCGCCGCCGTGATCCTCAGCCTGCAAGCCTCCCTCGAAGGCGAGGACGTGCGCGCCCGCATCGTCTCGGTGGAGCCTTTGGACGCGGCGGCGAGCCGGATCGGCAAGGGATTGCGGGTTTTTCTCCGGGACGAAAATCCGCTCGCCGAGATCGCGCGGCGTCTGCGCGGGCAAGGCGAGGGCGAAGTCTCGCTCGTTCTGCAAACCGGAAGCGGTGAAGTCGAAGTGAAGCTGCCGGGCAAATTTTCCGTTTCGCCGCAGATGGCGGGGGCGCTCAAAGCCATTCCCGGGATCATCGCCGTGGAGCATGTGTAAGCGTTTTCAAAAAGGAGAGATGGCGCCATGATGAAACTATATTGGGCTCCGCGCACGCGGTCCTTGCGGGCGCTTTGGGTGCTCGAAGAGGCGGGCGCTCCCTATGAACGCGTCCGGCTCGATCTTGCGGCCGGTGAACAAAAGAGCCCGGCGTTTCGCGCGATCAATCCGATGGCGAAGGTGCCAGCTCTCGCCGATGGTCCGCTTGCCGTCGCGGAGTCTGGCGCCATTTGCGCCTATGTCGCCGAGGCGGTCCCGCAAGCGAACCTCGCCCCGCCGGTTGGTGATCCTTCGCGCGGGCGCTATCTGCAGTGGCTGTTTTTTTCGCCGGGCTGCGTCGAGCAGGCCTATTTGGCCAAGTTCGGCAATATCGAGCTGAGGACCGAGTCGGCAGGATTTGGTGATTTTGACCGGGTGTTCGACGTGCTCGAAGCCGCGGTCTCGACAGGTCCTTGGCTGCTGGGCGAGCGCTTCTCGGCGGCCGATGTCATGATCGGCTCAGACCTTTATTTCGGGATCGATATTTTTAAGATGGTTCCCTCGCGGCCGGCGCTGCGCGCCTATGTGGACCGCTGCCTCGCCCGCCCGGCATTCCAGTGCGCCAAGGCCATCGAGGCGGCGGGGGTTTGATAAGCGCCATGGCCGCGCCTTTTAAACGGGAATTCCCCTCCACGCAAAAAAGATTCGGGTCAGAAGCAAGAGGACGGCAAAGGGCCGCGATAACGGAAATCGTCATTGGAATGATCGCTCAATTAACGTTCAGCGCCATCTTTGGTTCGGGACTTTTGGATACCAACGAAACCTGGGTCAAAGTTCTCTCGGGCGTTGGCGTGATGCTGTTGACATTCCTCGCCGGGGCCGAGCTCGACCCGCAGGTGATGAAGCTCAACATGGAAGGAGGCGCTCGCGGTCGGATCCGCGAGCTTTCTTGTTCCATTCTTAGGAGACGCCACGAATAAGTGCGTCATATGAGTGGTTTGGGCGTCGCGGCGCGATCGTGTAATTCCTTCCGGATGAAATGCATCACCCTTGATGTTGAGGGCGGCCATTTGGGCGTCAGTCACCTTGATGCCCTTGTCATAGATGTTGGTGTCGAGTTCGCAGCGGACCTGGAGGTCCGACGTCGTGGTGGTCGCTCCAATCCGTTCGACCACGCCAAACGACGGTCAGCGGCCTACCGCGCCAGTTCTGTGTGATGTGGCAGAACATGCGGTGCTCTATCTTGTTCCATTTCGATGTGACGGGCGGATAGTGGCACACTACAAGGGTCAGGTCTGTGGCGTCGGCAAGTTCCTGAAGCTTGACCTTCCACAGCCGGACGCGGCTGCCATTGGAGCCGCCGCCATCGGCCGTGATCATCAGCCGGTCGGTCGCCGGGTATCGCTCCTGTCCCATCATCTCGAACCAGCGATGAATGCTGTTGACGGCGAACTCCGCCGTGTCGTGATCGACGCCGACGCTCACATAGTCGGCATTGGCGCCAATGTCGTATACGCCATAGGGAATGGCTTTGCCCAGTTCCTTGTCGATGAAGTCATGCACATTCACTTCATCCGGGCAAGCTTCGCCGCCGATAGTCGCTGCCCGCGTTCTTGCTAGTCTCGAATTGAGCGTCACGGTCGGGATGATGGCAGCCTTCCTTGGTCGTGCGATTCACTTGGCGGCGATAGTGAAGCTGGTCAAGAAGCTTCGGGATGCTGCTCTCTGCAACCTGATGCCCCATAGCGCACAGCGCTGCCGTGAGCTTGGCGTGACTCTTCGACACCCAAAGCAGCGGTCGCATCGGGTCGCCTAGCGTCGAGGGTTCGATGATCCGTCGCAAATCGTCCAGAAGCGTTGCATCCGTCCGCGTGAGCGAGCGCCGCCCGACGCCCACACGACGAACCATTCCCTCGGCAAATCCGGACGCCTCCAGATCCTTCAAACCGCGGCCGATCGTGCTTCGCGCAATCCCCGTCGCGGTTCGCGCCTCAGCCGCGGCAAACAGCCGGCGTCCCCGCTCGTCAAGGCAGGCACGCATGGCTTCGTAGCGCAAACGAATCGAATTCTCGTCGACCATTGCGCTGCAATACGCGCCGCTCCGCCAAACGGGAATCCCCGCCCACCACGCCCGACCCATCGCGTCCACAAAGCGATTCGATTATTGTCCGGCATCTCCTAAGTATGCACGGCGGCAACCCATTATCTGCTCGGATGGAACATGACCCAGAGCTGGCTCGCCGGGGTTGCCTTGTCGGGGACTTCCGTTGCGATCGTCTATGCCGAGATGATGCTGCACGGATTGAATGGCACGGATTTCGGAAAAATCCTCCTTGGCGCTTGCTTTGCTCACGGCCAAGCTCAAAACGGCCGGTTCCTCACACCGCACTGAGGCGCAGGGCGATCCGTCGTCGCGACGACGGCGACGAAACGCTTGAGGAGATTGGGCGATCGTAAATTTCGAGGCTTCAGGCATGCCCGCGATCATCCTGCACCGCACCCCGCGAAAGACCATGCGCCGGTTTTACCAGCTCGGACGTGCAGCCCGATGTTAAACCCTATCGGATGACCGAATAGGTTTAGGCAATAGCGCACGCTCGGTGGTAGGATAAATGGCTCATCCAATCGTCGTCGGCCCGCTGGTGCAGGATTCCTCATCGGGAAGGAAAGATATCATGTTTCGTTTAGGGAGCTCGCTCTGCATTACTGTGTTGTGCTTCGCCGGAACGAGCGCCATGGCGCAGAGCACGGCAACACCAACCGATCCTCAGATCGCCCATATCGCGTATACGGCTGGGCAGATCGACATCGCCGCAGCCGATCTCGCGCTAATGAAGACGCACAACAAAGCCGTCAAAGCCTTTGCCGACGAGATGGTCCGGGATCACACTGCAGTAAATCAGAAGGCCCTCGCTTTGCTTGATAAGCTGAAGGTGAAGCCGGAGGATAACCAATTCCAGCAGATCCTTGGTCGATGCGGCAGCCGAAAAGCGGCAGGAACTGTTAAAATTGAGCGGCGCAGCCTTCGACAAGGCTTATGCCGAGAACGAGGTCGCCTACCATCTGACCGTCAATGGGGCGCTCGAAACGACACTGATTCCGGCCACGCAGAACGACCAGCTCAAGAGCTTGCTGGAAACCGGCCTCAAGCTTTTCACGGAGCATCAAAAGCATGCCGAGCAACTCGTATCCGAGCTTAAGTAGCTCGGATCACGAGTCGATTGAACGTCATGGCGGAAGCGCTGGCGTTTTGCTTTCTATTGTTTGCATCGCCCTCGCGGAGCGCCGAGCCGCGAGTTTATATAATCGAAATCGACAAGCTGGCTTTTGGGCCAGCGCCAGAAGGGCTGCAAGTGAACGACTTTGTCGAGTGGACGAATGTGGACATTTTCCGCCACACGGCAAGTGCAACGCATGGGAGCTTCGATATGGGTCTTCCAGCAGGAGAGCTACTTGCCAGACGACTTTGAGGCGAACCGGCGTCGTGACCTACATCTGCCGCTTCCATCCGGGGATGAACGGCCGGTTGGACGTGGCACCCTAACAACGAGCGAGGGATGCAGTCCGGCATCCTCGCCCAAATATTATTTTTGAACGACTGCGCCCGGCTGGGGAGTTCCGAAGCTTTCAATGAATGAGACCATAGGCTGGGCGAAAAATTCCCCCGTAGGGGGGCGGCAAGCCCCGTCGGGGGGCGGCAAGCCGGGGCCGGGTATTAGATATTCCCACCAGGCTTCGTTTGTCTCATACTTCCACGCGAGCGCGGCCGAAAAGCAATGGGTCTTTGCCGTGGTTAAAAAATTATACGTCGTCCAGTACTGGAGGGTATCGTCAATGGTGTGGGAATTTTGGGCGTACTCGCCCAAGATAATCGGAACCCTATCCGCCGAGACTCTATTGCACAGCCCGGTCACCCCGGAATACTGACCCCAGTCAGCATAGATATGAATATCGTAAAAATCGAGGCCCAGCCCCGAAAAAAGTCCAAGGGTAATTTCCTGAACCGCGGAACCCCAACCGGATGAAGTCACCGGCAACCACGGGCTCTTCGATTTTACAAATGCGGTCATGTTTTGGATCCAGCCGCGGGCTCCAGTCCAGGACGGGGGGGGAAAGTAGCCTGAATTGAGCGGGGCTTCGATCTCGTTGATCAGATCGAAGGCATAAATGACATCACTGTTCGCATTCAGTAGGTCAAGAAGCGGACCCAAAGCGTTGGTTTTGAAAGCGTCTCTCTCCGATGTATTCGTAAGCAAATTCTGGAAGTATGGACGGAGGCCAGTCGTATTCGCAACCTGCATATCCCCGCCGTTCAGCGCGGTGACGTAGACCTTCAGTCCCGGGTGATTTCTGGCCAGCGTGAAAACAGTATTCAGATTACCTATCAAATCTGGCGTTAAGCCCTGTGTATGCGTTTTGGATGGATCGAGCACAATGCCTTGCAGAGCGGTGAAGACCCAAATCCTTACAATCCTCGTTCCACCGTTTGCGTTTGCCATTATTCCGGCAAACATCGTGTTCACGAAGTTGGAGTCGATTGTTATTGGGGTGGTAAGTCCGAAGGAAGGGTTGGAGGCAAGGTACTCAACGTAATTCGGCCCAAACCAGGCTTCGTTGTACCCAACCAAGAAACTGGCCCCCGTGCCCCCTGGCAGTTTTCCGGCAAAAGCGACAGTTGAAGCGCAACACAGGTAAAGAGCTGCTGTCCGTCGAATAATGGCTTTCATCTGACCCCCTGTCGGAAAGATCGCAATGCCTAGGCAGCGCCACCGCGCGTCAGTCTCTGGTACGGCCGATCCAACGCCAAGCGCGTCGTCGAGTTGGCGCATATTCGCAAGCCGCCTAAATTTGCGCAAGTCACAAACCACGCCGTTGACGCTCTCGTTTTGACTGTTCAGTATATTCACCAATTCTCGCTGGCTTCCGCACGCATTCTATCGGTGAGACGGTTTGCGACCACGATTAGCTGCCAGGAATGGCAGCCCCGTATCGTCGGCCTGACGAACCCACGAACGCTTAAGCAAAAGGCTTGGAGCTTTCCTGAATGGTGCAAACGCAATGTCAGCATACATATCCTTATCAGTCACCGATCAGATAACTTCATGGCGTCAAACTCGGCCTGGCGCGAATGGCTTCCATCCAATCCTTCACCATCAACCTGGTATAGTGTCGATCGCTTTCGCGGCCTGATGGCAGCAGAGATCGACAAAGCGCGCCGTGAGGACCTGCCTATGCGGACCGTCGCCAATTTCATCGGTCAATTTCGCGGCCTGTCTTCCACCATCAAGCGCTCCGAGATCGCCGAGAGCATCGGCATTGGCCGCATGCCTTTGGATGCCTTCTTCGCCGCTGGCGATGACGACACGGCCTATCTCCTTGATGAGCTGGCGAAGCATGGCAAGCCGGTCAAGCCGCGTGATCTCCGCGTGATCGGCGAAGCGCATTTGCGTGAGCTGTTCGAGACTACAAAGCCCGCGAGCTTCCAATACCGGAAGGTCGAAGTCGAGGTTGACGGGATTCCCTATCTCGCCGAAGTCGCGTTTGCATGGGCGCCGGATCGCGGTGGTCGCCTCTTGGTCACCGGTCTCAATTGGTCGGTCACCGTGCAAGGCGATCCGTTCCAGTCACTCGCGACCGATGAGGATGACCCGGACTCTGTCGAGCGCCTCGACACAATTCTCACCGACAATTATGCGGGTGACGATGAGCCGATCGAATTCTTCCTGCACGTCGCATCACCCGGCCTGAGCTTTCTTGATCGCGGTAAGAACAAGGTCAATCTGTCGATCGAGGTTAGCGACGCGATCGTCGATGCTGTCCCTCGATGTAACCAAGAAATGGACAAAGCAGCGCAAGGCCGAGGAAAAGGACGCCAGTGCCGCACGGCGCCGCGATCAAAAGCTGGCGAGGGCCGAGAAGCCTGCCTCGATCAAAGAAGCCGCATTTACACCTTGTTCAGATAACAGGCGGCGGAGCTCATCACAGTGGATACAGCTGCGGCCACTCTGCGTCCCCATTCGTTCGTGTTGCCGCCCGTGAAACTAAAGAGCACGGTCTCGACCGGCTCGGCTACGCCACTCCCCGTAAGGCTTACAGTAGCGCCCTCGACCCCAACCGGCGGGCGGCCCCGCGTGATTAGGGAACCGATGAGGGGACTATCGCGCCTATCCAGCCTAACCACTTGAAAACACATGGAAGCAGACTGAAGGCGTTTCCCTTCCTTTGACTTATTGAGTTCAGCTCACCACGAAGCTTGAAACGGCCGGTCTCACCCCGGCCATGGCACAAGGCACGCTCGTGGGCCTGATTAAAGACAAGTCGGCCTTGCTCGGCTTGAACGATGCCTTCCTCCTCGCGAGTTTCATTTTTCTCATATTGGCCGTGTTCGTGTGGATCGCGCGCCCGACCCATGTCGCCTACGCGACCCGCGCGGAAGAGTTGAGGGAGCGCCGCGCCGAGAGGCTAACGGAGCAGCCTTGAGGCGCCGGGTCCCGGAAAACGACCCAACTTTTGCGCCGATCATGCGCCAAAAACTAAAACCTCGGGATCTCCGGAAACTTCAGCTGCCCGCCATGCACATGCATGCGGCCCAATTCCGCGCAGCGATGCAACTCCGGGAACACTTTTCCTGGATTTAACAGCTGCTTCTCATCAAAAGCGCATTTGACCCTGATTTGCTGGGCGAGATCATCTTCGTTGAACATCTCCGGCATCAGATCGCGTTTCTCGACGCCGACGCCATGCTCGCCGGTGAGCACGCCGCCATGCGCGACGCAGAGCCGCAATATATCCGCGCCAAATTCTTCGGCGCGGTCGAGTTCACCGGGATTGTTGGCGTCGTAGAGAATGAGCGGATGCAAATTGCCGTCGCCCGCGTGAAACACATTGGCGACCCGCAAGCCATGCCGCTCCGAAAGATCGCGCATGCCCGCGAGAACGGCGGGCAATTCCTTGCGCGGGATGGTGCCGTCCATGCAAAAATAATCGGGCGACAGACGGCCGACCGCCGGAAAGGCCGCCTTGCGGCCGGCCCAGAACGCCAGCCGCTCGGCATCGGAGTTTGAAATCCGGCACTGCGTGGCGCCATGCGCGAGCGCGATCTTTTCGACAAGACCGCAAAGATGATCGACCTCGACCGGAGGCCCGTCGAGCTCGATGATGAGGAGAGCTTCCGCATCGCGCGGATAGCCGACATGAACGAAATCTTCCGCTGCATGAATCGCGGGCTTGTCCATCATTTCCATGCCGCCCGGAATGATGCCCGCCGCAATGATCCCGGCGACGCAGGCCCCGGCAGATTCGCTCGATTGGAAGGCAATCAACAGAGCCCGGGCGGACTCCGGCGCGCGGAGAATGCGGACCGTGACTTCGGTCACGACGCCAAGCATCCCCTCCGAGCCGGTGACAAGGGCGAGGAGATCGTAGCCCGCCTGGTCGAGATGGCGCCCGCCAAGCCTTACGATTTCGCCGGTCATCAAAACCATTTCGGCGCCCAGCACATTGTTGGTGGTGAGCCCATATTTCAGGCAATGCACGCCGCCGGAATTCTCCGCCACATTGCCGCCGATCGAGCAGGCGATTTGCGAGGATGGATCGGGGGCGTAATAAAAGCCGCGATGCTCGACCGCCTTTGTAATGGCAAGATTGGTGACGCCCGGCTCGACGATTGCGAAGCGGTTGTCGAAATCGATCTCCTTCACGCGGTTGAATTTCATCATCGAGATGAGAACGCCATCCTCGAGCGGCAGCGCGCCGCCGGAGAGCGAAGTGCCGGCGCCGCGCGCGACAACCTTCACATTGTTTTCGTAGCAATAGCTGAGAATTTTTTGGACCTCCGCAACGGTTTGCGGCAGGACGACCAGCATCGGCAAGGCGCGGTAGGCGGAAAGTCCGTCGCTCTCATAGACACGCCGGCCGGCCTCTTCATCGATGACGCCCTCGCCCGGGACAATCTTGCGCAGATCGCGGGCGATTGTGGCGCGCCGTCCGAGGGTGGTTGCATCGATGTCCATGGCTTTCATCAAACTAAACCTCACGCGCGTCGCAGGACCTATCTCGAAGCAAAAAAGGAAAGCGATTTCTTACCCCTTCAACCCGCCATGGAACGCTTCGAGAAGTTGCGGCCCCATTGCGCCGATATCGAATTTATCGAGAAAACCTTGGCGGGCACGTTGACCCATGGCTTGCTTTTCCTCGGAAGATAGCGCGAGGAATTGCTCCAGCAATTGAGTGATTCCGTCCAAATCATCCTTGGCGATCAAACCGGCGCCGCTGTCTTGAACCTCGCGCCATGTGTTGACCTTGTCCGTCGTCAAGACGGGTGTGCCGCAGGCCATGGCTTCAGCGATCACCATGCCGAAATTTTCCTGGTGCGAAGGCAGGATAAAGGCGTCAGCCTTGCGGAAAGCGCCCCATTTCTGATCGCCCCTCAGCATGCCCGGCCAGTGAATCCGGTTGGCGACGCCAAGCTCCGCCGCCAGAGTCCTCAACTTAGCGACCAATCCCACTTGATCGGGGCCCGCAATGACCAAATCGACATCAGTGTTGCGCGCGGCCGCTGTTTTCGCGAAGGCTTCGATCAACAAATCGCAGCCTTTCTTGGGATGAATGCGGCTCAAAAATAAGAGAAACTTGCGGCCCTCGAGTTGCGGAAGCGCGGCGCGAAACGCGGCAATCTGGGCCTCCGCGTTGTCGGGGACATCTTGCGTGCCGAAAGCGATTACCCGTTCCCGGCACCGGAAGGGCCAAAAGGAATGGCGTGCGAGCTGCCTTTCTTCCTCGGTCGCGAAAAAGACGTTGCGCGCATGGGCAAGGAGGGGGCCGCCGCTGAACCACCACAGAATCTGCTTGGCAGCCGCCTTCACCGGATGCGCCTTGTTGAAATATGGATCGAGCATGCCGTGCGCATAGACGAAATAGGGTGTCGTGCTTTTGGCAAGCGCGCGCCTTGCGCCAAGCGCGGCGTAATCCCACAGACTGTGCACGACGATGGCGTCGTAGCGCTTGGCATTGGCCTTGAGCCAGGGGACGAAATGCGGCGTGTAGCCAAAGCGCAACAAAAAAATCTTGCGGCGCAATTTGAGGTAAAGCGGATGGCTTAGTCCCGTGACGTGGAGCGGCAGGGGAAGCGACTTGATCCATGGATCGCGCGGCGAATCCAGGGATACGACCTCATGATCGCAGCCTTGGTCCTTCAAGACACGCGCCGCAGTCAAGATGACTTCGATCGGCCCGCCAGTCTCCGGATTCACGGACGGTATTACATGCAATATGTTCATCGCGGTTCGCGGCCCTTCATGAATGCGGCAATACAAAGCGAGAGAGGCGATGAGCGATCGAATTTGAAGCGACCATGGCCTATCAGCAACGCCGTCACGTTGACATAGCTATTTTTAATCACACTCTTTGGTCCTGATGCGCTGGCGCGAACGCCAGGCCCGCGGTGGTTTCTGCCACTGCCGTTTCCGTGCGGCGTTTTCACAATCCCATCAAAGCCCTTTATTGAAGCGCTTTATTTATGACCGCAATTTAGATTGCTTGAGCGGTCCCGGAGCAGGCCGCGGTCCGATTTTTATTTCGTTGGCGGTCCGTCTGGCCGCGGCGTCAACACGGGCGCGATCATGCGGGCGGGTGTTGCGTTTGAACCCTATTTTGCGATAACGCCAAATAATGGCGCTGCCAAGGGCCGCCTTGACCTTTCGGCAAGCAAGGCGGAACACGACGGCAGGAGCCGGGACAATTTATGACGCATGTTGCAACGATTGTCTGCGATCCGGCGTCGCCGGTTCTGACCGGCGATATGCTCCGGCGGGCCAGCGAGGTCTTAAGGGCGCAACGGCCGCCGCAATGGCTCGCTCAAGGTATCGCCGCCGACCTGTTCTTCGAGCCTCCTCCCGCCGCCAGCGAAAAAGCCATTGCGGACGCCGTGCGCGGCACGCTTGCTGATGCGGCGGTCAATGTCATTGTGCAAAGGATGAGAGGGCGGCGCAAGAAGCTTTTGCTTGCGGACATGGATTCGACCATGATCCAAGAGGAGTGTCTTGACGAACTTGCGGCCGCTGTTGGCATGCGTGCGCATATCGCGGCGATCACCGAACGCGCCATGCGCGGCGATATCGCCTTCGAACCGGCCCTGCGCGAGCGAGTCGCCCTCCTCAAAGGCCTCGACCTTACCATGATCCATCGTGTCATCGCCGAGAAAATCACCTTGACGCCGGGCGGCCGAACCTTGGTGCAAACGATGCGGGCCCATGGCGCGCATACCGTGCTTGTCTCGGGAGGATTTTCCGTCTTCACATCCGTCATCGCGGATAGGATCGGCTTCCATGAGCATCGCGCAAATGAACTTCTTTTCTGTGAAAATGGCAGGCTTAGCGGGCGCGTCGCCGAGCCCATCCTCGGCAAGGACGGCAAGCTCGCGGCATTGGAAGAATTGCGCCAAACCCATGGCCTCGCCGCCGAGGAGACTCTTGCGGTTGGCGATGGCGCCAATGATCTTGCGATGCTCGAAGCGGCGGGTCTCGGCATTGCCTATCATGCAAAACCCAAGGTCGCTGCCGCGGCTCATGCGCGGATCGATCATGGCGATCTCACGGCGCTGCTTTATGCGCAAGGTTATCAGCGCGAGGAATTTGTTTCAGATCCGCAAGACGGGCAGGGCGAAGCCCGCGAGACACTCGGGAAATTTTCGCCGCCATAAAGGTGCAAGGTCATGCGCAGCGTCGATTTGAATTGCGATTGCGGCGAAGGTTTTGGCGCCTACCGGATCGGCAACGACGCCGCCATGCTCGATATCGTCACGAGCGTCAATGTCGCCTGCGGCTTTCATGCCGGCGATCCGGAGATCATGGTGCAGACCTTTGCCGCCGCGAAGGCCAAAGGCATAGCGATCGGCGCCCACCCCGGCTTTCCAGACCGCTCCGGGTTCGGCCGCCGCAGACTGCCTTTCACCGTGGGAGAAATCGAGCGGCTCGTCCTCTATCAAACCGGCGCCGCGCAAGCGCTTTGCCCTTATGCGGGCGCCAGGCTTTCCTATGTGAAGGTTCATGGCGCTTTGAGCAATATCGCGGCGGAGGATGCAACGGTCGCCGAGGCCATTGCGCGCGCGGTGAAAATCGCCGGGCGCGACCTCTGGCTCCTCGCCCCCGCCGGAACCGAATTGGAGATGGCGGGTCTCAAGCATGGGCTTCCGGTGGCGCGCGAAATCTATGCCGATCGCGCTTACACCGATTCGGGCCAGCTCGTCGAAAGATCGCAGGAAGGTAGCGTCTTGCATGACGCGGAAGAAGTCGCCACGCGCGTCCTTGCCATGGTTTCGGAAGGCGCGATCATAACGGCCTCCGGCAAGCGCTTGGCGGCGCGCATCGACAGCATCTGCGTTCATGGCGATAGCCCGAACGCCGTTGCCATGGCGAAGGCGGTGCGCGCCCGCCTCGAAAGCGCCGGGGTTGCGCTTGCGCCTTTTGCGGCGGTTTGAAGAGGCGCCACCATGCTCAACGAGCCCGCGCCGCGCTATCTGCCCGCCGGAGAATCGGCCCTCGCCGTGGAATTCGGCGATAGGATCGATCCATTGATTCATGACCGCGTTCTGGCGTTTGACGCCGCCGTTCAGCTTGCGAACATTGAAGGCGTGACGGAGACGGTGCCGACCTACCGTTCACTGATGATTTATTTCGACGCTCGCCGCTTGACAACAGACGCTCTCATCGCTGCGCTCGCAACACTCAATCCCGCATCAAAGCCGCGCACCGGGGCGGCGGCGCCGCTGGCTCATTCCCGCCTGCTATGATCCGCCGCATGACGAAGACATTGGCGAGGCCGCGGCATGTCTCGGTTTGCCTCGCGCGCGGATCATCGGCCTGCATCAATGCGCCCGTTACCGTGTCTATATGTATGGGTTCGCGCCGGGCTTCACCTTTCTCGGCGGGCTTCCAGAAGAGCTCGCGATCCCGCGCCGCGCCGTGCCCCGGGCCCCCGTGCCGCCGGGATCTTTGTTGATCGCGGGCGGGCAGGCGCTGATCGCCAGTTGCGCCATGCCGACCGGCTGGTATGCCATCGGCCGCACGCCGGTCAAACTGTTCGATCCAAGGCGGGCGCAGATCTGTCTTGCAGGCATTGGCGATGAGCTTTGTTTTGAGGGGATCGATGGCGAGACCTTTGAAGCTTTGCGCAAGGCCGCCGAGGCTGGCGAGCTTGTCGCGCGCTGCGAATTTCTGGATGATCCCTGACATGCCGGGATGGCTGCGCGTGCTGCGCGCTGGTCCTGGCGCGACCCTTCAAGACGGCGGCCGCACGGGCTATCTCCGCTATGGCGTCACGCCAGCGGGTCCGATGGATTGGACTGCGTTCCGCACCGCCAATCTCGCTCTCGGCAATGATGATCGCGCGGCCGCCATCGAAGTGTCCGCGGGCGGCATTGAGCTTATCTGCGAAGGCGCACCGCTGACCATCGCCTTCGCGGGCGGGGCTTTTGTCTGGCAGCGCTCGGGCGTGGTGCTGCCCAAGGCGGCGCGGCTCCGCTTGGAGCCCGGCGAGACGCTCACGGCGCGGGCCGGCGATTTCGGTGCCTTCGCTTATCTTGGCGTTGCGGGCGGCTTCGATACACCCGCCGTGATGGGCAGCCGGGCGACCCATATGCGCTCGGGGTTAGGCGGGATCGAGGGGCGGATGCTGAGGGCGGGCGATGTTTTGCCTGCCGCCTCTCCTTCGCCAGCGCAAGAGGGTGAAAGCATCGAAGCGATGATCGACGCGCCTTGGCTAGCCCGCGATCCGGTTCCGTTCCGTGTCGTGCCTGGCCCGCAAGATGATTATTTCGCGGCCGAGAGTCTGAGCGCTTTTTTCGCGGGCACATTCACGCTCACACTTCTCGCCGACCGCATGGCCTATCGTTTCGATGGACCGGATATCGCGCATGCGCGAGGGCACGACATTGTGTCGGATGGCGTCGCGCTTGGGGCAATCCAAATTGCCGGCGACAAAAAGCCTCTCATCCTCATGGCCGATCGTCAGCCGACCGGCGGCTATCCGAAACTCGGCCATGTCGCGCGCGCCGATATCGGGAGACTCGCGCAGATGCGGCCGGGCGAGACGTGCCGCTTTCAGGAGGTCAGCGTGGCGGCGGCACGGGCGGCGCTTTTGCAGCGCGAGGACGAGGTTGCGGACGACGATGCATCGCCTGCGTCCGCTGCGCCGGGCGCTCACCTCGCAAGCGTTGTTCGAGGCCAATCTGATCGGCGGAGTCGTCGATCCGCTTGATCGCGAGCGGATCGACGGCAATTTTTGGGGATTCTCGCGCGTTTTTGTCCGGTTTCCTGGGTCAATCGGACAAAAATGTTTCGAGACCTGGGTGCGGGGTGGCGTGAGAGTGGGTGGTGGCTAGTCTTTCCGTTTTTGGCTGAAGCGTAGCCTGAGTTTCGGAAGTAGTTTGCGCATTCGGTTGAGGAGAAGGATTCGAGCAATGTACCGATGCGCCGCCAGACGCCATCGGGGGTGCGCTCCTCGGCTTTTCGCAACAGTTTTTTGAACTTTGCGAAGACCTGTTCGATCGGATTGAGGTCTGGCGAATATTGCGGCAGGAAGAACCGCCGGGCGCCAGTGGCGCGAATGGCTTTGTTGATCGCCGCGCTCTTGTGAGAGCCGAGATTGTCCATGACGACGATGTCGCCATGCTTCAAAGTCGGCGCAAGAACCTGCTCGACATCGGCCAAAAAGCTTTCGCCATTGATCGGCCCGTCGAGCACGAAGGGCGCCGTGATTTCGTCGCATCGCAAGGCGGCGAGGAATGTCATCGTTTTCCAATGACCTTGCGGCGCCTTGGCGATGAGCGCCTCGCCGCGCCTGTTCCAGCCATGCGTGCGCGTCATATTGGTCTTCGCCCATGTCTCGTCGATGAAGACAAGGCGCCTTGGATCGAAGGCGCAACTGGATTTTCTTCCATAAGGTGCGGCGTCGCGCGACGTCAGGGCGATCTTGCTCGCTGGCGAAGAGCGTTTTTTTTGAAGCTGAGTTGCACGATTGGGGCGGCGCTCCGTTCGTGATTGTTGCCTGTAGCAACGGGCGCAAAAGCTCCATCCTGATATTCCCATTTCGCGCCGGGCCGGCGCGGCGTTTCCATCAGGGCATAACGCGCGGTCTCATCAACCCACAGGAAGAGCAGCGGGCCATAAATGGCGGCCACAGCACCCGATGTTTTGCATTGCAGGGTGACAGGTTCAGCCGCTGCGCTTGATAGGAGAGCGAGAAAAGTAATCGGCGCGAGAATTATTGAAGATTTTATCGCCATCCGTCTACTTTCGAGTTTCCGCACTTTGCCAATCGCGCCAGCCAATTTCGATCTACAAGAGCCATCTCACTCTGGCTATCAGTATATGGCTTCCTCAGGGTGAGGGCTTAGCTTCTCGGAAGCGGAACCCTCACTTTGGGATGAGCGCCGCGATTGAGCGGAATTGTGGCCGGCACGGCGTCCCCATCGCGTGACCGCCAAAGCCAAGCCACAGCCCAAAAAGGGGGCGCTCGCCCAACCCTGGACGCCCGGCGAAAAACCGCGAGAAAGGCGAGCAAAGGTGGATTCGCGCCACCGCCAGATTTTACCCCCCTTCGGGCCATTTGCCCCGCTTGGTGTTTAGGTTCGGCCTTGCTACACTTGTTTTTGCTGAAGAAAGAGGAAGGCCTGCGGGACGCTTTGGGGGGTGTGACGTGAGACCAGCGGAAGGCGCCGGGACAGGCCACGAAATGTGCTCTCCTCTGGCAGGCTTGCAGGCGGGAGCAAATTCCGCGCAAACCGCGGACTTAGGCGGGGACGGCGAGGCGGCGGCCCGCGCCGAGGTGTCCATCAACGTGCTGGGGCGGTGGCAAGGGCAAAAACACACCTATGCGGCCCTTGATCTCGGCACCAACAATTGCCGTCTTTTGATCGCCCGGGCGGCGCCAGAAGGCGGCGGCCAAGACGGGTTTCGTGTCATCAATTCATTTTCCCGGATTGTCCGGCTGGGTGAAGGCCTGTCGCGAACCGGCGAATTGAGCGCGGCGGCGATCGAGCGCACCCTTCGCGCCCTTGAAATATGCCGTGACAAGATGCGCGCGCGCGGCGTGACAAGGGCGCGGCTGATTGCGACGGAGGCATGCCGCTCGGCCCGCAACAGCGCCGAATTTCTTGCCAAGGTGCGTGAGGCGACAGGGCTC
The DNA here is from genome assembly GCA_963784075.1 of uncultured Alphaproteobacteria bacterium. Taxonomy (GTDB): domain Bacteria; phylum Pseudomonadota; class Alphaproteobacteria; order Rhizobiales; family Beijerinckiaceae; genus Methylocapsa. The sequence goes on along the minus strand of CAWAQW010000032.1, from coordinate 73,862 downwards.
GAACTTGAGATCGTGGACCGCGAAACCGAAGCGCGGCTGGCCGCCGCGGGTTCCGCCTCGCTGGTCAATTCCGCCGCCGAGAGCGCGGTTTTGTTCGACATCGGCGGCGGCTCCTCCGAACTGGTGTGGCTGGCAAGGGCCACGCCTCCCTGTGCTCCTTCGACGGATATGGCGCTCGATGAGCGAATCCGGTTTTGGGTGTCCCTCAAGCTCGGCGTCGTCACCCTGGCGGAAGAGTTCGGTGGCGTCGAAGTGTCCGGGGCGACATTTGAGGCCATGGTCGCGCGGGTCATGCCGGAACTCGGAAGCTTTGTCGCGATGGCGGAATGCGAGCGGCGCTGCCGGCATTTCCATTTGCTTGGCACCTCAGGGACGGTGACGACAATCGCCGGGGTTTATCTTGGCCTCACCCGCTATGACCGCCGCCGCGTCGATGGTTTGTGGATGTCGAGTCGCCAGGTCGATCATGCGGTGTCGAGCTTGCGCAAAATGACATACGCGGAGCGCGCCGCCAATGGATGCATCGGACAGGCGCGCGCCGATCTTGTTCTCGCCGGCTGCGCCATTCTGGAGGCCATTCGGCGGGTGTTTCCCGCCAATCGCATTTGTATCGCCGACCGCGGTTTGCGCGATGGGATATTGATCGAGCTCATGAGCGCGGACCGGTCTCTGGGCTAGGCCGAAGCCGGCCGTCCCAACCTTACCAAAATGTTTCACGCACACCGTTATCTTTTCGTTCTTCGCCACGCTGTGGCATGGCTCGACGCTCCACTTTCCGCTCTTATACGGCGGCTCCTATCGGCCGCTCGATACGGTGCGCACGATGATCGATTGCTTCGATCCGCTCTGCCCCGAAGACCGCAACCTTCTGCTCACGGGGCGCGACCGCGAACGCGTGGAGGCCGACTGGACGGCATTCAACGGAACGCTGGGTGGAGCGACGGCGGCCTTTACCTACTTCCATCTCCTGCCGCACCGCCGGACCATGATCCGCCCCCTGTCTGAAAGGACGCCGAACTACGAAGTCCTTGCGGTGCGTTGTGCCTACCCGTTGTTCGCGGGTTTCTTGCGCTTGGCGCTGCACCTCTCGGCCAGTTTCGCGCAGGAGGCACTGGGGCAAATTCGAACAGTGGTCCAAAGCGTGGATGCGCGCCTGGCGGACGGTCGCAGGTACCTCGCCGGCGACCGTTTCTCGCTGTCGGATATGGCTTTTGCAATCGCCTTGGCGCCTCTGGTACTTCCCGCTGGATATGGCGACCTGCGGCCTTCTTTCCACGAGATGCCCCCCGCCTTGCAGTCCGTGATTGCAGAGATGCAATCACACCCTGCTGGCCAGTTCGTGCTCCGCATCTATCGTGACCACAGAGCGGGCGTGCCACTACAGGCGCAATCGCCTTCATGAAGCTTTAAGGCGAGCGCGTACCCCGAGTGCGCCGGCTATCCCGACCGATTCTCGAACATGCATTTCCCAGCCGCGGCCGTCGCTACGGTTGGCCTGCGCCAAAAGCGCAACGAGCTTCGAACAAAACAACATGTTTCTTTTCGAGAAACATATCGCTCACTGCCGGGCGATCATCCATTGAAGGCTGCTCAGGTCGCCCTTGACGACGAGTGGGCAACCACACCTTTCGAGCGGCGGGCGTCAGCGCTTATTGCTACCCGACGAGATCGGATCGATACGGGTTCAACTCCCTCTATCGAGAACACTGAGCCGAACTTCCGCAAAGGGTGGTAAGCGGCCATTCGGTCGCCGCCTGAATGACGCGAGCACGCCACAAGCCGGCATGCAAGCCGCGTCCGCGCGTTGTCGTTCTTGAGCGCTTCATACTGCCTCGGCCGGCACGCGGCGTCGCCTCCCGACGCAGTCTCTCGTAGATCGGCGTGCGGGCGGTGCTTTGCGGCGAAGTCGACGCCAAGCTCATGGCCTGGCACAAGGCCGATGAATGCAGCCGACGTCTCGCCAATATCCCCGGCATCGGTCCGATCGGCGCGGTGCTGTTGATGATGAAGACCCCGGCGCCTGAGATGTTTCGATCGGGGCGGCAGTTCGCGGCCTGGATCGGCTTGACGCCAAAGGATCATTCAACGGCCGGCAAGGTCAGGCTCGGCGTCATCACAAGGGCTGGCGACGAAGCCTTGCGCAGCGTGTTAGTGGTTGGGGCGACCGCCGTCGTCCAACATGTACGACGCGGTGGGCGCGGATCGCCCTGGATCGTCGACCTCCTCAAGCGCAAACCGCCGAAGTTGGCCGCCGTGGCGTTGGCCAACAAAATGGCCCGCATCGCCTGGAAGCTGATAGTCACAGGCAACAGCTATGCCGCGAAATCTGCGCCCGCCGCCTTGATGGGCGCCGCGTAGAGATCAGCCAGACACGGGGAGCAACTCACCTGCAACCGTGCTGAGCCGATGCCAGAACTTGCAAGGCAACGAGCAGATGGTGTGATCGATCGATCCAAGACGCGAGACACTCCGTGCTTTCCACTGGCCGCCAAAGGTCGCCTGGGTGTTTGGAACTCGCATCGCGGAAACCATCTTGGCCAGCGTTCATGTGCGAGCGCGAAAACAGGCCGGAATAATCCGCCGCAACATCTGGTCCGAAGCACAGGTGCTGCAATGTCCACAACGAGCTGGCATGCAATGACGCCGCTCAAGGCCCACCCTCGCAGCTCGCCCGGCGGGCAACCATTACATCCGCGATTTTGTTCGGATAAATCTTAGGAACAATGGGGTCAGGCGGCGTTTGTGTGCTCCGACCAGCGGAACGGCTGTCCCGAACGCCAGACACTGTGCAAGATAACAGAGAGTTTTCTGGCCACCGCCACCCGCGCTTTGCCACAACGAGCATCGGCCGGACAATCAGCGCGATGTCGGAATGGTCAAGTATCAGAGCCTCAACCTTTCTATCGAATGGCAATCCCCGCATCGCGCCGGGCAGAAGACCGAAGGTCTTGAGCACGCCCCGGATGTGATTGGACAATCGTGTCGTCATACCGACGAGTTTCAGTCCTTGCACCCAGAAGAGCACGCAAGCGGTGGCTTTCGAACGATTTGACGTGAACGGACCGATACCAGCCAGTGCGAACGATCTGAGCCAATCCCTCCGCGTCGTTCTGATCCGTCTTGTTGATCTGCATCTTGAGGGCGGCACGCGCATGCCTGGCATCGAGACAAACGATTTCGAGCCCGAGATTGCGGAGTTCATGCACCAGCCATGGCGTCATCGCTCCGGTCTCGATCCCTATGCGGGCGTCATCCCCCGCATGTCGGCGGACCAAAATGCTGATTTGTTCTGGAATTGTGGGGCACTGGCCCCGCCATAGTCTTCGGCCGGTGTCGTCGACGACGCAAATAGCTGTTATCTTCTGCGAGACGTCCAATCCAACAAAGTAGGTCATCGATGAGCCTCCGATGGTGCAAATCACCGGGCAACGCCGCCCGGACCGCGATTATCGGATGTCCACATATGGAAAGCTGTCACTCGCTCAAGCCGCCGCCTGAATGATGCCAGTGCGCCAGTTGCGGACTTCCGGGACTAGTGACCAAGATGGAAATAAGCGCCTTGTGCCAATTGCGATGCAAGGACGCCCCTGAAAGAGGGCGTAAAGGTGCAGGCGTTCATCGCCCGCGAACGCGATTGTTTCGATCTCTGAACACGCTATTTAAAAAACTGCGGCCGGGTGTTGTCTCCGCCGCAGTCTTGTCGAAGCTTGGTACCTTTGCCGTCGCTAGACACTATTCAACAACAGTTCCCCGCGCGCGGCCGCCTTGGACCTTGCAGGAACAGCCAGTCCCAAGCCCATCCCGGCTCACGGAGCAAGCACGTCTTCTACGGAAGTCGCGCAATAATTTCCCGCGAGCGTCGCCACGCTTCGGCCGGTCATCAGAGGCTCGGTCACGGCGGCGCCTAATGCCAGAGGCGCGGTCACGAGGGCCCGCTAATCCGGTTCCGTACCCAAAGTCATAATTATAATTATAAGGGTAGCCGTAACCGTAAGCCATAGTAGTGATTGTGCCAGCCACGGTGCCAGCCATAGTGCCAGCCACGGTGCCAGCCAGGGTGCCACCCATAGTGCCTATAGTGGTGATGCCGATAGTAATAGTGGGCCTGCTCGATCTGTGTTGGTGGTGTTATAATTTGTGAGCTCGATACGCTCATGGGACCGGCTGAAGCAGTCACGGTGAGCGCGAGCAGGGCGGTTCCGGATACGATCGAAATACTTTTAATATCCATAACACACCTCCTATGAGGCTATTCAACACCTCCTGTGAGGGTCAAAGAAAAAACCTCATTTGATTAACGCCGAGCTGGATAGTTCGTTCCCGGTTCGCTTGCATGTCGCCGTCTTGGCGAGTTTCGAACGGCAAATGGGCACCAGACCGGACCTGCAAAACGCCGGAGAAGGGTCAGCCTGAGACGAACGGCTACGTCAGCGGTACGTCGGCTTTTCAACCATCCGGAAGAATCTGGGCACCGCCGACATTGCAGCCTTGCGCCAAGGAACTAAACCGCTCGCGCGGTAGCGCACCTCGCGCTGGCTGGTGGGTGTCATCGTGGGCAGCGCGGTAACGGGGCGGGCGCGTCCTGTCTGAAGATCGAGGGGTTAGCAACCTCGCTTCAGACAGGAGCATCGCATGACCGAGGAATGCATCACCCCGCTTCGCCGGCGCATGATCGAGGACATGAGCGTCCGCCATTTCGCGTCGAAGACCCAGCACGACTACATTCGCGCGGTTATGAAACTGACAAGATTCCTCGGACGATCGCCAGACACGGCGACCAATGAGGATCTCCGTCGTTTCCAGTTGCACTTGACCGAGAACCGCGCGGGCGCGCCGATTATCAACTCCACCGTCTCGGCGTTGCGGTTCTTTTTCACCGTGACGCTCGATCGGGCCGACGCGGCCCGGCATCTGACGTTCGTCCACGAGCCGCGCAAGCTGCCGGTCGTCCTGAGCCCCGAGGAGGTCGCCCGCCTCTTGGAGGCGGCGCCCGGCGTCAAGTACAAGGCCGCGCTCAGCGTTGCCTATGGCGCCGGCCTGCGCGTCTCCGAGGTCGTGTCGTTAAAAGTCTCGGATATCGACAGCAAGCGCATGATGCTCCGCGTCGAGCAGGGCAAGGGCGGCAAGGATCGTCACGCGATGCTCTCGCCGCAGTTGCTGGAACTTTTGCGCGACTGGTGGCGCATCGCGCGGCCACAAGTCTGGCTGTTTCCCGGGCTTGACCCGATCAACCCGATGTCGACGCGTCAGCTCAATCGCGCCTGCCACGCGGCGGCCCAGATGGCCGACATCGCCAAGCGCGTCTCCCCGCATACCCTGCGGCACAGTTTTGCAACGCACCTGCTTGAGCAGAATATCGATATCCGCGTGATCCAGGTTCTTTTGGGGCACGCGAAGCTCGATACGACCGCGCTCTACACGCGCGTCGCCACCAACACCATCAGGGACGTCATGAGCCCGCTGGATCGCCTGACCCCACTGAAGTCCGAAGGTAACAAGCCGCCCGCATAAACCCCAGCCTTCGTGGGGCGTCCTATTCTGAAGGTCGCGGATATCTTCCGCGACCACGGACCGGCGTGGCGCAAGGCCAATGCCGGCCACGTGAGCCTCGGCCAGTGCGAGGGGATGGCTGGCCGAGCGCGGCCCGCGCATGTCGCGCGCTGCGAAGACTGCGCCCACGAAGTCATCGCCTAGCTGCGCAATCGGCATTCCCGAAGCCACAGGCCGAGCTGCTGCCCACCCCATATTACCATGTGGTCTTCACGTTGCCGGCGGCGATCGGCGACATCGCCTATCAGAACAAGGCCGTGATTTACGACCTTCTGTTCAAGGCCTCCGCCGAGACGATGATCACGATCGCGGCCGATCCAAAACACCTGGGCGCGCGGATCGGCGTGACCTCCGTGCTGCACACCTGGGGATCGGCGCTCACCCACCATCCGCACGTCCACATGATCGTTCCGGGCGGGGGCATTTCCTTGGACGGCCAGAGGTGGGTATCCTGTCGGCCGGGCTTCTTCCTGCCGGTGCGCGTGCTCTCGCGGCTGTTCCGCCGGCTTCGCCACCCATGCCGCCGGGCGCTTGCAATTCTTTGGCGCGCACGCAAACCTCGCGGACCGCGATGCCTTCGCGGAATATCTGACGCCATCGCGCGGGGTCGAATGGGTGGTCTACAGCAAACGCCCCTTCGGCGGCCCCGAGGCCGTGCTGGCCTATCTGTCGCGCTATACCCACCGCGTCGCCATCTCCAACAGCCGCCTGCTTGCCTGCGGCGGCGCCGGCGTCGCGTTCAAGTACAAGGATTACCGCGTCGATGGCCACGCGCGGCAAAAGGTCATGAGGCTCGCGACCGACGAGTTCATCCGCCGCTTCCTCATCCATGTCCTGCCAACAGGCTTTCACCGCATTCGCCATTACGGCCTGTTCGCAAGCGGCGCCCGCGCCCACAACATCGCCCACGCGCGCGAGTTGCTCGCCGCGCCGATCCCACGCGAACAGGACAAGCGCCCCAATGACGCCGATCAACCCGAACTGCGCGTCCTCGCGCATCCATGCCCATGCTGCGGCGGCCGCATGATCGTCATCGAAACATTCGAACGGGGACGCGCTCCGCGCGCCTCTTCGCTCGGCGAAATCAGGATCGACACGTCATGATTGAGATCGCGTCACCTGCCGCGCCGCAACTCAGCTCTCTTTTGCCGCTGGTCGTTCGACCGCGCCGATGGCGCTCGCCCAATGATGCACCGGGCGCCTCTCGCGAACACGGCCGCCGCGAAAAATATGATCCCATTGCCGACAGAGAACACTCCATCGCTACGCTCTATCCTTCGAAATCATCTTTGATAATCATTCCGACCGCTCGACAACAGACGCCAGCAACTCTCAAATCCCCATAGGTTGCGGCGCCGGCGACGCCCTTCCGACTCGCGGTTTCCTTCCTTGGAGGTTTTCGAACGCCGGCCCTGTCTCGGCGGACAGCAACGGTCGATGAAGGGCCGGCATCCGAAAACCTTCACAACGCCGGTTATTCTCTTGCAAACGGGCGAATGACCGCTTACAGGCGCAACGCGGCCCCACCCCCTGGTCCGCTCTTCAAATCTCAGATTGACCTGCCCGGTTAAAAAAAACGCCAAAATTAAATTCTATCCCGCCTGTCCGATTTCCCCAAATCCCGGCATCACACATCGCCCCGCCTTGCAAAAATACTTTTGCGCAGACCGTCAATCGGACCAAAATGTTTCAAACTTTTTGGTCCGATCGGGACAGGAAATCTTACAAATTGGCGTTCCGGGAAATCTTCGTCCTGAGCGACAACCATGCGCTTTTTTTATTGGGGCTTCGTTGCTGTCTAAGCGCCTTTGATCGCGCGCTTGCCAGCGCCGCATTCAAGCGCCTGCTGCCCTTTCAACAAAGGGCTTCGCTGGCCAGACCGGCGACGGCGACAAGGGCCACGGGAATGCCCGTGCTGAGCCAGGGAAGTTCCGCGACGGCGCCCCTTGAGCGCAGTGGCGTCACCGTCACCCGCAGGGGTGCATGGCCCGGGCCGTGGCAAACGGAAACGTCTCCACCGGGACCATTCGGCGCGGGCGCCTTGGTTTCGAACGCCGGCCCTGTCTCGGCGGACAGCAACGGTCGATGAAGGGCCGGCATCCGAAAACCTTCACAACGCCGGTTATTCTCTTGCAAACGGGCGAATGACCGCTTACGGGCGCAACGCGGCCCCACCCCCTGGTCCGCTCTTCAAATCTCAGATTGACCTGCCGGTTAAAAAAAACGCCAAAATTAAATTCTATCCCGCCTGTCCGATTTCCCCAAATCCCGGCATCACACATCGCCCCGCCTTGCAAAAATACTTTTGCGCAGACCGTCAATCGGACCAAAATGTTTCAAACTTTTTGGTCCGATCGGGACAGGAAATCTTACAAATTAGCGTTCCGGGGAATCTTCGTCCTGAGCGACAACCATGCGCTTTTTTTATTGGGGCTTCGTTGCTGTCTAAGCGCCTTTGATCGCGCGCTTGCCAGCGCCGCATTCAAGCGCCTGCTGCCCTTTCAACAAAGGGCTTCGCTGGCCAGACCGGCGACGGCGACAAGGGCCACGGGAATGCCCGTGCTGAGCCAGGGAAGTTCCGCGACGGCGCCCCTTGAGCGCAGTGGCGTCACCGTCACCCGCAGGGGTGCATGGCCCGGGCCGTGGCAAACGGAAACGTCTCCACCGGGACCATTCGGCGCGGGCGCCTTGGGCGCGCAGGAGGCGATCACCCCTTGTAAAGCGGACGAGCCGTCGGTGCTCACTAGGCAGCCATCATTCAACGCTAGCCCCGCGTCAGAACCAAGCAGCCTGCGCGCCGCCGCATTGGCGAACAGCACCCGCGCGCCGCGATCGACCAGAATCACACTCTGCCAAATGCACTCAAGCCGTTCCGGGGCAGTATCATGGTCGAGATCGTGCAACCGAAGCTCGCGATGAATACGAGAAGCGCGGTCGATGTGCGGCAGCGTCGCCTTGAAGAAATGCATCTGCTCGGCGGTTATTTCATCCTTGCCGGGTGCATTGGCGATGGCGAACAAGGCCGAGACTCTGTCACCGATTTGCAAATTGGCACTCATCGTCGCGAGCCCGAATTTGGCCGGACGAAACCATTCATTGAAGACGGGGGTGGCCGCGAAGTCCTCTCGCGGGATCAGGTTCTCGAGCAAATAGACCTCGCCCACGGGCCGCGCCGCGGCAAGCTGCCAAACCGGATTATGGAAGGCCCAATATTGCCGATAGAGCGCGGTCATGTCGGGATCGGTCCGCGGCGCAATCGACTCATAAGACTGGGCGCGAAAATCCCTGGCGGACAAGCCGATGTGCGCCGCCTTCATGGTGTCGGCAAGCCTTATCAGGGCCGCCGGCCAAAGCGTGCCGTCGAAACTCGCCTCATAAATCAAATCGATCGAGGCAAGAAGATCGTCTTCCATGCCCATTGCCGCAAACCCGAGCATTTGGAAATGAAGCGAAAGCATTTCGCTTCCGGACGATCCTTGCCCCGGTTCATGTCCAAGGAAAACGGCCTTGAACAGTATTTCAGATATTTACACAAAATTCATCACAAAAAACATTAAAACAATTTGAGCGGCTCTTGGGAATAGCCGCAGCGGAACAATGCGTCCTTGGCTTTAAGCGGCGTTTTCACGGCCTTGCTTTACGCGATCGGACTCTTGCGCGCGCCTTTGCTCGTCGGGCTTGTCTTGCCGACAACCGCCTTCGGCATGCTGCTTCCCATTCTCCACGAAACAGGCGAGGTTGAAACGCAATTCGGCCGCTATGTCCTTGGCTCGGCGGTCGTCGGAGAACTCGGGCCCATTGTTCTGGCCTCGATCGTGCTGGCGCATGCCCACCATCACCTGCACCAGACCCTTTTGAGCCTCGTCTTTTTCGCCATCGCGATTGGCGCGATCTTTATCGCAAAAGAGCTGCACTCGGCCAAAATGTCGGGTTTGATCACCAAATGGATGGGCGACAGCGCGGTGCTACCGGTTCGAATTGCGATTCTGATTTTGCTTGGCCTCGTCTCGCTCGCCAATGAACTTGGGATGGAGCTTGTTCTTGGCGCCTATGCCGCCGGGATGGTGGTCGCCATGCTCGTGCGCGGCACCAAGGCGGAAATCCTCGAGGACCGGCTGACGTCGATCGGCTCGGGATTCTTCGATCCCCTTGTTTTTCATAACGAGCGGCATCGAATTCGACCTCGCCGCGCTGGTGACGAGCCCGGCGAGCCTTGCCCGCCTCCTCTTCTTTTGCGCGGCCCTTTTGGCCATCCGGATCATTCCCGTTTCCTTGTATAAGCGCGAGCTGCCGGAAAGCGATCTTCTGCCGCTCGCTCTTTTTTCCGCCACGACGCTGCCGCTTGTCGTCGCCGTGACCTACCTTGGTGTGCGAACCGGCCACATGCTGCCCGAGAATGCGAGCGCACTCGTGGGCGCGGCTGTGATATCGGTCGCCGTGTTTCCAACCCTCGCCATTTCGCTTCGGTCACACGCCAAAACGCAAGTGGAGGGCGCGGAGGCGATCACCGCCGGCCGTATCGGCGCCTTGGTCATGGACCGGCTTTCCCGGTTTTTCTTCTTCTTCTCGCAAAAAAACTGAGGAAGCCGGGGTTCGTCGAGACCTTGCCGCGGCGCGAAGGGATGGGAAAGAGGAGCGAGAGGATGCCACCAGTCAAAGGAGGGATGGCTTGACCCAAGCGATGGGCGATGTCGAAACGATGGCCGCCGCAAAAAGGTTAGGGGGTCTCGCGCAGGGCGTCCGGCTGCCGGGGATCGACCGTATGCGCGGCCTTGTCATCGTTTTTACCGTCCTAAACCCGGATGCCCATTGCTCGCACCCGAGCCTTGAACGCGCCGCCAAATGCTCTGTCATTGTCACGGATGAGATGAGCTATGCGGAAAACTGGGTGACGAGGTGAATAAGGCGGCGTAACGGGGGTGGTGACCAAACCACCCGACTCCCCAAGAAGGAGCGTTACGCCATGAACGAGAATAGAGTCGTTTCTCTCCGACAGAAAGACGAAATCGACGATCCGCTCACGGAAATCCTGCACGGGGGCGCGAAAGCTGATCAAACAAGCTGTCGAGATTGAATTCGACACGTTTCTTGCCTTGAACGCCGATCTCGTCCTTCCGGACGGCCGCCAGCGCGTCGTTCGCCACGGACATGATCCGGTTCGCACGATCCAGACCGGGATCGGCCCGGTCAAAGTGCAAAAGCCGAAGGCTCGCGATCGTGGCGCGTCGGAGCTTGGCGAACGCATTCGCTTCACCTCGGCGATCTTGCCGAAATGGGCGCGGCGCACGAAGAGCCTCGACGCGCTTCTGCCGGCTCTCTATTTGCGCGGGATTTCGGCGGGCGATTTCCAGGAGGTTCTCACGGCCTTGCTCGGCAAGGACGCGCCGAACCTCTCGCCAGCGGTGATCGCGCGGCCAAAAGGCGAGTGGGAAGACGAATATCTGCAGTGGCAAAAGCGTGATTTGTCGGCGCGTTTATGGCGCTCGACCACGTGCGCGATTTCTTCAACGCCGAGGCGCTGCGCTTCGACCCGACCGATCTCACCCAAACCTATCCGGCGCTGTTCCTGACCCGCTTCGTCACACATTATTGCGGCACCTACCTTCGTCTTCCTCGCGGGCGTGTCCGCCCTCCTGCAGGAGCAAAGCTTGCGGATCGAGGCGCGCTCGCGCGCTTCCTGCTGACCCGCGGCGTGTGGCTGATCCTTCTCGATGCCTTTGTTGTGAGTCCAATTTGGGCGCTTGAGCTCGGGCCAATCCATTTGGCGACGCTCTGGGCCATCGGCTTCAGCATGATCGCGCTGGCAGGTCTCGTCTTCCTGCCGCCGCGCGCCGTGCTGCTGCTCGGGGCGCTGATCCTGATCTTCCATAATTTGCTCGACCCTGTGCACGCCCCGGCGTTCGGCGATTGGGCCCCCTTGTGGAGCATCCTCCATGAACAGGGTGCATTGCCCTTTGGCCTGCCGGGCGAGGTCGGTTACCCGGTGCTTCCCTGGATCGGCATCATGGCTCTGGGCTATGGGCTGGGGCCGCTGTTTTTGAAGCCGGCCGCGGAGCGCGCACGGACGCTCTCGCGGCTCGGGCTCGCGGCGATCGCGCTTTTCCTGCTGCTGCGCGCAACGAATTTTTATGGCGATCCACACCCTTGGAGCGCACAAGGCAATGGCGTCATGACCGTGCTCTCGGGGCTCAACGTCACCAAATACCCGCCCTCTTTGCTTTATGCGCTCGTCACACTCGGGCCTGTCTTTCTGTTGCTCCCCGCAATGGAGCGGCTTGCAGGGATGGCCGGCGAGGTGCTCGCGACATTCGGCCGGGTGCCGCTTTTCGTCTATGTGCTGCACCTTTACGCTGCCCATGCCGCGGCCGTCGCGCTCTCGCTCGCGAAAGGTTTCCGCCTTGACCAACGGCGCGGCTTTGGCGTCGAGATGGCGCCGCCGGAAGGGCTAGGCCTGAGCGTCGCCGGAACCTATGCCGCCTGGATCCTCATCATGGCCGCGCTTTACCGGGCCTGCCAATGGTTCGGCGGCGTGAAGCGGCGCCGGCGATTGGTGGTTGAGTTATCTGTAACGGAACCCCTGCGCTGGCGGTCCAGCGCTCAGACCATCGAAGTTTATGCAGGTCTGCCCAGCCTGCAAACGGCCCCTCCAAGCTGCCGTCTCGTTTACCTACAAAGCGACTTTCCGCGGCACTTGCGAACGAGACCCAAATGGTATTTGCCGCCCCGCTTCGTCTGACTTAGCTTAGCTTAGCTTAGCTTAGCTTTTCTCGTGAAATTCCCTTTCCCGTGCTTGGTGGTTCACGGTTGGGACGTTCGTTGCTGGCCCCGTTGAAATGTCAAATCCTTACTCCCACCCCAACCGGCAGCGGCGGGGAGACCTCCCGAATTGTTTCGATAATGTTGTTCACACAACAAAGTGAATGAGACGACAGGTTCAAATTCAAGGACAACTCATTAAGGGCACCTCGAAAAATAGGCGCTTCCCTCCACGGTGCAAATCAGATTCAAGGTTCTCATGCTCTGAGCGCGGGGAGTTGGCGTGGGACAGCTTGGTTTTTTCGATTTGAACCGACGTTATGAAAGTCTCGATAAAAAGAGCGATCCGCTTGCAGTGATCGCGGCGATGGTTCCGTTCGAATCCTTCCGGCCAAAGCTGAAGGCGGCTCTGATTAAAGGCGAGCTTCGCAAGAGCGACGCGGAACGCAAGAGTTCAGCGGGACGCAAGCCTTGGGATGAAGTCGTGATCTTCAAGGCGCTGGTGTTGCAGGCGCTCTACAATCTCTCCGACGATCAGGCGGAATACCAGCTTCGTGATCGCTTCTCCTTCATGCGCTTTCTCGGTTTGGGGCTGGAGGATGCGGTTCCCGACGCCAAGACTTTATGGCTCTATCGCGAGGCGCTGGCGAAGGCGGGCGCGGTGGAAGAGCTGTTCGATCTGTTTGACGGGTTCTTGAAGGACAAGGGCTATCTCGCCATGGGCGGGCAGATCATCGACGCAACGATCGTGTCGGCGCCCAAGCAGCACAATTCGCGCGAGGACAACGAGACGATCAAGGAAGGCAAGATGCCGGAAGACTGGAAATCCAAGCCGGCCAAGAACCGCCAGAAGGACAAGGACGCGCGCTGGACGAAGAAGCATGAACGCTCGTATTTTGGATACAAGAACCATATCGGCGTCGACCGCCGGCACAAATTCGTGCGCCGTTACGTGGTGAGCGCCGCGAGCGTGCACGACAGTCAAAAGTTCGAAGATGTTCTTGATACGAGCAACACGGCTTCGGACGTGTGGGCCGACAGCGCCTATCGCAGCGATGAGATCGAGGAAAAGCTCGCTGAGCGCGGCCTGAAGAGCCGCATTCATCGCAGGGCCTATCGCAATCGCAAACTCAGTGAGGCGCAGAAGGCCGCCAATACGACGCGCTCGAAGGTGCGCGCCCGCGTCGAGCATGTATTTGGTGATCAAAAGAACGGCATGGGAGCCGAGCTCGTGCGCACCATCGGCATCGTTCGCGCGCGGTGCAAGATTCGGAATGACGAACCTTGTCTACAACATGCGCCGCTTCGTTTGTCTTGAAAGGATGGCCGCCGCGGCCGGGTGAACCGGCGCGCCACGCGTTGGGTCGCGTGAGTTGAGCCGATCAAGCCACCACCTGAGAAACCGGTGGCGACTTCAGGCAGCCTCGATGAGAGGCCAAGGATTGAACGATCTACCGCGCTGCGAACTCGAACGCCGGTCATCACACCATAAGGGGATATTTTTTCGAGGTGCCCTTAAATTAATTTCACGCTCATTGACTTTTTCAAGTCAAATTCCATTTTTTCTTTCTTATAGTCTTGATATTTTTGAGTCTTTGATTGTATTTTGAGGCATTGAGATAAACAATAGTCTAGATTTCTTTCAGTTAAAGCATTGGACGATGGGCGCCGGGCAGGTGCCCGCGGGGGACGGCTTTGAAACGGCTGAGGCAACACAAAACCCTCCTGCGGGTCCAGCGTTATGTGGAGAGTCCCGGATCAAGCCGTCGGTGAGGGTATTTGCTGATTTTTCTCAAAGTCACTTAATCCCATGCTATTATCTCATTATGATTAGTGAAATCATGGATAAAACGCCGGTCTATAGTTATGTCTCACTGGACGCAGCCCCTGAATTCCGACGCGAAGTGCAACACCCCAGCACTTTGAGCCTACTCGATTTTTCCTTTCCTCGGAGCCGCCTTCGCATCTCGAAATGCAGCGGAAGGCGGCGGAAAGGGAAGGAAAATCCGATCTTTCCTTGGTGAGCCCGAGCGCCCCAAGGTGTTGCACTTCGCGTCAGAATCCACCGCCGCCTCTCGGGAATTCGAGCATATTGTGAATATAGCGGAATGTGGCAATCGCTTTCATATCGTTCCTTCACATGAACTCAACGCAGCGGATTATGAGCCAGATGTAAATGTTGTCATTTCGGACACATCTCGCGAACTTCATTTTTCGCGGTCTGTTCAGCATCGTTTGACATTTCAAAAAAGTTCTTTATGTATAATGGAAAGAAAAAAGATATTAAATATATAATCTCGTTTTTGAAACGGCTGTTCATTGATTTTTATATGGATTAATATTTATGGTTTATGATAGTAACCGGATATGAGCCTATCCGGCTTATATATAACGATCGCCAAGGCTCGACGGCGTCAAGATTGGTGGCTTGGTTAAATGTAACGCGGATGAGCAACGCCCCCACGCTCTGCATATCTGGAGGTCAACTTCGCTTTTACGCTAATTCTACTGAGTCATGAAATTTGATAGGATTCGCTGTGCTCGCTGATCTGGTAATTTGGTGATTCGTTGACCGACAAAGGGTCGTTGATATGGATCTTTCCGAGCAAGCCAGCCAAGCGCGTTTTGCGTCCTATGTCGAGGCTCTCGTCGAAGTCATCGGCCACGCCGATCGCGCCGAACCCTTAAATGATTATTGCGTTGGCCTGCTGATGCCGGGCGAACGCAAGAGCGTCGAGCCGATGGCGGCGATCGTGGCGCCTGCCCGGGTTTCGGCCAAACATCAATCGCTTTTACACCTGGTCGGCCAGGCGCCCTGGCCAGACGAGGCCGTTTTGCAAAAAATCCGTGAGTTGGTTTTGCCTGGCATCGAACGACAAGGGCGGATCGAAGCCTGGATCGTCGATGACACCGGTTTTACGAAGAAGGGCACGCATTCGGTCGGCGTCGCGCGACAGTATTGTGGGCGGCTCGGCAAACAGGACAATTGTCAAGTCGCAGTTACGTTGTCGATCGCCAATCATTCGGCGAGCCTACCCCTGAATTCCGACGCGAAGTGCAACACCCCAGCACTTTGAGCCTACTCGATTTTTCCTTTCCTCGGAGCCGCCTTCGCATCTCGAAATGCAGCGGAAGGCGGCGGAAAGGGAAGGAAAATCCGATCTTTCCTTGGTGAGCCCGAGCGCCCCAAGGTGTTGCACTTCGCGTCAGAATCCACCGCCGATCGCTTAACGGCTCTATCTGCCGGAGACCTGGGCAAATGATGCGGCACGGCGGAAAAAGACGCATGTGCCTAAGGATGTCAGGTTCAAAACCAAGCCGCAGATCGCGCTCGATCAGATCCGCGCAGCCCATGCGGCAGGTGTCGCCCCCGGTATCGTCTTGGCCGATGCGGGCTATGGTGTCAATGACGGAGACAAATTGTGCCAAATGGCGGCGTGAAAGTGTACCAGTTGGGTTACGAGAAAAGGGCTGTGAAGCCCCGATTTATTTTCGTGCTTCCATGCCGATTTATATTTTGGTGGCGAGGTCTCCTTCGTTTGGCATTTTCGGATTTTGGCTTCGCTCCTGAGCCGATCGCCGTTGCGCCTTCTTGCTGGCAGCGAGCCGGTAGCTTTCGCCATTCATCTCCAGGATGTGGACATGATG
This sequence comes from uncultured Alphaproteobacteria bacterium, assembly GCA_963784075.1. Lineage (GTDB taxonomy): Bacteria > Pseudomonadota > Alphaproteobacteria > Rhizobiales > Beijerinckiaceae > Methylocapsa. The sequence continues at coordinate 57,908 of CAWAQW010000032.1, read as the reverse complement.
GGTGAGCCGGTCGAGCAAGGCGCCGGTGAGCCTTTCCGAGCCGAATATGGAGGTCCATTCATCGAATGGCAGGTTGCTGGTGACCAGCGTGGCGCCGCGTTCATAGCGCTGACTGAACACCTCGAAGAGCAGCTCGGAGCCGACCGCCGTAAACGGCACATAGCCCAACTCGTCGACGATCAGCAGCTTGACCGTACTGAGGTGCTTTTGTAGAGCACGCAGGCGTCGCTCGTCACGCGCTTCCATCAGCTCATGCACGAGCGCGGCCGCGGTCGTGAAGGCGACGCTGTAGCCCTTTTGACAGGCGGCTAAGCCCAGCCCCAAGGCTGTGTGTGTTTTGCCGGTTCCGGATGGCCCAAGAGCAAGGCAGTTCTGGCGCCTGTCGATCCACTCGCAGCGTGTCAGTTCCAGAACCAGCGCCTTGTTCAGCGACGGCTGGGCGGCGAAGTCGAACGTATCGAAGCTCTTGGTCTGCGGAAAGCGCGCCAGCCGAATCCGGCGCTCCACGTTGCGGCGCTCGCGATCGATGCGCTCCAGTTCGCACAGGCGCAGCAGATAGCGCGGGTAATCGGCTCGGTCCTGCGCCGATTCCATGGCGACCTTCTCATACTCGCGCGCGAATGTGGGAAGCTTCAAGGCCTTGAGATGATTGCTCAGCAGCACCTGGGGCGCGACGATCGCCGGGGCTGCGGTCTCTTGGGATAGAAGTCATGCCTGTGCCCCCGCTGCCAGAGAAACGGAGCCTGAGCCGGTGATGAGGCCAAGATAGGCGCGCGGATCGGTTGTCCCGACGGTCGCGACCGGCAGATAAGGATAGAACGTCAGATCAAGCCGCGCCGGCCGGTTCTCCAATCTCGCCAGCAGCAGCATCTTCACCGCGTCGAAGCTGATCGCGCCAAGCCGCAGCGCTTCGCTCACGGCCTGTTCCACCTGGTGCTGGTGAAAATCCTCCATCAGCCGCAGCACCTGGATGAACTCGCGCCGCCCCGCTCTCCCCATCCGAGCTTCCATGAGCCGCCGCAGCCGATGAATGCAGTCCGCAAGCCGCCATTCGTCCAGAGGCGCCGCTTGATCGAGCGCCTTGGTCTTTTGCTCGAGCAACGCCAGATAATGCAGGGGATTGTAAATGAAATCGGCCGTCTCGTAGCTGCGCGGATGCACAGCGATCGTCTCACCCCGGCAGACGATCTCAACTCGGTCGACATATCCCTTCGCCAGAACCTCTTGATGGCCGTAGCGCGTCGGCGCCGAGTAATCGTTGTTCTTGTAGCGCACGAGCGACAAGGAGGAGACCCGAGTGGTGACTTTGTCACAGGCGTCATAGGGCGCCGGCGGCAACGTCATGAATGCCGCCAAGTCCGCCTGCATCCGCTCGGCGATTGACGCAGTGTGGCCGCGTAAGATCGCCTGACGGCGCTTGGTGCAGGCATCGAGGAGCCGGGCGTTGAACGCATCAAAATCCTCGGCTACCGGCAATGGCGTCATGAAATTGCGCCGGACAAAGCCGACCAGGCCTTCCACTTTGCCCTTGTCATTGCCCTTTCCCGGTCGTCCAAAGCGGTCTTCAAACAGGTAATGGCTCTGTAGCTCCGCGAACATCTTCGAGCGCAACCGCTTTCCGCCCTTCACAATCTTCGCCACCGCCAGTTTGGCATCCCGCAACCGCTCGAAAATCCGGCGCGCCGTGTGCCGCTGCTTCTTGTGAACCTGGCTGTCGCCTTCAAGAATGGCGTCGATCCACGCCATATGAGGCCCCAGCTTCTTGGATGCCGGCCGTTCCCGTCGCCGATATCCAGGCGGAACCGAAAAACTCAGCATCTTCGTGATCGTATTCCGGTGAAGGCCAAACCGCTTCGCCGCTTCCCTGCGGCTCAGCCCCTCAATCATCACCGCACGTCTGACCTTGGCATAAAGTTCCACTGTGAACATCCTTCCAGCCCCTCCATGCCGATCGACGACATCGAGACGGCCTAGCTAGCAGGACCGGTACACTTTTGCGCCGCCTTCGAAGCGGCAGCACACAGCCGGTTCAGTGGTACACTTTGCCTCCGCTATTCATAGGAAAAACCGCCGCTGAGACCATATCCATCATGCTCGCCGTGTTCGGCCGGATCAATCCCGCCCTACGCAAGTCCATCACTTTTGACAATGACACGGCTTTCGCCCAGCACACCCTGCTGCGGACCATGCGCGATATGGCGACCTGGTTCTGCGACGCCTACGCCTCCTGGCAGAAAGGCGGTGTCGAAAACGCCAATGGTCGATTACGACGCTGGCTGCCGCGTCACATCGACATCCAATCTCACGCCGAGAAAATGCTTGGGCTTCAAGACGCCGTTCCAAGGGATTCTCAAAGAGCTTGGCAAAGACGTCCAAATTCGGTTTTCATAGACCCGTTGCACCTCGCTCCAGAATCCACGGACCCCATAAATGGGGCGCAAGAATTTGGGCTGATATCTCGATAGAAACATACCATGCTGTCCCTAACTGCCGTGCAATCTGCATCATATTCGAGAGTTTGATCTGACGGCGCCTGGTCTAAGTCCCGACCCATGCGTGAACCCGCCTCAAAAATTGCGAAACCAGTGAAATCCAAATTTAGAGCGTTTTCCTATCTGAATGAATCGTAGTGGGATTCCCAAGTCGGGGCGTTTGTGATTCAAGCTGCGTGCTGGCGAAGGAGGCCGGCATGCATGGCCAAGGCTCTTTCCATTGATCTTCGCCGCCGTGTGGTGGATGCCATTGAACAAGGTTTTTCGTGCCGCCAGGCGGCGGAACGATTTGGAGTGAGCGCGTCGAGCGCGATCCGCTGGCTTGACCGGCTAAAGAAGCAAAGGTGACGTCGCGGCAAAGAGGCAGGGCGGTGACCGCAAATCGGGCCGCATAGAAGCCGAAGCGCCCTTCCTCCTTGGTGAGGTTGCAAAGACGCCGGACATCACGCTCGTCGAGCTTCAGGAGAGGTTGAAGGTGCGCGGCGTCAACGCCGGCATCGGGACGCTATGGCGCTTCTTCGACCGGCGGCACGTACAAAAAAAGACGGCGCATGCCGCCGAGCAGCAACGCTGCGACGTGAAGGAGGGGCAGCTCGAATTTGATCCGGCGAAGCTAATCTTCATCGACGAGACGAGCGCCTCCACCAAGATGGCGCGCCTCTACGGGGGGGCTCCAAGAGGAGAGCGCTGTCTTGCTGCAATTCCTCATGGTCATTGGAAGACGACCGGTTTCGTTACGCCAACTTGAACCTGCCCTCGAATATGATCGCGAATTGCGCTTTCGCCATGGCCCATTCGCGCGGCGGCATTCTCCATTCTTTTTGCGCCAGGTTCAACACGAGAAAAAGAAGCTTCGAAAGACATGATCGCTGATAACGCCCCCTTGGTTATCGCGACACAATAGCTGGTCGAGCTTAGTTTTACCGCTGCAGCGTTGAATTCGCTCGAACTCAAGAAAGCAAAAAAAGATTACTGGATCGGTAGGTTCGAGCCCATATAGGCGCCGCCCGTACTCCAAACGAGCTGCGATGAGTTACCCCCAACAAGCGCGGATTTGGTCATTACTAATCTTAATATCCCAAGCAAACAGATGACTACTCAAGCAGCGTAGCGCACATGCTTTGCGTGGAAGTATGACTTGACCCGGTTGGGGCGTTTCTGGATCGATTTGAGGATCGACGAGGTAGTGGTGACGAGGTCGTCAGGGGTCTTGGCACGCGGCTTGTTCTTGATCGTCTGCTTCAAATCGTTGTTGAGATATTCATCCGGGTTGTGTTCCGGCGCGTAGGCCGGGAGGTAGAATATCTCGATCTCGTCCTTGTGTTGCGCCAGCCATTCCTGGACGGCGTTGGCGTGATGGACGCGCAGATTGTCGACGATCAGAAAGACCTTTTGTTTCGCGTCCTTGATGAGACGCTTCAGAAAATCGATGAAGATCGCCACGTTCAGCGCACCCTTGTAGAGCTTGAACCGCATGAGGCCGCGATTGCTCACGGCAGCGATCATGCTCGTCGAGAACTTCTGCGCGGTCTGCGTCAGGACCGGCGTCTGTCCTTTCGGCGCGTAACCTCGTCCGATCTGATCCTGGTTGCAAATACCCGTCTCGTCGCTCCAGTAGATCGCCGCCTTCTCGCGCTTCGCCCGCGCCGCGATCGACGGGTAGTCATGCTCCAGCCAGGCCGCGATCTTTTGCGGATCGCGCTGCGTCGCGCGGGTCAAAGGTTTCTGCGCGGAAAAGCCCCAACGCTTCAGATAGAGCTGCATCGTCGAAAGGCCGAGCGTCTTGCCGAACTTCTTGTAGATCAGCTCCCGCACCGCCTGAGCCGTCCACAGCGCGAAGGGCAATTGCATCTGGTCAGGGCATTTGTTCGCAATCCAGCCCTGCACGCGCCGCGCTTCAGAAGCTGTCAGCATAAGCTGATCGCCAACACGCCGCCCGCGCTTTCCTCTCACGAGCCCGGACGTGCCGTCGCGCCGGAATGCGCCACACCAACGGCTGACCGTCCCGCGATGCACTCCGACAGCCCGCGCCGCCTCCATGTGCGTCGCGCCCTTCTCGACAAGAAGCACAGCGCGTCGGCGAAGAGCTTCCTGCGTCCTTTGATCCAGTTTGCGGGCATCGCCAAGCTGCATTCATACAGACTATCAGATGTTCTTCACGATGTCATCTGTTTACTTGGGATATTAGTAGCAAGAGCGTGCTCTGTGGTAACTACTGTAGTCCCCACCGAAGACGTTCAATGTGACCCTCATAGTCTTGCGGCAAATAATAGGCGCGCCAATCTGGAAATCCGACGTGCAACATACCGATTACCTTGATAATCAATAAAATCGATTTTGATAGAGCTGGTCGCGAGCAACGATTTCGCCCGGCCGCCGCCTATATCTCGCAGCTTTGCGTCACCTGCTCCGGCAAGACGCCGGCTGTCAATTCATAGCCCGCCACACGCAGGACCGCGCGCGCCGGGCTCATTGTGACGGCGAGCCGCGTATAGGGGTTGAGGACCGGCGGCTTCACCCAATCGAAACCGTCCTGCGACAAGCGTCCGCGCCAGCCCGCAAGCGCGTCCTGCCGGTCGCGGCATCGCGCGGCCGCCTCCGCCGGCGAAGAGGAAAGAAAGCGGCTGGCCGCAAGTCGCGCTTCCCACTGCGGGCGGCTTGGCACCCAATCATTGGCCGCGCTTGTCTCGTCCTTGCGCGTCACAAAGCCAGTCTCGGTGCGCTCGATCACGCATCGCTCGCCCGGCGCGGCGCCGATCAGCGTGAAGATCACCGGCCGCGCCACCGGCGTTTCTTCCAGCATGTTTTTCGCGGCGCGATAGTCCGGGCACGTCTCGAACACCTGGCGCAGCAATTGATCCGGCGGCATGTAGCGGATATTCGCGAAGGTATGAATCGCATTGGCGGCAAGGTCATAAAAACGCAGCCACGGATGCCGCGTGCGGCGCCACATCGGCGCCTGGTTGATGCAGGCGGCAAACCTTGACGGGGCCATCGCTGTCAAAACGCCGGCATAGCCGGGCCAAGTGACGCTGAAATAGGGGCCCGCGGGCGTTTGTGCGCGGACCACATCCGTATGACGGCCGAGCCCGGGGAATGGCCAATCGAGGGTGCGGGCGAGCCAGGGCACGCCCTCTTCCTCGCGGGCGAGCGCGGTGCAGCCCCATTGATAGGAGCCATTGAGCAGCCACACGCCCGGAAAGCCAAGCACCGCCGCGATCTGCTCGATTTCCCCCACATAGGGCGAGCATGAGCGGCTGAGCCAGTGGCGGGCGGCGCCATCGAGGGCCGGCAAAAACGCCGTCGTCGCGCGCGGAAAAACCGTGAGGCAGTCGTCGCGCAGGGCGCGCGCCCGGTCGCGGCTCAGCGCTGCGTGGCGCAGAGGCCCGCCCTCGCCGGCATCGACGATGGCAATCGCTGGCATGACGGGACTCATAGACGGCTCATGGCCATGCAACCCTACCCATTTTTGCGAGCGAAATCCCGGATCTCGGGCACGCCGCGCCTTTCAAAGCTCCGTTAGGGCAAAACGCCGATCGGACCCAAATGTTTCCACGTGAAATCATTGCGTCCGATCGATGCGCAAAACCGGTCAAACGCAAACGTCCCTGCTGGCGCGCTAAAAAGGATGATATTGATAGAGCCAGGTTTCACTCAAGGTTTTTTCGCCCGCCCGCAAATAAAGCCGCATCTCGACGGGATCGGCGCCCGCGACCGTCAAATCGAACTGGGCGCGCCAGTGGCCTGGCACATCATCGGGGACCGCTTCGGTGAAAACATAAGAAAAGGTGCCGCGCGAAGCCCAGAGCACCGCCTCGGGCTTGACCCCGAAGGGCAAGGCTTCGAGCGGCGCGCCTTTGAACTCGACCATGAACTTCCGCACGCCCTTGGGCCTTGGCTGGCCGGGCTGGCCGCCGTTGCCCAAACGTGTCGCGACGCAGCGCGCGAGATCGGTTGGGTAAGGCTCATCGGCGGCCCAAGTGAGGCGGTAGGACAGCGTGACGGTCGACCCCGCCAATGCGGCGTTCTCGGGCACCCACATGGCGACGATATTGTCGTGGATTTCATCGTCGGTCGGGATTTCGACGAGCTGCACGGCGCCCTTGCCCCAGGCGCCCTTGGGCTCGACCCAGAGGCTCGGCCGCCGGTCGTAAAAAACGCCGTCCTGGTAATGATCGAAACAGCGGTCGCGCTGCAAAAGGCCAAAGCCGCGCGGATTGTTGTCCGCGAAGGACGAAGTGATGATGCGCGGCGCATTGTTGAGCGGCCGCCACAACCTCTCCCCTGATCCCGCCCACACCGCAATGCCATCGGAATCATGCACTTCCGGGCGCCAGTCGATGCCTGTCTCTTTTTTCGTTTCGGAAAACCAATACATGGACGTCACGGGCGCGAGGCCGAAGCGGGCGATATCCGCGCGCAAGAAAAGCGTCTGGTCGATGTCCATCGTAACGCTTTTGGTGCGCTCGAGCACAAAGCGGCAGGCCCCGACGATCGAGGGGCCTTCCAGAAGAGCGTAGATCGTCAGGGAATTGCTGGTCTCGGCCTGATCGATATAGAATTTGGTGAAATCGGGAAATTCTTCCGGCTTTCCCGCAACGGCGACATCGAGCGCGACGGCCCGCGCGGAAAGCCCATATTGGTGCAATTCGCCGATCGCGCGAAAATAGTCGGCGCCGAGAAAAGCCACCCAATCATTCTTGTGCCAATCGAGGGCGCCATCGCGCGCTTCCTGGACACGCAGCCCCGCGAAGCCCGCGCCTTGCGGCAGCTGCTTGGCAATCGAATCCTCGGGCATTTCGAAATAGCTTTGGTCATAAATGATCTGGCGCGCGGTGCCTGCCTCGACGACATGCATTTCGACGGCTTTTTGAAAGAACATGCCGAGATGGAAAAAGCTCACCGGAAACCGGCCCGGCCCTTCGGCGAAGAGGGCATGGTCCATGTCGAACTTGATTTTGCCCCAGGCTTCATAATTGATCTTGGTGACGATCTCGGGCGACGGCCGCGCCGGGCCGGCATAGGGCGCCTGCGCCATGCGCTGCGCCATGGCCTTGAGACCTTCGAAGGAAAACGGCACCGCCTCGCCAAGCTTCATCGCACCCGCTGCGAAAGCTTGGTTAGCGTTGGCGCCGATCAGTCCGAACGCCGCGGCGGCCTTCAGCACCGATCTCCGGTCAAAAGCCTTTGTCATTTGACGTTCCTTCGGGTCTGGCGGGCGGAGGCGCGGCGCGCGCGGCGCAAAATCCGGGAAAGGCGGGAGGGGACGAATGGGGATTTTTAGCGGATCGTCTCGTGGCGAATGGCGGTGCGCATGAAATAATAGAGGAGCACGAAGCCGCAGAGCGCAAACCCCGCCTCGATGACGCGGCTCACCAGGGGATCGAGCTGCAGAAGGCCCCCCAGCGCCCAACCCGCGGCCCAGGACGCGCCCACCACTTCGGTGCCGACGAGAATGGCCACGGCCACGAGGGTCGAAACATGCAGCCAGTTGATCTTCTTCGATTTAGCCAAAATGCTCGTCGCTCCGTTTTTAGAGCACGATCGCAAGGCCACCGGCTTGTGACCTCAGAGATCATGCAGGACATCAAACAGTCAGAAACCATGATCCTGCACTATCGAGCCGATAGGAAGCGATCATGGCCGCAGCCGCGAGGCGGCAAACCAAGATCCCGCCGCCGGCCGCCCGTCACTATATCCATCGGCGGGCACCGGGCAAGCCTCTCGCGAAGGCCCGCATCGTCTGTATAATGGCACATAACAAAATTGGGAAACGCCGATGGACCACGAGATACCAAATGCCACGCAGGACGCCGGGGCACGCTTCCCCTGGCTCGCCTCCTATCCGCCCGGCGTTCCCGCAACGATCGAACAGGCGCCCTATGAATTGCTGGGCGACATCCCGCCTGATTTGGCGGCGCGCAAGCCGGCCGCGCCGGCCTTTACGACGATCATGCCCAACGGCATGGCGGCGAGCTTGAGCTATCTTGAAGTCGAGCGCTATTCAGATGATTTCGCGGCCTTTCTGCGTGAAAAGCTGTGCCTCGAGCCCGGCGCCAGGGTCGCGATTCAAATTCCCAACGGCCTCCCCTATCCGGTCGCCGCCTTCGGCATATTCAAGGCGGGCTGCGTGCTCGTCAATGTCAATCCGCTCTATACCGCGCATGAGATGGTGCATCTCTTCCAAGACGCGGAACCGGCCGCGATCGTCGCGATCGACATGTTCGCCGATAAGCTCGCCGACGCCCTCAAAGTGGCCCCGATTCCGCATGTCGTCCTGACCGAGGCCGCAAGCCTTTTCCCAATGGCGTCGCGGCGCCTGATCGGCTTTGTCCAGAAATATGTCCGGAACGAGGTGCCCGTTCCGCGTTTTCATCACACCGCTTTTGCCAAGGCGCTGGCGATGGGCAGGGCCAGCATTCGCGCCGGCGCCAATGTCAAGGCGTACACGCGGGGGCTTGGAGCCGTCCGCCGTTGCCTGCCTGCAATATACGGGCGGCACCACGGGCGTGAGCAAGGGAGCCATGCTGACGCACCGCAATCTGATCATGAATGTGGCGCAGTTCCTGAGCCTCAGGGGCGACGACATGCGGGAAAGCGACCAAGTCCTGACCGTGCTCCCGCTCTACCATATCTTCGCCTTCACCGTGAACCTTCTCGGCTTTTTCATTCGGGGCGCGCATAGTGTTTTGATTCCGAGCCCGCGGCCGCTGACCAATCTCCGCAAAGCCTTCGAAAAAGTCCCCATCACCTTCATCACCGGGGTCAACACTTTGTTCAACGGCCTGTTGAACTCGCCCTGGTTTGCGAAGAACCCGCCCCGCAGCCTGCGGATTTCGGTGGCCGGGGGCATGGCCCTGCAAGCGGCGGTGGCCGAGCGGTGGCTGAAGATCGACGGGAACCCCGGTGATCGAGGGCTACGGCTTGACCGAGGCGTCCCCGGTCCTCACCTGCAATCCCCCCGGACGCAACAAGCCCGGATCGATCGGTGTGCCGCTTCCTTCGACCGAGATCAAATGCGTTGACGAGCATGGCGGCGAGGTCGCGATCGGCGAACCCGGGGAACTCATCGCGCGCGGCCCGCAGGTCATGCCTGGCTATTGGAAGCAACCTGGCGAAACCAGCAATGTCTTGCGCAATGGGTGGCTCTCGACCGGCGACATCGCGAAAATGGATGCCGAGGGCTATTTCACAATCGTCGACCGGCGCAAGGACATGATCCTCGTCTCCGGCTTCAATGTCTATCCAAATGAGGTCGAAGCGGTCGATTGCCGAACTTCCGGGTGTAGAGGAATGCGCCGTCATCGGCGTGCCGGACGCGGCCACCGGAGAAGCCGTCAAGGCGTTTGTCGTCCGTTCCGACCCGTCGCTCGATAGCGAGACGGTGCGCGATTTCTGCAAAAGCGAGCTCGCCAGCTACAAAGTGCCGAAATTCATCGAATTCCGCAAAGAGTTGCCAAAGTCGAATGTCGGCAAAATCTTGCGCAGGGAGCTGCGCGACAAACCGCAAGCGGCGCTTGGCGAACACAAGAGCTGAGCCCGGCCTGAGCCCGCGGGCGCTCCGCCTCACCAGCGCAAAAGCCGCGCGCCCGCTATGGCACCGGCGGCAACGACGAAGCCAATCGCCAGCGAATACCAGGCCGCGACGAAGAGCGGCGAATCATCCGGGCAATGCGTCGCGTAACAGGCCGCGCCAATGGCGCCAGCGAGGAGTCCCGCCGCCGCCCCGGCAAGGGCGGGATGCTCCGGTGCGCCGTGGCGCAAGGCGAACAGAGCGGCAACGAGCGGCGCCGCGGCCAGAAATGGGATGCTGATCAGACAGGCGACGGCGTTGGAGCCGATGAGCCTTTGCCCCCAAAGCGCGGCCGGGACAGCGCGCAGCTCCGCGATATTGGCGGCCGCCAGAAGGACGGGCACCATCGCCAGCAGGAGGGCGATGCGGCGAACACCCGCGCCGGGCCTCGCGATGCGCGAGACCATGAGGCCGGAAAGGACGGCCAGCAAGAGGGTGACACAAAGCTTGAACAGCAGCCGCGGATCGCCAAGCAAGGCCAAAAGATGCGGCCGGAGCCCAAGGATCGTGAAATGGAAGATCAATGCGATCGCGATGCCGGGGATCAAGGCGAACACGAACAGCCGCCGCACCGGCATTGGCCGGGTCGCGCAATCGGCGGCCAGAGCGCGGATGAGATCGTCCGTCTTCATGGCGCCTCCTCCCTGAACTTGCGGGCGAGGGACGAGAGGCCGCGATGCAAGGCCACCCGGACGGCTCCGCTGGTCATCGAAAAACGCGCCGCCACTTCGCCAATGGACGCACCATCGACGGCAATCGCGTGCACGACCGTGCGTTGCCCCGGCGGCAGCTCTTCGAGATGTCGTTCGACATCACGGGTGAGCATGCCGGGTTCGCCTGCGCCATCCGCCAAGACGTCCAAAAAATCGTCGATCGGAAGGCTGACGCGGCGGCCGCGGCGGCGCAAGGCGTCGATCATTTTATGGCGCGCGATGGCCCGAAGCCAGGGGCCAAAGGGCGCCTCCTCATCCCAGCTCTGCCGCTTGAGATGAATGGCAAGCAGCGTTTCCTGCACAACGTCCTCGGCGTCGGTATCGGCCATTCCCGCCGGGGCAAGGCCCCGGCGCGCGGCGGCGCGCAGCACGGGCGTCACCTCCCGCAGCAAACGCTGGTACGAATGAGCGTCGCCCGCATTGCCCGCGCGCATCAGAAGCGCCCATTGCTTTTCCTGTTTATCGCCGCGCACAAGGGGCCCGTCTGGTTCATTCGGACCAAGCGGCCCGCTTGTTACATGTCGTCTTTGCCCTCGCTATCACGTTTTTGTCACCGGGACCATGCGCGGGCGAGCGTAACGTCCGCGCTCGCTCGAGCGTAGAAGAAGGTGTAAAAACGCTGTGCCGGAACGGAGAGCGGGGCGAAAATGAGAATTTTCATTTCCGTGTCAAAGATCGGCCTCATTCCTACAAGGAACGCATCATGATTACCAAAACCGAGATCACCGCCGCCACGCTTGCCGCCGCGCTCGCACTTCTCGCGGCGCCTGTTTCCGCTCAGGAAATGGGCGGTGCCAAAACGGGCAAGGAAAAATGCTATGGCGTCGCCCTCAAGGGACAAAATGATTGCGCGTCGAAGGGTGTCAACAGCTGCGCCGGTCAATCGAAGGCCGACTATGAAGGCACGGCTTGGAAATATGTCCCTTCGGGAACCTGCGAAACCATCAAGACCCCGAATGGCATGGGGATGTTGAAGCCCTCCAAGTCTTGATGTGAGACGGGGGGCACGCGGCGACCGCGCCCCCCTTTTCGCGGCGCCCCAAAGGCAAGATTGAGGAGCCCCTCCATGCGCGTTTCAAAGCTTCCCATGAGCGCGGGCGCCGGTTTCAAGCCGGAGCATTTTGCCGCCATTTCCGCCCGTCCGCAGCCGCTCGGTTTCTTCGAGGTGCATGCCGAAAATTACATGGGCGCCGGTGGCCTTCCGCATGCGCAATTGCGTTTTCTGCGGGAAAATTACGCGCTTTCTTTGCATGGCGTCGGACTGAACATCGGCGCCAACGAACCGCTCGACCGCGCCCATCTAGCCCGGCTGAAACAGCTTTGCGACCGCTACCAGCCGGAAAGCTTTTCCGAGCATCTTGCATGGTCCTCGCATGGCGGCCTCTTTTTCAACGATCTCCTGCCGCTCCCTTATACCGAGGCCACTTTGGCCTTGGTCATTGCTCATATCGACGAAGCGCAGACCGCGCTTTCGCGCCGCCTTCTTCTCGAAAACCCCGCGACCTATGTGCGCTTCGCGCAATCGGCGATCCCGGAGACGGAGTTTTTGCAAGAGGTCGCGCGCGCGACCGGCTGCGGCCTTTTGCTCGACGTCAACAATGTGTTCGTTTCGGCGCGCAATCATGAGTTCGACGCGAGCGCCTATCTCGAAGCCTTTCCCCTCGATTTGGTGGGCGAAATTCATCTCGCCGGTCATTTCGTGGCCAGGGATGATCAAGCCAAGCCGCTCTATATCGATGCGCATGGATCGCCGGTGATCGCGGAGGTCTTCGCCTTGTACGAGAGCGTGATCGCCCGCGCCGGGCCGCTGCCGACTTTGATCGAATGGGACAATGACGTGCCGGAATGGCCGGTGCTCCGTGCCGAAGCGCTCGCCGCTCAGCGCCGTCTGGACCTTGCCTTGTCTGACGGCACCGCGCCGGCTGCGGCTTGAGAAAGCGTTGCGCCGCCATGACCGGGGATTTCCAAACCGATTTCGCAAAGGCGCTGCGCGACCCCGCTGCGGGCCTGCCTCGCGGGGTGATCTCGCAGAGTTCGGAGGCGCCGCAAAAGCGCTTTGCGGTCTATCGCAACAATGTCGTGGTGGGGCTTCTCGACGCGCTGGAAGCGCGCTTTCCTGCGGTCCGCAAAATCGTCGGTGAGGAGTTCTTCAGAGCCGCGGCAAAACGCTTCGCCCTTGCGCAGCCACCCACCTCCCCCTTGATGATTTTTTATGGCGATGCGTTTCCGGCGTTCTTGGCGCAGTTCGCGCCGGCGCGGGAGGTTCCTTATCTTGCCGATGTGGCCCGGCTTGAGGCGGCACGCGCGCGCGCCTATCACGCCGCCGACGCGATGCCTCTCGCGCCCGCAACCCTCAGCGCCATCCCCCCGGAGCGCTTGGCGGAGCTGCGTTTCGTTTTGCACCCGTCGTTGGAAATCGTCGCGTCGGACTATCCTATCGTCACGATCTGGGCGATGAATTCGGGCAAGATGGAGCTCGCGCCGATCGAGGATTGGAGCGGCGAAGATGCGCTTGTGTCGCGCCCTGGCCTCGATGTCGAGGTGCGCCTTTTGCCGCCCGGCGCCAAGATTTTCTTGCAAAGCCTCGCCGCTGGGGAGCCGCTCGGCGTGGCGGCCGCGGCGGCGCTCGCCACACACGCGGATTTCGATGCCGCCGCCAATCTCGCGGCGCTTTTCGACGGGCTTGCGACGAGGATCACAAACCAATCTTACGAGGCGCCTCTGCCATGACCCGCGTTCCAAGCCCCCCTGCCGGTAAGCCTTCGGTTCTGCCAGGCGCGATCCTTGCCGCCACCGCCGTTTTGGATAAGATTCCGCACTCCCTAATCGCGCTCGTGGCGCGGGTTTCTTCCGCCGCCGTGTTCTGGAGGTCGGGCGAGACCAAGGTCGAGGGCTTTCATGTCACGGACAATGCGATTGCTTTGTTTCGCGATGAATATGCGCTGCCGTTGATCGATCCGGAAGTCGCCGCGAAGATCGCCGCCTTCAGCGAGCATTTCTTTCCGGTTCTGCTCGTGATCGGCCTCGCCAGCCGATTCGCCGCGCTCGCTCTTCTCACTATGACCGCCGTCATCGAAATTTTCGTCTACCCCGACGCCTGGCCGGAGCATGGCGTCTGGGCCACCTGTTTTCTCCTTGTCATCGCGCGCGGCCCGGGCATTTTTTCCCTCGACCATCTTCTGGCCAAGCGCTGGCCGCGCGCCTAAAGCGCCAAGCCCAACCCAAGCCAAGCTCCGATCGCGATCTTGCGGCGGCCCGGCAAGCCCCACCTCGGCAGTTATCGCAAACGATCGGGATCGGAGAGCGCCCGAACGTTTACTTTTCGGACAAAGACCCTAAGATAAAAGAAACAGTCCTTGCCGCGCTTTCCGGCGCACGGGACCTTCCTGGCGGCGCAAGGGAGAGATTCGATGACTGGCTGCCGCTTCTTCGTTACTTCCCTATGTGCTCTCGGCCTTTCCTTGGCGATCCTGCCCCTCGCGTTTGGCGCCACGAAATCCTACGCGGCCTCGCCGCTCGCGGCGCTCGATAAGGACAATGACGGCACCCTTGATCTCGCCGAGGTGAAGGATGGGGCGAGCGGCGTGTTCGTCAAACTCGATAATGACAATGACACGACGCTCGACCGCAAGGAGATTTAAGGGCGTATCAGTCGCGCGGAATTCAGGGGGGCGGATCCAGACAATGATACAACTTTGAGCGAGGATGAATATCTCGTCCTTGTCGAAAAGTTCTTCGACGCCGCTGATACGGACAAGGACGGAACGGTTGACCAAAAGGAACTCCATTCCAAACCCGGCCGCGCGCTCTCGCGTTTGATCCATTAATTCCTGGCGCCAAGAACCGGGCTGCGGGCGGCGCAAATAATTCCTCTCTGCGCTTCCGTCCGACAGGGGTCCCGGGCAACAATCCCTCTCCTCATGCGTTGATGACGAGAAACGTCTCAACCCTTTCGAATGGTAAGTCCGATGTCCTCAAAACTCGATCAATTGAAAGCCATGACGACCGTGGTTGCTGATACCGGCGACATGGATGCCATCCGCCGCTTCGGGGCTGTCGATGCAACCACCAATCCGTCGCTGATCCTCAAAGCCGCGCGCATGCCCAATTATGCCTCTCTCTTGGACGAGACCATTCTTTGGGGGAAAAGCCATAATCAGCTGACCAGCGAGATCACCGACCGGCTGGCTTTGCGGTTCGGTCTCGAACTGTCGAAAATCGTGCCCGGCCGCGTGTCGACGGAGGTCGATGCGGATCTCCTCCTTCGACACTCTGGGAACGGTGGCCAAGGCCGGCCAGATCATTACCGAATATGAAAAGCTTGGTTTAAGCCATCGACGAATCCTGATCAAAATCGCCGCCACCTGGGAGGGAATCCGGGCCGCGGAAATTCTTCAACGCGAAGGGGTCGACTGCAATATGACGCTGGTCTTCTCGCTGACCCAGGCCGCCGCTTGCGCCGATGCCGGCGCCTTCCTGATCTCGCCTTTCGTCGGACGTATTCTCGATTGGTACAGCAAAGCCGAAGGCAAGACCTATACGGCGGAAACCGATCCCGGCGTTCTCTCCGTCCGGCAAATCTACAATTATTACAAGGCGCACAATATCGAGACCATCATCATGGGCGCGTCCTTCCGCAACAAGGGCGAGATCGAGGCCCTGGCCGGTTGCGACCGGCTGACCATTTCGCCGCAATTACTCGAAGAGCTCGCCAATGACACGGGCGTTCTTTCGCGAAGGCTTGACCCCAAGGCGGCCGCGGCGCACGCGCCGGCCACGCTCGCTCTCGACGAAAAGACCTTCCGGTTCATGTTGAACGAAGATGCAATGGCGACCGAGAAGCTCGCCGAAGGGATCCGGGTTTTCGCGCGGGATTTGCACGGGCTGCGAGAGCTGGTGTCGAAGCGCCTGCTGGAGGCCGCTTAGCCTCACTGAGAGCATGATCCGTTGAGATTAAATCGGGTCACTCTAAAGTCTTTGATTACGCATGATCTTTTCGGAAAACCGGTTCCCACTTTCGCGGATCATGCTCTAGCCCTCACTTGCCGCCGCCGCCCGTGAGGAGCACCGCCAAGAACAAGACCAGCCCCAAGCCCAAGACCGCGACGGCGGCGCCAAACTCGAACAGGCGCCCCGCGAGCAAAGCCTGCCGTGAACCGGCCTTGGAGTATTTGACGGCCGCGTTCTTGGCGAAGACGGCGGCGCTGGCGAGGGCCGCGGTCGTGATCGCGGTTCCGAGCGACATCACGATGACGGCAAAAAATCCGGTTGCAAAAACCCCTTGCGCCAGGGCGAAGACAAGAACCAGAATGGCGCCCGAGCATGGGCGTGCGCCCGCCGCGACCATCGTCAAGAGGGCGCTTTTCCAAGAAAATCCGGCTCCGAGCGTGGCCGGATCGGGGGCGTGGACGTGACCGCAGCCGGGGCCGTGGACATGAGCCTCCGTGCAATCGTCGGCGAGAAATGCGCTGGCGGTTCCGCCGCCCCCGGCATAGGCGGCAACCGCGGGCATGGCGCGCCAAGCGGAAAGGAGCGCCGCGCCCTTCACATAGACCAGAGCGGCGCCGAGAATGGCTATTCCGGCATAGCTCACCATCTCGACAACGCTCGCGGCCGCCGTCATACGCGGGGCCGCCGCCCGGAAGATGAGTGCGCTCACTCCAACGATCGCGACCGCGCTCAAGCCTTGCAGAAGCGCCGCGCCAAAAGCGATGACGAGACCGCGCCGCAAGGCGCGCTCATTGGCGAGCATATAAGAGGCAATCACCGCCTTGCCGTGACCAGGGCCCGCGGCATGGAAAATCCCATAGGCAAGGCTTAAGGCCAAGAGCCCCCATGGCGCCGCGCCGCTCTGTTTGGCGGCGCGGATCGCACCGCTGAGCAAGCGATAAAAGCCCGATTCCTGCGCCAGAATCCAGCCGCTTATTCCTTGCGCGCTGGAGACCGCCCCTTCGTTCGCGCCCACCGCGAACGGATGATGCGCGCCCTGCCCCAGGCCTTGGCACGGCAGCACGACAACGGCAAGGCCGAGCACCATGAGCGGCAGCCCCCGCCGTAAACACGCCGCGAATGAAACTGAACTCAAATTCAACAAAGCCTCACGGACAAGCAACAATAATCCGGCTCGCGAGTTTGACGCCGAAATCATAGCCTGGCGACAAGCCGCTGAAAAAGGATTCCGAAAGTTTCTTGGTGTCCTGCGCCGCCAGGGGCTTTGATCCGAGCACATTGATCGAACAGCCTTTGGGCGCCCCTTCCAGGCCGACCGGCTCGTCCTTTTCCAACTCGAAAGCCACGAAATAAGTCGGATCATAGACTTGGAAGGAAAAAGCCTTGGTTGCGCTCGCCGGGGTCTTCAAGGGAAGCGTGAAGCGAAGAACCACGAGTTTGTCCTCCCGCTGTTCCAGGGAATAGTCGACCGGCGCTTCGAATTCGATCTTTTGATTGGCCGCCTTGGCATAAGTGAAATAATCGAATTCGGCGAGAGATTCGACATTGGTCTTGGCGAGCGGCGCCAGCTCCTCCTTGGTCAAGAGCTGGCCGTCCTTCCCCTGCCCTTGCGTCACAAAAGCCGAATACATCTCGTCGAACGTCCAGGCGTTGCGGATCGCCTCGATCTCGCCTTTTGCGTCGAAAATCACCTGCGCCCGCGCCGTGACCCATACGTGCGGGTGCGCCGAAGCGGTGCCTGTGAGAACCGCCGCGAAAACCGCGGTCAGGAAAAGTCTCGAACAGAAACGCTTATGCATCCAGATGCATCCAGAACCCTTTGGACGGCGCGCGCAACCGCCTGTTGTGAACCCCCGCTTCGGCCAACCGGCAGACTTTATGAGCGCTGAAGACGGGCGGAAGAAAGGCGACAAGGTTTCGCCGTTTTGTCGCCCGCGTGTTTAAGGTTGATCGCGGGCCACGAATAGGGCATAGCTCTTCACGTCTTTTCAAACCGGCCGGGATGGCCGGTTGTTTTTTGGGATGTGTCCGATGAAAGTCCGCAATTCATTGAAATCCTTACGTACGCGCCACCGCGACAATCAGCTGGTGCGCCGCAAGGGCCGCGTGTATATAATCAACAAGGTGCAAAAGCGCTACAAGGCCCGGCAAGGGTGAGGCTGGACACGCAAGCGTAAGCCGATCCTTTCCCGGTTAATGCTTTCCCGGTTGATGCTGATGCGTGGGTTTGTCCTTTGTGCGGCAACCTTGACCATTGCGAGTGCCGTGTACGGCTCTGCCCTGGCGCAAGCGCCAGCGGATGACCCCGGCGCTTGGGGCGGCAACGCCGGCGCACTCAACCGTGACGATGGGCCTGTCCTTGCCCCGCCTCGCCCCTATAATTGGCATGGCCTCGGCTGGCGCTTTGCCGCGCCTCCGGAAAAGCCCAGCGAAAAAGGCCTAAGCGACGACGGCTTGGACCAAGAAGGTTTAGGCGAAGACGGCTTGAGCCAGGGAGGTTTGGGCCAAGATGGTTTGGGCGAAGACGGGCAAAAGCCCGCCGCTGGCCTGGCGCGTCCGCCCGCCGCGACGGCGCGGCCGCCAGCGGGCAAGAGCGCCCAAAAACCGGTGGCATCTCAGGCCGAACAGCTTAAGCGCGCCTTGGCGCCGAAGCCGCCGCCCGAAGCCGTGCGCAAGCAGATGCTCGACGCGCTGTTCGTCCGCCTGCGGCAAGCGAGCGACCCCGAAGACGCGCGGCATATCGCCGAATCCATCGAACGCCTCTGGCTGAACTCGCCATCGGACACCGCCAATCTCCTGATGCAGCGGGCCACGGCCTCGGCGCAGGCGCAGCAATATGAGCTGGCGCTCTCATTGCTCGACAAGCTTGTCGTGCTCGACCCCGATTGGGCGGAAGCCTGGAATCAGCGGGCGACAGCGAGGTTTCTGACCGGCGACATGGATGGCGCGATGGCCGACATCAACCAAGTCGTGAAATTGGAACCGCGCCACTTCGGCGCCCTCGCGGGCATGGGCGTGATCTTGCAGGGGGCGGGACTCGACAAGAGCGCCTTGGAGATTTTCAACAAAGTCCTCGCCCTTTATCCGCTTGAGCCGGAGGTCAAGATACTTGCTGAAAAGCTGACGCTCGAAATCGAAGGCCAGGATATCTAAGTCTAAGGCATTTGCGCGCGAAGCGGCGCGAAAGCGGGCACCGGTTTTTCGAAAAGATCATACGTCATCAAAGACTCTTGGAGCGCCGTTCGAGTCCTGAACGGATCACGCTCTAGATCCTCATCCCAAATGGATGTGCCGTTTCGTTTGTGCACTTTGCCGCAAGGTCCGTGGTCCAACGCGCAATTCATGCGGTCAGCGCGCGCCAATCCAGCTTTCGCCCGAAAGCTCGCGGTGCGCCTTGTCAAGCTCGTCGGTATAGCGGCGCAAAACATGCGCCTCGGTCAAAAGCCCGATGACATGGCGTTCCTTCGCATTGTCGACGACGGCCAGCGCCTCGATTTCGGTTTGCTCGAAAATTTGCATGGCAAGCTTGATATTGATCTCGGGCAGCAGGAAAGCATCGGGCGAACGCACGAGCTTGCCAAGACCGGCCATGCCCACCTCCCCATTGACGGCGGCAAGATGCACGTCGGGAACGAACACCATTCCCGCATAACGGCCCGATGGGCCGGTCACGACGACCCATTGATTGGTGGACCGCGCCGGGAACTCGTCCATGAACGCGGCGATCGTCATATCAAGCCGCGCCATCGGCACATCCGTCCGCATGAGGCGGCCAGCCGTCAGATCCCGCATCCAGCCGACGTCCTGCGCGCTGCGAATCAACTCGCCGCGCAGATGCAATCGCCATGTCGCAAAGGAGTAACCGAAGGTCTGCCGCACGATAATCGACACGATGCTCGCGACCGCCAGCATGACGAGGCCGAGCGGAAAATCGCCCGTCGTTTCCAAAGCAAGAAAGCTCATCGCCAGCGGCGTGCCGATGACCGCAACGGCTAGCGCCGCCATCCCGACAAGGGTGCAGACGAGAACGTCCGGCGCCAGAGACGGATCGAAATAGTCGACGCCGAAGAAAAAGACGCGGCCGATCATGCCGCCAATGTACAGTGACGCAAAGAAAAGACCGCCGCGAAAGCCGGTGCCCAGCGAAACCACAGACGCGGCGGACTTGAGGAAAAGCGTGATGAGAACGACATCCGACGGATCGGGCTTAGGCCCAAAAAGCTCGGACAAGGCGCCATGGCCAGAGGCGAGCACATGGGGCGTCGCGAGCGCGAGAAGCCCCACGATCAATCCGCCGGCCGCGGGTTGCAGGGCGCGCGGCAGGGCGAGGCGTCCGCAGATCCGCTCGACCCAACTCACAGCCCGCATCAAGCGGACCCCAAAGAAAGCGCAAAAAATCCCCAAGAGAAGCAAAAGACCCATGTCGGCGCGGGAAAGCGTGCCGTTCAAGACAATTTTGCCCATGAATTCGCCGCCGGCGCCCAGCGCCCTCGAGACAAGAAATCCGCAGACGGCCGCCGCGCCAACGGGGGCAAGAACGAAGGGTGTATAGGTCCCCAAAATGAGCTCGAAGGCATAAAAAGCGCCGGTCAGGGGGGCGCCAAAGGCGGCGCTGATGGCCCCCGCGGAACCGCAAGCGACAAGGGTGCGCATGTCGCCGCGCCGCAGCCGGAACGCCGTCCCAAGCCAGGACGCCAACCCCGATCCCACTTGCGTATAGGCGGCTTCCAGGCCGGCCGAAGCGCCAAAACCATTTGAAACCACCGTTTGCGCGGCGATGAGCGCGCTGTCCTTGAGGGACATCCGGCCGCCGTGCAGCGCATTTGCCTCGATGGGATCGACCGGCCGCTTCGGCATCCACTTTCGAACGTAAACCCCGGAAAGGCCGAGAACGAGACCGCCCGCGAGCGGAACCAGCGCCTGGATTGGCGCCGCGAGCGCAAAGAGGTCGCTCACATGCTGGTGCCCGAAAAGCCAGAGGTGCAGAATGTTGGCGCTCCCGAGGAGCGCCACGACGCCAAGACCCGCGACGCCGCCCGCGATCGCCGCAAGAGCTATGAATCCCGCTTCCTGGCGCCGCACGAGCCCGCGCAGATGCAGGGGAAGGCGGCGGGGAAAATCAAACTTCGAAATCACTCATTCCTTTGGTCCTCAAGGCTTCCCTATTGTGTTTATAGTCCATTTGAAGCCAGCCCTGCCCCGGCGTTCCGGCGCCTGCCGGAAACGCGGCGTATCGGCAGGCGTTGCATAAGCGCCGCCCCGCCGCTATAAGCCGCTTGCGTCCCTTCCGGCACCCCTGGAGGCATGGGCGTATCATCTTTGAACGGATTTCTTAAGGACACCCAAATGGCCGGGACGAGAACTCTCGCGGCCACGGCGCGTAAGGGGACAGGCAAGGGGGCCGCCCGCAGCGTTCGCCGTGAAGGCCGTATTCCAGGCGTGATTTATGGCGGCGGCGATGCCGCCGAGCCGATCGCGCTTGATTACCGTGACTTGAACAAATTGATCTACGCCGGGCATTTCCTGACGACGATCTTCGAGCTTGACGTCGGCGGCGTGAAGCAACGCGTCATTCCCCGCGATTACCAGCTTGATCCTATCAAGGATCAGCCGCTTCATGTCGATTTCCTCCGCCTGAAGCCCGGATCGAGCCTGCGTGTCCAGGTGCCGGTGCATTTCCTCAATCAAGATATCTGCCCGGGGATCAAGCGGGGCGGCAGCTTGAACATCGTGCGCCATACGATCGAAATGCGGGTTCCGGCCGATGCCATTCCCGAAGCGGTCGTCGCCGATCTCGCCTCCCTGCAAATCAATGATTCGGTGCATATCACCGAAATTCCCCTGCCGGAGGGGTGCAAGCCGACCCAGCGCGAACGCGATTTCACGATCGCGACGATCTCGGCACCCCTCGTAGCGGCGGAAGAGCCCGCCGCAGCTGCAGCGGCGGCCGCCGCGTCCCCAGCTGCGGCAGCCGCAGCGCCAGACGCCAAAGCCGGGAAAGCCGCCGCGCCCGCGGCTGCTGCGGCCAAGGCACCGCCGAAGGCCAAAAAATAGCGCGACTTGTGCGAGCATGTCCCGGATGGGACATGCTCCAACCCTTTGGTTCGGAGCGATTCCTGCGTGGGGGACAAACGCTCCGGCGCCCGGATGGCCGCGTGTTAACGCGAGCATGATGCGATGAGATTGACACGCAACAGGACCTAGAAGTCTTTGATTTCGCATGATCTTTTCGCGACACTGGTCTCCACTTTCGCGGATCATGCTCTAGGCAGAGCTTCCCGGCAGGCACCATGCTTCTCTTCGTCGGCCTCGGCAATATGGGCAAAGCCTTTGCCTGCCATCGCCACAACGCCGGTTTCATGGCCCTCGACGCGATCGCCCGCGCCTATCAAGCGCCAGCCTTCCGCGCGCGCTTCCAAGGCCTCGTCAGCGAGATCGGGCTCGCAGGCGAGCGGGTGCTTCTGCTCAAGCCGCAAACCTATATGAATAAATCCGGCCGCTCGGCCGGCGAGGCGGCGAATTTTTACAAGATCGACCCCTCCCGCATCGTTGTTTTTCACGACGACCTTGATCTTTTGCCGGGCAAGGTGAAGGTCAAGACTGGCGGAGGCAACGCCGGCCATAACGGTCTTAAGTCATTGACGGCGCATCTTGGCAATGACTACCGCCGCGTGCGGATCGGCATCGGTCACCCGGGCGATAAGGCGCTGGTGCACAATCACGTGCTTGGCGATTTCGCCAAGGCGGACCTTCCTTGGGTCGAGGCTTTGTGCGGCGCGATCGCGGCCAATGCGGGGCTTCTGGCCAAGGGCGCGGATCAGGAGTTTCAGCGCAAGGTTCAAGGGGTCATGGACACGGCGGGCCTTGGCAAGGACGCGCCCGTTTAGCCCCCCGCCGCGCTTGCCTCAGATTCGCCCGGCATGATCTTCAGTGAGGTGATCCGGTTGCGCGTCTTGCGCAGCACTTCGAAGCGGAAATTGTGGAAGGCGAACACCTGCCCCGATTCGGGGATGGCGCGCGCCTCATGGATGACGAGGCCGGCGATCGTGGTCGCTTCCTCGTCCGGCAGAGCCCAGCCCATCGCGCGGTTGAGATCGCGAATGGGCACCGAGCCATCGACGATCGCGGAGCCGTCCGGCAACATCCGCACGCCTTGGACGATGACATCGTGCTCGTCGGCGATATCGCCGACAATTTCCTCGATAATATCCTCAAGCGTGACAAGACCCATGACGACGCCATATTCGTCGACCACCAGGGCAAAATGGGTTTTGCGCTTCAAGAACGCCTGGAGTTGCGCCTGAACCGGAGTGGTTTCTGGCACGAACCAGGGTTCGAGCGCGATCGATTCGACCTTGAGTTTGGCGGCGTCGCCGTCGGCCATATCGAGCGCCCGCAAAAGATCCCTCGTATGCAGCACGCCGACGATATTTTCCGGCTCGCCGCGCCAGAGCGGCAGGCGCGAATAAGGAGCCGTCACCACCTCGCGAACCAACTCTTGTGGCGGCAAATCGGCGTTGATGGCGAGCATTTTGGTGCGGTGAACCATCACGTCCGACACTTCGAGGTCGCGAAGATCGAGCAAGCCGCCGAACATGTCACGGTCGGACCGCGCGACGCCGCCCTCCCGGTGCAGAAGATCGACCGCGCTTTTCAGTTCTTCGTGCCCGGACAAAATCGAATGCCTCCGGCTCGTATCAAGGCCAGCAAGTTTCAAAAGCCAGCGCACAAGAACTTCGACAATGATGAGGATGGGCCCGAAAACGGTGATGACGATAGAGATCGCCCGGGCGACCAGAAGTGAGGTGCGGTCCGGATAATTGATCGCCACGGTTTTCGGTATCACCTCGGCGAAAACAAAGAGAACCACGGTCATGAGCCCCGTCGCGTAGATCGCCCCATGTTCGCCGGCAAGCGCGACGAGAATGCTCGTCGTAAACGCCGAGGCGCCGATATTGACGAGGGTATTGCCGAGAAGAGTTGAGCCGATCAGCCGTTCCCGGCTAGCCAGCAGCCGGTTGACCAAAGCCGCGCGCTTATCGCCGGTTTTCTCCAAGCCATGCATGCGTGCCCGGGAGGCGGCGGTGAGCGCCGTCTCCGTAGCCGCGAAAAACGCCGACAGAGCGACACATAAGAGGATGGTTGCGACCGCGAGCCAAACATCGACTGTTGAAACCGCGGCAGCCGCGCCGTGCATGATTTAACGTCCCAAGCTCAGTTCATCTTGAAGGAAGCCGAGAATCTCGCTGGCTTCGACCGCATTTTCTATGAAGCAATCCCCGATCGCCCGGGCGAGGATGAAGGTGAGGGCGCCATGCTTGACCTTTTTGTCCTGATACATGGCTTCGACGATCTCTTCGGCGCTGGCGTTCAAGCCCGGGATATCGGCCAAGCGGGTCGGCAAGCCAGCGTCTTGCAGATGCGCTTCGACCCTCGCTTGGTCTTGCATGGAACAAAGCCCACGGCGGGCGGAGAAACGGAAGGCGCACGCCATGCCAATGGCGACGGCCTCGCCATGCACAAGCCTTGTCCCGTCATAATGGGTGAGGCGTTCGAAAGCATGCCCAAAGGTATGGCCGAGGTTGAGGAGCGCGCGGTCGCCCTCCTCATATTCGTCGCGCGCGACGATCGCGGCCTTCGCCTTGCAGCTTGTCGCAATCGCATGAATGCGCTCGCCGCCGCCTTCGAAAACCTGGCGCCAATGTGCCTCGAGCCACGCAAAAAAATCTGGATCGTTGATCAGGCCATATTTGACAACTTCGGCATAGCCGGCACGGAACTCCCGTTGCGGCAATGTGTCGAGCGTATCGATATCGGCGAGGACAAGCGAAGGCTGATGGAAGGCGCCAATCAAATTCTTGCCATGCGGGGAGTTGATTCCCGTTTTGCCGCCAACCGAGGAATCGACTTCGGCCAAAAGTGTCGTCGGCACCTGAATGAAGCGCATCCCGCGCCGGAGCGTCGCCGCAGCGAACCCGGCAAGATCGCCAATGACGCCACCGCCAAGGGCGATGATCACGTCGCCGCGCTCGATTTTCGCGGCAATCAGGGCGTTGCACACACGCGCATATTCCGCGAAGGATTTCGACGCTTCTCCGGGAGCCACAACCACCGTTGAATGGCGGATAAACCCCTCGCCGAGCGCGTGTTCGAGCGCCGGCAAATGCAATTTGGCGACATTTTCATCGGTCACGATCGCGCAGGCCGCCCGCGGCGCGAGCGCGCGGATGTGGCGCGCCGCCTCGCCGATCAGCCCCGCCCCAATCAAGATCGCATAGCGCCGCGCCCCAAGCTCCACGTCGACGCGCGCCGGGCTCGAAACAGGGCGCGAACCAAGGCCCGGCGGCATTTGGGAAACGGCCATTCTTCGGACGGCGACCGGCGGCGGCGGGTCGGGCGAAAACCGTAAAAAGAACTCAAGGGCGGCGATTGTTTCCTCAACCGCGAGTTCATGCGGCCCATCCCGCGAAACAACCGTGACGTCGGCCCTCGCGTAGATCGGATAGCGCTGTTCGAGAAGCGTCTGGAGGGTGCGCTCGGGATCGCCGCCTTGCAGAAGCGGGCGGTGTGAGCGCTTGCGCACCCGGCGCCAGAGGACGTCGAGATCTGCTTTAAGCCAAACCGATATCCCCGACGCCGCGATCCGTGCCCTTGTCTCCTCGTTCATGAAGGCACCGCCGCCCGTCGCGACCACGCGTGGCCCCTCGTTCAAGAGACGAGCCATGACGCGGCGTTCCCCATCGCGGAAATAGGCTTCTCCATGCTGCGCGAAAATTTCCGTAATCGACATGCCGGCCGCGGCTTCGATCTCGGCGTCGGCATCGACGAATTCGATGCCAAGCTGCTGCGCGAGCCGCCGGCCGGTGGAGGTCTTGCCCGATCCCATGAGGCCAATGAGGACAATCGGGCGCCCCCCAAGGGCTTGCACGAGCTGGGCCGCGCGCCGGTCCACCGCCCGCTCGCTCTCTCTCTCGGCCCCAGATGCAATACCAACGCTCATTTAATAAGTGTAGCACGCGAAGAAACCAGATTTAAACCGGAGTTTGAGGAATTCGCCGCGGAACCCGCGCCATGGCCTGAGGCGAAAGAAGATCCCCCGGTTCGCCGCAGGCCCTCGAAACGCGGGAAAGCCTGTCCGAACGGCGGCATCGCGAAAACCGCGCAGGCGGAGCGCGGATGGCGTGGCGCGCGGATGAAGTCGAATAGCAGGCGCTTTTTCCTAAGAGTAAATGGCAGCGATCTCGGAATCGAGTCCTTTTATCGCTTAATCGCGATTCACTCATATAATATAAGCAAAATAAAATAAAAGTTAAATCCAAACTTCCTGGGGACGAAACGCTTCATAGAACTTTATTCTACTTCTTGAAAATTAGGGTGTAAGCTGGAACTCGTTGCGTTTACGGACAAACATATGGGAGAGACTTTTCAATCCTCGATCATGCAATCCGTGTTAAATTTGTAACAGTTTCGGGAATAGTGCATCCTTTCGCCAGGAAAATGGCCCCGCTTTCCTAGCTTTGATTGTTGTTTTGGGATACCAGTCAGAGGACGATTTTACCGGAAAAATTGAGGGGAAATTCATGTCAGGCTCGCGAATTGGATTAATCTCCTTGGCCGCGCTCGCAATATTGGGAGCGGGCGGCTGTTCCTTTTTTCCGGTTTCAGGACCATCCTCTGCGGATATCGAGTCCGGATCGTCCCCGACCGTCCCTTACCAGCTGGTCAAGCTAACGCCCGAGACCATCGACATTCTCGCGGCGCATGAGCCGAAAGGCCTCGCGGGCGCCTTCACCGACCAGCGTCCTTCATCAAGAATCGTTTTCGGCATCGGCGATGTCGTGTCCGTCACGGTTTTTGAAGCGGCGGCGGGCGGTTTGTTCATCCCCCTTGAAGCCGGCGTGCGTCCCGGCAATTACGTGACGCTTCCGGACCAGATTATCGACAATAACGGCAATATCACCATGCCCTACGCGGGCGTGGTCAAAGCCTCCGGTCGCGACAACGTCGAAATTCAAAACGATATCATTAGCAAGATCAAAAACCGGGCGATCGAGCCGCAAGTTGTCGTGACTTTGTCGCAGCAGCGGACCTCGCTGATCACCGTGGTCGGGTCGGTGAATACGCCGCTTCGTTTCGCGGTGCCGATGTCCGGCGCGGGCGACCGAGTCCTCGACGCCATCACCCGCGCGGGCGGGATCACGGGGCCTGGCTATGCGAGCTGGGTCATGCTCGAGCGGGGCGGCCGGCGCGCCACTGTGCCCTTCGAAAATCTCGTGATGAACCCGGCCAACAACATCCATATTTTGCCGGGCGACCGGATCTATGTCTATCAGGAGCAGCAGAAATTCATGGCCTTTGGCGCCAACGGCGGCGGCGCCGCCGCTTTCGCCCAGGGCGAGTTTTTCTTCGACGCTTGGCGGATCAACCTCGCCGAAGCCGTGGCGAAGGCGGGCGGCTTGGGCGATGTCCAAGCCGATCCGGGCGCGGTCTTCCTTTACCGTCAGGAACCCCGCGAGGTCGCGCAGCTCCTTGGCGCCGACATGAAGCAATTCAACGGGCCTCTTGTGCCGGTCATTTTCCAGATCGACTTCCGCGATCCTGGCGGCTATTTCCTGGCCACAAGGCTTCAGATGCGCAACGACGACATCATTTTCATGGCCAATGCGCATTCCTATGAGACAACTAAAGTCCTCACCTTCATCGGTACATTCCTGGGGACTGTCAACGCGACCTATCCGGCCATTCAAGGCCCGCCAATCACACACCAGGTTATTCAGGGGCATTCGTTCGGAGCTGTGTTCGCAACTGCCGCCGGTTGCTACTACCGCGCCTTGAGTTGTTGCCGGCGCGGCTCATCGAGCCGCGCCAAGCGGTCTGAACACCCTGGCCTTGACATCGTGAGTGTGGTCCTGCAATATCGCAAATTGCGAAGGACTGTCCCTGAGAGCATGATCTAAAAAAGTCGTGGTCTTTTGCCTTGGATCAAACAAGGCGGCCAAGATCGTGAAAGCTTTGTCCTTGAAGCTGTCATGATCTAATTGCAGCATATCGTGCCGGACCTGCCAATTGCCGCATAATCGGTTGAGGTCCTGTTGCACAAAGAGCTGGAACGCCCGAAGCCTGGCAGAGGTAGCCCGGAACGCTGGCCATCGTCATGAACGGACCAGCATTGTCAGAATCTTAACAATTCTGAACGCTACTGTACGACGGAAGCATCAGCATCGAGCCATGCGCTCGTCGCGCCAAGCTCATTTCTAATAATTACAATTTTCGTTTGACGTATGATATTGGATATTATACGCTACAATAAATTGAGGCATCGGCGGACGCCTGTGTGCAAGGTCGGCATCGGCTTCTCGCGCAAAGGAACGCCGCCGCGCTTGTGACGTGAGACCGATGAACTCGAGGCTCTAAGGACGTTCAAGCACTTACCACAAGGACGGCCGCATTGAGGATTTCCCGGATCCTACCGAGGTCAAGCCACGCTGATGGGGGGAGTGGCCCAGTCGCGTCCCAAATTGAGCTTCCGTTTCAAGGGGAGTCATACGCTCGAGCCCCACATTCCGCCCCGGGCCAGAGAACGAAACATAAAATTCTGATTTATGGGATCAATTATGCTCCGGAAATGATCGGCATCGGCCGGTTCACCGGCGAGATCGGCTCCTATCTGGCCAAGAATGGCTTTGACGTGTGCGTGGTGACGGCGCCGCCGCATTATCCTGGCTGGCGCGCCGCCCCCCCTTATTCGGCGCTGCGCTATTCGAGTGAAACCCGCTCGGGCATCAAAATTCTGCGCTGTCCGCTGCTGCTTCGCGCCGAAATGCGCGGGATTTGGCGCCTCCTTGCGCCGCTCAGCTTTGCCATCACTTCGGTGCCCGTCGCTCTTTGGAAAATCCTCACGGAACGGCCCCACATTGTCTTGTGTATCGAGCCAACCCTCTTTATCGCGCCCATCGCCCTTCCGGCTCGGCTCGCTGGCGCCCACGCGATCCTCCATGTGCAAGATCTCGAGGTCGACGCGGCTTTTGCGGTCGGCCATCTTTCGGGAACCCTCCTAAAAAACCTCTTTTTCCGGATGGAGTCGTGGCTGCTGCGGTGCTTTTCCGGCGTCATCACGATCTCGAGCCAAATGCGCAAGCGCCTGATCGCCAAGGGGATCGATGCGGACCGGATCGGATTGGTGCGCAATTGGGTCGATCTCGCCAAGATCAAGCCGCTCACGGAACCGAATGTGTTTCGCGCGGAGCTCGGCTTGAGCAGCACCGATTTTGTCGTTCTTTATGCCGGCAATATTGGCGTCAAACAGGCCCTCGACGTGGTGCTCGCCGCGGCGCGCCGGCTTGCCGGCGTGCGGCATGTGCATTTCGTCATTGCCGGAGACGGGCCCGAAAAGAAGCGCCTGATGCAAAGCTGCGCTGATTTGCCAAATGTGCATTTCCTGCCGCTGCAGCCGGAAGAACGGCTTTGCGAGCTCCTCAATTTGGCAAATTTGCATGTGCTGCCGCAATCGCGCGGAGCCGCCGATCTCGTCTTGCCGTCGAAACTCGGCGGCATGCTGGCGAGCGGCAAACCCGTGCTTGTGACGGCCGATGCGGGAACCGAACTCTACGAAGTGCTGAACGGCACCGCCATCCTTGTGCCGTCCGGAGACAGCGAGGCGATGGCGCGCGAGATCGGCATATTGGTTGCCGAGGGTG
The DNA here is from genome assembly GCA_963784075.1 of uncultured Alphaproteobacteria bacterium. Lineage (GTDB taxonomy): Bacteria > Pseudomonadota > Alphaproteobacteria > Rhizobiales > Beijerinckiaceae > Methylocapsa. The sequence continues at coordinate 28,483 of CAWAQW010000032.1, read as the reverse complement.
ATCATCCGGCGCTCGGAGACGGCCGCAAGCTCGCCGCGGTCTTCGACCGGGAAACCTGTCTTGCGAGATTTTGCGCGCTACTCCACCTGAGCGCCCGCCAAGGCGCCGGAGTCGCCGCCGAGATCATGTGACGGCAAGACACCCGCCCGCACAAGGGCGCGATCCCGACGACCGCGATGCGCGCGCCGGACCGCTTCCGCACTCAGCCGCGCCTGCAACGGGCGGAGGATTTGACGTCGCGCCGCGGCGCAGCCGCCGCAAACGGGTCCAACCCTCAGATTTAAGACAATTTTAATCGCCGCGAAGACCCCGCGCGGCAATGCGTCGCGCGCTAAAGCGCCCCTTTCCATTACAGTCACGTTTGGTCTTCATGGTGCACAAACTGCATTGCACCAATCATTGCTCACGAACGTTGAGTCACGACGTCATGCCGGAAAGCGGCCCGCTCCAGCTTCCGGCGTGACGGCATCGATTCGTGAGAGACGGAGGCCCTGCCTTGGATACTTTTGAACTGAACAAAATCGCTGGCAGCTTTTCTCGGAACGCTTCTCCTTGCGATGTGCCTGAATGTGATCTCCACCGGGATTTTCACGCCTCCCAAGCTCGTCAAGCCGGGCTATCCGCTGCCCTCGGCGCCGGGGGCGGCGGCGGGTGAAGCGCGCAGCGCCGCGCCATCCGTCGCGCCCGTTGGACAACGTTTGGCGGCGGCCGATGTGCAAAAAGGTCAGGCGGACACAAAGCCCTGCCAAGCCTGCCATAATTTCGAGAAGGGCGCGGCGCATCAAGATCGGGCCGCCGCTCTATGGTGTCGTCGAGCGGCCGAAAGCCTCGGTCGCGGGGTTCGACTATTCCGAGGCCCTCAAGTCGAAGGGCGGCGAATGGACCTATGCTGATCTCGACCAATTCCTCGCCAATCCCCAGGCTTACGCCCATGGGACGAAAATGACCTTCGCGGGAGAGGCCGATCCCGCCAAACGGGCCGACATCATCGACTATTTGCGTAGCTTGTCCGACAATCCCGCGCCGCTTCCGGCAAGGGGGGCAGCCGAGTCAACGCCGAGCGCCAGCATAGCGCCCCCGCCGCCGCCGCCTCTCCGCAACCCAAAGAGCATAGCCGTGTCGGATAATCCGCAGCCGCTTCCAACCAGCGGCGCGGGCGTGGCAACGGCGGGCGCGCGGACGGAACCCCATCTTTCGCAACCGAAGGTGAAGCCCGCCGAAACCAAACCTATTCATCGGGCAAAGCTGGTGTCTCACGCCCGGAAATGATATTTTCGGGCCGTATTTTTGCAAAAGCCGGGTTCCTGCCCGGCTTTTTCGTGCCTATGATGGCGATCAAAACCTCGCGCATGAGCTTCGGAAAGGGCTGACTTTTCGAATAAGATCATGCGACAAAACAAAAAGATAAGCCGTGTGCGGCCCGCCCCCTCGGCGTTGAAGGAGAAATCTTGACGGCAACATCCCATGCAAAGCTTTCAGCTTGGCTTAGCCGCCGCGCGATGCTGCGTTTTGGCCTCGCTGGCCTCATCGTTCCGCGCTCCTTGAGCGGCGCCGAAGCGGGGGCGCAAGAGACAGAGACGCACGGTCTCTCCATCTTCGGCGATCTCGCGATGCCCGAAGGTTTCAGCCATTTCCCCTATGTGAACCCGGCGGCGCCGAAGGGCGGCGAGATCGCCCTTCAGATCAGCGCGACCTCCGGCAACCAGAATTTCACCACCTTCAACACGCTGAATATCTATATTTTGAAGGGCGATGGCGCGGCGGGAATGGGGGCCATTTTCGATACGCTGATGACCGGCAGCGGCGACGAGCCGGATTCGCTTTATGGCCTTGTCGCGCGCGCCGTGCGGGTTTCGGCCGACAAAAACACCTACCGCTTTCTTCTGCGCAAGGAGGCACGATTCCACGATGGATCCCCCTTGACCGCGCGCGATGTCGTCTTTTCTCTCAACATTCTGAAAACCAAGGGGCATCCGTCGATCCGCCAAGCCTTGCGCGATTTCGACAGCGCCACGGCCGAGGCCGACGATATCGTCACGGTTCGCCTGAAGCCGAACCATAGCCGGGAAGCGATCTTGATCATCGCCGGACAACCGATCTTTTCCGCCGCCTATTACGCGAGCCACGCCTTCGACGAAACGACGCTCGAGCCGCCGCTCGGATCAAGCGCCTATAAGGTCGGCGCCTTCGACGCGGGCCATTTCATTTCCTTCGATCGCGTTCCGGACTATTGGGGCAAGGATCTCCCCGTCAATGTCGGTCAGGCGAATTTCGACCGCATAAGGTTTGAATATTTCGGCGACCGGAAAGTGGCCTTCGAGGCGTTCAAGGCGGGCGTCTACACATTTCGCGAGGAGTTCACCTCCTCCGTGTGGGCGACCGGCTATGATTTCGCCGCCGTCAAGGATGGACGGATCATCCGCGCGACATTACGCGACGAATTGCCGATGGGCACACAGGGCTGGTTCTTGAACACAAGGCGCGGCAAATTCAAGGATGTCCGGATCAGACAAGCCATTGGTCTTGCCTTCGATTTCGAATGGACCAACGCCAATATCATGTATGGCGTCTATGCGCGCACCACCTCATATTTCCAGAATTCTCCGATGGCCGCGCAAGACAGCCCCTCTCCGCAAGAGCTCGCCCTGCTCGAACCCTATCGCCAAGACCTCGATCCGGCCGTGTTCGGCGAAGTCTATGTCCCGCCGGTGTCGGATGGTTCGGGCCAGGATCGCGAGCTTTTGCGGCGGGCCTCGCAGCTCTTGTCGGAAGCGGGATGCACGCGGACGGGCACGCTCTTGAGCTTGCCCGACGGAAAGCCTTTCGACATCGAATTTCTCGATTTCGATAATGCCTTGGAGCCGCACACCGCGCCCTTCATCAAAAATTTGAAGCTGCTCGGCATCGAAGGCCGCTACCGCGTTGTCGATGCCGCGCAATATAAGCGGCGCCTCGACGATTTCGACTATGACATCGTGACCTCGCGCTTCGGCTTCGGCCTGACGCCAGGCGAATTCATGCGATTGACATTCGGCTCGGAAGCCGCAAGCGTGCCCGGCTCGCACAATGTCTCAGGGATCGCCAACAAAGCGGTCGATGAGTTGATCGAGAAAGCCCTCGTCGCCGAGACGCGCGAGCAATTGACCTTTATCTGCCGGGCGATCGACCGCATCCTGCGCGCCGGGCACTATTGGGTCCCCATGTGGAACAAGCCCAATCACCTTGTCGCCTATTGGGATCTGTTCCGCCGCCCGGAACGCAGCCCGAGGTATGAAACCGGCGTCGTCTCGACCTGGTGGTACGACGAGGAAAAGGCCAAGCGCATCCATCCCAGCGGCCGCTGAAAGGCGTAAGATGCTCGCCTATATCGCCCGCCGTCTTCTGTTCATGATTCCGACCCTCTTCGGAATTTTGCTCATCAACTTCGCCATTGTGCAATTCGCGCCGGGCGGCCCGGTCGAGCGGGTTCTCGCGCAATTGCAAGGGCTCGATACCGGCGCGACCGCGCATTTTGGCGGTGGCGGTGAAACCGGCACGGCGGGTGCGAGCAGCGAGATGTCGTCGAAATACCGCGGCGCCCAGGGCCTCGACCCGAAATTCATCGCCGAGCTCGAAAAGCAATTCGGCTTCGACAAGCCCGCCTATGAGCGCTTTCTTTTGATGCTGAAGAACTATGCGACCTTCGATTTCGGGCGCTCCTATTTTCGCGACGTGCCGGTCCTGCAACTCATCAAGGAAAAGCTGCCGGTTTCCATTTCGCTCGGTCTTTGGATGACGCTTTTTTCCTATGCGATCTCCATTCCCTTGGGCATCAAGAAAGCGGTCAGCGACGGCTCACGCTTCGACATTTGGTCCTCGGCCGTTGTCATCACGGGCTATGCGATCCCGAGCTTTCTCTTTGCAATCTTGCTCATCGTTCTGTTTTGCGGCGGCTCCTTCTGGCAAATATTTCCGCTGCGCGGCCTCACCTCGGAAAACTGGCCGCAGCTTTCTTTGGCTGGCAAAATCACCGATTATTTCTGGCATATCACTTTGCCCGTGGTGTCGATGACGCTTGGCGCCTTCGCGACCTCGACGTTTCTCACCAAGAATTCCTTTCTTGACGAGATCGCTAAGCAATATGTGCAGACGGCGCGGATGAAAGGCTTGAGCGAGCAGCGCGTGCTTTATGGCCATGTCTTTCGCAATGCCATGATGATCGTCGTCGCCGGCTTTCCCGGCGCCTTCATCGCGGCGTTTTTCGGCGCCTCGCTCTTGATCGAAACCATTTTCTCGCTCGACGGGCTCGGTCTTCTGTCGTTCGAATCGATCGTCAATCGCGATTATCCCGTCGTTTTCGCCGATCTCTATATTTTTGCCCTGCTCGGTCTTGTCGTAAATCTTCTGTCCGATTTGACCTATATGTGGATCGATCCGCGCATCGATTTCGAAACGAGGGAGGTCTAGCCATGCGCGCCTCCCTGCCCCGTGACGGACTTGCCGCAAGTGACCTCGCTCCAGCACGTCAGAGGCGGCCGTTTCGCCTCAGCCCGATCAACCAGCGCCGCCTTGCCAATTTCAAAGCCAACAAACGCGGCTATTGGTCGTTTTGGATTTTTCTTTTCTTTTTTGTCCTGTCGCTTTTTTCGGAATTCATCGCCAATGATCGGCCGCTGCTCATCGTCTACAAAGGCGAAATTTTAACGCCAATCCTGCACGATTATCCGGAAGAGAAGTTTGGCGGCTTTCTCGCGCAAACCGATTATCGCGACAAGGTGATCGCCAAGGAGATCGAGGCGCATGGCTTCATGCTATGGCCGCCGATCCGCTATTCCTACCGGACAATCAACCGTCAATTGCCGGTGCCCGCCCCTTCGCCGCCGACCTTTATGCTGAGCGAAGCGCAATGCCGCGCCGCCGTGCTAGCGCATTTATAAAAAACCCGACGGCACCTGCCGGGATCTTGAATGGAACTGGCTTGGAACCGACGATCAAGGCCGCGATGTCCTTGCCCGGCTGCTCTATGGCTTTCGCCTATCGATCCTGTTTGGGCTGACGCTCGCGGGGGTCTCCTCGATCATTGGCGTCGCGGCCGGCGCGGTGCAAGGCTATTTCGGCGGCTGGACGGATCTGATCTTCCAGCGCTTCATCGAAATATGGTCGTCGCTCCCGCATCTTTACCTTTTGATCATCGTGTCCTCGATCATCACGCCAAGCTTCTTCGTGTTGCTCGGCATTCTTCTGTTGTTTTCCTGGGTTTCGCTCGTCCATGTCGTGCGCGCGGAATTTTTGCGCGCCCGCAACTTTGAATATGTGAACGCCGCCCGCGCGCTCGGCCTCTCGAATGGCGCGATCATCGTCAAACATGTTTTGCCCAATGCGATGGTGGCGACCCTGACGTTTCTTCCTTTCGTCCTCAACAGCTCGATCACGACGCTGACGGCGCTCGACTTTTTGGGCTTTGGCTTGCCGCCGGGCTCGCCCTCGCTCGGTGAGCTTTTGCTGCAGGGAAAGTCGAATTTGCAGGCGCCATGGCTTGGCCTTACCGGCTTTCTCGTCATCGCGATCATGCTTTCACTGCTCGTCTTCATCGGCGAAGCCGTGCGTGACGCTTTCGACCCAAGGAAGACGCTCGCATAGAAAGATGGCAGTGCTTGAGGGCCTTGTTAGAACTCTTCACCTTGCAGGATAAGCTCCGTGCCTGACGCCCCTCTTCTCGACGTCCGTGACCTCAGTGTCAGCTTCCGGCAGGGCGGCGCCGAGACGATCGCCGTCGATGGCGTGTCCTTCACGCTCAAGCGCGGCCGCACGCTGGCGCTCGTCGGCGAGTCGGGCTCCGGCAAATCCGTCACCGCCCTTTCGATCGTGCGTCTGCTGGGCCGCGCCGCCGCCGTGCAAGGCCAAATCAAGTTCAAGGGCGAGGATCTCCTGGCGGCCCGCGAGGAGCGGCTGCGGGAAATCCGAGGCGCCCACATCACCATGGTCTTTCAGGAGCCCATGACCTCGCTCAATCCCCTGCACACGATCGAGCGGCAGATCGGCGAAATCCTGGAGCTGCATGGCACGCGCGGCGCGGAAAAAATCAGGGCGCGCATTGTCGAGCTTTTGCAGGAAGTCGGCATTCCGGACCCGAACGAGCGTCTCACCTCTTACCCGCATCAGCTTTCGGGCGGCCAGCGCCAGCGCGTGATGATCGCCATGGCGCTCGCCAACAGGCCCGATCTCTTTATCGCCGATGAGCCGACAACCGCCCTCGATGTCACGGTTCAGGCGCAGATTTTGGAGCTCCTGAAGGAACTGCAAGCGCGGCATAATATGACGATGCTTTTCATCACCCATGACCTCGGCATCGTGCGCAAAATCGCCGACGAGGTGGCGGTGATGCAGAAGGGCAAAATCGTCGAAACGGGGCCGATGGCGGAGATTTTCGCAAGCCCGCGCCATCCCTATACGCAAGCGCTGATCGCCGCCGAACCGAAAGGCGCGCCGCCCGCCATCGATCGAACCGCGAAAACCATCCTCAAGGCCAGCGACATCCGCGTCTGGTTCCCGATCAAGCGCGGGTTTTTTCGGAAAATCCAAGGCTACGTCAAGGCCGTCGACGGCGTCTCGGTGAGCGTGCGCGAGGGCGAGACGGTCGGCGTCGTCGGCGAATCCGGCTCCGGCAAAACCACGCTCGGCCTCGCCCTCTTGCGGCTCATTCGCAGCGAGGGCGCGATCGTCTATCTCGGCCGCCAAATCCAAGGTCTCAACTTCAAGGCGATGCGGCCACTGCGGCGCGACATGCAGATCGTGTTTCAGGACCCTTACGGGTCTTTGTCGCCCCGCCTTCCGGTCGGCGATATCGTCGCCGAAGGCCTCGGCGTGCAATATAAATCCATGCCCTCGGCCCGCAGGCGCGAGATCGTGGCGCAAGCGCTCACCGACACCGGCCTCGACCCGGAAGCGATGGACCGCTACCCGCATGAATTTTCCGGCGGGCAAAGGCAACGCATCGCGATCGCGCGGGCGATTGTCCTTGAGCCGAAATTCATCGTCCTCGACGAGCCGACCTCGGCGCTCGACATGTCGGTGCAAGCGCAGATCGTCGATCTTCTGCGCGATTTGCAAAAGCGGCGCGGCCTCGCCTATCTCTTCATCAGTCACGATCTGAAAGTGGTCCGCGCGCTCGCCAGCGAAATCATCGTCATGCGCGACGGCAAGGTCGTCGAGTCGGGTCCCGCCGCCGAGCTTCTCGCAAACCCTCGCACCGCCTACACGCGGGCGCTGTTCGCGGCGGCCTTCGAGGTGAAAGCCGTCAACGGCGCCGCCGTGAGCCAATAGTCGGACGCGCCCATGCCCCGCGCGCTTCTTCTCGTTCTCGATTCTGCTTGGCTGCGGCGGCGCCGAGGACGCGGATCGCTTTGACGATGCGGGCGCCGATACGCTGGGCCACATTGCCCTCGCCTGCGCCAAGGGCTTAGGCGACCGGCAAGGCCTGCGCGCTGGCCCTTTGCGCCTGCCCCATCTCGACGCCCTCGGTCTTGGTCTTGCCGCCGAGGCCTCGACCGGCGTTTTGCCGCCGGGCCTCACCCAGGAACAGCCCGGCGCGCTGTGGGGTTTTGGGGTCGAGCGCGCGCCGGGCAAGGATACGCCCTCCGGCCACTGGGAAATCGCTGGCGCGCCGGCGCTGGAGCCTTGGGGGCATTTTCCGAAAACAGAGCCCTGTTTTCCGCCCGCGCTGACCGGAGGCGCTGATCGCCGAAGGCGGCCTTCCCGCAATTCTCGGCAATTGCCACGCGTCGGGGATCGAGATCATCGAGCGTCTCGGCGTCGACCACATCAAAACGGGCGCGCCGATCTGCTACACCTCTGCGGATTCCGTCTTGCAAATCGCCGCGCATGAAACCGTCTTTGGCCTTGAGCGGCTCTATGATCTCTGCCGGATTGCGCGGCGACTCTGTGATCCGCTCAACATCGGCCGCGTGATCGCGCGCCCTTTTGACGGCAACCCGCGCGACGGCTTCATCCGCACCCCGCACCGCAAGGATTTCGGCTTTCCGCCGCCGCCCGGCAATCTCCTCGAAAGGCTCGCTGGCGCCTCCCGCGCGATCGTGTCGATCGGCAAGATTGGCGATATTTTTGGGCATCGCTTTACCGGCGAGGAGATCAAGCGCGCGGATAACATGGCGCATTTCGATGCGACGCTCGACGCCTTGCGGGAGCTCAAGGACGGCGGGTTGATCTTCACCAATTTCCTCGATTTCGACACGGAGTTCGGCCACCGCCGCGATGTGCCCGGCTATGCGCATTGCCTTGAGATGTTTGACGCAAGGCTGCCCGAGCTCTTCGCGGAAATGCGGCCGGGCGATCTGGCGGTCATCACCGCCGATCATGGCAATGATCCAACCTGGCGCGGCACCGACCACACCCGCGAGCATGTGCCGATCCTCATCTTTGGGCCTGGCATCGAAGGCCGTCCCATCGGCCGCCGCGAGACGCTCGCCGACATAGGCGCGAGCCTCGCGGTTCATCTCGGCGTTGCGCCGACAGCGGCCGGGACGGTCCTTTCTGTGAAGCACCCTCACACAGAGCGACGGGTTCTATTGCGAGCGAGCCAAGAGCGGCATCAACCGCCGAGATGCCAACCCGCCGGCCGATTCCGCCCCCGACCCTGATCATGGCAGCGCATTTGTCGTGGTCGGTGACCTAGGCAAAAGAGGTCCGTGGATTCTGGAGCGAGGTGCAACGGGTCTATGAAAACCGAATTTGGACGTCTTTGCCAAGCTCTTTGAGAATCCCTTGGAACGGCGTCTTGAAGCCCAAGCATTTTCTCGGCGTGAGATTGGCGGTTATGACGATGTCCTGGATTTCCTCGTCGGACAGTCGATCGATGTCGATGTGACGCGGCAGCCAGCGTCGTAATCGACCATTGGCGTTTTCGACACCGCCTTTCTGCCAGGAGGCGTAGGCGTCGCAGAACCAGGTCGCCATATCGCGCATGGTCCGCAGCAGGGTGTGCTGGGCGAAAGCCGTGTCATTGTCAAAAGTGATGGACTTGCGTAGGGCGGGATTGATCCGGCCGAACACGGCGAGCATGATGGATATGGTCTCAGCGGCGGTTTTTCCGGTCAGTCTCGCGGCGAGCATCACGCGGGATTTGCGTTCGTGGAGGACGAGCATGGGCCGCGTGCGCTTGCAGATGATGAGGTCGCCTTCCCAATGGCCAATGTCGGCGCGGGCTTCGATGTCTTTCGGTCGATCGTGGATGGAGGCGCGGTCTTTGATCGTATCGCGCGAGGGTCTCGCCCGGCGCGGCCTTCGGCGCTTTGTGACGGCGGGTCAGATAGCGCCAGAGGAATTCGCCCTTGCGGGCGGCGCGATAGATGAAGGCGTAGATGGCCTCGAACCCCAAGGCGCGCAGACCGCGCTCGTTGCCGGCCTTGAGCTACCTCACACGAAATTTCCGACAGACCTTGTTCCAGTCCTGGCGACGCCATTGGAGCGAGGTCATCCCGTTCTTCGCTTTCCCCGACGAAGTGCGTCGGATCATCTATACGACAAACGCAATCGAGTCATTGAACGCCAAATTGCGCCGAGCAGTTCGCGCCCGCGGCCATTTCCCCACCGACGAGAGCGCGCCGCGGTTCTTCAGCTCGTTCATGACGCGCAGCCAGAATTTTGCGCCTTCGGTCTGCTCGATCCACAGGCCGAGGATTTCCTTGGTTCCGTCGGGTCGAACCCCGAGAGCGACGTAGACGGCCTTGTTGCGCACCATGCCTTCGTCGCGCACCTTGACCCGGATGGCGTCGAAGAACACCAGCGCATAGAGCCGCTCCAGCGGCCGGTTCTGCCATTCGGCGATCTCATCGAGGACGGCGTCCGTGACCGCGCTGACGAGATCGGCGGAGACGTCGACCCCATAGAGATCGCGCAAATGGCCCTGGATTTCTCGAGTGCTCATGCCGCGCGCATACATCGAGACGATCTTCTCGTCGAAACCGGGAAATCGCCGCTGATATTTGGCGATCAGTTGCGGGTCGAAGGTCGACAGCCGGTCGCGCGGAACCTCAAGCTCGATCTTCTCGGTGAGAACCGATTTTCGGCCATAGCCATTCCGGCTATTGGGGCGGCCGTCTTCCTCGCCGTTGTCGAGATGGTGATCGATCTCGGCGTTCAAGGCTCGTTCAGCAAACGCCTTCTTCAGCTCGTCGAGCAGCCCGTCCTTCGCAAAGGCTGTCTTCGGGTCGGCTCCCGCCAAAAGCTGATCAAGCAGCCCGTCGGAAATAGCTGGTTGCTTCCGTCTCGCCATACGATGTCTCCTTCTTTGCCATCGTTATGACCCTCACACGAAATTTCCGACAGACCTTCCTCGTCCAACAGGTGTGAATAGGCTGGCATTGCAACACTCCCTAAGGTCTTGGGTGGATTCCGACGCGAAGTGCAACACCCCAGCACTTTGAGCCTACTCGATTTTTCCTTTCCTCGGAGCCGCCTTCGCATCTCGAAATGCAGCGGAAGGCGGCGGAAAGGGAAGGAAAATCCGATCTTTCCTTGGTGAGCCCGAGCGCCCCAAGGTGTTGCACTTCGCGTCAGAATCCACCGGGTCCAACCTGATACTTCGATTGAACGGCAATTGCGCCAGGATGAGTCAAATTTTGGACTACGACTGGCGCATTGAAGTTGGCTGCATTACCAGTTGAAATTACTGCGATTCCTGCCTCATTTCCTATCTCTGCGGGCAGGGCCGCCGAGGCTTCAATCAGAGCCGGGCTCCTCAAAATGTGCTCAATTGTATGGCTGATTTATTAGAAGAGGATTTCCGCTAGATTTACACCAAACATATTGGCTTCACCAACAAGTCCACTACTATTGGAAATGGTATCACTGAGAATAGTGTTTAAATTATTCTGTGCATTTTTATAATTTACTGCTTGTGCACGGTCAAGAAAATTTGTAACAAAATACTTGTATAATTTGGGTCGAGTGCCTGCGCATTCAGACCTGTTACGTATTGCTCATATTGAAAGTTGAACGTGACGTATTGCGTAGCTGTACACGGGGTTGTAAAAGCAGTTTGTGTCGAGTCGATGCGTATGTAATAATATTTAATTTTAGGGAAATATCTAAAATTCTTCCCGCCGGCGTCCTGAAACAGCCTCATGGCACTGTCCTAACAAGGCGTTTGCATAGTTTCTCGATTTATCGTCCCAAGATGTACGCAATGTTTGGCCTACGCCCTGAAGAAAACCCGTGACGTCTGTTATAACAGCTCCGGGACCACGGCAGCATCAAATATTAGCTTCACAAAGGCGGTACTAAAATCTTTGATAACTTGTGTTACAATATAGGTCTAAGTAGTAATAGCATAGTTTGTTAGACCTCCTGCTTGAGACAGGAGATATTGCATGTAGTGCGTAACTGCTGGATCCCATTGCGTCTCCGGCGTGGTATCTCCCGGAAGCGGAGGAATTTTTCGATTGTTCATTGCCGTGAAGACTCTGATACGAAGGGTAGCGAAAAAATTTGAAATCTTATCGCAAACTGTTTGGCCAGTCTTAAATTCAGGATTAGAGGTGACAAAGCCACTTGATAGATTAACAAACGAAATGAGCCCGTCGCTGTCCCGGAAGGACGATTGTGTATCTTCGGCAAGTAAATTTGCCAATAGAGAATGCGCTGGGGTTTCCATGACGTTTCTTCCTGTGATTTGGAGTGGTGGATGGGATGTGGGATACCCGCAAACAACAGCGTTCGTCGTTACACCTGGGATAATACCGACGGGGATACTGTTCTCTGGGATCCAGAAATAAGTCGTGTCAGGCCGATATTCTGTTCCATAAGGCTTTACTGGCAGTGGATCAGGAGGTAACAAGCCCACGATCCGTGTGGCGCCGCCCCACGTTGCAGGCGGGTAAGTCGAGGCCCGCATTTTGAGCCTACTCGATTTTTCCTTTCCTCGGAGCCGCCTTCGCATCTCGAAATGCAGCGGAAGGCGGCGGAAAGGGAAGGAAAATCCGATCTTTCCTTGGTGAGCCCGAGCGCCCCAAGGTGTTGCACTTCGCGTCAGAATCCACCGACCAATTCCAATTGTGAGTAATATTCCGAAAAATTCCATCATTACCTTGCCAGACCTCAACGCCTGGCCATCCACTAATAGTGGCACCTGGGATATACAGTGTCCATGGCATAGCATTCTCCTTGGGATCAGGGGAGGAATATGCCGACCATCAAAACTTATTGCGCAAAAAAATAAGCAACAGCTATGCAGATGAAAGGGTGCGGGCCATCTTTGCCTTGGCAAGATTTTAGGCCCAAATCGGACAAAAACGTTTCACGTGAAACTTTTTGGTAAGGTCCGCGGCCGGGACCGGTCAATGTCCGCGGCTCCATTACTTGCCATCAAAAGCCTCGATATCGGCGTGCACAAAATCCGCCAAGGCGCGAATCTCGAGCTCGGGGATTTCCCCCGCGAGGGCGTAATTGGCCCCCTTCTGACGCCAGCTGATCATATGCATGGGAAAGGTCCCGGAAAAGCGGGCCAGCGTCTCGCTTGGGCCAGGCGTTTTTTCGGCGCAGAACACGAGATCTCCGGCATCCTTTTTTGTGTAAAACATGCACAGCATTTTGCCCCGCTCGCCCGGCACCACACGAACGGCGGTCAGCTTGAGGCCCTCGGCGGGAAGATTGGGCAAGACCGGCGCCGCCTCGTCTTGCTCGCGGCCCTCTTCCTCTGCCGCAAGGCCCGCCGCGCCGCCGACCGGCAGCTCGAAACCCTTGACCGCCGCCATGGCCCGCGCGGCGAAAGCCGCATCCGCCGTAGTCGCCGCCGGGCCGCTCGTCGAGGCAGGGAGCGGCGTGCTGTCGAGCCCGGTCAGGCGGCCGGCAAAATAATCCACACCCGCCATCAGAAGCCCGCCGCTCGCAAAGGCAAGCCCAATCAGCGGCAGGAACCAACGCTCGCGCCACGAGCGGGAACGCGCGCCTGCTTCCCCCGCCCCGCTCTCCCGGGCGGGCAAGGTTTTGGGCGAGGGCCAAGCTGGGCGCGCCGTTTCCAGCGCCGCGAAGGCCGCGCGAATCATTTCGTTCTGCCGCCGCCAGGATTGGACGCGCGCCGCATCCGCCGGAGAGGTGGCAAGAAAGGCCTCTACGGCCTTCGCCCGGCCGTGATCCAAGACGCCATCGACAAAACCATGCAGCTCCTCCTCACTCACCGGAGGCCCTATGCCGGAGGCACCCATGAGCCGCTCATTTGACCACGCGAAGATATGAGGGAAGCACTTTGCCGGGATGCGGCACGGATTCGGGCGCCAAAATTTCGTCCAGCGCGGCCCGCGCCCGCGCCAGACGCGCGAGAAGCATGGTCCGGGAAATTTTCAAGATTCGTGCCGCCTGCGCATAGCTGAACCCTTCCAGCACGACAAGCAGCAAAGCCTCCCGCTCTTCCAGCGAAAGAGCAAGGAGCGCACCGGCAAATTTGTCGCGAGGCAAGGCGGCAAAGGGCGCCTTGGCGGCGGCGCGCGGCCCGCGCGCGCAGGAATTTTCCTTCTCCCTGTGAGCTTTGGCGCCCAAACTCACCGCGGCCAGCCTCTCACGGTGTAACTCTACAAGGCGGGAATAGAGATGCAGATGAAGCTCGGCTCCGGCCAAGCGGAGGCTGTCCCCCGCTTCCAATGTCCGCTGCATGATGGTGTGGACGAGGTCGTCGGCGGTTTTATTTGGCGCCGGACGGCCGGCGGCGAGCGCGCGAGCAAAACGGCAAAGCCGGGGCGCACATGAAGTCAAATCGTCCTGAGAGGCCACCTTCGCACTCCTTAGCCCGGCGCCGGCGTTGTTTTTTATTGACCGTGCCGGCCCCCTTCCCACCCTCTATTATTAGACCATGTCCGCTTCGAGCGCGATCGCCCATGGTCTCTATGTCTTTGTTTTTCACGAGAAAGCCGCAACTTTCGGGAACAAAACCCGCGCCCTCTCGCGCTCTTTCCGGACGTCGCGAACCAAAATTCCGCTTGGGTTTCCAGTTCGAGCAATCTTGCGCTAAACCATCGCAGCCTTTAAACGCGGCAACACCGTTGCCGTTCCAAAAGACGGCTTTGCAATTTTTCCCCCTCTCTGGTTCGGATCGAGAATGCCCCAACTGGAAATCTCCTCACATGGACTGCAAGCCCCTGGAATTCTCGCTGGGAAACGTGGCTTGATCCTCGGGATTGCCAACAATCGTTCGATTGCCTGGGGGATCGCCAAGGCCGCCCATGACGCGGGGGCCGAGCTCGCCTTCACCTACCAGGGCGAATCGCTCGAAAAGCGGGTCCGGCCCCTGGCCCAGGAGCTCGGCGCCAAAGTCCTGGGCGATTGCGATGTCACCGACACGGCGACATTGAGCATGGTCTTCGAAGAAATCGCGCGCCTTTGGGGACATCTCGACTTCGTTGTGCATTGCGTCGCCTTTTCCGACAAGGATCAGCTGACTGGCCGCTATATCGACACGACCGCGGAAAACTTCACGAATTCGCTCTTGGTTTCGTGCTATTCTTTTACTGCTGTGGCGCAGCGCGCCGAAAAGCTGATGCCCAACGGCGGCGCGATGCTGACCCTGACCTATTACGGGGCCGAAAAATGGATGCCGCATTACAACGTCATGGGAGTCGCCAAGGCCGCCCTCGAATCGAGCGTGCGGTACCTTGCGGCCGACCTCGGTGAACGCAATATAAGGGTCAATGCGATTTCCGCCGGCCCCATCAAGACCTTGGCGGCTTCCGGCATCGGCGATTTCCGCTATATTCTCAAATGGAACGAATATAATGCGCCGTTGCGGCGCACAGTAACGATCGAGGAAGTCGGCGAAAGCGCCGCTTTTCTCCTTTCGCCCATGGCGCGCGGCATCACCGGCGAAATTCTGCATGTCGATTCAGGTTATCATATTGTCGGCATGAAAAATCCGGCCGCTCCCGATATTTCGGTGGTGGGCAAGGATTAAGGCGTTCACCGCGCATTCAGTTTGCCAAGCCATAATGAATGCTCGCGCTTTCGAACGAGGCCCTTTGGCTGCGCGACGGCGTCCGCCGGTCCGGCCTCTTTGGAGAGGGCGGGCCTACCGCAGAGGGTGGACCGACTTTAAGTGTTCAAGATCAAGGTTTGACCCAAAAAGGCCAATTTATAGACGATACTGACCCCGCGATGGACGCGCTTTCCGCAAGGCCGCGCGGACCGGCATCAAGGTTGAAGCAAGCATCGTTAAGAATTCAATACAGCGTCCTCTTGTTAATATCATGCATAATATTGCGGATCGCTTCCGGAGCAGCATATTTCAATAGGCTTTGGCCAGGTGCCTCGGCGCTCTCCTCAAAGGGCTTCTGAGCCAGAATCGGGCAATTCTTTTGTGAAATGCGTCGATTTCCGGCGATGGCATACAAACTTAGAGGCATTGTCTCAAATAGGATAAGTCTCAAACAGGATAAGTCATGCTGCATCGGTTGGCGACCGCTCAAGCTTCCCTCGACCAAGCGTACCTGGACAATGACATGCGTCCGGCGCTCCTTTCCGGCGCGGTCTTGCATGGTCCCGCGCGCCCGGATTTGATTCGCGACGAATTGCTGTGCGAGATTTTTGCCGCGACGGTTGCCGCTCATCCCTCGGCCATCGCCATGATCACGGCGGCGGGCCAGTTCACCTATGCCGAGATCGACGCGAAAGCGGAAAAGCTCGCCCGAGGCCTTTTGCAAAAAGGGGTTCGTCCCGGCCGGTTCGTCGGGCTTTGGATGCCGCGCGGCCACGAACTTCTGATCGCCCAGATCGCCATCGCCAAGACCGGCGCCGCCTGGCTTCCGTTCGACGCCGATGCGCCCGCCGAGCGGATCGCCACCTGCCTTTCCGACGCCGAAGCCTGGGGCATTTTGACCACGTCGTCTTTCGCTGAGAAGCTCGCGATATCCTGCCCGACTTGGACGTATTCCGGGCTTATGGCCTCGTCCGAAGACGCTTTCGGCGAGACAAACATCGATGCCCGCGCGCTCGGTGCCCGTCCGGACGACCCCGCCTATCTCATCTACACCTCGGGTTCGACCGGCACGCCCAAAGCCATCGTGATTTCGTCGCGCAATATCTGCCATTATCTGCGCGCCGCCAATGAGGTTTACGGTGTCCAGGGAAGCGATGTCGTCTTCCAGGGCGCCTCGGTTGCCTTCGACCTCTCGATGGAGGAAATCTGGCTTCCCTATCTCGTCGGCGCCACGCTTTTCGTGGCGACCGCCGAGATGATCGGCGAGGCCGACAAGCTGCCCGGCCTCCTCGAAGAGCATCGGGTCAGCGTGCTCGACACCGTCCCGACCTTGCTTTCGCTTCTGCCCCGCGATGTCGCGAGTTTGCGGCTGATCATCCTTGGCGGCGAGGCCTGCCCGCCTTCGATCGCCAGCCGCTGGTGCAGGCCGGGGCGCAAGATCTTCAATTCCTACGGCCCGACCGAGACGACGGTCGTTGCCACCATCGCGGAAGTCCGGCCCGGCGTGCCGGTCACGATCGGGCGACCCATACCGAATTACAGCTGCTATGTGGCGGGCGAGAGCCTCGATCTTCTCCCGCCGAGGCGTCGAAGGCGAGCTTCTCATCGGCGGCCCCGGCGTGGCCAAGGGCTATTTGCACCGCGACCGGCTGACCCGCGAGAAATTCATTGCCAATCCCTATCTCGATCTTGCCAATTCGCCGCGCGCGGGTGTGCCGGACCCCGTTTTATACAGGTCGGGCGATGCCGTTAAGATCGACGCGAATGGCGATATCGCCTTCCATGGCCGCATCGACGATCAGGTGAAGGTGCGCGGATTTCGCGTCGAATTGGGCGAAATCGAAAGCAAGCTCACCGAGCTTGCCGGCGTCGCGCAAGCCGCCGTCGTTCTGCGCACCGATCATGACATCGAACAGCTCGTTGCCTTTGTCGTCGCGGATTTCGACACGGAGATCGATCCGAAATTTTTGCGCAACGAGCTGCGGCTGAGCCTCCCCGCCTATATGGTGCCGGCGCGGTTCGAGCTCATCAAAAGCCTGCCCAAGCTCGCCTCCGGCAAGGTCGACCGCAAGAGCCTGAAGCAGATCGAACTCGCAAAGGCCGATGCGATCGAGGCGCAGGAAGAGCCGCGCAACGCGACCGAGGCGAGGCTCCTCGATGCCGCCAAACGTGTGCTACCGCCGCAGGCCATTCCTTTCGATGCCGATTTCTTCACCGATCTCGGCGGCCACTCGCTTCTCGCGGCACGTTTCATCTCGGCCGTGCGCGAAACGCCCGCGCTCGCGCGGATCACCTTGCAAGATGTCTACACCGCGCGTTCGCTCCGCGCTCTGGCCGAGCTTCTCGACAAGAAATGGGGGCAAGGTGCCGCCGCCGAGGATCTCTCCTTCGTGCCGCCGCCCTTGTTGCGCCGCTTCCTCTGCGGCTGCGCGCAGGCCCTCGCGCTGCCGGTCATCCTTTCGCTCGTGACCGCGCAATGGCTCGGCGTGTTCGTGAGCTACATGCTTCTGACCGGCGCCGATGCGAGCTTTTCCGAGGAAGCTATTTCGCTCATCGGCGTCTATATGTGCATCAACGTGGTGACCGTGGCGATCGTCATCGCGGCGAAATGGCTGGTGATCGGCAAGTTTAAGCCGGGGCGGTATCCGCTGTGGGGTGTTTATTATTTCCGCTGGTGGCTGGTGAAGCGCTTCCTTGGACTCGTCCATATCAAATGG
The DNA here is from genome assembly GCA_963784075.1 of uncultured Alphaproteobacteria bacterium. Classification (GTDB taxonomy): domain Bacteria; phylum Pseudomonadota; class Alphaproteobacteria; order Rhizobiales; family Beijerinckiaceae; genus Methylocapsa. The sequence continues at coordinate 10,810 of CAWAQW010000032.1, read as the reverse complement.
TTCCAGGGCTCCCCCATTATGCGGCTCTATCTGCGGGCGCTCGGAGCAAAAATCGGCAAGGACGCACTCATCAGCGAGATTGAGCCGGGCGCCGTCGATCTGATCTCGATTGGCGCCGGCGCAAGCATCGGCGCCTTGGCGAATTTTTCCAATGCGCGGGTCGAGGGCAACGAACTCATCATCGGCACGATCGACGTCGGCGCCGAGGCCTATATCGGATCGTCCTGTGTTATCGAGGAAAATGTCGTCATCGGAGAGGGCGCCGAGCTTGGCGATCTGACCGCGATTGGCTCGGGCGGCCGCGTCGGCGCCTTCGAGGTTTGGGATGGTTCGCCGGGGCGCAAGATTCGCATGGTGGACCGCGCCGCGCTGGATGCGCCGTCCACCGCTTCCCGCATGCACCGGGCTGTCATGACGGTCATGTATAGGATCATGCTTTTGGCGATCCCGCCGCTCGGCCTTTTGCCGATTTTCCCGGCCTTCTGGGTGTTCGACCGGATCGACGATTTGATCGGCACCGCCGATTTCGACCGCACCCTATATATGCTCTCGATCCCCATCATGGCCTGGCCGACCGCCTTCGTCATGGTGCTCGTCACCGTCGGATTCATCGCGGCCTGCCGCTGGATCATCCTGCCGAGCGTGCGCGAAGGGACCTATTCCGTTCATTCCTGGTTTTATTTCCGCAAATGGGCGGTAGCGCTCGCAACCGAGGTCACTCTCGAAACGCTCTCGTCCTTGTTCGCAACGATCTATATGCGCACCTGGTACCGGCTGATGGGGGCCAAGATCGGCAAGGACGCGGAAATTTCCACGAATCTGTCCGGCCGCTATGATCTCGTCGAGATTGGCGAGAAATGCTTCATCGCCGATGAAGTCATCCTGGGCGACGAAGAGATCCGCAACGGCTGGATGTATTTGAAACGAGTCAAGACGGGTCCGCGGGTTTTCGTCGGCAATAGCGCCGTGGTGCCCGCCGGGGCCGATATTCCAGGAGGCGCGCTGATCGGCATCAAGTCGAAGCCGCCCGCCAACCACCTGATGCATGCCGGCGATACATGGTTCGGATCGCCGCCGATCAAATTGCCCGTCCGCCAGACCTTCGATGGGGGCGGCGCCAACTGGACCTATGAAGCGCCGCGCTGGAAAAAATTCGCGCGCGCCTGCTTCGAAGCCGTCACGATTTCCCTGCCGACCATGCTGTTCATCACCTTTGGAACCTGGGCGGTGGAATGGTTCAGCACGGACGTGCTCGAAGGCCGGTATTTCGAGGTGATGTGGGAATTCACATTTTCCTCGGTTGCCATTTGCCTGGCCATGACCCTGGTGGTCGTCGCCTTGAAATGGATCACCATGGGCCGCTACGAGCCGATGATGAAGCCGATGTGGTCGTGGTGGGCGATGCGGACCGAGGCGGTTGCCGTCATCTATTGGGGCCTCGCCGGCAAGGTCTTGCTCGACCATTTGCGCGGCACGCCTTTCCTGCCCTGGCTCATGCGGCTCTTCGGCACGAAATTCGGACAGCGGCGTCTATGTGGACATGACCGACATCACCGAGTTCGACTGCGTGAGTGTCGGCGATTACGCCGCCTTGAACGCGCTTTCCGCCTTGCAGACGCATCTCTATGAAGACAGAGTCATGAAGGTCGGCTTGGTCTTTGTCGGCAATGGCGTCACTGTCGGCGCGGGATCCACGGTGCTCTATGACACGCGCGTTGCCGATTATGCGCGTTTGGGGCCGCTCACCCTTGTCATGAAAGGCGAACAGATTCCGGGCAATACGGCCTGGGCGGGCGCGCCCGCGGAGCCAAAGGCAGCGGCGGAGCCGATCGTCGAGAAAGCCGCCGCTTGAGTGACCTCACACGAGCGCGATGGCGGCGATCTGGCGGCCGTAATCGGGTTCGTTTTTGTGCACCGAGCGGCGGTAGGAAAAAAACACCTCTGGCTCCCCATAAGTATCGCGCGCGAGATCCGCGAATGAGCCAATGCCCGCATGCCGCAGCCGCATCGCGATAAAGCCCGGCAAGTCGAACAGGAAATGCCCGTCGCGCTCCGCGGCTGAAAAGAAGCTCTCATAGCTCGCCGATTGCGCGATGAACCGCGCGGCGAAGTCGGCGCCGACCTCATAACTTTTCTGCGAGATCGTGGGACCGAGAACAGCCACCGTCGAAGCGCGGCGCGCGCCCAGCGTCTCCATCGCTTTGATTGTGGCTTCGAGCACGCCTCCGAGGGCGCCCTTCCAGCCGGCATGGGCGGCGCCGATGACCCGCGCCTGCCCATCGGCAAAGAGGATCATGCCGCAATCGGCGCCGGTGACGCCGAGGCCGAGGCCGGGCGTGGCGGTCACGAGCGCATCGCACCGCGGCCGCTCGGCAAAGGCTTGCGTCACGATCAGGGCGTCTGGCGAATGGGTCTGGTAGGGCACGAGAAGATGCGCCGGATCGATGCCGAGATGCGCCGCCATCCGGCGCCTATTCTCGGCGACGGCGCGCGGATCATCGCGTGAGCCGACGCCGCCATTGAGCGAGCCGTAAACGCCGCTCGAGACGCCGCCCTGCCGCGTGAAAAATCCATGGGTGAGGCCAGCCTCTTCGAGAAGAGGCGCGCGCAGTGGCGCCGCTAGTTGCTGCATCATGCGGGTGCTGCCTCAAAGCCGGGGGGGACGCCAAGGCCGGGCCTGGTGACCGCAAGCGCCTTGAAGAGCCGCGCCATGGTGGCGCCGGAGGACTCCGCCGCATCGCCCGAAAGGCGCCGCAGCGCCATATCGATCGCCGCGCGTTGCGGAGCGCCGGCATGCCGGCGCAACGCCGCGGCGCGCTCATGAATGCCGAGACGGGCGAGCCATTCGCCTTGCGGCACGGGGCCTTGAACCTCCGCGCCGGTGGCCCGCGCCGCTCGGGCAAGACCCTGAAAATCGACATGCGCGGTCAGATCCGCTTCGCCAGGATCGCGCAAGGGATCGGCGAAGCGATGGTGCCGCACCGCCTGCAAGGTTTCGCCATGCGCCCGCCCGTCATACCCATAGTCGATCACGAGAAGCGCGCCGCTCTGCGCCACGAGACGCGCGGCAAGCCGCGTCATCACGCGCGCCGCAGCAAACCCCGCCTCCAGCACTTGGCCGGGTTCGCCCGCCACGGCGAGGCCCGGTTCCGGATCCGGCGCAAGGCCGAAGCATAAACGCCCGCCGCCATCGAGGCCAATAAGTCTTTCGTGCCAGCCATCCTTGCCGCGGACGAAATGGCGCACCGGCAGGCAATCGAAGAATTCATTGGCGATGATGATCGCCGGGCCCGCCGGCAATTCCTCCACCGTTCGGTGCCATTGCGGAGCGGCGCCCAAGGCCTCCAGCGCGGCGCGCTGGCTCGCCCGCAGGACCTCGCTCGTCTCGACGAGATGAAGTTCGAGCGCTTGAAGAAAATCCGGCGCGAGACGCGCCGCGCGCAAGGCATCCGCCATCAGGCTGCCGCGCCCCGGTCCCAATTCGGCGAGAAGAAACGGCCGCGGCGCGCCCATCATCCGCCAGACCTCGACGCACCAAAGGCCAATCAATTCGCCGAACATCTGGCTGATCTCGGGCGCGGTGATGAAATCGCCGCTTTCGCCGAGCGGCATTTTCGAAGCGTAATAGCCATGCACCGGATGGCCGAGCGCCAGGCTCATATAGGTCTCGATGCTCATCGGCCCGGTCTCAACGATCATTTCGCGGATGAGAGTTTCGAGCGCAGTCATGCGGGCCTTGTCATGCCGCTCGCCGCCGGCTTGCGGCAGGCGAGGACAATAAAGACGGCGCCGATCGCGATCAAAGGCAGCGACAAGAGCATTCCCATGGTCGCGCCGCCGAACAGAAAACCGAGCTGCGGGTCCGGTTCGCGAAAAAATTCACAAGCGATGCGCGCCATGCCATAGCCAACGGCGAAAATTCCGGCGGCAAGTCCCGGCCTTCGCAAAGCGCCCAAGCGGATCGCGATATAGAGCACGAAGAAAAGGACAAAGCCTTCAAGGCCCGCTTCATAGAGCTGGCTTGGGTGGCGCGGCAACGGCCCGGCGCCCGGAAAAACCATCGCCCAGGACACATCCGTTGGCCGCCCCCAAAGTTCCGGCTTAATGAAATTGGCGATCCTCCCAAGAAAGAGCCCGATCGGAACCGCGGCGGCGCAGACATCAATGAGGCTCAGGACCGATAGGTTTTTGCGCTTGGCAAGAAGATAAATCGCAAGAGCCGTCCCGGCGAGGCCGCCGTGAAACGACATCCCGCCTTTCCATACGGAGAAGACCTCGGCGGGATGGGCGAGATAAAAACCGGGATTGTAGAAAAGGACATAGCCAATCCGGCCGCCGAAAATCACGCCCATCGCCGCATAGACGAGAAGATCGTCGATATCGACGGGAGCGAGCGGCGCGGCGCCGCCCCAGAGATTCTTTCGAGCCACCAAGGCCCGCGCATAGGCCCAGCCAAGTACAAGACCGGCGATATAGGCCAAGGCATACCAGCGGATCGGCACGGGTCCGATGGAGATCAGGACCGGATCGATCCTTGGAAAGGCAAGGGTGAAGAGCATGGGCTTCCACAGGTTGAGGAGGGATGCGATGGCGCCGCCCGGCCATGGGCATTCTGCATCGCTCCCCTTCGCAGTTTGATGAAGCCCAATTGGCCGCCTTCGAGTCAAGCGCGGAGGGTGCCATTTCCCGAAACGGCCGCGACAGCTGGCCCCTTCGCCGCCGAAGAAATTCGTCCATGCGCCCGGGATCCTATGGTATAAGCGCGCATAAGCTGGAGTGAATTATGGCATCAAACCGTGTGTTGGACGATTTCGCGCGTCTCGTGACCGACGCAACAGAAGTGGCGCAAGGTGTCCGCCGCGAGGCTGAAACCGCGGTGAAAAGTCAGCTCGACCGGCTCCTCGCGACGATGGACGTCGTCTCACGCGAGGAATTCGAGGCGGTCAAGCAAATGGCCGCGCTCGCCCGCGACGAAAATGAAAAGCTCAGCCAACGAGTGGCAGCCCTCGAAGCCGTGATCACGGGCATGGGAAAGGGAACTGGCGGATAGGGCAGCATAGCTCGCTTGTTCACCTTCTGCCCAGGGTAGGGGGACCCGAAAGGGGCGAAGCGTTTTTCGCCTGAGCGCTATTCGCCCCTCCCTCGCTCGAAGGCGGCGAAGAGGCCCCCGCTTCCCCTCCATGGCGCAGGAAACCCGCATGATCTCTCGCCGGGTCGCACGGCGCCGCCCCGCAGGATCAGTTCATGCGGCCAACGCCGAGAGACCATGATCTTATGCGATCATGGCCCGGCGGATTTCATGGGCGTTGCTGAATGACCCGGAACTCGACACGCCGGTCATTCCGTGAGCTTTCCGTCCTTGTGCTGCTGCGGCCTTCCATTGTCCCATTGACGGTACTGGCCAAGGAGGGTGAACTGCCTTTCCCCTGGGCGTTCAGCATGGCTGGGCTCACCCCGTCACGAACGAGGATCCGGGCCACCGCCTCCGCCCGCTTCTGGGACAGCTTGAGGTTGAAGGCTGGATTGCGTTCGCCGTGCGTATAGCCATTCAATTCAATCCGTGTTCCGGCGGGCAATTGCTTGATCTGCTGGGCAACCCGCTGCAACTGAGACAAGCTGCGCGCCGGGACATTTGCACTGTTGGGCGGGAAATCGATCGCAGGGAACTCAACCGCCGCCCCAGTCGCCGCCACATTCGGTGAGGCCGGCGCATTGCCGCTGCGACCAACGTTTGCCGTTGACGGCGCGGCGCTCATGTGCGGGGCGCCACTGCCTGCCGCCGCAGCCACGCCGAATTCAGGCACCTGCGCGGACAGCGCCGAAGCCATCATCCAAGCGCGCTCTTTTTCTCCGACTTTGAATTCACGGCTTGCAAACCGCTTCCGCACGTCCTCGCGCGCAAACTTACTGGACGCCGCACTGAGGTTTTTGAACCATTCTTCACTGACGGCGTAAACCTCGTTGAGATTGCCGGCCCCAAGCACAGACTTGAGCTCCTCGGTCGTTGCCGCGGTATTGGCGTTGTTTGCGACAGATCCCGAAGGGGCGACGCCGCCACTCTCATGGCCACCATAGGATGACCCGGCGGCTGTCTGCGGGGACGCAGCCGGCGCATTTTGCGCGGGATATTGGATGGATGCGTGATCGCCCGCAGTCCCGGATGTGATGGCATATCCGAGAACGGCGGCCGTCACAACCAAAGCCGCGCCGGGAATAACCAAACGCAGCCCTCCCGCATCCCGCCAGACATCTGATCCGCGCGGCGACATTTGCCCGCCTCTCATTGAGGCAAAGCCCGCGATGTTAGGGTGCGCCGAGCCCGCTGACGTCAAGATCGCGGCATGAATCGCGTCGTCTTGCGCCAAAAGATTGATGATTTTGGGAATCGCATAGCCCAAAACCCGGCTGGCGACATCGTCCGCAACGCCGGCCGTGTCAGCAATTCTCGTGACATTTTCCTCGCCCAGCGCTTGTCTTACCTCTCGCGCCGAAAGCGCCATGGGGTAAGGCGCGCCCAGCCAAGAGGCTTCTTTTTCTTCGAAGCCGGCGGCCTTGACCTTGTCCAGGAAACCATCAATTCCCCGCGGTTGCGCGCCGATCAGGCTCAACACCTCATGAACAAGAACCCGGGCCTCGGGTCCAAGATCAAATCGCTCCGCAATGTCATCTGTAAGCGCGTCCCAATTTGCCATTTTCCTTACTCCGTCAGGCAAAAGGCAACCTGTTCAAATGATTTCCGTTCGGTCACAAACATCATTAATAAGATAATAACCTTCCAGGGCAAAGGTTCCCGGCAACCCCCAAAACCGCCGCGTTCGCGGACACATTTTCTTGTGAGCGTTCAAGCTGCTTCTTGTGAGCGTTCAAGCCGCGGGCGAGCCATCTTGGCAAACCAAAGGTCTCCCCGCCCGGCCGGCAAGGCTTTCACATTCTGCCGGAGATGGCCGGGGCTTGACCAGGTAGCCAAGCAAGGCTGATGCCTCGCCGAATTGCCAACCGCATTAAATTTTACCGCGCTGGAATTCGCGCAATACGAGCAAATTGTTCAAGCTATGCGGCAGCCGGTTTGGCGCGACGCGAAGATGACTTCGCCAAACGAGCAGCCAAGCCAGAAGAGCCGCGGCATCCTCACGCCGGAGCTTGCGCTATGGCCGATTATGACAAGGACAAGGACAACGCCCATGGATCAGGCTTCAGCCTGCGCTGGATGCTTTGGCGGGAATGGCCATATTTCGTGATGCTGGTGCTCGCCCTTTTCGGGGTTGCCTATACGAATTTCGCACGGCAGGCGATGACCGGCTATTGGATCATTCTTGCCCCGGTTTTCGGCCTTATTTGCGTGGCCGCCCGGCGGCGGGCCTTCGACAACAGCCAAGGCCATCTGCGGCTCATCGGGTCACAGGCCCTTCATTGGACCGCTGTGTTGTTTGCGATGTATCTCGTGTTCATTGCCGATGTCAGCCAAATGATGAGCGACTTTGTCAGTTCGCTCATGGTGCTGACCGTGCTTGCCCTCGGGACCTTCACGGCCGGCATCCAAATCGCCGCCTGGCGTCTTTGCCTTGTCGGAACCGTCTTGGCTCTTGGCGTCCCCGCCATCGCTTGGCTCGAAGAAAGGACACTGCTTTTCCTTTTGGTGATTTCGCTCGTGCTCGCGGCCGTCGTCGTGTTCATCGTGCTTGAACACCGGCGCGGCGCGCGGGGGGACGCATGATCTTTTCGCGAAACCGGTGCCCGCTTTCGCGGATCATGCTGCAAAGCAGCTTTGTCGGGCAAAACCTCCCGGACGGAACCCAAACCACCTTTTTCGCAGCCACATTTTGTTGGCATTCAAAGCCTTAGGGACGCTCACCCATGAAGCCAAGCGAGGCTCGTGCGTCCGCCTCATTGAGGCTCATCCCCCGGGCACGCCCTCTAATTTATAATTTAGAATACTCAAAATTCACGAAATATCCGCAAAGTCGTTTGAGCTATTGGGCACCAAATTTGACTGCGTTTTAACATCGCCGATCGAGCGGCCAGTCCAAAAGAGCCGCGCCCATCCTCGCCCCGGAGCTTGCATCATGGTCGAATATGAATCAGGCCGTCACGGCCTCATCGGAGTCTCCCTGAACCCACTTCATATCGTGATGCGGGAGTGGCCGTATTTCGTGATGCTGGGGCTCGCCCTGTTCGGGGTCGCCTATACGAACTTCGCGCGGCATGCGATGACGAACTATTGGATCATCCTGGCCCCTATCTTCGCCCTCGTCAGCGTGACCGCCCGGTGGCGCGCCGTAGAAGGAGGCCACCACCGTCTGCAGCTCATCGGTTCGCAGGCTCTTCACTGGGCCGCGGTCATATTCGCGATGTATCTCGTGTTCGTGGCGGACGTAAAAAACATATGATGAGCGACGATGCCAGTGCCCTCATGGTGCTGACGGTGCTGGCGCTGGGGACATATTCACGGCCGGCATCCACGTCGCCGCCTGGCGTCTTTGCTTCGTCGGAATCGTGCTGGGTCTCGGCGTTCCGGCCATTGCTTGGTTTGAGGAAAGGACGTTGTTTTTCTTCTTGCTGATCGTTGTCCTGCTCGCGGCCGTTGTTGGGTTCGTCGGTTGGAACACCGGAACGGCGCGAAAGCGGCGTCACTTTAGAACAAGATCGCTTCACATGAAGTCACGTCCTCAGCAATTATTAATCAGTTCATAAGTAGGTCGACTTTTTGTTGACTATGCAGTTGTCGAATGATTCATTTTGTGGATGCAAGAAAATGATGCGCGCCGATTGGATCATCATACGCTGGAGGCGTTGCGTGAACGCGCGGTGCGTAAGGTCCAGGAAGGTGAAAGCCCGGAAGTCGTCGCCCGCGTTCTCGGGCTGAGCCGGTCGACGGTATATGGATGGTTGGCGCAGTATCGGCGCGGCGGCTGGGGCGCCTTGAAGGCGAAGCCTTTGTTCGGGCGTCCGCCGAAACTGGATGGGCGGTCGCTGAGCTGGATCTTTGACGCCGTGACGCAAAAGAACCCGCTGCAGATGAAGTTCGCTTTCGCGCTGTGGACCCGCGAGATGGTCGCCAAATTGATCAAGGACAAATTCAAGATCGCCTTGAGCCTTGTCTCGGTGGGGCGGCTTCTGGCCCAACTCGGCATCACCTGCCAGAAGCCTCTGCATCGCGCCTTGGAGCGCGACGAAGCCCTGGTCCAGCAATGTGGGGCTCGATTGTGCCAAAATGAGGTCGTTGCAGATCTAACAATGGAGACCGCCGTGGAACAGATTAGCCGAATTGGCATGGACACGTCGAAGCATTTTTTCCAGCTCCATGGAGTGAACGCCGCAGAGAAGGTGGTTTTGCGCAAGAAATTACGCCGCAAGGAGATGGTGGCGTTCTTCAAGGCGCTTGCGCCGACGGTGATCGGAATCGACTGCGGCGCAGCCCACTATTTGGCGCGGCTTTTGGGTCGTTCGGCCACGAGGTGAAACTAATAGCACCCCAGTTGGTCAAGCCGTATGTGAAGCGCGGTAAGAATGACGGCGCTGACGCCGGCACTTTGCGAGGCGATGAGCCGTCGATGCGTTTCGTGCCGTGCGCTGAAGAAAGAGTACCCGCAGATCAAGGCCCTGGCGCAGAAGGAGAAAGCCGAAATCTATTTTGGCGACGCAGCGCATATCCGCTCAGATCATCACGCCGGCCGGACCTGGGGCAGACGAGGCGAAACGCCGGTCGTCCAAGCAACCGGAGCCCGCTACGGCATGAGATGGGGTAACGGGCCGCGGCCGGGCAAGTAAGCCGTTCGCTCGCTTCGGCGCTATGGAGTGGCGCGCTCGCTCGCGGCTTTACGAATGTTTGGTGGTCGTCCCTCAGAACTGATGGTGTCAACGGAGTCGGACAGGTCCGCTCCAAGCATCATTGAGGGACGACCATGAACTATTATGCCGGAATTGACGTGTCGTTGGAATGCTCGAGCGTGTGTGTTGTCGACGGGACCGGCAAGATCGCTCGGGAGGCGAAGGTGGCGAGTGAGCCGGAGGCACTGATCGCCTGGTTCGGCTCGCTGGGATTGAGGCTGGAGCGGATCGGGCTGGAGGCCGGGCCATTGTCGCAGTGGCTTTATGCGGCGCTGCGGGAGGTGGGGCTTGCGGTCGAACTGTTGGAGACGCGGCACGTGAAGGCGGCGTTGTCGGCGATGCCGGTGAAGACGGACCGCAATGACGCGCGCGGGATTGCGCAGTTGATGCGGCTTGGGTGGTTCCGTCCGGTGCATTGCAAATCGGCCGAGGCGCAGGAGATCCGCGCGCTGCTCACCGCGCGCAAGCTGGTGCAATCGAGGCTTTACGACGTTGAGATGAGCCTGCGCGGCATTCTGCGCGGCTTTGGTCTCAAGATCGGGCGCACCACGCCGAAGCGCTTTGCCGAACGGATCCGGGAGCTGGTCGTCGGCCATGCAACTTTGGAAGCGGTAGGCGAGGCGCTGCTGTCGGTCCATGCCGTGCTGCTGCGCGAATTCAACGGCTTCGAGAAGCGGGTTCGGGAGATCGCTCGCTCCGACCGGCAGGTGCAACTCTTGATGTCAACGCCTGGCGTCGGCGCGATCGTGGGGCTGACCTATGTCTCAGCGATCGACGATCCTGCACGGTTCAAGTCATCCAAGTCGGTGGGGGCGCATTTTGGGCTAACGCCGACGAAATATCAATCGGGCGAGACAGACGTGACCGGGCGGATCAGCAAGCTGGGCGACGGTTCGGTGCGCACCGCACTCTACGAAGCCGCCAATGTCATTCTGACGCGACCGATCAAGGGCGGCGGGCTCAAGAGCTGGGCGATGAAGCT
>CAWAQW010000031.1:0-111205 GCA_963784075.1 uncultured Alphaproteobacteria bacterium | reverse complement strand
CCCGTTCGCGCCCGGCAATTCTTCGCCGCCGGCTGGTCGCACGCCGCGCGGACGAAATATGTGTTGGGGCGGGCGTCAATATGCTTGAGCGATCATTGGTTCGCCAGGCAGATATCAATATGTAAATCTGGGCCGGATCGATCGATTTGCCAATGGCGCAGGACAGGCCTACGCATCCAGCCAATTCAATCAAAACAACATCTTCCAGCTTGGTCTGGATTACGAATTCGGCGACGGTGCGCCCACCCACCCAACGAGCTACCCGCGCCGTTCGGCGAGGCCCCGCCCGCGACCGCCGAGCAATATAGCGCGCATGGTCAGATCACCTGGCTTCCCCAAGGCTATCCGGGTTTCCCGGCAGTCTACTCCGGTCCGCTGAGCGTGCCTCCGCAGGCCCACGTCGCGGAAAACCTGGTGGCGGACGCATTTTTGGGGCTGGGTCTGTGGAAAGGCGCGGCGGTCTATATCAACCCCGAGATCGACGAGGTTTTGCGGTCGGCAACACATCCGGCATTGCAGCGTCCGGAAGCGCGTTCGCTGAAGGTTGGCAAGAGCGAGCCCTATGAGCGCAACCAACGCTACTTCCTGCGCCAGATCATCGGGCTTGGCGGCGAAACGGAGCTAGTTGACACGGGGCCCTATCGATACGGCCGGAGCTGTCAATTCAAACCGCCTGACCTTCACCGTCGGCAAATATTCGGTCATCGACATATTCGATGACAATAAATACGCGCACGATCCAATAAACACCTTCCTGAACTGGACGATCGTAGACCTGGGCGCGTTTGATTTTGCCGCGGATTCTTGGGGCTACACCTATGGGGCATCGGCGGAATGGAAGCAGGATTGGTGGACCGCGGGGCCGGGGTCTTTCAATTGTCACAAGTACCAAATGGCCAAGTCATCGAACCCGACCTCTTCCGCCAGTTCCAGCCTGTCGTGGAATTCGAGGAACGTCACACGATCCAGGAGCAGCCGGGGAAGCTCAAATTTCTATTTTACGCCAGCGATGGCTTTATGGGGAGTTACAACCAGGCAGTCGCCAAGCGGCCGCTCTTGGGATTACTCCCGATATCTCCACGGTGCATGCCCCGGCGCGTCAAGATTGGCGGCGGCCTCAATCTCGAACAGCCAGATCACCCCGAGCATCGGGCTGTTCGCCGACTTGAGCATGGCAACAGGCCAATATGAAAGTTTCGAGTACACAGAGGTCGAACGGTCTGCATCAGGTGGGGTCGTGTTCAGCGGCGATCTTTGGGGGAGAGACAAGGACCAGACCGGCATCGGCGGCGCACTGAACGCAATTTCGCACGCGCATGCGAATTATCTCGCCGCCGGCGGCCTCGGCTTCATCCTCGGCGACGGCGCCTTGTCCTACGCCGGGGAGCGCATTCTCGAAACCTATTACAAGTACACGATAGCCGACGGCCTTCATGTCAGCGCGGATTGACGCCGTGTCCTCGGCGAAGCTAATCTGCTGCTCGCCAGTTGGCCATTAGCAGAACATTAATTTCGGCCTCCGTGCGCCGCGACATGCCTCGGCGAAAGTTGCCGTATCGCCATTTTGGCGTTTTGCCGCTTTCCCGCCGTTACACCGGTTGCCGTGTTGCCATTGGCAACTGGGGCCATCTCGCAGCGCGCCGCGACATGTCTTGACGGCCGTGTGTCCTCGGCGAAGCCCGCCAGTTTGGCATCTTTCGCTATCAAGTTGCCATTTTGGCCACTTGCTTTTTTGACGTATGGTCGCCGCCAGGCAACCGCCCGCCGGCCGGGTTGCAGCGGCAGTTAAGCTTCGGTAAGGTCAAGGCGCTTCTCGATATGCGCCAATCGAATACAACCCGGTCTAGTCCGACCATTGTTCGGCAAGTTGAAGAGCCTGCTCGCCGAGTTGCACCTGGACCCGAGCAATGCCGGTTTCGAGATGGGCGACCCGCAGCGTCATGTCGTCGAGACGCCCTCAAGTCTTGCGACCGCTGACTGGACTGATATCAAAACAGAATAGATATCCGGCATCGGATTTACCTCGCCCCGCGGATTATAGGCCCCGTGGGCCTAGCCAGCAATTGCTCCAGATCCCGGATCGTCGCGGATATCTCCCGCCGGAGCCCGCGGGCGCATCGATCAGCGAGACGGTCAATTCAGCGATGCGTTCGCCGATCGCGCGGCGGAGGGCCTTGTGGGCGGCGGCGGGCGTCATGCGTTTGGTTGCGGTCATTTTTCTCCCCTTTTCAGGCACCACCACACTGGTGGCTTGCGTCCCATCCGCTTCCATGATTTGTGCGTCCGCAAATTCGTCGCGACATATTAGTGCCCGCGGTCGTCTCCGGCCGGGCAGGCCGCCAAGAAACTGACCAGGCAAAGGCGCACGCGGTCGCCAACGCGCGATTGATCCATTGCAGGGACGTCGGCATAGCCGCCGACCTGGCTTGGGAGTCTTGCCGTGGGGGGCCTTCCCCACCGTTTGTAAAGTGGGATCATGCGGCGGCTGAAGTCGATGAGGAAGGAATGGTTCTGGTTTCGAGCATGGCGCAGGCGACGGCGAGCAATCGATCGGCGATTGAGCGGAGCGCTCGGCCATGACCATGCCCCACGAGCCCGGAGAGCGGCATATTGAACTCGGCTGCGCTGGTCATGCTGCACGGCGGTGCGCGCCCAATGGTAGACGGCGTTGCGCAGGCGGACGTGAGCGGCCTGTCTCATAAGAACGATTTTGCTCTTGCCCGATCGCTTGGTGACTGGCGCGACGCCCGACAGGCATACAGCAGGGCGTGGTGATCTCGCCTTTCGCAGCGCATCCGTGGCTTCTGCGAGCAGCGTGGCGAGGACGATCCTTCCAGACGCCCGGCAAGGATCGCAGGATCGTCACGTCACGCTGCTCATCGAGTTGACCCTTGGCATTCTCCTCTCCATCAGCGAGCCTCTCAGTCAGATGGTCGATGCGGTCATTGGCCTCGCCGATCTGGCGGTTGACGAGATCGAGCCGCTGGGCGACGGCTTCGAGATGGGCCGTCGCCGCGTTCATGGTTTCCGGCGGCGGTCGGGACGGCTTCGGCGCTTTCAGCCGTTCGACCACCCCAGCTGCTGTCAAGCGGCGGATGCGATGGCGTTTGAGGAGCCGGTGGACCGTTGCCTCGCGCACGCGCATTGCCTTGTCAGGTGTTGGGATCAGACGCCACAGGTCGAGGAACCAGTCGGCGGCGATATCGTCGGTGAGTTCGAGAGCTTGCGGATAATAACGCCACAGAAGCTCGCGGACCCGCTTGGCGAGCCGATTGCGCTCGGCGCGCAGGTCGTCGGCGATGCGCGACCACTCGCGCAGCTCGACACGGTCGGATCAATTGGCGCCAGGGGCGGAAGCAGCGCGGATCGGTCCGGAGCGCATCGGCGAGAACCTCGGCGTCGCGGCTGTCGTCCTTGGCGCCGGCGGGCGAGAAGCGATCACGAAAGCGATCGAGCTGCTTTGGATTGATGGCGTGAACCCGGAAACCACGCTCCATCAAGCTTCTCGACGACGGGGCCATGTGGGACCTCGATCGCGACGAAGACGGCATCGGGCGTCGGCCGGTCAACTTCAAGGTCCAGGCCACCATCTCAGCCAGCCCTTGGCCACCATGCGCAAAGGCCCGCTCGCCGACTTTACGGCCTTTGGCATCCGACAGGCGAACGTGATGCGTCTCGGATGCCCAATCGACGCCCACGAACCAGTTGCGTTCATCCTCCATTCCGAAGTCCCCCGTTGGCATGGAGCCGCCGCGATGTTCGCCGTTCCCTGTACTGGCGCTCGAAGACGCAAACTCCCCACGGGGGCATCCACCGCGGCCGCCCGTCGGGGCACAGGTCCCCCCCAGGTACTCGGACACAGGGGGTGCTTGGTCGCTCCCGACAGGTCGGCTCAGTTCCAGAGGTTACCGCGATCGAAAGGACGCAGCGCGGCTCGAAGCACTTTGCTTCGCTACGCTCCGCGTCGTGCTCCAAGCCGCGCGCAACCCGCCAAGAACCGCTGAAGAAGGTACAGGGGGTCGGACGGAGGTCAGGACGGAGCTCAACGCGGTGCAATGCCATGCCCGCCAGCTTGCCACAGCCGGCCAGCCCAACGGCGCGAAAAATGGGGCGCGAAGTTTTCCACAGCCGCCGTTCGGCGGGCGCGCGGTGTGCTACAAGTCGGGCGCGGGGGAGAGGCTCGGCCGCCCAAACGTCTTCTTCGTCAAACAACCTCTTTCTTCTCGGCAAGTGTCCCAGTTTGAATTCAGCAATGGGGTGGAAAGCGGATATTCGCTCAAGCCGCCTGAATGACGCGGACACGTCAAAAGCCAACTTTCGCAGCCGTTATGATGGAGCCGCCAGAATGCCGCCAAACCCGGCCTCAGCGCGTGAGGCAGAATGGCAGCGCATGTGCAAGGGCTTTGACCGTGGTCCAGGATCTCATGGCGTTCCATCAGGCGACCTTTCTTATGCTGTCGTAGCATCGGAGTCGCCTCTACGGTCATCCGCACCCGAGCCCGAGGACAATTCTTCAATCTGGTCGATCTGGTCAACCAGCTCGAGCAGGAGAAGGCCGCCGGCCGCAGCGGCCGTCTAGCCGAGAAGCTGCTACACTACGATCTCATCGCCATCGACGAACTCGGCTATTTGCCGTTTAGCCAGTCCGGCGGCCAACTGCTATTTCACCTGATCAGCAAACTCTATGAAAACACGTCGCTGCTGATCACCAATAATCTCGCCTTCGCCGATTGGCCGCAGGTGTTCGGCGACGCCAAGATGACCACCGCCATGCTCGATCGCCTCACCCATCATTGCGATATAATCGAGACCGGCAACACCAGCTGGCGCTTCAAAAACCGCAGCTGAAGAAGCTGCCCGAATCCACCCGACTTATCCACGTGGGTGCACAGGCACCTCCCGCGGCCGCCACCACCAGCGCACCGGATCGCGCAGCTTCGGCCGCGGGTCCCTCCTATGCACTACGTAGATAAGTCTATTCGTTCAGGAGGGTCGGAATTGGACGCGAAAGTGGGGTCGCAATTCCAAGCGATTTGATAGCGCTATACCCTACCTGCTGCGTTCGTCCTGGCCGCGAATACTGGAGATGATCTATTGGCCTGCGGTACAAATGCTCACCTGGGGCTTTTTGCAAACCTATCTCGTCCAGGCGCAAGGCGTCGCGCCGAATAGCGCCGCCATAGCGGCGGGCGCGCTGATCGGCGGGGTTCTCCTGTGGGATATTCTGCTGCGCGGCCAGCAAGGATTTTCCTTCTCTTTTCTCGAAGAGATGTGGTCGCGCAACATCCCCAATCTGCTGATGAGCCCGCTGGGCCCGCCGAATTCGTCGTCGCCTTGATGGTGATGAGCCTCATAAGGCTCGCCGTCGGCGTCGTTCCGGTCACGCTCATGGCCATCGCATTTTTCGGCTTCAATCTCTGGGCGCTGGGCGTCGCATTCGCCGCCTTTTTCGTGGTTCTGATCTTCTTCGCCTGGAGCGTCGGCTTGCTGGTTTCGGGAATCCTGCTGCGCTACGGGCTGGGCGCGGAAAATCTCGTTTGGTCGCTGATGTTCATCATTCAGCCGCTCGGCTGCGTCTATTATCCTGTTGCGGCTCTGCCCGGCTGGCTGCAACCCGTCTGTTGGGCCCTGCCGCCGACCTATGTTTTCGAGGGCCTGCGCGGGGTGCTGATCGACCATGTTCTGCGCGCGGATCTGATGCTCACGGGGCTCGCGATCGATTCGCTTCTTTTCGCGGGAGCCGCCTTCGCCTTTGCGCGGCTGCTCGCCGGCGCGCGACGGGCGGGAACCTTGTTGCAAAGGGGGGAATAGGGATCCGTATGTCCTCGACCCACGCCGATGTCGCGCTCACGGACCGCGGCCTGTTCGAAAGCCGCGCCAAGGCGCGCAAGGCTAAGCCCCATTACGTCAAATCGTCCTTGCTGCGAAAACCTCGATCTTCGCACACCAAACAATGCTCGCTCATTTATCGCGTTCGGATAAAATGCCAATAACGCTTCCTTAAACTGATTTGTTACGTGGGCCTTGTCACGTCGTGGGTGGGCTTGCCGTTCAGTGACTTCGGCCGTAACCATCGATGATGACTGAGATCAGCTGTAGCGGCTACCGCTTCCCTCCCGAGATTATCCAACAGGCGATCTCCGGTTCACCTTGAGCTTCCGTGACGTTGAGGATTTCGCAGCATTCCGTCATGCGCATGTGCTTTGGCCGGATGATGCAAGAACTTGAGAGGGCGCTACCGGAACCGCCAAATCGTTTCGGTGTGATGGCCGCCTTCAACCCCATTGCGAAATAGCACGCCTAGCCTCCAAAGGGGTCGAAAGGGCCTGCGTTCAAGAGCGTGGGATCCGCGCAAAGATTTCTCTCAACCCACGCAGCCACTTATAACACCTTCAACGTCCAACGCCATCTGACATCAGCAAGAACGCACCGAGCCTTCAGGGCATCGGCCATGTAGGCGTGGCGCGAAGTCGTCGCCGCGGCGTGACTGAGTGCTATTCGTAGGCCGTCGCTTGCTTTAGGCTGCCTTACAGGCAGGCGGATGCACCGCCAATCTGGGAAATGTCGAGTGGAATTTGCGCTTCACACCGGCGCGGGGACATTTGATGGCCGCAGTCCCGCGATGAGCCACAGAATGTCGGCGATGAGACGCAGTGAGGTGGTTGCTTCAGCCATCTAGAGCGCAATGTAGTGGCCGTGGCTCACGACCTGGGCTCCGAGGTAGATGCGCCAAAACCTTGCCTGTTTAGGTGCCACACGGGCTTCCTAACTAAGCCGCTCAAGTTATACCCTTGGCGGTATTTCGCCGTCCAGTTGAACCAGTCGCCGGGCTCGCAAGCGGCGCCCGGTGGTGTTAGTGTAGCAGAAAAGACGCGCGGCGCACGCGGCCATCAAATGTTCAGGAGGATACCCCAATGCCGGATGAGATTGTTATCGTGAGCGCGGCACGTACGGCCGTCGGGTCTTTCAACGGCGCATTCGCAGCGACACCAGCACATGAACTCGGCGCCGCCGCGATCAAGGCAGCGCTCACCCGCGCCAAGGCCGATGCGGGGGAGTTCGATGAAGTGATCCTTGGTCAGGTCTTGACCGCGAACCAGGGCCAGAATCCGGCCCGTCAGGCGGCGATCAAGGCTGGCGTGTCCCAAGACAAGACGGCCTTCGGACTAAACCAAGTGTGCGGCTCGGGCCTGCGCGCGGTGGCGCTCGGAATACAACAGATCGCAAATGGCGATGCCAAGATCGTCGTCGCTGGCGGCCAAGAGAGCATGTCGCTGTCGCAGCATGGCGCCCATTTGCGCGGCGGCACCAAGATGGGCGATCTCAAATTCGTCGACACCATGATTCGCGACGGCCTGACCGACGTGTTCAACTGCTATCACATGGGGCAGACGGCGGAAAACGTCGCGGCGAAATGGCAGTTGAGCCGTGACGAGCAGGACAAATTCGCGCTCGCCTCGCAAAACAAGGCCGAGACTGCGCAAAAGGCGGGCCGGTTTAAGGAAGAAATCGTGCCCTTCACAATCAGCGGCAAGAAGGGCGACGTTATCGTCGAATCGGATGAATATATCCGCGCGGGCACGACGCTCGACGCGCTCGCCAAGTTGAGGCCGGCCTTTGCCAAGGATGGCACAGTGACCGCGGGAAACGCGTCGGGCCTCAACGACGGCGCTGCGGCTGTGGTCTTGATGAGCGCCAAGGATGCGGCCGCGCGCGGGCTGACGCCGCTTGCGCGAATTGCCGCATGGGCCCGACCGCCGGGGTCGATCCGGCGATCATGGGCCACCGGTCCTATCCCCGCTTCGCGCAAGGCGCTGGAAAAGGCGGGCTGGAAGGTCAAGGATCTCGATCTCGTCGAGGCGAACGAAGCCTTCGCGGCGCAGGCCCTGGCCGTCAACAAAGACATGGGCTGGGATCCGGCGATCGTGAATGTCAATGGCGGCGCGATCGCGATCGGCCATCCGATCGGCGCGTCGGGCGCCCGCGTCCTTGTCACGCTTCTGCACGAAATGCAGCGCCGCGGCGCGAAAAAGGGCCTTGCCACGCTTTGCATCGGCGGCGGCATGGGCATCGCGCTCGCTGTCGAGCGTTGAGCCGCGACCAGCGGCGGCTTTAATATTTCGCGGCGCTTTGCTTTGTTTAGCGCCGCGAAAATCGGCCAATGACACGCATGTGCTTTTAATCAAGAAATTGAAGGGACGGGACACATGGCCAAGGTAGCGGTAGTCAGCGGCGGCACGCGCGGCATTGGCGCCGCGATCAGCAGGGCTTTAAAGGCGGCGGGGTACACTGTCGTCGCGAACTATGCCGGCAACGACGAAGCAGCGGCAAAATTCAAGGCCGAGACCGGGATCCCGGTCTATAAATGGGATGTTTCGAACTACAAGGCCTGTGCCGAAGGGCTCACCAAAATCGGCCACGAAGTTGGGCCGGTCGATATCCTTATCAACAACGCGGGGATCACGCGTGACATCATGTTCCACAAGATGACGCCGGAGCAATGGTATGAGGTGATCAACACCAATTTGAATTCGCTGTTCAACATGACGCGCCCGGTGATCGATGGCATGCGCGAACGCGGATTCGGCCGGATCGTCAATATTTCCTCGATCAACGGCCAAAAGGGCCAGGTCGGCCAGACGAATTACGCCGCGTCGAAATCCGGCGACATCGGCTTCACGAAATCGCTTGCCCAGGAAAACGCGGGCAAGGGAATCACGGTCAACACCGTTTGCCCCGGCTATATCGCGACCGATATGGTGAAGGCGGTCCCGGTGGAGGTTTTGGAAAAATCGGTCCTGCCGCTCATTCCGGTGCGCCGGCTAGGCGAACCGGAGGAAGTTGCCCGCTGCATCGTGTTTCTCGTCGCCGAGGAATCCGGCTTCATCACCGGCTCGACGCTGACCATCAACGGCGGGCAATTTATGGTGTAATTTTTTCACTGGGAAAATGCAGAGAATGGCGGAAGCTTGCGCCCGCGCTTACCGGCGCTAATCTTGGCGCACGTTTCTGGCGAATTTTTGCGACCGAGGCGCGCGGCACTAATTTTAGCGCGGGCCTTGGGTGATATCTTTCTCCCACGGTTGGCCGCTCTTAATTTGGCGCGATGTTCGGGTGAGAGCTCTTTCCCCCGATTGCTGCCTATATCAGCGCGCCCAAAAAGCGCGATCAGATCAATTTCGAGGGCAAACGCGTCGGCCTCGGAATCACAATCCATATACAGTTTGGGGACCTGCCGCCCATCACGCAAAATCGACCGAATAATATTTGCCTTGTGCGAGCGGTCTCCGCGAAGGGCCGCTCCCTCGTGTTTCTGCATCCGGCGCCCATGCCCCTTTCCCACATAGAAGGGAACGGTTCGATCATCGTCGCGGTATAGAACGTAAACATAGAATTGCTTGGCCGGCGCTGCGCTCATTTGAGCGGTCTCTTCGCATCGTGACCCACCGGAACATCGCAATGATCGGACTCGACGAGCTTGCCCTTGATGAAATCAGCAACCCGGGCGACGTCGCCGTTCTTGAGGACGATCTCAAAATAGAGCCCGGATGCCCGAGCCGCGAAGATGTATTTCAGCGCCAACCACGCGCGGTGCCAAAAAGGAAACGTGCTGTCGAGCGTCCCGCCTAGATGCGAATCGTCCCCTTCCTCTTTTAGGTTGTTCCCCCTTGCGGTCATTGGGTCGAAGCAAAGGTGAGCGACGTGCGTTCGCGTCCCACACGAACAGCGAAGCATTAATTCGTTCTCGTCAATTTCATGGACGGATTATTTAACCTTTCATGCTACCGCAGCAAGACAATGGCCGCAATCACGATGGCTTGCAGCACCAGCGCGGCGAAGACGACCCAAGTCCCTTTGGAGATTTTGGGAGCGCGCCTGCTCATTTGCTAGTTTTCGCCATCAGCGGCCAGTCTTGATCCATCGCAAGCCTAAGGTAGTTGCCCAGGGCCGCGCGTGTCGCAACCGCTTCGGGCTCCGGCCCCGCAGTGAGCCGGTAAAGGGTCGCGGAGGCTCCAGCCTCCTGGATCACAGCGGTCTCCGCATCGCTGAACTTCTCCCACACGACGATCACCGCAAAGGCCAGGAGCACCGCGTAGATCACGCCGACTGTGGCGAACTTGAAGCCCGCAATTTCGTTGTTGCTGGTTAGACGCTCAAGACCTATCCGACGGCGCATTAGGACTGATCCGCACATGGCGGCGATTGTGGGGATGACCACCGACAGGATCGCCGCGGCCCATAATGGAAGTCCGGTCAGGAAGAGTGACACCCCCTATTCTCCTTTGGCGCGGGGATGTGCGGCTGTGACCACTGTCGCAGCCATTTCACTTAAGTTGAGCTCGGTCCAAGCCCAAGCATGTCTCCATTCAGCTTCCAATGCAAGGCCGAGCCACAGACGCGGTCAGCACATCATAGTAGGCCCATGAACACGATGACCGACAGGAAGGAAAGCCGTGCGGTTACGCAGGCGCTCGACGCGCTCTATGCGAGTGCCATGCGCTTTATGGAAAATGGATCGAGGCAGCCAGAAATCTTTATGGAGGTGTTTAAACAGCTCGATACAATCACCCAGGCCCGCCGCACCCGCCTTCACCTTTCGACCGGGATCGTTCCCGGTCTCCTGTGGCTGGTCTTATATGTCGGCGCAGTATTGACCGTAGGATTCACGTTATTTTTCGGCACAAAGAACTTGCCGGCTCAGGTAATGATGACCGGCATCCTCTTTTGTAGGCTAATTCCGGTGGGCGATAGGGCCGCTGGCAAATCGCGCCTCGAAATTTCGCTTGAACGCCTCCGCCAGCGGCGCTCTCAATGACGACAAGATCGTTGTCCTGCCGCTTTAGCCCCGATGCGGAAAAGTTTGCGTCGCACGTGCGCAGCAACCGGCCATCGATTTGATAGCTCTTGAGGTGCATAAGGGCGCCGTGGGTAGTGTCCTAATTTGAGGGTTCGGGCTCTTCGATGAGGTACAACAGCCGATCTAGCCAGTTGTTCAGGGTATAGCAGTAGGGATTGCGTTCGACTGTCATAGTGACGTGACATCTCTTGTCTGTCAGGTTCCAGTCATGCGGAGCCTAAGGCCGTCGTCGCGGCTGAGGAATGGGACGGCCGCGTTTTCAGGCCCGCAATGGATGCCGTCACCGTCTGCTGCACGTTTGAACCGTTGCGGCCTAGCGAGATTTCCTACCTTCGATCATTACTGCGAGGTCGCCTCGCACATGTGCGCTACCACGGCAAGACCGGAAAACATATGCTCGGGCGGTGGCCCGCCGGTACCTCGGCCCGCATCCCCGTGCGAACGTCTCGATGATGAGCATGCGGCCGCCGCAGCATGGGCATGGACGCGAGAGCGTCGGCGGCTCAGCTGCGTCAGCAGATTTGGGATCGTCCGGGATCGCGTCCGGCTTCGGAACGTTCAGCAACGCCCGCGCTTTGGCAACGTTGTCAGCGCGGCTACCGTTGGCCAGGAGCCCGTAGTGGCGGATGCGATGGAAGCCTTTCGGCAAGACGTGCATCAGGAAGCGGCGGATGAACTCGTCTGTCGCGAGTGTCATGAGCTTATACCGCTCGGGACCTTGGATCCTGTAGTCCTTGTATTTGAACGTGATGTCCATCGCGTCAGCTGCGATCAGGCGGCGATTGGAGATGGCGACGCGATGCGTGTAGCGCGCGAGGTACGCGAGAACGGCTCCGGGTCCGCCGAATGGCTTCTTCGAATAGACCACCCATTCCGATCGCCGGAGCGGGACGAGGAAGGCGGCGAACGCGTTGGTATCAGCGAGCGCTGCGTGCGCGCCGAAGAACTGGAGTCGGCCGGCCTCGTGGGCCGCGATCAACATCTGCAAGACCAGGCGTCGGAACAGCCGTGACAGCACGCGGACGGCCAAGAAGAAGTTCGGTCGACAGGCGATCCACCTCGTGCCGTTCTCTGACAGCCCGCCGCCCGGGACGATCATGTGCACGTGCGGGGGATGCGTCATTGCCGAGCCCCAGGTGTGCAACACGGAGGTTATGCCGATCCGTGGGCCCAGGTGTTTTGGATCGGCCGCGATCGTGATTATGTCTCGGCCGATGCCTTGAACAAGATATCGTAGATGACCGCCTTGTTCCGATACGCGATGTCCGCGATCGGGCCGGGCAACGTGTAGACGACGTGGAAGTATGGCGCCGGGAGCAACTCGGCTTCCCGCTCTTCGAGCCACTCCCTCGCCGCCGCGCCCTGGCACTTCGGGCAATGCCGGTTGCGGCAGCTATTGTACGCGATGACCGTGTGCGCGCAGCCCTCGCAGCGCGCGACGTGCCCGCCGAGCGCGACTGTGCGGCAGCGCTCGATCGCACTCATGACCTTAAGCCTCATTGATTTCCGAGAATCGCTCACCTCGAGGGTGAAATGGGGTCGTTGCAGACGGTGCTACCGTTCAAGCTGGCGGCGACGGACGAAGCACTGACCGAACGAAGCACTGACCGCGCATGGCGGGTTGGCGCTGGTTGGCGAATATGTTCGAGCAATGGGCATTTGCAGCCTGATCGATCATGAACTGCCCTGCCCCGGCAGGGCGGCAGGTTACAACCCTTCGGCTCATGTCTTACCGCTGGTTCTGATGCTGGCCGGAGGCGGACGGACGCTGGAGGACCTGCGGGTGCTGCGTAACGACGAAGGGCTGCGCTCTCTTCTTCAACTCGAGGAAATGCCGAGCAGCGACGCCACGGGCGATTGACTGCGGCGCATGGGCGGGAAAGAAAGCGGCGGCTTGGCGGGTCTGCAACGAGCACGCACAAGTGCAGACCATGCGCTGGCGGCTGTTTCAGACGGCGGGCAAGATCGTGCGGCATGGCCGGCAGGTGTTTTTGAAGATCAGCGCGGCGATGCTGGAGATGTTTGCGGCGATCCGCGAGCGTTGCACACGCGTCATGCGGGAAGGAGGCGCTGTTCCAGAAACGTCGTGATCATTTGGCGCTTTCGTTTTCGCGATCCGTCACGCCGAACACGAACCGTCGACGGCGGAGCCGCGCGCAAAACGCCTCGACAGCGCCAGAATCGGCGGCCGAAACCGCCGCCACAGGCTCGACAGGGCGTCGGCGCCCGCCACGCGACGCAAAACGGGCTGAAAATCCACCTTCAAACCCGCGCGCCCGCGTTACCCAAAATCCCATCGCGGATTTTGGGATGAAGCCCAGTCTTGAATCGAAGGCGCGTATCGTGCTATCCGAAAAAGTTAGGGTCGCCATCACATTGACGAATCCCTGCTTAAGGAAAGCAGCCTCCATGAGCGCGACGACGGGTTCCTTTAGTATCGGCAATTCCACCGTCCAAATGCCGGTCAAGACCGGAACACTTGGGCCTTCGGTTGTCGATATCAGCAAGCTCTATACCCAGACCGGAATGTTCACTTACGATCCTGGATTCGCCTCGACCGCGAGTTGCGAGTCGGAGATCACCTATATCGACGGCGAAGAAGGTGTGTTGCTCTATCGAGGCTATCCCATCGAACAGATCGCCGAGCATGGCGATTTTCTGGAGACCTGCTATCTCCTGTTCTATGGGCAATTGCCGAGCGCCGTTCAGAAGAAGGCCTTCGACTACAGGATCTCCCGCCACACGATGGTGCACGAGCAGATGGCCAGGTTTTTCCAAGGCCTCCGCCGCGACTCTCATCCGATGGCCGTGCTGGTGGCGAGCGTCGGAGCGCTCTCGGCCTTCTACGACGGTTCGACCGATATTTCGGATCCGAAGCAGCGCATGGTGGCGTCGTTTCGCCTAATCGGCAAAATGCCGACCCTCGCCGCGATGGCCTATAAATATTCGCTTGGCCAACCCTTCATTTATCCAAAGAATGAGCTCGATTATGCCTCGAATTTCTTGCGCATGTGCTTCGCGGTGCCCTGCGAGGATTATAAAATCAATCCAGTTTTTGCCCGCGCACTCGATCGTATCTTCGTCCTGCATGCCGATCACGAGCAGAATCCGTCGACCTCAACGGTGCGTCTTGCTGGCTCCTCCGGCGCAAATCCGTTTGCCTGCATAGCGGCGGGCGTGGCGTGCCTGTGGGGCCCGGCGCATGGCGGCGCCAATGAAGCCGCGCTCAAAATGTTGATGGAAATCCGCACGGTCGAGAATATTCCGCAGTTCATCGCCCGCGCCAAGGATAAGAATGATCCGTTCCGGCTCATGGGATTTGGCCATCGTGTCTACAAGAACTATGACCCGCGCGCCAAGATCATGCAGAGGACATGTCACGAAGTTCTGAATGAACTTGGCATCAAGAATAACCCGTTGCTGGATGTCGCGATAGCACTTGAGAAAATTGCACTCAGCGATGAATATTTCATCGAGAAAAAACTTTATCCGAACATCGATTTCTATTCTGGGATAACGCTGAAAGCGATGGGCTTTCCGATGTCCATGTTCACCGTGCTTTTCGCGGTGGCGCGCACCGCCGGCTGGATCGCGCAGTGGAAGGAGATGATCGAGGATCCAACTCAGAAGATCGGGCGTCCGCGCCAGCTCTACATCGGTCCGCCGCGGCGCGACTACGTCCCGGTTGACAAGCGTTCGCAATAAAGACTGGCTAAGACAAAATCGTTTGCCGTTGCAACGCTGAGCCAACCCCTGCAAGAAGGGCGTTGCCCGACGCCTTCTCGATTATTTCATAGACGTGAACGATGCACCCGGCGCAAGGGTGCGCCAATTCACAGCCAAATCGCTCGTCCGTTCTCTGGACCCTCACCAAAAGCGCCTCAAACCGTGTTTCGCCGAACAGTGATTCCGGGCACTAGCGTGACCGACGACGATCGGATAGCCGGGCGTCGCGCGGACATCCACCTCGTAGCCGAGCCCAAGGTAATGCATTTGCGTGCAAAATGGGAACCGGTTCGGCTGAATGCGCATTGAAAATGACTGCTCGAGGTTTCCGAGCGGAGCGGGATCGCCAAGGGCGGCTTCGCGGGCGAATAATGAGAATGCGGTCGGGAGTAAGCATCCGGCAGGGCGTCCGCGTCGACCTTGAGGCCGACCGACAGCGCGGTTTTCGGTGAGACGCCAGGGCCGACGCCACCGTTCTTCTCGCCGGCGATGGCTTTGTGCAACTGGAGCGCGTCGCCCCAGAAGGCTTCGTCCCCGAACGTGTCGAAGCGGAATGTCTTCTTGCCCTCATCGAGCATCGTCTGCGCGTTGCGCGCGATCTCGGCATCGAAGCCTGTCTTAGAGGGAGGAGCAGCGGAAGCCATCATGGCCCCAAACAAACCAGCTCCTGCAATCGTCGTGATTATCATCGCTTTCGCTTGCATCGGGCGCTCCTTTGGGCTCGGGGCGGTTCTCTGGCAACTCCCCATCCAAACTGCATCGGCAAGGAGATACGTATCGACCCAGACTGTGCCTCCTGGACGACATCTTCGGCTTCGCTGTCATTCCACACGATGCTGCGGGCGATGCGGTAAAGTCGGCGCTTGTGCCGCTCCATGATGTTACGAAATGCCGTGTCATTCAGCATCGTCGGAAGGGACGGCAACATGCGGCGCAAGCGCTGATCTCATGACTAATCCCCTTGCCGCCGAATTAGATGCGTTTCAAAGGAAAAGGTTCCCGGTGGCGAGCTCTATACGAACACGCGTTAAGCGGCGTTGTCACGTTGGCGAGTTTTACTTGTCAATAGAGCCAGTTTGCCGCCGACCGTCTGTTACGAAATCAACGGCTTACGCCGGTGCCTAAAGACCCAAAAGACCTCGAAATCGGCTATACTTAGCCAATGTGACAATGCCTTGGCCGCGCCTAGCGTTTGGAATTGCCAAAATCCATCGACAGCGGCAATCTCAGCCTCAACAAGCTCGTTATCCGATCCTGGATATTCTCACGGCCTTTCCTGCCGCGCAGCATGACCGTATTTGGCGCTGCCTCGGCTGGATGCCGAAGGATGGGGTCAACATTGCTCACGCGTGAAAGGTAGAGATGACCGATAGCCCGCCCTTTGACGCAACATGGTTCCGCCTGATCGCGGGGCTTGTGACTGGCCTCATACTCGGCAGCTTTGTGACGATGCTGAGTTATCGTCTGCCGCGCCGCCTCTCGATCATCACACCGGGCTCGCATTGTCCTGCCTGCAAGACGCGGCTTCAACCGCGCGATTTGGTGCCGGTGGTGTCATGGGCCGTGCAGCGTGGCAAGTGCCGTTATTGCGGCACCTTCATCGGCTGGCGTTATGTCCTGATCGAAATCGTGCTGGCGCTCGCGGCGGCGGTGGTCTTCATTATCTTCGGCTTCACGCTTTGGCTACTGATCCCGCTCGCTCTGATCGTGACATTGGTCACGGCGTTCGTCGTCTGGCTGGAGCGTCAAAGCGCCGGACTCTCTAAAGTTAGCCGATAAAATGGCGGGCTGCAAAATCAGGTCTCCTAGGGGAGGAGCACGCATCAGCGCCTCTGGCATTGACATATGTGGACATCCGATAATCGCGGTCGGCCATTGATTTGTCGATAGTGCCGCGATCCGGGCGGCTGTGCCTGGTGATTCGCACCATCGGAGGCTCATCGATGACCTGCTTTGTAGGATTGGACGTTTCACAGAAGATGACGGCGATTTGCGTCGTTGACGATGCTGGCCGCAGACTATGGCGGGGCCAGTGCCCCACAAATCCAGAACAAATCACCATTTTGGTCCGCCGGCATGCGGGAGATGACGCCCGCATAGGGATCGAGACCGGAGCGATGACACCATGGCTCGTGCATGAACTCCGTAATAATCTTGGCCTCGAAGTCGTTTGTCTCGACGCCAGGCACACACGCGCTGCCCTCGAGATGCAGATCAACAAGACGGATCAGAACGATGCGGAGGGACTGGCTCAGATCGTTCGGACCGGATGGTACCGGTCTGTTCATGTCAAGTCGTTCGACAGTCACCGCGCGCGTGCTCTTTTGGGCGCAAGGACTCAACTCATCGGTATGACGACGCGATTGTCCAATCACATCCGGGGGGTACTCAAGGCATTCGGTCTTCTGCCCGGCGGGATGCGGGGAATGCCATTCGATCGGAAGGTTGAAGCTCTGATACTTGACCGTTCTGAGGTCGCGCTGATTGTCCGGCCCATGCTCGTTGCTTGGCGGCAACTGCGCGAGCAGATTGCTGTTTTCGACAAAGCGATCCGCGTATTGGTGAGATCGAACTCCGCCTCCCGGCTGCTCATGAGCGTGCCGGGCATCGGCGTGCTGTCCGCACTCGCGTATGTAAGCACGGTTGAGGATCCAGCGCGCTTTGGCCGATCACGATCCGTATCCTAAACTACGTGCGTGCGGTGATAGAAGGGGTACTTGTGAAGGCGGGAATCACCTGTGCAAACGCGGCTTCTCAAAAGCTTGCCGCTATTAGGATAGGCACGGGCAACAACGAGATCAAAAAATCGCCGTCCGTTCGTCCGGAAATTCGCACCATTTCGTACCTCGCGATGGTCAAATACCGATCCAAATTGCCGCCGGGGACGACTGGCGCTGAGCTGGAATTCGGATTGATGGAAGAGCTTGCCGGTGCAGCTTCGCTTGAGCTTGAATTCCATACTAGTGACGCACCCCGGCTCGAAAACTTGATCCCGACGGACAGGTTTGCTTCGCCGGCGGCGGATACGGTTGAGAACCCGTTCGTGAACTATCCCAACACCAGCGAAAGAACGCTATTATTCGGACAGCCTACTCTACTAGAGCATATCCCAAAGAGGTTGGAGCGGCCCTGTGGCTTCATCGATGGAGGAGTTTAGCAATGCGCTAAGCCGTTTACACCGCACGCTCATTATCGGAACGGCGGCCGTCCTTGCGTTCGCGCTATCGCCCGACCCGACCGAGGAGCTCGTTGCCGCACAACAAGCCCTAGTTGTGATTAAGACCGCAGATATCCTAAACTACGTGCGTGCGGTGCAAACAAAGTATTCTGCGCCAGAGATCTTTTCAGAACCTTGGGTTCAAGATTTGGGCGCGCCGGATGAAAAAGCGGCGACACTCAGAAATTGTCTTCAGAAATCGGGAGTCAAGTTTACCTACAGCCTTGCCGTTCTTGCTGTGCCAGATTTGGAAACCGAAACAGTCGCAGGTTTGATTGAGGAGCTGACGCGCGGCCGAGTGTATTGGCTTCAGGCCTCCGCGGATGCGATAGAAGGGGTCCTTAGGAAGGCGGGAATCACCTGTGCAAACGCGGCTTTTCAAAAGCTTGCCGCGATTAGGATGGGCACGCGCAACAACGAGATCAAAAAATCGCCGTCCGTTCGTCCGGAAATTCGCACCATTTCGTCCCTCGCGATGGTCAAATACCGATCCAAATGGCCCAGCAATCATAAGGTCTAGCTAGGAGGATTCTGCGCCTCCGCTTGCCTTCAAGTGCAAGCTGCACTGCCTCGGATGCCAGATGAGCGCGCTGAATGATCCAAGGCGCCCCTTTGCAGTGCTGCTGTCCAAGCAAAGTGCCGGACGCAATTAGCCGTCGAACGGTAGACGGGCTTATGGACAACACATCTGCCGCTTCGTTCAAGGTTGCCTCACCACGCTCCTCTCTTTACTCCTTCAGGCGGCGATCTTTTGCTCGTCGCGCAACGTTGACGCCTGTCTGGGTGCCTGACACCGATCATGAAGCCATGCGCGACCTGATCCGGCTGCGCAGCCTCGTGCGGCAAATTGCGACGCGCGCGCGTCAACATCTTCAAGGCTTTCTGCTCCGTCACGGCCGCAAGCACGGGCGTGGGACGGCATGGCGAATGGCTTACCGGCGGTGGCTATCGACCTTGGCGTTCGACCATCCCGCTCAGCAGATCGCCTTTCAGGACTATGTCGATGCCGTCATGGATGCGGAACGGCGCCTCAAGCGGATCGAGGAACAAATCTTCGGCCTCCTCCCCGAATGGACTCTGCGCCCAGTTGTCGACGCCTTGCAGGCGATGCGGGGAATCGCGCTGATCAATGCCGTGGTGCTGGTCGCTGAAGTCGGCGACTTTACACGCTTCTCGAACCCGCGCCAGCTCATGGCCTATTTCGGCATGGTCCCGGGCGAGCGATCGAGCGGCGAGACAGTCCGGCGCGGCGCCATCACGAAGACCGGCAACACGCATGTCCGGCGCGCGCTGGTCGAAGGCGCCTGGGCTTACCGGATGAAGGCGCATCGGCCGTCATAAGGTTGACCGAATCGAGGCGCTGCCAAAAGTCGTTCGCGATATCGGATGGAAAGCGCAAGTGCGGCTCTGCGCCCGATATCGTCGGCTGAGCGCGCGCGGCAAGACCGCCAACGTCGTGAATGTCGCCATCGCACGCGAGATGGTGGGCTTCATCTGGTCGATCGCCTGCACAATTCAATCAGCGCCAAAGACGGCGTGACCATGACCTGACACCCAGAAGAGGAGATCGCAAACACAAGATCAGCCTCGGCGCGATATGCGGCGCTGGGGGCGAGACAATGCCGGGGAGCCCTCGTGTCCACTATGAGCTTCCGACGCTCGCTAACTAGACAGAGGCAGCCCCAAACGAAGCAAGGTCATGCGGCCCGACCCGCGGATGAGAGATTCTTGACCGACGTTTCCCCTGATCCAACCGAATACAAGTACGCGGCGCGATGAACCGCCCCGCTCGGCGAGTTCCCCTCGGACACAATTTGAATCGCGCACACGACTATTGCTAAACCGCTGATGCAGTCTCATGCGACCTGAGCCGCGTCGGCCTGGGAATAATCCCAAGCCTTCAAATGCGGCGAAACAAAGAAGGAGCGCAGGCCAGATCAACCCTTGACTGAAAAATCCCCATACAAGCAATCATGAGAGTGGTCCGAGTTCATCTAAAGCGTCGGGTATAGACGCTTGAGCTTGATGCGGGCGTCATCGGTCGTGAACTGCCAGTCAACTTTGGCGTGGTGGGCATTGCGATCAGCTTCCCATGCGGCGACTTGGTGGATGAGGATTTGCTTGTCAGGGATGCGGCGGTCGAGACATTGCGACGTGAGAACGGCGAGTTCGGATTCCACCATATCGAGCCAACTGCCGTGCTTTGGCGTATAATGCCATTCGAACCGCTCGACGAGACGTCTTGCCGTATCTGGCGGAAAAGCCTCGTACAACGATGCTGGTTTGTGAGTGTTGAGATTGTCCTGCACCAGAACGATCTTCTTGGCATTCGGGAAGTGACGGTCCGATAGATCCTCGAGTGCATGAGCGTAATCGATGGCGGTGCGCCGATCGGTGACTTTGACGCGCCGCCACCCTTCGAGGGGGGCGAACATCATGAACAGATTGGCCGTGCCGTTGCGTTCGTATTCGTAATCGCGGCGCGCCGGGTGTCCCGGCTTCATCGGGATCGTGGCCCGTCCGTCGGCAAGCAATTGTTTTGACGTCTCGTCCAGACAGACTAGCGGACACTCTCCGTCATGTGGCCGTTTGTAGACGGCCAGAATATCCTCCATCGCCGCTACGAATGCGCTGCTTGCTTGCGGCGGGATGACCCATTGCTGCACGAGATGAGGCTTGAGCTCATTTTTTTTAGAACGCGCCCAATCGTATTGTCGCTCGCGTGATCCACGATGTTCAATTCGACGACTTTGCTTTCCAGCAAGCGCAGCGTCCATTTCGCGCGGCCTTCGGGAGGTTGTGAGCAGGCCAAGGCAATGAGCCGGGCCTCTTTCTCGCCGTCGAAGATGCGCGGAACGGGCGGCGTCGCGCGTTGCTTGCGGTTCAACACCGCGTCCATGCCACCCTGCGCAAATTGCTGTCGAACACGGGCACACATCATCGGATATGTGCCCAAAGCTTCGGAAATTTTTGGATCGTTCCACTTCGGCCCCAACGGGCTTTCATCGGCCTGCAAGAGTATCCGCGCCTTAAGCTGTTTCTTGGCCGGGCTCTTGCCTTTCCGGGTCAGCTCTTCGAGCCGTTTCCGTTCATCCGCGCTCAGTTCGACAACATAGCGCTTCTTGCTCATCCTCGCCTCCGTCGCTTCGAATCGCGACAAAAAGCAAATCATCTATTCCGTACAATTTAGTTAACGCGGACCACTAGGCCGGTACCCAATTGAATTGAATGACGCGTCGTGATTCAAGCTCGTTGGGAGGGCTTGAGTCGTGGCGGACAACTTCTGGCTCAATGACGGGCAATGGGCGGCGATCGCGCCGCATCTTCCGATGGTCCATACCGGACCTGAACGCCAGGACGATCGCCGCGTCATCAGCGGCATCATCCATCGACTGCGCAAGGGTTGTCGATGGCGCGCGCTTCCCGACGAATACGGGCCGTATACGACGGTCTTCAACGATAAAACCGCTAGAGCCAACGTGGCCTGTGGTAGCGCCTCTTCGCGGCGCATGTTGCGTGTGGCGATCCGCCGACGCTCACGATGATCGACAGTTCGGCCGTCAAGGCGCATCGCTCGGCGAGCGGGGCCAGAAAAGGGGAACACAAAGCCAAGCCTTCGGCCGTTCGCGCGGCGGGCGCACAACAAAAATCCATGCGCTCGTCGACGTAGACGGTCGGCCGCACGCCTTTCTGCTGACGGGAGGACACATCGCCGACATCAAAGGCGCGGCGTCTCTGCTCGGTTCAACGGTGCCAAGCGGGCGGTTGATCGCAGACAAAGACTATGATGCGGATCATCTGCGTATCTTCCTGCAAGGACGTGGCACCACGCTGGTCATTCCCAACAAAATCGATTGCAAGAAACTCTTTCCGTTCGACGCCGATCTTTATCGCCTGCGCAACATCATCGAACGGAGCTTGAAAGATTTTCGAGCCATCGCAACCCGCTATGATAAAACAGCCCGCAACTTCCTCGCCGGCCTGTCCCTGGTCACCGCCCTCTGTTTTTGGATCAATTCAGTCCAGACCCGTAGGTCTTCCTGATTATGACTTGGGGACCCATTTGCGTGGGCTCTGGTGCAAATGTCCCTTTCCGATGCAAATTCCCAAAATCCGGCAAAGAATAATCAATGGCCTACAACTCGCGCTTTTCTTGCTTTTTGGAATTTGCACCAGAGCCTCGCCGAACATCTGATGTCGAACAATGCTTCTCCTGGCTGTTGGACGCCGGCCGGGCTCATGGGCGAGAACTTCATTGTGAGCTTGCCTGGAACGTCAAAGCTCGATCTGTCGCGCCCATCAGCGTAATATGCAGCACTGATCGGTAGACGCTATGAATGTTCCCACTTATCTGCTGCTGCAACGGTGCGCTCCAGACCCGACCCAGGCCGGAAGGCGATGAAGTCTCTTCATCTACTACGCCATGCCAAATCGAGCCGGAATGATCCCGGCCTGAACGACCATGACAGGCCCCTAAACAAGCGTGGCCGGCAAACGGCTAAGATGATGGCAGCATATCTTAGGCGGGCGAAGATCACGCCTGACTTGGTGATCTGCTCGACTGCCGTGCGTGCACAGCAGACGCTCGACCCCATTATCATAGCCGCGAAAAAGCCGCCCAAGATCGTCCTTGTGAGGGGGATCCATGAACGAGCGCAACGAACACTATGGGAGCAACTCTGGAACCTTCCGGAGAGCGCGAAATCTGTGCTTCTGATCGGTCACAATCCGGCCCTGCAGGATCTCGCGTTGGAGCTTGCCCACGCCGAAGTGAACAAGCTACTGCCGTCGGCCGTCGAAAAAAAATGTCCGACGGGTGCGATGGCGAGTTTCCGCTTCGACGGAGCATGGAAGGCGTTGGCGCCGCACGGCGCTTTGCTCGTCTCATTTATAACACCAAAGTCAATTGCGGAATTACCCCACGATCGCAGGGATCAAGTCCTGCAGAGATGTCGGTGAAATTTGCAAGTCGTCGAACCCCGGCGCGCCCGGCGATGCCACACTATCTATTTGCATGAGTTCGACCTGATTGCGAGTGATGGGCGGCTGGGGCAGCATCTCCGCGATGTAGGCGAGTGCGAACCAGAGACCAAACGGGATGGGAACCAGAATTGGCTTTCGGCCCAGATGCCGTGCAAGCATTTGGAGCAGTGCTCTGTAGGTATAGATGCCCGGTCCGCCGAGCTCATAGTACATCCGGGGCTGGGCGGTCTGTGACGCTCTGGCGATCGCCTCGGCGACGTCCTCGACATGGGCTGGTTGCAGTTGCGTTTGGCCGCGTCCGAACAGCGGGAAGATGGGTAAACGGCGCAACATTCTCGCGACTGGAGTCACGAAGGCGTCGCCTCGTCCGAACATCACGGAAGGGCGGATGAGCGCCACGGAGGGAAAGGCCTCGCGAACAACCATTTCTCCTTCGCCGCGGCTGCGAATGTAGGGCGAGGAGGACCCGGCATCCGAGCCAATGCCGGAAACATGGATCAACCGCTCGACGCCCGCTTCCCGGGCCAGCCGCGCGACCCGCGCGGCGGCTGTTACATGGACGGAACGGAAGGTCTGATGCCCACTCTCCACATAGAAACTCACCGCATTCACGACGGCCTCAACACCCGCTACGGCAGCGATAACGGAGCGATCATCGCTGATGTCGGCATGGATCAACTCAATGCCGAGCTGAACGTTGGGGAAAAGCGCTGCAGTGCGTTCTGGATGCCGCGATGCGACCCGAACCGAAAAATCGCGGTCACGCAGACGCTGGACCACGCGGCGGCCGAGAAAACCAGTCCCGCCAAATACGGTCATCTTCCCTAGGGCCATTGTTACATTTCCTTGCCAATGTATGCCGCTTTTGCCGCAAGCTCGCCAAAATGGGCGGCAACCGTTGGGAGACGGCCTTGACCATGTCGTCGTCTTCGGCGAGCGGCATCTGCGCCACCTACTTTTTTCTTATATGGCGTATTACAATGGCGCGAGAACACACCTTTCCCTGAACAAGGATGCGCCGGTACCACGGGCTGCTCAGGCCGTCGGGCGCATTCTTCCGAACTCCAATTCTCGGCGGGTTACACCATCAGTATGTTCGGATTTGATTGCCGATAGGGACAGGCTTCACCTGTCTCACCCTCGCAACAGCCCGCGGGCCCGGGCATCGCGCATCGCCTGGCTTGCCGCTTGTGCACCGCCTAACATGGATCCGGTAAATCCCCCCGCCGGACGTAAAGGTCGAAGCGAGCCAGAGGCCGTCGATAGCCGTGTGCGGCCCCTGCAAGAGGGCATCGCCCGCCGTTCCTTCGGGCGCGAAGCCATAGACGGCCCCGCCGGGCGTGTTGAGATATTGCTGCATCGTTTCCGCTGTCGCCATCTCGCGATGGACCACCGCACCGGCTATTCCAGGGAAGTGCCGATCGATATCGGCAATCAGGCTCTCGGTCCATTTCTCCTTGTGAGCCTTTCTTGCCTCAGGTTCAAGCGACGACAACCCCACAAAGGCTCAAGAGATAGGGAGCCGTCTCGTTTAGTCCGCTATCGATTTGGAGATAATCGACCAGGACATAGAATGGGATGCGCTTTCCAGGATCTCCCCCCATCACGGCGGCGGTCTCACGCATTTGCGCAAGGCTTCGCATCCAGTCCGGAACGATGAATGTCGAGTAACTCCTAACTCCGAGTTCCCGCGCCCGGCGGTTCAAGCCGAGCGATAGGGTCCACAACGAGATCGACGGGCGGCGCTTTACGTAAGGGGACAAGAACGCGGCGCGCCTCTCCTTGGGAAGCAAATTGGCGAGCACATGTGGCACAGCATTGCCGAGTGCCAATGCTGTCTCCTCTAAGCGCCGGTCGCCGCCGTCTCGCGCATGATGGCCGACACCGGCGATCCTTCCGTTTTCGATGAGGAGTTCGTCCGCCTCGCGCCCGGTCTCGAGAGTGCCGCCCGCCCCTTCGATCAGAGCTACCAGCCTGTCGGTGAGCGCCTGAGAGCCGCCACGAATATAATGGCCTCCGCCTGTGAGGAAGGAGGCTTGCGCCCGCGCATAGCGCACAAACTGCATTCGGTCGGGATCGTCGTGGTAATAGCCAAGATTGGCGGCAAGCGCCAATTTCACGGCCTCATCGGTGCCGAACAATTCATTCATCACTTCGCCTAAACTGGCGCGGCCGTCGCGAACGACGGGCCACAGCCTGCGCAGGGCTTCCGGCGCATGAAATCAACCACCAGCTTCGATCATCCTGATGACGGAAGGCAAAGGACGCCGCCCCACGTAGCGTCGAGAGGCGACCGAAATATTCTTCGAGATCCAGCCCTATGCTGCGGAAAGCGGGCTTTGGCCGCTGCCAATGCAGCCTCCAGGCCATGCGGTAGCATGAAAGGCTCGCCGATCATGGAGCCTCGCACCTCATAGAGATCGCCGACATCAATGAATTGGAGCTCCCCGTCGAGGCCGAGGGATTGGACCAGCGGCAGTTTCGGGTCGTCCTCGTCGAACCCGTCGATCTCATGCAGGGAGGCCTCGATGGCGAGGCCATTGTGGCGGTAGACCGTTGCGGCTCCACCGAAATTGTCGTTGCGTTCGAGAATCAGAACACGCAGGCCGGTTCTGGCACAAAGCGCGCCAGCCGTCAGGCCGCCCAATCCTGTTCACGATTGCATCGAATTGTCGGCGCATGATGGCCTCCTCGATTTGGCCGCATGCTGCATCGAGTGGCTTTCTCGTACCTTGATCGACATCAATTCGCTCGGCGGGCTCCGTGTGTCGCGCAGCGGAAGGTAACGAGAGCTATCAGAAAGAGGTTTTCTTTCGGGCAAAAACAACTCTTGAAGGCATGCGGCGGAGCAATAGTAGGCCACGGAGCGGCGGCATAACGCGGTCGCGCGTGGCGGAGTAAAACCCGGCCACTTTTGAGGCCGAACCTTTTCGAAGTCTGATTCGAAGAGGGATGGCCGGGGATGTTCGCGGTGGAGATTTACGCAGCGGTTCGACGGTTTGTCTTCGTCGAAGGGAAGAGCCGGCGCGAGGCGGCGCGGGTCTTTGGACTGAGCCGGGATACGATCGCCAAGATGTGCCGATATTCCGTGCCACCTGGCTATGTGCGGCCAAGACTCCGGAGCGGCCGAAGCTCGGGCCGCTCGTTCCGATGATCGACGCGATTCTCGAGGCCGATAAGACGGCGCCGCCGAAGCAAAGGCACACGGCGAAGCGGATTTTCGAGCGGCTACGGATCGAACATGGCTACGCCGGCGGCTACACGGTGGTGAAGGATTACGTGCGGATCGCCCGCGCCAGATCGCGCGAGGTCTTCATCCCGCTCGCCCATCCGCCCGGCCACGCGCAGGTCGATTTCGGCGAATGCGTCGGCGTGATCGGCGGCGTCCGCATGAAGCTGCATGTGTTTTGTTTCGACCTGCCGCAGTCGGACGCCTGTTTCATCAAGGCCTATCCGGCGGAGACCACGGAAGCCTTTCCTCGATGGGCACGTCTCTGCATTTGGGTTTTTCGGCGGCGTGCCGCTCTCGATTTTGTACGACAATCTGAAGATCGCGGTGGCGCGAATTCTCGGCGACGGTAAACGCCAGCGCACCCGCGCCTTCACAGAGCTCGTCAGCCATTACCTATTCCAAGAGCGGTTTGGCCGTCCGGGCAGGGGAAACGACAAAGGCAAGGTCGAAGCCCTGGTAAAATATTCCCGGGCGAACTTCCTCACACCTGTGCCGCATGCGGCGTCCTTCGATGCATTGAACGCCATGCTCGAGGAGCGCTGCCACGCTCGCCAGAATGAACGCGCCGGGCCGCCATGAGAAGACCATCGGCGAAAGGCTTGTCGCGGATCAAGCGGTCTTGCGCGCGTTGCCCGACGCACCCTTCGAGCCTTGCGACAAGCGTCCGGGCAAGGTCTCCTCGACTGCGCTGGTGCGCTATCGCATGAACGATTATTCCGTGCCAGCGGCCTATGGTTTTCGTGACGTTCTGGTGAAGGGCTTCGTCGACGAGGTCGCGATCATCTGCGGCGCGCGCGAGATCGCCCTGCATCCACGCGTCTATGGTCGTGGCCAGTTCGTCTTCGACCCGAAGCACTACTGGGCGCTCCTTGAGCAAAAGCCCGGCGCGCTTGATCAGGCGGCTCCCTTGCAGAACTGAAACTGGACACTGCCGGAATCGCTCCAGCGTCTGCGGCGACTCTTGGAAGCCCGCATGGGCAATCGCGGCAAACGCCGAGTTCATCCAGGCGTTGCGGCTGATGGAGGTCTTTCCCGAACCCGTGGTCGCCGCTGCGGCGATGGACGCCATCCGGCTTGGCGCGATCAGTTTCGACGCGGTCAAGCAACTCGTCATCGCCAAGGTCGAACGCAGACCCGCAAAACTCGATCTCGGCGAGTATCCCTATCTGTCCGCCGCCAACGTCAAGACAACCTCGGCCGCCGATTACGCCGTTCTCGTGTCCGGGAGGGCGGCATGACGATGGCGGCTTACGTTCCCAAAGATCTGCCGCCCAAGACCACGCTGTTTGGTTATTTCGACCTTTGGAACTGGGACGGCACGCTGGATCGCATTCATCACGCGCTCTACGTGAAGTGTCGCGAAGCCATGGATCGTAAAGCGAGCCCGACGGCCTGCGTCATCGACAGCCAGAGCGTGAAGAGCGCGGAAAAAGGGGGCGCCACATCGATCCGAGCGGCTATGATGCTGGCAAGAAGATCAAAGGCAAGAAGCGCCATATCCTCGTCGATACGCTAGGCCTGCTGCTGCATGCTGTGGTGCATCCCGCCGACATTCAAGATCGGGATGGCGGCGTGCTCCTTTTGTCGACCTTGTTCGGGATGTTTCCATTCTCGACGAGCCATCTCTCAGCCATCTGATCCATGACTTGCAGAAGAAACCGACTTGATTGGCAAGCGATAAAAATGGCCCCTCGACCCCCTCATCGTTTGGGACCTCGAAACCATGCCTGACCTTGCTGCGGCGGCTCGCATACATAGTGCCGGGGGCAAACGAAGAGTAGGCGCAAGTCGATGACGGTCGCACGGATCTCCGCTGCGCGCGGTGACAGGTGCAGTTCAAGGGCGCACATCCGCTGCGATCATCAGCGGGGCAGCTTCCGTGGCAACATCACGGTGACCATGCGGGAATTTAAAGCTCGTCGGCCAAAATGTTAGTAACTCCTCGCCCGCTCCCAAGGGAGCGGTGCGGGCCACGTTGGCCATTCCCTGCTCTCAGGGCGTTTCTGTCGCCATTTCTGTCGCGCGGGCGGGAAACTGAAAGCGCAAGCAAGTGCAACATTTTGATTTAATTGGTCGGAGTGAGAGGATTCGAACCTCCGGCCCCCTCGTCCCGAACGAGGTGCGCTACCAGGCTGCGCTACACTCCGGCGCGCCGAATTTATTCTCCGGCCGCACTTTGTTTCGCCGTCGTTATAGAGGCGCAATGGCGCGCCCGCAAGCCCCGCTTCGGGAACATCTCGCCGCGCCCGGCGGCTTGATCGTGCAAAGGCTCCGGCTCAGCCGGGCAGGGCGTGCACTCTCACCGCATCATGGCCCGGAAAAGAGCAACGGTTCCGGTTTCCCCAGGGGTCAACGCAATTTTGCGCACGCCCTTGAGTTCGAGCACCGGCCGCGCGACGCTCGCGACCACGTCGCGCGCAAAAAGGAAAACGGCGTCCTCCCCGGCGGCGGGGCCTTCATTCGTCACATCCACCTCGATCGTCAATTCGTCGGAACGCTTGAACTTTGCTTTGTCGACGCGCGGAGGGGTCAAGATGAAGCGGCTGTAGCTCAAGCCATGGCCAAAGGGGAACAGCGGCGCGACAGGCATGTCCAGATATTTGCTCGTGTAAGGATCATCCGCGCGGGCGGGTTTCCCGCTTGGCCGCTCGGCGAAAAATATCGGCACTTGGCCGACATCGCGGGGCCAAGTGACCGGCAGCCGGCCGGCCGGATTGAATTTTCCGGTCAGCACATCGGCGATGGCATGGCCAGCCTCGACGCCCAAGAACCAGGTGGCAAGCAAGGCTTGCGCCTTCGCGGCGATCGTGCCGATCATTAAGGGCCGCCCCGAGGACATCAGCACCACGACCGGTTTGCCGAGACCGAAAATGGCCTCGGCCAGCGCGTTCTGGGCGCCCGGCAGACAGGGATTTGCCAGGCTCGCCGCCTCGCCGCTCATGCTGGCGGCTTCGCCAAGGCACAAAACCAGAAGCTCCGCGTCCCGGCACAGGTCGCAGGCCATGGCGATGCCGCAGATGTCCTCACCCGCGATGGTCACGCCTGGCGCAAAGACAATTTCGGTCTCGGGCAGCGCCGCCGCGAGGCCTTCGTGAATCGTAACCGGGGCGTCCGCGTCGCCCGCCAGCGCCCACGGTCCCTGCATGTCGGCGCGGGCATCGGCGAGCGGACCGATGAGCGCAACGCGGCGCAAGCTTGGCGATAGCGGTAATATAATATATTGTCATTGGTGAGCATGACGATCGACCGCCGCCCCGCCTCGCGGGCGAAATCACGCCGGGCCGCGGACCCGCCGGCCGCCGCGCCGCCCGCACCCGCGCCGGTAGGGATCCTCGAAGAGGCCGAGCCGCTCCTTCAATGTGAGCACCCGGCGCACGGCGGCCTCGATCTCTGCGTTTGAAACAAGGCCCCGCGCGATCGCGGTGGCCAAGCCCTGGCTGTATGCGCCGCCCATCATGTCGATATCGACGCCGGCGAGGAGCGCCGCCGCGGCCGCCTCGGCGAGATCGCCGGCAATGCCATGGCTGAGCAATTCAGCGACCGCATTATAGTCGCTGACGATCACGCCTTCGAAGCGCGCCTCGCGGCGCAGCCAGTCGCACAGCAAGGGAATATGGGCGGTCATCGGAATGCCCGCGATGTCATGGAGGGCCGGCATGATCGCGGCGCAGCCCGCGGCCACCGCCGCCGCGAATGGCGGTAAGTAAACCTCGTGCAAAAGACGCTCGGACACATCCGCCGAGGCATAGTCGCGTCCGGCAAGGGCCGCGCCATAGGCGCAGAAATGCTTGGCCGTGGCGGCGACGGCACGGGCGGCGCCGAGGCCTTCTGGCCCGTCAGCTCCTTGGAAACCGCGCACCTTGGCTTTGGCGAATTCTGCGGCGACGAAAGGGTCTTCGCCCGGCCCCTCGGCGATCCGCCCCCAGCGCGGATCGCGCGCCACATCGAGCATGGGCGCGAACACCAAATTGATGCCGTCGGCGGCGGCCTCGATCGCCGCCGCGCGGGCGCTTTCTTCCCATAAGTGCGGATCGAAGGACGCCGCCTCGGCGAGCGGGATGGGGAAGATGGTTTTATGCCCGTGCAAAACGTCAAAGCCAATGAGCAGCGGAATGCCACGCCTTGTCTCTTCCACGGCGATTGTCTGCATTGCGTGAACTTCCGCGGCACCCCAAAGGTTGAGAAGGCTGCCGATTTGCCCGGCGCCAATGGCCTTTGCCGTGCCGCTTGCCAAGACGGGCCCGGTGACGGCATATCCCGCCGCCACCATATTGAGTTGCCCGATTTTTTCCTCGAGAGTCATGGCCGCGAGGAGTTTGTCGATCCTATTCATCGGCGGGGCCCGCCTTACAAAATGTGATTTAAGTCCATTTGATCGTCTGGCCTTTTATGACGAAAATGGTTTCCACTCACCAATGATCATGCTCTAACCCTCAGGCTGTGGCGACACTCGAAAACGGGAACCGGGCGCAAATGGCTGACGAGACCAAAAAACCGTCCGGGAACGAGGCCCCGGCCACGGCACGGGAGGAGACTCTCGCACCGCAGCTCTGGATGATGATCACGACGTTTCTGAATTCGCCGGGCCGCAACAAACTCTTTATGCTTGGCGGCGCAGTTTGTCTCGTGGTCGGCCTCACCGCTTTCATGCAGATCAAGCTCAACGCCTGGAACAAGCCGTTCTATGATGCGCTCTCGCTCAAGGACTTTTCGGAGTTTTTGTATCAGCTCGTGGTGTTTGGCGAGATCGCCGGCACCTTGTTGATTTTGAATGTTGCCCAGGCCTGGCTCAGAGAGATGAGCAAGCTGAAATTGCGCGAAGGCTTGACACGCGATCTTTTCTATCAATGGCTTGTGCCAAAGCGCGCGTTTCGCCTCTCGGGCGCGGGCGAAATCGGCATCAATCCGGACCAGCGCATCCATGAGGATGCTCGCCACCTCGTCGAGCTCTCGACCGATCTTGGCATCGGCCTGCTCCAATCGACGCTCCTTCTCATAAGCTTTATCACGGTCCTATGGTCGGTTTCGAACGGCGTCACCTTTAACCTCGCGGGATTGAATTTCGCTCTTCCGGGCTACATGGTCTGGCTGGCGCTGACCTACGCCGGTATCGCATCCTTTGTGAGCTGGCGCGTCGGGCGTCCGCTTATCGGGCTCAATGCCGAACGCTACGCGCGCGAGGCGGATTTGCGTTTTTCTCTTGTGCGGGTCAACGAGCGCGCCGAGGCCATTGCCCTTTACGGCGGCGAAACCGATGAAAAGGATTATCTGAACCGCGATTTCGATCAGGTCCTATCGATGATGCGGCGGCTCGTCAGCGGGATTACGCGCCTGACATGGGTCACGGCCGGCTATGGGTGGTTCGCGATCGTCGCGCCGTTCATCGTCGCATCGCCCGGTTATTTCGCGGGCAGCATGTCGCTCGGCGGACTGATGATGGCGGCCGGGGCCTTCAATCAGGTGCAGCAGGCCCTGCGCTGGTTTGTCGATAATTTCAGCACGATTGCCGATTGGCGGGCGACGCTTTTGCGCGTCGCGAGCTTCCGTCTGGCGCTTGTCGAAATGGACAAGCTTGGCGATGAGACGGGCCGCATCGAGCTTGTTCCGACGGCGGACGACCGGCTCGTTTTCGATGAAACCGCCATCGCTTCGCCGGCCGTTTGCGTAAGGCTCAGCGAGAAGCATGTCACGATCAATCCGGCCGAGCGGGTTCTCGTCATTGGCAAGCCGCGGGGCGGCAAGACGAGTCTCTTTATGGCGATCGCGGGCCTTTGGCCGTGGGGATCCGGGCGCATCTTGCTGCCCCCCACGAAAACCATGATGTTCATCTCGCAAAAAGATTATTTGCCGCCCGGCTCGCTGCGTGGCGCTCTCGCCTATCCCGCCCCGTCATCGCAATTCACGAACGAGGAATATATGGCGGCCCTGCGGCGGATGAGAACTCGCGCATCTGGCGCCGGACCTCGATCGCGTCGCGCGCTGGGAACGGGAATTGACCCGCGAGGACCAGCACAAGCTCGCCTTCGCCCGGCTCCTGCTGCATAAGCCCAATTGGATCATTCTGGACGAATCGATCGATCATCTCAACGAGGATACGCGCGGCTTGGCCCTCGATGTCTTCGGCCAGGAATTGGCGGAGGCGGCGATCGTCAATATCGGCCGGGCCGATACGCATGGGGGCTTTTTCACCCGCGTCCTGCATCTCATCGAAGACCGTGAGGGCCAGCGCTTGGCGCCTTGCACCATAGCCTCGGTTGCCGCGGCGAAACACACAGCGCCCGCCCTCTGATTTTCCCATGGAAGAGTCTCCGCAGATGCCGGCCTCCCGCAAATCTTCGCCAAAGCATAAGCCAGCCGCGAGCCTGCCGGACGAAGCGCTGATCGACCTCGTCCAACGCCGGACTTTCCGTTTCTTTTGGGAAGGGGCGCATCCCGCCTGCGGCCTCGCCCGCGACCGGACCGGACTGACCGCGGACCCGGACGACGATCTCGTCTGCACGGGAGGCTCCGGTTTTGCCGTCATGGCGATCCTTGTCGGAGCCGAGCGTGGCTGGATCCGGCGCGGCGAAGCTTTGGAGCGTCTCAGCCTCATGCTCAGCTTTCTCGAGCGGGCGCCCTGCTTCCACGGACTTTTCCCGCATTACATGAACGGCCGCAGCGGCGCGGCGATAAGGTTCGGGCGCAAGGACGATGGCTCCGACATCGTCGAGAGTTCGTTGCTGTTTCAAGGGCTCTTGTGCGCCCGCCAATATTTCAGCGCAGACACCTCGGCCGAGAAGAGCCTGCGCGATCGCATCACCTGGCTCTGGCATGATGCCGAATGGAACTGGCACACGCAGGGCGGCCGCCACGTCTTGACCTGGCATTGGAGCCCCAACAATGGCTTCAGCCTCGACCACGAGATTCGCGGCTGGAACGAATGCCTGATTACC
This sequence comes from uncultured Alphaproteobacteria bacterium, assembly GCA_963784075.1. Taxonomy (GTDB): domain Bacteria; phylum Pseudomonadota; class Alphaproteobacteria; order Rhizobiales; family Beijerinckiaceae; genus Methylocapsa. Next base: position 78,257 of record CAWAQW010000031.1, on the reverse strand, counting down.
TATGTGCTCGCCGCCGCTTCGCCCACCTACCCGATTGCGCCCGTCGTCTATCATGAAGGCTTCGCGCAAAGCCGCGCCTTCCTCAACCGCCGGCGCTTTTACGACCTCGATCTGCAGCTTGGCCCAGACTATGGGGGGCCGCTGTTTTTCAGCCATTTTTCCTTTTGCGGCCTCGATCCGCGCGGGCTGAAGGATGCTCATGCAAGCTATTTCCAGCAAAATGTTGAGCACACCTTGATCAACTACGAACATTGCGTCCGCAACCCGAACGGTCACAAGGGGTACGGGCCTTCGTGCTGGGGTTTGACGGCGAGCGACGGCCCCACTGGCTACGCCGCGCATGCCCCGGACAATGACAATGGCGTGATCAGCCCCACGGCGGCTCTTGCTAGCTTTCCCTATGCGCCCGAGCAGGCAATGCGCGCGCTCCGGCATTTTCACGATGTTCTCGGCGAGAGGATTTGGGGCCGGTTCGGCTTCACCGATGCGTTCAGCGAGAGCCATGACTGGTACGCGAAGACCTATCTTGCGATCGACGACGGGCCCATCGTGATCATGATCGAGAATTACCGGAGCGGGCTCTTGTGGAGGCTGTTCATGGCGGACCCCGATGTCAGGGCCGGCCTCAGCCGGCTCGGCTTTTCAAGCCCGCATGTGAGCTGATTCGCATCGAGAAAAGTCCTTCCTGACGCGGTTTGCCGAAAGATCATGCGAGGCCCTGTTGCATTGGCAAAAAAATCGCCAAAATCCGGGCGAAAAATCTCAAATAGCGATTTCGCGAATTTTCGCGCAAAATCAGCGGCGTGTTCGCGTCAAGACTCAAAGCGGCCGGGAAGCGATCGGCGGGACGCCGGCCGCTGAAGCTGGGGGCGACCATCATGTCAGGAAATGGCCCAGAAAATACGATGGTCAGCGGATGGAGCCGCCTATCGCGGGCCTTGCCCTTCTCCGGCTTGCGGACTTTGCCGCCGCTTTTGGTCGGATTGCTTTTTATCTTGGTCTTGTTGCCGACAGTCATCGTCAAGATTCAACCTTCGGCCTATTACATAAATCACCTCGCACGAACGCACATCATTGCTTTCGGCGGCGACGCGCTTCTGTCGCGGTTTTATGAGATCCAATGGGCGCTCGTCCCCGCCATGGCGATCGACTTGATTGTGCCGCCATTGGCTCATTTGGTCGGCCTTTTCACGGCCGGTAAGCTATTTATCATGACCTATATGGTCCTCATTCTAACGGGGGCTTATGCCATTCACTACGCGCTGTTCAGGCGGTTTTCAGTCGGGCCATGCGTTGCCGCTCTGTTCATTTATAATGGCGTGCAAGGGGACGGGGACGTCAACTATCTGTTCGGCGTTGGCGTCTCACTGTGGGGCGCGGCAGCCTGGATCGCGATGCGGCAGCTTCATCCGGCGCTCCGGGCGGCGGTCTCCCTCATCGTCGTACTGATGTTGTTCGTCGCCCATCTGGCGGCCGTTGTCCTCTATGGGGTGGGGATCCTTGGCTACGAAGCCTGGCTCTTCAATGAAAGGCGCCGCATCGACCGGCAATTCCTGATCGACGCCTGCGTCCTTGCCGGGCCTTTCTTCGTCGTGCCGCTGCTCATGGCGCTAAGTCCCATTGCGGACCTTTCCGGAATAAAGTGGCTGCTCTTCGAGAAGGCTCACGGTCTCTATAAGATCGCGCAGACCAGGTTCCAACCCGAGAACCGCAGCATTGACCTCGTCGCCGCGCTGGGGATGGCGGCTTCCGCGGGTTGGGCGTGGTGGCGCGGATATTTTCGCTTGCACGCGGCCGGATGGTTCCTGATTGCTTTTGCGGTCCCGGTCTATCTCGCGCTGCCCTCGGAGTACAAGAGCACCGACATCGATGTGCGTTTGCCCACCGGCGTGCTCTTTTTCGTGCTGGGGATGCTCGACTGGCGGCTGCCGACGGCCCGGTCGCAATATGTTTTCCTCGCCATTGTCTTTCTCTTTGCCTTCGTCCGGGTCGGGGCCGTCGCGGCGAGCTGGATGTCCTTTAACGACGATGTCGCCGAAATGGAGGCTTCCCTTCTGACGATGAAGCCGGGCAGCCGCATCCTGATCGCCCAGCCCCATAATGTGAAAATAATTCCTGGCCTTATCTATCTGCCTTGCCTGGCGATGATCGAGCGATCGAGCCTCGTCTCTCTTGCCTACTCTCGCCGGGGCCGGCATTTGCTGGCGGTCAAGCCGCCGTTTCGGGAATTTGCCGGCGACGATGACGTTCCGATCGACATAAACGATCTTCTGGCCGAAAAATTCCCTTTGGGTGCTGCGCCGGAAGGACGGATGTATTGGAAGGACTGGTCAAAGCATTACGATTATCTTTATCTGATGGGGACGACGGACGAGCCGAATCCGGCGCCTGACCGCCTGGTCGAGCAATATCACGGCGCGAAATTCCGGCTGTATCGCATTCTTGCGCAGAGCTAGACCCACGGAATTCAATGCTGAAGAAGACGTCGAGTTTCAATCTCTTTGCGTATGTTCCTCTCGATCAATGAGTCCTGAGCCTGGTTTGGCGAAACAAGCGGCACAACAAAGAGATCAAGATCTTGACCAATTCTATCCGAAGCGACCGTAACCTAGAAGATCGAGGGGTGGCGACAGCCAAACCGGCGATCGAGGGTCGTCCGGCACAAGGCGAAGAGAGTCATCTGCACCAATGGATGGCGCGGCAATACCGCATATCGGCGGCGGCTTTGCTTGGCGCGATTTCGGCGACGCATCTCGTCAAGGAGCGGCGCGGTTTTGGCCAAACGATCAGGCCCTTGCCGGGGTCCGTGCTGGCGTCGACGGCGCTTGGCTCCTGGGACCCTGATCCCGATTATTTCTTTCATTGGCTGCGCAATTCGGCGATCGTCATCGATGCCTTGCGGCATCTCATTATCGACGGAAGCGCCGCGGAGGAGGGGCTTTCCCGCTTCAAGGCGTTTGTCGCGTTCAGCCTTTCTCTCAATCGGCTCGACGGCGGCGCGTTTTTGCGGGCGGCCGGAGACTTTCGAAAAAATATCGATCCGGCTTTTTTGCAATTCGTGCGCGACGACGACGAACTCCGCGCGGTTGCTGGGGATCGCGTTCTTGGCGAGCCGCGCTTCAATCCGGACGCGACGCTCGACATCAGCAAATGGTCGCGCCCGCAACATGACGGTCCGGCTTTGCGGGCGCTTGTCTTGATGCGATTCTGGCCGGTTGACGGCCTCGATCCCGCGACCCGCGCCGCCATGCGCGCCTTGATCGAGACCGACCTTTGCTTTCTCCTCACCCATTGGCGCGAGCCCTGTTTCGATATTTGGGAAGAAGAACAAGGCCAGCATTATTCGACGCGGCTTTTGCAGCATGCGGCGCTCGCCGATGGCGCTGTTTGGTATCGTCACGCCGGCGGCGATGAGGGCGGCGCGCGGGGGAAAGCCTGCCTCGCCGCCGCGCAAGACATTGCCCAATCCCTCGACCAATATTGGAGCGAGGACAAAGGCTTTTATGAGAGCCGCCGGGACGTCGTAAATGGAGAGGCCGGGAAAGAGCTCGATTTTGCGACGATTCTCGCGGTCATCCATGCCGGCCGCAAGGAGGGAGCGCATAGTGTGCGCGACCCAAAGGTCATGGCGACCTTGGCGCGGCTCGAGGATTTGTTCGACGCGAGCTATCCGATCAACCGGGGCCGGCCGGAAAATCTTGGCCCCGCCCTGGGGCGCTATGCGGGGGACCGGTATTTTAGCGGCGGCGCCTATTATTTTTCGACGCTCGGCGCGGCGGAGTTCTATTATACGCTCGCCGAAGCGGCCGCGGGCGGCGCTCCGGTGATGGCGGAGCTCTTGCCGGAAAACGGCCAGACTCCCCATTTTTGGGCTCTGCTCCGGCGCGGCGACCAATTCATGGCGACGGTGTTTGCTTATACGCCGGCCTCGGGCGAACTTTCGGAGCAATTCGACCAGGCAACCGGCGCCCAGACTTCGGCAAGGACGCTCACCTGGAGCCATGCCGCCTTCATCACCGCTTTCGCGCGCCGGCAGGCCGCCCTGCGCGCGCAAAAGGCGGCGTTTCAAACCGGCGCGTCGCGATGATCGACAAGCTCGAATTCCTGATCGCACTGGCGCGCGAGCGCAATTTCAGCCGCGCCGCCGAAGTCTGCGGCGTGACCCAGCCCACATTGTCGGCGGGCATCAAACAGCTCGAAGAGACATTGGGGGTCGTGCTCGTCAATCGAAGCTCGCGCTATTATGGGCTGACGGCGGAAGGCGAGCGGGCGCTGGAATGGGGCAAGCGCATCGTCAGCGACGCGCGCGCCATGCGCCAGGACCTGTTTGCCGCCAAAACCCCCCTTGCCGGGCATCTGACGCTGGCCGCCGTTCCAACCGCGCTCCCCTTGGCGGCGGAACTCACGATCCCGTTTCGGCTGAAGCATCCCGGCGTGCGCTTTACGATTCTTTCCAAAACATCGCGCGAAATCCTGTCGATGCTTGAGGATTTTCAAATCGACGCGGGTCTCACCTACCTCGACAACGAGCCGCTCGGCGACCTCCCCATGGTGCCGCTTTGCCATGAGCGCTACCAGCTTTTGACCCGCGCCGGCAGCCCGCTCGGCGAGCGCGACAAAGTCACTTGGTCGGATGTGGCGCGCATCCCGCTTTGCCTCTTGACACCCGACATGCAAAACCGCCGCATTATTGACCGCCTGCTGGTGAATAGGGCGGCGCCTCCGCCCCTTGAATTGAACTCCATCTTGGTGTTGTTTTCGCACGTCCGGATCGGTGGCTACGCCTGTGTCGTCTCCGAAAAACTGGCGGGTCTGCTCAGCGTGAACGAACCCTTGCGCGCAATTCCCATCATCGAACCCGAGAAAATTTACACGATCGGGCTCGTTTCGCCGCGCCGCGAGCCTATTCCGCCGCTCACCAAGGCATTGGCCGCCGAGGCGAATCGGCTGGCGATGCCGGGAATCCAAACATCTCAACCCATTCCCCTTTGATAGAGTTTGGCATTGACCGCGGCGGCGATTGATAGAAACTCTCGATATGGATACGGAACTGCGTTATTGATCTTTCGGGATCGACGTCTCATACTCGCCGGGTAGAGAAAACAAATGGATAGGAAACGCATGCCTGAGGTTTCCCCCTGGAATGCCGAGCGGGCCCAGGAGATCATTGCCGCACATATGGGGCTCGAAGGCCCCATGCTCCCTATTTTGCATGCGTTTCAGGAAGAATTCGGCCATATCGGCAGCGATGCCGTGCGGCTGATCGCCGAGGCGCTCAATCTGACGCGTGCCGAGGTGCACGGGGTCGTGACCTTCTACCATGATTTCCGCCATGAACCCTGCGGGCGGCACCTTTTGCAGCTGTGCCGCGGCGAGGCGTGCCAGAGCATGGGCAGCGAGCACTTGGCGGCCTCCGTTCTCGGCAAGCTTGGTGTCGGCTGGCATGGCACCACAAGCGATGGGGAATTGACGGTCGAGCCGGTCTATTGCCTCGGTCTTTGCGCCACGTCGCCCTCCGCTCTCCTCGACGGGGAGCCGCTCGGACGGCTGGACGCGGGCAAGATCACCGAAGCTATCGACGAGGCGCGCGCAGCATGACCCGTATTTTCATTCCCCAGGATGTGGCCGCGCTCGCCGTCGGCGCCAATAAGGTCGCCGCGAAGATCGCGGCCGAAGCACGGGCCCGCGGCCTTGCCGTCGAAATCATCCGCACCGGCTCACGCGGCATGTTGTTTCTGGAGCCCTTGATCGAAGTCGAGACGGCCGAGGGGCGGATCGGCTATGGCCCGGTTGCGGCCGCCGATGTCGCGTCCCTGTTCGACGCGGGTCTTGTGACCGGCGGCGCGCATGCCCTGCGGATCGGCAAGCCGGAAGATCATCCGTTTCTTGCGGGCCAGACCCGGCTGACCTTCGCCCGCTGCGGCATTATCGATCCGCTCTCGCTTGCGGATTATGCCGCGCATGACGGCTGGCGCGGGCTCAAACAGGCCATCGCGATCGGCCCGCAGGCGATCGTGACGGAAGTCACCAAATCCGGGCTTCGCGGCCGCGGCGGCGCCGGTTTTCCGACCGGAATCAAATGGAAGACCGTCGCCGATACGGCGGCCGATCGCAAATATGTCGTCTGCAACTTCGACGAAGGGGACAGTGGCACCTTTGCCGATCGGATGATCGTCGAGGGCGATCCCTTCGCCTTGATCGAAGGCATGACGATTTGCGGCATCGGGGTCGGCGCGACCAAGGGCTATGTCTATTGCCGCTCGGAATATCCGCATGCCGCGAAGATTTTTTCGGAAGCCTTGCGGATCGCCCGGGAGGCCGGCTATCTCGGCCCCAATATCCTCGGCTCCGGTCATGCCTTCGAGCTTGAACTGCGGATCGGCGCCGGCGCCTATGTCTGTGGCGAAGAGACCTCTCTGCTTGATAGCCTCGAAGGCAAGCGCGGCATCGTGCGTGCCAAGCCGCCGCTGCCGGCGCATGTGGGGCTTTTCGGGAAGCCAACCGTTATCAACAATGTCTTGTCGCTTGTGGCAGTGCCGACGGTCCTTGATCGCGGCGCCGATTTTTATGCCGGTTTCGGCTTTGGCCGCTCGCGCGGGACAATGCCGATCCAGATCGCCGGCAATGTCCGCTATGGCGGACTCTACGAGACCGCTTTCGGGCTGACGCTCGGCGATATCGTGGACAAGATTGGCGGCGGCACTTTGAGCGGGCGGCCGGTGCGGGCGGTCCAATGCGGCGGCCCCCTCGGCGCTTATTTTCCGCGCGCGCTCTTTGATACCCCCTTCGACTATGAGGCCTTCGCGGCGCAGGACGGGCTTATCGGCCATGGCGGGATCGTCGTTTTCGACGATACGGTCGACATGGCGCAAATGGCGCGATTCGCGATGGAGTTTTGCGCAATCGAAAGTTGCGGCAAATGCACCCCCTGCCGGATCGGTTCGACCCGTGGGGTCGAGGTCATCGATCGCGTGCTCGCCGGTGAGAAGCCGGCCGAGAACATGGCGCTCCTCGAAGACCTTTGCAATACGATGAAATTCGGTTCACTCTGCGCCCTTGGGGGATTTGCGCCCTATCCCGTGATGAGCGCAGTTCGCCATTTTAGTGAAGATTTCTCGCCGCGTGCCCTTGCCGCCGCTGAATGAGGAAAACTGCCATGTCGATGGTTACAGAGATAGATTATGGAACGCCCGCCTCGCGGTCGGAGAAAACGGTAGCGCTTACCATCGATGGGGTGGAAGTGAAGGTCCCGGAAGGCACGTCCATCATGCGGGCGGCGATGGAGGTTGGGACGAAAATCCCGAAGCTCTGCGCGACCGACATGCTTGAATCCTTCGGCTCCTGCCGGCTCTGCCTCGTCGAGATCGAGGGCCGCAACGGAACGCCGGCTTCCTGCACGACCCCGGTCGCCCCGGGCATGGTCGTCCACACCCAGACCAATCGTTTGAAAGCCCTCCGCAAAGGCGTGATGGAGCTTTATATCTCCGACCATCCGCTGGATTGCCTCACCTGCGCCGCCAATGGCAATTGCGAGTTGCAGACGGAGGCGGGCAATGTCGGGCTGCGCGATGTGCGCTACGGCTATGCGGGCGCCAACCACCTCGCCGACAAAAAGGACGAATCCAACCCCTATTTCAGCTACGATCCGGCGAAATGCATCGTTTGCAACCGCTGCGTGCGCGCCTGCGAGGAAGTGCAAGGAACCTTCGCTCTGACGATCGACGGGCGCGGCTTCGAGAGCCGGGTTTCAGCGGGGCAGGCGGAGCCGTTTTTCGAGTCGGAATGCGTGTCCTGCGGCGCCTGCGTCCAGGCCTGCCCGACCGCCACGCTCATCGAGAAGTCGGTGATCGAGATCGGCCAGGCGGAACATTCCGCAGTCACGACATGCGCGTATTGCGGCGTCGGCTGCAGCTTCAAAGCGGAAATGCGGGGCGAAGAGCTCGTTCGCATGGTTCCCTACAAGGACGGCAAGGCTAATCACGGCCATTCTTGCGTCAAGGGCCGCTTCGCCTGGGGCTACGCCACCCACCGGGAGCGGATCTTAAAGCCGATGATCCGCGCCAAGGTCTCGGACCCCTGGCGCGAAGTCTCCTGGGACGAAGCTTTCGCCCATGCGGCGTCCGAGTTCAAACGCATCCAGGCGAAATACGGCAAGACTTCCGTCGGCGCGATCACCTCCTCGCGCTGCACCAATGAAGAGACCTACCTCATCCAAAAGCTCGTCCGTGCGGGATTTGGCAACAACAATGTCGATACCTGCGCGCGGGTCTGCCATTCCCCGACCGGCTATGGCCTCGGGACCGCTTTCGGCACCTCGGCCGGAACCCAGGATTTCGATTCGGTCGATGAAACCGATGTCGTTATGATCGTCGGCGCCAATCCAACCGACGGCCATCCGGTGTTTGCGTCCCGCATGAAGAAGCGGCTGCGCGAAGGCGCGAAATTGATCGTTCTCGATCCGCGCCGCATCGACCTTGTGCGGACGCCACATGTCGAGGCTGATTATCATCTGCCTCTGCAACCTGGCACCAATGTCGCGGTTCTGACCGCAATGGCCCATGTCATCGTGAAGGAGGGTCTCGTCAACACGACGTTCGTGAGCGAACGCTGCGACCTCACGGAATTCCAGGAGTGGGCGGACTTTGTCTCCGACGACCGCCACAGCCCCGAGGCGGTTGAAAAAGTCTCCGGTGTTCCAGCCGATCTCCTCCGCAAGGCGGCGCGGCTCTATGCCACTGGCGGCAATGCGGCAATTTATTACGGGCTTGGCGTCACCGAACACAGCCAGGGGTCGACCACGGTGCTCGCGATCGCCAATCTCGCGATGGCGACCGGCAACCTTGGCCGCAACGGCGTTGGCGTCAATCCGCTGCGCGGCCAGAACAATGTGCAAGGCGCTTGCGACATGGGCTCCTTCCCGCATGAGCTTGCGGGATACAGGCACATTTCTGACGACAAGGCGCGCTCGGTTTATGAGAAACTCTGGGGGGTTACACTCGACAAGGAGCCGGGCCTGCGCATTCCCAATATGCTCGACGCCGCCGTCGAGGGGACATTCAAAGGCATTTACATCGAGGGCGAGGATATTCTCCAATCCGACCCCGACACCCATCATGTGGCGTCCGGCCTCGCCGCGATGGAATGCGTGATCGTCCAGGATCTCTTTCTGAACGAGACGGCGAATTATGCCCATATCTTCCTGCCGGGCTCGACCTTCCTCGAAAAGGACGGGACGTTCACCAACGCCGAGCGCCGCATCCAGCTCGTTCGCAAGGTCATGAGCCCCAAGAATGGTTATGGCGATTGGGAGATCACGGTGAAGCTCGCGGAAGCCATGGGCGTGCCGATGAAATACGCACACCCCAGCGAAATCATGGACGAGATCGCGGCGACGACGCCAAGCTTCGCCGGAGTTTCCTTCGCCAAGCTCAATGAAGTCGGGTCGGTCCAATGGCCCTGCAATGAGAAGGCGCCGGAAGGCACGCCGATCATGCATATCAACGGCTTCATGAAGGGCAAAGGCAAGTTCGTCCTGACCGAATATGTGCCGACCGACGAGAGATCCGGGCCGCGTTATCCGCTTTTGCTCACGACCGGACGAATCCTCAGCCATTACAATGTCGGAGCGCAGACGCGCCGAACCGCGAATGTCGCCTGGCACGAAGAGGACCGTCTCGAAATCCATCCCCATGACGCCGAGCAACGCGGCGTCAAGGATGGCGATTGGGTGAAAGTCGCAAGCCGCGCCGGGGAGACGACTTTGCGGGCCCTCGTCACCGATCGGGTCGCGCCGGGCGTCGTCTACACGACCTTCCACCACCCAAACACCCAGGCCAATGTCGTCACGACGGATTTCTCCGATTGGGCGACCAATTGTCCGGAATTCAAGGTCACGGCCGTGCAGGTTTCGTGCTCCAATGGCCCGACAGACTGGCAAGAAAAATATCGTGAACAGGCGGAACAGAGCCGCCGCATCGCCGAGGCAGCCGAAGCCGCGGAATGAACGAAGATTTTTTGGGTGAGTGCACACCACCACCGCCGTCGCAGAGCGTTCCTTGCCTCGCATGGCGGAACGGCGATGTGTCGGCTGCGGTGCGCGCGGTGCCAGAAGAGACGGCGATCGCCTTCACCTTTAACGGCACGACCCATGCCGTGATGATGGCGACGCCTTCGGATCTGGAAGATTTCGCGGTTGGTTTTGCGCTCACCGAAGGGTTGATCGAGGCGCCATCGCAGATCGTCAGCCTCGAAACTGTCACGACCCCTCTGGGTATCGAGCTGCGTGTCTGGCTGCCAGAGGACCGTGCGAAGACCTATGCCGCCCGCCGCCGCAGCATGGCGGGGCCGACGGGCTGCGGCCTCTGCGGCATCGAAAGCCTCGCGGAAGCGGCGCGGCCGGCGCCTGTCGTCGCCAATGCGAGCCGCTTGAATTCCGAGGCGATTGTCGAGGCCATGGCCTCGCTGTCGGCCGGGCAACGTCTGAATAGGGAAACCCGCGCCGTTCACGCGGCCGGGTTTTGGGTGCCGGCGCGCGGCCTTGTCGCCGTGCGGGAGGATGTCGGGCGCCACAATGGCCTCGATAAGCTCATCGGCGCGCTCGCGCGGAGCGGGGAGCCGGTCGCGCATGGCATTGTGCTTCTCACGAGCCGGGTCTCGATCGAGCTCATTCAAAAGTCGGCGCGGCTCGGCGCGCCGCTCATCGCCGCCGTTTCAGTGCCGACAGCGGCCGGGGTCCGCCTTGCCGAGGCTTGTGGCATCACACTTGTCGCGATCGCGCGCGGCCAGGATTTCGAAGTTTTCACGCATCCTCAACGTATCATTGATCGAGCCCAGCATCATGTCGCATGACCCTACCTCGCCCAAGAAGCTGATCTATATGGCGAACCAGATTGGCAAATTCTTCTCGCCGCAAGCGCATGACAAGGCGGTTGCCGGGATCGCCAATCATCTCATCAAATTCTGGCCGCTGAGCATGCGCAAGAAAATCGTCCAGCATTTGGAGGATGGTGGCGACGGTCTCGATCCGCTCGTCAAGGAAGCGGTGGAGCGGATGCGGAAGAAATATGTTGCGCTAGGCGGATATGCCGGTGACGCTTAGGCGGAGCCTCGCTATGGCCAATCATCGCGATTAAAGCGCGCTGAAACCGATGGCATCGGAGCGGCAACCCATTGGGGCGCTCCGGCACAGATGTGCCATCCCTGCATCCAAGGTTGGATCCCTTGCGACTCTTCCGCGGGCCGGCGAAAGCGAAATCCGCGTCCCGTAATATTATGGTTGATCGCGCCGCGAAGAATTATAACAAAGTCCATGCCGTCTCGAAGCTGACTGCAGGCCAAGCGGGCGGGTGAGGGATCGCGTCGACCGCTTGACCCCCATATTTGGATCGCCGATCAAAGTTGAAGACAAAGCCACGATCTTGACGTTTATGAAACAGGCTCTTATTCCCGCTGCCATCACGATCCTTGTCCTTTGTTGCCCGCTGGCTCCCGCGCGCGCGGATTTTCGTCTGTGCAACAATTCCGGCAGCCGGGTCAGTGTCGCGCTCGCCTATACGGATGGCGAGACCTGGATCAGCGAGGGCTGGTGGAATTTGAAAGCGGGCGGCGGTTGCGAGACTTTGGTGCGCGGGCCCCTCGTCGCGGAATTTTATTACGTCTATGCGATGGACGAGCATGGCGGCGAATGGAAAGGCAAGGCCTTTATGTGCACCCGTGACCGCGAATTCCGGATCATCGGCCGCGAGGATTGCTTCGTTCACGGCTTTGATCGCACGGGGTTTTTCGAAGTCGATACGGGCAAGGAAGCGAAAAACTGGACCGTTCAATTGACCGATTTGGCGCAAGTTCCGCCAACTCCCTAAATCAATCCCGGCGAGGCTAGAATGCGGCGGCTGCGCCGGTGCAAGATCATCGCGACCTTAGGGCCTGCTTCCGCGAGTCCCGTGATGGTCTCGTCTTTGTTTCATGCGGGCGCGGACCTTTTTCGCATCAACATGAGCCATGCCACGCATGATCAAATGCGTAAGCAGGTCGAGATGATCAGGGCTCTCCAAGACGAATGCGGACGCCCGATCGGGATTCTCATTGATCTGCAAGGCCCAAAACTGCGCATTGGCACTTTCAAGAACCGCGGCGTCAAACTCGCCAAGGGCGCCAAATTCATTTTCGATTCGGACCCCGAGCCGGGCGATCAAAACCGTGTTTGGCTTCCGCATCCCGAGATCCTGCGGGCGTTGAAACCGAACGACACCATCCTGATCGATGATGGCAAGGTGCGGCTTCATGTCGGCGAGGTTGATGGTCAGCGCGCGGTTGCGATCGTCGATGTCGGGGGTGAGATATCGAATCGCAAGGGCGTGAGCTTGCCGGACACCGAAATACCCGTCTCCTCGATCACCGATAAGGACCGGGCCGATCTTGCGGCAGGGCTCGACGCCGGCGTCGATTGGGTGGCCATCTCTTTCGTGCAGCGGCCGGAGGACGTCGCCGAGGTCAAAAAACTGACCGCGGGCCGCGCGCTGGTGATGTCAAAGCTCGAGAAGCCGCAAGCGATCTCGCGGCTCGACGAGATCGTGCAAATTTCCGACGCGCTCATGGTCGCGCGCGGCGATCTCGGAGTTGAGATGCCGCTCGAAAAAGTCCCAGGCTTGCAGAAGCGGATCAATCGCATGGCGCGCCGGTTCGGCAAGCCAGTCGTTGTCGCGACGCAGATGCTCGAATCCATGATCATCGCGCCTGTCCCGACACGCGCCGAGGTGTCGGATGTCGCAACCGCGGTCTTTGAAGGTGCCGACGCCATGATGCTTTCCGCCGAAAGCGCCGCTGGCGCCTATCCCGTGGAAGCGGTGGCGACCATGAACAAGATCGCCGAGGAGGTCGAGCGCGACACCTACTACCGCAGTATCATCAATGCGCAACGCGCGCCACCCGAGGCGCACAATGCCGATGCGATCGCTATCGCGGTGGCTGCCCGTTATTTCGCCGAAACGCTGGATTTGAAAGCCATTGTCGCCTGGACGTCGTCCGGTGCGACGGCGTTTCGCATCGCGCGGGAGCGGCCCGAGGCCCCGGTTTTGGCCCTCACGCCGAGCCGGGAGACAGCCTGCCGCCTGTCGCTCGTTTGGGGCGTACATGCGGTCGTGACCAAGGACGCGAATGACATCGACGACATGTCGAAACGCGCTTGCAAATTCGCCGGACGCGAAGGATTTGCCAAAGCGAATGAGCGCGTCATTATCGTCGCGGGGGTTCCCTTCGGCACGCCGGGCGCGACCAATATGGTCCGGATCGCCGTCCTCGATGCGGAATCGAAGTGAGGCGCGCGCCGCTCGGCAGGGTCCGCGGCAAAGTCTCTAAGATCCAATCAAGTGAACGCCTGCAGGCCGGTGATCGCGCGCCCTAGGATGAGCGCATGAATGTCACTCGTGCCTTCATAAGTATTCACCGTTTCGAGATTGGCGAGGTGGCGCATGACAGGAAAAGCGGCGGAGATTCCATTGGCGCCAAGCATGTCGCGGGCCATGCGGGCGATTTCGAGCGCCTTGCCGGCGTTGTTGCGCTTGACGAGCGAGATGGCTTCCGGAGCCAGCGTGCCCGCTTCCAGCATCCGGCCGATCCGCAAGGCGGCTTGAAGACCGAGCGCGATCTCGGTTTGCATGTCGGCGAGCTTTTTTTGGATCAGCTGGTTGGCGGCGAGCGGCCGGCCGAACTGCTGGCGTTCGAGCGTATAGGTCCGCGCCGCCGCGAAACATGCCTCGGCCGCGCCCATGGCGCCCCAGCAAATGCCATAGCGGGCGTGATTGAGGCAGCCAAAAGGCCCTTTGAGGCCCGAGGCCTCCGGCAAAAGATTGTCTTCCGGCACTTCGACGCCATCCATCACGATCCCGCCGGTCGGTGAGGCGCGGAGGGAAAGTTTTTGCGCAATCGCCGGCGTCGCGAGGCCTTGCATCCCGCGTTCGAGAATGAACCCCCGGATAGCGTTTTGGTGGGCGCCCGATTTTGCCCAGACGAGCACGATGTCGGCGGCCGGACTGTTGGTGATCCAGGTTTTGGCGCCTGTGAGCCGGTATCCATCCTTGGCTTTTTCCGCCTTGCTGCGCATGGCTTGCGGGTCGGAGCCCGCGTCGGGTTCGGTGAGGCCGAAGCAGCCGATCCATTCGCCCGTCGCGAGCCTTGGCAAATATTTGCGGCGCTGCGCCTCGGTGCCATAGGCGTGGATGGCGTGCATCACGAGAGACGACTGCACACTCATCATGGATCGATAGCCGCTGTCGATGCGCTCGACTTCGCGGGCGGCGAGCCCATAGGCGACATGGCCGAGCCCGGCGCCGCCATAATCTTGCGGAATGGCCGGGCCGAGCAGCCCCACACGCCCCATTTGGAGCATCGTCTCGCGATCGAAACGCTCTTCGAGATAATCCTCCGTCACCCGCGGGGCGAGATAGGTTTGCGCGAAAGCCCGGGCGGATTCGCGGACGAGCTTTTCATCTTCCGTGAGCTGGCTGTCGAGATCAAAAGGATCGTTCCAGGCGAAGGGTCGCGCGCTCTCGCCTCCCTTTGCCATGTCTTTTCTCTCACGTGCTTCGGATTCAAACGATCAGCGGGCCGCCGCCGGAGCAACCGGAGAAGGCGCCGCCGGCTGCCCACTGGGCGAACCGAAAAAGCGGAAGAAATCCGATTTTGGGCTCATCACCATGCGCGTGTCGCCACTTTTCAACCCTGTCTCATAGGCTTGCATCGAGCGATAGAAAGCGAAGAAATCCGGGTCCTTGCCATAGGCTTCGGCGAAAATGCGGTTTCGTTCCGCGTCGCCTTCGCCTCGGGTTTGGTCGGCCTGGCGCCGCGCGTCGCCGAGCAGCACGACAACTTCGCGGTTGGCCTGGGCTTCAATGGTTTGCTTCTGCTGCGAGCCTTTGGCGCGGTATTCCGCGGCCTCACGGGCGCGTTCGCTCTGCATCCGCTTGAAGACCTGTTCGGAAATCTGCCTTGGCAGATCGGCGTGGCGAATTCTCACATCGACAGCCGAGATGCCGAGGCGGCCGCCTTCCTGGTTCATCTGCTCGCGGATCTTGACCATGAGATCGGCGCGATTGTCACGCACGATTTGGGTCTGGGTCGCCTCGCCCAGCACCCGGCGCACCGCCGAATTCAAGATGAAGCCGAGCTGACTGTTGGCGAGTTCAGGGGAGCCGACCGTTTGATAGAATTTCAACGGATCGACGATCCGGTAGCGCAGGAAGGAATCCACCTCGAGCCGGTTGTTGTCGGAGGCGAGCACTTCCTGTTTGGGCGCTTCGACAACGAGGATTCGATTGTCGAGAAAAACGACCGTCTCGATGAAAGGAAATTTGAAATGAAGCCCCGGCGTGGTGACGAGACCCCGCCCTGCGACCGGCTCGCCGAAACGCAAGACAAGCGCCTGCTCGGTCTGCTCTACTGTGAACACCGAGGCCAGCGCGGTCACGAGGACAAGGATGATGACGGCGATCACGCCGAATGTGGCCGCGCCCTTCATTTGCGGCCTCCTTCGCCCGCCTGAGGCGTCAAGGCGCCAAGCGGCAAATAAGGAACGACTCCCTGGCCTTGCCCGTTCTGATCGAGAATGATCTTATCCATACCACCCAGCACGCGTTCCATGGTCTCGAGATAGAGTCGCTCACGCGTCACTTCGGGTGCCTTCTTATATTGCTCATAAACTTTGTTAAAACGGGCGACTTGACCGGTCGCCTCGGCGACGGTTTGGAGCTTGTAGCCTTCCGCCTCCTGGACAAACGCCGCGGCCTTGCCGCGGGCCTCCGGCACGACCCGATTGGCATAGGCCTGCGCCTCGTTGCTCAAACGGTCCTGATCCTGCTGCGCCGCGATGACGTCCTTGAAGGCGGCAATGACTTGCTCTGGCGGATCCACCGACTGCAATTGCACCTGCAGCACCAAAATGCCGGCCTTGTAGCTATTCAAGATTTTTTGCATGATGTCTTGCACGCCCGATTCGATCTTTGGACGTTCGACGGTCAGAATTGGCAGGATCTCGCCACGGCCAATGACCTCACGCATGGCGCTTTCGGCCACCGCCTTCACGGTTTCGCGCTGGTTTGAGATATTGAAAGCGTAGTCCTCGGGACGCACCGGGTCGATCTGCCAGATCACGACAAATTTGACGTCGGCGATATTGTCGTCGCCGGTCAGCATCAGGCTTTCTTCCGGCAGGTCCATCTGAATTTGGGCATTCGGGACGCGCGTGTCTTGCCGCACGCCAAAGCCGATATTGATGGTGTTACGATCGGTGACCTGAAGTTTCTCCACGCTGCCGATGGGAATGGGAAGGTTGTAGTTCAAACCCGGTCCCGTCTTGCCTGTGTAGCGGCCAAAAATCTTGTTCAGCCCGACTTCATTGGGGCCGACCGTGTAAAACCCTGACAAAAGCCAAGCGATCGTGCCGACCAGAGCCAAGGCAAGAAGGCCACGCCCTCTCATTCCGCCTGGCCCAGGCATGAATTGTTTGATCTTGTCCTGACCGCGCTTGAGGAACTCTTCGAATTCGGGAGAGGTTCCGCCGGGCTTTGGCCCCCAGGGGCCGGGGCCGCTCGGCTTCCAAGAGCCGCCATTTCCGCCTTCATTGCTCCACGGCATGAGATTCTCTTTATGAAAGTATGAAAGGGTCGCGAAGGATTAAGAGTAACGCGCAAAGATCGAACTTCGACCCCCAAAGCCTGGCTCGGACAGGGTCCAGCTCTCTCCATATAGGAGCGCTGCCGGTGGACTACAACGATAAGCAGTGGCGGCGGTCAAATTCGACGAAAGCGAATGTGACCTCGTCCTTCGCCGATGGCCGCGGCCGGACCCGGCTGACTTCCAGCCAATTGGACCAGTCGATCTCCGGGAAACTCACCGCGCCCCTCGGAGCAACATCGACGAAGGTCAGATACATGCGCTCGGCACGCTCAATCAGGCTTTCGTAAAGATTGCCGCCGCCGGCGAGAATGACCTCCTCCGCGCCCATCACTTGCGCCCGCCCCTGGGCAAGCTCCAGCGCCGCTTCGAGCTCATGCGCGACATGGATGGTCCCGGTTTGGCTGCCGCCGCGAGAGGGATCGAAGCTGCGGTCGCGGGTCACGACGATCGTCTCGCGGCCCGGCAGAACGCGCCCGATCGATTCGAAGGTCTTGCGTCCCATGAGCAGCGGTTTGCCCAGGGTGATCTCACGGAAATGTTTGAGATCGCTCGGCAAATGCCACGGCAGGCCGCGCCCGTCGCCAATCACGCCATTTTCGGCGATCGCGGCGACGATCGTCAGGGGCACGCGTGCCCGCGCGCGCCAAAGATCCGGCCAAACTCTCTCGGCGCTCTCTTGCCCGTGCTGTCCTTTGTCCATAGCTTCTTCGCTTCCCGGCGGATGGTTCTCTGACATATGAAAGATAGCTCACTCACACCTAGTGGATGATTTGCCGCGGTCGAGAACCGCTCTCGATAAATTCTGCCAGACGTCTCAACAAGAGCGCCTTCGTTTTTTGCCCTTCTTGCGAGACGTTTTGAAGGGGGCGCGGGCCCGAGAGAGAGAGAGAGAAGAGTCACATTTTTCGGCCGCGAAGAAAAACATAGAGACCCGCGCCAACGATCAAAGCCGCCCCAAGCAAGGTGCGAAGGCTGGGAATTTCCCCGAAAATAAAAAGGCTGAACAAAGCCGCCCAAAGCAATGCCGTATAACCAAAAGGTGCCACGATATTTGCGGGCGCCGCGGCAAAAGCGAGGATGAGACAAAAATGGCTCGCAACGCCGAGGAGGCCAAGAAGGAGCATCAGGCCGCCGCCCGAGACGTCAGGCGCGACGGCGACAAAGGGCAGATATCCGCCACAAAAGAAAACACCAGCGAGCGCCGTGTAAAACAAGGTCGTCAATGACGAATTGGCGCCGTGCAAAAGCCGGGTCGTGATCTGATAGAGCGCATTGGCAAGAGCGGCCAGAAAGGGGAACAGCATGGAAAACGAAAAATCCAGCCCCGTCCGGCCGATGATCACCCAAACACGGTGAAGCCGGTGGCAACGCTGACCCAAATACCCGGGCTCACTTTTTCGTGGAGAACGAAGATCGAAAGACCGGCGACAAGAACAGGTGCCACCCACACAATCGCAGAAAAATCGACGAATGGCATGGTTTTGAGCGCCAGCATGACGAACAAGGTCGCGGCGAGGAGAAAACTCGACCGCAGCAATTGCAAGAGAGGCCGGTGCGAGATCATGAGGCGTGGATCGCGCCAGGCGAGAAAAGCCGTCACCAAAACCATGTGCACGAGATAGCGCGCGAAGGCGATTTCCGTCGCCGGATAGGAGCCGAGCAGGATGCGGGAGGTGGAATCCTGGCAGACGAAGAGGCAGGTCGCCCCCACCATCCAAAGAATGCCGGTCCGGATCGGCGCGGTGCCCGCTGCCGGCGCCGCTTTGGAAAAGCCGTGTTCGGGGCAGGCGATTTTATCGCATGGCGGGTCGGCCGCGGCCGAGACAAGAGGGGTCATGCAAGACTCAAAGAAGTAAGACGCTTGAAAAGCCAGCTATGAAATCGAGGAGGCGCCACGGTTGCCAGGGCCGGGGCTTTTTCCAGCCCCCACGGTCGCGCTGGAGGAGCTTATATATTACAAAGGAACAGGGCCCATAAACATAGGCTTAGGAAGAGCTTTAATAAACTGAAAGATTTCCTGCCACCACTATTTGATCACCGGTGAGCGCGCGCGCCGAGCCGGTCATGGCGGAGGCCCCGTTGTGAGAGGTGACAGCTTTCACGCGAGCGGGCTTGCTGTGATCCGCGAAAGTGGGAACCGGTTTTCCGAAAAGATCATGCGTATCAAAAACTCTTAGAGCGTGGCGTGGTTCTCTAAACGGATCGTGCGCTAGCGCGAAAGCAGGTCATCCGCCGGCAAGCAGGAAAAATTCATGAAACGGTCGAGCCGGCCGCCGCCCGCTTCGCTCCAAGCGTCGCAAGAAAGGCTGATCCGGGCAAGGCAAGGCGCCGGGAAATGGAGGGGGGCATCGGCGCTTGCCGATCCGTCCACGAGAAAACGCGCGAATGCCGCAAGGCCCGGATTATGTCCGACGATCAGCAAAGATTTTACGGAAGCCGGGATTCGTTCAAAAAGCTTCCGGAAATCATCGACATCGGCGCCGTAGAGCAATTCCTCGATTGCGCAGGCGGGTTTTTGCGGGAATTCCTGCAACATGACCTCGAGCGTGTCACGCGCGCGGCGTGCCGGTGAAACGAGGGCGAGTTCTGGAACGAGGCTGGATGCGCCGCAATAAGCGCCGAGGCGCGCCGCGTCGGCGCGGCCTTGCGTCGTCAACGGTCTTTCAAGATCGCCTTGGGGCGCGTGAGCGACGGCTTCTGCATGGCGAATGAGGAAAAGGAGCCGTGGCATCGCGCAAGGGTAACGCTCGAGAAAAATTGCGGGCGGAGGTTTGCACAAGAATGCGCCACTCCCGCGTCTCGCGCTACCTGTTTTCCACGGGGAGGGGTGCTCCCGCTTGGCGCGATTTCGTCAACGCTGGTTCTTTAGTCCGCGCCGCGGCGGAACGAAAATGAAAAGCGCACCTTCTTCGCCGCGCAGCTTCTCGCCGCGAGGTCTCAGCTCCGGCGCGCTTTCTCATATCAGGCCATGGCGCGGCCAAATTGGCAGGGCATCGCTCTTCGCGTCGCTCAGCTCGCTTTGTGCAATCGCGCGCGGGTTCGCTCTTCGCCGAAATCGAGTTTGGTTAAAATCTCGGCAGAGAAGATCCTCAGGCGCTTTCGCGATGGTCGGAAACGTTCGACGCCTTCCGCGCGGCCTCGGAAAATCGCTCGATGTTTTCCACGACAGTTTGGTTCGCCGTTTCGGTTGCTTTCACCGTGCTATTGACCGATTTGAGCCACGCGTCCTGATAGGTCTTGGTCATTTCGGCCGGGAACGCCGTCATGAGCTCACAGAATTTTTGCGCATGCTTCGCCGCATGTTCAAACGCTTCTTTCACGAAGTCCGATTGGATCGCCACGATCTCGTCCATGCCGCGCGCATTGCGAAGCTTTTCCAGGGCTTGCGTCGTATGGTCAAAAGATTGCTTGGATATTTCGAACATTTCTCCGGCAATTGCTTGCAAGTTTTTTGACGTGGCATTGAATGCGCTCACCGCGCCTTCGAACGCGCCTTCGAAGCTGGGCGATGTCGCCCGCTGATCTTCTTGCGCCATTTTTGCCTCCGTTTCTGTTGTCCCGCACCTCGCAGTTGTGGCCATTCCGTTAACGGCCGAGGCGGGCAAGGGTTCAAAAATCCGGCGCCAATTGTGACCTCCTCTCCGAGGTCACTCGCGAATGACCAGCACCGAGCATTTCGCATGCCGGACAATTGTCTTGGCATTCGAGCCGATCAGATAGGTCGCCATGGAAGGCCGGTGGGAGCCGATGACGATCAGATCGGCACCCCACTCTTCGGCTTCGGCCAGGATCTCGACATAAATCCCGCCAAATCTGACGGTCTGGGATACGCTTCCCTTTGGAACAGCAAGGCTGGCGCTGAGCTGTTCAAGCGCGCGGAGGGCGCGCTCTTCTTGCGTTTTGTCGAACTCCGGCGGAACATATTCCATGAAACTCGCGGGCAGCAGGGTTTCGACGGTGACAAGCCGCAAGGCGCCCTTCGATTGAAGCGCGAGCTCCACCGAGGCATCCAAGGCCGGCTTCGAGACGGCTGTTTCGCTCAGGTCGATCGGGATCAATATTTTCTTAAACATCAAATGTGCCTATCTGTTGCGGTTATAACCCGTTCTGTCCCGGCGGGGTCAACCGGAGAGCCTTCAGTCCACGCTTGCGTTTTCCCGCAGCGCATCGCCGATCGCGGCGAGCGCCGCCTCGGCGGCATCGCCATGCGGGCCTCCGGCCTGCGCCATGTCACGGCGGCCGCCGCCGCCCTTGCCACCGAGCTTGACGGCTGCCGGGCGCACCAATTGGACAGCGTCAAAGCGGCCTGTCAAATCGGGCGTGACGCCGACCACGATCCCTGCCTTGCCGTCGCTATCGATGCCGACGATCGCGACAACCCCGGAGCCGATGTTGCGCTTGGCTTCATCGGCGAGCGATTTCAAATCCTTTGTCGCAATTCCAGAGACGACGCGCGCCAGCAATTTGACGCCGCCGATGTCTTGCAGGGGTTGCGCGCTTGCCGCCCCTTCTCCACCGAACGCGAGTTTCCGGCGGGCCTCGGTCAGCTCGCGTTCGAGCTTCCGGTTGTCCTCGATGAGGCTTGCCAGGCGTTTGTCAGCCTCTTCGTCGGGCGCCTTGAGAAGCGCCGCCACCTCGTGCAGCTGGCGCGCCCGCGCGTTGAGATAGCGGCGCGCTTCGGCCGCGGTCTTGGCTTCGATGCGGCGGACGCCGGCGGCGATCGGCGCCTGCGACACGATCGTGATAATCCCAATATCGCCGGTTCGCGACACATGGGTTCCGCCGCAAAGCTCGACGGAAAAAGGCGGTCCCTCGGAATCTGGCCCTTCGGGCTCGCTCGCATGCGCAAGCCCCATCGACACGACGCGAACTTCGTCGCTATATTTTTCCCCGAAGAGAGCGCGGGCGCCGGTGCCAATGGCTTCATTGATGCCCATCAAACGGGTCACGACGGGCGTGTTCTCGAGGACGGCGCGATTGGCGATGTCCTCGATGCGCGCAAGTTCGTCCGCGCCGATCGGCTTTTGATGGGTAAAATCGAAGCGCAGCCGATCGGGAGCCACGAGCGATCCTTTTTGCGCCACATGGCCGCCGAGAACCTGGCGGAGCGCCTCGTGCAGAAGATGCGTCGCCGAATGGTTGGCGCGCACCGCCTGCCGGCGCTCGTGATCGACGACAAGCTCAAGCGCAAGCCCAACCCGCAGCTCGCCCTCCTCGACCACGCCTTCATGGACGAAAAGACTGCCGAGCTTTTTCTGCGTATTGTCGACGCGGAAACGAATGCCATGGGCAAGCATTGTGCCCGTATCGCCGACCTGCCCGCCCAATTCGCCATAAAACGGCGTCTGATTGAGGATGAGGGCACCGGCCTCGCCGGGGCCGAGAGCCAAGACCTCCTGGCCGTCCTTGACGATCGCGGCGACAAGGCCTTCCGCGCGCTTCATGTCATAACCCAAAAATTCGTTGGCTCCGGTTTTCTCCTTGAGGGCGAACCATAAGGCCTCGGTCGCCAATTCGCCGGAACCCGACCAGGCCTTGCGTGCCTCTTGCCGCTGGCGCTCCATTTCTTGGTTGAAGACCGCGACGTTGACGGTATTTCCGGTCGCCTTCAGGGCATCTTGCGTGAGATCGAGGGGGAATCCATAGGTATCATAGAGCTTAAACGCGATCTTTCCGTCGAGTTCGTCGCCCGGCTTCAAAGTCGCTCTCGCCTCTTCCAAGATTTCGAGACCGTTCTTGAGCGTCACGCGAAAGCGCGTCTCTTCGAGGCGCAAGGTTTCGATGATGAGCGGCTCGGCGCGCACAAGCTCGGGGTAGGCTTGACCCATTTCCCGCGAAAGCGTCGGAACAAGCCGCCACATCACGGGATCCTTGGCCCCAAGCATGTGGGCATGGCGCATGGCGCGGCGCATAATCCGGCGCAGCACGTAACCGCGGCCTTCGTTCGATGGCAAGACACCGTCGGCGACGAGGAAGGCGGCCGCCCGCAAATGGTCGGCGATGACTCTGTGGCTCGCCTTATGCGGGCCGTCCGGATCGACGCCGGTCACGGCCCCGACCGCGAGGATCAAGGCGCGCATCAGGTCGATGTCGTAATTCGACGTCACGCCTTGCAGGAGCGCGGCGATACGTTCAAGTCCCATGCCGGTATCGATCGATGGCCGCGGCAAATCGATGCGATGGTCAGGCGCAAGCTGCTCATATTGCATGAAGACGAGATTCCAGAACTCGAGGAAGCGGTCGCCATCCTCATCCGCGCTGCCCGGCGGACCGCCTTTAAGCTTGTCGCCCTGATCGTAGAAAATCTCGGAGCACGGTCCGCAAGGTCCCGTGTCGCCCATCGCCCAAAAATTATCCGAGGTCGCGATCCGGATGATCTTGAAGTCCGGCAAGCCCGCGATTTTCTTCCACAATTGGTAGGCTTCATCGTCGTCGTGATACACGGTGACGAGAAGCCGGTCTTGCGGCAGGCCGAATTCGCGCGTGATCAAGGTCCAGGCGAGTTCGATGGCGAGCGGCTTGAAATAATCGCCGAACGAAAAATTTCCCAGCATTTCAAAAAATGTGTGGTGGCGCGCCGTATAGCCGACATTGTCCAAATCATTGTGTTTGCCACCCGCCCGCACGCATTTCTGGGCGGTCGCGGCGCGCGTATAGGGGCGCTTTTCCATGCCGGTGAAGACGTTCTTGAACTGCACCATTCCGGCATTAGTGAACATGAGCGTTGGGTCATTGTGCGGAACGAGGGGCGAGGACGCCACGATCTCATGTCCGTTCTTCTTGAAGAAATCGAGAAAGGCCGACCGGATCTCGCTGACGCCGTTCATATTTTCATCCTTCGCCGCATTCTATGCTGAGAGCAGGTTCCGAGTGCGTCTCGGCACGCAAATTGAACCCGTTCCATTTAAAAAGTTAGAGCATTTACAGAAGGCCAGCCGCCGCGCTTCGCCTGAAAATGCTCCCAATCACGATCATTTCAAAGGCGATTGCTGGCCGTTTTTGAAAAATCTGTGGCGGGTGATCATGCTCGCGTCTCAATCTTGATCGGCCGGCGAGCCCTCGCCGCGCGGCTGCCCGGCATGCCTTCGGCGGCGCACCTCCTGCCGCGCACAGCGATCGTGCCAGGCTTCCGATATGAGTGCGGGTCATGGGATCTCTGAGTAGCGCGGCAAATATCGGTTCTGGCAGATGCCATTAGCGATTTACTTTGCAGCGATCAAGGTCTCGCAGATCCCCACGGTCTCGCCGATCCCCAAGGTCTTGGAGATCCCGATGACGGGAATTCAAGATTGAACGAGCGCTCAAACCGCGTTTCAGCAAAGTTCTTCTCGCAAAGGCGCTTTTTGCGGCCACGTTCACCGAAAGCCAAAGCGTGCGAGGCGCAAAGATCGTGCAAGGCGCGGGTGCCGCGGAAAGCGGCGCGCCGGGCGGAGGGTGGCCCGGCGCGCAGGCGGTTGGAGCATTTGCAAGCGAAGCGGATCCCGCTTCGCGCAAGAAAAGGCGATAAATCAAAGAGCGAGAGCGCTTTCTCTGAGACACCAAAGCGCTCTCGGATTGCAACCGGCGCCGGCAAGCGCGGCGCCGATCTTAGCCGGTCTCTCCGGCCGGGCCCACATCGGCTTCATCGAGAATGCGGTCGGCGATGAGCCCGGAATTTTCGCGAATCTCTTGCTCGATGCGTTCGGCGACCTGCGGATTGGCCTTGAGAAAATTCTTGGCGTTTTCCCGGCCCTGGCCGAGCCGCTGGCTGTCATAGGAGAACCAGGCCCCGGATTTTTCGACGACGCCCGCTCTTACGCCAAGATCGATCAGCTCGCCTGTCTTGGAGATGCCTTCGCCATACATAATATCGAATTCGACTTGCTTGAACGGCGGCGCGACCTTGTTCTTCACGACCTTGACGCGGGTTTGATTTCCGGTGACTTCGTCGCGGTCCTTGATCGAGCCGATCCGGCGGATGTCGAGCCGGACAGAGGCATAGAATTTCAACGCATTGCCGCCGGTCGTCGTCTCCGGGCTGCCATACATGACGCCGATCTTCATCCGGATTTGATTGATGAAAATGACCGTCGTTTGCGAGCGCGAGATCGAGGCGGTGAGCTTGCGCAGCGCCTGGCTCATGAGCCGCGCCTGGAGACCTGGTTGGCTATCCCCCATTTCGCCTTCGATTTCGGCGCGCGGGGTCAGCGCCGCGACCGAAATCGACGACGAGAACATCGACCGCGCCGGACCGCACGAGCGTATCGGTGATTTCGAGCGCCTGTTCGCCGGTATCCGGCTGCGAGATCAAAAGATCCTCGAGATTGACCCCGAGCTTGCGCGCATAGACCGTATCGAGCGCATGCTCGGCGTCGATGAAGGCGCAGACGCCGCCCTTTTTCTGGGCCTCGGCGATGACATGCAGGGTCAAAGTGGTCTTGCCGGAGGATTCCGGCCCATAAATCTCGATCACGCGCCCGCGCGGCAGGCCGCCGACGCCCAAGGCGATGTCGAGTCCAAGCGAACCTGTCGGCACCGTATCGATCTCGATCGCTTTTTCGTTTTTCCCGAGCCGCATGATCGAGCCTTTGCCGAAAGCCCGTTCAATCTGCGAGAGAGCGGCGTCAAGTGCCTTGGTCTTGTCCACGGACGTCCCTTCCACGAGACGGAGATTTGTTTGAGTCACGGTGATCTTCCCTTCTGGCATGAGCGAAGCCTTTGCGCAACGCTTGCTGCGATGGATCAATTGTACATGCTTTGTTCCCTCTAACAAGTTCTATTTTTGTTCTAGATATAGCTATCGTTCGCTCTTTGGGCACACCCCCCATCGTTGGGTTTGAGAACGAGGAGTTTGTCCGTCTCGTTTACGTGGGTCACGACATGCGCTAAGGGTATGAGCGTCAGAAGTGGTTCGACCCGGAGCGCCTGCTCTTCGTCGATGAGACGAGGTTGAAGACCAACATAGCGTCGCCGATCCCGGGCGCAATTATGAAGCCGCTTTGGCCGTCCACCCCATCAATTTTTATGCAACCCGCCTGATAACGAAGCGGAATGCTCCTTCTTGTTGCGTCGACTCGATCAGGATATTGCCCGTAGCGTGACAGAAAGCGTCAAAATCGGCAGGCGAGCCCGGGTCGGTCGTAAGAACCTCAAGCGTACCACCGGGAGGCAGGTCCTTTAGAGCTTTTTTCGCTTTCACAATCGGCAAAGAGCAGTTTTGGCCTTTGGCATCAAGAACGATATTCACCACTCCGCCGCTCCATATTCTTAATTTTTATCAGATGAAAAGATTGATGCCCGACTGCAGGGCGCCTTCGACATAGGTCGCGGCCCCGCCCAGCTCGACACCCGGAATCATGTCATCTCTGCTTTAATCGAAGAGATCCATGGTCATCTGGCAGGCGATAAACCGCACGCCGGATTCGATTGCCGCCTCGCGGAGCTCCTCGATCGAAGCCACACCTTTCTTCTTGATGAGATTCTTCATCATCACGGTCGCCGCGGCATCAACACCCGGCAGAGCTCCCACCAGATTCGGCAGCCAATATGCCGGCCGAACAACGGCATTTTCATCGCCGGGTTACCGAGCGACGAAATTTGAAGGTCGAGCTTCTTCAAAAGAAGAGGCAGGCCATAGAAGGTGAAAAACATCGTCACGTCGACGCCAAGCGCCGCCGCAGATGTGGCCAAAACGAATGGTGGGTAGGCCCAGTCTAGCGATCCCTTCGTGACGATTATGGTCATACTTTTCGCGTTGGCCGGAGCGCCTGAACGCGCTTGCAGAGTTTGCGAGGCGGACGCGCCTTCAAGGCCGGCTTGCTTTGCGTCGGTCATGACTATATCCGATAAGTTCAATATTTTTACTGGAAAATTGAGATCCTTCTTCTTCTTCGGAATTTGTCAAGCCGTGTCCAAACGTCGAGCGACGTTTTCGATCCGCACTGGGGTCACTCCTTAAATTTATGGTTCGTATCTGCCTATCCACCTGTGGTGTGGCAAAAATGATACAGCTTTAAATCGATAAACTTAATTATCGCAACAGCGCTTGGCCTTGCTACGTTAGCAACTGACGTTCAAGCAACGGAAGGCTATTTTCAAGCTGGCTTCGGCGCGATCCAAAAGTCGCTCGCTGGCGCAGGTGTAGCGGATTCGGAAGATGCAACAGCGATCGCAATCAATCCGGCCGGGCTCATCGACACCGGCCAGCAGTTCAATGGATCGATTACCCTTTTCATGCCTTCGCGTGACTATACTGCAACCGGCACGCGATTCATTGCGCCATGCCAGCCAAATCCAGGGCCTCCGCTCGCGCCGAGCGGCATGACATCGACGTGGTCACATTCGGCGGCGAGTGGCGTGCACTACCCGAGTTTACGCTGCGGGCTATGCCCACAACACAAATCCCATCCGTCCGAGCGACATCGTCTTTAACATTCTTGCCCCGGGAGTGGTGACCGATCACATCGGCACAGGCTTCAGCTACCAATTGACGGAAAATTCGGCACTCGATCTGGCCGCGATCTTCGTGCCGCGCCACAAAGTTTCAGGTCCGGTGCCGCCGACTTTTGGCGGTGGAGTCGTCACTCTGTCGATGTGGCAATTTGAGGTGACCGGAGGCTTCACCTACAAGTTTGGCACCAGCGGACCGCTCATCGCCAAATACTAGGGTTAAGACCTGATTAAACATGTTTTGATTCAAGAGGTTGAACGAGGGATCATCGGTGTTTGTGTCTCAGTCGCATGCTGTGCTGCAATCAACGGATTCGATCCTCACACAGATTTTCGGAATGCTGACGGGCAATTTGGGGAAATTCATGGGGGAACGGGGGTCGGCTTGGACATCCCCGCCATCGTGCGAGCCGGCGATGCTGTTCCGGTCGACGTCGTATCCCAGGACGGCAAATCCCGACGCTTGCGTTGCGTGTCGTCTGTTGGTGACCTCAGCCTCATCCCCGCCGCGGGCGGGGCGGCGGGGGGCAGACACTATGGCGAAAGAGCCCTTCTCAATTAGGGTGTGCCCAAAATGTGGCTGACTTGCACGATAACTATATCCCTTTTTGTTCTAGATAGGCGATTCGCGTCACTTTAGAAGGTTAACCCTCGATCCTGCCGCCCGGCGGCCGGCCCCGGCAGCCGGCAGGTTGCCAAACGGACCATGATTTCCTGAAATCCCACACGGTTGAAGCGCAAAGACGTTTGCCGCTTTGTAAGGTGACCGGGCCGAACCGGACCAAAATGTTTCCCGTGAAACGTTTTTGTCCGATCAAAGGCTCACGCCTTACCAAAATAGTCTTCCAAAATCGCCATATAGGTGTCCGTCAAGCCGTTGAGGTCGGCAATGGCGACATGCTCGTCCACCATATGGGCGCTCGCGCCGACGCTGCCGAATTCGAGGACCGGGCAATAGGCCTGAATGAAGCGCGCGTCCGACGTGCCGCCCGAGGTTGAAAGCTCCGGCGCGCGGCCGGTGGTCCTTGCCACGGCATGGGCGACGAGTTCGGTGAAGGCGCCGGGTTTGGTCAAAAAAGCCACGGCATTACAAGGCTCGAAGGTGAGCGTGAATTTTGCCCCAACGGTCTCGAGCCGTCGCCGCAAGTTCGGCCGCGAGTGTCTCCGGCGTCCAGAGATCGTTAAAGCGCACATTGAACCGCGCCTGCGTCTTGGAGGGAATGACATTAAACGCCGGATTGCCGGTATCGACCGAGACGATTTCGAGATTTGAGGGCTGGAAATGCACCGTCCCCTGGTCGAGCGGCGCGGCGATGAGGGCACTCAGCAGCGCCACGAGCTTGGGAATAGGGTTGTCCGCCCGGTCGGGATAGGCGGCATGGCCCTGGCGGCCCTCGACAATGAGCGTGCCATTGAGCGAGCCGCGTCGGCCGATCTTGATCATATCGCCCAGCGCGTGGCGGCTCGTTGGCTCGCCGACGAGGCAATGATCGAACCTCTCGCCCTTCTCATAGGCCCAGCGCAAGAGTTTTTCGGTGCCATTGATGGCCGGGCCTTCCTCGTCGCCGGTGATGAGAAAACCGATCGAGCCCTTGTTCGATCCATGCCGCGCGGCATAAGCGCAAGCGGCGGCGGCGAAGGCGGCGACGCCTCCCTTCATATCGGCGGCGCCGCGTCCCCAGACCGCGCCATCGGCAAGCTCGCCCGCGAAAGGATCGAATCGCCAATTTGAAGCATCGCCCGGGGGCACCACATCGGTATGGCCGGCAAAGACGAGATAGGGCGCGCCCGTGCCGATGCGGGCGTAGAGATTGTCGATATCGGGCGTGCCCGCTTCGGAAAATGTCACCCGCTGCGTCGCAAAGCCCGCCCGGTCGAGCACTGCCTCAAGGACGCCGAGAGCGCCGCCATCTTGCGGCGTCACCGAGCGGCAGCGGATGAGTTCGCGGCAAAGGTCGAGAGCGGTCTCGTGCAGGGTCATGGGGAAAATTCCAGCTGGCGTCATCGCCGCTCTTTATCGCATGAGCGGCCGCCAAGCCGAAACCGGCCCCGATCGCTCTTTCCCGGCAATTTTTGCCGCTAATATATTTTAAGAGGTAGATTACCAGCCGCAATGCGGGCAAAAGCCCGGCGGGCGGCCCAAGGACCACAGCCATGCACACTCACGGTCTCGATTTCGCGCTTGGCCCCGATCTCGACATGCTGCGCGATACGGTGCGGGCCTTCGCATCCGCCAAAATCGCGCCGCGCGCGGCGGAAATCGATCGCGCCGATCATTTCCCGATGGATCTGTGGCCGGCGATGGGGGCGCTCGGCCTGCATGGCATCACGGTCGAGGAAAATTATGGCGGCGCGGGTCTTGGCTATCTTGCCCATTGCATCGCGATGGAGGAGATCAGCCGGGCTTCGGCCTCCGTCGGTCTTTCCTATGGCGCGCATTCCAATCTCTGCGTCAATCAAATCCGCCGCAACGGCAGCGAAGACCAGAAGCGCCGCTATCTGCCGAAATTGCTGTCCGGCGAGCATGTCGGCGCGCTCGCCATGTCGGAGGTCGGGTCTGGGTCCGATGTCGTGTCGATGCGGCTGCGCGCCGACAAAAAGGGCGACCGCTATGTTTTGAACGGCACCAAGATGTGGATCACCAACGGCGCTTATGCCTCGACGCTTGTCGTCTATGCCAAGACCGATCCTGATGCCGGCGCACATGGCATCACGGCGTTTCTCGTCGAGAGCGGATTTAAAGGGTTTCGCGCCGGGCAAAAGCTCGACAAACTCGGCATGCGCGGCTCTCCGACATCCGAACTCATCTTCGAGGATTGCGAAGTGCCGCTCGAGAATGTCTTAGGGAAGCCCGGCTGCGGTGTCCATGTCCTGATGTCGGGTCTCGATTATGAGCGGCTCGTGCTCGCGGCCGGGACCGCTCGGCATCATGCAGGCCTGTCTCGATATTTGTCTTCCCTATACGCATGAACGCAAGCAGTTTGGCCATGCGATCGGAGAGTTCGAACTCGTCCAGGGCAAGCTTGCCGATATGTACACAAGCCTCAATGCATGCCGGGCCTATGTTCACACGGTGGCCCGCGCCTGCGACAATGGCCATACCGCGCGCAAGGATGCGGCGGGCGCTTTGCTTTTTGCGGCGGAACACGCGACAAGAGCGGCGCTTGATGCGATCCAGCTGCTCGGCGGCAATGGCTATATCAATGAATATCCGACAGGCCGCCTTTTGCGTGACGCAAAACTCTATGAGATTGGCGCCGGGACGAGCGAGATCCGGCGGATGTTGATCGGGCGCGAGTTGTTTGACGGAAATTAGAGCATGATTCGCAGAACATCATGTGGCAATGCCAAATAAATAAGACCGTAAGCCCGTCACCTTCAAGCGGCCGAGATCGAAACCCATGAATATTCTCAAAACCGCCGCCGCGCCGCACAGTCCCGCTTTTGCCGCCAATAAAGCCGCGATGCAGAGCCTTGTTGAAGATCTGCACAGCAAGGCCGCGCAGATCTCACAAGGCGGCGGCGCCAAGGCGCGGGAGAAACACATCGCGCGCGGAAAACTTTTGCCGCGCGATCGGGTGGCGGAGCTGATCGACCCCGGCACGCCCTTTTTGGAGTTTTCGCAATTCGCCGCCTATAAGGTCTATGCCGACATCGTTCCCGCAGCCGGGTTGATCACGGGGCATAGGGCGCATATGTGGTCAGGAATGCGTCGTTATCGCCAATGACGCCACCGTCAAGGGCGGCACCTATTATCCGCTGACCGTCAAGAAGCATCTTCGCGCCCAGGAAATCGCGCAAGAGAACAATCTGCCGTGCATTTATCTGGTCGATAGCGGCGGCGCCCATCTGCCAAGCCAGGATGAGGTGTTTCCCGACCGCGATCACTTCGGCCGCATTTTTTACAATCAGGCGCGGATGTCGGCTATGGGCATCCCGCAAATCGCGGTGGTGATGGGAAGCTGCACGGCGGGCGGCGCCTATGTCCCGGCGATGAGCGATGAAGCGATCATCGTCGCAGGCCAAGGCACGATCTTTTTGGCGGGGCCGCCGCTCGTCAAGGCGGCGACCGGCGAGATCGTCTCGGCCGAGGATCTCGGCGGTGCCGACGTTCATGCGCGCCGCTCGGGCGTGACCGATCATTATGCTTCGAGCGACGCGCATGCGCTCTGCGATCGCGCGGAATATCATTGCCACACTCAATCGGGCGAAAACCCCCGGCGTTGTGATGCGCGAACCCGTCGAACCGCTCTACGATGCCAAGAGAAATTTATGGCATCGTTCCCGGCCGATCCGCGCGAAGCCTATGATGTGCGCGAAATCATCGCCCGTATCGCCGATGGCAGCGTCTTCGATGAATTCAAGGCGCTCTACGGAACGACTCTCATTTGCGGCTTTGCGCATATCTTTGGCTATCCCGTCGGCATTCTTGCCAACAATGGAATCCTGTTTTCGGAATCGGCGCTGAAAGGCACCCATTTCATTGAGTTGTGCGGGCAGCGAAAAATTCCGCTCGTCTTTTTGCAAAACATCACGGGCTTCATGGTCGGCCAAAAATATGAGGCGCAAGGTATCGCCAAGGATGGCGCCAAGCTCGTCGCGGCCGTCTCTTGCGCCGCCGTGCCAAAATTCACCGTCATCATCGGCGGCAGTTTCGGGGCGGGAAATTACGGCATGTGCGGGCGGGCCTTTGGTCCGCGTTTTCTCTTGATGTGGCCGAACGCGCGGATTTCCGTGATGGGCGGCGAACAGGCCGCCAATGTGCTGGCGCAAGTGCGCCGCGACAATCTGGAAGCCGCCGGAAAAGCTGTCTCACCGGAAGAAGAGGAGAG
Source organism: uncultured Alphaproteobacteria bacterium (assembly GCA_963784075.1). GTDB lineage: Bacteria > Pseudomonadota > Alphaproteobacteria > Rhizobiales > Beijerinckiaceae > Methylocapsa. The sequence goes on along the minus strand of CAWAQW010000031.1, from coordinate 46,326 downwards.
TTTTAAAGCGCCCATCCGCGAAAAATTCGAACACCAGGCGCATCCCTATTACGCGAGCGCGCGGCTTTGGGATGATGGCATCATCGATCCCGCCGAAACGCGCATGGTTCTGGGTCTTTGCATCTCGGCGTCCCTCAATGCGCCGGTCGAGCAAACGCGCTTTGGCGTGTTCCGGATGTGAGGTATATGTTCTCGAAAATCCTGATTGCCAATCGCGGCGAGATCGCCTGCCGGATCATCAAGACCGCGCGGCGCCTCGGTATCGCGACGATCGCGGTCTATTCCGAGGCGGACCGGGAGGCGTTGCATGTCGCGCTTGCCGATGAAGCTTTTTGGATCGGTCCCGCCCCCGCCCGCGAAAGCTATCTCGATGGCGGAATTATCCTTGCGGCGGCACGCCTGTGCGGCGGGCAAGCGATCCATCCAGGCTACGGGTTTTTATCCGAAAATCCGGAATTCGCGGAAAGCTGTGCGCGAGCCGGGATGATTTTCATTGGACCGCCGGCGGCGGCCATCCGTGCCATGGGGGATAAAGCGCAGGCCAAATCGCTCATGGCGGAAGCCGGAGTCCCCCTTCTGCCGGGCTATCATGGCGGCGATCAAAATCCGGAGGTCCTCGCCGAAAAGGCCGCGGACCTCGGCTATCCGGTCTTGATCAAACCCGTGGCGGGCGGCGGCGGCAAAGGAATGAAAATCGCGTCGCACGCGGCGGATTTCGCGGCCGCGCTCGCCAGCGCCAAACGCGAAGCGCTCTCGGCCTTTGGCGATGGCCGCGTGCTCCTCGAAAAATATCTCCCGCGCGCCCGCCATGTGGAGGTCCAGATCTTTGCCGATTCAGGGCAAAATTGCGTGCATCTCTTTGACCGCGATTGCTCGATTCAGCGCCGCCACCAAAAGATCATCGAGGAGGCGCCTGCGCCCGGGCTGTCTGAACCGCTGCGCCAAGCCATGCGGGAGGCGGCCTTATCCGCCGCGCGGGCGATTGGCTATGTGGGGGCTGGCACGGTGGAGTTTTTGTTCTCGCCGGACGATGACGCCTTCTATTTTCTCGAAATGAACACCCGGCTCCAGGTCGAGCATCCGGTGACCGAAATGATCACCGGCATTGATCTCGTCGAATGGCAAATCCTTGTGGCCGCCGGAGGCCCGCTGCCTTTGCGCCAAGAAGAGATCGCTTCGCGCGGCCATGCGATCGAGGCGCGGATTTACGCGGAGGATCCGGCGCGTGACTTTCTGCCGCAGTCGGGCCGCCTCGCGCGTCTCGATTTTCCGGACTCCGGACCGCATCTGCGCGTCGATGCCGGCGTGCGCGCGGGCGATGCCATCCCGGTCGATTACGATCCGATGATTGCCAAGCTGATCGTTTGGGACAAAGACCGGCAGGCCGCCGTCCGCCGCCTCGCCGCCGCCCTGGCGGAAACGCGCATCGCCGGGCTTACCGCCAATGTCGATTTTTTGCGCGCCATCGCCGCAGCGCCGGCCTTTGCCGAGGCTTTGCTCGATACGGGGTTCCTTGAGCGGCATGGCGGGGATCTTCTGGCGCCCCAAAAACCCGCCACACATGAGACCTTGGCGATGGCGGTCATCGGCCTTCTTTGCGAGCGGGCGGCGGCAATGCGCGGCCAAGCGCAACGATCGGCCGATCCCTGGAGCCCGTGGAACAGCCAAAAGGGCTGGCGCTTGAACGAGCAGGCGCAAGAACGCCTCCGCTTGCGCGAGAATCTGCCGGAAGGGAGCGGCGATCACACCATCGAGATCACTTATCTGCCCCACGGCTGGCGCCTTGGCTTGGCCGAAGGCAGCTTTTTCGAGGCGGGCGGCACCCTCGCGCCGGATGGAACTCTCACAGTGGATCTCGACGGCCATCGCCTCAGAGGGGTCTTCGTCCGTTCCGGCTCAGAGATCACAGTCTTTTCAGGGGCCGGGGCTGGGCATCGTTTTGGCCTCGCTGGCCCCATTGTGGGGGGAGCGGGAAGCGGCGCGCCGCCGGGCCGGCTCGTCGCGCCGATGCCCGGCCGAATCGCGGCACTGCTGGTCGAGCCCGGCGTCCGGGTCGCGGCAAACCAGCCGGTTCTCATCCTCGAGGCGATGAAAATGGAGCATCTCCTGACCGCGCCCCGGGCGGGCATCGTAAAGGAGCTTAAGTTCAAGCTTGGCAGCCAAGTTGCCGAAGGCGTGGAGCTCGTTACCTTCGAAACCGGAGCGCCGCCAGACGGGGGCTCGTGAAATTTCGCTTAAGGATCCTTAAATGAGAGCCAGCACGGCGAAGTGCCTGGGCCTGAACGAGGTCACTTGGGCAAGCCTATTCGCGCTTTCGGGGAAAATGTTCTAAGCAGAGGGCACCCTGGCCAGGCGGTGGTCCGGCGGGGCCAAACCGGTTCAGATCCCGCATACGGAATTTGAGACAACATGCGAAAAGTCATTGGCGGCAAGCTCCATGGCATCCGTGTCACGGAGGCAAATCTCGACTATCATGGTTCGATCACGCTTGATCCGGATCATTGCGAAGCCGCAGGTATTCTGCCGCTCGAATTCGTCGAAATCTGGAATAAGAATTCCGGTGCGCGTATTTCAACCTATGTTATTTTAGGTGAGCGCGGTTCACGCTGCTGCATTGTGAATGGGGCCGCGGCCCGAACCTGTCAGCCGGGGGACCAGCTGATCATCTGCAGTTCGATCTATCTGCCGGGAGAAAACATCGCCGGGCTCAACCCCGCCGTTGTGACCTTGGATGAGGACAATCATATTGCTGAGACTTTACGCTATTCCGTCAGCTTGGACGGGGCCGGTCGTTATCAGTTCGCGATCCTTGATGAAAAGGGAACGCGGCTCAAGGTTCCCTTGCGCTCGGCTCCGAGCCAGACCCGCAAATGTTAACTCGGCGCGGGCAGACCGCAGCTTTCCAAGCCCCAAAATGGCGTCTTAATCTTGACTCTTTTTTTCAGGCGCTCCCATATAACGAACATTATGTTCGTTATACCGCATGATCGGCAGTTCCGTGAAATTCGCTCCGGCAAGTAAAGCGGCGGGTCTTCGCGAGGTCGATGCGCCGAACAGCCTCGTTGTGCATTTTGGCGCCGATCGTCCGCTCAAGATGGATGCCGGGGTCTCGCTCAGCCCCTTGACGATCGCCTACCAAACCTATGGCGAGCTCAACGCCGATAAATCCAACGCCATTTTGGTCTGCCATGCCCTGACGGGCGACCAGCATGTCGCCAACACCCATCCCATCACCGGGAAAGCGGGCTGGTGGCATACGATGGTCGGCCCTGGCCGGCCGATCGACACCAACCGCTATTTCGTCATTGCGTCGAATGTCGTGGGCGGCTGCATGGGGACGACGGGGCCAGCCTCGCTCAATCCCGCGACCGGCAGGCCCTATGGCCTCGATCTTCCGGTCGTCACGATCAAGGACATGGTTCGCGCCCAAGCCATGCTCATTGATCATCTTGGGATCGACATGCTGTTTTGTGTGGCGGGCGGTTCCATGGGCGGCATGCAGGTCCTGCAATGGGTGGCGACCTTCCCGGATCGCGTTTTCGCCGCCATGCCGATCGCGACGGCGGCGCGGCACTCCTCGCAGAACATCGCCTTTCACGAGGTTGGGCGGCAAGCGGTGATGGCCGATCCGGATTGGCGGCAGGGCCGCTATCTTGAAGAAGGGGTCATCCCGACCAAAGGGCTCGCCGTCGCCAGAATGGCGGCCCATATCACCTATTTGTCCGACGACGTCTTGCAGAGCAAGTTTGGCCGCAAGCTGCAGGACCGCAGCGCCCCGACCTTCTCTTTCGATGCCGATTTCCAAATCGAGAACTATTTGCGCTATCAAGGCACGAGCTTTGTCGACCGGTTCGATGCGAATTCCTATCTCTATGTGACGCGGGCTTGCGATTATTTCGATCTCGCCGCCGACTATGGCGGCTCTCTTGCCTATGCGTTCAAGGGGTCGAAAAGCCGGTTCTGCGTCGTATCCTTCAATTCGGACTGGCTCTATCCGACGCAAGCCTCGCGCGCGATCGTGCATGCCTTGAACGCCGGCGGCGCCTCGGTTTCCTTTGTCGATATCGAGACCGATCGCGGCCATGATGCGTTTTTATTGGATACCCCCGAGTTCATCGCGACCTCGCGCGGCTTCCTCGATGCCGCGGCGCGGGCGCGGGGCATCGCGCCAGCCAAGAGCGGGGCAATTTAAATCGTGACGGCTATGACGAGCGCGAATGATGCCAAGCGAGACCTTGCCACTCCGGCGCGCGTCGATCTCTTGCTTGTCGCGGATATGGTCGAGCCGAAAAGCCGCGTTCTCGACGTCGGCTGCGGCGATGGCACACTGTTGCGGATGCTCGCCGAAGAAAAGCAAGTGGACGCCCGCGGCATTGAGCTTTCCCAGCGTGGCGTCAACGACTGCGTCGCCAAGGGGCTTTCCGTCATTCAGGGGGACGCCGACACCGATCTTGCCGGCTATCCCGACAATGCGTTCGATTATGTGATTTTATCTCAAACATTGCAGGCGACACGGCAGCCGCGCAAGGTGCTCGAGCAGATGTTGCGGATCGGCCGCCACGCGATCGTGTCCTTTCCGAATTTCGGCTATTGGCGTATCCGGTTTCAGGTGGCCTTCGGCGGCCGCATGCCGCTGACGCGCAATCTGTCTTGCGCCTGGTATGACACGCCCAACATCCATTTTTGCACGATCCAGGATTTTATCGCGCTCGTGCGCGAGATCGATGCGCGGATCGAGCGTGGCGTGGCGCTCGATTACCGTGGCGTTCCGCTCCGCTATAGCGAGCCCTGGATCTGGAACCTATTCGGCGAACAAGGCGTTTTCCGCCTCACGCGCAAGCGGTGAGGGACGTCACGCTTTTTGAGCGCCGGCCGCTTTGTCGATCGCCTTTTGCACAATTTGGCGGGCCTCCTCGGCATCGCCCCAGCGGTCGATCTTGACCCATTTGCCCGGTTCGAGATCCTTGTAATGGGCGAAGAAATGCTCGAACTGATGCCGTGTGATTTCTGGCAAATCCGTAAAGTTCTCGATGTTTTCGTAGCGCTTTGTGAGGCGTGCCGAAGGCACCGCGACAATCTTTTCGTCATTGCCCGCTTCGTCGCGCATCAATAGCACCCCGACCACCTTGCAGCTCATGATCGCGCCGGGGAGGATTGCGCGGGTGTTGGCGACGATCACGTCGCACGGATCGCCGTCGTCCGACAGCGTATGAGGAATGAAGCCATAATTGCCAGGATATCGCATCGAGGTATAGAGGAATCGATCGACGACCAGGGCGCCTGCTTTTTTATCCAATTCATATTTGATCGGCTCGCCGCCAATCGGCACTTCAATAATGACATTCACCTCATGCGGCGAATTCCTTCCCACGGAAATCGCGTCAAGAAACATATCATTCTCCAAGGCTGGTCTCTAACGGTTTCGGAGATCACCACGCTTCTTGTCAAAAGGCGGCGGCGGCGACCGGCAAGCTCATAAGGCAGCCCGTGCCGCGAGTCGCCAGAGCTTATCTGCGTATGTCTTACTTACAATTAAAATGCGGCGGTCACGCGAAACCGGCATGCCCCCACTCGAAAAATACGGTTCACCTTCCGGCAGGCCGCGGCCACAAACCCAATTTTGCCTTCATTTGCTTTGCGACTTCCCACCATTTCCCAAGGCGAGCTCGGGTTCCCAAGGTGAGCTCGGGCAGGCCAAAGAAGGATCGTAAAATGTCACAGGGTGTCTGAAATCAATGACGTGAATCGGACCACGCTCCAGAGTATTTAATTACGCATGATCTTTCGGAAAACCGGCTCCGACTTTCGCGGATCATGCTCTGGAGCGCGTCCCGATAAAATGGACTCATTTGATCGATAAGCACTAGGCTCAGATTCAAAGATTTGGAGCGTGTTCTAATCGAAAAAGTCGATCAACTTTTTCGGACCATGCTCTAGTCGAAAGCAAACGCCGTCCTCGTGCGAAGTTCGGAGCCAAAACGTTCGGTTGCCTGGCGGATATTCTTGCCGCCGAGTTTTAAGTAGAATTGGACCGCCCGCTCATTGTCGGCCAGGGCCCAAACGAGAAAAGAAGAATAGCCGTGCTCGGCCAGATCCTTGCGGGCGACCTCGAAAAGACGCGTGCCGAACCCCAGCCCTTGAAACTCGGGCGCAATATAAAGTTCAAAAATCTCACCGCCATAATGCAAGGAAGGCACCCGGTTGCGTCCATAGCTTGCATAGCCGCCGATGGTTTCATCGAAATCAAGAACCAGAAGACGCGACCCACGAATGATGGCCGAGTGCCACCACTGCGGCCCGCGGCGGGCGATCATACGTTCGAGCTCACGGCCGGGAATAAGACCACGGTACGCATCGCGCCACGCGGCATCATGCACATCGGCAATTCCCAAGGCATCGCCTTCGCGCGCATTCCTGATGGTGATGACTGCCTCGATCATCTCCTAATGTTAAGGCCGCTTGGCCTGCCGCCGCAAGATCTCTTTCGCAATTCTTTGCGATTGTCCGCCACTCAGGGGGTGCGGGGAGCGCCGCCCCCCAGTGAAGGCGTCCGCGCCGCGGGCCGGCGTCCTCGAATCACGAATTCGAGAGCTTCGCGAAGAGGCTGGCGGCGGGTCCCCCGGACATCCCGGCGCCGGCTTGCTTTGGCTCTTGCGGAGCTTCCGGTTCGATGGCGCGAATCGCCTCCGCATCCAGACGTTGAGCCTTGTCGATCCCCTTGAGGAGAAGGGCGTATGCGATGGCGCTGCAGTCAAGCAGGGTCACCCACCAGATCTGCGCCGTCGCAATCCCGAGAATGGTAATCGTCAAGATCGTGACGAGGCCGGCAAGCAAGGCCGGGGCCGCCTTCGCTGCGATGGCCCCGGCGCTCCTGAAGGCCGTCATGACAAGAACCGCAAAGCCGACGGCGCCGGCGAGTCCGAGGTCATACCAGACCACGAACAAAAGGCTTCTCGGCGTTCGCTCCGGCAAATAGCCGAAGCTCAGTCCTTGATGCACAAAGTCGAAGCCGTGCCCGGTGATGAGACGCGGCCATTGCGAGACGATGAGATCGCTCCAAATCAGCATGGGAGAAGATCCGGCGCCGGCCTCAAATCCGGTCATCCTTAAGACCAGGCGATAGAGCAAAGGGAGGGCCGGCGCGAACAAAATCAGGGGCCCGAACAGCCACGCGAGAACCCGCGCCGTCCGGGCCGGGTTCGACATGGCCACGGCGAAGGTGAATGCGCCGGTGCCCGTCGCCAAAAGCGCGATCTGGGCAAATCCGGCAAGCGCCACTGCGGCGACGAGAATGGCGAGAATCGCCGCGCTGATCCAATGCTCGCGAAAAGACAAGATGCCGAGCGCGGGCCACACCAGAACGATCGCCGTGATCATCGCGCGTTCAAACAGCGTTTCGTCGAACTCGAAGCCACTCAAAAACCAGGACGAGCCAAAAAGCGCGAGGGCGAGCGTCGCCACGCTCGCAACGGCGAGGCCCGCGGGCAGCAGATAAAGATCGAGCGGCTTGCTCTTTTGCGGCAAATACACCGCGACGAGCACCGCGAGGGCGGTGGCGGTTGCGGATTGAAAAAACCGCCGGATGGCTTCCTCCGGGAACGGAGTCCAAAGCAAGGACAAACAGGCCCAGAACGCCACAAACAGGGCGGCGCCGCCAACCGGCGAAAGGAGTGCGCCGCGCAGCCTCCGGCCCGCCTGCCGGGGCTCGCGGAGAATGGCGCCGATCAAGATCAAAACCGCGCCAACCGGCATAAGAACATAGATCGCGCCACGCCAAAAGATCCCCGTGCAAGGCAAGGCAACGAAGAGCGCAACCAAGCCAAGACGGATCAGGACTTTCGCGGCGGCCTCGGCCGGCGGGTCAGTTGAGGGTAGGGCGACGGGCATGGCCTCCCCTTCACTTAAAGGCCGGACGGCCAGACGACGCTCGATCGCGGTCCCGGACCGCCACTATGCCGCGATGGCCGCGTGGCCCTCAAGCGCGAATGAGAATCGACCAAAACGAAAGTACCTCATACAGCAAGGGGCGCGGCCATTACTAAATGATAATATTCATATTCATAATTTATCAAGATGTTAAGATCATGGCAGGAAAAACAAGAGCGCGCCCGACCGGATCCACAAATATTGAACTGTAACCATGTCGCACGGCCTCGTTACCGCCGCGCCGGAATTTGCATCAAATCAAGCCGCGCGCAAGTGTTCGCTCCGCTTCCTCGATGGCTTGCGTTGTGCCGACATGAAACCATCGCCCGTCAAGTCTTTGGCCGAACAGGCGTCCTTTTCCGGCCGCCTCGAAAAAGAACGGAGCGAGAGGAAAAATATCTCGCGTCTCCGCATAAAAAAGTCCGGGCTTGACGATCCCGACGCCCGTATAGACGAAAGGCGCGATTTCGCGTTCAAGCCGCCGCGTCAGGCGGCCATCGGGCGCCATGTTGAAATCGCCCGGTGAATCGACCCCAATGCTCGCAGCCGCGGCCGCAACGAGCAGCAAAATATCCATCTTTTCCGGATCCCATGCCGCGGCGAGAGCCCGAAGATTGTCGATCGGCCCGTCGATCCAGAAAGCATCCGTGTTGGCAAGAAAAAACGGCTCCGGGCCAAGCCAGGGCAAGACCTTGGCGATCCCGCCGCCCTGATCGAGCAGCTTCTCGCGCTCATCCGAAAGCAAGATTTTTGGGACGGTGCGGGCGGCCAGATGCGCTTCGATCTGGGCCGCCAAATGATGGACATTGACGATGGCCGTTTCGACACCGGCTATGGCCAACCGGTCGAGCGTATGGTCGATCAGCGGCTTGCCCGCGACCGCAACCAAAGGCTTTGGCAGGTGATCGGTCAAGGGCCGCATTCTCGTGCCCAATCCGGCGGCGAAGACCATGGCTTTGACTGGCAGGAAAGAGGACATCAGGGGCGCCTGTTGCCTAGTTCATAAACAATGGATCGCTGCGACGAGGGATCGCGGGCGGCGACCTGCGGCCGCCTTTTCGAATTTTTGCTTGTGCAAGAGCGCGAGCCCATGCCCGGCCGAAAACGACGACAGCAAACAGGGGCTATTCTCCGACGCTGCAGTTTACATCGCGGCACCAAAGACTTTCGGCAGATTCTCCTCATACCAGAGTTTGAGCTCCGCTAAAGCCGGATGTTCGAGATTTTTCGCGAGATAATTTTCGACGCGCGGCAGATGGACGAGATACTGAGGCTTTTGGTCGCGCTCGTCGAGGCGGGCGAAAATTCCCAAGATCTTGGTTGCGCGCTGCGCCCCCAAAATCGCATAGGCGCGGACAAATCCCTCCACATCGAAGCTTGGGTCCTCGTCGCGGCGCCGCCGTGCGTAGTGGGCCAGCAGTTTCAATTCAACCTCTTGTGGAACGTCGATGCGGGCGTCCTGCAAAAGAGAGACAACGTCATAGGCGGCATGGCCAAGGACACAGTCCTGAAAATCTATGATTCCAACCCGCGCGATGCCTTCGCGCCCAGAAAGCCAGATGAGATTTGGCGAATGGTAGTCACGCAACGTCCAGGTTGGCCGCACCGCAAGGACGCTCTGAATCGCCTGGCGCCAAAGATTGACGAACGTCGCCTTGGCCCCAGAGGCGAGCTGCGCGCAAGCGATATAAGGTACATACCAATCGAGCAGCAGTTCGATTTCGATGGACAGCGCGTCGACGTCGTAAACCGGGATCCGATAGGTCTCTTCGTCATCGATGGGCAAAGTGTCGGACAGACTTGTCCGGTGCAAATGGGCGAGTGCCGCGAGGGCAGCGGCGTAACGGTCCTCGATGATGCCGCTTTCACTGGTGAGAGGTTCGTTTCCGAGATCCTCGATGATGGCAAGTCCAGCAGCAAGATCGAAGGCAAGGATTTCAGGCGCCGAGAGGCCTTGCTCGCGCAAGCCCTTGCCAATCGCGATGAAAGGCCGGATATCCTCGGCGAGTTTTGCAATGGCGCTATAGGATTTGCCATAACGAATCGGCGGCCCGTCCGGGCGCGGCGGCGAGATCATCAAGATCGCGGAGGCGCCCCCTGTCTTTACCAAGCGCTCATAACTTCGCGCCGACGCATCGCCCTGCATGAAAATGCGTTCGGCGCCGCTCCAGCCGCTGCGCTCGAGAATCTCGTGGACCGCTTTGGCGCGCGCGAGCCGTGCCGCGAAGGACCCCGCGCCCGTGAGGGTCACGGCGCGGTAGAAGGGACCTTTGGCCTGGTCGACCTTCAATTCGATATCGAGCCGGTTCGCATCGAGCAAGCCGCCGGCGCGATCCGCCCATTCGACAAGGACGAGGGCGCCCTCGCAAGCCTCCTCGAACCCCAGTTCCATGAGGTCGCGCGGCTTCTCGATCCGGTAGAAATCGGCATGAACAATGGGGAAGTTCAAGCCTTCGTAGATTTGCATCAAAGTGAAGGCCGGGCTTGGCACCTCGATATCTTGCTCGCCCGAAAGGAGGCGAATGAGGGCGCGCGCGAACGCCGTCTTTCCCGCGCCAAGGCCGCCCGACAAGGTCACGAGATCGCCAGGACCAACCAGCGCGGCGACATCGGCGGCGAGGCCGGCGATCGCGTCCTCATTTTCGAGATCGCGCTGCCAGATCGTCTCAGAAGAGGTTGCAGGGATCGTCCCGGCGGCCATGGCGTTCATATTCCTTCCGGCGTTTCGCTTGCCGCCAGCTTCACACCTTGGGCGGGAAAGATGCAAGTCGCGCGGGTTCCTTTTCCTGGGGCCGAATCAATTTCGACGCGCCCGCCATGCAGCTCGACAAAGGAGCGCACGATGGAAAGGCCAAGGCCTGCGCCGCGATGGCGCGACCTCGTTGTATAGGTTTTGAATCGATCGAAAACATGTTCGAGGATGTCCGGCGGAATGCCGCTTCCCTCGTCCGTGACGGTGAATAGGATTTCGCTGCCGCTCCGCGCCGCCGCAAGATCGATCGAATGGCCGGGCGTGGAAAAGCCGATCGCGTTCGAGAGGAGGTTGAAAAGGATCTGCCGGATCCGCTTGCCATCGGCGACGAACGACCCGATGCCCTCCGCGGCCGCGACGTGGAGGGTCAGCGAGGACTCGCCGAGGCGGTCCTGGACGCCTTCCGCCGCGGCCTGCATGGTTTGCGCGATGTCGACCTCCTCGAGCGACAATTCCATGGCGTCCGCGTCGATCGAAGCGAGATCGAGAATGTCGTTGATAATGGCGAGAAGCGCATAGGAAGATTTCATCACATAGCCAGCGTATTCACGCTGCTTGGCATTGAGCGGGCCGGTCGCGGGATCGTCAAGAAGCTGAATGAAGCCGATAATATTGGTCAGCGGCGAGCGCAGCTCGTAAGAGACATGGTGGACGAAGTCATTGCGCAGTCTTTCAGCCTCGCTCAGCGCCTGATTGCGGTCGCTCAGCGCCTGGTTGCGTTCTGTCAAGGCGCGTTCGACATTCACGCTGGCGGTCGTGTCGATGAAGGTGAGAAGGGTCGCGCCATCGGGGAGCGGCGCGGCGGCGCAATCGAGCACCGATCCATCACGGCGCGCGAGACGCCGTTCGAGCCCCACCCGTTGGTCGGGCAATCCCGCGACGGCAGCGCGCAACGCCGCCCATCCTTCCTCGTCGGAAAATAGCGGTGCGCACAGAAAAGCCACGCGATCGATGTGCGGCCGGTTGCCGAGCTCGCTTGGCTCAAGCGCCCAGAGGTTGGCAAAGGCCGGGTTGAACAATTTAAGGCGGCCATCGCTCCCAAACACGGCGACACCCTCCTTGAGCGCGTCGAGCGTTTCGGTCTGCACGCGCATGGAGGCATTGTATTGGGAGACGAGATGATAGCGTTCGGTGACATCATCGAAGAGGTAAGTGACGCCGCCTTGGGGATTGGGGCTGATGACGGCCCGCAACGTCCGTCCGTCCGGCAAAAACCAGTTTTGTTCCTCGGTATCGAGCGATTGATAGGCGGCGAGCAGGGCGGCCTTCCAGGCCCGGAAATCGGCTTGCTCCGGCAAGAGCCGCGCCGCCCGGAGCCGGTCGAGAATCTCGAAATCGGTCGGTTTCTGCTCAAGCCAGGCCTGATCGAGGGCCCAAAGCTGGCGATAGGCCGCATTGTGGAAAACGAGCTGCTTTGCCCCATCGAATATGGCAACCGCCGTCGAAAGCTGGTCGAGCGTGCGGGCATGGGCCTTTGTTTGCTGGTCGAGGGCGGCCCGCATGGATTCGAATTCCGAGACATCGGCGGCCATTCCGGCCGAACCAGAGCCCGCCGGCGCCTCGACGATTTCGAGCATCCGGCGTGCGCCGGCAACGACCGCCGGAGCCCGTCCATGCCAAACCCCGCCCGCCGAGCGCGCCGCCGCGCTCGCCTCGCGTGCCTGATGTTCGATCAGCTCAATGCCGCGCACCACCGCGGCCTCTTGATCCTTGGCTTCGACCGCGCCGGCATAGGCGGCATTGACCCAGCTCAACTTGCCGCTGCCATCGCGCAGCCAGGCGGGGTAAGGGGTCGCGTCGAGAAGGGCGCGCAGGGCCTCGACTTGGCCGATCGTGCCCTCTTGCAGCTCCTGCAGACGGGCGGCCTCGCGGCGATCGCCGGACACGTCCCTGATTCGCAGGACGGCAACGCCGGCGACGGGCCGTCCCTCGATTTCGAGATGGCACCCGTCGAGACTCGTGACCGTCAAACGAAAGGATTCCCCCGCTGCGCGCAACCGCGCGACGGAAGCTTCGACGGTTTTTGCCATCCGGGGCGGCAGCCAGGAGCCAAAGGCAAGCACGCGGCGGGCGTTGGGACGGTCGCCAACAAGTTCGAGATCACCCTCAATCTCGGGGTCCTCGTTTGGTCCGGCAAAGGCAAGGATGATTTGGGTCTCGGCGCCAAGAAAAATCTCGGCGCGATCGAGCTTCGCGCGCAAGGCCGCAAGCTCCAGATGATGCCGCGCCTCCCGCTCCAGGCATAGCCGCCGCTGCGAGAGATAGAGCAGCGCGACAAGGGCCGAAAAAACGGTGAGGCCGGCGATCAGCGTCAGTTCCGCCGCGCCGGCATGGCCGCGCAAACCTGCCGCCACGGCTTTTTGACCGGCCTCCTCGCCCAGCACTGGCGCCGCCGCCAGGAGGATGAGGGAACCTAATCCAGCGCAAACCTGCCGCGCTAATTGCATTGTTCGCTGGCGCCAGCATCCACCCATCCATCTCTCCCGGCATGGCCGAATCGAAATTGCTACCGAGCGAATTGGCCAACTTTATGCAGATCGTAATGCAGAACGTACCATTATTGTGAAACTTGTCCGAAAGCGGGTCGCCCCTTGTCGCTCTATGCCGGTGAGCATGGAAAGACTTCCTTGCGCGAAGGAGGGGACGATCCGCCCGTGCGGGCGCGGGCCGCCCGGCAGCCGAGGGTCGCTGTGTTCGCCATGCCAAGCGGGCAGGGTCTCAAAACAAATTGGTGAGCTTTTGGATGAGGCCATGCCCAAAAGTCTCAATTTGAGATTTTTGCCGCTGGCGTGTCACTTCGATCGTAAGATGCGAGAGCATACGGAACCGGTTGAGCTTCGAACGGTAGAATTCCGCTTCGCGCGGCTTCTCCGTCAACACCGAGACGATCGCGCCGAGATGGCCGGGGCCAAGCCGCCAGACGTGGAGATCCGCCAAGCGGTCGCCGCTGCTCTCGATCGCCCGCCGCAGCTCTTCGGTCACGGCTTTGCCGGGGTTCATGTCCAAAAGCACGCCGCCCGTGTCGCGCATCAGGCCATAGGACCAATTGGCGATGACCAAAGCGCCGATGAGGCCCATCACCGGGTCCATAAAGGCCCAGCCGAAAAAGCGCCCGAGCAGCAGCCCGCAGATCGCGAGCACCGAGACCCCCGCGTCCGCCGCCACATGCACGAAAGCCGCGCGCATATTGTTGTCGCGTTCAGCGGCGGAAACCGCGGCAGCGCCGCCATGTGCATCTTCGGCGAAATCGAGCTCATAAACATCCACTCGATCGTGGCTGGCGAGGCGCAAACGGGCCTTGAAGGCAGAGCTGGCTCGGGAAATCTGAACAACCTGGATGAGTGGAAATTCTGCCTGAACGCGGCGTAGGCTGCCGTGAACAGGAGAAAACATGACGAAGAGACCACGCCGGAACCACAGCTCGGCCTTCAAGATCCCATGGGGAGATGGATAGCGACCGACGCTCTGGCAGAGTGAGGTTGCGATCACCCACTCTGGAGACGGCCATGCAAATTATTGCTGATCGACCCGAAGCGCCGAGCGCCATCCGTAGTGATCTTGGCGCGATTTTCATCTCGTTGGAACTTAGTCGTTCAACCTGGCTGATCACATCGCTGTCGCCGGGCGGCGGCGAGAAGATGTCGAAGCACAGTGTGCCTGCCGGGGACATTTGTGTGCTGCTGGCGCGCTTCTCGGAGATCAGACAGAAGGCGTTTGCGCGGACTAGGAAATCGTTCCCGGTTATCGTCATTCAGGAAGCGGGGTTGGACGGCTTCTGGATTCACCGTGTGCTGCAGAATGAAGGGATCGAAAGCCACGTCGTCGATCCGGCCTCGATTGCAACATCACGTCGGCGCCGGCGAGCGAAGACCGACAGGATCGACGGCGAGGCGCTGCTTCGCGCGCTGCTGGCGTACAAGCGCGGCGAACCTCGGGTGTGCGCAATGGTCAAAGCGCCGACTCCCGAGGAAGAGGACAGCCGCCGACTTTGCCGCGAACGCAAGGTGCTGATCGCCGAGCGGGTCAAGCACGTAAATCGCATCAAAGGATTGCTGTTCACCCAGGGCGTGTCCGATTACGAGCCGCTGCGTCGCGATCGCCGGCGACGGCTCGAAGAGCTGAGGACGGGCGATGGCCGTCCCTTGCCGAAGTCATCTCGAGACTCAAATCAGCCGTGAGCTCGATCGGCTTGAACTGCTACTCCAGCAGATCAAGGCGGTGGAGACCGAGCGGGACGCCCTGCTTGCCGCGCAACGAGTTGCGGCGCGCGCGCCGGCGGCGATGTTGCTCGACATCAAGGGCATCGGGCCCGAGTTCGCCGCCACCCTCTGGTCGGAAGGGCTGTTCCGACACTTCGACAATCGACGGCAGGTCGCTTCTTACGCGGGGCTGGCGCCGACACCCTGGCAGAGCGGATCGGTCGATCGCGAACAGGGCGTGTCTAAAGCAGGCAACCCGCGATTGCGATCAACGCTTATCCAGCTCGCTTGGCTATGGCTGCGCCATCAGCCGCAATCGGTCCTGGCTCTGTGGTTTGAAGAACGGGTCAGGCGCAACGGCGGCCGTCTTAAAAAGACGACCATCGTGGCGCTAGCGCGAAAGCTGCTGGTGGCGCTCTGGAAATATGTGACAGCCGGCGTCGTCATCGAGGGAGCCGTGATGAAAGCCGCCAGACGATAGACGCTCACCGAATCCTCGAATCTTCCAGGACCTGATCAGTCCTGGCGGATCCAGGTGGACGAACCGCACCTTCGCATGGCCTGAAAAGCCGCCTTCAAGAATGGTTTCGTCTTCCTGAGCCCCGCCCGCCGCAAGCGGGATATTGGTGCAGCCGTCATGAACGGCGACCGAATGTGAGGTTGATCTGGCGAGGAAACGACCAGGCCGTGCAATCGGGCTCAGACCTTGGATACCGAAACAGCCGCTGGAGTATTATTCATGCGCGTATGAATCTCATCCCTTGACCCGAACCTCCCCATGTGAGGCGAAGGTGGCTTTGGCCGCTATCAAGGGCGAGAAGACGCTGGCCGAACTGGCCGAACAATTCGATGTCCATCCGAACCAGATCACGACCTGGAGATCGCAGCTTCTCGAAGGGGCTGCCGGGATCTTTGCCGCCGAGACGAAACCCGATTCAAGTCCGCCTGCGATCGATGTGAAAACGCTGCACGCCAAGATCGGGGAGCTGACGCTGGAACGAGATTTATATGAGCGATCACCAGTCAAGCGGCATCAGGTCATTTCGCTCTCCATCAACGATCTTCGCATATTGGGCATGGGTTCCCAGATGAGCCGTCGGGCGGAGCTCCGCGCATAGCGGAGCCCGACGGCGTTGGGCGGGCGGGTCGCGGGATCGATGAACTCTCGTGCGCGCGTGCGCCTGGCGCATCAACTTATATCCGGCAGCTCCGTGACGGCTTGCCACAATCCTGCATGCACGACCAAGGCATCGAGATGGCGGGTTCACACTTTTTGCCGGCGCCAATTGCGCCAATCGTATCCACGAACGCGCGCCGCCCACTTCCCGGACCGCGGCGCGGCCAGGGAAACTGCTAATCTATCCTATGCCGTCGCCCCGGCTGAGAGAGCGGCGTTTCCCGGCGCGCCATTGTCGACGCCATCCGGAATGATGCCGATTTCGACATAGCGCCAGAGAGCGACAATCAGCTTCCGCGCAAGTGCGATGAGCATGATCCGCCGGATGCGCGGCGATTGGCCCGCGGCGCGCCCATCATACCATTTGGCGAGAGCGCTCGCCGGTTGATATTTGCGCCACAGCCAGGCGACCTCGACCATAACACGACGCGCAAAACTGTTGCCGGCCTTGGAAATGCCCTGGCATCGGGTGACCGATCCGCTGTCGTAGGCGCTCGGCGTTAAGCCGAGGTATGATCCCAATTGCCTTCGGTTGGCGAAAGATCGTCCGAAAATTTCGCGCGCGAGGATCGCAGCGCTCGCCGGTCCGATGCCGCGCAATTGAAGCAGCATGTTGCGTTTACGCTCGACCATCGCGTCTTGCGCGTCGGCGGTGTCGCGCTCGGCTTCGACGGCGCGTAATTGCGTGTCGATGAGATCGAGCCGGGCGTATTCACGTTCGAGTTCGGCACGTAGTCGATCGGCCAGCGGGCGGCCTTCGCCGGTGCGCAGGACCGAAAAATCGATACGCTTGCGTCGAGCAGGCTCGACGCCGCGAACGCCCTGCCCGAAGAGAAGGCCCTTGATGCGGTTGATATGGGCCGTGCGCTCGCGGATCAATCGCTGACGTTCCCGATGGGAGCGTCGCGCATCCTCTTCCTCGATGCTCGGCACGTTCACGATGGCGCAGACATGCCGGTCACCGCGATCAATCGCGATCAAGGCCCGCACCAGCATCAACACGTCGATCCGGTCCGTCTTGACGCGCCGTGCGCGTCGGTTGACCTGAAGACTGGCGGGATCGAGCACGCGGCAGTCGACGCCTTCCGCCGCCAACGACCGCGCTAACCAAAACCCGTCGTAACCCGCCTCGTAGCAGACGAGCAGGCGCTCGTCGTTCGAGGCGGCGCGCAATCGCATTACAAGTTCGGCGAACGAGCCGCCCTTGATCCGGTGAAGGCTCGGTTGAACTTTCCCGGCCCGAAGAATGGCGACGACCCAGGTCTTCTTGCTGAGCTCGATCGCCGCATAGACCGTCGGCGTCGGATCGCTGTGTATCTGATTGAACATGGCCGCTCTCCCTTTGAGAAATACGGCTTAGTCAAGCGCATCAACCAGCCGCGCTCATAGCATCTTTTTGTCCGGAGCGCTCGGGAAAGCCGGACTTTTGCCGAGCGCAAAGCGATGATCGACCGGAACGATGACTTGCCGGTGAGCCGACAGGCGAAGGTTCTCGGGATCAGCCGGGGCAGCGTGTATTACTTGCCCCGGGCGGTCTCTGCCGACGCTCTGGCGCTGATGCGCCGGATTGACGAATTGCATCTCGATTATCCGTTCGCGGGCAGCCGGATGCTTCAGACTTTTCTGGCCCGCGAGGGATATGAGGTCGGGCGCCTCCACGTCGCCACTCTGATGAAGCGGATGGGGATTGAGGCGATCTATCGCCAGCCCAACACGTCCAAACCTGCGCCGGGGCACACGATCTTCCCGTATCTCCTGCGCAAGCTGCCGGTGACGCGGCCCAATCAGGTCTGGGCGATGGATATCACGTATATCCCCATGGCGCGGGGCTTCGTCTATCTTGCGGCCGTCGTCGACTGGTTCAGCCGGAAGGTTCTGGCATGGAAGTTATCGATTACACTGGAAACGGAGTTCTGTCTGGAGGCGGTCGAGGAGGCTCTTGCCCGATATGGCAAGCCGGAGATCTTCAACACCGATCAGGGCTCCCAGTTCACCAGCATCGCCTTCACCGGCCTGCTGCTCAAGAATGAGATCAAGATCAGCATGGATGGGAAAGGCGCCTGGCGAGACAACATCTTCGTCGAGCGCCTGTGGCGGACCATCAAATACGAGGAGGTGTACCTACGGGCCTACGCCAGTGTCCCGGAGGCACGGGCCTCCATCGGCCGATATATCGACGGCTTTTACAATGCCAGAAGGCCCCATTCGAGCCTTGATCGGCGGACGCCGGATGAGGCCTACTTCACTGCGCTGCAGCCAATCGCGGTTGCAGCATAACCATGGCAGAAATCCACTTAGCCGCAGCCAACCGGCTGTTCAAACAAACCGAGCCAGCTCTGGCATGCGGCTCGGGAATTTCCTCGATCAATTCGAGAAAACGCCCGCGAGCGGCGAAGCGGAAGATCTGGCGGACGCCGCCGGGGCGCAGGGTTTCAAGCGTGACGGCCTTTTCGCCGGGCACCGGCGCAAGTTCGAGATTGTTTTCATGGCGCAGCCGGAAGCGCGGCGGCACGCGATCCTCGAAGATGTCCAAAAGGACAGTTCCCTGGCGGGTCTCGATGCGGCGCGTTTCGCCGTGCCCATGTGCCGCATGCGCCGCGCTATGCCCATGGGGATGGCCATGCGAATGGCCATGTGGAGTACCGCCGCCGAGGAGCAGGGCCGTGATGATGTTCACGATGAGACCGGCCGCGGCAATTAAGATCGCCTCGTCGAAATGGATGGTCACCGGCGCAAAGAGGCGCGCGGCGGCCTCGTAGCCGATGATCAAAGCGATCATCACAAGGACAATGGCGCTCGCAAATCCTGCGAGATCGCCCAATTTTCCGGTGCCGAAGACAAAGCGGGGATCAAGGGCATGCCGCCGCGCATAACTATAGCAGACCGTGTGAAAACAATTCGCAGTCGCGCAATAACGATCGTGAGACGCACCGTGGCGCATTTTGCGCGTTCTGGTCGAGAGAATTGCCTGTCGTGACCCCAGGGGCGTCCATGCAGGTTATTCCGGCCGGGAACGCACCTTGTATTACCCTCGTTTCATGCTCGAACGGCCGCCATCATGGCCTCGACGCCAAGGATGTTGAGGGCCCGGCGCAGATTGTAGACGAGCGCCGTGAGGCTGAACTCAGCCCGGACATTGTCGAGGCCCTTCATCAGAAAGGCGCCCTGGTTCATCCATTGCTTGATGCTGCCGAAGGGATGCTCGACGAGTTCGCGACGCCGGTCGAGGATTCCCGGCCTCGCCTTCAGGCGGGCGGCCATCCGGTCGAGCACCGCCTCGTTCTCCAGACGCGAGACCCGGCGACGGTCTGTGGTACACCGCGACCGAAGAGGACAGGCAGGACATGCCGCCGGATTGCTGTAATCGATCTTCTTCAAATCCCGCGACTTGCCTTCATGGTTCGGCGATAGTGTTTCTCCGGCCGGACAGATGTACACATCCTGGTCCGGATCATACTGGAACTCGTCCTTGCGGAAAAAACCATTGCGCACCGACGATCCGCGTTGCGGCTTGGGAACATGGGGCGTCAGCCCCGCCTTTTCGCAGGCCTCAATGTCCTCGATCTTGAAGTAGCCGCGATCGGCGACGACATCGATATTCTCGACATCGAGAATGGCGCGGGCCGACTCGGCGGTCTCTTTCAGCAGGCCCATGTCCACGACCTGATTGGTCACAGCCTGCTCGACGATCATTTTGTTCTTCGCGTCGACCGCGATCTGGATGTTGTAGCGCCCAACCTTCGTATGGGCGGCCATCGCCCGGCTGTCGGGATCAGTCAGCGATATTTGGTTCTCGCCGGTTCGTTCAGATTCCGCCAGCATCGCCCCGTACCGGCCGCGTTTTTGGCGGAGCGCCTCGATCTTCTCGGCCAGGTTTCTCGTGCGCGCGCCGCCGCCCGTTCCGCCTTCCTCGATATCGCCCTCGTCCAGCCGCCGCAAATAGTCGTCCAGCCGCTCGTCGGCCGCGCGGATGAAATCTTGCAGCGAGTTCCGCGTGAAGTTGCGATCCTTGTTGTTGACCGCCTTGATCCGGGTTCCGTCCACGGCCAGCAACTCGCGTCCATAGAGGTCGAGCCGCCGGCAAAGCAGTACGAACTCACGGAACACGGACCGGAAGGCCGCCCGATTGTCGCGCCGAAAGTCGGCGATGGTCTTGAAGTCGGGCTTCAGGCTCCGGAGCAGCCAGACCACCTCGATGTTGCGGTGGCTCTCCATCTCCAACCGACGGCTCGACCGCACCCGGTTCAAATAGCCGTAGATGTAGAGCTTCAACAGATCGGCTGGCGAATAGCCGGGGCGGCCCGTCGCCTTCGGCTCAACGCGACTGAACCCCGCCGCCGCGAGGTCGAGTTCATCGACAAAGGCGTCGATGAACCGCACCGGATTGTCGGCGCCAACGTAGTCGTCCACCGCCTCCGGCAACAACAAGATTTGCGAACGTTCGAATCCAGAAATGTGTGTCATGGCCGATTCTATCGCGCCAAATGCGGCAGCGGAATCCGCATAGTCCGTCTTTCCACACGGTCTGATAGGCCAAGGCCGCGATCAAGAGGGCGAGCGCGTGGGTTGCCATATGGAAGCCGTCGGCAACCACGGCGACCGACCCGAACAGGTGCCGCCGCTAATTTCCGCGGCCATCATGACCAAAGTGAGCGAAATCGCTGCCCAGGCCCGGCGCTCGTTGCATGCATGACCGGCGCCAAGAAAAACATGGCTATGATCGCCTAAAGCCATGCCGGTGTCTTGAGCCACCTTGATTCGTCCTCCGCTGCCTGCCTGCTCACTTGGAAAAGCTATGAACGACCCCGAACCGCTGCGCGGCCGCCCCGGCATGAAGCGCGCCGGCAACTTGGACGGACCGGCCAAATGGGTGTGGATATAATTCGCGGCCCTCTCCATCAAAAGGCCGTTGATGGCGCCCTCGCAGCGACACGACGTTGACTTTCTTTTTCAAAGAGAGCCCATGATGCTCTCGATCCCAAGACCGATGGCCTCGCTGATGACGATAATGACCATGGCCACGCCAACGTGTTTCGAGATTTCGGAAAGCCCGCTGACGTGGCGGGCCGTGGCGAGAATATAGCTCAGCCCCGAAAGAAGGAAAAATCCCCAGATTACGCAGGTGAAAATAGCAATTGACGTCGGCAGCACGAGAAACAGCAGGATAAAACTGAGGGAAACGGCCAGCCGCGCAATAAAGTTGGCGACCGTCGTTCGAAATGCTTGGCGTTCGGCCAGCTTCTCCGAATTCCTGATAAATGTGAATGGTGAGCGAATCGGTCAGATTGTCGGCAAGCCCGGCAATCAAGAGACTACCCACCACCGTGGCTTTGTTCGCTGTTGCAGCGTCAAGCCCGACAATCAGCGCCATGCTCGTGACGATTGCGGCCGGGGCTCCAAAGCTTACGCGTCGCAGATTGAACATGTCTCTCGTCCAACGCCCTTTGCGGCGTCAGGAAGCCGGGACTGACGGGAGTCGCCGCATCTCCAGCCACGTTTGTTTGTGCCGAATTCAGCCATTGTGTTGGATATCGTCTCGATCGGCGCGAGCCCTTTCATTGTCTTGCTCGCCGGTCGCATCTCTGCCATCAAAGACGCAACCTCGCTCTCATTCCGGCTCACGTACTCGTTTTGGTTCACCGAGTCGAAGAGGGGCGGAACGGTCACGGGGTGCCTCGGCCGACACCGGGGGGCTTGGACAATGAGGACCTCGGCCCGTGGCTTGCATTCCTTTTCGAAGTCGACTTTGGTCCACTGTTGCAGATGCGGAAGACTCTCAAGCGATCATGCGTCCTTGCGGTACTGGCGCTTTGCTGGCCGGTGCGGGTTGCCCTTTCGCTCGACCAAACCGCGCCCCAAGGCCAGGGAGTGGCTATCTTCGCGGGCTTTCAAGAATTTTTGCAAAGCCTCTGGCCGCTGGCCCAACAAAAGGGGGTGACGCGCGAGACCTTCGACGCGGCCTTCGCCGGCCTTGCGCCCGATCCTGCTTTGCCCGCCGCGTCAAATGCCCAAGCGGAATTCGAAAAGCCTCTCAAATCCTATCTTAGCGAAGCGGTGTCGGCCCGCCGGATCGCACGCGGAAAAGACTGCCTGCAGGCGTGGCGCACCGAACTGTCAAAGATCGAACAGCGCTTTGGCGTGCCGGCCGCGATTGTCCTCGCCGCCTACGGGATGGAGACCGACTATGGGAGAGCGGCCGGCGAGAAAGACGTCATCCGTTCCCTCGCGACTTTGGCTTATGTGCGCCCCGATCGGCCGGTTTTCCGCGACGAATTGATCGGCGCGCTTTTAATGCTGGACAAAAGCCGGATTCCCCGCGCGGCAATGAAAGGCTCATGGGCCGGCGCCATGGGCGGCCCACAGTTCCTCCCGAGTGTCTTTCTCAAATATGCGGTCAGCTATGCGGGAACGGGCGCTC
The DNA here is from genome assembly GCA_963784075.1 of uncultured Alphaproteobacteria bacterium. GTDB lineage: Bacteria > Pseudomonadota > Alphaproteobacteria > Rhizobiales > Beijerinckiaceae > Methylocapsa. The sequence continues at coordinate 23,854 of CAWAQW010000031.1, read as the reverse complement.
CCGATATTTGGCACAACCCGCTCGATAGCCTCGCCTCGATCGCGAATTTCTTACGCCAGTCTGGCTGGCAGCCGGATCTTGCCTGGGGAATGGAAGTGATCCTGCCCAAAGAGTTCGGCTTTGCGTCCTTGCATCAGAGTTTTGGCGCCTTCGCCGCGGCGGGCGTCAAAAGCACTCGCAAAGACGCGCTGCCGCAAGGTGAGGCAACCTTGTTCCTTCCGTCCGGGGCGGCGGGACCGGCGTTCCTCTTGTCGTCGAATTATTGGGTCCTCAAAACCTATAACAATTCGGATTCCTACGCGCTTTCGCTGGCCCTGCTGGCCGGCCGGATTAGCGGCGAGCCCGGCCTGCGCGGCCATTGGCCGGAGGGCGAGATTTTTTTTAGCCGCACGCAAAAGGCGGAGTTTCAACGCTTGCTTGAACGGCTTGGGCTTTATCATGGGCAAATCGACGGCCGTTTCGGGCAGACCTCGCGCGATGCGATCCATGATTTCCAAATCAGCGTTGGGATTGCGGACGCCGATGGCTTCGCCACGCCGGCGCTCTTGAGCCGCTTGGCGGCGGAAGCCGACCGCCGGTCGAGCCGGTAATCTTTGAGCAACGAGCCGCGACTCTTGCGGCACGACACTGCAGTTCCTGTTACGACACTGCGCCGTTTGGCTGCCGGGGCAAAACGGTCTTCAATGAAGGATCGGTGGCGAGCGCTTCGGCGATGAGCTCCGCTGTCGCGGACTCGATCCGGCTTTCCAAAAGCTGCAAGAAACTCTGCCGGTCGAGGCCGGGTTCGATCGGATCGAGGAAGGCGATCGTGATCGTGCCGGGGTTGATCGATAGACTGCGGCGCGGCCAGAAGAGGCCCGTATTCAAAGCCACCGGCACGCAGACCGCATTGGTTTCGGCATAAAGATGACCGACGCCGGTTTTGTATTCGGCCGGAGCCCCAGCGGCCTTGCGCGTGCCTTCGGGGAAAATGATGATTTGCCGGCCTTGTGCGATCGCCTCGCGCACTTGCCGCGTAAGATCGGGCAAGGCCTGTCCGCGTTTTGCGCGGTCGATGGCAACTTGCCCGGCGCCCTTGAGATACCAGCCGAAAATTGGGATCGCCGTCAGCTCGCGTTTGAGAATATAGGAAAAATCCGCGCCTTTTGTCGTAAGCGCCAAGGTCTCCAGCGCCGATTGATGTTTTGACGCAATGATGCAGCCGCCGCGCGGAAGATGTTCAAGGCCGCGCCACATGACTTTGGTTCCGCATATTTTTTCGAGAAGCCAAAGCGACGCGCCTGTCCAGAATTTTGCGTAATTCTGGACTCCTTGCGGCCCATGACGAGAACAGGCAGCCCGATAATCGCGAGCACGGCCGTGGTGAGATTGAACGCCGCGTGAAAAATGAGTGACCGGATCAAAATCATGCGTGTGCGATCGTAGGTGGGTGCTGGACTGGGTGTGGCGGGGCTTTGCCGCGCTGCTTCTACAAGGCTGGGTCCACGAGGTAAAGCCGCGCAATGACGCAATTTGGCACCAGAGCCTGGGTTTTCTTCCGCCCCTTCGGACGCTTTTGCTTATTGCTGAAAACCCGCCAGCGTTGGTTCGCATGCCCAAAGCCGGCCCTGCGGCTTTCGCGCATCGAGGAATTAGGCTACGATGATAGCCGCTGGGCCTATGATCCTCTGCCCGGCTTGGGGGGCTGGCCTGGCTGACTACAGGCTCGCTCGGGCCGGCGCTGAAGGCGCTTCTTTCGATCGTTGGCGGCATTTCCTTTCTTGCTTTTTCTCTCATGTACCGGCGCTATCTCGGCATCCTTGCCGCGGGAGGCGATCCGCAAGGATCGCCCGAATGCGAGAGCTATGCGAGCCTGCGGGCAAGCCTCGCAAAGGGTGGTATCGCGGCGCGCCTTTATGCGGGCCGGCTAACGAGATTTCTCGACGCGGTTGACCGCTTCTTTGGCGATGCCGGCATGGCCGGCCGCTCGCTGTTCCCGCACGCATTTGGCCTTAAAGCGCCGACGCCGCTAACGCGCCGTTTAACTGGGCGTCGATCGGTTTGACTCGGGCGCTTTTGCCGCGCGGGCTCGAGCTCGGAGGCTGGTGGCCCTATTTCTTGGCTCTCGTGAACGCGCTTCTGGCAGCCGTGATCGTCACGCTGCTCACGCTCACCATGGTGGTTGCCGTTCAGGCTTTCGACGAAGTGATCACGCATGCCGGCGGTGACCCGGTCCTGCCGCTCGGCCTGCTGTTCGACGGCATCGCCCATACGCCCGAGGCGCCAGTCTATTGGTGGATTTACGCGCTTTTGCTCGCCACCATGAGTCCAAGCCTCATCAATCTCATGACCGGCGGGGCGTCAATGATCGCGGGCGTGCCCGGCTTGCCATCCCTGCTCCTTCGTTTCATGCCCGTGGGCAAAGCGGTTCCTGTGTTCGACAGGACCTGGCTCGCTATTGTCTTGACGTTGCAAACCTTCTTCGGTGCGATCCTCGGCATCGCCGCCGAGGCGTTTCTCGCCGTAGGCGTGATTCGATATCTCATGCCTTTCGTTGGTCCCGACTTGCTCGCTCAGGCCCGCGCCGTCGCGGCTTTTGACTTGCCAGCGCGGGTCGGAGGGTTTTTGGTCACCCTCCAGTTGCCCGGCGGCGGCTAGATTTGGTTCAAGGCATCAAGCGCGATCTCGCGAGGGTCCTCGGGGCCTTTGCCGGACGTGCTCTCATTTGCGATGCGCTCAAGAGCCGCGCGCGCGATTTCCAGACACTCCCTCGTATGGGAGAGAGTCTGCGTGAGATGAGCGATGACCTTGGTCTTTTCTTCGAGTTCGCGCGCGGCGCTTGCTGCATCGGTCATTCGCTCTTCTCCTTTTGAAAGGCGAGCCTTGCTCAGTTCCTCTTGCACTTTTCGCGGAATTCCTTACGCGCCTTGCCGTGCAAGCCTTGCGCGTCGGCCTTGGCCGAACATTCCTTGGCCTTGGCTTTCTTGGCGACATCGTCGGCCGAGGGGACTTTTGGCATCGTCGGCATCTTGGGCACGGCGGGGGCCGCGGGAGCGGCAGGCGCGGTGGGCGTCATATTCATTTGGGCGAAACCGGGGTGACCAAAGGCAACGGCAAAGGAGCCGGCGATCATCAGACGGGCAATGGCTTTCATGAAAAGGATCCTTGGGCTTTAGGAGTGACGCGCCCCGCAGTTTTAACCTCTCGGCGGCATTTCTCCAAGGAAGGAAACGGCAAGGAGGAAACGCCCGGGGCTCGAAAAGGACTTTACATATAAATATATCTGCATATTGTGAGACTAAGCGCTCTCTCACAGGACTGTCATGCCCGAGCCCATGTCCTTCGATGCCGTTCTCTCTGCTGCGACCGCCGCGGGCGAGGCCACACGGCTGCGCCTGCTCGCTCTGCTCACCGAGGCCGAGCTTACGGTCAGTGAACTCGTCACGATTCTTGGCCAATCGCAGCCGCGCATCTCCCGCCATCTCAAACTCCTCGTCGAAGCCGCTCTTGTCGAGCGCCATCGCGAAGGATCTTGGGTTTTCTTCCGGATCGCGCAGACCGGGCCGGTGGCGGCTTTTGCCCGCGATCTCGTCGCGCGGCTTTCGCCTTGCGACACGCACCTCGTTCCCGACCGCGCCAGGCTCGAGGAGGTCCGCCAGACCCGTGCCGCGCAGGCAGCCCGCTATTTCGCGGCGCAAGCGGCGAACTGGGACAAATTGCGTGCCCTGCATGTTCCAGAGGAGAGGGTCGAGGCGGCGATCCGCGACGCCATCGGCGCCGAACCGATCCAAACGCTGCTTGATCTTGGGACCGGCACCGGCCGGATGCTCGAACTCTTGGGGCCGCTCGCAGTGCGGGCGGCGGGCATCGATCAATCACCGCAAATGCTGAGCATCGCCCGCGTCCGCCTCGAACGCGCCGGTCTGCGCAATGTGCAATTGCGCCAGGGAGATATCTACGCGGCGCCGGTCGAACCGGATAGCTATGATCTCATCGTCATGCATCAGGTCCTGCATTATCTCGACGATCCGTTGCGCGCCATTCGCGAGGCCGCCCGCGCTTTGCGGCCGGGCGGGCGTCTCCTCATCGTCGATTTCGCCCCGCACGAGGAAGAATCGCTGCGCACCGTGCATGCGCACCGGCGGCTTGGCTTCGCGGCCAGCGAAATCGCCGGCTTCATGGCGGCCGCCGGCCTCGATTTGATCGCCAAGGACAATCTCGCGCCCGGCCGGGGCGAAGCCAATAAGCTCACCGTGTCCCTCTGGCTCGGCCGCGATCAAAGGACAATTGCCGATCCTCTCCCTTTAACCACGCGAGAATTCGCATGAACGAGATGCAATCGTGCAGTTTTCCCCGGGCCAGCCGCACTGTCTGTCCCGATAATATACGCGTCTCCTTTGAGTTTTTCCCGCCGGCAACCGAGGCGATGGAGGCGACCCTTTGGGAGTCGATCAAACGTCTCGCACCGCTGGGTCCAAGTTTTGTCTCGGTGACCTATGGCGCCGGGGGCTCGACGCGCGAGCGCACCCATGCGACCGTTGCGCGGATCGTCAATGAGACGAGGGTGAAGCCCGCCGCGCATCTGACGTGCGTTGCGGCCGCGCGGGAAGAGATCGACGCCATCGTCCGCGATTATTGGGACATTGGCGTGCGCCACATTGTGGCGCTGCGCGGCGATCCGCAGGACGGGCCGGGGACGAAATTTCGCCCGCATGCCGAAGGCTATGCGAATTCGGCGGCGCTGGTTGCCGGAATTAAGCGCGTCGCCGATTTCGAAATCTCGGTCGCCACCTATCCCGAAGGCCACCCCGAAAGTGTCTCGGCCGATGCCGATATCGATGTCTTGAAAGCCAAGGTCGATGCCGGGGCAACCCGGGCGATCACTCAGTTTTTTTTCGAGAACGAAATCTATTTAAGGTTTCTCGACAAGGTGCAAGCGCGGGGAATCGATATTCCGATCACGCCCGGCATCGTGCCCGTGCAGAGTTTCCAGCAAACCGCGAAATTCGCAAAGCGCGCGGGCGCCAGCGTTCCACAATGGCTCGCGGACCGGTTTGAAGGTCTCGACAACGATCCGCAAACGCGAAAGCTCGTCGCCGCCACGGTCGCCGCCGAGCAGGTGCTCGATCTCGTCGATCACGGTATAAGGGATTTCCATTTCTACACCATGAACCGCGCCGATCTCGTCTATGCGATCTGCCATCTTTTGGGGCTTCGCCCGAAACTCGAACAAGAGGCCGCCTGAATGACACGAAGGTCGACCGGAGAAGACACCCGCAAGGCCCTTCAGGCAGCCGCGCGGGAGAAAATCCTGGTGCTCGACGGCGCCATGGGCACGATGATCCAGCAGCACAAATTCGGCGAAGCCGAATTTCGCGGCGCGCGCTTTACCGAATGGCCACGTGACCTGAGTGGCAACAATGATCTCTTGAGCCTCACCCAGCCGCAAGCGATCAGAGACATTCATCTTGCCTATTTCGAAGCTGGCGCCGACATCGTCGAGACGAATACATTCAGCTCGACACGGATCGCGCAAGCCGATTATGGCATGGAGGAGCTCGTCGGCGAATTGAATTTCGCCTCGGCGCGCCTCGCCCGCGAGGCGGCCGACACGGCGGAACAAAAGGACGGACGCCGCCGCTTCGTCGCTGGCGCTTTGGGGCCGACCAACCGCACCGCCTCGATTTCACCCGATGTCAACAATCCTGGCTTTCGCGCGGTGAGCTTCGACGATTTAAGCGAAGCCTATGCGGAAGCGGCACAAGCGCTCATCGAAGGGGGCGCTGATCTCCTGATCGTCGAGACAATCTTCGACACGCTCAATGCCAAGGCGGCGCTCCATGCCATTGACCGCGTTTTCGAGGCGCGCGGCGAGCGCCTGCCGGTCATGATCTCGGGGACAATCACGGATTTGTCCGGCCGCACGCTGTCCGGCCAGACGCCGACGGCCTTTTGGTACTCGTTGCGTCACGCCAAACCCTTGACGATCGGTCTCAACTGCGCGCTTGGCGCCCGCGAGATGCGCGCCCATCTCGCCGAACTCTCCCATCTCGCCGACACGCTCGTCTGCGCCTATCCCAACGCCGGCCTGCCGAACGAGTTCGGCCTTTATGACGAGAGCCCCGAATATATGGCCTCTCTCATCGGCGAGTTCGCGGAGGCGGGGCTTGTCAATATCATCGGCGGTTGCTGCGGCACGACGCCCGCCCATATTTCCGCGATCGCCGAGCGCGTGAAAGGGGTGGCGCCAAGGAAAGTGCCAAAGATCGAGCCCTTGCTGCGCCTCTCCGGGTTGGAGCCTTTTGTCCTCAACCACGAGATTCCTTTCGTCAATGTCGGCGAGCGCACCAATGTCACTGGCTCCGCCAAATTCCGCAGATTGATCAAGGAGGGCGAGCTTTCCGCCGCGCTCGATGTCGCACGCGATCAGGTCGCGGCGGGTGCCCAGATCATCGACGTCAATATGGACGAGGGTCTCCTCAATTCGCAAAAGGCGATGGTCGAATTTTTGAACCTTGTCGCCGCCGAACCCGACATCGCGCGGGTGCCGGTGATGATCAATTCCTCGAAATTCCCGGTCATCGAAGCTGGCCTCAAATGCGTGCAAGGCAAGGCGATCGTCAATTCCATATCGATGAAAGCCGGTGTCGAGAAATACGTCGCCGAGGCCAAAGTCGTGCGCGCCTATGGCGCCGCCGTCGTGGTGATGGCTTTCGATGAAAAGGGCCAGGCCGACACGCTCGAACGCCGCGTCGAAATATGTTCGCGCGCCTATGAGATCCTGACGAAGGAGGCCGGCTTTCCACCCGAGGACATCATCTTCGATCCGAATATTTTCCCGGTCGCAACGGGCATCGACGAACATAACACGTACGGCGTCGATTTCATCGAGGCCGCGCGGCAAATTCGTAAGAAATTCCCGCTCGTGCATATTTCCGGCGGCGTTTCAAATCTTTCCTTCTCGTTTCGCGGCAACGAGCCGGTACGCGAGGCGATGCATTCGGTCTTCCTCTATCACGCCATCGCCGCCGGCATGGACATGGGCATCGTCAACGCGGGCCAGCTTGCGGTCTATGCCGAGATCGAACCGGAACTGCGCGACGCCTGCGAGGATGTCGTCCTCAACCGGCGGCCGGACGCGACCGAAAGACTGCTCGCCCTCGCCGAAAGCTATAAGGGTCCGGGGATGCAGGCTCCCGAGAAGACTCTCGCCTGGCGCGAGGAGCCGGTCGCCAAGCGCCTGGAACATGCGCTCGTCAATGGGATTACCGAATTCATTGACCGCGATGTCGAGGAAGCGCGCCAGCTTGCCGCAAGACCTCTCGATGTCATCGAAGGGCCTTTGATGGCGGGCATGAATGTCGTCGGTGATCTTTTCGGCTCGGGCAAAATGTTTTTGCCGCAAGTCGTCAAATCGGCGCGGGTGATGAAACAGGCCGTCGCCTATCTGCTTCCTTTCATGGATGAGGAAAAGCGCGTAAACGGCACGGGCGAGCGCTCCAGCGCCGGCAAAATCCTGATGGCGACGGTCAAGGGCGACGTGCATGACATCGGCAAGAACATCGTCGGCGTGGTCTTGGCCTGCAACAATTACGAAATCATCGATCTTGGCGTCATGGTTCCGGCCGCCAAAATTTTGGCAACGGCGCGGGAGGAGAAGGTCGATGCCATTGGCCTTTCAGGTCTCATCACGCCCTCGCTCGACGAAATGTGCTTCGTTGCGGCCGAGATGGAGCGCGAAGGGTTCGATTTGCCTCTCCTGATCGGCGGCGCGACGACGAGCCGGGTCCATACGGCGGTCAAGATCCATCCCAATTATGGCAAGGGCCAAGCCGTCTATGTCACCGACGCGAGCCGCGCCGTCGGGGTCGTCCAGGCGCTCCTTTCAACCGAATCGCGGGGCGCATATATCGACACGGTCCGGGCCGAATATGGCAAGGTGGCGGAGGCGCACCGGCGCTCCGAGGCCGACAAGCAGCGGGTTTCGCTCGCCAAGGCGCGCGCCAACGCTTTCAAGACTGACTGGAAAAGCTATGTGCCGCCGCGCCCGCTGTTTTCCGGCACGCGGGTGTTTCGCACCTATGACGTCGGCGAGCTCGTCCCCTATATCGATTGGACGCCGTTTTTCCAGACCTGGGAACTGCGCGGCCGCTATCCCGCGATCCTCGACGATCCCAAGCAAGGCGAGGCGGCGCGGCAACTGTTCGACGATGCGCAAGCCATGCTCGAGCGGGTAGTGGAAGAGCGTTGGTTCGATCCGAAAGCCGTCATCGGTTTTTGGCCGGCGAACAGCCTTGGCGACGATATTAAACTTTTCACGGGCGAGTCCCGGGCGGAAACTCTCGCGACGTTCTTCACCTTGCGCCAGCAATTGTCGCGGCGCGACGGGCGGTCCAATCTTGCGCTTGCCGATTTCATCGCGCCGGTGGACAGCGGCAAGGCGGATTATATCGGCGGCTTCGTGGTGACGGCCGGGGCGCGGGAAGACAAAATCTCCAAACGCTTCGCCAAGGCGAACGACGACTATGGCTCGATCCTTGTCAAAGCGCTCGCCGACCGTCTTGCGGAGGCTTTCGCCGAGCGCATGCATGAGCGCGTGCGGCGCGAGTTCTGGGCCTATGCGGCCGACGAAAGTTTGACGAGCGAGGAGCGGATCAACGAGGCCTATCGCGGCATCCGGCCGGCGCCCGGCTATCCGGCGCAACCCGATCACACCGAGAAGGCGACCTTGTTCCGGCTGCTCGAAGCGGAGCGAAGGATCGGCGTTGTGCTCACCGAGAGTTACGCCATGTGGCCTGGCGCATCGGTCTCCGGCCTTTATATCGCGCATCCCGAGGCGCATTACTTTGGGGTTGCAAAAGTCGAGCGCGACCAGGTCGAGGATTATGCGCGGCGCAAGGGCATGAGCATCGCGGAGGTCGAGCGCTGGCTCGCGCCGGTCCTGAACTATGACCCCGCCGCGCTGACGGAAACCGCGGCAGCCGAGTGAGCGCGGGCGAGGCGCTGGCCCTTCAACTGGGGAAGGTTTTCCATGGGCGCCGGCATTGACCTCGGTGCCAAAGCGGTTTTGGCGTCAACCTGGGGGGCACCCAAAAGGGGACTGGGGGAACTCGATTCGTCTCGTGTGGCGAGGAGTGCAGGGCCAATTTCTGGCGCGGTTTGCAGCCGTGGCGCATGCCTTTTCTTTGCGGGCGCGGCAAAGGCTGATATGGCAGGATCCGTTGTAATTATGCGTTAGAGCGTGATCCCATCAGATTGAATCGGGCCACGCTCGAGAGTCTTTGATTACGCATGATCTTTTCGGAAAACCGGTTCCCACTTTCGCGGATCGTGCTCTAGCCGCGAGAATGACGCTGCGGGGGGCGCTCGCGCCGCCGATCATGCTGGCCATGATAGGCGATGCCCGCATGACAAGCGCAATAAGGTCCCTGGCCGGGCAATTTCTTGGCGCCGCAGAACCGAAATTCGGACTGCGTTGGATCGCCCATCGGCCAACGGCACATCGATTCTCGCAATTCCATAATGGTCACGGGTTCGCAAATCGGCACCACAACATCTTTGACCGCTTGAGGCAGTGCAGCTTCGATCACCATGGGTTGCAAAGCAAGGGCTGTATTGCCGATGGAAGGCGGCGCGGCGCTCGGGCGCGGGTGTGCCGCGCGGCGCGGCGCCTTTTCATGCAGCGGCGCTGCGGGCACATGCGCAATGGCCGCTTTTGCACGGCCCGAAAGGCCAAGCCGGTAGACCTTGCCGATTACCGCATTACGAGTGATTCCATGGGCGAGCTCACTCGCGATACGGCTGGCGCTCCATCCGTCGAGCCAAAGCTTTTGCAACAACTCGATACGTTCATTGGTCCAGGACATTGAGTCCTCCTAGAAACTTGCCGCCTCGAATGGAGAGTCGTCGTGAACTCCACTCATTCTCAAAGCGATCGGGACTGCTTCCGGCGAACGCGACGCCGCCTTATCACAATAGAAACTCTGCCCCCGATGGCACGGTTCGATACGGCATAAATTTAAGCCGCTCATTGACCAAACTTTAACAACTCACTTCGCGCAAATTACACTAGCGATTGATTCGCGCGCAAGCTGCGGATCGCGCCACAAAATGTTTTCAACAACAGCTTGTGTGACGCAGGCAAACGTCCTTGCCAGACGCCATGCCATAAGTTGGCGCCGATCAACGGAAGCATGCCGCGTCCCCTGTTGGGATGTGAACGAAGAGCGCCACCGCAGGCTTCGTATCTACCACCTTGCTTATGCAGGTCTGTCACTTGGCGCCACGCGAAACCGAATTGGCTCCATCCGGTTGCCTCTTTCCGCGTTGAAGGCGGCCGGACAATGCATGGTTTCAAAATGAGCTTGCGCCAGCCTTGCTTGTCCTTTTGCAAGACGGCGCTCGAGCGTAATCCATTCAGGACCACGCTCGAGAGTCTTTGATGACGCATGATCTCTTCGGAAAGCCGGTGCCGCTCTTTCGCGGACATGCTCGAAGGGCGGACTCATCGCTTATCGTGCTTGGATGGAGCGAGGTTTGATGCCGCGAAGACAGAGCGCGCCGCTAAAGCATGATCGTTTCGATGTCGCTTGCCGCACACAGTTTTAAATGTGCGCGAGGAGACCGAAGCGGACGACGTTGCCGATCGTGGTTGCGGCAGGTCACGGCGGCCACAACAGACCGCCCAACGGGACGAAGATCGAGAACCCTCGCTCACGGTGCGAGATGCCGGGAGCCTCGCCCGGGGCTGAGTGCGTGCGGCACGCCCTGACATAAGCTGGCGCCGGCCAAAAACCTTCGTCTTGAGACGCAACGCTTCAGACAGGGGGGCATGCGCCCGCGATCGCGGCCCCACTCCTATGCTTGGCGTCAGGCGCCACGCATCTGCGCCGCTTCACGCGCGGCGGATCGCCAGGCGCTGAAATTCGATCTTCGGGCAGCGGTTCATGACAACTTTGACCCCAAGTGCCCGTGCCCGCGCGGCGGCCGCATCGTTGCGCACGCCGAGCTGCATCCAAATGACCTTCGGTTTTGGATCGAGAGCCAGCGCCTCATCGACAACCTCTCCGGCGGCGGCCGAGTTGCGGAAAATATCCACCATGTCGATCGGCTCGGGAACATCCGCCAAACTCTTGAAAAACGGCGCGCCGTGAAGGCTCTTGCCGGCAAGGCCGGGATTGACCCCCAACACATGGTACCCTTGCGCGAGTAGAAAGACGAAAACGCCGTGGGACGGCCTTGTTTCCTTATCCGAGGCACCGACCACGGCGATGGATTTGACCTCCAAAAGAATGTCGCGCAAAAAACTGTCGGTGCTCATAAGATTCCTTCCGAGATAAATATATAAGACGGGGCGCGCGACGTCGGGCCGGCGTTCAAGGCCTTATTTCGCGCATAGGGCAAGTCATTTGCCGGTTGAGATGCATTCAAGCCTTGACCCGTGGAGAAAGGGTGCCTAAAAGGGGCCCCAATCGCGCGATCCCTCTGGAGCCTTGCGCCTGTTCCCATGGAAAATTGAATGTTCGGCAAGACTTTTTCCGCCAAGGCGGCGGATATCGAAAAAAAATGGGTGGTGATTGACGCCAAGGGGCTCGTCGTCGGGCGGCTGGCGACTTTGATTGCCCTGCGGCTGCGTGGCAAACACAAACCCGCCTTCACACCGCATTTGGACGATGGCGACAATATCATCGTCATCAATGCCGAAAAAGTGGTTTTGACTGGCCGCAAGCGCGACCAGAAAGTCTATCATCACTTCACCGGCTATCCGGGCGGCATCAAGGAACGCTCGGCGAAATTCATTCTCGAGGGCCGTTTCCCTGAGCGCATCGTCGAAAAAGCGGTGGAGCGGATGCTTCCGCGTGGCCCGCTCGGGCGCCGCCAGCTCGGCAATCTGCGCGTCTATAAGGGAAGCGAACATCCCCATGCCGCACAAAACCCGGTGACGCTCGACGTCGCGAGCCTCAACCGTAAAAACGCGAGGCTCGCTTGATCATGTCCGAGACTTTATCGTCACTTCAGGATTTAAAGGGAGCGTCAGCGTCGGCTCCAGAGGCCGCGCCTCGCTATGTTCAAAAGCTCGATGCGCAAGGGCGCGCCTATGCGACCGGCAAGCGCAAGGACGCGGTCGCCCGGGTCTGGATCAAGCCTGGTCCCGGCAAGGTTACCGTCAATGGCCGGCCGCTCACCACCTATTTCGCGCGTCCCGTGCTTCGGATGATCCTGCAGCAGCCGCTTGGCGTCGCCAAGCGCATCGATCAATATGATTTGACGATCAGTGTGGCGGGCGGCGGTCTCTCCGGTCAAGCCGGCGCCGTGCGTCATGGTCTTGCCAAGGCGCTCCTCGGCTATGAGCCGGATTTGCGTTCCGTTCTCAAGAAGGAAGGGTTTTTGACCCGAGACCCACGCGTCGTCGAGCGCAAGAAATATGGCAAGAAGAAAGCCCGCCGGAGCTTCCAATTCTCGAAACGCTGAGCCTCCCCGAGGTTTGCACGCAAGGATCACGGCGGCCGCGGGCCGCCTTTTCTATATGTTGGCTCTATATTTTGGACGTTCGATCCCGTTGCTTGCCTGAAGGCCCGGCATGAGCGCGAAAATTTTCATCGACGGCGAATCCGGAACAACCGGGCTTGGCATTCACGCGCGGCTCAAGGTTCTTCCTGGCATTGAACTCCTGAGCCTGCCCCCTGAGCAGCGCAAGGACCCTGGCGCCAAGCAAGCCTTGATGGCGCAGGCCGATATTGTTGTTCTTTGCCTCCCCGATGACGCGGCGCGCGAAGCGGTCGCGATCGCCGCTTCCCTCGGCGAAAAGAGTCCGCGCATTCTCGATGCTTCGACCGCGCATCGGGTTGCGGAAGGCTGGACCTACGGTTTTCCGGAGCTTGCCCCTGGCCAAGGAGAAGCCATCGCAAGCGCAAGGCGGGTCGCCAACCCCGGCTGCTACGCGACCGGAGCGATCGCGCTTTTGCGCCCGCTCGTCGACAAAGCCCTTGTGCCGGCCGATTTTCCGGTGTCGATTCATGCGGTGTCCGGCTATTCGGGCGGCGGTAAATCGATGATCTTATCTTATGAGCGCGGCGAGGCACCGTGCTTTGAGGCCTATGCGCTTGGCCTCGAACACAAACACGTGCCGGAAATTGCCTGCTATGCCCGCCTCGCGCGCCGGCCAATCTTCGCGCCGTCGGTCGGCAATTTCGCGCAAGGCATGCTGGTCTGCGTGCCTCTCTTTCTGGACGATCTGCCGCTTAAACCAAGGGGTGCCGATCTTGTGGCCGTGCTTGCAACACATTACGCGGCGAGCCGCTTCGTCAAGGTTCTCCCGGCGGAGCCATCCGGCAAGATGGAGCCGCAGTCGTTGAATGGCACGGATGATCTCGAACTCCGGGTGTTCGCCAACGACGCGAGAGGGCAGGCGATTCTGGTCGCCAAGCTCGATAATCTCGGCAAGGGCGCATCCGGCGCGGCGCTGCAAAATCTCGAATTGATGCTGAGCCCTCGTCCGCGGGATTAAAGCGGCGTTCTCCGGGGCATATTGGCGCGCGCGGGATATTGCTGTGGCGAGCCGTCTTGCCCCCGCTTTCGTCGGCCTTCCCTTATCCTTGGCCGCAGTTGCAAAAAAGCGGCGTGCTGGCGCAACTTTCATTTGCAGCCGCGGTTAACGTTCTTACCTTCTGCCCGTCGCGGACAGCCCGACGACATCTTACCAGAAGGATAGGCCGCCGGCCTTGGGCAATGTCATGACCTTCGACACGCTCATTCAAGATATCAGCGCCAGTTATCATTTCGGGCCAAAGGGCCGCTCGCTCGTTGAAGAGACTGTGGACCTGATTGCTCGGCAGCCGGGCGGGATGAGCGGTTTCCTGGAACGGTTCAGGGTCGCTGGTTTTGGCGATGAGGTGGCATCCTGGCTCGAAGGAGCCACCCCAGTGCCCCTTTCCGGGCAAGAAGTGGAGCAAGCGCTCGGCTCGGACACTCTGAGAGAGATTGCCCATAAAGTCGGGGCAAGCCAGTGCTTCGTGAGAACGGTGTTGGGCTATGCGATCCCCAAAATCATCAGCCACTTCGCGCAAGCCGGTTTTCCGGACTTGGCCCTCCCGCTCGGCTTCTCCCCGGCCGATGAAAGAGCGCCGCGTGGACCGCAGCAAATTCCGGCGCCCGGCCTGGAAGGCGGAATGGAGAGGGCTGGCGCCGCTCTGTGGTTCAGGGAGAGGCTCATTCCAGGTGCGGCTCTGCTCGCTCTGCTCGGAGTGATTGGATATCTCGTCCATTTGGGTGCGGGCCATCATGCGGCCCCGCAAACCTCAGCCGTCATGGCCCAAAATACGCCATTGGAGGTCCCGCCGGCGCCCTCGAAATCCGGGACCTCGGTGGCCCACTATGGGCCGGTTGCACGCTCGCAGGTGCCCGCTGCCGCAGACAAGACCCCGGTCAGCAATCCGTCTCAAACATCTCTTCGTCTGCTGGCCATTTATTTTGCGGAAAATAGCGCCAAGGTTCCACCGGCGAGCAAGGCTATTTTGGAACGGGCCGCCGTTTTAATGAAACAATTGCCAGCTGGAACGATCGTGCAGATCAGCGCCTTTGCGGACCGCATCGGCACGCCGGCCGCCAATCTGAAGCTCTCGCAACAGCGAGCGAATGCGGTCCGCCAAGTCCTCGTCGAGGCCGGAATTGGCCCCGCCATGCTGAGCGCGGCGGGCTACGGCTTTTTGCCTCCCGCGCCCAGCGAAAAAGGAACAAGGGAAGGCCGCAGCGCGATGCAAGCCCGCATGCGCGAGGACCGGCGCGTCGAATTCCGCATAGCCCCGCGATAGGGCGCCCGCCGCTGAGCGTCCCTCTTACAGGAATTATTCGTCGTCGTTCATGGGTTCGAGCGCGGGGCCGCGCGCGCTGACCGCGCGGCTCTCGGGTTGCGGCTGCAATTGCGGAAGCGGCGCGATCGAAGCGTCGGGAGCGGCCGGTGTAAAGCCGTCGCGCTGATAAATATCCTCGCGAAATTCGGCGAGACCTTCGGGCGTGGCCCAGGCTGTAATATAAACCCAGTACACCGGAACCTGCGTCGCAAGCTTGGCATCGATACGCTCGCCGGAGCGGATCACTTCGTCGATATGGGCGCGATCCCAGCCGGGGGTGTCCTTGAGCAGCCAGGTCACATAATCGCGAACATTCTGGACGCGGATGCAACCGGAAGAGACAAACCGGTCATCATCACCAAAAATTCCTTTTTCGGGCGTGTCGTGCATATAGACGCCATAGGGATTGTTGATATTGATTCGCACGACGCCCAACGAATTAAGATCGCCGCCCGGATCCTGGCGGAACTTGTAATTGACCGCGTCGAGCGAATTCCAATTGATCTGATTGGATTGGAGCTCCTGACCCTCCTTGTCGAAGATCCGGATTTTGTGGTCATTCAGATAATTGGCATCCTTTTGCATGCGAGGGATCAAATCCTTGCGGATGATCGACACGGGGACGGTCCAATAGGGATTGAAATTAATGTCGATCGCCTTCGTCATCATGACGGGCGATTGCCGGTCGATCTTGCCGACGCCCGCCGCGTGATGCGTCGCGACGACGTCATTCTCGACCGTTTCGACTTCCATCGCCGGAATATTCGCCATGACGAAACGTTCGCCAAGATTGCCGGAATAGGAGCGAAGCCGGATGAGATTTACCTCGAGCTGATGCAGCCGGAAGTCTGCCGGGACATTAAGTGCCGCGAAGGTTTCTTTTGAAACGATGCCGCTTTGGAGAAGTCCGTGGCGCGCTTGAAAATGCTTGACCGCGGCATCGACAAAGGAATCGAAAACCGGCGAGGCCCCGGCCGATGGATCGAGATCACCCGATGCCGCGAGCCGTTTTCGCAGGGCGACCACCGCCGGGCCGCTGGCGCCGAGCTTCAGTGTCTGCCCTGCTGGAACCGTGACCCAGCCGCCGTTGGCGACGATCTGACGGTAGGTTTCGATCGCCTGTTCGGTTGCCGCGAAGGTTTGCACCGAGAGAACCGGGGTGCTCGAGCGGGTAATCGAAAGCCGCGGATCCGCATCGTAACGTTGTGCCCATTCGGCCTGCTCGCTGAACGAAATATCCGCAGGTCCCGCCGCCGCCCCGGCGACATGGGCAAAACCGAAGGCAAGGGTGAAGCCGGCAAGCGCCGCCGCCCGCCGCATTTGGCTCCGCCGAATATGGCCCAAGCGACAATATGGCCCGGAGCGTAAGCTCCCTTTTCTCCCAAATTCCAATGCCTCGATCTCCAACGCCATCGCCTTTTGATATTTAATGCCTATTTAATTCATGCCAAAGCTCGGTTTATCGTGCCAGATCCCGATCTTCATGGAGCGGACGTTCCGCTCAGAGAGCTTAAAGGGCGACCCGCCGGCGTTCGCACAGACCGCACGCGGCCCGCGATGATCCGGCGTGACCAAATCCCAGCGGTTGGGAACGTCAGTGGGTTGAAACGCTCCGCAAAGTCCCCCGCCTTTGAAAAAGTCTCTCCGCCCTTGAAAATTGCGTAAGCGTCTGACAGCCGGGATCATTGAAGCTGCCAGAATATGTTGGTTAAAAAGGCACAAACAGGGCGGCAAATTTGTGGCGGTTGGTTTCGAAATATGACCTCACCAAATTAACTTTGTGTAAAAAACCGTGCGGCCGACAATAATCTTCAGCTTTGCATCACGCACCCGGCGTTACAGCCTGTACCTGATCTGATCGGTCCAGAAGCGCTCAAGCCGGATCAGCGACTGGTTTAGCTTTGTGAACTCCTCAGAGGTGATACCGCCGATTTGCTCGACCGTTGCGACATGCTTGTCGTAGAGGCCGGAGACGATATCGTGGATGTCGCGGCCTTTATCGGTCAGGCTGATTCGCACGGCGCGGCGATCGATCCGCGAGCGGGCGTGATGCAAATAGCCCGTTTCGACCAATTTCTTGACATTGTAAGAGACGTTCGAACCGAGATAATAGCCGCGTGTCCGCAATTCGCCCGCCGTCAGCTCCTTGTCGGCAATATTATAAAGCAACAAGGCTTGCACGGCATTGACATCGCTGCGGCCGCGCCGGTCGAATTCGTCCTTGATGACGTCGAGAAGGCGGCGATGCAGCCGCTCAACGAGCGTCAAGGCTTCGAGATAGGCCGGCCGAACTCCGGCGAACCGGCCGGCGCGGGTTTGCGGGGCCTCGCTTTTCAAGGCTTCCATCATGATGAACCCCTTCTTGCGTTCGCATTACGAATTTTCGAGTGCGAATTTTCGATTGCAAATTTTCCCTGGCGGCGGCATCTCTGCCGGCGCGTTCATACATCCAAAATACAAGCTACTAATGAAAACCAGTTTAACCAACAAAATGAATCCCAAGTTTACAGGCGTCAGTAAATCAAATATGAAATAAAGACTTTATTTACAATTCGAATTCTCTTAATATTATTTTATATGCTCAGATAGAGCTATCGAGCGCCATGAATCTAACGAATATAGACGTGTTTTCCGTGCCTGATGCAAAGATGTCGTCATCATTTTGGCTCTGGTGCAAAGTGCCGGCGCCGGGGGCAAGCGCGCCACGCAACGAAGCCGCGGTTTTGGCGCTGGTCAAAACCACGTGAACGGCCAAACCCAGTCCGGCGCTGGCCGGCTGCGAGGATTTGCTCTAATCACCCGTCTGGCCACTCGATTTGAACCCGTTTCTTGACCCAGTTTCTTGGCCCGGTTTGCCGATCCCGTGACGAATTGGCGCCTGTGCCGATAGGAAGAGTTCTGATGAAAGGCAAAACGGTGGTCATGACGGGCGGCACCTCGGGGATTGGCGAGATTGCCGCGGAACGGCTGGCGCAGTTGGGGGCGCGGATCGTCCTCATCGCGCGGGACACGGCCCGCGCCGAGGCGACATTGGCGCGGCTCCGCGAGATGGCCCCGGGTCTTGCCCATAAGGTCCATTACGCCGATCTGACGCGCATCCCCGAGATGAAACGCGTCGCCATCGAAATTGCCCGCGAGGAGCCGCGCATTGACGTCCTGATCAACAACGCGGGAGCCATGTTCAGCAGCCGCCGGCTTACCAAGGACGGGCTTGAACATACTTTTGCGCTGAACCACATGGCCTATTTCGTCGTCACCGAAGGGCTGCGCGAACGGCTCCTTTCGTCAGCGCCGGCACGCATCGTCAATGTCGCGTCCGCCGCCCATCAGGGCGCCAGGCTGGATTTCGGCGACCTGCAATCGGCGAAGGACTTTGGCGCCATGAGAGCCTATGGCCGTTCCAAGCTTTGCAACATTCTTTTCACGCGCGAACTCGCCCGCCGCCTGCAGGGCACGGGCGTCACCGCCAATTGCCTGCACCCCGGCTTTGTCGCCACTCGTTTCGGCGACCAAAGCGGCGGTCTCATCTCGCGCTTTGCCGGGCTCGCCAAGCGCTTCGCGATTTCCCCGGAAAAGGGCGCGGAAACACTCATCTATCTGGCCTCTTCGTCCGCCGTCGCGGAAACGACGGGGGAATATTTCTACAAATGCCGCCCGATAACGCCCTCGCAGGCGGCGCAAGACGACAGGGATTCGTCGTTGCTTTGGGAGTGCAGCGCCGCCTTGGCAGGCCTTTAGTCTTGAAAGTCGCGCAACGCACGCGCCATGCGGTTCGATTCGCTGGGCGCCCGCGTGCCTCTCTGCGCCAGCCGCAAGCGCGTCTTTGTGTGCCGGCCATGCCTGAACTATATGAAAACCGGCATGGCGATGACGGGAGTGTTTTGCGCGTTCAGGATCTCGTCTATGCTCGCCGGCCGGAAACCCAGCCATCGTTGTGACAACGCGCGGCCATTCTTCGTCGACCCTGCGCCGCGAAATTTCGCCAGCCTTTCTAACTCTTGGAACCGCTTATGCCTCAATATCGATCCCGCACCACGACACATGGCCGCAATATGGCGGGCGCGCGCGGCCTCTGGCGCGCCACCGGCATGACGGATGCCGATTTCGGCAAGCCCATTATCGCGGTCGTCAATTCCTTCACCCAATTCGTGCCGGGCCACGTGCATCTCAAGGACCTGGGCCAGCTCGTGGCGCGCGAGATCGAGGCCGCCGGCGGCGTTGCCAAGGAGTTCAATACGATCGCCGTCGACGATGGCATCGCCATGGGCCACGATGGGATGCTTTACAGCCTTCCCTCGCGCGAGATCATCGCGGATTCGGTCGAATATATGGTGAATGCCCATTGCGCCGACGCGATGGTCTGTATCTCGAACTGCGACAAGATCACCCCCGGCATGCTGATGGCGGCTCTGCGCCTGAATATTCCGGCGGTCTTCGTCTCCGGTGGGCCCATGGAAGCGGGCAAGGTGCGGATCGGCGGCCAGACCAAGGCGCTCGACCTCGTCGATGCCATGGTGGCGGCCGCCGACGACAAGATCCTGGACGCCGACGTCGCGGTGATCGAGCGTTCGGCCTGTCCGACCTGCGGCTCCTGTTCGGGCATGTTCACCGCCAATTCGATGAATTGTCTCACTGAGGCGCTGGGACTTGCGCTTCCGGGCAATGGCTCGGTGCTCGCCACCCATGCGGATCGCAAACGGCTCTTCGTCGAAGCGGGACATCTGATCGTCGATCTTGCCCGCCGCTACTATGAGCAGGAGGACGCGTCCGCGCTGCCCCGCTCCATCGCGCGTTTCGAAGCCTTCGAAAATGCCATGACTCTCGACATTGCCATGGGGGGGTCGACCAATACGGTGCTGCATCTCTTGGCGGCGGCCTATGAGGCAGAGGTCGATTTCACCATGCGCGACATCGACCGGCTCTCCCGCCGCGTGCCGGTTTTGTGCAAGGTCGCGCCGTCAAGGCCGGACGTTCATCTTGAGGATGTGCACCGCGCCGGCGGCATCATGGCGATCCTCGGAGAATTGGAGCGGGCGGGCCTGATCCATGCCGGCCTGCCGACGGTGCATGCGGCGACGCTTGGCGAGGCGCTCGAGAGGTGGGACGTCCGCCGCACCGCGAGCGAAACCGTGAGGGACTTCTACCGGGCGGCCCCCGGCGGCGTCCCAACCCAAACCGCCTTCAGCCAGAGCAGGCGTTTTGACGACCTCGATCTCGATCGCGAGACCGGCGTGATCCGCGATGCCGGACACGCCTTCTCGAAGGATGGCGGTCTCGCCGTGCTTTACGGGAATCTCGCCGAGGACGGGTCAATCGTCAAAACGGCGGGTGTCGACGCCTCGATCCTGACCTTCTCGGGCCCGGCCAGACTCTTCGAGAGCCAGGACGCCGCGGTGGAAGCGATCCTCGCAAACAAGATCCGCGCAGGCGACGTCGTGATTATCCGCTATGAGGGGCCGCGCGGCGGCCCTGGCATGCAGGAGATGCTCTATCCGACGAGCTATCTGAAATCGAAGGGCCTCGGCACGGCCTGCGCCCTGATTACCGATGGCCGCTTCTCGGGAGGCACGTCGGGCCTGTCGATCGGCCATGTCTCGCCGGAGGCGGCGGAAGGCGGCGCCATCGGCCTCGTCGAAGACGGCGACATCATCGAGATCGATATTCCAAAGCGGCGCATTCATCTTGCCGTGCCGGAGGATAAACTCGCCGCGCGCCGCGCCGCCATGGAAGGCCGGGGCAAGCTCGCCTGGAAACCAAAGAACCGCGCGCGAAAAATCTCGACGGCTCTCAAAGCCTATGCGGCCATGACGACCAGCGCCGCGCGAGGCGCCGTGAGAAATGTCGATCAAACGCTCCGCTAACACCGGAGAGTATCCTTTGGCAGGGGGGCAAGCGGTCGGCTGCATGCAAATCAATCATCACTTCGCATTGAGCCAATTCCGTTCCCTCGAGGCGATGTTCGACCCTCACGAGAATGTCGATTATGCTGGCGCGGCTTCTCAAGGAATTGCGGGCTCAGGGAAGCCAGTTGGACATTGGCGGCCGCGCGCTGATCATGCGGGCCCGCGAACGACCCGGCCCAAAAGCATATATGTCTGCCAGGTCATTACCAACATGGTGGCGAGCGGTTGTTGGGCTTGGACCCGGAAGCGCGCGCATTTTGCACGGGATCCGGCGTTGATCCCTTTGGCGCGCTTGAGGCGAGCGCCTGCTGAGATACAATCATTGCGCGAAAAAGACAACTCTTTACGTTATATAACGTTTGACATTTAACCAAAAGTTGTTAATTTTTGATGAATGAAGTGGAAATTCGCCGGAGATTTCAATGTTAGTGATAATTGACGAGCGTGAAATTGTAACATCTGGTTATACTTGCCGTTTTGGCAGCGAAGGTGTTTCTTCCACCGGATTTTGTCCCCTCGAATTCCAGGAATGGGTGGCGACGGCGGCCGACGCTGACCTCTTCGCCGTCGAGGCATTTCTCCTCGGGGACTGCCAGGACCGGCAGACCTATCCCATGATC
This sequence comes from uncultured Alphaproteobacteria bacterium, assembly GCA_963784075.1. GTDB lineage: Bacteria > Pseudomonadota > Alphaproteobacteria > Rhizobiales > Beijerinckiaceae > Methylocapsa. The sequence goes on along the minus strand of CAWAQW010000031.1, from coordinate 2,503 downwards.
AAGGACCGCACCCGCGCCCCGGTGATCGCCATGAACGATGCGCCATCGCTTGAGCAGACACTGGATCTCTTCGCGGCGGGCGTCGACGATGTGGTGCGCAAACCGATCCATGTTCGCGAAATTCTCGCCCGTGTCGGCGCCATCCGGCGCCGGATTGAGGTCGAACGCGACTCTGCGGTCGTCGGCGAGCTGCGTGTCTTTTTCGACGGCCGAGATCCCAGATCAAAGGCAGTTCCGCTGCCCTGCCGCGGCGCGAGCGCCGAATCCTTCGAATATCTCGTCAATAACCGCGGCCGGCGCGTCAGTAAGGCGCAGATCTTCAATTCGATCTATGGAATCTTCGACGAGAACGTCGAAGAGAACGTGGTCGAAAGCCATATCAGCAAGCTGCGCAAGAAATTGCGCCGCCACCTCGGTCACGACCCGATCAATTCGGTTCGCTACCTTGGATATCGTCTGGATGAGTTGCTCGGTGGAAACTGAAAGCCTGGCCGCCACTCGCCCGCGCCAGAGCAACTCACGGTCTATGGCCGCCGCTGGCACTCGACCCGTCAGCCAGCAACCAAACGGTCAGGAAGACAAAACAATGCTTGTCTAGTTCCGCTCACCGGCCGTGAGAGCATGATCTAAAAAAAGCTAGAGAGTATTTGAAAGAGATCGCGCAAGAAAACGAACAGATGCAGACATGAGCGGTCTCATTTGAAGCCGTCATAGCCAAGAGCACTCCCCGGTCACCTGAAATTGCATCAGCAAAAAGGGGACCTGCATTTTGAAGAAATACTTTGATTTGAGAAAGGTAGCTGCTCGCGATCAAAGAAGCGCAGCGAGCCGTAATCGAAGAACCATACTCATTCTTTGTTAGGACATGTTCTGATAACGCTGTGTCGTCCGTGCCCGATGCTGCGCGTGGCGTGGCCAGAGCGAGCCTCGGCCCGAAACCATGCCGCCCGCAATGTCTCGCAGAACAAAGCCCACCTGAGGAAGGGGCGTCCGTCAGCGCGATGCTTGCCCTCGCCTGTGTCAGGGTTGCACTCGAAGCCTCTTTCGATCCGCCGTCCCGCGAGAGCACGCTTTAACCATCGCAGGTTCATCCTTCGGCAAACGATGGATGTCACCATTTTGCAATATTCCAACGAGAGGCCATATTTGACTGGAGGTCACCAATCAGATTGTTGAGGACGTCAAAATGCAGGGCGAAGTGATTTCGAAGCCGCTCTCTTTGCAGCGCAGCAGCGCGGCGGTAATCGCAAGCATGGCCTGGTTTGCCTTGGGCGTGCAGCTTTACTTCGACATTCAGGAGGCGCTGATCAAGAACCATTCGATCGCCGTCCGTATCATTGAATTTCTCAGTTACTTCACAATCGAGACCAATACCGTCATTGCGTTCGTTCTCACGGTTTTTTGCAATCAGCCGCAAGCGGAACGATTCCTGACCGGGACAACCGTCAAATCGGCGCTTGTTGTCTATGTGATCGTCGTCGGCGCGGTCTATGAATTGCTGTTGCGGCATTTATGGCACCCGCAGGGAATGCAGCTCTTGGCCGATGCGCTGCTGCACGATGCCATTCCTCTCCTTTACTCTTTGTATTGGTTGGTGTTTCTGCCCAAGGTCGCTTGCGCTGGTCGTTTCCCACAACCTGGCTTGTCTACCCGATTGCCTTTTTCATTTATAGCATGATCCGTGGCGTTGCCTTTGGCATCTATCCCTATCCCTTCATCAACGCCGCCCAGCTTGGGTTTGCGCGGGTTTGTGTGAACGCAACGATTTTGCTTGCCGTCTTTTACGGGCTCGGTATCGGATTGACCGCGATCGACCATGCGCTTGGCTCCGGCGAGCGCGGGCGAAGCGGGCTTGGCAGGGCCGCCGAACTCTGACAAAAAGGGCGCTTGGACAAAAAGGGCGCTTGATGGTTCCTCGTCAGGCGTCAAGGAGCCCGAAGGGCCCTTAGCGAAATCGGCTCCTCTTCCCATCCGGGGGGAGGGCTGTTCTGTTGAGGTCAAAAAAGAAGTAATCGGGGGGATTTCTGGTGTTCTGCTTTGGAAGCTATGAACCGATATTGACGCGGCACTTGCCATTTCAGAGACATGCGACTTCGCATCATTTTGTCCTTGGCCTTCGTTTTCTTCAAGGGAGCCGGGTGTTTTGTAATATGTTCTCTCCGAGCCGCTCATCGCCCATATCGCCGCCTCTGCCGCCGGCAGCCCGCGTAAGGCCGCGGCGGCCCGAGGTCACCGCGCAGAACGAATTCAACTCAACGAGACCGTCATGACGAAGAAGCTTTTGTTCCTGTTGGACACCGATTCGGTCCCAAGCGTCTTTGACACGGTCGTCGGCTATGACGGCGGCGCCGATCACATCATCGGCTATGGCGGCGTGACGCCGGAAAACGTCGCTGCGCTCGTCGATGGAACCATCTATACGCGCGGCCCCAAGGAGAAGCACTATACCGCGATCTTCGTCGGCGGCGGCAGCATGACCTCCGGCGAGGCGTTGTTCAAAGCG